>NZ_JBLWFK010000002.1:0-1262635 GCF_048323675.1 Haliea sp. E17
ACGCCAGGCCGCCCCAGTACAGTGATTCAATCGACCCGGCGCACAAAAAGAAAAACCCGGCGAAAATGCCGGGTTTTTCACTAGATCGGTGGTCAGCAAAAACAGCCCGGCTCACTAGCCAGGCTGTTCAGGTGACGCAGCGCGTGCGGGGTCTTACTGGCCGCCGACTGCGATCACCTTGGTGTCGAGGAAGTCCTCGATGCCTTCGCGGCCCCACTCGCGGCCCATGCCGCTCTGCTTGAAGCCGCCGAAGGGCAGGTCGCCGGTGATGCTCATGCCGCTGTTGACGCTGATCGCGCCAGCGTGGATGCGGCGGGCGATCGCGGTCGCGCGCTCGACACTGCCGTGTACACCGCCGCCCAGGCCGTAGTCCGAGTCGTTGGCGATGCGGATCGCGTCCTCGTCATCCTCGAAGGGGATCACACACAGCACTGGGCCGAAGATCTCTTCGCGGGCGATGCGCATGTCGTTGGTGCAGTCGACGAAGCAGGTCGGTTCAATGAAGAAACCGTTGCCCTTGTCCGGGCGTGACTTGCCGCCGGCAAGCAGGCGCGCGCCTTCCTGCTGGCCCAGTTCGATGTAACCCATGACGCGGTCGTGCTGGCGCTTGGAGATGACCGGGCCCATGACCTGGTCCGGCGCGTCGAAGTCGCCCCACCTTTCAGCGAAGCCCTGGTAGGCCATCTGCAGGGCGCCCACGGCTTCCTCGTAGCGGCTCTTGGGCACCAGCATGCGGGTCGGCATGGCGCAGCCCTGGCCGGCGTGGAATACCGCCATGCCGGTCATGACTTTCATGGCGAAATCGTCGGCGTCGTCGAGGATGATATTCACTGACTTGCCACCCAGTTCCAGGAACAGGCGCTTCAGGGATTCGGCGCCATTTTCCATGATGCGCTTGCCCACGCCGGTGGAACCGGTGAAGGAGATCACGTCGACGCGGTGGTCGCGGGTCAGCATTTCGCCGGCCAGCGCCGGGTCCTGGGCGGTGATCACATTGAGGACGCCCTTGGGCAGGCCGGCCTGGATGCCGAGTTCACCCATGTAGGAGCCCATCAGCGGGGTGTCCGGGGCAGGCTTCAGGATCACGGTGCAGCCGGCAAGCAGCGCGCCGTAGACCTTGCCGATGTTCACGTACAGCGGCACGTTCCAGGGGGTGATGGCGCCGACCACGCCCAGCGGGGTGTGGTAGACGGTGCGCTTGGACTTGCCGCCCATGAATTCGCGGACGCCGCGATCTTCCTGCCACTCGATTTCCTCGAAGCACTTGAGCATGTCTTCACCGCAGGTCAGGGCGTTGTCGACCTGGGCGAAGGCGGCGGCGCCGATGGAGGAACCCGCTTCCAGGCGGGCGATCTGCATCAGGGTGTCGCGATTCTCGCGCAGCAGCTGGGCGAATTTGGTGACCAGCTCGATCCGCTTGGCGTGGTTGGTGGACCAGTCGGTTTCATCGAAAGCCTTGCGCGAGGACGCAATGGCTGCCTCGACGTCGCTGGCGGAACCGTCGGCGGCCTGGCCGACGACTTCACCGGTCCAGGGGCAGATATTGTCGAATTTCTTGTCGCCCTCGGCGGGGCGCATCTCGCCGTCGATGCAGAGCAGGGCATCAGGTAACTGGTTCATGTCGAAAATCTCCTCGGGGTTATAATTCGGCGCGTGGTGCGCGATTGTCTATTACTGGGTATTAAATGTCATGCTTTCTAACAGGATGTTAAGGCGCCGCGGCCAGCGCGTGTTGTGCCGCCACGTAGCCCCAGGTCACTGAGGGGCCGATGCTGGCGCCCGCCCCGGGGGCGTTCTTGCCCATCACCGACGCCGTGGAGGTACCAGTGGCATACAGCCCTTCGATCACCGAGCCGTCCTCCCGCAGGACCCGCGCGTCGCAGTCGGTCAGCATGCCGCCGAAGGTGCTGACGTCGCCGGGGTAGACCTTGATGGCGTAGAAGGGGCCTTGCTCCACGGCGCCGAGCGTAGGTGCCTGCTCGTTGAGCGGATCGCCCAGCCAGCCGTGGTAGACGTGGCTGCCGCGGCCGAAGTCCTCGTCCTTGCCCGCTTTGGCGAAGCCGTTGAAACGGTCGACAGTGGCCGCGAGCGCAGCCGGGTCGAGTTCGCACTGGGCGGCGAGTTCCTCGATGCTGGCGGCGCTTTTCAGGAAACCGGACTCCGTCCATTCCTTCGGTTTCTTGCTGCCCGGCATGCTGCCGGCGAGCATGTAGGTGTCGATAAACTGGCTGTCGAAGACCAGCCAGCTGGGAATCGCCGGGGCGTTTGCCTGGTGGGAGAGGATCGACTTGCCCACTTCCACATAGGACGCGGCTTCGCTCATGTAGCGCTGTGCGTTCTGGTCCACGACGATGGAATGGGGCTTGGCCATGTCGCCGTGGACGATGGCGGGTTTACCGTCGGGCAGGAAGGTCATCGGGTTGCCGATGCGCTGGTCCATCTGCGCCAGTGCGGCGCCGTGCCGTTGGCCCTCGAGCAGCATCTCGCCGGTGTCGCCCGCGGCTGTCAGGGTCCACTCGGCGGAGGTTTCCGGGATGTACTGGTCGCGCAGCTGCTGGTTGCGGGAGAAGCCGCCGGCATTGACCAGGACGCCGAGCGTGGCGCCGATCAGCCAGTCCTTGCCATCCTTGCTGATTTTGACCCCGGTCACCCGGCCGTTTTCCTCGACCAGTTCCTGCACGCCGGCGCCGGTGCGGACATCCACGCCGGCTGCCAGCGCCTTGTGCAGCATCTGTCCCTGCAGTGCCTGTCCGGCGGTGGCCAGGTTCCTGCCGCGCAGGCGGTTGCCGATGGTGCGTCCGAGCACTGTGAACAGCGCCTTCTTGCCCGCCCAGTTGCGTTTCATGTTGGCCAGCTGCATGGCTTCCTCGAGGTAGGCCGCGAGCGGAAGGAAGCCGGGTTGCAGGCGCTCTTTCCATTCGCCCAGCTGGTTGAGGTCAAACAGTTCCGAGACCACGGTCCGCCCGGGTACCGATTCGCCGGGGCCGGGGTAGTAATCGGGCCAGCTCGGCACGCGGCGGAAGCGCAGGCCCTGCGACACCAGGAATTCCAGCATCTCCACGGAGGAATCGACATATTTTACCCTGCGCTCGTGGCTGGTGCCGGGCGTGTCCTCGCCGTCCTCGATCACCGCGTCCATGTACTCGATGGCCTGCGCGCGACTGTCGCTGACGCCGGCCTCGCGCATGTAGCGGTTGTTGGGAATCCACATCACGCCGCCGGACACGGCGGTGGTGCCGCCAACCTTGTCCAGTTTCTCCAGGATAACGACGCTCTTGCCGGCAGCGCGCATGGCCAGCGCCGCACTGAAGGCGCCGCCGCCGCTGCCTACCACTACGAAATCAAATGTTTCATTCATGTTGTTATCGTCCGATCGCGGTTATGCCTTGCGGGCGTGGAGATTGATGGCCGCCGCCTGCAGGTCTGCCGGCAGGTCGAGCAGAGCCCGGAATATATCAGTGACCGACTCGAATGAGGAAATCGGCCGTTCCCCGAGGTTGAGCCCGGCTTTCAGCGCCGCCTGGTGGAAGGCGATGGCGTCATCGCGGTTGACGTTCCACTCCTTGCCTTCCTCGAACATCTGGCCGGCACGCACATTGGTGACACGGATGCCGGAGTCCTCGAGTTCGGCGCGCAGGCTCTCGGAGAAGCGCTCCAGCCCGGCCTTGCTGCTCTGGTACACGGAAAGATGGGGGAAGGGGAGGCCTACCGATTCGCTGGATACATTGATGATCAGGCCGCCGGCGCTCATCAGGGGGATCGCGGAGCGGGCGCAGAGCATGGGGCCGGCGAGGTTGGTGGTAATGGTCCCCAGGATCTGTTCGTCGGTGGCGTTGACGACCTGGAAGGGCTCGAAAATGGCCGCGTTGTTGATCAGGACGTCGATGTGGGCGTGGCGTTCCGCAATCTGTGTGAAGGCCGCGCGCACGGACTCCGGGTTGCCGACGTCGCAGCCGATGCCGCTGGCGCGCTCGCCGATCTCGGCGGCCGCGGCCGCCACCTTGGATGCGGTGCGCCCCAGCAGGACCACGGTCTCTCCCTCGCTGGCGAAGCGCCGCGCCAGTGCCCGGCCCAGACCGACGCCGGCGCCGGTGATTGCGATAATTTTAGACATCTGTTGCTTCTCCTGACTTTTGGTATTCGGGCCGGTTCATTCCTGGCCCGACCGCAAGGCGGGCAGGAAGGTCGATCAGAACCTGGATTTGCGGGTCGTGGCCGTCTTTCCGGATAATTGTTATTAAACACCAGTGCTGTATAATAAAGCACCCTGCAAAGGCTTGGCCAGCGGGTCTGGCAAGTCGCAGCATTGTACCGTTACACAGCGCTCAGTTCCCCTCCTGCGAGAGTTGAGTTTGTAATCGGGCATGGTGTAGTCTGTCGCGCCACCCCTGTGGCGGAGGACGACATGAAACTAAAAATTGACAAGTCATTTTGCGTGGGCAACGCGCGCTGCGCAGCTGTCTCCAGTGAGCTGTTCCCCCTCGACGAAGAAGGCTATATCGCCGTCGAGGAAATCGACGTCCCCGCGGGGATGGAAGAGCTCGCCCGGCGTGGCGCTCGCGCCTGCCCCGAACGAATAATTGAAGTCGCCGATGGCGGCGAGTAAAGCGAGAAACACGGCTACAGTTCGTAATCGCCCCAAAATTCCAGTCGTAGCAGGGTTCACAGCGGAATCCTGCCAATCATAACCCCTAGATCAAAGCAGGAATTGCACATGGATTTTCTCGGATACAAGAACAAGCGCGTCATTGTCAGCGGCTGTTTCTCAGGTATGGGCGAAGCGACAGCCCGCCAGCTGGTTGAACTGGGTGCGGAAGTGCACGGCCTGGACTACAAGGAAACCAGCCTGGAACTGGCCTCGTTCACCCAGGTGGACCTGCGTGACCCGGCGGCGATCGATGCCGCTGTTGCCGGTATCGGCGGCAAGGTAGATGCCCTGTTCAACTGTGCCGGCCTGCCGCAGACCGCGCCTGCGCTGGATGTAATGAAAGTGAACTACGCCGGCACCCGCCGCGTCACCGAACAGGTCATCAAGCTGATGTCCGAGGGCGGTGCGATCGCCAGCATCTCTTCCACTGGCGGTATCGGCTGGAGCCAGCACATGCCCCAGCTGATGGAACTGATCTCCATCGACGACTACGACGCCGCGATCAAGTGGTGTGAAGCGAACCCCGACCATGTCAGGGAAGGCTACGCCTTCTCCAAGGAAGCGATCATCGTCTGGACCATGCTGGTATCCTCGCGCCTGATCAAGCAGGGCATCCGCATCAACTGCACCCTGCCTGCGCCGACCCAGACCCCGATGATGAAGCACTTTGAGGAAGCCACTCCCGCAGCGGTCCTGGAAGCGGCCATGCAGCCGATCAACCGCCGCTCCACCCCGGAAGAGCAGGCCGGTCCGCTGGTACTGCTGAACAGCGACGCTGCCGGTTTCATCAACGGTGTTGCGCTGCCGGTCGATGGCGGCTTCATGGGCGGTATCGCCACCGGCCAGATCGACCTGTCCGCGATGATGGGCGGACGTTAAACATATTTAATGTTCAACGACCCCTGGGGCGGCGAGATCGCCGCCCTTTTCGTATCGGGGGACTGGTAAAGCCCCCCGTCCAATAAGAGGTTACAGCATGGCGTCACGCCCATTACCACGACTGGATAACGACAACCGCGCGTTCTGGACCGGTGGCGCGGAAGGTGAATTGCGCATCAACCAGTGCAGTGACTGCGGTGAGTTTACCCATCCGCCGCGGCCCGTTTGCCGTCACTGCCTTTCGGAAAATGTCGCGCCGCAGGCGGTCGCCGGCACCGGTGTCATCGATACCTACACCATCTGCCACCAGATGTGGCACCCGGCGATGAAGGTACCGCTGGTGATTGCCCGCGTCGCTATCGATGGCGCCCCCGGTGTCTATCTCACGACCAATATCGTGGGCTGTGAAATCGATGAGGTGGAATTCGGCGACCGCGTCAAGGTCACCTTCGAGCAACAGGACGACGTGTTCGTTCCCCTGTTTGAAAAGGCTGGATAATCATGCAGTGTAAAGAAGCCTATATCACCGGCGTCGGCCAGTCCGAAGTCGGCATGAAACTGACCCGCCACCCGCTGCTGCTGACCGTCGATGCGGTCAAGGAAGCACTGGACGAGGCGGGTTTGACGATCGAACAAATCGACGGTGTCTCTACCTACCCGGGCCGCATGGGCGGCTATCTCGGCTTTTCCCCGGTGGGCGCGGATGAACTGGTCGATGCGCTCGGGATCAAGGCCACCTGGTATGCCGGTGGCGGTGAGATCACTTCCCAGCTGGGAGCCGTCGGCGCCGCGGTAAACGCGGTCCGCAGTGGCGAGGCGCGGCATGTCATCTGTTTCCGCACTGTCTACGAAGCCGCCGCGATGGCCCGCCCCGAAGAATTCCCGATGGCCCGCCCCGAACGGGTCGAAAGCTACAGCCAGTGGTTTGCGCCTTTCTACGCGATTTCCGCTGCGACCTGGGTCGCGCAGTACGCAATGCGGCACGTCAAGAAATACGGTCTGACCCGCGAGCAGCTGGCGCAGATCGCGCTGAACGACCGCGCCAATGCCATGCTCAATCCGCGGGCACTGGTTCGCGAGCCGCTGACCATGGACCAGTACATGTCCGCGCGGATGATCTCAGAGCCGCTGTGCCTGTTCGACTGCGACCGCTATACCGATGCGTCCACCGTGCTGATCGTCTCCGCGGGTGACGCGCTGGATGAAGTGAAATGCACCCCGATCCGGGTAGAAGCCGTGGCCGGGTCTGTGGACCGCCACAGCTGGGACCAGGCCGAATGGATGGCCAGCTACGCGACCGGGCGCGACCTCTGGAAGCGCACCGATTACCGGCCCGAGGATGTCGATACCGTACAGTTTTACGACGGTTTCAGTTTCCTGGCGCTGAGCTGGCTGGAAGCCCTCGGCTTCTGCGAGATCGGCGAGGGTGGCAAGTTTATCGAGGGCGGCAAGCGCATTGCCCTGGACGGCGAGTTGCCGATGAATACCTTTGGCGGCCAGATCGGCGCCGGCCGCCTGCACGGCTTCGGCTTCGCCCTCGAATCCGTCGTCCAGTTGCGCGGCAAGGGCGGCGAGCGGCAGATTCCGGGCGACCCGAAAGTCGCTGTCGCCACTTCCGGCGGCGGCCCGCTGGCAACCGCGCTGTTGCTGGTGCGGGACTGACCCCATGACCTCGCAGGCCCTGGACCAGTTGCCCGGTTTCCGGCGCCGCTTCAGGGTCACTCCCGGCGCCGGCAGTATTAGCGCCGAGGTGGAGGATGATTACCACTGTATGGGTGTGGTCCTGCACGTGGTCGACGGCGTTGCCCTGCGGGTGGAGCCGGTGATGCGCAGGGCGCCCTGGAATACCTGTCCGGGTGCGGTGGCGCAGTTGGAAGCCACGTTTACCGGCACTGCCCTCGAGGATTTCCCCGCTGCAGTGGCGGAAAAATCCGCAAATTGCACCCACCTGTTCGATCTCGCACAGATGGCTGCACGTTATGCGGCAGTCGTCGAGCCGGTGATTTTCGATGTGCTGGTGTCGGACCCGGTGGACGGTGTGCGTCACGCCGAGCTGCGCAGGAACGGCAGCCGGGTGACCGGCTGGAGCGAGCGCGACATGTGCATTGTCGCCCCCGACGAGATGGCGGGTATTGCGCTGTTTGCAATGAAGCCCTGGCTGCAGACGCTGGCAGGCGAGGCGCTCGAAGCCGCGAAGATCCTGCGGTGGGCTAATATGATGGCAAACGGCCGCAGCATCCCGCTGGAAGACCAGTCGGATGCCACCCGGATGCCGCCCAACTGCTATACCTTCCAGCCGGACCGGGCAGCCACTGCTCACCGGGTGGGGGAGGTGAAGGATTTCAGCAATGGTACCGAGGTGCCATTAATGGAACATGTAACGAATTTATAAGTCCAATAAACGGTTACATTTTTTAGAGCAACATAGCCTGAGAAAGACAGGCGATCTCTATCGCACTGGAGGAAGTAAAATGCAAAAAGACGATATGGTGATCATCAGCGTAGATGATCACATTTCCGAGCCCCCCGACATGTTCGACAAGCACCTGTCGGGCGAAGACCTCGCCACCGCGCCCAAGTTCGGTACCGATGCCAACGGCAAGAACTACTGGACCTACCAGGGCATGTACATGCCTTCCGTGGGCCTGAACGCGGTTGTCGGCCGTCCGCTGGAAGAGTACGGCATGGAGCCGAATTCCCTGGAGGAGATGCGCAAGGGCGTTTACAACGTGCATGAGCGCATCAACGACATGAACGTCAACGGTGTTGCCGCTTCCCTGAACTTCGGCACCGTGGTCGGGTTCGACGGCGGCCGGTTCCACAGGGCGCCGGACAAGGGCCTGGCCCTGAAGCACCTGCGCGCCTACAACGACTGGCACGTCGACGAGTGGTGTGGCGCCTACCCCGGCCGTTTCATTCCCTGTGGCCTGCTGCCGACCTGGGACATGGACGCCACGGTCGAGGAAATCAAGCGCCTCGCCGCCAAGGGTTGCACCGCGGTGTCCCTGAACGAGAACCCCACCAAGCAGGACCTGCCGAGCATCCACAACGAGTACTGGAACCCCATGTACAAGGCGCTGGCGGAAAACAATATCGTGACCTGCCTGCACATCGGCGCCGGCAACCCGGTTCCCCACGCCTCCATGGAAACCCCGATCGAGGCCTGGATCACCACCATGCCCCTGTCCAGTTCCGTGGGCGCGGCCGACTGGCTGCACCTCAAGGCCCTGTACGAGTACGACATGAAAATCGCCATGTCCGAAGCCAGCATCGGCTGGGTGCCTTACTTCATGGAGCGGGCGGACTTCTCCCACTCCCGCCACAAGTACTGGACCCACAACCACTTCGGCGGCATGCTGCCCAGCGAGCGCTTCAAGAAGCACTTCATGCTGTGCTTCATCGACGACGCCTATGGCCTGCAGAACCTCGACAAGCTCAACGAGGACCTGGTGGCCTACGAGTGCGACTACCCGCACTCCGACACCCTGTGGCCCGACTGCCCCGAACACCTCTGGGAGCAGTGCAAGCACCTGACCGACGAGCAGATCAACAAGATCACCCACATCAACGCTATGAACTGGTTCAGCTTCGATCCCTTCAAGACCCAGAAGAAAGAAGAGTTGACTGTGGGTGCACTGCGTGCCAGGGCCAAGGCTGACGGTGTGGATACCACGCCAACTTCCCTGTCCGGAGAAAAACCGCTGGACGGTGAAGAACGCCGCATCACTTCCGGCGACCTGGCGCGGATGTTCGCGCATCACGCTGAGGAAGGAAAACAAAAAGCCGCGGGCTGATTGTTGACCAGGAAAACCCGGCGAGTTTGACTCGTCGGGTTTTTTTTCTGTTTTATGTACGTATATTTGTAAAAATTACTGACAATATGTTGGTTCATCTATTGACCTTCCACCCCTCGTTTAGGCAGCATGTGCGCGGTTTTATTCGGCCTGTCCGAACCCGGCAACACAGTGATTGCCAGGGACCATCAAACACCCCGTAAGAGGGTGCTCAGCAGTTCAGTAGGAACGACTGGCCGCCCAGGCGCATCGGGCGTCACAGTCAACCGAGTGGTACTCAAATCATCACCACTTTATTCAAGGTCCATGGCTTCCACAGCCAGGGCCTTGTTGTATTCGATTGCCTCGTCAATAAGAGATGTAGAGTTATGACTAAGAATCAAACCGAAACCACCCACATCGCACGATCGTCATCCAATCGCCGTATGCGCGCAGCTATTGCAGCTGTCGTCGCCGCTACCGCGACCCAGGTTCCCCTCGCTTCGGCCCAGCAGTCCGGCTCCTCGGTCGTCTCGCTGGAAGAAGTCGTAGTTACCGCGCGTCGTCGCCAGGAGATTGCCCAGGACATTCCCGTCGCCGTCACCGCGATGAATGAGAACTTCCTGCGCGACCAGAACATAGGCGAACTGCGCGATGTCGGCCTGCACGTTCCGTCCCTGCGCTTCTCCGAAGGCGGTACCGGCGTCAACACTCCGCTGGTTACCCTGCGCGGCCAGCGCCCCTCCACCGCGGGCCTGACCCTGGACGCGGCGGTTCCGCTGTACTTCGCAGAGGTTGTAATGACGCCGACGGAAGGCACTAACCTCGCCATGTACGACCTGTCGAGCGTGCAGGTCCTGAAGGGTCCCCAGGGAACCCTGTTCGGCCGCAACAGCACCGGCGGCGCCATGATTCTTACTCCCCAGGCACCCGGCTACGAGTTCGGCGGCTACGCAGAGGTGAAGGTCGGCAACTACGACCTGCTGCAACTCGAAGGCGCGGTGGACCTGCCGGTCAGCGACACCCTGCAGTTTCGCCTCGCCGGCCGTAAACTGGAGCGCGATGGCTACCAGAGCAATATCGCGGACAACCCCTTCGCCGAAGACGATTACTTCTGGGATGAGGACTCCTACGGCGTGCGTGTCAGCATGGCCTGGCAGCCGACCGACAGCCTGAGCAACAATCTGGTTGTGTCCTACGACGAGAACGACGCCATGGCGCGTGTTCCCACCCCGGCGTTTTTCAACCACTCTGCGGGCCTGGCCGTCATCTACGACCTGATCCACAACCAGAATGGCGAAATTGACGAGGCTTTCGCCGCGCAGGCCGGACGTGACTGGAAGACCCTGGAGGCCGACCTCAATGCTCCCGACCGCGTTGAAAACACGTTCCTGTCGAACATCACTGAACTGGAACTGAACGACAGCGTCACCGTGAAAAACGTTTTCGGTTATCGTGAAGTTGTTACCGAAAACACCACCGACGCCGACGGCACTGCCGTGCCCCTCTTCGGCGGTATTACTTCCACGACTCTGCCGTACACCATCGATCCGATTCTCCGGGACATGGACGCCAAGCAGTACAGCGAAGAACTCCAGCTGCTGGGCGATTCCTTCGGCGGCGACCTGGAGTGGCTGGTCGGCGCCTTCTGGATGAAGATGGAAGGCAACGAGAAATACCCCAACCAGATCGCCGGTGCGAATCCGAACTACACGGGCCCGAACGTGCCTCCGTTGAGTACAATAGCAGCTCAGGGTTACCTGCAGACCTCGCCGTGGGCGGAAGTGGAGAACGAAGCCTGGTCCATATTCGGTGAGGGTACCTACACCTTCAACGCCGAATGGTCGCTGACGGTTGGCGCGCGCTACACCCAGGACGACCGCTCCCTGGTGGCAAAGAACTGGGCGTTCGACACCGATCGCAGCTCGCCGCAGTACGGTACTTTCCACTGCGCAATGCGTGACGACAACAACGTCTACCTGCCGGACGATGCCTGTTTCCGCAAGGAAAACGAGACCTTCGACTCGCCCACCGGCCGCCTGTCCCTGAACTGGACCCCGATGGACGAAATGCTGGTTTACGCCAGCGTCGCCAACGGCTACCGTACCGGTGGTTTCAACGAGCGTGGCACCAACAGCTTCAGCCTGCAGCCCTTCGATGAAGAGACTGTACTGAACTACGAGCTGGGCCTGAAATCCGACTGGATCATCGCCGGTATGCCGGTGCGCGCCAACCTGGCCGCCTACCGCCAGGATTACCAGGACATCCAGAAGACCGTATCCGGTAACAACCCGTCCACCGGCAACTTCGAGACCTACACCATCAACGCCGCAGAAGCGACCATTGATGGCTTTGAAATCGACCTGACCGTTGCCCCCTTCGATGGCCTGACCCTGACCGCCGGCTACTCCTACGTGGACGCGAGCTACGACGACTGGCCCCGCGACGTGCGTTTCCCCAACGGCGAAGTGGTTACTGTCGACTACTCACAGGCTAATTTCACCTACGTTCCGGAAAACACTGCGACAGGTACGATCAGCTACTACCTGCCCGTGGATGCCCAGTACGGTGACATCAGCGTGATGGCCAGCGTGTACTGGCAGGACGAGATGTACACCAACGACGACGGCTGGCTGTGGCCGGATCTCGGCTGGGCCGAAGAAGACCTGGCGGGCGCGCTGGATACCCTGAAGACCGACTCCTACGCGGTATGGAACTTCCGTATCGATTGGCGTTCGATCATGGGCAGCGAACTCGACGCGGCGGCCTTCATCAACAATGCGTTTGACGAAGACTACGTCACCGGTGGCCTGAGCGTACCGGAAGACCTGGGTATCGTGGCCAACACCTACGGCCCGCCGCGCATCTTCGGTGCATCCGTGCGCTACAACTTCTAAATTTGTAGTACTTCGAAATGGCGCCTTCGGGCGCCATTTTTGTTTCCGGGCCCGGCTGTCGCAGCCGGGGCAGGGCGACTGTTACCAGACTGTCACTTGATCGTGAAGACATGCCAGCATAATATAAGCATGCTTAATTAAAGGTGGCTTATGGAAGACAGTATCGGATCAGTGCTGGCGGATGTGTCGCGGCTGATGCGCCGCTCGTTCGACGAACGGGCGCGCAGTATCGGCGTCACCCGCGCCCAGTGGCAGGTGCTGACCATGTTGCGCCGCCATGAGGGTATTCGCCAGGGCGGCCTCGCCGACCTGCTCGACGTCGAGCCGATAACCCTGTGCCGCATGGTCGACCGCCTGCAGGAAGCCGAGCTCGTCGAACGGCGCCGGGATCCCGCCGACCGGCGGATCTGGCGGCTCTATCTCCGGGGCAAGGCCCGCGACCTGCTGGCGGAGCTGCAACCGCTGGCGGACGCCGTAATGGCCGAGATGCTCGAGGGCATCAACCAGAAAGAGCGCAATTCGCTGCGCCTCTCCCTTGAAAAACTGCGCCAGAACCTGTCCCGGCGCACAGTGGAAGAGGCCTGACGCCGATAACCATTTCCCGGGCTCCGGATTGAGAGCCCGCAAAGTAAATCAGGAGTACACCAATTGCCCGGTCCCGTTCGACGAATGCTACTGATGCTGGTTGGCCCGCTGCTGCTCGGGTTGGCGGCGCTGTCCTATTACCTGCTGACAGCGCGCTATGTCAGCACGGAGAACGCCTATATCCACCAGGACAAGATTTCCATCAGTGCGGAGGTGGGGGGCAGGATCGTCGAAGTCGGTGTACGTGAAAACCAGCGCGTACTGGAGGGTGACCTCCTGTTCCGCATCGATCCGGAACCCTATCGCCTGGCGGTCGCCGAAGCGAGGGCGGAACTGGCCGCGGCGCGCGCCAGGGTGGAAGAGCTGCAGACGGTGTACGACACCTCCAGTGTGCAGATCGACAATGCCGAGGAAGACATCGCCTACTACGCGAAGGAGTTCAAGCGCCAGCAGGAGCTGGTCACTACCCGCGTCAGCACCGAGGCTTCCCTGCAGGCCGCGGAGCACGATCTGGCGGAGGCCCGGACCAAGCTGGCCAGCGCCCGGGCCGAGGCAAGCCGTGCACTGGCGGCCCTGTCCACCGGGGGCGAGGAGGGCGGTGGCAACCCCGATGTGCGGGCCGCCGAGGTACGCCTCGCACAGGCAGAACTCAATCTCCGGCGCACCGAAATCCGCGCGCCGGTCAATGGCATTGTCAGCCAGACCGACCGGTTGCAACCCGGGCAGTTGATGGTGCAGAGCCTGCCGGCGGTTACCATCGTGAAAAACGACAGCAGCTGGGTAGAGGCGAATTTCAAGGAAACCGACCTGTCCCGCATGCGGGTGGGTCAGGCGGCGACGGTCAAGGTGGATACCTACCCGGGACTCGAACTCGCTGCGCACGTGGAGAGTATCGGCGCGGGGACGGCGTCCGAGTTCGCCATCATTCCAGCCCAGAACGCCAACGCCAACTGGGTCAAGGTGACCCAGCGGATACCGGTCCGTATCGCCATCGATGACCGGCCGGAACAACAACTGATCGCGGGGCAGTCGGTGCATGTCCGAGTCGATATCGGCGAATAAGCCCGAAACCCACCGCGAGCTTGATCCCGCGGAGGACAGGGCCACACTGGAGACACCCCACCGCGCGCTGCTGATGGTCGCGGTAATGGGCGTGTCGATTATCCAGTTCCTCGATGCGACCATCGCCAATGTCGCGCTGCCACATATGCAGGCCAGCCTCGGCGCCTCCATGGATACGGTCGCCTGGGTGCTGACCAGCTATATCATCGCGACAGTGCTGGTGACACCGGCGGTGGGCTGGGTATCGGACCGGCTCGGTTCGCGCCAGGTATTCCTCTGGGCTGTGGCCGGATTCCTGTTGACATCGATGCTCTGTGGCGCCGCCACCTCGCTGGCCCAGATGGTGTTTTTCCGCACACTGCAGGGTTTTTGCGCCGCGTTTATCGGGCCGATGTCGCAAACCATCATGTACGACATCAATCCACCCAGCAAACAGCCCGCAGCCATTTCAATGTGGGGAATGGTGGTGATGATCGCGCCGATTACCGGCCCCATGCTCGGCGGCCTGATTACCGATACGCTTAACTGGCGCTGGATTTTCTACATCAACCTGCCGCTCGGTATTCCTACCCTGCTTATCCTGGCCTGGCTGTTGCCTTCGCGGCCCCGGGTGATCCGCGGACTCGATCGGCTGGGCTTCCTCGCGCTGGCCACGGCCCTGGTCTGCGTGCAGTTGATGCTCGATCGCGGCCAGAGCAAGGACTGGTTTACTTCCACGGAAATCCTGGTGGAATTGCTGATTGCGGGGGCCGCCTTCTGGGTTTTCTTCGTCCACACCTTCACCACGCGATCACCGCTGTTCTCCGCGGGATTGCTGCGCAACCGCAACTTTCTCGCGGCCTTCATGTTCATGTTCGTGCTTGGAGCGGCGAACATCGCCATCGCCTCGATCCAGCCGATCATGTTCCAGAATGTCTACGGCTACAGTGCCTGGGATACCGGGTTGCTGCTGATGCCGCGCGGAATCGGGGTGATGATCATGATGACCTTTGTCTCGCGGATCATGCACCGGGTCGACATCCGCTACCTCACCTGTGTGGGCCTGCTGATTGCGAGCTACGCGCTGTGGATGATGTCGCAGTGGGCGCTGGACATGGGCCGTGGGCCGATCCTGCTCGCCGGCTTCGTCCAGGGGCTGGGGCTCGGCCTGACCTTTACGCCGATGAACGTGGCGGCGTTTACCACGCTGAAGCCCGAGTACCGGCCGGACGCCGCAAGCCTGCTCAACCTGATGCGCAGTATCGGCGGCAGTTTCGGCATTTCCATCATGGTGACCTACATCTCCCGTACTACCCAGGTCAGCCATGCCGACATGGCCTCGGCGGTCACGTCCTACAATCTGCCCGGTATTGACCCGGCAACCATGGCCCTGCGCTTTGGCGAAATAGGGCCGGCATTCCTGGGATTGTTGAATATGGAGATGAGCCGGCAGGCGCTGATGATCGCCTACCTGGACAATTTCTACGCAATGGCGATGCTGGTATTTGCGGTGGCGCTGAGTGTGCTGTTGTTCAAACCGATCCGGCTGCGCGGAGGCACAGCCGGCGGCCGGGGGCAGTAAGCGGTGGGATCAGCCGAGGGCGTCCGCGTCGGAAACCGTGGGCCGGCTTTCGCGCGTGGCGCGCATCACCTTGTTGGGTTCGCCGTAATCGCTGATCTCGATATAGTCGACATATACCGCCTTGATTTCCGCGGCAAAGGGAAACTCCCCGAGCGAGGGGACGCGGTAGCTCACGGTGTCGCCAACCTTGAAGGTTTCCGGGTCGAAATTGAACGCATAGGGGCAGGAGCCGTCACCCATTCCCATCATGATCTTATACCTCTGTTGTCTGTAGGGCAGGCGGTTGAGTCTAGGGGAAAGCGGGAACAGGCTCAAGTTGGCGATGATTCAGTTTTTCCCCGAAACCGTGCAATTTTTGGCATACAGTAACTTACAGGAACAGAGGACAGTTTATGCAGTCGATGTCGGTCACCCAGGCAGTAACGTCACGCCGTACCGTGCGCGCCTTTCTCGATACCCCGGTACCGCTGGAGGTTATCAGGCGGGTACTGGATACCGCGCGAATGGCGCCATCGGGATGCAATTTCCAGCCCTGGGAGGCCACGGTGCTGACCGGGGGACCCCTCAGTGAATTGCAGGGCCTGATGCGGCAGTCACCCATGCAGGACCCGCCCGAGTACGCGATCCAGCCGCGGGATATCCCGGCGATGTACACCGACCGGTTGGTGCAAATGGGTGCAAAGCAGTACGCGGCGATGGGGGTCGCCCGGGACGACACTGAGGCGCGCCAGGCGAAGATCATGGAAAACGTCGTGTCCTTCGGCGCACCGGTATTGCTGCTCTGCTATTTTCCCCGGGTGATGGGGCCGCCCCAGTGGTCGGATGTGGGCATGTGGCTGCAGACAATCATGCTGCTGTTACGGGAGGCGGGGCTGGACAGTTGCCCGCAGGAATTCCTTTCGATGTACGCGCGGCTGATCAAGGAATTTATCGGCGTCGACGATACAACGCATGTTTTTTTCTGCGGTATGGGCATAGGTTACCGTGATCCGGAAGCCCCGGTGAACAACTTCGAGCGCGGCCGTGTTCCGCTGGATGAACAGGTGCGTTTTGCCGGCTTCTGACCGGCACGCCTGATACTACCCGAGGATTTCCCCAATAATGAGAACAGAAAAATCCTATTGCCGCCTGTGCCTCGGCTTCTGCGGCCTGGATGTCACCATCGACGACGAGGAGCGCGTGGTTGCCGTACGCGGCGACCACGACAACCCGGCGACCCAGGGCTACGCCTGTATCAAGGGCCTGGAGGTAACCTCCGCGCTGTACGGCGAACAGCGCATCATGCGGCCGCTCAAGCGGGTCGGTGACCGCCACGTCGAAATCGGTCTGGAGCAGGCGCTGGATGAAATTGCCCAGCGGATGGGCGCCATCCGCGAGGAGTCCGGGGCCCAGTCGCTGGGTTTTTTCCGCGGCACGGGCACCTTCGGTTCCAACACCGCGATATTCGCCTACCCCGGGCTGGCAGATTCGGTCGGGGGACAGCGCTTCTCCACCATGACCATCGACCAGTCCGCCAAGTGGGTGGCGGCGGACCGCCTGGGGACCTGGGATGCGGGTCGCCATGCCTTCGAAGATTCGGATGTCTGGCTGTTCGCCGGCAGCAACCCGTTGGTGTCGGTGTACAGCTGGCATACGCCGGTACAGAACCCGGCCAAGCGGCTCAAGGAAGCCAGGGCGCGCGGCACAAAGATCATCGTAATTGACCCGCGCGAATGCGAGATGGCGAAATTCGCCGATATCCACCTGCAAATCTATCCCGGCGAGGACGCCGCGGTCGCCGCGGGCCTGTTGCATCTCATCCTGGAAAACCAGTGGCACGATGCACAGTTCTGCCAGCAGCACGTCAGCGGCCTGGAAGCGTTGCGCGCTGCGGTGGCGCCGTTCACGCCACAACTGGTAGCGCGGCGCGCGGGTATCGAGGAGCGGGAACTGCGGGCGGCGGCGCGGCTGTTCGCTGCCGACTCCCGGCGGGGCAGCGTGAATACCGGAACCGGTGTCAACATGGCGGCGTTCCCGAACATTGCCGAACACCTCTACGAGTGCCTCGGCATCGTCTGCGGGCGTTTCAACCGCGAGGGTGACACGCTGCCGAACCCCGGCGTGTTCAACGGCGGCCCACCGCCGCGGGCGCAGGTCACCGGCCCGCTGCGCAATTTCGAGAAACTGCCGCGCTCCCGGGTGCGCGGCGCGGTGCGCCTGATGGGCGAGTCCGCGACGCCGACGCTGGCCGAGGAAATCCTGGTGCCCGGCCCGGGCCAGATCCGCAGCCTGTTTATCTCCGGCGCCAACCCGGTGAGCGCCATGCCCGACACCGATCGGGTTGTCGAGGCGTTCCGCGCGCTGGATCTGCTGGTGGTCGTCGAGCCCTTCCACACCGCCACCACGGCGATGGCGGACTACGTGCTGCCGCCCAAGATCCTGTTCGAACACGCGGATATGACCTTTGGTCTCGAGATGACCAACCTCTCGATTCCCTACGCCCAGTACACGCCGGCTCTGGTGCCGCCGCCGGCGGGGTCGGAGCTCTGCGACGAGGGCTATGTGGCCTGGGCCCTGGCGAAGCGCCTGGGCGTCGCGCTCAACTATATGGGTGTCGATATGGACATGGAGGTCGCGCCGCGCGACGACAATGATTTCCTCGCCATCATTGCCCGCAACAGCGCCATTCCCTTCGACCAGTTGCAGCGCGAAGCGCTGGGCGGGCGTATCTTCGACCTGCCGGCGAAAATCGTTGCCCCGGCGGGTGAGAAAGCGGGGCGCTTCGACGTGATGCCCCAGGACGTGGCGACGGAACTGGCGGCGTTTTTCGCGACGCCGCCGGTGTCGGAACAACTGGTGGAAGGCGCTGAATTCGACCTGCGGCTGATTTCCCGGCGCATTCGCGAAGTGAGCAACACCAGCTGCCGGGATTTCCCCACCGCGCGCAAGCGCTTTCCCTACAACCCCCTGTGCCTGCATCCCGAGGACATTGCCCGGCGTGGACTCAGCGAAGGCGACGAGGTGTCGGTGGTCTCCGACAACGGCCGCATTCCCGCTATCGTCCAGGCTGACAGCACCCTCAAGCCAGGGGTGGCCAGCATGACCCACGGCTTTGGCGCCCTGCCGGGAGAGCCAATGGACTACCGTAATACCGGTGCATCGATCTCCACGCTGATCAGCCTGCAGCGGGACTGTGAGCCGCTGCAGGCGATGCCGCGGATGTCGGGAATTCCGGTGCGCATCGAGGTGGGCTGATAGCGCAGCGGGGCGCTTTCACCGGCTTGACTGCGGTAGCAAGCTGTCTTGTCACTCACTGCATACCGGCGGCTGTCAGGGCGGATAAGTTGCCTCCCTGAAAGGGCGGGAGTATTCTCCGTAGCCTCAAAAAGTAACGATATTCGGGATGATTGCCCATGAGCGAAAATACCGCAGAAAACACCGTACAACTGGATACCAGCGACGTCGACAAGTGGGTCGGCAAGCAGATCATCTTTGCCGAGTTGTGGGACCCCTGTAACGCCACCGACATCCGCCGCTGGGTGCAGGCGATGGACTACCCCAACCCCATTCACTGGGACGAGACCTTCGCCCGTGATTCCCAGTTCGGTGGTATCGTTGCGCCCCAGTCCTTCACCGTGGCGATGGACTACGGCCACGGCTGTCACCCCTCCTGCGTCGGCAAGGTGCCCGGCACCCACCTGATCTTCGCGGGCGAAGAGTGGTGGTTCTACGGTACCCCGGTACGCCCCGGCGACAAACTGACCCAGGAGCGTTACTTCGCCGGCTACAAGGTTTCCGACACCGCCTTTGCCGGCCCCACCATGTTCGCCGACGGCGACACCATCCACCGCAACCAGCACGGTGCGCTGGTCGCCAAGGAGCGCGCCACTTCCATTCGCTACCTGGTCGAAGAGGCCAACAAGCGCGGCGTCTACGGCAAGGAAAAGCGCGCGCCCAAGGAGTGGACCGACGAAGAGCTGGAGGAAGTGTACAAGCTGCGCCACGAGTGGATTCTCTCCAACCGCGAAGGCGTGTCGCCGCGCTTCTCCGAGGTCAAGGTGGGCGACAAGCTGCCGCGCCGCGTGGTCGGCCCGCACTCGGTGATCAGCTTCGCCAACGAGTGCCGCGCCCACCGCCAGAACATCTGGGGTACCTGGCGCTGGAATGTGCCGGAAGGCGCTGTGGACCCGGCCAAGGAAGACGCCGGCTTCGGCGCCGACATGAGCTACGACCACGAAGCCCGCAAGATCGACCCGCGCAAGGGCGACGGCCTCTACCACGGCCCGTCTTCCGGCCACATCAACAAGCGCAAGGCGGAGAAAATCGGCATGGGCGGCGCCTATGGCTACGGCGCCTCCATGAACACCTGGCACCTCGATACGATCGCCTACTGGGCGGGTCACGAGGGCTATATCTGGCACTCCAAGACGCAGTTCCGCAGCCCGGCTTTCGAGGGCGACGTGACCTACATCGACGCGGAGATTGTCGACAAGCAGGAAACCTCTGCTTTCGGCATGCCGGTGGTCAAGATCGAACTGCGCATGACCACGCAGAACGGCGACACCATCCTCAAGGGCACCGCGGAAGTTTCCCTGCCTCTTTGATCTTCTCTCCGGAGCGCTGGTGATTCACTTCGCCAGCGCTTATTTCTCCGAATTTTTTTGAAATCCTTGCCCTGAGTCAGGGTGATTTTTCATTGTCTTGTCAGCCTCAGATTGGCTTCGTGGCTTCGTGGCTTCGTGGCTTCGTGGCTTCGTGGCTTCGTGGCTTCGTGGCTTCGTGGCTTCGTGGCTTCGTTGCGTTGGGACTTCGCATTTCGGTGCGCGGAGCTGTTCATCCCTCAACGGGAACGCCAAAAAGCGCACATCCATGTGCAGGCTCGGCCTCGGACATCCATGTCCTCGGACGCCCCGTTGAGGGATGAACAGCTCCACGCCCCTGACTCCGAGTGGAATTCCATTGCAAAGTGTTCGTTCGCGTCTATTGCGAGGTAGGTGGCTGCCGCTTGTAATACACGATTTTCGTAGTCGGGGACAAAAGAGGTTCGGATTGGCACTGGGTGGGGGTGGGCGCAAGAACATGCGGTCCGAAAACGTCTGAGGCCATGGATGGCCGAAGTCGAGCCTGCACATGGATGTGCGCTTTTTGGCGGTTTTCGGACCGCATGTTCTTGCGACCGCACCGGACGTAACCACCAGGCTTTACCCGCCGACGTACAGGCCATGCTCGTGAACTCTCAGGTACTCGCAGCTTCCCGCATGTGCTTGCACCCAAGTCCCAGCAACACAGCACTGATCGGACACAGCACAGCCGTTACCACTGCCATTCCCTGGCCGATATTCGGCGGACCCAGCAACAGGTGGTCGGACACAAAGGCGATCAGCAGAGGGCCGCCTCCCAGTCCGATAAGGCCCGCCGTGGCCGCGAAGAAGGCGATTCCCGCCCCGCGCAGTTCGCCGGGCGTGACGAGGTTCAGGGACGCCGTGTAGACCGCCGGCAGGGGGGCCAGCAGGACCAGGTAGATGGCCAGGGCGACGAAGAACAGGGTCGGGTTGCCGGTGAGCATGGCCACGACGCCCACCGGCGCGCCGATCAGCAGGCAGATGGCGTACCAGCGCAACTGTCCGTCGCGGTAGCCGCGGCGGTACATGGCGTCGACACAGGTACCGCAGATCAGCTTGCCGACGATGCCGGCGATAACCAGCGTGGTGCCGAGGGAGAAGCCGATGGTGGTGGCGTTCCAGCCGAAGGTGCGGGCCATGTGGGCCGGGTACCAGGCGCCGCAGCCGCCGATGACGGCGGAGGCGAACATGAAGCCGGTGTAGTGGAGGGCAAAGAAGCGCGGCTGGGAGCGGATGAAGGTCCACAGGGTCCGGTAGGAGCCCAGCAGGCCCTGCAACAGCGGCGGCCGGGCGGCGCTCTCGACGGTTTTCTGGCGCCTCCGGCGGACCGGCTCCGGCAGGGTGAAGATCAGCAGCGAGAGCAGGGCGCCGGGCAGGCCGACGATGAAGAACACGGCCTGCCAGGAGCGGATTTCGCCGACCAGCGGCAGCACCAGGCTGGCGGACTTGGACACCATGTCGACGATGATGCCGCCGAACAGGTAGGCGGTGCCGGAACCGATGGTGGCGCCGATGGAATAGACCGCCATGGCGGTGGTCAGGCGCTCCGGCGGGAACAGGTCGGTGAGCATGGAGGTGGCGCTGGGGTTGAGGCCGGCCTCGCCGGCGCCCACACCGACGCGTGCCAGCAGCAGTTGCAGGAAGTTCTGGGCCATACCACAGGCGGCGGTGGCGATGGACCAGGCGGAGACGCTGATGAAGATCACCCAGCGGCGGCTGAAACGGTCGGCGAGGGCGCCGGCCAGCAGGCCGAACAGGGCATAGGTGATGGCAAAGGCGAAGCCGTGGAGCAGGCCAAACTGCACATCGCTGATGCCCATGTCACGCTTGATCGGGTCTACCAGCAGCGAAATGATGAAGCGGTCGAGAATGGACAGCCAGTAGAGGAACGCGAGAACCAGTGTCGCGTACCAGCCTACCGCGGGCGCGGGGTAGGGCTGCAGGGCAGTGGGCTTGTCCACCGCTGCGGAAAACTCCGGCATTGGAACGCCTTTATTGTTTGTAGTTGGCGGGCGATAAAAAACAAAAAGCGGGCCGGTGGCCCGCTTGCAACACAGGGTTGGTCAGATCTGGCTTTCGGGCAGGTGGACTACCAGGCCGTCCAGGTCGTCTTCGACCGTAATCTGGCAGCTCAGGCGGCTGGTGGGTTTGACTTCCATGACGAAGTCCAGCATCTGCTCCTCGACATCGTCGGGCTTGCCGGTTTTCTCTACCCAGGCGTCGTCGACGTAGCAGTGGCAGGTGGCGCAGCTGCAGGCGCCGCCGCAATCGGCAAGGATGCCGGGCACGCCGTTGTCCATGGCAGCCTGCATCACGCTGGTGCCCGCGCTGACGTGAACCTCGTGTTCTTCGCCGGTATGGGTAATAAATTTAACTAGGGGCATGGGTTTTATGACCTCTTTACTGTCCTGGTTTAACTGAATGCCTGTTGGATATCGATGGACTCATCCGCCAGCTTGTCCGGGTCTGCGACCTGGCCATTGCTGAGTGCGCGCCGGGTCATCATGAATTCCTTGGGCCGGTTGATGGCGTCGACGGCGAGCAGTTTGTCGCCCTCGAAGTAGAATGCCGCGAAACTGCGTCCGGTCTCCGTGGAGCCGCGCAGGACTACCCGGTCGAAGCCCTGGGAGAGTCCGGCGATTTGCAGTTTCAGGTCGTACTGGTCAGACCAGAACCACGGCAGGGCGTTGTAGGCCTCGAGCTTGCCGCACAGGGTGTTGGCTGCGGTCTTGGCCTGGTCGGTGGCGTTCTGCACTGACTCCAGGCGCAGGCGGCGCTGGTAGATCGGGTTGTAATGGTTGGTGCAGTCGCCGGCGGCGACGATGTCCGGGTCGGAGGTGCGGGCGAACTCGTCGACCACGATGCCATTGTCGATCTCGAGTCCGGCAGCTTCGGCCAGTTCGGTGGCGGGCATGACGCCCACGCCGATGATGACCACGTCCGCGGGAATGCGGGTGCCGTCGGCCAGTTTGACCGCTTCGACATCCTTGTTGCCTTCGATGGCTTCCACCGCGGCGTCGGTGATGATGTTCACGCCTTCCTCACCATGCACGCGGCTGTAGAACGCGGAAATTTCCGGTGCGGTCACCCGGGCCAGAACCCGCGGCATGGCTTCGAGTACGGTGACTTCCATGCCCATCTTGCGCATGGACGCGGCGGTTTCCAGGCCGATGTAGCCGCCGCCGATGATGACCGCGGATTTGCCCTTGCCGACGTAGCAGCGAATGTCGTCGACGTCGCGCAGGTCGCGCAGGTAGCAGACGCCGCCGAGACCATGCCCGGGCAGGGATTCGAGTTTGCGGACATGCGCTCCGGTGACCAGCGCCAGCTTGGTGTAGGCGATGGTTGCGCCGTCGTGCAAGGTGATGGTCTTGTTGGCGCGGTCGATGTCGGTGACACGGGTGCCGAGTACCAGGTCGATGCCGGATTTCTCGTAGAAGGCGGCGGGGCGGATCAGCAGTTCGTCGCTGTGCTTGTCGCCATTCAGGTAGCCCTTGGACAGCGGGGGGCGGTGATAGGGCGGGATGGCTTCGTCGCCCACGATGGAAATCTTGCCTTCCCAGCCGGCCTGGCGGAGGCTGGTAGCCAGTTGTGCCCCTGCGTGGCTGGCGCCAATGACGATGGCATGTTCGGTGCTCATGTACATTCCTCTAGCTTGTATTTTCCCACGCTTGGCTGGCGAGGGCCCGCAGCTCCCGAATCTTGCGATTCTCCCCGGGGACTGGCGAGGTAACTGGCACTTCCAGCGCCCTTGCTGAAAGCATCTGTATGACGGCCGGCTCGGGTGGTTCTGACTGTCGCTGGCGCGCTTGCAGCGGCGGTGGGGTCAGGGTCTACGTGTCGCCGGAATCATCCGTCCCTCGCCCGGCTGTATACCTGTATCGAGAGTTGGTTTCAGGGCTGGGAACGATACCGAATACCCGGTTTGAATGCAATTTACAAACTGGTAATAAGCGTAGGGTTTTTCCCTCCGGGTCAATAGCTTTTTCATACCGGAAACGGCGGTAACCAGGGGGTGTCAGGGGAGCTTGCCGCCTTTTACCGCCTCCAGCAGGTTGCCGATCATCCAGCCGATCAACTGGCTGGCGCGCTCCGGGGGAAGCTGCCAGTCCGCGACCAGGCGTTCGTAGTAGGGCGGGTTCCAGAACAGGTCGAGCATGGCCGCGACTTCGGTCTGTTGTTGCTCGTTGGTGCCCTTCAGCGAGCGAGCCACCGATTCCCGCAAAGCCAGGCGGCGCTCCTCGTCGATGGTGGCGAAGGTAGGGTCCTTTTCGCTCTCGACGCGGGTGGCAAAGGCGGAGAGGAAGCGGAACATGTGCTCCGTGGTGCTGGCGAAGTCCTCCATCCGCAGGGTGCTGAGATCGATGCCGGAGTCCGCCACCAGGCGCTGCATGACCGAGTCACGCAGGTTCCTTTCGGTGGTGAAATGGCGGTAAACCGTGCGCTCGCTGACCCCCGCCGAATCACTGACCGCGCTGGCGGTGAGGTTGGTCCAGTCCCAGGTGGTAAAACTCTGTACCAGCTTGACCCCGGCGTCGATGATTTTTTCGCGGGTGTCGGCGCTCTGCTGTTGGCGCAGTGGGCTGTTGTAGCGGCGCTTGCGCGGTGCCGGCGCCTTGTCGATGGATGTTGTTGCGGTCATGTGCCCGTTTATAATCCTTGCAATCGTTAAATCATAGCAGAAGCTGGCTGCGGTGGGCAGGCGCCGCCCGCAGCGTTGAACCACTATGGCAAGCTGTGTATAGTCTCGGCACGCTGCCACGGCCCCGTGCCGCGACCATAATCTACGAGGAGAAAGCCATGTCAGAAGCGCTGATTATCGATGCGGTGCGTACCCCGCGCGCGATTGGGAAACCCGGAAAAGGCGCTTACTCAGGACTTCACCCGCATCACCTCGCCGGCACCGTGATGGCCGCACTGCGCGATCGCAATAGCCTCGATACGGCGCAGGTAGACGACATCATCTGGGGCACCAGCGCGCAGAAGAGCAAACAGGGCGGTGACATGGGCCGCATGGCTGCGCTGGCCGCCGGCTTCGACGTGCGCGCCAGCGGCGTCACCCTCGACCGTTTCTGCGGCAGCGGCCTGACCGCGGTCAGCCTGGCGGCCGGCCAGTTGCGCGCGGGCTTTGAAGACCTGCTGATCGCCGGCGGCACCGAGATGATGTCCCTGATCACCGAGTCCGGCGCGGCGGAAATGAAAGCCGGCCTGCCCATGCTGGGCATGAGCATCGGCAACCCCAGGCTGCAGGCACTGCACCCGCAATCGCACCAGGGCCTGTGCGCCGACGCCATCGCTTCCCTCGAAGGCATCTCCCGCGAGGATCTCGACGCCTTTTCCCTGGAGAGCCAGCGCCGGGCCGCTGTCGCCATTGCCGAAGGCCGTTTCGACCGCTCGCTGGTGCCGGTGCTGGACGACGAGGGCAATGTGATCCTCGACAAGGAACAGTTCCCCCGCCCGCAGACCACCGCGGAAGACCTCGCGGCCCTGGAACCGAGCTTCACCAAGATCGCCGATTTTCCGGCGCCGGGCGGTGAACTCACGTTCCGCCAGCTGATCAACCTGCGCTACCCCGGTCTCGATATCAAGAATGTGCACCACGCCGGCAGTTCCTCCGGCGTGGTCGACGGTGCCGCGGCGCTGTTGCTGGCCAACCCCGAGTACGCCAAAGCCCACGGCCTGAAGCCGCGGGCGCGGGTGGTTGCCGCCACCAACCTCGGCGACGATCCGACCCTGATGCTGAATGCGCCGGTACCTTCCGTGCGCAAACTGCTCGCGCGCACCGGCCTGACCATCGACGACATCGACCTGATCGAAGTCAACGAGGCCTTCGCCGTGGTGGTCGAGAAATTCATCCGTGACCTCGGCGTGGACCGCGAAAAAATCAACGTCAACGGCGGCGCGATCGCCCTCGGCCACCCGATCGGCGCGACCGGCGCGGTCCTCATCGGCACCGTGCTCGACGAACTCGAGCGGCGCGACCTGCAGCGCGGCCTCGTCACCATGTGCGCCGCCGGCGGCATGGCCCCCGCGATCCTCATCGAACGCGTCTGAACCGAAGTACAGTAATTCCAGGAGATAACGGAATGAGCGACAAGGCACCACCCATGCTTCCCTGGCCGGAAGATGATTTCAGCGCTTACGGGCCGGTAGAGGAGCAGGCGCTCGGCAAGATCCAGCAGTACGTGGGCCGGGTGATGCACCGCAACTGGAGCCTGATCCCCCACGTCACCCACAACGACGAGGTGGACATCACCGACTTCGAGTTGCGCCGCAAGGCATGGAACGCCGAAAACCCGGAACAGAAACGCACCCTGCTGCCCGCGCTGATGAAAGCCAGTGTCGACCTGCTGAAACAGTTTCCGCAGTTTAACTGTTCGTTCAGCGCCGACGGCACCAAACTGTACCAGAAGCAGTACTACCACATCGGTTTCGCCGTGGACATTCCCGGCGGCCTGCTGGTGCCGGTGGTGCGCGACTGCGACAGCAAGTCCATGGACGATATCACCGCGGACATCGTCAGCCTGTCCGAGAAGGCCCGCGGCAAGGGCCTGGCCATGCAGGAGATGTCCGGCGGCTGTTTCACCCTGTCCTCCCTGGGCCACATCGGCGGTACTTCTTTCTCGCCGATCATCAACGCCCCGGAAGTGGCCATCCTCGGCATCACCCGCACCCAGCAGCGCTACCTGCCCGACGCCGACGGCAACCCCGTCCTGCGGCAGATGCTGCCCCTGTCCCTGAGCTACGACCACCGCGTGATCAACGGCGCGGATGCGGCGCGTTTCCTCAAGGCGCTGGGCGAGTGGCTGGCGGAGTTCCAGTTCAGCTAATACCCAGCCTGTTTCGGCGGCGGGGCTCTCGGTACGGTGCTCCGCTCGCCGAGCGCGAGACGGCACCTGCGGTACGAGATTTAACCTGAGTTACTACGATTCCCAGGCGCTATGCCCGGATGAGTCCGTTGTAACGCTCAGGGGAAAGGGGGGGATGGCGAATTACCTGCGGCACAAACGCGCCGCAGGTGGGAGAGAAGAATCAGTCTTCCTGGAACAACAGGCGCACCTGGCGGCGCAGCAGCTTGCCCATCTCGTTGTAGGGCAGTTCGTCGACCACGAGGATGCGCTCCGGCACGCGGGAGGAGCGCAGCCGGTCCTTGACCAGGGTGCACAGTTCCTCGTCGCTGGGACGCTCGCAGCCCGGGCGGATGACCACGGCCACGCCCACGGCTTCGCCCCACTCGGTGGAGGGGATGCCGACGGCCACGGATTCCGCGATCGCGGGGTGGGTGTCCAGCACGTCCTCGATTTCACCGGGGGAGATGTTCTCGCCGCCGCGCACGATGACGTCGTCGGCGCGACCGGCCAGGAACAGGTAGCCTTCCGAGTCCAGCCAGCCGGCGTCGCGGGTCGGGAACCAGCCGTCGGCGTCGAGGGCGGAGCGCTCGCGGTATTCGCCGGAGACCTGCTCGCCGCGCACGTAGATCTCGCCGCGCTCACCGGCGGGAAGGACCTTGCCGTCCTCGTCGCGGATCTCCAGCTCGACAGTGGGCAGCGGGCGGCCGACCGAGGCGATGCGGGCGCGCACTTCCGGTTCGTCGGAGAAGAAGGCCACGCGGTGGTCGTCCGGGCCGAGCAGGGCGATGGTGGAGCTGGTCTCGGTGAGGCCGTAGGCGTTGGTGAAGTCGGTGACCGGGAACAGTTCCAGTGCCTTGAGGATCAGCTCCGGGGGCATGCGGCCGCCGCCGTAGGCGATGGCGCGCAGTCCGGACAGCTTTTCCGCTTTCTCTTCGTCCAGGCACTCGATGATGCGCGACAGCATGGTCGGCACCACAAAAGCGTTGGTGACTTTCTCTTCCGCCGCCAGGCGCACCCACTCTTCCGGCTCGAAGGCCGGGAGCATCACGATGCGACGCATGGCGTAGATGGAACTCATCAGCGCGGAGATGCCGGCGATGTGGTAGGGCGGTACGCAGACCAGTTGGGCATCGTCCGGGTCGGCGGACATGAAGTCCACGGTGCCGAGGATGTAGCCGAGCAGGTTGGAGTGACGCAGCAGGGCGGCCTTCGGCGCGGCGGTGGTGCCGCTGGTGAAAATCTGTGCGGCGATACCCTCGCCTTCGCGCTCTTCGCCGGAGGCGGTGGCTGCAGCCTGTTCCGCCGCGGCGATAAAACCATCGCGCGAGAGGAAGGTGTGGCCGGCGTCGCCGTTCAGGCGCTCGGCCCGGCCGGTGTCGCCGATCACCAGTGCGGGTGCGACCCGCCCCAGCAGGGCGCCGAGGTCCTCATCCGCCAGACGGTAGTTCAGGGGGACGTAGGGCACGCCCGCCAGAGCGGCGCCAAACAGTGCGATGGGTGCCGCCGCGCTGCTTTCGTCCAGCAGGGCCACATGGCTGCAGCCCGCGCTGGTAATGATTTCCGCAGCGCCTTTTGCGGCAGCGGCCAGTTCACCGTAGGACCAGCGCCGCCCGTCGCAGACAAGGCCGATCCGTTCAGGATCGGCTTCGGCCGCCATCTGTAAGAGAAGGAAAATGTTCATCGCGGTCTATCAGTCGGAAGAGGGCAGGGATTTGGCTTCTTTGGTGGTCAGGGCGACGCCGCTGAGGGACAGGGAGCCCTTGCCCGCCTTGACGCAGAGCAGTTCCACAGTGCCCGCTTCATCCACGTAGCGCTTGCCCATCTGGGTGCCCTCGGCGAAGTCCGGGTTCAGTTCACCGGCGTCCGCGGGCTTTTCGTCGACCATCGGCGCGCCGCCGCATTCGAGGACACCTTCGGATCCGCGAATGACCATCACTTCGGTGTCGCAGACGGCGCTTTTCAGTTTGCTTCCTGGTTTCATAGTTCTCTCGTTACAGCTTGCTTGATTGACAGGGTCAGGCGATGGCGCCTTTAGCCTTGAGTTCTTCGATCTTGTCCCACTCCATGCCCATTTCCATCAGCACGATTTCGGTGTGCTCGGAGGCTTCCGGGGCGCGGGTGGTCTTGACCGGCTCGTGGTTGAATTGTACCGGGCCGCGGACCAGTTTGATGGGGTCGCCGCCATCGGCCGCTTCCACTTCGAACACCAGGTCGTTGGCCAGGGCCTGCTCGTCCTGGGCGATCTGCGCGAGGCTGAGTACCGGGGTCCACTGGCCGCTGTAGGTCTTCAGGTGTTCGCGCCAGTAGTCGAAGGGCTTCTTGGCGAATTCCTCGACAATGATATCGCTGGCGGGCTCCCAGTTCTTCATCAGGGCCTCGACGGTGGAGAAGCGCTCGTCCTCGGCCAGTTCCGGCCGGCCGATGTGCTCGAAGAAGCTGCGGATGTGCGGCCCGGGGGTCAGGGTGCACATGTTGATGGTCTCGCCATCGGAGGTGGTGAAGTTACCCATGAAAGGGTTGCCGGGGTTGCCGCCGGAGCGGGGCATGCTGACGCCCGGGAATTCGGTGCCGTCGAGGGCCATGTCGATGGAGGTGCCCGCCGCCCAGCAGGCGGTGCTGAGCAGGGAGACGTCCAGTTCCAGGCCTTCGCCGGTGCGCTCGCGGTGGAACAGGGCGGCGGAGATGCCGCCGGCGATGAACATGGCGCCGATGGAGTCGCCGAAAGCCGGAATGCCCTGGCTGATGGGGCCGCTGAGTTCTTTCGGGGTGAAGGCCTTGGCGATGCCGCTGCGGTTCCAGAAGGCCGTGCCGTCAAAGCCGCCGAAATCCCGTTCCGGGCCCTTGTCGCCAAAGGCGCTGCCGCGGGCGTAGATGATGTTGGGGTTGATCGCACGGATATGTTCGTAATCGAACTTCATGCGCTGGCGCTGGTTGGGGAGGTAGTTGGTCAGGAATACGTCCGCGGTCTTGGCCAGTTCGTAGATCACTTCCATGCCTTCGGGCTTGGAGATGTCGACCCCGACACTGCGCTTGCCGCGGTTGGGGTGCTCGACGAAGGGGCTGCGCTTGGGATTGACATCGGCCCCGGCCATGCGCACGAAACCGCGCTGGGTGTCGCCGCGCACGGGGTGTTCGATCTTGATGACGTCCGCACCCCAGTCGGCGAGGATGGCCCCGGCCGCAGGAACATAGGTAAATTGAGCGACTTCGAGGACTTTCACGCCCTTCATGACCTGCGCCATTACTGCACCTCCACGTTAATTATGCGCGGTGAATTATACAGATCACCGAGTTTTTGCATAGTTCTGTTCCCTGCGGTATAACATTGCGCCCTCACAGGGGCAACTTTGTCCGGCCCCACCTGTTGTTCCCGGGAGATAACCAGTATGAAGATTGATTCCTCACTGTCGGCGGTAGTCACCGGCGGTGCCTCCGGCCTTGGTTTTGCCACTGTGCAAGCGCTGCGTGCAGCGGGCGTCAAGGTCGCCATTTTTGACCTGAACCCGGAGACCGGTGAGCAGGCGGCCGCCGAGACCGGGTCGATCTTCTGCCAGACCGACGTGCTGTCCGACGACAGCGTCGACGCCGCCTTCGCCAAGGCGCGCGCGGCCAATGGCCAGGAGCGCATCCTGGTCTGCTGTGCCGGCGGCGGCAACGCGATCCCCACTGCCCGCCGCGACAAGGAAACCGGCGAGATCCGGATTTTCCCCTCGGACCAGTTCGAGTGGGTGCTCAAGCTTAACACTGTCGGCACCTTCCGCTGCATCACCCGCGCTGCGGCGGGTATGATGACCCTGGAACCCGTCGACGGCGAGCGCGGCGTGTGCATCAATACCGCCTCCGCCGCGGCCACCGAGGGCCAGATGGGCCAGGCGGCGTACTCCGCGGCCAAGGCGGCGATCGTCGGCATGACCCTGACCATCGCCCGCGACCTCTCCCGCGAGGGTATCCGGGTGAATACCATCCAGCCGGGTATCTTCCATACCCCGGCCATGGCCCGGGCGACCCCGCAGATGCTCGAGGCGCTGGGCGGTATGGTGCCTTTCCCGAAGCGCCTGGGCAACGCGGACGAGTACGCCAGCATGGCGCTGGAGATGGTGCGCAACGGCTACATCAACGGGGAGACCGTGCGCCTCGACGGCGCGATCCGCATGCAGCCCCGCTGATTCTGGCTCTCTGCCGACGGGGTGGCCGGAATTCGACACCCCGCGGCATTGTCAGTCCCCCCTCTGTCCGGCACAGTCATCACCCTTGAACAAGCACCGAGGTGATGCAATGGCCCACAAACTCGTAGCCGAAGAACTGATAGCCCGGGCCCGCGCCGCGACCGGCCTGGAAAATTTCGACAGCGACAGCTTTCGCGAAGGTCTGGATGTCTATCTCGACGACGCCAACCTGATCCCGCCGGACGGCTTCCAGGTCGAGCGTTTCGCCGGCAGTATCGTGCAGGCCCTGGCCACCCGCCTCAAGGTCACCGACTACCTCGCCAAACGCCCCGAACTGTTACAGCGCCCGGTCGAGAAGCCGGTATTCGTGTTCGGCATCCCCCGTACCGGCACCACCCTGCTCAGCAACCTGCTGGCCGCCGACCCGGCGCGCCGCTCGCCGCTGACCTGGGAAATCGACGATCCCGTGCCGCCGCCCACCAGCGCGACCCTGTACAGCGATCCGCGGGCGCTCGGCCGGCTGGAGGCGGAGCGCAAGATGCTGGAGGCGAACCCGGAGATGGGCAAGTACTACCGCGGCTCGGCGATCTACCCCAACGAGTGCATGTTCTTCGTCATGCACGACTTCAAGGCGCTGATCTGGGAATCCCGCGGCAAGCTGCCGAACTACCGCGACTGGCTGTTCAACGAGGCCGACATGACCTCGACCTACGAGTACCACAAGCGCTACCTGCAGTTGCTGCAGGCGGATGCGCCCGGTAACTGGAACCTGAAAATGCCTTCCCACGCCCTGTGGCTGGATACCCTGCTGAAGGTGTACCCGGACGCGCGGCTGGTCTGGACCCACCGCGATCCGCTGACCGCGGTAGGCTCCTTCTGCAGCATCATCTCCCTCGGCCACCGCGGCTTCAACCGCGATGTCGACCTCGAGTACATCGGCCAGGACTGCCTGTGGCAGGCGCAGCAGCACTGCGACCGGATTCTCGACGCGCGGGAAACCCTCGGCGAGCGGATTGTCGACGTGCATTACGCCCAGCTTACCGACGAGCCCATCGCCACCATGCGCCAGCTCTACGCGGCCCTCGGCGACGAGTTTACTGCGGAGGCCGAGGCCGGCATGCAGTCCTGGCTGGACGACAACCCCCCGGCCAAGTTCGGCGAGCACGAGTACAAGCTGGGCCAGTTCGGCCTCAGCCCGGACACCGTGCGGCCGCATTTCGAACGCTACCTCAGCACTTACGATATCGCCATGGAAGGCTGAGATTCCTGCCTGCAGCGACAGGCAAGAAGCAGTTCATGGAGCCCCGCGGCAGGCCGGCGTATACTGGCCCGACAGCTCACCGCGCCCGTCCGGGCGCGCATTCCAATAACACGGGCCGACTGCCATGCCGCAAACCGCCAAGACCTTCTGCCGCAATTGCGGCGCACTGTGTGCCCTCGAGGTCACCGTCGACGACAACCGGATTACCGCGGTATCCGCGGACGCCTCCATTTCACCCTACGGCGGCTACATGTGCCCCAAGGGCCTGGCCAGCATCGACTTTCACAACGGTGCCGAGGAGCGCCTGCTGCACAGCCTGAAACGCGACGCCGAAGGTAACTTCGTGCAGGTCGGCGCCGCACAGGCCCTGGACGAGATCGCGGCGCAGCTGGCGCAACTGCTGCGTGAGCACGGGCCGCGGTCGATCGCGGTCTACCACGGTACCGGTGCCTACCGCAGTGTGCTCGGCGGCCTGCTGGAGCGCGCCTTCATGGCGGCCATCGACAGCCCCAACTTTTTCTCCACCATGACCATCGACCAGTCCGCCAAGTGGGTGACCATGGGGCGCATGGGCATCATGGCCAGTGGCAAGCCCAGCTACCGCGACTGCGACCTGGGCGTGATCGTCGGCAACAACCCGGTAGTCAGCCACCAGACCTATCCCTTTGCGCCGGGCGAGAGCGGCGCACCGGGCAAGTCCTTCGCCGCCGCCCGCGCCCGCGGGGCGAAGCTCATCGTGATCGACCCGCGGCGTACCGAGACCGCGCGCTTCGCCGACCTGTTCATCCAGCCGAAACCCGGCCAGGACGCGGTGCTGTTCGCCGCGATCGCCCATATCCTGCTGCGCGACGGCACCTTCAACCGCGACTTCTGTGAACGCTTTGCCGCACAGCTCGATGCCTTGCGCCGGGCGGTGGAACCCTTCACGCCGGCACTTGCGGCGCAGCGTGCGGATGTCCCGGTGGAACAGATCGAACAGGCGGCCCAGTGGATCGGCGCCGCGAAGCGGCCCTTTGTCGGCAGCGGCAGCGGCCCGTCCATGTCGCTGCACTCCAACCTGAACGACCACATGATCGAGGTGGTGAACGCGCTGGTCGGCGGCTACAAGCGCGCCGGGGAGCGCCTGCACAACCCCGGCACCCTCAACCCGAAACCCTGCGTGGAGATGGCGGTCGCGCCGACCCGCAGCTGGGAAAGCGGGGTGAAATGCGTCAGCGCCGATATCGGGCGGATCTTTGGCGAGTTTCCCTCGGCACTGTTACCGGATGAAATCCAGCATACCGGTCCCGATCGCATCCGTGCGCTGATTTCCTTCGGCGGCAACCCGGTGATGGGCCTCGGCGATCCGGCGCGCGCGGTGCCGGCCTTCGAGGACCTGGAACTGCTGGTCTCCCTCGACGCGCGGATGAATGAGACCTGCGAACTGTCGGATTATGTCATCGCCACCTCCCAGCCCTACGAGCGCCACGACCTGAGTATTCCCGGCGAGGCCCTGTACCCGGAGGCCTTCGCGCAGTACGCCGCCCCGGTGGTTGAAAAGCCGGGCGAGGTGATCGACGACTGGGCCTTTTTCTGGGGCGTGGCGGCGCGCATGGGCATCCCGCTCACCCTGAAATACTGGAACTACGGACTCGATTACGCGGCGATTCCGGAGGGGCTGGAACTCGGCACCAGCGAAACGCCGGACCCCGAAGCCATGGTCCGCTACCTGTGCCGCCACAGCCGGGTCAGCTTCGAGGCGCTGCGCGACAACCCCGGCGGGGTCCGCCCCGAGGTCGAGCCGCAGTTCGTGCAGGCCGCCCCCGACGACAACGGCGCCCGCCTCGAACTGTGTCCGCCCGATATCGCCGCAGCGCTCGCAGCGGTACTCGCCGAAACGCCGGACGCAGGCTTCCGCTACCAGCTCACCTGCCGGCGGTTGCTGGAAACCATGAACAGCGCCTACCGCGAGGCAGCGCGCACCCGCGAGAATTACCCGGTAAACTGGGCTTATATGAATCCGGAGGATATGGCGGCAGAGGAACTCAGTGACGGCGACCGGGTCGCCATCCGTTCCGAGTTCGGCGAGATCATCGGCGTCGCCCGGGCGGAAGAGCGCCTGCGTCGCGGGGTGGTCTCCATGACGCACATGTTCGGTGGACTGGCGCCGTCCCGCGATCCGGAAACACAGAAGGGCAGCTATACCGGGCAGCTGACCTCCCTGCAGCGCTACCTCGAACCGATCAATTTCATGCCGCGATTCTCGGGTATTCCGGTCAACGTGGCGCGATCGCGGTAAACCCCTCCCGCAACGGCAAAGGAGTAAAGGCCATGACAGTATCCAGGCGCAGCATCGGCAAGCGTGAGGTCAATCCCATCGGCTTCGGCTGCATGTCCCTGTCCTGGGCCTATGGCCGCAAGCCCACGGACGAGGAGGGCGCCGCCATCCTGCACCGGGCGCTGGATCTCGGCTACGATCACCTCGATACCGCGCGCCTCTACGGCATGGGCCACAACGAGGAACTGCTGGGCAAGAGCCTCAAGGGCCTGCGCGAGCGCTTCTACCTCGCGTCGAAGACCGGCATTTTTGTCGAGGGCGACAAACGCTGGGTGGACTGCCGCCCCCAGACCCTGCGCACGGCCCTGGAAGCCTCGCTGAAGACCCTGCAGACGGATTATATCGACCTGTACTACCTGCACCGCCACGACTACGACACGCCCGTGGAGGAGTCCGTGGGGGCGCTGGGCGACCTCATCAGGGAGGGAAAAATCGGCGGAATCGGCCTCTCGGAAGTCTCCGCCGCGACCCTGCGGCGGGCGGCGAAGGAACACCACATCACCGCCGTGCAGAATGAGTATTCCCTGTGGACCCGCAACCCGGAACTCGGCGTACTCGAGGCCTGCCGTGAACTGGGTACCACCTTTGTCGCCTTCTCGCCCCTCGGGCGCGGCGTGCTCACCGGCACGATCCAGGATACCGCCGAGTTCGCGGAGAACGACTTCCGCGCTTCGATGCCGCGATTTTCCGATGAAAACTGGCCGCACAATCGCGAGCTGGTGCACGTGTTCGCGAAGATGGCGGAAGCGGAAGGGGTGACACCGGCGCAACTGGCGCTGGCCTGGGTGCTCTCCCGCGGCGAGCACGTGGTGGCGATTCCCGGTACCGGGCGCATGCAGCACCTCGAGGAAAACATCGCCCGCTGGGATTACCAGCCGTCACCGGTGGAACTGCAGCGGCTTGACGCCTTGATCAACCAGTCGACGGTGCGCGGGCACCGCTACAGCCATGCCTTGCGGGCGAATATCGATACCGAGGAGTTTGCCTGATTTCCGGTTCCGTGGCGGGGGCGGCCTGACGGCCGCTGCGTGGCCTGCGGGCGGGAAGGCTCTTTTACTCCATTGCGGGCGCTTGCGGCGCGTTGGCCTGATGGTACCCGGAATTGCCGCGGGGCTGCCGGGTGTTGAATTCGCTTGGAGGTTACATGCTACCTGGCTGCACGGTAGCGGGTGGGGTGGGCTGGCGCATCGCGGTGGTGAGGCGGTTCCGCATGGTGATCGAGCCCGCACCGACGCCCTCCAGGTCCGTAAAAGAGCCTTCCCACCCACTGGCAACGCGGGAATAAGAACCAGATACCGCCCGGCGTCTATGCAGCGGCCGCAAGGCCGCCACAAAGCCCGGAAAAATGACCGGTCAAAAAAGCTTGAGGGGAATCAGCCCTTGGATACCAGGCTGTCACTCATCCGCTGCACTGCGCCGTCCTTCATCACCATTACGATCTTGTCGATATCGGTGAGGACGGAAAGGTCCGACAGCGGGTTGCCGTCCACCAGCACCATGTCCGCCAGCTTGCCGGCTTCGATGGTGCCGAGGTCGCCCTGTGCACGCATGGCGAGGCCGCCATTGCGGGTGGCGCAGATCAGCGCTTCGGCGGGGGTATAGCCGTAGTAGTCGACGAAGTACTGCAGGTCCCGGGCCTGGGTGCCCTGCATGTTCCAGGTGAAACCGTAGTCTCCGCCGATCAGGTGGCGGATGCCGCGCTTGCGCAGGGCCGTGTGGGTCGCCACCGAGGCCTCGATCAGGGCAGGGATGCCCATCATCTCGGCAACCGCTCGGGGCATGCCGTGGGCTTCGCCCTCGTGCAGCATGGTGTGGAACAGACCCATGGTCGGGGCGACGAACACCCGGTCCTTCGCCGCTTCCAGCAGGTCCAGGGTTTCCTCGTCGGTGTATTCGGCGTGGTAGATCATGTCGACGCCGGCGACGGCGCAGCGGCGCACGGACTCGATGGAGCGGGCGTGGGCGTTGACCATCTTGCCGAAACTGTGGGCGGTGTCCACCGCCATCTGCACCTCGTCCAGCGCCATCGGCGTGGAGTGGGCGGGGATGCCGGGGTAGAAGGGGTCGCCGGAGACGTCCAGCTTGATGTTGTCGCAGCCCTCACGGCAGGAAATGCGTACCGCCTTGCGCATTTCCTCGACACCGTCGATGACGATGGAGGGGGAGGTGCCGTTGCTGAGGTTGTGGCAGTTGCGCGGGTTGTGCAGGCGGCTCTCGTCGCCGAGGGCGCCAGAGACAGTGATTTCCAGGGAGCCGGCGCGGATACGCGGGCCGGGCAGGCGGCCGGCATCAACTTCGTTACGCACTGCCACAGCCAGCCGCAGCTTGGCCTCGGAGGCGCTGTAGGCGCTGGTAAAGCCCATGTCCAGCAGTTTCTTTGCCACCCGCGCGGTGAGGAAGGCGTGTTCTTCCGGCGGCGGCGAAATCAGGTCTTCGGTGCAGGTGAAGGCGTCGAAGGACAGGTGCGCGTGACCCTCGGTCATGCCGGGCATCAGGAACTTGCCGCTGCCGTCGATGGTGACGTCGGCGCTGGCACCGGAGCTGCCGTTGGTGACGGATTTGATGGTGTTGCCTTCGACCAGGACGTCGCCGGTAAAGGTGTCGCTGCCGGTGGCGTCAAAGATGGTGGCGTTGGTGATCAGGGTCGTGGTCACGGGGGGCTCCTCGGTTGTTATCCGCCTAGTCTGGCACTGGGCTTTGGTGGGGTCAAAAGGATAGTGGCTTGTGTCGGCCTGCCAAATGACTGCGATGGCAGTGGCGCTTGTCTGGAGGTGCTGGCGCGTGTTTGGCTTTGTGGTTTGAGTGTTCGTGCCGAGCGCGATCCAGGCCTTGCCTGCTGGAACACGCCAAAAAGCGCACGTCCGTGTGCAGGCTCGGGTGGCGACGTCCTGTCGCCACACGGTTCCAGCAGGCAAGGCCTGGTTCACACTCTACCTGTAGCGCGAAAATCCGGCGAAGCTGGTCTCGATAGGGGGGAAGGGTTTTGACCACCTGCAGAAGTCAGCCGGTACAGCCAAAGGCCCCCTGCGGTGAGTCAAAACGCCTTCGAGCCGCAGGGGGCCTTTGGCTGTACCGGCGGATTCACTGCCGCGTAACTACAAGAACCTATTTCTTGTCTTTTGCCTGCTCCGCAGCGTGCTTGTCGATCGCCCGCTGCGCGCCTTCCATCATGCGCCCGAAAAACGGCTCGCGGTTCTGGTGCTGCCAGTCGAAGGACTGGTAGCGGCTGGCGTTGTCGCCGTTAATTTCCGGCAGGACGTAGCGCATCATCATTTCCAGCGAGCGCTGCTTGTCTGCGGTGCCGGCCCAGTTCTTGTCGAACAGCAATAGGCAGCCGAAGCCGGGGACCTTTTCCTCCAGCCGGCGGATCTGGGCAATGGCGTCCTCTGGAGTGCCGATGACCGCCTCGCCGCGCTCGATCAGGTGTTCGAGGGTGTAGTGGGCCGGGGAATCGGGCAGGTGGCCGGACTGGTTGAGGAAGTACTGCTGGTTGGTGGCGAAGCCCTTGCGCACCTGGTCCATGGCCGCATCGCGGGTCTCGGCGATGTGGATGTCGGTGGCGCAGCGGATGACGCCCGGGTCCATGCTGCGGCCGAGCTTCGCCGCGGCGTCACAGGCGACCTGCCAGTTGGCGGAGAGGGTATCGAAGCCGTCGGGGGAGGTCGCGGCGAGGCAGAGCATGCCGCCGTTGTATTTCGCCGCGAGGGTACCGCCGTTGGGAGAGAACAGGCTGGCCACGCAGACTTCCAGGTCGCGCTGGGCGGGCAGCAGGTGGCAGTGGGCATCCTGCAGGTCGTACCAGCTGGATTTCTCGGTGACCCATTCGCCGCGCAGCAGGCGGGTGATGACGTCGAGGCCCTGGCCGAGTTTGTCGCGCGCCTCGCGGGCGTCCTGGCCGCGCATGTGGGCGTCGGCGGTCAGCAGGCCCGGTCCCGCGCCGAACATCAGGCGGCCGCGGGTCAGGTGATCGAGCTGGGCGATGCGCTGGGCGGTGTTGAAAGGGTTGTGGTAGGGCAGGGAGATAACCCCGGAGCCCAGCCGGATGCGCGAGGTGCGCTGGGCCGCCGCGGCGATCATCAGTTCCGGCGAGGCGGAAATCTCGATGCCGCCGGAGTGGTGTTCACCAAACCAGTACTCCTCCAGCCCGATGGATTCGGCGAATTCTGCGAGCTGCAGGTCGCGTTCCATGCACAGGGTGGGGTTGTCATTCAATGGGTGGAAAGGGGCTACAAAGAGACCGAGACGCAGCTTGTTGGCTCGCATGGGACGTACCTCCTGGATCCGCAGTGCGGGAAATAGAAAACAGCGTTTATTATTCGGCAAATGCTAGCAGAGCCCGCTGGCAATTACCCGTGTGGAATCGACTGTGGACGCAGGTACACTAGCACGGCACTGCGATTTTCCAACTTCCGACATAACATGGTTTCCGATATGTGGCTGCTGGTATTTTACGTGTTACTTGCGCTGGGCGTTTCCTTCCTGTGTTCGATCATGGAGGCGGTGCTGTTGCGCACGTCGACCTCCTATATTGCGCGGGCCAAACAGGCGGGCAAACGCTATGGCGCACTGTGGGAGTCGCTGCGCTCGGATATCGACCGGCCGCTGGCGGCGATCCTCAGCCTCAACACCATCGCCCACACCGTGGGCGCCGCGGGCGCGGGGGCCCAGGCCACGTCGATTTTCGGCGAAGCCTATTTCGGGGTGATTTCCGCGATCCTGACGCTGTTGATCCTGGTGCTTTCGGAGATTGTGCCGAAGACGCTCGGCGCGCTGTACTGGCGGCAGCTGGCGCCGGCCAGTGCAGAAATGATCAACGCCACGGTCTGGCTGATGTATCCACTGGTGGTTACCGGGCAGGCGATAACCCGCCTGATTTCCCACGGGGCACCGGCCCATTCGATCAGCCGCGAGGAGTTTGTCGCGCTGGCCGAAGCGGGGGTCAGCGAGGGGACCTTCCACCCGGAGGAGTCCGCCACGGTAAACAGTGTGCTGCGCTTCCGGGCGCTGGCGGCGGAAGACATCATGACGCCGCGGCAGGTCTTTTTCTCCCTGCCGGAGACAGCCACCGTCGGGGAAGTCCTGCACCGGCACCACAATATGCCCTTTACCCGGATTCCCTTGTTTGCCGGTTCGCCGGACAACATCACCGGCTTTATTCGCAAGGATGACCTGCTCCTCGCCGCGGTGAAACAGCCCCCGGAAACCCTCCTTTCCAGCATGCGGCGGGAGTTGCACACGGTGCCCGACCGGCTGCCGCTGGGCGCCCTGATGCAACACATGACCCAGGCGCAGATCCAGATTGTCCTGCTCGTCGATGAGTACGGCGACATCCGGGGACTGGTGACGATGGAGGACCTGGTGGAAACCATGCTCGGGATCGAAATTGTCGACGAGACCGACACCTCGGTGGACATGCAGAAGCTGGCGCGGGAACTGTGGCGCAAGCGTGCACAGCAGATGGGCCTGGTCGACGACGGGGCCGGAACAGACTGAACAGGGGGGGGCTGCGGAGCGGTAGGGCCGGATGGCGTCGCGCCTCCGCTTCAGACGGGGGGCTGCTGCCCTGCCTGCTGGCGGGCGTTTTCCACGGCCCGGGTGGTTATCTGGTCGATCATCTCTATCGCCTGCGCCAGCAGGTGCTTGTGCTCCGGGAACTGGTAGGCCACCGAATACCACTCCTGCAGTTCGCCCAGGCGCACGCCGAGCATTTCGATCTCGCCGGGACTGAGCACCTGGCCCGCCTCGACCTCCCTGTGCGTGCGCTCCAGGAGGGGCAGTTCGTGCTCGACGAATTCGGTGAGAATGGCCTGGCTGACGCCCGCGTGATCCTTGCCGTTCATAGTTACCTCTGTACTCGCGGGAGAGGACAATTTGCCCTGACAGGTGATTCTGGTTTAATACGCCGCCAGTAGCAATATTCCACCAGAAACAAACCTATCAGGGCGGGGACAGCGTGTCAGAAGTAAAGATTGCGGTAGTAACGGGGGCAAACGCGGGGCTTGGGTACCATACGACGCTGAAGCTGGCGCGCAAGGGTTACACGGTGGTCATGGGTTGCCGCAGCCTGGAGCGGGCGGAAGCGGCGCGCGAACAACTGTTGGCGGAGGTGCCCGGTGCGGTCCTCGACATTATTCCCCTGGACCTCTCCGATCCCGCCAGCATAACGGCGTTTGTCGAGACCTTCGGCCAGCGCTATACGCACCTGGACCTGCTGGTGAATAACGCCGGCATCGTAGGCGTTCCGCTGACCTTCAACAGCGCGGACCACGAACTGCATTTCGCCACCAATTACCTCGGGCCTTTCGCCCTGACCGGACTGCTGCTGCCGTTTTTCGATGCCGCCAAGCCGGGCAGGATCGTCAATGTCGGCAGCCTCGCCCATCGCCTGGGTAAACTGCCGCTGGACGACCTCAACTGGAAGGGTGAGAAGCCCGAGTACGACCCGATGAAGGCCTACGCCCGCAGTAAAATCGCCACCCAGAGCTTCAACCAGGAGCTGGCGCGGCGCCTGGCGGCCAGCGGCAGCAAGGTGATTTCCGTGGGCGCGCACCCCGGCTTCGCGGCCACCGAGATCACCCGTAAAACCGGCTACGGCACGCCGACCAGCGGCTTCAAGAAATGGTTCCAGGGCAAGATGGAGCGCCTGGTGCCGACCCCCGACCAGGCCTCCGAGCCGACCATGCTCGCCGCCTGCGGTGACGCCGTCGCCAACGGCGATTACTACGGTCCCGGCGGCTTCCTGGAAATCGGCGGCAAGCCGGCCCCGGCAAAGGTCAACAAGCTGGCGAAGGACCTGGAGACCGGCAAGCGCCTCTGGGCGCTCACCGAGGACATGACCGGCGTGCGCTTCCTGTCCGACCTGTAGCGGTGCGCTAGCGCAAACTCCGGAAAAACGCCCGGAGGTCTTCCACCAGCAACCCGGGCACTTCCATCGCGGCGAAGTGTCCACCTTCCGCGAATTCCGTCCAGCGCTGCAGGTTGTAGTAGCGCTCGGCGAACTTGCGCGGGGGGTAGGTGATCTCGCCTGGTAATATCGCCAGCGCCGTGGGAGCGGCTACACAGGGCATGTTCTCGTGCTCCGGCTGCCACTGGTGGTGGGCGCCCTCGTAGTAATAGCGTGCCGCACTGGCGAAACTCCCGGTGATCCAGTAGAGCATGGCGGTATCGATCAGTTCGTCGCGGCTGAAGCGGCGCTCCACCGCGCCCCCGCAGTCGCTCCAGCGCCGGCGTTTCTCCACGATCCAGGCCAGCAGGCCCGCGGGCGAGTCGTTCATGCCGATGGCCGGGGTCTGCGGCTTGGTGGTCTGCAGCGCCATGTAGCCGGTTTCCTCGGCGCCGAAGGCGCGCATTTTCAGCATCTGCGGTTTTTCGTCCTCGCTGAAATCCTCCTTCGGGTAACCGCGCCCGCTCATGAAATGCAGCGGCGCCGGCGTGTGCAGGTGCACGCCGATAAGCCGGTCCGGGAACTTGTGGCCCAGTTGCGCGGAGATAAACGAACCCCAGTCGCCGCCCTGGCTGGCGAAGCGGGGGTATCCCAGGCGCTCCATCAGCTGCACCCAGAGGTCCGCGGTCTTCCAGAAATTCATCCCGGTTTTGCGCAGCGGGGTGGAGAAGGTGTAGCCGGGAAGGGAGGGCACCACCACGTCAAAGGCATCCTCCGGATCGCCGCCGTGGGCCGCGGGGTCGGTCAGCGGGCCGATAATCTTGTGGAAATCCCAGAAGCTCCAGGGCCAGCCGTGGTTCAGCAACAGCGGCATGGGCCTGGGCCCCCTGCCCCTGGCGTGGATGAAATGAATCGGGAAACCGTCGATATCGGTGCGGAAATGGGCAAAGGCATTGATCAGCTTCTCCCGCGCGCGCCAGTCGTAGTCGTTCAGCCAGTACTCGGCCAGTGAGCGGATGTAACCGGCGTCGGCGCCGTAGCGCCAGTCCTCGTTGGCGAAATCGTCGGTCCAGCGGGTGTTCCGCAGGCGGTAGTGCAGGTCTTCGAGTTCCGCGTCCGGAACGTGAACGGTAAAGTTTTCCATGCAGTCGGTGCTTCTCTTATTGGTTGTTGGTGTTACTTGGTGATTCCCCCCCCGGAGTGCCACAGGCTGGCGCATCTGGTCCGGGTGCGAACCTGTATCGCTGGCGAGCGCTCAGGGTATGGTACAGCTCACCGCCCGGAGAGCGCTGCCGCCATCCCCTGCGTCGCGGCCGGTGCCGCCACTGTCACCTCCCCGGTGTTTTCCCCGGCCAGGGTCTGCACCAGGTAGTCGCGGGCGCTCCTGCGGCTCTCGCCACTGGTGTCAAACACGCTTTCCAGGAAACTGTAGGCCGCGAGGATGGTGAACATGTGCTGTCGCGCCGAGGCCATGGTGACCGGTGGCGGCGGAGTGCTGCAGATGTCGACCTCGGCGCCGTCGTCGATGCCCTCGCTGGCATTGCCGAGGATGCCGACGAACTGCTGGTCCTCCGCCGCCTCGCCGTTCTCCAGGCCGGCGAGCACGAAATGGCAGCCCAGGGTGTCGGGGTTGCCCATAAAGCGCATCATGGTCGCGCCGAGCTGGAGAAAACCCGCGTGCGACCCGCCGAGCAGGGTGACCAGTACAGTGTCGGGATTTTTCTCCGGCAGGGGCGCGCCGTTGGCAGGGTAGGGCACTACCACGTCGTGGTCGCCGTAGATCGCCAGGTAGGGCGTATCCTCCCCGGCGAAAAAACCCGGCAGCAGCATGCTGCTTGGTCCGGCGATGGAAATCGCCGCACGGATGCGCGGGTCCCGCATGCGGGGGTGGAAGGTGGCCAGCGTCGTGGTCAGACCGCCCAGGGAAATACCGGACAGCGCGATACGCCGGGGATCGATACTGGCAAACAGTGTGTCGCCTTCGCTGGCACTGCGCTGCAGCAGGGTGTCGATGAGGAAGCTGACGTCCCCGGGCTGGTTGACGACGTCGGTTACCAGTGGCTCGCCGGGTGTCCCGTAACTGGTCAGGGGATAGTCTACCGCCGCTACGGTGTAGCCGTGGCTGGCGAGGAACCTGGCGAGGTAGAGCGCCTCGATATGGGTGGAGGTGAAGCCGTGGCTGTGAACCACCAGGGGCCCCGCCTGCTGCAGGCCGTCGGGGCGCCACAGGGTGCCCTTGAGTTCGCGTCCCGGGTGCCCGGGAAGGTCGCGGTTGCGCGGCGTATCGCGCGCCGTGTCCAGCAGGTCGAGTGTCTCGGTGATCACCGCGTAGGGTCCGGGCTGGAAACGCGCCTGGCTCTGGGCGCCCGCCGGGTGCACCGTCGCCGGGATCATACAGAACCAGTAAATACCGGCGGCGGCGATGAACAGCACAGCGATCGGGAGCCAGTAGCGGGTTTTCATGGAGTCACCTCGGCAAAGAAAAACAGCATAATCGCCCCGCGCCCGGAAGGCCAACCACTATAATGGGGGCCTGTTCGCGGGGGGATTGAAGAGCATGCATACAGAGCAGTTTTCCGTGGTGGTGGACGGAATCACCCTGTGGGGTGAAACCCGGGGCGACCGGCCGGATGCGGTTTTCCTGCACGGCATGGGCGGCGACCGCCACAGCTGGGACCGGCTCTGGGAGGAACTCGCCGATATCCCGGCGGTGCGCTACGACCTGCGCGGCTTCGGTCGCTCCGGCTGGGACCCGGAGCAGCCCTACGACCACGCGCGCGACCTGCTCGCGGTGTTGGACAGTCGCGGCATCGACGCCGCTGACCTGGTCGGCGTTTCCCTGGGCGGGGCGGTGGCGCTGAACTTTGCCCTTGCCCATCCCCAGCGGGTGCGCAGCCTGGTACTGGTGAGTCCAGGCATAGTTGCCTGGGAATGGAGCGGGGAGTGGCGCGAGCGCTGGCGCGCGGTGGCCGATGCGATGCGCGGGGGCCGGCTCGACGAGGCCCGGGAGCGCTGGTGGCAACACCCCCTGTTCGAGCCGGCGCGGCACAGTGCCGCGGCGGACGAGCTGCGGCAATCCATCCTCGCCTACAGCGGCGTGCACTGGCAGTCCGACCCCCATGTGCGCGCCCTGCCGGACATGGAGCGCCTGCACCAGTTGCAGGCGCCCACGCTGCTGCTCACCGGGCTGCGCGACCTGCCCGACTTCCGGCTGATCGGCGATGTCATCGAGGCGAGCGTACCGCGCCTGCGCCGGGTCGATTTTGCCGACCACGGGCACCTGCTGCAGATCGAGGCGCCGCGGGCCTGTGCCCGCGAGATTCGCGAGTTCTGGAAAATGGCCCCCGATTATTGGGTTTGAGCCGGTGATAAGGTAAAGTACCCGGCGCTATCGCAAGACTATCAGGGCAACGAAGCCAAGCTTTCCCACGTTTGTCACCACGCCCGAATCCACACAAGACCAATTATTGGAGGCAGTCCTTATGTCAAATGACCTTGGTATCGAACACGGCACGTTGCGCGAGATCTATCGCCAGATGTCGCGCATCCACGAGGTAGACAAGGGTATCCAGGCGGGGCTCTCAAGCGGCAAGTTCATGTTCACCTATTGGCCGATGACCGGCCAGGAAGGCATTCCCGCATCCATCGCGCCGCTGATCACCAGTGAAGACCACATGGTTACCATCTACCGCGGCATCCACGACCAGGTTGCCAAGGGCGTGCCCCTGAAGGGCCTGTTCGCCGAAGCCCTGGGCCGCATCGACGGCGTCAACAAGGGCAAGGGCGGTTCGCCGCACATCTCCGACCCGTCCTCCGGTTCCATGCTGACCACCGCGATCGTCGGCGCCGGCGCGCCGATCGCCAACGGCCTGGCCCTGGCGGAGAAAATGCGCGGCACCGACAAGGTCACCATCGTCAACTTCGGTGACGGCGCTACCAGCATCGGCGCGGTGCACGAAGCCATGAACCTGGCCGGCGTGTGGAAACTGCCGGTGATCTTCATGTGCCAGAACAACCTGATCGGCGAGTACACCCCGATTCCCGATTACACCGCCAGCGAGAACTTCACCGCCCGCGCCGAGGCCCTGGGCTTCCGCGGCGTGCGCCTGAACGGCAACGACCCGATCGCCTTCTACAACGGCATGAAGGAGATCATCGACAGCGTGCGCGCCGGCAACGGCCCGGTCTTCGTCGAGGCCATGACCCTGCGCCTCGGGCCCCACGCCGGTGTCGGCTGGAGCCACCTGCTGGACAAGGAAGAGTTGGCTGTCGCCAAGGAAAAATGGCCGGTGCCCGCCACCCGCAAGCTGCTGCTGGAACACGGTATCTGCAGCGAGGAAGAACTGGCGGAAATCGACGCCGCTGCCAAGGCGGAAGTCGCCGAGGCGATCGCCTTTGGCCTCGAGAGCGAGGTCTCCGGCGAAGACGAGATGCTGCTGGACGTCTACGGCGACCCGGACGTGGTGCCGCAGCGCGGCCAGCGCGTGAAGCGCGCAGCCGAGCCCGAGTTCACCGGTGAAACCAAGACCATGGCCATGTTCGAGGCGGTACAGGACGCCCTCGACCTGTCCATGCAGATCGACGAGAACGTCTACTGCCTCGGCGAGGACATCGGCGATGACCCCGGCGGCGTGTTCAAGTGCTTCAAGGGCATGCAGAGCAAATGGGGCGAGCGGATCCGCCCGACCCCGATCGCCGAGCAGGCCATCATCGGCTGCGCCACCGGCTCCGCGCTGGTGGGCATGCGCCCGGTGGCGGAAATCATGTTCGCCGACTTCGTGGGCGTGTGCATGGACCAGATCACCAACCACGCCGCCAAGCAGCGCTACATGTCCGGCGCCACCACCAATGTGCCGATGACCGTGCGCATGATCGCCGGCGGCGGTATCGGCGGCTTCGGCGCCCAGCACTCCCAGTCCACCGAGGCTACCCTGCTGCACCAGCCGGGCCTGAAGGTGGTCTACCCCAGCACCCCGACGGAAGCCAAGGGTTTGCTGATGAGCTGTATCTTCGACGAGGATCCCTGTATCCAGATCGAGTCCATGATGCTGACTTACGCGCTCAAGGAAGAAGTGCCGGTGGGCGACTACCGCATCCCCCTGGGCGTGGCCAAGGTCAAGCGCGAGGGTACCGACGTCACCCTGATCACCTACGGCTGGCAGGTCATGCAGTGCATGATGGCCGCCGAGGAACTGGCGAAAGAGGGCATCAGTGCCGAGGTGATCGACCTGCGCACCCTGCTGCCACTGGACTACGACCGCATCCTCTCTTCTGTGGAGAAGACCGGCCGCGCGCTGGTGGTACACGCCGCGGTGGAATTCTGCGGCCTCGGCTCGGAAATCGCCGCGACCATCAACGAGGAGCTGTTCGGCAAGCTCAAGGCCCCGGCCTCGCGCTTCGGTGCGGCCTACGCCCCGATCGCCTACTCCAAGATCATCGAAACCGCGCAGGTGCCGAACGTCGGCTCCATCGCCGCGCGCGTTCGCGAATTGTTTTAATAGCACTCAAGGAAAACGACAATGGCAACAACATTGACCATCCCCAAGCTGCAGATGTCTACCACTGAAGGCACGCTCACCGAGTGGCTGGTGGAAGACGGCGCCCAGGTGGAAGAAGGCCAGGCCATCTACACCCTGGAAACCGACAAGTCTGTGCAGGAAATCGAAGCCCCGGCTTCCGGTACCCTGACCCAGAAAGTCGCTGCAGGCGAGACCTACGACGTGGGCACCGAGATCGGCGAAATCAGCTGATAACGGTCCCTGGAAAAGCCCGGCCGGAGCGATCCCGCCGGGCTTTTTTGTGCCCGCGGGAAATGGGCTGTTCGCAAGGGGCAGTTGCGCCGAAACCGCGGCTATTCCCCGTCCGCCATCCGCTGGCGGACTTATGCCCGGCTGGTGGCCATCTGGCGCAATTGCTCGACATCCCGCTTTGGCGGATTGCCAAACAGGCGGCTGTACTCCCGGTTGAACTGTGACGGACTTTCATAGCCCACCCGGAAAGCCGCGCTGGACGCGTCGAGGTGTTCGTTCAGCATCAGCCGTTTCGCTTCACTCAGGCGCAGCCATTTCTGGTACTGCAGCGGACTCTTGGTGGTCAACTGGCGAAAGTGCAGGTGGAAGGTGGGCGCGCTCATCTGTACCCGGGCGGCGAGATCGTCGACACGCAGGGGCTGCGCGTAGTTGAGTTTCAACCAGTCCACGGCTTTGGCAATGCGGTAGCTGTGGCTGTCCACGGACGCGATCTGCCGCAGCAGGTCTGCCCGGTCGCTGAGCAGCAGGCGGTAGTGAATCTCCCTCTGGATCAACGGCGCCAGCACTGCGATGGCCGCGGGTTCATCCAGCAGGTCCACCAGCCGCCTGAAGGGCTCAAGTATGTCGGGCGTCATGGTGCCCAGGCCGACGCTCAGCCGGCCGGAGCGCTCCCGGGCATGGGGCAGGATGCCCTGGGCGATCAACTCAGACAGCACCCGGATATCGAGCTTCAATACCAGGCCAAGACACGGTTCCCCGGCACTGGCCTCGAGCACCTGGGAACTGGCCGGCAGGTCCAGCGAGGTGATCAGGAAGTTCGAGGTGTTGTAGGGGAATGCCTCCGCGCCAACCAGCATCTGCTTGGTGCCATGCACCACCAGCACCACGCTGGGCTCGATCAGGCAGAAATCGGGCTCGGTGGGCGCATCGCGGCGAAATAACAGCAGGTTCTGCACCGGGGTCTCCCAGTCGGCAGTGCCGGGTACGTGCCTGGCGATGACCCCGGCCATTGCCTGCTGGTGTGGGTGCAACTGCGCAGTGTAGTTCTGCATGGTAGCCATATGACTCGCATTTTCCTTGCCGGCAACTTTATAGGGGATGTCGGGAGAATTCCAATAAAACTCAGGATGCCGATAGGATTGGGCAATAATTCAAGCGAATTGCTCTATCGGTCGCTTGCCCTGGGGGTCGAGAATACTCTCATCGATCGAGAAATATCGGCTTATTAGAAGAGCAGTCAGTGTGATTGGAGATCAACTCGGTATCGCGGTGACAGTGGCGTTGCAGTCATCGATAGGATCGGACAATTTCGACAGAAGCAGGCAGGCAGCCTGGTATGAGCAGGTTAGAGATGTCCTGCGCAGGCAGGCCAGGATTGAACCATACCTGTGACGTATATGTCGCAGTGATACCCGGAACAGCATAGAGGAGCAAACCATGATTCTTACACGCAACGGATCACAGGCTTCGATCAAGGGTCCCGCAGACTGGTTTATCGGCGACGTACGCATCGATCCCATCCATATGCAGGCCCAGGAACCTTCGCGCATCACCTCCGCACTGGTGGCCTTCGAGCCGGGCGCACGCACCAACTGGCATACCCATCCCCTCGGCCAGTCGCTGATCGTTACCGCCGGGAAAGGCCGGACACAGTGTGAGGGCGAGGTCCGGGTGGAAGTGAACGCGGGCGACACGATCTGGTGCCCGCCGGGGCACAAGCACTGGCACGGCGCCACCTCCACCACCGGCATGAGTCATATCGCGGTGCAGGAAATGCTGGATGGAAAAAACGTCAACTGGCTGGAACCGGTCACTGACGCACAGTACGCCGGATAACCTTGACGCGAAGCAGAACAAAACGCGAAACAGAACCAACCGCGAAAGAAACGTGGAACAGGAGATTATGTGATGATACTGGAAGAAAGGTTTACCCTCGCCAACGGTGTAGAAATTCCCAAACTCGGATTGGGTACCTGGTTTATCGCCGACGACAGCGCCTCCCGTGCTGTCCAGGATGCGGTCGGGCTGGGCTACCGCCACATCGATACCGCACAGGCCTATGGCAATGAAGCGGGGGTGGGAGAGGGGGTCCGCACATGCGGCGTAAAGCGCGAGGATATTTTCGTCACCACCAAACTGGCGGCGGAGGTCAAATCCTACGCGGAAGCCGTGGCGTCCATCGACGGTTCCCTGCAGACACTGGGTCTGGATTACGCCGACCTGATGATCATCCACAGCCCGCAACCCTGGGTCGAGTTTGCCGGCGAAGACCGTCACTTTGACGGCAACCGGGAAGCCTGGCGGGCGCTTGAGGACGCCTGCAAGGCGGGTAAGCTCCGCGCTATCGGACTGTCCAATTTTGAACAGCAGGACGTCGAGAATATCCTGCAGTCCTGTTCCGTGAAGCCGATGGTGAACCAGATCCTGGCCCATATCAGCAACATGCCTCTCGACCTGATCGAATACAACCAGGCCAACGGACTGCTGGTGGAAGCCTATTCGCCGGTGGGGCATGGCGAACTCTTGAAAAACCCGACGATCGTGCAGATGGCACAGAGGTATGGAGTTTCCGTGCCGCAACTGTGTATTCGCTACGTCCTGCAGTTCGGCCTGCTGGCACTGCCCAAGACCGCGAACCCGGCCCATATGCAGAACAACACCGAGGTGAATTTTGCGATCTCGGATGAGGACATGCACTTTCTCGACACCATGCAGCGCATCGAGGACTACGGGGACGCCAGTGTGTTTCCTGTTTACGGCGGCAACCTGGACTGAGGGTAGTGCGGCGCGATTGTCGATAGAATTTACTCGCCTGGACGTTGGCAGCGTCCCTATAATCCCGCTACAGGTGAGGGGGGGGATCAAGCCAGGGATTGGCTGGTCCGCCACTCTCCGGGACATAATAAACAACATGGAAGAGGTCGTATGCACGCAACAGGGAACGTTGTCCGGTCATTGGTCTATCTGCTCTTGCTGGCTGCCGGCCTGGGCGGCTGCTCTTCCGGCAGCAGTAACGGTACCGGCGGGGAGCCGTCGCCAGGCGATGGCACGGGGGAAACTCCGGCGGTCAGCGCTATTTCTCCTGCTGTTTTCGCTCCCGGTTCCCTCGTGTTTGTGTCCGGTAGCAGTCTTGATGGCACCACTCTCGCCGTGAACGGCGAGGGGGTGGAACTACTCTCGCAATCCGCTCACGTACTTGAATTCATTGCCCCGGAACTGCCGCCTGGCGAGTACCAGTTCGAGTTGCGCAGTGCTGAAGCTGACTTCAGTACCCAGGTGCGCTACCTCGAAGCCCTGCGTGTCGACAGTGTCAGCCTCGGAACCGATCACGCCTGTGCCGTGACCCGTGAAGGCAGCGCGGTGTGCTGGGGCGACGCGCGCTACGGCAAGCTGGGCAATGGCGCACGCAGTGGCCAGTTTCCGCCGGTGGCGGTAGCGGGACTGCGGAATGTCGTGGCTGTGAGCAGCGCGGGCCAGCACAGCTGCGCCCTGGATGGCGAAGGCACAATCCACTGCTGGGGCCTCAACCGCCACGGCCAGCTCGGCTCCGGTCCGGGCTTTCCACCCGCAGCACCGGTTGCCGTGGATGGCCTCCCCGAAGCGCGCTCGATCAGCGCCGGCGGCAACCATACCTGCGCGACCTTCACCGACGGTAGGGCGCGTTGCTGGGGCAGTAACGGCAACGGCCAGTTGGGCGATGGCGGCAGCGCTGGTTCCGCCATACCCGTTGTCGTCCAGGGGCTTGCCGATGTGGCCGGAATCAGCGCCGGGTACCTGCATTCCTGTGCCGTCACCGGGGCCGGTGAGGCCTTCTGCTGGGGAGCGAACCAGAGCGGGCAACTGGGCAATGGCACGCTGGAACCGGCACTGACGCCGGTGGCGGTGCAGGGCTTGCCGGGCCGGGTGCTGGCCATCGGGGTGGGGGAGCAGTGGAGTTGCGCGCTCACCGACAGCGACCAGGTCTGGTGCTGGGGCGACGATGTGCTGACCGGCGCTGTGGGGGAGAGCTTCGCCAGCTCGACGCTGCCGGTGCAGGTCGCCCAGTTCGGGAATGTTCACCAGCTCAGCGTCGGCAACCGGCACGCCTGTGTCCTCTCGGGCGAGGGGCTGGTCGATTGCTGGGGTGCGAATTTTCACGGAACCCTGGGGCGCACCTACGACAGGACGCCGTATTCCCTGGCGCCGCTGCGGGTTGAGCGCTTGACGGCGGCAGGCGCCATCAATGCCGGCGACCTCGCGACCTGTGCCGTGGGGGAATCGAAGGAGTTGCGCTGCTGGGGATCGGATATCGATGGCCTGCTGGGCACCGGGCCGGCTGCTGGTCGTGTAGGGCCGTTCATCGTAGGGGGAATCGAGGGCGCTACCGGTATCGAATCGGGCGAGGGCTATCGCTGCGCGCTGGTCGATGGTAGCGACACCCTGTGCTGGGGCGATAACGGCTACGGCCAGCTGGGCAACGGCAGCCGCACGGCGACTGGTGTGCCGACTCCGGTCAGCGGCCTGGCCGATGTCGCTGCGCTCAGCCTGGGCGGCGGCCAGAGCTGCGCGCTGCTGGGCGATGCGAGCGTGTCCTGCTGGGGGCTTGCCAATCTTTCCGCCAACCTCCTGCCCGCCTGGGAGAGCGGTGTGGACGAGAATGACTATATCCTGGTGCCGCGGGCGGTGCCGGGCCTCGATGGTACCGCTGCCCTGAGTATCGGTTCCTACTCGCTGTATGCCATTGGCGATGCCGGCGAAGTGCTGGTGCAGGGCGTACGCGAGGCCTATGCAGACGGCAGTATCGACTATACGGCGACACCAGCGGCCTTTCCTGCGCTGTCAGGTGTAGAGTCCATCAGCAGCGGCGGAATCTATTCCAGCGCCTTCCAGTCCTGCGCCCTCCTGAGCGATGGCAGCGTACAGTGCTGGTCCATCTTCGATGGCGCTTCCGGATCCGGGGCAAATGCGCCGGTAACGATAGCTGGCCTCAGTAATATCGATGCCATCGACACCAGCAGCACCCATGCCTGCGCCCTGGGTGAGGGGCGCCTGCAGTGCTGGGGCGATAACACTGCCGGCCAGTTGGGGGACGGTAGCCTGAATGCCTCGGAACAGCCGGTGGCGGTGAAGGGCCTCGACGATGTCATCGGTGTGGTGACGGGCAGCGCATTCACCTGTGCGCTGGTCGAACGCGGATCGGTGTATTGCTGGGGCAGCGCCTATGGCCCGCTACTGGAGGGTGAGAGCAGCGATGCGACCGAGCCGGTTGCAATGCCCGGCCTGGTGGATGTCGTGCAGATCAGTGGATCTTCCGGGGAGGTCTGTGCCCGCTATGCCGATGGCGTTATCACCTGCTGGGGCGATCCGGGCAGTATCGGCCCGGGTTATTTCCCGGCGGGAGAGCAGCGCGAGGTGGTCAGCCTGCCCTGACGTTCGGGTTCATGAAATTTTGTTAATTCCCGTGAGGCCGCCCGAGGCCGCGCGCCGTTGTTTTACACGGTTTTTTGCCTGCGATGACAATTTCAGCGCAACCCGGGGCGCTGGATTTGCCCGGTTCGACAGTCTACCCTTGCAGCGATAACACATAAAAAAGGCTGGGAATCATGCCGCACCCGCGCACCCTCGACGCCATCCGCGCCGACTTCGACGCTCCGCCCCACGTCCCCCGGGACCGTATCGTCGATATCAACTGGGCCATGGGCTCGGTGCCCAACGATCTCGTCGATCCCTACGAGCCCTGCGGTTGGCTCGCCGGAGACGATATCCCGCGGATTCTCTACAACGTGCCTGTCAGCAGCGGCCTCGGCGCAGTCGCCGGGATGGGCAACGGCACCTGGGTGGTGACCCATTACGACGATATCAACCGCGTCTACACGGATAATGAGTATTTTTCCAACAAGGGTACGGCGGAATTCCAGGCGCTGATCGGCGAGACTTTCCGCTCCATTCCCCTGGCCATCGATCCGCCGGAGCACGGCAAGTACCGCCGCTACCTGATGCCGCACTTCACGCCGAAACGACTCAGCCTGATGCAGGACGACATGCGCGCGCTGGCAGTGCAAATGATCGACGAGTTTGCGCAGCGGGGCGAGGTCGATGTCGCCTGGGATTTCGGCCGGGTCTACCCGGTGCGGATTTTCATGGGACTGATGGGCTTTCCCGCGCCGATGTTCGAGCAGTTCCTGGACTGGGAGTGGAACATCCTGCACTCCGGCGACCTCGGCAAGATGCAGGCGGCGCTGCGCGCCGTGCTCGAGTTCCTGCGCGGCTTTATCGCCGAGAAAGAGCGCGAACCCGATGACTGCCTGGTATCGAAAATCGTCCACGGCAAGATCGAGGGCAAGGCGCTGAGCGACGACGAGAAAATCGGCATGGTCTGGTTTCTCTGGCTGGGCGGCCTCGATACGGTTGCCGCGACCATCAGCCAGATGTTCCGGCGCATGGCGCTGCAACCGGAGATCCAGCGGCAGATCCGCGAGCACCCGGAAATCATCGATACCGCGGTGGAGGAATTCCTGCGCACCCAGCCCATCCTCAGTTCCTCGCGCAAGGCGACGCGGGATTTCGACTGGCATGGTGTTACCATCAAGGCCGGGGAGACCGTGCAGTGCGTCAACCCGGCGGGTAATTTCGATCCCCGCCGCTTCGCCGATCCGCGCACTTTCAACCCGCAACGCGAATCGAACCGTCACGCGACCTTCGTCCTCGGTGTGCACCGGTGTCTGGGCGCACCCCTGGCGCGCTCCGAATTGCGCATCCTGCTCGACGAGTGGTTCAGGCGCATTCCCGAATTCCGCATCAAGCCCGGCACGGACTCCACGGTCTACCCGGGACTGCTGTCGATCCGCAACCTGACGCTGGCCTGGGAGGCCTGATCAGGTAACCCGCTTCAGTCGACGCTGGCAATCGCCTCGCGGGAAAGCGCCCGGGACTCTATGGCAAAGTCCATCTGCGCGTCCAGCCTGGATTGCAGGCTCGGCCGGAGGTCGCGCTCCAGTGACTTGATCTGGCTGTCGGTCGCGGCGGGCGCTGCGGGAGTAGTGATTTGACTGCCCGCAACGACTGCGCTCTCGCCAGCCTGGGTGGTGGTTTCGGCTGGCGTATCCGCCAGGGCCAGTTGACTTGTCAGTGTCAGTACCGCTAAGACAGATGCACTGGATTTCATAGTTTTCCCTGCCTTCCCGTATTCCGTTATTGATTATTGTCCGGCGCATTTGCCTGCGCCTGATGATCACTATTGACTGGATTTTTGCCCTTCACAAATGCAATGTTAAATTTTGATAACTGCCTCACAGTGGACCTGGTTCACAGTTTTATTGGCAATCAGTGCTCTGCCGGGCTTAACTGCCAGGCTTTTCCGGACGGATTTTTCACGAGGTAACGATGACTGCGGCAACCCGCCAGTTGTGGATACAGCTGCTGCTGTACCCGGGACATACCCTGCCAACCGCACTTGCACCGGTACTGGTCGGCGTCGGGCTCGCGCTGCACCACGGCGTGTTTGCGCCGCTGCCGGCACTGCTGGGGTTTCTGGCGAGCTGGTTTATCCACCTCGGTGGCGTGTTCATGGACAACCACGAACTGCTGCGGCGTCACCCCGCTATCCGCGAGCATCCCGAGCTCAACGCGGCGGTGGAATCGGGGGCACTGCCCCTCAAACGCCTTTATGCCGCGACGCTGCTCTGCTTCTTCCTGGCGATCCTGCCCGGGCCCTATCTGCTTGCCATCGGGGGACTGCCGGTCCTGCTGCTCGGGCTCATCGGTTGCGCCGCGAGTTTTGCCTACGCCGGAGGACCCGCCTATGTGCGGGTGGGCCTGGTCGAGCCGGTGTTCTTCGCGATGTTCGGCATTGTCGCCGTGGCGGGAATCTACTACATCCAGGCCGCCGCCCACGGACAGGGCGCAACGCTGCCCTGGGCGGTATGGCTGGTCGGCTGGCCGGTGGGCGCGCTGGTCACCGGGGTCTCGGTGATCGACGACCTGCGCGATCGCGACTGGGATGCGCAAAAAGGCTGGCGCACGATCGCGGTACGCGCGGGTCCCCGCACCAGCGTGCGGGTATTGTGGGGGCTGCTGGCCTGCGCCTATCTGGCGATACCGCTGTTCGTCCTGGTCGGGCTCTGTAGCCCCTGGGGCCTGGCGGCCTGGCTGACGCTGCCCTGGGCTGTCGGCGTGGCGCGTACCGCGGCGGGGGGCGACCCGGTTGCCCTGCGCCCGCTGACGGCAAGGCTCGCGCTTACCGCAATGGTGTTCGGGGCAATACTGGGCGCGGGTATCGCGCTGGGCTCAGTTGGGGGAGGGTAAAACCCTTGCCGGCTCAGCCGCTCCGGCTGTAGCTCGCCACCTGCACGTCCACCGTGACCCGGATGCTGTCGAGTTCCGACAGCGCGGCGCGCCCCTCGGCGCTGGCGCGGAAGAAGTGCGGGGTCATCTCCAGCAGGTCGCTGATGATATCGGCGCCGTACAGGTTGGCCGGGTAGGTGACTCGTTCTACCGCAGCCAGGCTGAACCCTTCCGGCGGGGCGTTGTGCGGTTGCCGCGCCGGCTTGGCCCGGGGATAGATGATCTGGCGTACCTCCTGCAGGTGCTCGCTCCCGGCATCCACCTGCACGATCAGTCCGCCGGGTTTCAGCACCCGGGCAAACTCGGGGTAGACGGGGAAGCCGAACAGGCAGAGCAGGCGATCGATGCTGGCGGACTGCACCGGCAGGTGGGCGTTGCTGCCAACCACCCAGTTGGGGCGCGCATCGCGCTTTGCCGCCGACTGCACGGCCCACTTGGAAATATCCACGCCGAGCAGGGCGAAGGCCTGCTGGGGGTAGGCGGCAACCAGTTCGCGCAGGTAGTAGCCTTCGCCACAGCCCGCATCCAGGCAGCTGAGCTGTTCCGCAACGGGGCCGTCGGGGAGCAGCGCGCGGTTCACCGCATCGGCAATACGCTGGTAAAAGCCGGCAGCCAGGAAGCGCTGCCGCGCGGCCACCATGGCCTTGCTGTCGCCGGGGTCGCGGGTGCGTTTGTGCTGGACCGGCAGGAGATGGGTATATCCCCTGGCCGCGATATCGAAATTGTGGCCGCTGGCGCAGACCCAGGCGCTGCCGGTACAGGTGAGGGGAGAATCGTCCAGCGGACAGGCAAGGTGCAGGAAGGGCTGAACGTTCAATCGGGTGGTTACCTGTGCCGCGGAGGTGTAGGGGAAGCGCTGCCCAGCCGGGCAGGCGTTGGGCCGGCGCTTCAAGTCCGGCTACAATAGCATGGAGTCACAGTCAGCACAGAGAGCCCTGGAACCATGTCATCGCTGCAGGAACAATTGTTGAAGTCCGGCCTCGCGGACGCCAGGAAGGCGAAGCAGATCAACAAGGAAAAACGCAAGGAGGCCCGGCAAGCGCCGAAGGGCGAGCGACAGGTCAGCGAGGCGGCGCTGGCCGCGCAGCAGGCGCTGGCCGAGAAGGCGGAAAAGGATCGCGAACTCAACCGGCAAAAAGAGGCCCAGGCGGAACGGCGGGCTATCGACGCCCAGATCGCACAACTGATCACCATGAACCGGGTCGCCCGCCCCGGCGCGTCAGGTGGCCGTGACGAAGTGGCCTACCAGTTCAGCCACGGCAAAAAAATCAAGAAAATCTATGTCACCGCCAAGCAACAGGACCAGCTGGTGCGGGGCCTGCTGGCCATCGTCGTGCTCAACGGCAGCTATGAACTGGTGCCGGCCCCGGTGGCGGAAAAAATCAGCCAGCGCGACGCCGCCCGCGTGCTGGTCAGGAACGAGGCAGTCGAGGCCGTCGATGAGGACGACCCCTACGCCGACTACCAGATTCCCGATGACCTGATGTGGTAGGAGGCGGGCTCAGCCGGCCTGGTTGCGCTGCATCTCGCGGAAACTGCCGACGAAACCGCCGTCAACCTTGAGGTCGATGCCGGAAACGTAGGACGCCGCCGGCGACACCAGGAACAGTGCCGCGCTGGCGATCTCCTCCGGCTCGCCGTGGCGTCCCATGGCGATCAGGGTCTCCATCCAGGTGTACATGTCCTTGCCCGCAGCTTCTTCCTGCTTGCCCATGCCGGTGTCGATCAGGCCGGGGGAGATGGTCGCCAGGCGCTTGCCTTCCCTGCCCCACTCGCCGGCGCGGGCTTCCACGTAATTGATCAGGGCCTTCTTGCTGTAGGGGTAGGCGGCCGAGGCATTGTCCAGCGGCGTCCCGGGCAGCGCGGCCAGTTTCTCCAGCAGGTCCGGCGCCTGTGAGTCGGCGAGCAGCGCCTCGATTTCCGCATTCGGCGGCACCATGTGGGCGCTCATCGAGGAGATGCAGACAGCGCAGCCGCCGGCATTCAGGCTGGGGCGCAGGGCCTCGAGGGTGGCGATGAATCCGATCAGGTCGACTTCCACGATACGCTTCCCGGCGGCCATGGTCGGCGACAGGCCGACAGTGTGGACGATTCCGTCGATGCCGCCTTCCGCGGCGGCGCTGGCCAGCGCACTCACGCTTGCCGCGTCGGTGACATCGAGCACGCACCAGTCGGCGTTCGCCCCGGCAGCGCTACATTCCGCGGCCAGTGCGGCGAGCTTGTCCCCGTCGAGGTCGGCCAGCAGCAGGTCGTAGCCTTTGGCGATGGCGGCCAGTGAGGTTGCCCTGCCCATGCCGCCGGTAGCCCCGGTGACAAGCAGGCGCGGACGTTTTGAGTCTGTCATGGTCTGGAAATCCTTTTGTTATCAGTTAGCGGGTCAGCCGCTTATGGTGCGAGTGCGCCAGCGGCCTGTCAATGCGCGGCGGCCCTGCGCTGGCGGAATGGCCGGCCTTCGACATCAATGCACCGCCGGCGGCACGCGTTGCACTTTCGAAGGGCGCGGTTACACTCATCGGTTTTCGCCGGAATGCCCCGCATGCCTGACACCGACAGCCTGATACTGCCCCTCGCAGAGGTGCCCGCGACCGCGGACTGGCTGCTGCAGCAGCCGATGCCGGTCATCGCGGTGGGCGCGGGCGCCGTCGCCAATGCCGATGTGGTGGTGGATTCGGCGCGCGCGGCACAGGCGCTGGCCGCGAACATCGCGCGCCAGCCTGCCGCTGCCCTCGCGCTGGTGCAGGTATTGCGCGCGGTTGAACGCTTGCCGCTGGAACTGGCCCTCAATGTCGAGTCCCTCGCCTACGCCACCCTGCAGGGCGGGGCGGGGCACCGGGCGTGGCTGCAGGCGCGGCAAGCGCCACCGGCGCCGGTGGCGGGCGGCGACGGCGCCGCCGTGCAGCTCTCCCGCGAGGGCGACGTTATCTACGCCCGCCTCAACCGGCCGCGGGAACGCAACTCGATGACCGTGGAAATGCGCGACGCCCTGGTGGAACTGCTCGAACTGGTGATTCTCGACACCAGCATCACCCGGGTGGAACTGTCCGCGGCGGGCGCCTGTTTCAGCGTGGGCGGGGAACTGCGCGAGTTCGGGCTTGCCACCGATACCGCCGAAGCGCACCGGATTCGCAGCCTCTGCCTGCCAGGGCGCCTGCTGGCGCGCTGCGCGGACCGGGTGCACTGTTTCGTCCACAGCGCCTGTCTCGGTTCGGGCGCGGAGTTCCCGGCCTTCGCCGGCAGGGTCACCGCCCATCCGAAAAGCTTTTTCCAGCTGCCGGAACTGGAACTCGGCCTGATTCCCGGCGCCGGCGGCTGCGTGTCGATCAGCCGCCGCATCGGCCGTCAGCGCACGGCGTGGATGGTGCTTTCGGGCAAGCGCGTAACCGCTGCCACAGCACTCGGGTGGGGGCTGGTGGATGCAGTGGCCGAGTCAGTCGACCTGCCCGTTTAAGGCATTTTGGCCGTGGATCAATTGCCCGGCCCGCCAGACCGCGCGCACCAGCGTGTGCCGCAGGGTTTCGCGGGCCAGCCCCCAGTTGCGATCGAGCAGGCAGAGGTCCGCCAGCGCGCCGGCCTCCACTTTGCGTACCGAGACGCCCGGAGCGTCCGCGGGGGACAGGAACAGGGCCAGTGCCTGCTCCGGGCTGAGCGCCTCGGTCGCACCGAGCACCCTGCCCGAGGGCGTCCTGCGCTCTACCGCGGCGCGCATGGCAGCCCAAGGGTCGGCCTGGCCGAAGGCGGCGTCAGAGCCCGCCGCCAGGGGAATTCCGGCATTGCGAAAACCCGCACAGCGGTAGAGCCAGGGCTGGTCCCGCGGGTCGACCTCCGCGAGGTACTGGTCGCCGCGCTCGGCGATAAAGTGCGGTTGGGTCACCACCCGCAGGCCCAGCGCGCGAATCTGCGCCAGCTGTTCGTCGGGGGTGACCGAGGCGTGCTCGATGCGGTCGCCGGCGATGCTGCCCACGCTCTCGAAAGCGCCCAGGGTGAAGACCAGTTCAGCCAGGGTGACGCAGTGCACGGCGACGCCGCGGCCGCTGCGGTGGGCGGCCTCGATGGCCCGGCACAGCTCCCCGAACTCCGGTAACTGCGATTCCAGCAGGTGGATTTTCAGTTCCCCGCGCTGTAGCGCGTCCGTTTCCTCGCATCCGGCGATGTCTGTGGTACCCATCATGCGGACCCCTTGCAGCAGCGAGCCGTTGTTTTGCTGTGCGCCGAAGAAGCGCCATTCCTCGACCCCGTTGTGCGGGGTGGTATCGGTCAGGCCGGTGATGCCGTAGGAGGCCAGCAGGTGGCTGGCGACACCGATGTCCGGGATGCGGCTGCGCAGTTGCCGGCGCAGCCAGAGGTCTTCCTCGTAGAGTCGCCCGGTAGCTTCGCCGTCGCGTAGTTCCAGCCCCGGCGGTCGCGCGCCGGTGGCCAGCAGGCCGAGTTCCGCAAGGGCGCGGCTGTTCAACACCCACAGGCGCCCGCCACGGTGCTGGATGCGGCAGGGGCGGTCGGGGATGTGCCGGTCCAGCCAGTGGCGGTCGATGTCACCGGCCACCGCGGGGTGGTAGCCGATGCCGCGCAGCCAGTCGCCGGCCTCCTGGTTGGCCGCGCGCAGGGCGGCGGCCAGCTGTTGGGCGTTGGCCACAGTGGGCGGGCCGCAGGACAGGGATTGCAGGGCCGCAGCCAGGGACACCAGGTGGATGTGGTGGTCGTGCAGGCCGGGCAACAGGGCGGCACCCCTGGCGTCGACAACGCTATCGCCGGGTCCTGCAGGCAGCGCGCTGCCGATACGGTCGATAACCCCGCCCGCGAGGCGCACATCGGCCAGCGTGCCGCTGCCGTAGAGCTCCGCGTTGCGAATCAGTGTTGCCTCAGTCATCGCCGCTATCCGTTTCCATCTGCGCCAGCCAATGCCGGCAGCGGGTGGCATAGTCGCCATCTTCTGGCGCGGTGGCGGTGATGCAGTGGCGTACGACCCCGGCCAGCGCCACGTCCACCAGTTGACCGCCGCCACTGCGCCACGCCTCCCAGCCAGCGAGGGCAGCGTGCAGGCCGGTGAGCGGGTCGGCGATGGCGTCGCCGACCACCAGCCACTGGCCGTTGGCGGCATGCATGACCGCGGAGAGTCCCGCGGCGATCGCCGCGTCGTCGCCGTAGGCGATCCAGTTGGCCTGGGGTTCTGCGCGCCCATAGCCGGTGATGCTGAGCCAGCTGAGGCCCGGTTGTTCGGCGAGGATGTCCTCCGCTACCAGCCCCATCTGGCGCAGGGCCCGGGGCCGCGAGGCCTCCAGCACGATGTCCGCGCTGCGCACCAGTTCGCGCAACTGCGCCTGTCCCGCAGGGGTGTGCAGGGCGAGGTTGAGTTCCTGTTTGGCGCTGTTCATCCGCGCGAAAAACTCCGCGGGCCCGCTGCGCGCGCCGTCGGGCCGCTGCAGGCTCTCCACCTTGATGACCTCCGCGCCCGCAGCCTGCCACAGGCGGCTGCACAGGGGGCCTGCCCACAGGCTCGAGAGGTCGATGACCCGCGGCGGACGCTGAGCATTGGGGGAGGCGTCACGGAAGCGGGTAACGCGGCACCAGGGTTGCTGTTCGCGGGGTATCCGGGTCGCCTCCACCACTGCCAGTCCCAGCAGGCGCGCGCGCTCCAGCAGTAATGCGGCGGGCCGGTGCGCCAGCTGTTCCGCCAGGGCCTCCCAGCCGGCGATGGGGGCCGTTTCCAGCCACGCGGGGAGCAACTCCCAGTCGCTGTCCCGCGGCAGGTTGACGCCCAGCACGGCATCGCTGCAGGCCAGCAGGCGGCAGTCCCCGGACAGCGAGGCGCCGCCGTTGCGCCGGTGCCCGGTAATCCGCGCGCGCTCGACCAGCAGGTCGGCGCCGCGCAGGCCCGGCAATACATTCTTGCCAGTGATGGCGCGAAACGCCGCCAGAGCGCCATCCGCACAGTCGGGCAGCGGTACCGGGCAAAACCCGGGCGGCCCGTCGGGCCTGCCGCACAGGGCTGACAGGCCGCTGCGCTGCCAGGACACGACCGGGTGCATGCCCTCCCCGAAACCGGGCGCGGACTGCTCCAGCGCCGGCGCGAGGAGGCGCGCGTAGGCGTGGGCAATCGGTGACAGGGGGGCGCGCGGGTCAGTGGCGGGCATCGAAATTCACGGTTCCGGTTCTGGCGCCACAGTGTACCGGAGAGAGCGCGCCGGGACACGGCGCGACGGGCCCGGGACGTGGCGGCAAAGACGGAGGACTGCTGCTGCTTCCCAGGTGGACGGCATGGGAGCAGGGCACTGCCTGGAAACCGTCGGCGCTTGCCTCAGCCGGCCTGGTTCCCGGGCATGGCGGGAGAACCCGGGACCGCGGGCACCTGTTCCAGCGCGCTGTCCCAGCCGGCGCGGCTTGCGGTGAAGATGTGCGCGCTGGGGCGCAGGGTCAGGGGGGTGTCCAGGCAGCCCGCGGGCACCATGACCAGCCCCTCTGCCAGCGCCTCGTTGGGCAGCGCGGAGCCGCAGTGGCGGCAGAAGGCGCGCACATGCCGGGTTCCGGGCAGCTGGAAATTGGCGACGCTGTCCGCGCCGCGCAGCCAGCGCAACCGCGCATTGGGCGCGAACAGGTTGGCCGCGTGGGCCGATCCGCTGCCCTTGCGGCAGTGGCTGCAGTGACAGAGAAAGAAATCCTTGAATTCACCTTCGATGGCGAAGGCCACTGCGCCGCACAGGCAGCTGCCGCTTGGTTGGGTCACGCTGTTGTCTCCATTAATGTTCACTGTCCCGCGGTATGTCCGGGGTACTTTCCAGCGCCTGCAGGAAGGCCAGCAGGGCGTCGATTTCCGCCGCCCCGAGGTCCGCTGTGGTCAGCGCCGGTGAGAGGCTCGGGCGTGCAGGGAAAGGGCCGTTGAAGTGCTCCAGCACTGCGCGCAGGGTCGCGATGGAACCATCGTGCATGTAGGGCGCGCGCAGGGTGATATTGCGCAGGCCCGGTGTTTTAAAGGCGTATTTGTCGGCCGCGTCGCGGGAGAAACGGAAACGGCCGAGGTCAGCGCCCGCGGGCAGGCCGATATCGTGAAAGGCGCCGTCGGTGAAGTTCCAGCCGCTGTGGCAGGCCGTGCAGTTCGCCCTGCCGGTAAACAGGGCGAAGCCGCGCCGGGCGTCTTCCGGAACTGCGCCCGGGTCGCCGGCGACCCAGCGGTCGAAGGGGGTGTCGCCGGACAGGTTTTCGCGCTGGTATGTCGCCAGAGCCGCGGACAGGGTTATCAGGCTGATACCGCGATCCGGGAATACTGCCGCGAATGCCGCGGCGTAGTCGGGTATCGCCGCCAGTTCAGCGGTCAGGCGGCCGACATCCTGGGCCATCTCGTCGTGCGCGGTGAGGGCGAACCACACCTGTGATTCCAGGGTCGGCGTGCGTCCGTCCCAGAGCAGCGCGCGGCTCCACGCCAGGTTCTGCACGCTCGGCGTGTGGCGTTCGTTGCGCAATCCGTCGGCGCCGATGGCGGTGGGCCGGCCGTCCTCCCAGCCCCGGGCGGGATCGTGGCAGGTGGCGCAACTGATGTCGTTGTCGCGGGACAGGCGCGGGTCGAAGAACAGTTTCTCGCCCAGCGCGGCTTTCGCCGCGGAGTAGGGGTTGCCCGCCGGGTGGGGGACCGTGTCGGGGCGCTTGAACGCGGCCAGTGCGGCCGGCGAAACGTCGCTACCACTCGCCTGCCCGCTGGCCGCAGCCAGCAGGAAGGTCAGGGCGAGTGTCGCCTGGGTGAAGGTTTTCCACATATCAGGTTAAAGGGGCAACTTCCCGGTGCCTGCATTTTGCCAGTTTTGCCTGGCTTGCTCGACTCCGGCCTGGAGACCGCGGCCTGCCGTCGGGACCAGCCCGTTATCCACACTCCACCACGCTGGCGATCCGGAAGGAACCGCGATCAAACAGGTTTTTTTCATCCTCGATCACTTCATCGGGCATGATGCTGGTCGACAGGTAGGCGAGGGTTCCCCGGAAGGTGGCCTCATCGTCAAACCAAAGTTCGGTAATGACATCGAAGGGAAAGTCATTGCCGGGGCCGGTTTCCGGGTGGGGCTGGGGATCGATGTAGCGGCGCACGTAGCGGGTGATGCCCTGGGCATATTGCATGCACAGGGGCGCGTGGTGGTTTTCGTAGTAATCGCGAAATTCTTCGGTGGAGATATCGCTGCGGCGTTTCATGAACAGCAGAATCTTGAAGGTTTTCTCGCTCATCTTCCTGTCCTTGTCTGGCATTCCCGCGCGGCCTGGATATCCGGGACCCTCAGGCCGCAGTTGTGCAGTGAATTGCGTTCAACCCTTTGCCCACTCGGTGGGGGCTGCCGGCCACCGGAACACCGACCTGGCCGATGCGCCCAATATCCAGCGCTTTTCCTCCGCCGACAATTCCGGGTCGTCGCGCAGGTAATACAGCAGGTCGGCCCAGCTGTGGCCTGGTATCACCGTGTTGTCACTGGCCCAGAGCAGGCGGTTTGCGCCAAACGCGTCAATCGCCCGGCGCAGGACCGGGCGCAGCGGTTCGTAGGGATAGTTCCCCGCGCCAAAGGGATGGTGAATGTGGCTCAGTTTGAGGGCGACATTGGGGAACTCCGCCAGGCGCAGCACCTCGTCGAAATAGGCGGGGCTGTTGGCTGCGGCGGCCTCCGCCGCGGGCCGCCCGGCAGGGATGTTGCTGAAGCCCATGCCGCCGTGGTCCACCACGAACTGCAACCCGGGAAACTGCGCCAGGTAGGGGCGGAGCAGTTCGACGTAGCCTGGAATGAAAAAGCACACGGGCAGGCCGATATCCCGGGCGATCTCCAGGACCGGCGTATAGCCGCCCGCGGCAAATACCCCGACCTCGTCCAGCGTCCACACCGGTTGCAGGCGGAACGCCCGGGCGTGGGGCGAGGAACCCACGGTGCGCATGACGCTCTCCAGTTGCGGGTCATTGCGATCGACGCGCACCAGGTAGGAAAACCGCTCGGGATGCAGCAGGCTGGCTTCCTCGGCGGTGGGCCAGGCCGCGCGCCAGGCGCCGTTTTCCAGCTGGTAACCCGGGTCGATGTGGGTGGGGTGGCTGGGATGCATGCTGCCCCAGAATTCATCGATGACGACGGACTGGATCCCCAGGGCATCCATCGCCGCCAGGGTTGTGGCGATTTTTCCGCGTCCCACGTGCACCTGCGCGTCTACGATATCCATGCTGTCCTCTTGTTATTGGTTTGCGTCGGGAAACTACCCTGTGCGGGCCGCCATAGCCTACACCAGTTTGCGCCAATGTTCGGCACAGGGGCGAGCCCGCGGCTCGCTGTCGGGTGCAACGTGCGCCGGCGGTTGCCGGTTATCCCGTCAGCCGCGGGTTTATTCGAAGGGGAATTCGAACTGCTGCTCGCTGTCCGCCCGTTTTGCCGCCGCGCCGGCCGTGGCAATGCGGCGACGATTGAAGGCTTCGACGCGCAGGGTGGCCCGGATGCCCGCACTGACTTCCCCGGGCACGCCGGCCCGCGCGGCATAGTCGGGCCAGCGTGCCACCGCCTCGCAGACTTCCGCGAGAATGGCCTCTGCCCGGCCGCGTTTCATCGAGGCGGCCCTGGCGCAGGCGCGGAAGTCCTCGAGGGTAAAATCCTCGCGTTTGCCGTTCATCGACATCTGGTGGGTCGCGGTCCAGGTGCCCGCGGGATTGTAGCTGTAGGTCATGTCGAAGGCGGGGGAGAGCGACCACTGCCCGGTCCTGTCCATCAGGAAGGCGATGTTCTTCACGTGGTCGTCCTGGTTGCGGGCGACGATATTGAACGCCATGCGCCGGAACTGCTGCTCGATGGCGGCCATCGGCAACTCCAGTTGGCGCATCACCAGCAGGGCCTGCTCGTAGCTGTAGGCGCCGGCCATGTTGAAGTCGTAGTGGGCCAGCGCGCACAACGACTGCATGTGCAGTTTCTCACCGCCCGGGCGGCGGTCGAAGCGCCGGGTCATGAAGTGCTGGCGGCCGTTTTCCTCGAACAGCCGGCACTCCTCGATGTCGATACCGCAGTCCCGTGCCATCAGGAAGTAGGCGTATTCGATGAGGCCATAGCCCCTGGGATCCTCCAGTTCCTTGTCGCGGTTACCGCTGACGCCGTCGAACTTCAGCAGCCAGTATTCGAAGCCTTCGCCGGCCTCCACCTGGCCCGAGCGCACCTCGTTGGTCTCGGGGTGCCAGGCGATCACCGCCTTGGCCCGCGCGCCGCCGGCGGACGTGCCCACGCGCAGGATGTCGTGCAGGGCATTGGTTTTGTCCGCGTCGGCGAAGGAGGCCTGCAGGGTATTGCGATGGGTGAGGATGTCCGAGGCCAACGCTACCAGCCGGTCGACCTCGATCGCGGTGGCCTGGCCTGGCTGCGGGCCGGTAGCCGGGGCGAATTCCAGCGCGCCCATGCCGCGGGCGCCGGTGTAGCACAGGCGCTCGACGGCATTGAAGGAGTCCGGGCCGCGCCCCTGGGCGGCCAGCCAGGCGTTGATCAGTGCGTTGCCGAACTTGTCCGGCAGGGAATCCGCCAGCAGGCCGGGGAGACCGCGGAATGTCTGGCGGGCCAGTTCCGGGAAGCGGTACACGCGGCGCGACAGGGGCATGGCGACGGGGGATACCTGGATGCCGCTGCGGGAGAATTCCGCCGCGTACTCGAAGGCTGCGACCTCCTCGCCCGCCGCCAGCGAGACCGCGCCGATGGTTCGTCCCCAGAGGCGCACCTCGGCGACCGTGGTCATGTCTCGTCACCCCAGTTCCAGGCCGGTGCCGGCGTTTTTCCCGCGCGCTTGCCGGAGGCGCGCTGGCGCCGCTTTCCCTTGCGCTGCAGGAGATCCATCGGGCGGGGCCCGGCTTCCGGCACCAGGGTTTCCAGTCCCGCCATGGCGTCGAGCACGCGCAGTACACGCACCAGGCTGGACAGTTGGGAGGAGTGGCCGGCCTCGATACGTTCGAGTGTACGCTTGGCTATGCCCGCCTGTTCGGCCACAGCGGCCTGGGTGAGTTGCAGGTCGATTCTGCGGGCGGCGAGGCGCTCGCCGATCTCGCCGAGGATGACATCGTCAGTAAGCAAGGTACTTATCTTCATAATCGTCATTTATTACGAATAATAGTTAAATTCTGAGATAATTCGAAAAATATAGCGAATAAATATTCGAGATGGAAATAACTATAAATCGTAATAAAGTACGATATAAGGTAAAAATGACATAAGTCGTTAAAAAGCACGATTAGTGTATCGTAAAGACCTTCCTGCTAAAGGCGAATCACACGGGCTTCGTTGCCTGGACTGTCACGCTGTTGCGCGGGTTTGCGTGTCGTCTGTGCCGTTCGATGACTGCACTGGCGCCGGGTTGGGTCTGGCGGCACGCTGCAGGAGGCTGGCAGGAGACCACCTGTACCGCAGGGCCTGGCGTTGGTCGAGGAGGGGGGCATTTGCCAGCAAGGTGTCTAACTGTCGTGTTCTTTAATTCGTAAAAAAATACGATAAAATTAATATTATGGACGTATATCGACATTAAAGACGAATAAAAACAGGTCGACTCGGGCTGTTACAGGGCCTTCACCGGCTTACTCAGGGAAGACCGGCGGCCGGCCGGGCGCGGGCGGCAGCTCGGTGAATGGTACTGGCAGCAGGGCCTGTGTCGCGACAATACTTTGCCTGCAAAACATCCGCAGCTTCTCCTTATCGGGTACTGCCAGTGCCTGCGCCGGGCGAACTCGATGAAGTCCCGCAGCCAATAACCTGCAGAACAGGCAAATCTCGCGGAGAATCCGCGTAACGCGCCGCTGTTTTGGCGGTCATATTTCCCGGTGTGGGCTGACACAGGAGAAACCAGCAATGCAAAACAGGAAACTTGGCAGCCAGGGCCTGAGCGTATCGGCCATCGGGCTCGGCTGCATGGGCATGTCGGATTTCTATGGCAGCAGCGAGGAGAAAACCAACCTCGCGGTGCTGGCCGCCGCGCTGGAGCAGGGGGTCACTTTCTGGGATACCGCGGACATGTACGGCCCCTGGACCAACGAGGAACTGCTGGGCCGCTTCTTCCGGCAGCATCCGGGGGCGCGGGACAAGGTCAAGCTGGCCACCAAGTTCGCCAATATGCGCAACGCGGGGGGGGAGTTCCTCGGCGTCAACGGCCGGCCCGACTACGTCAAATCCGCCTGTGACGCCAGCCTGCGGCGCCTGGGTGTGGAGCATATCGACCTGTACTACCAGCACCGGGTTGATCCGCAGGTGCCAATCGAGGAAACCGTCGGCGCCATGGCGGAGCTGGTCGCGGCGGGCAAGGTGCGCTACCTCGGCCTGTCCGAGGCGAGCGCCCGCACCCTGCGGCGGGCCAGTTCGGTGCACCCGATTACCGCGCTGCAGAGCGAGTATTCCCTGTGGTCGCGCAGTGTCGAGGCGGAAATACTGCCCACCTGCCGGGAACTGGGCATCGGCTTCGTGGCCTACAGCCCGCTCGGCAGGGGCTTCCTGACCGGCGCCATTCGCAGCCGGGCGGACCTCGAAGCCAGTGACTGGCGCCTCAACAACCCGCGCTTCGCCGAGGAGAACTTCCAGCTCAACCTGCAACTGGTGGCTCTGGTGGAGCAACTGGCGGCGGCAAGAGGCTGTACGCCGGCCCAGTACGCGCTGGCCTGGCTGCTCTCGCAGGACCAGCGCATAGTGGCTATTCCCGGCACCCGCAGCGAACAGCGCATCGCCGAAAATGCCGGCGCCGCCGCGCTGGTACTGGATGGCGCCGAACTCGAGCGGCTGGACAGCGCCCTCGCCGGGATCGAGGTGCACGGTTCCCGCTACCCGAAGGCCGCCGTTTCGCTGCTGGAGGGGGATACGCCGGAACTGGGGTAGGGGTAACGGCTTAGCGGGGTCTGCGTAATGGCGGCGTAATGGGGTCAGAGCCCTTTTTCTGAATTTTTCAGAAAAAGGGCTCTGACCCCTGTCAGGCTAACCCGACAACAACAACTCCAACTCCATCACATGCTCATCTTCATCTCCCAATTCGCGCAGCGCCGCCGCGAGTTGCAGGAGGTAGTCACGATTGCTGCCGCTGGGACCATGCGATGCGGCGATGTGGCTGGCGATTTCCCCGATGGGAGCGTCGCCGAGAAACGCGGGGTTGTCCGGGGCGGCGATGTAGAACACGCCTTCCACCCGCTCGCCGGGATTGCCGCAGAGCATGTGCGTTGCAATCCGTTGGTAGCCGTTCTTTTCCCGGTGATCCAGGTGGGCAAACACGCGGGGGTCCACCAGGTAGGCGACTCCCCGGCATATCCGCCCAGGCGCGGGGATCAGCGTCACCACTCGTCCCGGTCGTTCCGGGGTGCCGCGGTGATCGTGGGAACCCTGCCAGAAACGCCGCTGCCAGCCGCTGATGCTGGCCACCTCCCGGCGCAGGAAAGGGAAATCGACCTTATAGATCAGCGAGCCGTAACCGAAGACCCAGGTGGGGCCGGCTGCTACTCCTCGCATGGCATTTCCACCCGCAGAGAGTCGCCCACGGCAATGCGCCCACCGGCGAGGATGCGGGCGCACAAACCGCCGTGCCCGAGCATGGCCGCCGCGCCGCCCCTGCCCAGCGCCTCTTCCATGCGCGCGCAGGGGTGGCACAGGGCGGTCGCCTCGAACAGTGCGTCGCCAATCCTGAAATGCTGGTAGCGCAGTGCGCTGAGATTGATGCCACGCACGACCAGGTTGCGGCGCAGCAGCCCGGGCGGGATGGTGTCCCGGCCGGTGAAGTGGGCAATCTGGCCGATATATTCCTCGGAAATCAAAGTCACCTGGCGTGCCGAACCGGGGGTCTTGGTGCAGCGATGGTCCCCTTCGAGCCCGAGACCCTCCAGGGCGAGAGCCGAGGTGACCGCGACCATCGGCTCCCGGCGGGCGGGGCGCAGGCCAATCCACGACAGTGTGCCGGGAGGCAGGTCTGCGGCGTAACGACCAATAAGATTTTGCCTGGCGCTCATGGTTTCCCCTGGAAAAAGTCTGGGGACAGTTTACTTAATTCCCGCGCTGGTAGGGCAGGCGCTCACCTGTCCACCTGAATAAAAACCGGACCGACTCCGGGAGTCTGGCGAACTGCCCCCCCTTACTGAAAGAGTGCACAATGTCGCATTGCGGCTACACTACACCTCTGTATAATTGCCGCCCGCCCAACCCGGCACCACCCACCTGCAGGCCTCCGCCATGTCCCCCGAATCCCATGCGACCAGTTTCGCAGACCTCGCGCTACCCGAAACCCTGCAGCAGGCATTGCGGGACGTCGGCTACGAGACCCCGTCCGCCATCCAGGCGCGCACTATCCCCGTTCTGCTGAGCGGCCAGGACCTGGTCGGCCAGGCCCAGACCGGCACCGGCAAGACTGCGGCCTTCGCGCTGCCGGCGCTGGCGAAACTGGACCTGGAACAGGGCGAACCCCAGGTACTGGTGCTGGCGCCGACCCGTGAGCTGGCCATCCAGGTGGCCGAGGCCTTCCAGAAGTACGCCCGCTACATGCCCGGCTTCCGCATCCTGCCGCTGTACGGCGGCTCCGATTACCGCGGCCAGCTGCGCCAGTTGGAGCGCGGCGTGCAGGTGATCGTCGGTACCCCGGGGCGGGTGATGGACCACATGCGCCGGGGTTCCCTGAAGCTGGACAACCTCAAGCTGCTGGTGCTCGACGAAGCCGACGAGATGCTGCGCATGGGCTTTATCGACGACGTCGAATGGGTGCTCACCCAGACACCGCCGGAGCGCCAGATCGCGCTGTTCTCGGCCACCATGCCGGACGCCATCCGGCGCATCGCGCGCTCGCACCTGAGCGAGCCCGCCGAGGTGACCATCGAGACCAAGACCGTCACCAACGAATCCATCCGCCAGCGGGTGTGGATGATGGCCGGCGTGCACAAGCTGGACGCGCTGACCCGCATCCTCGAGACCGAGGATACCGACGGCGTGATCATCTTCGTGCGCACCCGCCTGGCCACCTCCGAGCTGGCGGACAAGCTGGCGGCTCGCGGCTACGTGGCCGCGGCCCTTAATGGCGACGTGGCGCAGAAACAGCGCGAGAAGACTGTCGACCAGTTGAAGAACGGGCAGCTGGATATTCTCGTCGCCACCGATGTCGCCGCCCGCGGCCTCGACGTGGAGCGCATCAGCCACGTCATCAACTACGACATTCCCTACGACGTGGAAGCCTACGTCCACCGCATCGGCCGCACCGGCCGGGCCGGGCGCAAGGGCGAGGCGATCCTGTTCGCCGCCAACCGCGAGCGCCGCCTGCTGCGCGCCATCGAGAAGGCCACCGGCAAGACCATCGAACCGATGGAACTGCCGACTGCCGCCGAGGTGGCGGACAAGCGCGCCGAGCGTTTCCGCGCGCGGATTACCGAGGTGCTCGCCACCCGCGACATCGACGCCATGCGCGAGCTGATCACCGGCTACCAGCAGGAACACGGCGTGCCGGTGCTGGACGTCGCCGCTGCGCTGGCCCTGTTGGTACAGGGTGAAAAGGCGGTGCCCGGCAAGGCGGACAGGGGCGAGCGCGCCGAACCCGCCCGGGAGAAATTCGAGCGCCCATCCTCCCGCGAGCAGCGTGAACCGCGCGAGTTCCGCGAACGCGAGCCGCGCGATTTTGCGCCGCGGGAAAAACGCAAACTCCGCGAAGACAAGGGGCCGCCGCCGGTCGGCATGGAGCGCTTCCGCATCGAGGTCGGCCACAACCACGGCGTCAAGCCCGGCAACATTGTCGGCGCCATCGCCAACGAGGCGGATATCGACAGCCAGTACATCGGCCAGATCGATATCTTCGACGACTACAGCACCGTAGACCTGCCCGACGGCATGCCCAAGGAATTGTTCCAGCACCTGAAAGGCGTGTGGGTCAGCGGCCAGCGGCTGCAGATCAGCCGCCTGGGCGGCAAGCGCGAGGGCAGCAAGGGCAAGCCCGGTGGGAAGCCCAAAGGCAAGGGCGGGCAAGGACCCGTTCAGAAGAGCAAGAAACGCCTGGCGAACAAGAACAGTCCCCGCTCTTGATCGGGGGTGGGCAAAATGCCCGTTGCGGATAACGCGGAGCGCAGGTAATGGTGCAATTCACCCCCGAGCAGTCCCGCTCAGCGGTCGAAATTACCCAACTGGTCAATCTCTGGGCCAATGAACTCGACCTCAACGATGGTCTCTCCATAGCGCCGCTGATTGCACAAGACTGCGTGTATGTGGTGCGCGCCGAGCCCCGTCGCGGCAGGGATGCAGTCGTGCAGTTCTACCAGCAGCGAATGGCGGAACTGCAGGCGAGTCCCTCCGGCCCGCCTTTCCAGCGCCATATCATCTCCAACCTCGTGTTTCAGTTCGGCGATGCCGGTGTCGTCGGCGCAACCTTCCTGCTGACCTACTACGCCGCATTCCAGGCGCCGCCGGTAGCGGGTTTCGCGGGCCCGGTGGCTGTGGCCGACTGCCGAATGCAGTTTTGTCTGGAAGAGGGCGGCTGGAAAATCGCTGAATTCTCCAGCGTACAGAATTTTCACCGCCCCATCAGCTGAAGTACGCCGCTCAGGCAGAATCAGCTTCCACTAACGCGGCAACTTGCAGCAACAGCCGCGCCGTCTCCATGGGCTCCGTCAGCATCAGGTCATGGCCGGTATCCACCTCCCACACGCGTTCGCCCTCGAGGGCGCGCCGACGGGATTCCGCCGGTCTGACCTTCATGCCCCAGGAGGCGTTGATATTGGTAAACGGGATGGCTGTCACGGTAGCCTCGTTTTCCAGCACAAGCGCCTGCTCGTTGCATTTCCATGGGTGGGGCGTCAGGCGCTCCAGTACCCATTGTTGGTCTGCCGGGTCGGTAATCCCCATCAGCTTGACGATTTCCATGCCGGGCCACATGGCGAGTTCCACACCGTCGACGATCCGCGAGGTCTTGCGGGCGTAGTCCATCAGGTCGGGGGAGATATCGCAAAGGGATTCGCCGCCCTTGGGGTGGGCCGCGTCGAGAAAAACCAGGTGCGCGACGCGGTTGGCGGCCCGGTCGGCGACACCGGTAATCACCATGCCGCCATAACTGTGGCCGACGACAATGGCGTCATGAATGTCTTCGTAGTGCAACAGCTGGATGATATCGGTGATGTGGGTGTCCAGATCGGTATCCGGTCCCACCAGGTGGGCTCGTTCACCCAGGCCGGTCAGGGTTGGCGTATAGACCTCGTGGCCCGCGCCGCGCAGCAGGCGCGCGACGCGCTGGTAGCACCAGCCGCCGTGGCCGCCGCCGTGAATCAGTATGTAGGTCGCCATGTTATTTTTCTTATCCGTGTATTGTGTGCCAGCAACGCAGTGTATGTTTGTAACTGGTAGCACTGCAACATCACCGGCAGTGCAATAACCGTGACCGAATGCGCGTCGCGCGAAGAGTGGCTGTACCCTTGAGCGCTTTGCTGATCGCTGTGTCAGCCACTGTCCGAAGCGGTGCGTGTTGCTCAGCCCTCGATAAAGATCTTGCCCAGTATCCCCAGCAGGAAGCCCGCCACCGCTCCCAGCGGCGGCGCCCAGTGCTTTTTCAGGGTGGATTGCGGCGCGATGTCCTGGAACACCACGTAGAGAATTCCCCCGGCGGCGAATAGCGATATCCCCGAGACCAGTTGGGGAAACCCGGAGAGCAAGAAATACCCGGTCAGACCCGCCGCCGGACCGAGCAGGGTCATCAGGGTAAAAGCGCCGACCACGTGCGACGTGCGGTAGTGGGTCGAGGCGGTCAGTTCGCGGCAGGCGTTGAAACCCTCCGGCAGGTTCTGCAGGGCGATGATGCAGGCGAGCAGGATACCGGCGTCGCGGAAGACGACAAAAGTGGCGCCCAGCGCCAGCGCCTCGGGAATGTAGTCCGATAACATCGCCATCAACTGGCTCGCCGGGGTGCCGCGCGCCGCCAGGTGTGCATCCAGCAGCATGAAACAGACGCCGCCACCCATAAAGCACAGGACAATCCACAGCGGCGGCAGGTTGCGGATACCCTCGGGCACCAGCACCAGGGCGATCGCGGCGAGCAGTGCGCCGCCGCCGAAGGCGATGACGCTGTGCCGCACCTCGTTCTCCAGCCAGCGCGGGCGGATGTGCTCTGCGCCGGCGATGGCCGCGCCAATGGGCATGGCGATACCCGCGAACAGGGTGAGGAGGGTGATTTGTATCCAGTCGCTCAAGGTGTGTCGGCTTCCCCGGTGAGGCGGTGGGTTGGCGTGGCCGCGCTATCAGGGTTAGTCGGTTTTCTCCAGGCCGCGCTGCTTGCGCGCATCATCGATGCCGCCGGCGTTGACGACATTGGTGTAGCCGGCCTCATCCAGTTGCGCCTTGGCGATGCCCGCCCGGCGCCCGCTGCCGCAGTAGAGGTGGATCTCGGTGGACTTGTCCGGGAAGGCCTCGGTGACCGCGGGCAGGATATCTTCGTAGGGAACCAGCTTGTCCCCCGCGATATGGTCCTCGGCAAACTCCTCGGGGGTACGGACATCGATCCATACGGCATCGGCGAGGGCCGGTGCGGCGAGCAGAATCGACAGCAACAGAACAGAAATCTTGCGCATGCTAAACGTTCCTCCGGTCATTGGTTAGTGAGCCCTGCGGTTAAGATTGCGGCAATTTCCCCGCAGTGGGCAAGGGCATGATGCCAGAGGCAGCTCCCGGTTGGTGAGCAAAAATTCGGATGTCAGTGCGCCGAAGATCACGAGCCTTCACTGAAGGTAACCTTGTCGTGGCTCAAGTCTCGCACGACCACTGTGCCGGCAATCATGTCGTGAAAGCCGCGTTTGCGGGTGTCTATCCCCACCCAGAGGAAACCCAGGCACAGCGGGATGGTGGAGACAAAGTAGCCGAGGTAGCGCAGGACGGACTGTTGCACCGAGGGCGGCCGGCCGGTTTTCGCGTCGAGGATCTTCAGCCGCAAGGCCATTTTTCCCGGCGTACCGGCGAAGCGGTGCCAGAACCAGATAGTGGCGATGATCGGCAGGAAGTAATTAAGGAGTATATCCCAGGTGCCGTGGACCATCTGTTCCCCCAGCCAGTAGCTTTTTCCATAAATCAGGGTGAGGGGAATACTGAGCACCAGCAGCAGGACAAGCGTGTCGATCAGGACGGCAACCAGGCGAATCCAGAAACCCGCATACGTATAGTCTTCCATGTCTCCTCCGTCTGGATATCCTGCGATGTGTCATTATGCTGCGGCATTGCTCGAAGATGCCAGCTTGAGAGCCAGCGCCGCGAACACCGTGCCGGCAACCCGGTTCAGGTAGACGGATACCGGCTTGCGCATGTAGTGTAGCCGGGATTGACGCCCGGCAGCGTACTGCCAGACACTTTGTACGAGCACGGACAGGAAGGATAAGCAAGCATGTCACTTCTGATGGACGAGCGGCGCAAGGCAACCCCCTGGCACCTCTGGCTGGTGGGCGTGCTGGCGCTGCTCTGGAACGCGGTGGGCGCGATAGATTACGTGATGACCCAGACCCGCAACGAACAGTACATGAGTGCGTTCAGCGAGGAGCAGCTGGCCTTTTTCTACGGCCTGCCCGCCTGGGTGGTGGCCTGCTGGGCGACAGCGGTGTGGGGCGGGGTTGTCGGGTCGCTGTTATTGCTGGCCCGGCGCCGGTTGGCCGTGCCGGTGTTCCTGCTTTCACTGCTGACCATGGTGGCGACATCGGTGCACAACTACCTCCTGTCGAATGGCCTGGAAGTCATGAACGATCCCTTTGCGCTGTGGTTCTCCGGCGCGATATTCGTGATCGCCGTACTCCTGTTCGCCTATGCCGCCTGGCTCAGTCGCCGCAACGTTTTGCGTTGAGGGCCGGCCTCCCGGCTTGTTACGATCTGAGGCGGGTTTTCCGATTTCGCCAGCGACAACAGGTGACACCATCCGCCAACACAATCTGCTACTGATCCACGGCGCCTGGGCCGGCGCCTGGGTCTGGGAGACGATCACACCCCTGCTGTACGAGCAGGGTTTCGAGGTAAAGACCATCGACCTGCCGGGAAACGGCTGTGACGATACGCCGGCGGAGGCAGTCGATATCGGCTGCTACCTGTGCTTCCTGCTCGCAACCATCGCAACGATTGACGGCCCGCTGACGGTGGTGGCCCATTCCGGTGCCGGCGTGCTGGCCACCGCACTCGCGGAAGCCCTGCCGGAGAGGCTCGATGGCGTCGTTATCATTGCCGGTATGCTGTTGCCCTCCGGGGTGGGCTTTGGCGAACTGGTCGACGGCATGATCGATGCCCATCCGGAAGCTGCCGGTATCAATCCCTACCTGAACTGGGATGCGCGGAATGTCAGCACGGTGCCCGCCGATGCCGCCAGGGAAATATTCTTCCAGGACCTCGACCCGGAGACTGCAGCGCAGGCGGCGCAGCGCTTGTGCCCGCAACCGCTGGGCGGCCTGGCGCTGGTGGCGCAGTGGACCGCGGAGCGTGCCGGCAGCGTCCCGCGACTGTATATTGAAGCTACCGAGGATCGCTCGGTGACCCTGGCCGTCCAGCGCCGGATGCAGGCCCTGGTGCCCGGTTCCACGGTCGTGTCCCTGCGGGCCGGCCACGCGCCCCAGGTCAGTCAGCCGGAGGCCGTGGCCGCGGCGATCGGCAGGTTTGTGGGTAAACTGGCCTGACGAAAAATTTTCCAGTCAGGATTTGCGCAGCAGCCGGGAAATTGGTGAACTGTTCCCGTAATTCAATAAGGAGCCACGCCATGACGACAACCTGGCCCCGCTACGGCGCTATCGACGGACCCCTCGTGATGATCGGGTTCGGCTCGATCGGCCGCGGCACCCTGCCGCTGATCGAGCGTCACTTCGATTTCGACAGCAGTCGCTTTGTCGTCATTTCGCCCGATGATGCCGACCGCGGCCTGCTCGACGAGCGCGGAATCCACTACCTGCAACTCGGCCTGACCCCGGACAACTACCGGGAACTGCTCACACCGCTACTGACCGCCGGCGAGGGGCGGGGCTTTTGTATCAACCTGTCCGTCGACGTCGGTTCGCTGGACATGATGAAACTGTGCCGGGAGCTCGGTGTGCTCTACATCGACACCGTGGTCGAACCCTGGGCCGGTTTCTACTTCGATGCGGGCGCCGATCCCTCCGCGCGTACCAACTATGCCCTGCGCGAGACCGTGCGGCAGGAGAAAGCGCGCAATCCCGGCGGGACGACGGCGGTGTCCTGCTGCGGGGCCAACCCGGGGATGGTCTCCTGGTTCGTCAAGGCGGCGCTGCTGGACATCGCGGCCGACTCCGGCCTGGATACCCCCGTGCCGGCGACCCGCGAAGCCTGGGGCCAGTTGATGCGGGACCTCGGCGTCAAGGGCCTGCACATTGCCGAGCGCGATACCCAGCGCAGCCGCGAACCGCGGCCGCTGAACGAGTTCTGGAATACCTGGTCGGTGGAGGGTTTCATTGCCGAGGGCCTGCAGCCGGCGGAACTCGGTTGGGGTACCCACGAAACCTGGATGCCGGAAAACGCCCGCGGTTTCGATACGGGACCGCAGGCGGCGATCTACCTGCTGCAGCCCGGCGCCAACACCCGGGTGCGCAGCTGGACGCCGACGGCCGGGCCGCAGTACGGCTTCCTGGTGACCCACAACGAGTCGGTCTCAATCGCCGACTACTTCACCCTGCGCGCGGCGGATGGCGCGGTGAGCTACCGCCCCACCTGCCACTATGCCTACCACCCCGCCGACGTGGCGGTGCTGAGCCTGGACGAGATGTTCGGGCGCGGCGGCAAGGCACAGGCGACCTTTCATATCCTCGACGAGCACGAGATCGTCGACGGTATCGATGAACTGGGCGTGCTGCTCTACGGCCACGGCAAAAACGCCTACTGGTACGGGTCGCAGCTCTCCATCGAGGAGACCCGTAAACTCGCCCCCTACCAGAACGCCACCGGCCTGCAGGTCACCTCAGCGGTGCTCGCCGGCATGGTCTGGGCGCTGGAAAACCCCGAGGCCGGTATTGTCGAGACGGACGAGATGGACCACCAGCGCTGCCTGGAAGTGCAGCGTCCCTACCTGGGGCCGGTGGTGGGTGTCTATACGGACTGGACGCCGCTCAGCGACCGCGACAGCTTCTTTCCCGAGGATGTCGATACCGCCGATCCCTGGCAGTTTCGCAACGTGCTGGTGCGCTGAGCGACAACCTCAGTCGTCGATGACACAGTCGATGTAGTACTCGGTCTTGCCGTCGACTTCCTCGACGGTCAGGCCGTGGATGTCCGCGTCGAAGCCGGGGAAGCGGCCGTGCAGGTCGCGGGCGAAACGCAGGTAGCGCACGATGGCGCTGTTGAAGCGCTCGCCGGGAATCAGCAGCGGAATGCCGGGCGGGTAGGGCGTCAGCAGGATGGCAGTGATGCGGCCCTCCAACTCGTCGATGGGCACGCGCTCCACCTTGCCGTGCACCAGTGCGGTGTAGGCGTCGATCGGGCGCATCGCCGGGGCCAGGTCGGAGAGGTACATCTCGGTGGTTACCCGGGCGATGTCGTTGGCCTTGTAGATCTCGTGCAGGCCCTGGCAGAGGTCGCGCAGGCCCACGTTCTCGTACCCCGGGTATTCCTCCACCAGGTCGGGCATGATCTTCCACAGCAGATGGTTCTGGTCGTAGGCATCCTTGAACTGCTGCAGTTCGGTGACCAGTGAGTTCCAGCGGCCCTTGGTAATGCCGATGGTGAACATGATGAAGAATGAGTACAGGCCGGTCTTCTCCACGTAGATGCCGTGCTCGCCGAGGTAGTTGGTGACCACCGCGGCGGGGATGCCCACGTCGTCGAAATTGCCGTCGACGTCGAGGCCCGGATTGAGGATGGTCGCCTTGATCGGGTCGAGCATGTTGAAGCCCTCGGCGACATCGCCGAAGCCGTGCCAGCGCTCGTTGGCCTTCAGCGCCCAGTCGGCAGCTTCGCCGATGCCTTCCTCCGCCAGGTAGTCCGGCCCCCAGATCCTGAACCACCAGGCATCGCTGCCGAATTCCTCACCGGCGCGACGCATGGCGCGGCGGAAGTCCATGGACTCGAGGATGGACTCCTCGACCAGCGCGGTGCCGCCGGGGGGCTCCATCATGGCCGCGCTGACGTCGCAACTGGCGATGATGGAGTACTGCGGCGAGGTCGAGGTGTGCATCAGGTAGGCCTCGTCGAAGCGGCCCACGTCCAGCGTCCGGGTTTCGGAGTTCTGCACCAGAATCTGCGAGGCCTGCGACAGTCCCGCCAGCAGCTTGTGGGTCGACTGGGTGGAGAACACCAGCGCGTCGCGGGAGCGCGCCCGGTCCTGGCCGATGGCGTGCATGCCGTGGTAGATGGGGTGGAAGTTGGCGTGCGGCAGCCAGGCCTCGTCGAAGTGCAGGGCGTCTATCTCGGTGTCGAGGGCGTCCTTGATCATGTCGCAGTTATAGACGATGCCGTCATAGGTGGACTGGGTCAGCGCCAGGATGCGCGGCCTGGCCGACTTGTCGTCGATAAAGGGGTTGGCGGCGATCTTGCGGCGGATGGTCTCGATGGAGAATTCCCTGCGCGGGATGGGCCCGATGATGCCGTAGTGGTTGCGGGTTGGCATGAGGAAGACCGGGATCGCCCCGGTCAGGGTGATCGAGTGCAGCACCGACTTGTGGCAGTTGCGGTCGACCACCACCACGTCACCCGGGGCGACGATGGAGTTCCAGACGATCTTGTTCGAGGTCGAGGTGCCGTTGGTGACGAAGAACAGGTGGTCGGTGTTGAAGATACGCGCCGCGTTGCGCTCGCTGGCGGCCACCGGGCCGGTGTGGTCGAGCAGGGAGCCAATCTCGTCCACCGAGTTGCAGATGTCCGCGCGCAGCATGTTCTCGCCGAAGAACTGGTGGAACATCTGCCCGGCGGGAGACTTCAGGAAGGCGACCCCGCCGGAGTGCCCCGGGCAGTGCCAGGAGTAGGAACCGTCCTGGGCGTATTTCACCAGTTCGCGGAAGAACGGCGGCGCCACGCCTTTCAGGTAGTCCTTGGCCTCGCGGATGATGTAGCGGGCGACAAACTCCGGGGTGTCCTCGGACATGTGGATGAAGCCGTGCAGCTCGCGCAGGATGTCGTTGGTGACGTGGCGGGAGGTACGCGTCTCGCTGTAGAGGAAGAGCGGCACGTCGGCGTTCTTGAAGCGGACTTCCTGGACGAAGGTGCGCAGGCGGAGCAGGGCGGCCTCTTCATCCTCGGGGGTGGAGAATTCTTCGTCGTCGATCGACAGGATGAAGGCGGAGGCGCGGGCGCTCTGCTGGGCCAGGCTCGCGGTGTCTGCGGGGTTAGTGACCCCGAGCACTTCCATGCCGGCGTTCTCGATGGCCTCGGCCAGGGCGCGAACCCCCAGGCCGCTGGAATTCTCCGAGCGAAAATCTTCATCGATGATGACAATGGGGAAGCGAAACTTCATCTGCGGGCGTCCTCTGTGTGATCGTGGCCAGTTTGCTGGAGGCCGCCCCGGGCAGTCTGGGACGACAGTCTTTGCACCCCATTATAGTTGGCTGTTGGGCCAGTTTTCTCAACACCCATTCCGGTATTAATCGCGAAATTTGGCCCCGGTGTCTTCCCGCTCCGGTTTCATTGTCAGCCTTCATGCTGCCGGGGCGCCGAAATATCGCGACCGGCGGCCAGGAAGGTGGGTGGTGCCCACCAGTGCCTGACTATACGGGCAGGGTTGTGGTCTTCTTCCGGGATTGTAAAATGCACTTTCATGACATGCACAGGAGCATTCAGGGATGAGGCTTACTTCCGGGTTTATCGTTTTATCGGCCATGGCCGGCCCCGCGCTGGCGCAAACCGCCACCGGCTCACTGAGCTATGTGCCAAGCCTCGCGGACGCCGCCGCGGCAGCGCCGGTGCCGATACCCGCGCTGCTTTTGCTACCGCTTGCCGTTGGCCTGGCCCTTCTGGGAATTCGAACCCTGCGCAATCAATCCGGCGGGCGCCTGCTTGGCGCGCTGCTGGTGGTTTCCGGGCTCGGTGCAGGTATTGCTGCCGGCCTGCAAATTCCCTCTGTCACCGCAGCGGACACCGAGTGGATCAACCTCGACAAGCCGACCGGCGGCACCGTCGATATTCCCCAGATCGATGCGATTTACACCAATACTTCCGGTGTCCCCCTGACCATCGGTACAGTGGTGGCGCCGCCATACTGCACCAGCTCGTCGCCTGCGGACGAGTGTGTGGCGGGTCTGGTGCTCGCCATTGGCGCCAGTTGTTCGACAGCGTACAGCTGCGCAGTGTTTGGTGTTGGTGGAGTTGGGGGTGCTGGCGGTGATGCTGGTGCTGGTGGCGTTGGTGGTGCCGGTGGTGATGGCGGTGCTGGTGGTGCTGGTGGTGATGGCGGTGCTGGTGGAGTTGGCGGCACTGGCGGGGCCGGCGCCACTGGTGGCACTGGTGGCGCTGGTGGCACTGGTGGCACTGGTGGCATTGGCGGGACTGGCGGGACTGGCGGTGCCGCCGGGTAAATTAGCAATGACGGCGCTGGCGGGGCTGGTTGAGCTTCGGGGAATGTTCGCCTGAACGCCGACTGGATTGGCCCGCCCGCCGCTCCCGCTACCGGAGTCGGCTAAACTGTCCCCGAAACCAAGCTGATAGACGTCCATGCACCACGATTTGCGCCAGTGCTACTGGTTCGACAGCCTCACCAACGGTGCAGGCGCAAGGCCTTCCCTGCAGCAGGACATCGACGTTGACATCGCCATCGTCGGCGCAGGCTATACCGGGCTCTGGACGGCCTACCACCTGAAGCAACTCAAGCCCGAATTATCCATCGTGATACTGGAAGCGGAGCACGTGGGTTTCGGCGCATCCGGCCGCAACGGCGGCTGGCTGATGGGCGAGATCGCGGGGCTGGACAGCTATCTTGCGGCCCGTAATGAAGACCTGCGCACGCTCGCTTACCGCGAAGTTCACAGCATTCCCGCGCGGGCTGGCGAAGTATTGCAGCGCGAGGGGATCGATTGCGATTTTGCCCATGGCGGCGCGATCTATGCCGCGGCCCGCTACCCCGGGCAACTGGCCATGGCCCGCGCGCACCTCGCTGCGCTGCGCGCCGCGGGGCATAGCGAGGCGGATTACCGCTGGCTGGACGCGGATGAACTTCGCCAGCTTGCGCGCGTTGCCGGTGGCCGCGGGGCGATCTTCACTCCACATGTCGCCGCCGTGCAGCCCGCGAAACTGGTGACGGGACTGGCTAGTGTGGTGGAGCGCCATGGCGTGCGCATCCACGAGGGCAGCAGGGTGATCGCATCGTCTGCCGGCGAATTGCACACCGCGACCAGTCGCGTGCGCGCCCCCGTCGTGATCTCGGCTCTGGAGGGTTACGGGGCCGGCGCCGATAGCGCCACGAAATCCGGGCGGCCATTTATCCTGCCATTCCAGAGCGGCATGGTGATAAGCGAACCGCTGTCCGCTGCCATCTGGGACGAGATCGGCCTCGCCGGCCGGCAGGTGCTGTCCGATTACAGCAGGCTGGCCACTTACGTGCAGCGAACGCAGGATGACCGGCTGGTGTTCGGTGCCCGGGGCGGCTATCGCTTTGGGGGCAAGCCGATCAGTTCGTTCTCCGGGGACGATCCCGCCTTCGAGACCCGCCGCCGACTCGCCCGCAGCTTTTTCCCGGTGCTGGAACAGGCAGCGTTTACCCATGCCTGGGGCGGAACGCTCGGTATTGCCCGCCGGTTTGCACCGCATGTGGTCTACGACAGGGCCCGTGGGGAGGGCACGGCGGGCGGCTATACGGGGGAGGGTGTGGGCGCGTCCTTCCTGTTCGGGCTGACCCTTGCCGAGCTTGTCCTTGACCAGGACAGCGTGCGCACCTGCCTGCCCTGGGTATTCCGGGGTAATAGCGCGGATGTACTGCGGCGCTGGGAGCCGGAACCGCTGCGCTGGTTGGGGTTCAAGGCAGCATGGGGTGTGTACGGGTGGGAGGAATCGGTACTCAGCAGGGGCAGTGCGGGGCGCTGGCACAAGCGCCTGGCCGGCATGGCCGGGGCAGCGGTCGCCCGGCTGTTGTCACCGTGAAAAGTTTTAGGGGTCAGAGCCCTTTTTGGCCGATTTTGATGGGGTCCCGGGCTGGCAGTGGGCGCGAGGGTCATTGCCTCAGCCGGCCATGACCGCCCGCAACTGCTCCCGCAGCCAATGGTGGGCCGGGTCTCTGTGGTAGCGCCGCGCCCATACCAGGTAAACGGCCAGGGGAGGTGCGGGGATCGGCAGTTCATGCACAACCAACGATTCGCGCGCCGCGAAGAAGCTGGCGAGGGCATGGGGCATGATGCACAGTTGATCGGTATGCAGGATGACCGGGATCATGGCGCTGAACTGGGTTACCCGGGCTCCCGGCCTGCGTTCTACTCGGTTGTTGCCCATGAAACTCTCGAAATGCCCCGTGCCGCTGGGTGTGGGCAGCAGGGTAACGTGCTGTTCTGCGCAAAATGTTGCAGTTGTAAGGCGGGTTGCCGCGCGTGGATGATCGCTGCGACAGACCACGGCCAGCCGGTCTTCCAGTACCCGTGTCGATTCCAGCCCGCGGTCCGCCGGTATGGCGTAGTGCACGGCGACGTCGATTTCTCCGTTCAGTAAGGGGCGGGCGTAATCGCCTGGCATCAGCGGGGTAATCTCGGTGGTAATGCCCGGCGCCTCCCTGGCCAGCAGGGCAACCAGCGGGCCGTGGTGCAACAGTTCCACGTAATCGCCGCCCATGATGGTGAAATGCCGCGCGCAGTTGGCTGGTTCGAAGGCTCGGGATTGCTCAAATTCGCTGCGCAGCATTTCCAGCGCCTGCGAGGTGGTGGCGTAGATTTCACTCGCCCGGGGCGTCGGCGACATGCCGTAGCGGGTACGCACAAACAGCTCGTCGCCCAGTGTGTCGCGCAGGCGCTGCAGTGCCGCGCTTACCGCGGGCTGGCTCATACCCAGTTTTTCACCGGCCTGTGACAGTTGGCCGGTTTCCATGATCGCATCGAACACGGGCAGTAGATTCAGGTCTACCGACCTCAGGTTCATTTTCATTGGCGCGAGCCCGCTCCCTGCGCTCCAGATCAAACCTCAGTGTAAGCGAAGATTCGATTTGTTCAATTGCGCCGCGAGGCAGAGTGGCGGGCCGCGCCGGTATTACGGGACTCTTGTCAGGCTTTCGGTGGACTTCCGGTTGAGGGATGTCAGGGATTCATAGGATTTCTTGATCTGTTTTACCACGGCCTTCTGCCTGGTCTCCAGTGAGAGAATCAGTTCCTTGCTGGCACCGATTTTCGCATCTTTCAGCTGGCTTTCGAACGTCGACGCACGCCTCCACGTTTCACCCAGGTCGGTCTCCGCCTCGCTGAGAGCCTTGTCGATATTTGGCGAGTCTTCGGGAGATCGGGTCCTGGCATTGACGCTGAACTTCGTCGCTTCCTCTAGTTCGGCTTGCAGGATCGCGATGTCCTGCTTGTTGAGTTTGTTGTCGACATCATAGGATTTCAGCACTGCTGTCTTGACCTCGGGGTCATCCAGGTAGCCTTTCTTGTCCAGTTTCCCGGTTTTCACGTCCAGGGGCCTGCCCTTGTCGTCGTCCTTGATGGTCTTGCTGAGATCCTTCACGCGCACTTCGGCAGCTTTCGCGTCCTTCTCTTCCTCGTAGCCGTTCTTCTCGGCCTCTTTCTTGTTTTCGTCAAATTGCGCATCGTACCCTTCATAGGTTGCTTTCTTCTCGTTCAGCTCTTCGTTCCTGCGATCATCCAGTTCTCCAAGGTCCTCTTCAAAATCGTCGTTGGGGCCGTAGGGTTCAAGGGCTTTCCTCAGTTCGTCCTGGGCCTCGCTTTCCCTGTCGATCTCATCCTCGATAACGGCAACCGGCGAGGCGTTGACCAGCATTACCCGGCGACCGGTTTCCAGCGCGAGGTTCAGTTGCGGCGAACTGCCGGGCCCTTTGGCGCTCCAGCTGTCGAGCAGGAAGGGCGGGTCGTAGACGAATTCCTCATCCTGGCCGACTGAAATCACCGTCGGGTTGTCCAGTTCGTCGAACTCTATGGTGAGAGCGCCACCCGGCCCCCTCAAAACTTCCGCGACATTGAGCGCGGCACCGTCCGAGAATCCGGGAAACCACCGGTTGCGCATCGTCGATTGCCCGGATAGCACCGTATACTGGTCCGCGGGTCCGGCGGTTTCGATGAGGGTGAACGGCATTTCCTCATCGGGTTCCAGCTCGTCGGCGGGGTTGGGATCGGCGATGCTGAAGGTCACCCTGGCCCACTCGGCCCCGGCGCCGTCAGTGGCTTCATTCGCATCGTGGATGATAAACAGGGCAAGGGCGAGGTCGCTCGCCTCTACCAGGAAGAATCGGGAACCGGAGGCCACGTCGCTGGGGAAGGGTGGATTCAGCAAGTCGCCGTTATAGGAGCCGTCAATGAAGTTATAGACATCCGCGGCTTCGCGGTTGTGGGCGTCGAATGCGGTCAGTTTGCCCACGTAGTTGAAAATAAAGTCGTTAGCGCCCGCTGCACTCTCCTGGTACACGCGAACGCTGTACCTGCCAAGGTTGCCTTCCCCCTGGGCGGCGGCACCTGATGCGCCGACCAGGCCTGCCAGTACTGCCACGGTCAATCGTTTCATTTCCCGCTCCTCCCACTTCCATTGTTGAAGTTACAACCACAGCGGATGCTGTGGCTGGTGTCACGCGGATCGGGAATCAGCATGGTCCAGCGTGCTGGCCAGGACCAAGCAATAATTGATATGTGAGAAATTTACAGGGCTGATATCAGGGGGAGGGCGGGAAATAAGGGCCTTTTATGGTGCATTTTTAGCCTGGCGGTGCAGAAGGGCCAGGCGTTATCCGGGGAGCGCGCAGGATTCAGAGCCAGTAACCGGCAACGCACTTGCCATCGCGGGGCAGGTCTTCGAAGTTAACAAGCCCCTCGAAGTGCCATTTCACCTTGCTGCAGCGGCAGGAACCTTCCAGCGTCTCGATATTGCTCCACTGTTTTTCCCGTGCAGCTTTTCACCAGCGCTGGAGTGGCCTATAACTACTTCCGACATTTACAACAATAGTGGATGGAGCCATGGATAACGAGAATAACCGTCCAACCCTGGAGGCGGTTGCCGTGGGCGTGAAGGCCGGTGTCGCCGGCAAGCTCGGCAACGTCTGGTGGTTTCTGGTGCTGCGTGGAGTGCTGGCGGTGCTGCTGGGCGTTTTCGCGCTTTTCTGGCCGGACCAGAACCTGCGATTGCTCCTGCTGGCGGTAGGTGTCTACTGTCTTGCCGACGGCGCGACCACGCTGGTTGGCGCACTGCGGCATTCGACGCTGCACGAACAATTCGCCCAGGCCATCCTGGTGCTTGCGATCGGCGTGGTTCTGGTCTTCTGGCCGGGTGCCACCTTGCGCACACTGCTGATCACTCTCGGCGCCGCGGTCTTTTTTGTCGGCTTCGGCCAGATCACCACCGCGCGGCAACTGCCCGTGGACGACCCGACCAGGGAAACCACCCGGCGAATCGGGCTCGGCATGGCGGCTGTGGGGTTCGTGCTTGCATTCTGGCCGGGCTCCGGTGTCGCCGTCATCTCCTGGGTCATCGGGATTGCCGCGCTCCTCATTGGCGCGTTGCTGCTCTTCCTCGGTACGCGCTTCAAACGGCTGCAGCACCGGGTTGACGCCGCCCGGATACAGTGAGCGGAGAATAGCAATAGAGCGGCCAGGGCCCTTCTGGTAGTTGACCTGAACAGGGCCAATGAAAAAGGGCGTTGTCCCTGAATAGGAAGAAAGAGATGTATACGATCCTTGAAAGTAGCAAGTCGTTTGAGGACACATCCCGTGACCTGGACGCCGCCGTGAAGCGCAACGGGTTTGGCGTCCTGCATGTTCACGACCTGGGCAATACGCTCAGGAGCAAGGGGATCGATTACGCCGAAGAATGCAGGGTTTTCGAGGTCTGCAATCCGCTGCAGGCTTCGAAAGTCCTGGCAATCGATGTGCGATTGAATATGGCCCTGCCCTGTAGAATCTCTGTGTACACAGAACAGGGGCAGGTGAAAATCGGCTATATCCAGCCGGCGGACATGTTAAGTGGCTTATCCAGCAATCCGGCACTTGCTGAAATTGCCGGCGAGGTTGAAACCTCCATGGCCAGCATTGTGAATGAAGCCATACAGTAGGGAACCAGGGGCGGTTACCTGCTCGCCCGTGATAGAGTTGTAATCGCATCAACGTGACTGGAGTAGCCTGGTGTCCACAGGGAAAATTTGGTTCAAGGGAATCCACAAACGCCTGTGGATTCCCGTCTCGCTCGAGGGCTGGGCAGTCACACTGCTGTTTTTTGTCGGCGTCGGGGTGATCCACAGCATCAACGATGTACCTGCGGGTGCCAATTTGACGTTGGGACAGGTCGGGATAGTGGCGCTCGAGTTTCTGGTCCTGATCGGTGTGCTCTATGGGTTGACGAGGGGGCGAGTGGACAAGCATTACTGAAGCATGCTGCTTTCCAGTGCCTGTAACCAGCCCCGGAGTTTAACGCCTGTTTCTTCGGCTTCCTGATATACCAGAACCCACTGGCCAACAGGCCGAGAACCGCTAAGGGTAGCCCCAACAGGTTGACCGGTACCGGAGGGAACGGTTCGCCTGGCGTCTTAACGTCCAGGTCGGCCAATTGCAGGAGAGCGCAATCCCGGATTGCAGGAGGCTGTCAGCCAAACTGGCGCCTGTATTGGAAAAGTTTCTCGCCGCTTGCCGGAACTTGGCTAAACTGACCGGGTAGTTCATCTCGATAGCCAGGAGAAATGGACTCGACTGCTTGCCACATTCAGGCCACAGCAAACAATAACGAGGCAACCCGGATGGCAGACCTGCAAAAATACGGCCCATGGGCACTGGTGATAGGCGGCTCGGAGGGTGTGGGTGCAGCCTTCGCCCGCCTGCTGGCGGCGGATGGATTCAAGCTGGTGCTGGTGGCGCGCAAGCCTGAGCCACTGGAAACGCTGGCCGCTGAATTGCGTGAACTGGGCGCCGAGGTGCGGGTCCTGTCGGCAGATTTGAGCCAGCCCGCTGTGCTCTCGCAGGTGCGTGCGGTGACCGATGATATCGAGGTCGGCCTGCTGGTCTATAACGCCGGTGCGAATAACACCCGCGGGCTGTTCGTCGAGCTGCCGGAAGAGGTGACGCAATCGGTGATTGCAATCAATGTGCTCGGCCAGGCGAATTTCGCACGGCACTACGGGGCGCTGATGGCCGCTCGGGGACGCGGCGGGATAATCCTCGGCGGCTCCCTCAGCAGTTACCTCGGTTCCCCCACTCTTGCCGCCTATACCGGTTCCAAGGCTTTCAGCCGCATCTTTTCCGAATCCCTGTGGGCTGAAATGGCGCCGCTCGGCGTCGATGTCCTGCATCTTAATATCGGTTTTACCGCCACCCCGGCCATGGCCCGGCTCGGTATGCCCGTGGAACTGGCCGAACCGCCGGAGACCGTGGCGCGCGAAGGCCTGGAGAATATCGCCAACGGTCCGGTCTGGATCGTGAGTACGCCGGGCAATATCGAGCGTGCCCGGCTGATCAGCACCGTCGACAACCGCGCCCAGACCGTGCGCACCCATGCTATCGCGCCGCGCGATAAAACCGCAGAAGCGGCGCGGGCGCAGCAGAAGCTGGCGGGAGAATCCTCGAAGTAAAGGGGCAGGGGGGATGCGCCCCGCGTCGACCGGGCGTGTGATGGTTACGCCGCAGGCGTGCAAACATGTCCTGGCTCCTTGTAGGGTGTAGCGGGGGAGTTAAGGTAAACTGTACCCATAACCAGATAACGATGGAGGAAGCAGCAATGCGCGTGGACCTTCCAGAAGAGTATCGCGAAAACCCGACAGCCAATCTCGGCCGTCGCTATCCCTCGGAAATTCTCGCGGCGGCGCAGAACTACGGCGCCCAGCCCTACCAGCACAGCACGCTGTCGCTGCGCGAGTTGGAAGGCGCGCGCTATCGCACCGCGCTGATCAACGGCTGCAATGTCTGCAAGAACTTCCGCGGTGCGCGCGATTTCCCGGGGCTCTTCGAAGTCTTTGACGGCGACCTGGAGAATTCCGTCTACACACACGGCCCGGCGCCCGACGAGGCCTACTACCAGAATGTCCTCAACTGGCGCGACTACCCCGGCTACAGTACCCGCGAGCGCGTGGCCATCGCCTACGCCGAGGGCATGGGAGAAGCGCCGCAGGCAATTTCCGCAGACGAGGAATTCTGGGCGCTGGCCAAGTCGGTCTTCAGCGACGAGGAAATCGTCGAGATGACCTATTCGATCGCCGCCTGGATGGGCCTGGGCCGCGCGATGCATGTGTTGGGCATGGACACCGTGTGCTCGTTTGCGCCGCTCGAGGCTGAAGTTTAGGGACGGTCTGCCCGGCTATTGCAAGATGGCAGCGGGGAGCCGGGTATATTTACTGCGCACTCGAACGCGGCAACCGGGTGACCTGTCCTCCCTGCTGGCCTAACCCGCTACGGTCCTGGCTATACGCACCCGGGTAAGGTGCGTGGCAGCGATCTTCCAGGCACCATCAACTTTCCGATAGGTTTCATGGTAGTGGCCGAAGCCGTGGGTGATGTCACCATCGCCCGAGTCGATGATATCTTCCATCGCCCAAATGCCCCGCGCTTCACTGTCGCTGACGAGGTCAATTTCCGGCATGTGGCCATGGTGCATGGTTTGCGCCGTCGCAAATACATCCGCCACATAGTCTACGATCGCCTCACGGCCTTCCAGCCTGGGTGCCGGGTTTCCATCCTGGCCGCCGGTAGACACGGCGAGATCAAAGAGCAGGGTGGCGTCTTCTGTGAACACGTCGCGCCAGCCATTCCAGTCCTTGGTGTCCATGCAGCGGAAATAGCGCGCTTTCAGTTTCTTGATATTTTCGATTTCAACGAGTTCCACGATTCAATCCTCGGCGGGGAGAGGGCAATGGCCCCTTATTCGCTGGATGGCATCGAGGCCCTGGCCGCCTGTACTTCCTTTTCAGTGACTACCAGAACCTCGCCGCCCCAACTGTTGGTGATGTAGGCAATGATCGCCACGATTTCGGTATCGGTGAGGAAATTGAGCGGGGGCATCAGGGTTGTATCCTTGTCCGCAGCGCCTTCCAGGTGCCCTTTACGGCCGTTGAGGATGGTCTGGATGAGCAGCGACCGGTCGTGCAACAGGGCGGGATTGTGGAGTGAGGGATAGAGGGCTCCCTCGCCCTCGCCGTTGTCCTGGTGGCACTTCGCGCAGATCTCCGCAAAGACCTGTGAGCCGAGCGCAATATCGTCGCGAATTTCCTGTTCCGAAGCGGGCGCCGCCAGTGAGAGGAGCAACAGGCTAGAGGCTAATGCTGGGGCTATGCGGAAGCTGGGCAAGGATGAATCCTCTGAATGCGGTCACTGTATGCATCGAGTATAGAATAAAATCGCCCGCCGCCGCCCCCCTTTATAGGCGTCGTCTTGCCTGATCCGCGCGGGATACCTCGCGCAAAAATAACGCTGGCCTGGCTTGCCCCGGCGGCCATCAGATGTGTCCGAAAAGGGCTCTGACCCCTTTTTTGTTGTCCTATACTCTAGCTGCCACATCGAATTCGGTGACTACAGGAGTCGCTAGTATGCTCTCGTCCACACCCCTTGCCTGGCACCCCGTCAACCGCTGGTTACACTGGATCATCGCCCTGCTCATTGCTGCACAGGCAGTACTCGGGTGGGTAGGGCACGAGATGGCGCGCTCGCCCGCCAAGGTCGACATGATGGTGGCGCACAAATCGCTCGGCGTGACCCTGGTGTTGTTGGTAGTGCTGCGCCTGGTCTGGCGCGTGACTCACCCCGTGCCACCACCGCCTGCGGGCAGCAAGGGTTGGGAGATACGGCTGGCACAACTTACCCATATCGCCCTCTATCTCGCGATCATCGGCCTGCCGTTGTCTGGCTGGATGGTGGCTGATACCTCGGCGGCGCCGTGGAAACTCTGGTGGGTGATTCCGCTGCCTTCGTTCATCGAGCCCGACCGGCAACTACACAGAATCGGCGAGGAACTGCACGAGTTACTGGTGACGGTGTTGATCGTTCTCCTTGTCGTCCACACCGCAGCGGCGCTCTACCACCATTTCGTCAAGCGCGATGATGTGCTGTTGCGCATGTTGGGGCGCGATTGATGCGTGCTGTTCACTGCATTCTCGCGGTCTGCCTGGCAGCCCTGTCGCGCGAAGCGACCGCGGCCTGCCGCTGGCAGGCTGTGCAGGATGGCAGTGAGCTCAGCTTTACCGCGACCTATGCGGGGCAGGCTATGACCGGGCGTTTCTCCTCGTTCGATGTCGCTATCGATTGCGATCCCGGTGGTCGTCCCACCGCCCTGTTGGTAAGTGTGGACACCGGATCAGCGGACATGCAGGACGACGAGGCCAACGCGGAGTTGCAGCAGCCGGACTGGTTCGACGTGAGCAAATTTCCACGGGCCAGTTACCGCAGCGAGCATATCGCACCTGCAGGCGCCGCGTACCTCGCTACCGGCCATCTCACCCTGAAGGGCTTGCAGGTTGAACTCCAGTTGCCCTTCGACTGGCAGGTGGACGGCGATGCCGCGGTTCTGGAAGGCGAAGTGGAGCTCTCGCGAACCCGCTGGCATGTCGGCAGTGGTGAGTGGGCCACGGACACGGACCTCGCGGATGCCGTCGCAGTGCGCTACCGCGTGCAGCTGGTGCGTGGCGAATAGCCCGGTGGCTGGCGGACTTTCCCGGGCGCTTTCGCTGATCGGCCTGGTGTTGTTCCTCCCTGCCTGCCAGCCAGTCCGTGAGCCCCAAACCACCAGCACCGCCCCGGCTGCTGGATGGCCGGCATTTGACTATGCGGCTGTCGAGGGGCCCGAGTCTGCTGTCTATACACTCGATGCGTCGCGCTCGCGCGTCGAAGTGGTGGTACACCCGGATGGGCCGTTGGCGAAGTTCGGGCACGATCATGTCGTGGTGCTGAGCGCACCGCGTGGCTTTCTCTGGCACCCCGCGGACCTGTCACAGGCGCGCGCTGACCTGCGCTTTGCGGTTGCCGGGATGCAGGTAGACCCGCCCGATGCGCGCGCCCGCCATGCACTGGATACCCCGCTCGATGCAGCGACGGTAGCAGGCACCCGCGACAACCTCATGTTGCACGTCCTCGATCCGCAGCAGTGGCCGTGGATCGACGTCAGTCTCACCCATTTCCGCAGGGAGGGAGAGCAACTGAGTGCGCTCGTGGCTATCAGCGTCAACGGACAGCACTCGCAGCAGCGTCACAGTTTCGCGCTGGAGGAACGCGATGGCGCAGTCAAGGTGACGGGCAATCTCGTGTTGCAACAAGCGGAGTTGGGCCTGCAGCCATTCTCAGTGCTGGGTGGCGGCTTGCGTGTGGCGCAGGACATGGAGGTTTATTTTGATTTAAGGGGTCAGAGCCCATTTTGAACGGCTTTGATGGGGTGCCGGCGGTACGGAATCAGGCTGGTTTATCGAGCGGTGCACTGCAGATTTGCCGGTGCGGACGGTAAATTGTGCTCAAATCAAAGTGACCAAAAAGGGCTCTGCTTGGATTCAAGTTGCAGGTGCAACAGCGTAAGGCAGCATGAATCTAAGCTGATCCCTTCAAGGGAAAAAATTCTCCAGGGCGGCGGTGACCAGTGCAGGTTGCTCGATGGATGCCGAATGTCCGGCGCCAGGGATGACAGCAAGTGTCGATCCCGCGATGGCGGCATGAATCCGCTCTGCCTTCGCCGGCACCGTGGCTACGTCCTCATCGCCCACCATGACCAGTGTCCGCAGGGTAATACTGCCCAACTGCGAGTAGACGCCGTCGCGGTCGATGACGCCGTGCGCGGCCCTGGCCGTGCCCCTGCGATTGAGATTGAGCAGGTGCTTCTTCCAGAATTGGCGGGTTTCCTCCTGCTCCGGATCATTGAGAAAACTATGGCCGAAGAGGATTCCCATGAGCGGGGTGACTACCGCGCGGAAACCGAACCAGCGGCCGATGAACGCCAGCCTCCGGTAGGGTTTTACGTTCACCTCCGGGTCCGCGGAGGTTTCCATCAACACCAGGGAGCGCAGTAACTGCGGATGGCGAAAGGCCAGACGCATACCGACGAAGCCGCCCATGGACAGGCCGACAAAGTGACAGGGCGCGGCGTCCAGCGCCTTGATCAGCGCGACGGCGTCGTCGGTCAGTGTGTCCATATCGTAGCCGGATTTTGCGACCGCGCTGCGCGCCTGGCCGCGGTGATCGTAACAGATACAGCGGTAGCGTTGGCTGAGAGCCTCGACCTGGGCGTCGAACATCCGCCCGCTCATCAACAAGCCGTGGGAGAATACGATGGTTTCCGGACCGGAGCCGCGTTCCTCGTAGTACAACTCTGTGCCGTTGACGATTTTGGTGGGCATTATGACGCCTCCAACACGGGCGAAAAGGGTCCTGGCCCCTTTATCGCCGACGGGCGCGCACGGCGCCGCAGATTGCCGATATCGCGACCAGCCAGCCCAGTGCCCACAGTGGCAGGGTGGGTACAGCCCTCGCTCCCAGGGGCGCCGCGGCTCCCACCGGGTCGACGATGGTGCCGTTGACCATGCCGTCTGCGTCATTGGGGCCACCGTCCGTCACGCTGTAGGTGATGGTGCTGCCCGAGACCCTTGCCCCTGCTATTCGCCGCCACGGGTCGGATTTCCAGACGGTGCTTCCCGGCGCCAGTGTAATCCCGTAGTCCAGCGTGACCTGGATTTCAGCGCCCTCGGCGCAGTTATCGACGGTAAATGAGGCTACGCCATGGGGGAGTGAATAACCCTCGGGCGCTGAATCCGGTGTCAGGAACACGGGTACGCCATTTAAACCGCAATCGGGGTCCGAGGTGTCGAAGCGGACTGTCCCCGTGCCGCCACCCGGCAGCGGGGCACTCAGTGACCTGACGAGGCGCAGCACCAGGTGCAGGGTCGATTCCTTCTGGACATTGTAGTCCTGCAGGGATCTGCCTTCCTCGAGTTGTTTGCCCGCAAAGATCAGCCGCTGTTGGGCCGGGGGAATACCCTCCTTGTCCTGGATTTTCTGTTTGACGTTGTCGATGGTGTCGTTTGGTTCCACCTCCAGCACGATGTTTTTGCCGGTCATGGTCCTGACGAAGATCTGCATGGCCGCAGCCTGGCTGGAAATCATTCCCAGCAGGATGCAGATGAAAGGGCGGTACAAGACGGCCGTTTTCAGCTTTTTCATTGAGTTCTTTCCCTGTCCCCGGAGAGCGCCCGTCGTGTCTTGTCTGGTAATGAGCCCCGGTTGAATATGAGCGCGACGAGCGGGGTTCATCGTAGGCCAGTGGCGATGGAAACGGAATAGGGGGGAAAAGGGGTCCGAGCCCTTTTTGATTGGATTTGATTGAGCAGTACGATCGGGGGCCAGGCACTGAAAAGAGTCCTGCCCCCTTTAGTCGGTAATCTGAAATGGCCAAAAAGGGCTCTGACCCCTTTTTTTCTTACGCGGCCTTCGATTCAGCCCTGGCCTTGTGTTCGAGGTACTCGTCGTAGGTGCCCTGGAAATCCACCAGGGCCTGGTCCTTGATCTCCACCACCCGGGTGGCCAGTGAGGAGACGAACTGGCGGTCGTGGCTGACGAAAATCAGTGTGCCGTCGTAGTTGGCCAGCGCCTTGTTCAGGGCCTCGATGGATTCCATATCCATGTGGTTGGTGGGCTCGTCCATGATCAGGACATTGGTGTCCATCATCATCAGCTTGCCAAACAACAGGCGGTTCTTTTCCCCGCCGGAACAGACGCTGGCCTTCTTGTTGGCATCGTCCGCGGTGAACAGCAGGCGGCCGAGCATGCCGCGCACAGCAAGGTCGTCGTGCTTCGGGGTGCGCCACTGGCTCATCCACTCGAAGATGGTGAGGTCGCCGCTGAAGTCCGCGCTGCTGTCCTGGGGGCAGTAACCGATGGCAGCGTTCTCCGACCACTTGATCACACCGCCGTCCGCCTGGAGCTCATCGACGAGGCAGCGCAGGAAGGTGGTCTTGCCGGCGCCGTTTTCACCGATCACCGCCAGGCGGGTGCCGGCTTCCACCAGCATTTCTCCGCCCTTGAACAGTTGTACCCCGTCGAAGCCGTGGGCGAGACCTTCCAGGGTCAGCGCCTGGCGGTGCAGCTTTTTACACTGGTTGAACGTAATGTAGGGGGAAACCCGGCTGGACGGCTTGATCTCATCCAGTTTGATTTTCTCCATTTTCTTCGCCCGTGAGCTGGCCTGCTTGGCCTTGGAGGCATTGGCGGAGAAGCGGTTGACGAAGCTCTGCAGTTCCTCGAGTTCCGCGGCCTTCTTGGCGTTGCCCGCGTGCAGCTGTTCCTGGATCAGGGTGGACGCCGCGACAAAGGCCTCATAGTTGCCAGGGAAGATGCGCAACTCGCCGTAGTCGATATCCGCCATGTGGGTGCATACCGAGTTGAGGAAGTGGCGATCGTGGGAAATGATGATCATGGTGCTTTTGCGCTGGTTCAGCATTTCCGCCAGCCAGTGGATGGTGTGGATATCCAGGTTGTTGGTGGGCTCGTCCAGCAGCAGGATGTCCGGGTCCCCGAAGAGCGCCTGGGCCAGCAGCACCCGCAGCTTCCAGCCGGGGGCGACCTGCTTCATCAGGCCGAAGTGGAAGGATTCCTCGATGCCCGCTTCCAGCAGGATCTCGCCGGCGCGGCTCTCCGCGCTGTAGCCGTCCATTTCCGCGAACAGGACCTCGAGCTCCGCCACCCGCATGCCGTCTTCCTCGCTCATTTCTGGCAGGGCATAGATGCGCTCGCGTTCCTGCTTGACCTTCCACAGTTCCGCGTCGCCCATGATCACGGTATCGATCACGCTGAATTCCTCGAACGCGAACTGGTCCTGGCTGAGGATGCCCAGGGTGCAGCCCGGCGCGATGGATACATTGCCCGCGGTGGGGGCCAGTGCGCCGCTGAGGATTTTCATGAAGGTCGACTTGCCACAGCCATTGGCCCCGATCAGCCCGTAGCGGTTGCCGTTGCCAAACTTGGCGGAGATGTTTTCAAACAGCGGCTGGGCGCCGAACTGCATGGTGATGTTCGCGGTGGTGATCAAGAGTCTATTCCTGCGGGTTTGCAACCAGGGATATTGGCGATTGGGTATCGCTGTTGCGGGGACGCTCAGCGGGGGCGGGCACTATACGGACTTAATGTGGGAGTGTCGAGGGATTGTTCAATAATTGAACAGGCAGGTGGCTGTGTACGGCTTTCGGTGTCGGTCGATCAACGAACCTCTCCATAGCGTTTTCCTGGTCAATTCACCTGCCTGCCTCCAGGCTATTTTTCAACCGGGATATCGTCTGTGTCCCACGTGTGCTTTGAATCGGGCGAGAGACCGCTCCGCGCCAGTGAAGCTGGCGAGGTGACGGGAGGTAACGCCTGCAGGCGGGTAGCGAATGCCAGAGCGAAAAGGGCTCTGACCCCTTTGCTTAGCCGAACAGCACCTCGTGGGCGAGGTGGGTGTCGCAGTACTCGTAGAGTTCGCTGATCCGGTCGCCGCTGAACCGCATACGCCAGCAATAGTTGTTGTTGTAGGGCTGGCCCTTGAGGGAAACCGCATTGGAATGACCAAACACCACGATGTAGTCGCCGTCGGCGAGTATCAATTCCTCGGTAAAGTGCATTCCGTCGCGGGTGATTTGTTTGGCTACCGGCACGCCGTAGGCGAGGTAATTCTCCTTGTCGAGGGCCGCGGACATCTCCTCCCCGTCTGCGGACCAGGAGTCGGCTTGCTGCATGAAACGGAACTGGAAATCGTCATTGATCAGTTCGCGCACGGCGTCGGCATCGCCGCGCGCGGATGCGTGCAGCATTTTTACGGCATTTTGCTTACGTTGCTCGATGGTCATGGCAGCTGTTCTCCGGGGCCTGGGTGCGGGGGTCGGGTGGCGGACCGCCGCCGAAGGCAATATATGAAATTATGCTTCCTATTATAGCAGGAACTACCTAAACTGGACCCCCTGTTTCGCCACCGTTACTCACAGGTGCGCAGGAATCTTATCCCTCACTATAAATACAGCCCACAAGGGCAGGGGAGAAGGCGTATGCAATCAATAACACCGCGCCCGTTGCAGGATGATCTTCCGTTCGGCGCGAGAATTCCGGGCGTCACACTGGAAATGCTGAACGATGCGGAGACGCGCCGGCAACTCAATGCGATATTTGAACAGCAGGGCATGATCGTTTTCGAAGACGTCGAGCCCAGCAGCGAATTCCAGATTGCCCTCAGCAACGTGTTCGGCCCGCTCAAGGAGCACCCGGTGAAAACCGTGTCCCGGGTGGACCAGGACTCCATGCCGGGTGTCATTGCCATCAGCAATACCGATGTCGGCGGGATAGTCGAAATCGACGGGCGCACCCTGATGAGCTGGCAGCCCTGGCACTTCGATCATTCCTACAACAATGAGCTCAACCGAGCCGGGGTCTTGCGCTCGGTGATCGTGCCGCCCGAAGGCGGACTGACCGGCTTCGCCGACGGCATCCAGATTTACCACGCGCTACCGGCTTCGATCCGCGAGCGGATCGAGCCGCTCAATGTCATCTACTCGCTCAACCTGTATTTCAAACACCAGCGCTTCGGCCTGCCGAAGAACTTTCGCGTGCTCAAGCCCAAGGGGCCGGAGTTGATGGAAGTCGCGAAATCCATGCCGCGCTCCATCCATCCCGCGGTGTGGACCCGGCCCGACGGTGAGAAGGTGCTGCACATGTCGCCCTACGGCGCACTGGGGTTCGAAGGTATGGAGACCGAGGAGGGGGATGCGCTGTTTGAGGAGGCCTGGTCTGCGGTGGTGCAAGCCATGCGTCCCTACCACCACGAATGGAAGGAGACCGACATGCTCATCTGGGACAACTGGCGCATGCTGCACGAGGCCCCGGGCTGCTCGCCGGAGTTTGAGAGGATCATGCACCGCACCACCATCAAGGGCGACTACGGGCTGGGCCGTTTCGAGGCCGAGGCCGCCGGGGAGCGCGTCTTCCACACCCGCTGGCCGGAGGCAACCGCATGACGCACCCCACGTATCCGAAAGTGTTCAGCCCCATCCGGTTGGGACCGGTGGCACTCGACAACCGCTTTTACGCCTCCCCGCACCTGGTCCCCTACAGCGTGGGTGGCAGCCCCACGCCCGCCTATGTGGACTATGTCCGGGCTCGGGTCGAGGGCGGCTGCGGCCTGGTCGTGGCCAGCATGGCCGGCTACCACCGCACGGCGGCGCCGGTCGCCTGCCCGCAACCCGGGGACAATATCCCGGGTTTTGCCGCCCTGGCTGACGCGGTGCACGATGCCGGCGGCAAAATTTTCGGCCAACCCTGGTACCACTGGGGACAGCCGGGCTGGTGGCAGCCCATGAGCCCGCGTGTCCCGGCGCTGTCCCCCTCGGTCTCCCAGTACGATTTTTCCGGATTCCGGGCCTCCACCCGGGCGATGAGCACGGCGGATATCGACCGGGTGATCCGGAGCTTCGCCGAGTCCACCGCCAACCTGCGCCGTGCGGGCTTCGATGGCGTGATGATGCACGCTTCCCACGGCACGGTGATGGAGCAGTTCCTCTCACCCTATTTCAACCGCCGCGAGGACGCCTACGGCGGCTCCTTCGACGGCCGCCTCCGTTTCGTGATGGAAACCCTGGAGGCGGTGCGCGAAGCCGCGGGCGGGAACATGGCGGTAGGCATACGCCTCAACTGCGACGAACTGCTGCAGGGCGGTTACGGTACCGAGGAGGCCCGCGCCTACCTGGCGCATATCGCGGCCTCGGGACTGATCGACTATGTCGACCTTGATGTCGCCGTGGAACCGGACCAGCTGTGGATGGGGATGCCTCCGGTACTGCTGGAAAAGCACCCCTACAAACCCTATGTCGAGGCGGTGCGCGACGCCGCGGGCGATGTCCCTGTGCTCAGCGTGCTCGGCCGCCTGACCACGATAGGTGAGGCCGAGGCGGCACTGGAGTCCGGGCTCTGTGACATGGTCGGGGCCGCGCGCGCCCTGATTGCCGAGCCGGACCTGGTGCGCAACGCGCGCGAAGGCAGGGAGGAGCGCAGTCGTACCTGTATCGCCTGCAACTGGTGTATCGGTGGCATGCACGAGGGCACCCAGTCCTGCCCGGTCAACCCGGCGGCCTGGCGCGAATCCGCCCTGAATCCGAACAGCTACCCTGCGGCGCCGAAGGCCTGCAAGGTCATTGTCGTCGGCGCCGGCCCAGGGGGGCTGGAAGCAGCCCGCGTGGCAGCGTTGCGCGGCCACCACGTCCAGCTGTGGGAGGCCCGGGAAACCCTGGGCGGCGCGCTGGCGTTGTGGGCCTCGCTGCCTGGCCGCGAGTTCTTCGCCAAAAGTATCGAGTGGTGGGAAAGCGAACTGCAGCGCCTGGCGGTGGACGTACGCACCGGGGTACAGGCGACCGCGACGGATATCCTCGCGGAGAGTCCGGACGCCGTGGTGCTCGCCACTGGCGCCCTGCACAACCGGCAGGGCCAGAGCAACTTCCGGGACAACCCGATTCCGGGCTGCGAGCAACCCTTCGTGTGCCTCCCCGAGGACATACTCCTCGGCGCGGTGGAACCTGTCGGGCGGGTCGTGGTGCTCGATGCCGAGGGGACCAATGCCGGAGTCGGCGTGGCGGAAGTCCTCGGCAGGCGCGGCTGTGAGGTCACCTTGCTGACGCCGGCCTTCGCGCCGGTGTCCTCCCGGGTGCAGGTCGCGGAGGAGACCCGGTTTATCATGCAGCGCCTGTACGAGGCCGGTGTGGCTATTCGCCCCAGGACGTACATCAAGGCCATCGGACAGCACCGGCTGGACCTGTTCGATGCATACACCGGGGAGGCGTCATCGATGGACGCAGTGGATACCGTGGTACTGGCGACCGGCCGTTCTCCGGTGAGCGACCTGGAATCGGCACTCGACGGCCGTGTGCCCCAGCTATTCCCGGTGGGCGACGCCGCGGCCGCGCGGCACTGGTCGGCTGCAAGCTATGAAGGTCATATCTTCGCCCGCCTGATCGGTGAGCCGGGGGCCCCGGGTTCCTTGTCGGAGGCGTATTTCATGCCCCGGGAGTGGCAGCCCTGAGCCCTTCGGTTTGCAGGTTAGAATTTGAAGTCTGCTCCGCACTCGATGAGCAATTGCCCCGCGAGGCCGGCGGCGCGATGTTGCTGTGCCCGCTGGTATTCCTCGTTCCGCAACATGTCCAGCATGACCTGGGTTGAGGGGTACTGGATAATCGCCACCGCATCCCAGAGGTCGTCTCCCGTGCCGATCAACAGGCCGCGGACGTCGCCTGAGAAGAGGACCTTCGCGCCCTGTGGAGCCATGATTTTCTCGAATGCCTCTCCGTAAAGCCTGTAGGCTTCGCGCCCGGACAGGTCTGTTGCCCTGCCGTCCTCGTAGGCCGCCTTGTCCTTGAACTTGAGGAGGTTCAGCATGGCGATGGGTTCACCGGTCTGGCGGTCCCTGAAAGCCCTGACCTGGTCGCCGGTCGGTTGTAGTACATTTTGCATATCCGGTCTCTCCCGCTGATGAAGCCGCGCCTGGTGAATGTCCTGGGAAAATAACGTTCCATGGAAGCTACATCAGCGGAAGGATTTAAACCATCCTCGTAAAACGGCCCTGACCCATTTATTTCCCCATTAAAACGATTGCGCAATCGTCAAAAATGGCCAAAAAGGGCTCTGACCCCTTTATAAATTTGCACCCGGTGACCCATTTGTCCCGTTAATTGCCCCACCATTGCCCCCGTTGCCCCCGTTACCGCCATTGCCGAGGCCTGACCCCAGGTACAGGTTGCCACCGTTGCCTCCGTCGCCACCGACAATAGCGCCGTTCCCACCGTTACCGCCATTGCCGCCTGCGGGGCTGCCAGTGGCGGCCGTGGCAGTGACATCGCCGCCGTCTCCTCCATTGCCACCGTTTTCGCTGCCGGCGCCGCCGTCGCCACCATTGCCGGCGATAACGCTGGCTGCATCGATACTTCCGGCGATAGACACGTTGCCACCCGAACCGCCGTTGCCGCCATTTACGCCTGGCCCACCGGTGCCACCATCGCCGGAATTGATGAGTGTTGCGTTGTTGAGATCTCCAGACACAGTGATTTGACCTCCAGGGCCGCCGTCACCACCATCGCGCTGGATAACACCCGAAGTAACCAGAGAGCCGGCTGCGTTCAGGGATACAGTACCCGCCGGACCACCCGCGCCACCATGGCCTGCGCTAAGCGTACCCGCATCCCCGTTGCCCGCTACGTCGCCGCCAGCGCCTCCGTTGCCGCCTGACACATTGATCACACCGCTCAACACAACATCGCCAAGTGCGTCGATGTCCACTGCACCTCCGGGGCCACCCACTGCGCCATTACCCGCGGGGTTATCCAGTGACCCGCCGGCGCCAGCGCTGCCATTGGCGCCGCTGAAATCCAGCGTACCCGCAAGCTCGATATTGCCGCTACTGCGAATGAGCAGGGGATTGCTGCCAGTAACGGAAAGGATGACGCCGGGCGCGATGGTAAGGTCGACGACGTTCAACTCCCGCAGCGTGGGATCCCAGCCCGTGGGCATCCCCGGTGACTGGCCCGCCAGTGTGAGCAAGCCCGTGTCAGTGTCGAAACTGTGGGTACCGCTTGAAAAAATCAGGCTGAGGGTTTGGGTACAGGTGTAAACGGTGGCGCAGCTGGCTCCGTCTTCAAGGAGCAGGCCTGCTATACACTCGTCGGCAGGCGCACGGGTCGCACAGAACGGGGGTGGTACGACGGTGCCTATTTCCAGTGTCACGCCCGAGGTGTTGGTATAGACGGCGTCCGCTACCGGAATATCGACAGTGCCACCTGCGGGCTGGTTCAGCTCGATCATGACTGCAGCGATGGCATCCTGAATGTGGAGGCTGCTGAAAATCCCCATACCCACACCGGTAGAGAGTGTGAGGGCTCCGAGCAGTTGTCGGCGATACGGGGTCTTGCGCAGCGCACGAAAGCCCACCAGCACGAGCGCGATACTCAGGGGCAGCAGCAGCGAAAGAATTGGCACCGGCATCGGTGCCGTAGAGGTCGGGGCGGGTCCATAGCCAAGGGTCCCGGTCGACTGGGCAAAAGAGATGGCAGGTACGCAGAGCCCCAGGATACCGGGCAAAAATCGATGGAAGGTCATGACCAACACTCCTTTGTTCAAGTCTCCAGATTCCTGCGCGGTTGAATCTGGGGTTGCTCCTGCAAACGCTGATTGCCCCACTGCACGTTGCAGGGTTGGATTCTCAGCCCGTCATGCTTGCATGCGTCTACGTGATTTTATTCCGGGGAGGATAATAAGGCCAGCCGGAGGAAAAGGGCTGTGCCCCCTGGATTCATCACTTAGATACTGACTGTCACAGTGGCGCTATCAGTCCCCACCCCATTGTCGATCAGGTACTGGAAGGTGAAACTGCCATTGAGGGCGGGTGAGTCAATGCTCAGGCTGCCGTCTGCATTTACCGTCAAGGCACCACCGAACCCAGGAATGCCAACGGTAGCGCCGGCAGCGTTATCGGTAACCGCGCCGCCCAGGCTGCCGCCGCCAAAGGAGGTGATCGTGGCTGTTGGCGCGCCGAGATAATCCGCGCCTGCGCCATTGTTGTTGAACAAGGTAGCCGCGGCATAGTTGGTGACAACCGAAACGACGGCAGTCAACGCGTCATCCTCCGCAACAGGGGGATCGTTGACATAAATTTCGACAGAACCCTGGCTGCTTCCCACACTGTTCCCGATGATGTAGTTGAAGGTAAATACGCCCGGGACAGTGGGATTCACCAGGTCCATGGCGCCATCCGCGTAAACGGTCATGGTGCCACCAGCCAGGGGGCGGGAAGTACCCGGGTTTCGATCCACTCCAGCAGATGCATCACCACCGCCCCATTGGGTCAAAACCGCGGCAGGGCTGCCCAGTGTGTCGTTATTGAGCAGCCCGGTACCGGCGCCGATGTTCAGTGTTACCCCGACGTCAGTCGAGAATTCGTTGCCCGCTCCCAGTGTGGCAAGCGTATCTGCCACAGCGGTGGGTAAATCGCCGAATGTGACTAGCACCTGGGCCGTATCATCGCCAGCAATCACCGTGCTGCTCATCGAATAGAACAGCGTTACACTCCCCGCGCCGGTGGTCCCGTTGGCGGTGACGGACAGGTTGCCGCTGGCATTCAAACTGACATCCAGCGTGCCGCCGCCGGGAGCGGGAAAGGCGCCAAGGGTGACGCCATCCGCCGGAAACACACCCACATTCGCCAGGGAGTCGCCAAAGCTGATAGCCTGCAGGGGCGGCTCGCCGCTGTCGTTGGCAAGCACATCGATGGCGGCATTTCCGCCGTTGGTCAGCGCAATCGCGTCATCGTTTGCGGCGGTTACCAGGGATGCACAGCTGAAATCCGTGCTGCAACTCGCCTGGTCCGCCAGTTCCATTCCGGCGCGGCATTCATCGGCCGGTCCGTTGGAACTGCACTCCGGCAGCGCTGCGACTGAAGTGATCGTCAACGCTATGCCAGAGGTGTTCCTGTACTCCGCAGGGCCCGACGGAAGATCTAATGTAGCGCCGCCAGGATTATTCAGCTCGATCAGCAGCCCGGCGGCGATCGCCTGCTGCACATACATCACGCCGGGAATCATTGCGCTGGTAGCGCCCAGCATCAGCAGAGCGCCCAGTAACTGGCGCGTGCCACGCTTGTGGATAACCCGCAAGCCAAGCACCATGAGCGCAAAACCCAGTGGTATTAACACCACGCCCGGAAGGGGTACCGCTGCGGCGGATGGCGCTGCGCTGGGTGCGTAACTGAGCGTACCCGCTGCCTGGGCGAATGCCTCGCCGGGTAATATGAAAAGCGTGGCAAATACGCTAGCGGCACGCGTGAAAAGCCGCCGATTCCGCAGTGCAGCATGCATCGTGGTGATGAACGCGGGTGTGGGCATTCAGCAATCCTTATTGGCGTTGGGGGAAATTGACAGGACGGATGGTACGTTCATTTGAAGGACTGCTCCACCGCTGATCGCCGAATAGTGGCGTCAGCGGCTTCCTGCAAAAAGGGCTCTGACCCCATTATTCGGGCAGGCCTGTCGGGAATCGTGTAAGCTGGTCACCGAACATCAATTCGTTTTGTCACTTCTCCCCGATAGCTGGCCGAGCGCTCACGCACGAGGCAGGCCAATGACAAAACTCAGATTCCGCTACCAGACAATCGAGTTCGGTCGAACCGATATCCACCTCTGCACCTTGAGGAATACCCAGGAGTTCCTGGATCCCGACGGCGTGGCCGAGAGCCTGGGCATATCCTCCGCATCCTGGCCCTTGTTTGGCGTCATCTGGCCTTCGAGCCTGGTGCTCGCCCATTTCATCGCGGACCACGACATAGGTGCGCGCCGCGTTCTGGAGGTGGGCTGTGGCATGGCGCTGTCAAGTTTGCTGCTGAACAAGCGCGAGGTAGACGTTACCGCCACAGATTACCATCCGGAGGCCGAGAAATTCCTGCAGCGTAACACGTCGCTGAACGGTGACAGCCCGATTGCATTTGAATTGGCAAACTGGTCTGGCAGCGGCGATACACTCGGCTTATTCGATCTCATAATCGGCAGCGACCTGCTGTATGAGGACGAGCATGTTGAACTGCTCGCCGGTTTTATCCAGAAGCACGCAGAAGCCGACTGTGAGGTTATCGTTGTCGACCCCGGGCGAGGGCGGAAGAGCAGGCTGAATGCCCGAATGAAAGAATTCGGATTTCATTGTGAACTGCTCAAACCACAGGCAACACCTTACCTGGAGCAGGAGTTCAAGGGGCATATCCTGCGGTATTCCCGGGGAGGGCGAAAAAGGGGTCAGAGCCCTTTTTGAACGGATTTGATGAGTAGCGAAACGGTGTGCCTAGATGCCTTTTTCAGGCCGCCCGCGCGAGACCTGTCCCGCTCGAACACCCAAGCTGGTCTCGATCTGGTACCGAAAGCGCTGGTTCCCCAGTGGGGTACCAGACTGGGTATGCAGGCGAATTTCCTCCAGTTCGCCCTCGTCGTCTTGCGCTTCGAAAAGCCGCCGGTAATTTTGTGCGCGTTTTTTCGCCGTAGCACCCAGTGACAGGTAGTTTGCATGTGGAGTGACCAGGCTGTCTTCCCTGGCGAATGCATTGCAGGCATGGCTGCTCCACTGATAGCTCCCCGGGTGGGTCACCATGCCCGCTCTTACCGGATTCATCTCAATATAGCGATAGCACGCAAGCAGGTATTCGTCGCTATCGATAATGCTGGCCTTGAAGCGCCCCTCCCATAGTGTCCCGGTTCGCCCCAACTTGTTATTGACGTAAGGTACATAGTGGCGGCCGGTATATTGCAGGCTCCGGCTGACAGCGTCGTGGTTGAGAGGTGTCATGAGCAGATGTACATGATTTGTCATAAGTACGTAGGCGTGTATGTAGCAGCCATATCGGTCAATCGCCTCAGCGATAAATGACAAGTAGACGAGGTAGTCTTCCTGCTCGAAAAATATTGCCTGGCGATTGTTGCCTCTCTGTACAACATGTACAGGCAGGCCGGGAATGAACATGCGTGGTTTGCGGGGCATGGCGACACTGGCGCAAAGGCGTTGCCAGCTATGCTAATAGTTTCTCTGGGAATGAGAACAGCAATACTGCCCATATGGTCATCAGATGCAGCCGAAAAGGGCTCTGACCCCTTTAAGCCCTTGCCGATCAAAAGACCGCGGACATCGCCTGAAAAAAGCACCTTCGCGCCCGGTGGAGCCATGATTTTCTCGGTCGAGGGAGTGGGCCCCGCGTGTTTTCTGGTCAATTCAAAAATGTGATGAACAGATTGATGACACCAGCGTTCAGCAGGTCTATAAAAAATGCCCCGACCAGGGGAATAACGATAAGGGCCTTTGGCGAAGGACCAAAGTGCTCGGTTACAGCTTCCACGTTGGCAAGGGCGACCGGGGTGGCACCCAGTCCGAGTCCGGTAAACCCGGCGGCCAGCACCGCGGCGTCGTAGTCCGACCCCATGAGCCTGAACACCACGAAGCTGGCGAAGAGCGTCATGGCGACGATCTGCAGCGCGAGCAGTAAAAACACGGCTAGCAGCATGGAAGACATATGCCACAACTGCATTGTCATCATACTCATGACCAGGAAGATATGCAGGCTGACGCCGCCGAAGGCATTCAGCGTTTGTAGGTCTGCCGGGCGCCCTGCGAGGTCGAGGAGGTTGGTCAGCAGGATACCCACAAACATGGATGCCAGGAATCCCGGCAGACGCAGCCCAGTCTCGGCAAGGTATCGATTGATTACGTCTCCAAGGCTTACGCAAACAGCAAGTACCAGCAGGCCGCGCAGGACAGGGTACAGCGGGTAGTCAGCAAAAATTGCAGGTACTTTCGCCTGCGTAACATGGACCTCGGTCGCCGCAGTGGTGTCGTGCCCCGGTGTGCTCAGCTGATTGCGTGATATCAGGAAGCGCGCGATCGGCCCGCCCAGCAGGCCCCCGCTGATGAGGCCGAAGGTGGCGAACAGCATGCCCACTTCACCGGCGTGGCTGAGTCCCGCGGCCTGTGCCTCGACCGCCCATGCGGCGGCAGTGCCGTGCCCGCCGGCCAGCGAAACACTGCCCGCCATAAGGCCGTAGCCGAGTGGAGCGCCCGCCAGGTAAGCGAAGCCGACCCCGATGATGTTCTGCATCAGCAGAAATACCGCTGCAACAAACACAAGGATCACCAGGGCCTTGCCGCCACGGGCCAACTGGGACAATCGGGACGAGAGGCCGACGGTACTGAAGAAAACCAGCAGAAGCAGATCCCTGAAGCGCATATCGAATTCAAACTGAATGTCCGCTAGCAGGTAAAACGCAGTGGTGATCACGCTGAAGAGCAGCCCGCCGCTTACTGCAGGCGGGATGTAGTTGCGTTTCAGTATCTGCAGGCGGCTATTCAGGAACATGCCGACGAACAGGACGAGAATGCTGATGGTGAGCATGTCCATGGGCTTGACCTGCCAGACGGTAATTCCCGGGTCGACCACGCTCGCTCCCCTGCGATGTCCTGTTGTTAAGGACTTTAATGAACGTCCCGGAATTGATCAAATTTGCTCTTGAAGGAACTCTGGCCCCTTTATGATCGAGAGACCGGACGATGGATCAAAGCCGGCAAAATTTGTTGTCCGGCCGCAGGTAATCACAGGCCTGGCCGAGACGGTGTCGACTATACTCCTTTGAAGCATGGTAATCAGCGAAGCGGGAGGCGGGTATGTTGCTGAGACAACGTTCCACCGGCCATATCTTGGCGGTGGTAGATCTGGAAGACCTGTTCAATGTGTTTCGTGATGAGGTGCTTGCCCGAGACCAGGTGGGGGAGGAGGAGCAGGAACCCGAGCCTGTGACCAAGAACGATCTTAAGTTCCTGTCCGGTGAGCCCTTGCCGCTATGCTGGACCGATCCTGACTACCGTAAAAGGAGTCAGAGCCCTTTTTGAACAGTTTTGATGGGGCACTGGCCGGTGCGCGACGCAGGGGATCAGAGCCAGTTTTACGCCTATCCTGTCCTACAAGAGGGGCTGCCATATGGCATACCTGACATCAGATGTGACTGAAAAGGGCTCTGACCCCTTTAATCCGCACTGGCGATTTCGGCAGGACTCAGGAATTCCCGGCACCTTGCCAGAGTGTCAGCATCCGTGGTCGCGGCGGCACAGTGCCTTTCCATGTCCGCGCGCAGTGCGGCGATAACCTCACCACGGCCGGGCTCGCCCTCTGACCACGCGAGCATTTTCTCGCTGACACGGCCCAGGCTGCGCGAGTAGATCTCCAGGGCGTAGGGTTGGGCCAGCAGTTCTTCCAGCCATTGCGCCGAGGCGCGCTCGATTTCGGCGTCCTCATCGGGCGCGAGCTCCAGCAGTTTCAGGATGTAGCCGCGGCCCCAACTGGCGCGATGTGCAGGCTCGGACGTGGCCTCCCAGGCCTTGCGGTACCAGGCCAGGGCGGCCGCGGTATTGTTGGCTTTGAGATCGATATAGGCCATGCCGTTCATGAAGTAATACGGCGCCTTCGACTCGGCGATACCCCGTGCCAGGGTGGCGCGGGCTTCGGGCTCCAGACCTGCCCGGTAGTAGACTCCCCACAGGCTGTAGACACCGGCGTGTACCTCGTAGGGCGACAGCGCGGCCATCATCTGGTCCGCGGCCGCCTTCGCCCAGGCCACCTGCTCCCCGGGCTGGGTGTCGTCTTCGGCCTGCAGTGCGGTGGCCACCCGGCTCCAGCCCGACAGGACCGACGCCCGGCGCAATATGTTCAGGCTCTCATCGTCCACCGCGGCAGCAAGTTGCTCCAGCAGCGTTGCCTGCAGTTCTGCCTGCTCTTCGCCAGTAGCCAGTTCTGTCAATACGTCAGGCCCGAGTTCCGCCAGGCTGACGATGTTGGCGCGTCGCAGGCCGGGATCCGCAAGAATTGCGGTGAAGTCGCGCAGGCGTGCCGTGCCGGTGGCCGCGTCCCGATCTTCTTCCTCAGCCTCCAGCCAGGCGTAAATTGCCGACAGATCCAGCCGGCTGCAGGCGAGTGCGAGCCGCGGCGGGCAATCCGCCGCCAGCTGGGCCAGGACCAGCGAGGGCTTTTGCTCGCCGAGCACGCTGCCGCGGTCGAGGTCCCAGGAATAGTGGCCGAGCAGGCGCCAGTCGTCATCCTCTAGCGTAGCGCCTGCCTGGGCTGCCGCGAGCAGTGCCGACACCGGGCGCAGCGTGTTCAGGGTCAGCTCCAGCACCGCGGCGTACTGCTCCAGGTCCATGCCGCCGGGAATGCGGGTCAACTCGGTGCCGTCGGGAGCGAAGACAATCACGGTCGGCAGGCCGATGATTTTGAAGCGGTCACTCTGGCGAATGGTCTCGGAGTCACCATTACTCATATCGAGGGCAATGAACTGCCGCGACATCCGGATGAACTCCTCGCGTACGAAGATGGTCGCCTGTAGCTGCTTGCAATAGGGGCACCATTCGGCGCCCCAGTAGATGAAGAGGGGCCGATTCCGGGTTTTGGCCGCTGCGAAGGCCTGCTCGATGCTGCCGTCGAACCAGGCGACTGCCTGAAGCTGTTCGTCAGGGACCGGGATTGCAGGGGAGGGCGCTGCGGTCGATGGCGTCGAAGCGGGGCTTTGCTCCCTGGCGCATGCGGTGAGCAAGATCAGGGGCAATAACAGGATTGCAATTGAATGCCTGGGCATGGCGCTCTCCTTGTCTGGTTATGCGGCTAAGGCGCGGACGCCGCGGGTTCAGGGGGCGATGTCCGGCCTGTTTCGGTGATCGTTGCATATCTGGAGCGGTTGCGAAGTGCACCAGTAGCCGTACGGCAGGCTGCCTGAGGTTCAACTATAGCAGCGAGTGCCAGATAAAGCCGCCGTGTGCTTGTGGCGCGCTCGGGGGTGTTCCCCGCCTGGATAGGCTACGGCCTGGCGCTTTGTCGGCTGTGTGCGGGAACACCTGCGCGGTGCGGTGTGGAGAGGAGCGTATCCGGAGGCTTGAGAAAAAGGGTTCTGACTCCTTTGATCCGCATTGCGATCGCCGGGGACTTAAGGCCGGGCTATCCAGGATAGCGCGGATGCGCGCAGCGGGTCGGTCTGCCCGTGCCATCTTCACTTCCGGCAGATTGCTGACATGGGCTACCGGGATTGCGGCACTGGAGAATTCCCAGCCTTGGCCTATAGTTTTCGGGTACCTGAATCCAAGGAGAATAATCATGCAATATTCAATGCCAGGTAGCGAAGACGCCTTGTTCAACTTCAAAAGCCGCTACGAGAATTTCATCGGCGGCGAGTGGGTAGCCCCCCTGGAAGGAAACTATTTCCAGAATATTACCCCCGTCACAGGGGAGGCGTTCTGCGAGGTGCCACGCTCCACTCCCGCAGATCTCAACAAGGCCCTGGATGCAGCCCATGCCGCCGCGGACAGCTGGGGCAAAACCTCCGCTGCTGAGCGCTCCAACCTGCTGCTCAAGGTAGCAGACCGTATCGAAGCCAATCTGGAAACCCTGGCCTACGTGGAAACCTGGGACAACGGCAAGGGCATCCGCGAAACCCTGAACGCGGACATCCCGCTGCTCGTCGACCACTTCCGCTATTTCGCCGGCTGTCTCCGGGCACAGGAAGGCAGCGCCGCGGACATCGACGCCACTACTGTGAGCTACCACTTCCACGAACCCCTGGGCGTGGTCGGCCAGATCATTCCCTGGAACTTCCCCCTGTTGATGGCGGGCTGGAAACTGGCACCCGCCCTGGCGGCGGGCAACTGCGTGATACTCAAACCCGCCGAACAGACACCCACCTCGATCCTGGTAATGATGGAGATGATCGCCGACCTGCTGCCCGCCGGCGTCGTGAACATCCTCAACGGCTATGGCGAGGAAATCGGTCAGGCCCTGGCGAGTTCCGACCGCATCGCCAAGATCGCCTTCACCGGTTCCACGGCAGTGGGCCACATCATCCTGGCCAACGCGGCCAAAAACCTGATCCCCTCCACGGTGGAACTCGGCGGCAAGTCGCCTAACATCTACTTCGCGGATGTTATGTGCCAGGAGGACGAGTTCATCAGCAAGTGCGTGGAGGGCATGCTGCTGGGCTTCTTCAACCAGGGCGAGGTGTGCACCTGCCCCTCCCGGGCACTGGTGCAGGAAAACATCTACGGCGAGTTTATGGAACGGGTGCTGGAACGGGCGAAGAAGATCAAGCAGGGTAACCCCCTGGATACGGACACCATGGTCGGTGCCCAGGCTTCACTGGAGCAGTTCGAAAAGATCATGAGCTATATGGAGGTGGCGCGGCAGGACGGCGCCGAGTTCCTCATGGGCGGGAGCAAGGCGACCGTAGGTAGCGACATCTCCGGCGGTTACTACGTGCAACCGACCCTGTTGAAAGGCACCAACGACATGCGTGTGTTCCAGGAGGAGATCTTTGGCCCCACCCTCGGGGTGACTACTTTCAAGGATGAGGCTGAGGCCCTGGCGATTGCCAACGCCACTGTGTATGGGCTGGGCGCTGGCGTGTGGACCCGGGACGTGAACCTGGCGTTTCGCATGGGGCGCGGGATCAAGGCGGGGCGGGTTTGGATGAACTGTTACCACGCGTATCCGGCGCATGCTGCGTTTGGGGGGTACAAGAAGTCAGGGATTGGGCGGGAGACGCACAAGGTGGCGTTGGAGCATTATCAGCAGACCAAGAATTTGCTGGTGAGTCACGACATCAACCCACTTGGTTTCTTTTAACGAAAAAGGCGAAAAAGGGGTCAGAGCCCTTTTTGCCTGGTTTTTATGTGTGGATTGGTCGGGCGCACAAGCCATGTAGGCGAACGACAATTTTGACCTGGAATCTATCAGATTTGGCCGAAAAGGGCTCTGACCCCTTTGTTGCTTTGTTTTTATCGACGCTTGAGCGGTGCCGAGGCGAACGCGACGCCGCTCCAGCCAAATTCGATTAAGTTGCGGATATTGCCGTGGTCGTTGCCATCTGGTGTGTTCAGGACATCCTGGTAGTAGCGTCCGAAGCAGCGCAGTGTTTCCTCTTCGCTCAGGTTCATCAACTGGCCGAAGGCCAGAATCTTGCAGGAACCCGCGTTCTGGCCAGCATCGTTATTCTGCTGCCCGTTTTTAAAGGCGCTCGCGGTGTAGTCAAAATGTTCGTCGATCACCGCCATGGTGTCTTCGAATGCTACGGACTGCCTGGTTTTCAGTGCGTCGACCAGTTGTTCAGGTGTCATCGCTTGATCCTTATCGGTCAGTTTGTCATTGGGGAGGCGGGGCGCATTTTCGCAGGAATGAGGATTCGTTCAACAGGAAAAGGGCGCTGATCTGTCGACACAGGAGGGTGAACAGGTCTACGCAATGCGGTTTCGCTGACCAGGATCAATTTTCTTCTGGCCTAATGCGTTAGGCTTGGACCATATTCATGGCCACGATGACCAGGCATGCAGTCCACCGTCCCGTTCAATGCCGCGTTGCTGAACAAGTATGATACGTTCGGCCCGCGTTATACCTCCTACCCGACAGCCCTGCAGTTCTCTCCGGCGTTTACCAGGGATGATTACCTGGCGGCGCTGGCGCGCAGCAACGCAGGCGGCAAGCCCCTGTCCCTGTACTTTCACATCCCGTACTGCGAGTCGCTGTGCTTCTACTGCGCGTGTAACAAGATTATTACCCACACGCGGGAGCGTGCGCGGCCCTACCTCGAGAACCTGTACCGGGAAGTGGGCTTGCAGGCTGAGCGGGTAGCGGGGCGAGAGGTACGCCAGTTACATTTTGGCGGTGGTTCGCCCACGTTCCTGGATGACGAGCAGTTAAACGGCTTGTTGCAGCACGCCGAAGGGCATTTCAATTTTGCCCCTTTCACCGAGCGCGAATTCTCGATCGAGATCGATCCGCGGACCGTGGGCGATAATACGATTGCACTGTTGCGCGATTACGGCTTCAACCGCCTGAGCCTGGGCGTGCAGGATTTCAACCAGGAGGTACAGCGAGCGGTCAATCGCCTGCAGTCCGTCGAGCAGGTGCAGGCGGTGCTGGATGCGGCGGCGCGGGCCGGCTATCAATCGGTGAGCATGGACCTGATCTACGGCTTGCCGCATCAGACCCTGGACAGTTTCAGCCAGACGCTGGAAACCGTTATCGGTATGCGCCCGCAGCGTTTGGCGGTCTACAGTTACGCCCACATGCCCCAGAAGGTGAAGGCGCAAAAGCTGATCGTGAGCGAGACGTTACCCGATGCCGTAACCAAGCTGGGCTTGTTGGAGCTCAGCATCCAACGCCTGCAGGAAGCCGGCTATGTCTACGTGGGCATGGACCATTTCGCCCTGCCGGAGGATGAGTTGGTGGTAGCGATGCAAAATGGCAGCCTGCAGCGTAATTTCCAGGGCTATTCGACGCATGCGGAAACCGACATGATCGCCATGGGCGTGAGTTCGATTGGCAAGGTGGACGATTGCTATAGCCAGAATCAGCGTCACGAAAAGCATTACTTGAGTGATCTCGCGGCCGACCAATTACCGGTCATGCAGGGCTATCGCCTGAGCGAAGACGATAAACTGCGGCGAGAGGTTATCCAGCGCTTGATGTGCCAGGGTGAAGTGGATCTCGCGGAGATCGAAGCGCAGTACTCAGTTCGTTTCGATCGGTATTTCAGCGAAAGTCTGGACGCTCTGGCGCCACTGGCCGAGGACGGACTTGTACAGGTCGATTCCCGTTATATTCGGGTGTTGCCGCTGGGGCGTTTACTGGTGCGCAATATTGCGATGTGCTTTGATGCGTACATCAAGCCGGCGCGTGAGCAGCGGTTCTCGCGCGTGATATAAGTAAATAAGTGGGTAAAAGGGGTCAGAGCCCTTTTTGAATAGATTTGATGTGGGCGGAATGAACGCCTGAAGACTCATCATTTGCGGCCTAAAAGGGCTCTGACCCCTTTAATTGGCCAGTATCCGTTCCGGCTTTCCGGCCACATGGACCCTGAATACCACGGCCCTTGCACCCTCCGGCCCGCCCACCGGCGCGTGCTCTGCCTCGGGTGGGATTACATAGGCGTCACCGGCCCCCAGCCAACGGTCCTCCTTGCCGGCCTCCACGTGGTTGGCGCCGCCCTCGATCACGTAGACAAACTCCTCGCCCGGGTGATGGTGACGTGGCACCTCGGCATTCGGCGGTATGACCACGTCCGAGATAATGACCTCCAATTGCGGCGCCGCGCTAATCGGTGCACGTAACATCATGTTGGAGCCGGGCGGCGGCCTGAATGCCTGCGTCGCGAAACTGACGCCGACCTGAAGGGCGGCCATTGCTGCGGCCCCTACCAGGACTCCTGAAACGAAGCGTCCTGCCATATCCTCACCCGTCCTGTAGATATAAGCGTCGATGACGTGGATTACAGCGCAAGAGGCGAACTTTAGCAATTACCGGTAAAAGGGGTAAAAGGAGTCAGAGCACTTTTCTCTCTTTATCCCTTCAGGCGCCATTCTTCTGCGTATCAAAAATGGCCAATAAGGGCTGACCGCATTACCTCATTCCAGCGGGTAAAAAAATGTGACTCCGATCACAGTTGCGGGCGTCTGAATTCTCTTGAAAGTCTGTAAGATAGCCGCTGCCTTTTCATTTGCGGTCGTCAACGCATAAAGCCTGGACCTGCTCCCTCGAGTGATCACTACAAGGAATTGTCGAGTGCCCAACAGAAATTACGTAACGTCTTCAAAGCCCGGCCAATTCCTGTTTGCACTATGGCTAAGCCTCACTGCGGCTTGCTTCATGACGGGCAGGGCCACTGCAGCCGAGCTGGGCTGTGCTGCCAACGGCCATACCCCGGTTTTCGGGACTAATTACGGCACCTTGCTGGACGCACAGACCTGGGAAATCATCGAGGGCGACCCGCTGATTATCGGTGTCGGCTCTACCGGTGGCGTTGCGCTGTGGGTATGCCACCCGAGCGGCATCAAGTACCAGTACTTCTCCGAGGACTCCTGGCGTTCACTGGTCTGGCTCAATGGCGCCGATACCAGTAACGCCTTTTATACGGGTTACACCGCGCGCGGCACGCGCGCTACAGCAGTGAGCCTGACCCGGCCTGATGCGGAGACCATTGTCGCGACGCTCAACCTCGGGTCAAAGGCACAGTTGAAGATGATTGTGTCCTACGAGGACGGCAGCCTGTCCTACAAGAAACGCTTCGAACTGACCAACACCACCGCGGCCACGTTTACCGACGTGCGCCTCATGCACGGCGGCGACGCCTATTTTGGCGGTGTCGATAGTGCGCGTAGCTGGTGGGATGCCACGTCCGGCAGGCTGAACCTGAGCAACAACGGTTTCAGCAATTCCGGCACCATCAGCTTTTTTGGCGCGGTGGTAACGCCGGCAAACCACTACTTCGGTGGCCTGTTCTCCACGGGCAATATGCAGGCGAATTCCGGTCGGCTGGGGGATGAGGCCAACGCGAGCTACGTGGACGCGGGATACTATCTGGAGTGGGACAAGGCTAGCCTGGCCGCGGGCCAGACCTGGGTCGTCGAGTCCTATGAGCAGGTCACCCACCCGAGTTACCTGCAGGTGTTGCCGGTGCCCGAGCAGTTTGCCGAGCCCGGTGAAGACGTCACCCTGAACTTCCTGGTGCAAAACCTCGACAATACAGCACACACATTTTCCCTGTCCGCTGCCGCCAACCCCGCGTGGACCACGGCCCTGCCCAACGGCAACAGCATCACGCTGGCTTCCCTGGAGCGGGTGATCGTGCCTGTGGTGGTGAGCGTGCCCGGCTCTGCGCCAGAAAGTGCTGCCAGCCAGGTCAGCCTGACGGCCACCGAAAGCGGGGCCGCAGTGAGCTCGACGGGTACCTCGGACGTCACCGTTTATATCGCTGATTACAGCCTGTCCGCGAGTAGCCTCGACTTCGGCACAGTCGTTATTGGCTCCCCCTCGCCGACGCGTACACTCACGTTCAGCAACGCAGGCAGTGCCCTCGAGGTGGGAGCAGTCGGGGTTCCGGATGCCGTTGATGCCCCTTATACCATCACCGCCGATACCTGCTCCGGGAATGTCATCGCCACTAACGGCAGTTGTTCGGTGACGATCCAGTACCAGCCCATGACGCCGGCGGCCCACCCGGACACCTTCAGCTTCCCGCTGCTGTTCCCGGTGGCTGATGCCGAATCCATTGCACTGTCGGGGACGGGTATCCAGAATGCGGTAGACTTGGGTGTCATCTTTGACGCGGACCCGCTGGCGGCGGAAGCCGGCACCAGTATTGCCTACACCGTTACGGCGAGCAACAGCGGTCCCGAATTAGAGTATGCGGCGCAGTTGGTTGCAGGCTTCCCGGCGGGTGTCAGCGCCTGTACCTGGACCAGCGCGGCGAGCGGTGGCGCCAGCGGCAATAGCGCTTCGGGTAGCGGCGACATTAACGAGACACTGGAATTGCCGGCCGGTGCGTCAGTGACCTACAGCACGACCTGTACCGCGAGTACCACCGGCGTGGCGCTGGGCAACGCGACCATAGCCGGCCTTGGCGCAGACAGCCAGGCGAGTAACAACAGCGCGAGCGCCTCGGTAGATATCTTTGAAGACGGCGTGGATGGCGGTGTGGAGGACGGCGCCCCCAACGGTGGTGACGGCAACTACGACGGGATTCCCGACAGCCTGCAGCCGGGCGTGGTGTCCATTCCGCTCGGTGGCCAATACGTCACTATGGAAGTCGGCGGGGCTTGTAGCCAGGCCGAACGTGTCGCTGAAACGGGCGAAGCCGCCCTCGCGCCAGACCCGCTCTGGGACTACCCATACGGGCTGATCAGCTTCGAGTTGCCCTGCAGCAGCGCCACCGTCAAGTTTTTCTACCACGGCATGACCATGTTCGAGCCCGGTATGGCCTATCGCAAGTACGGACCGACACCGCCGGACTTTTCCGCGCCCAGCTGGTACAGCGTGGACGCCACTTTCGTGGAAGAGAGCGTGGGAGCTGGCGCTACCGTCTGGACCGCAAGCCTCAATCTCGTCGATGGCGCCCTCGGTGACAACACTGGCGTGGACGGCCGTATTGTCGATCCGGGCGGGGTGGGGGTGCGGCTTCCTGCCGCGGCGCCCGTACCAGCAGCGGGACAAGCCCAGGTGATTCCCGTGATGGGATTGCCCGCGCTGGGCCTGTTGGCGGGATTGCTGGCGCTGTTGGCAATCAGGGGGGGTAATAAAAGGGGGCAGAGCCCTTTTTGAGCGGAATTGGTGTGAGCCGTAGCAGAGCTGCTAGATGCCTCGTTATGGCCGCCCGCGGGACACCTGTCCTGCGCGGATACGCGGGCAGGCCGGGAATGAACATGCGTGGCTGGCGGGGCATGCCGACACTGGCAGAATGGCGATGTCAGCTATGCTAATGATTCTTTCGAGGATGCGAACAGCAATACCGCCAACATGGTCATCAGATGTGGCCGAAAAGGGCTCTGACCCCTTTATTCCTTTATTCCTAAGCCTTTCTCGCCTGAATTTTCCTTCCTTTAACGCCGCTACGTGCCAGGATCTCCAGCGCTTTTCCAACCTTCTCCCGAGTCATCGCGACGTATGCGACCATATCGAAAATGTCGATCTTGCCGATATGTTCTCGCGTCAGTTCCCCCGTGGCGGTAAGTGCGCCCAGAATATCGCCGGGGCGGAGTTTGGCCTTGCGCCCGGCGTTGAGAGCCAGTGTTTGCATGCTGCCTTTGATCGCCAGTAAATAAGGGGTCAGAGCCCTTTTTGCATAGGTTTGATGTACAGATGCTTCGGGCGCACACGCCCTGTAAGCGAATGCCAGTTATGACCAGGCGTCTATCAGATTCGGTCGAAAAGGGCTCTGACCCCTTTATCCCTTCCTGGACCTTGCTATACCCAGCAGTCCCACCACCACTATGGCCAGGGAAAATGGCACTATGGGCAGGGAGGTAGGCACTGCTGCCGGTGCTTGTGCTTGTGCGGGTGCTGGCGCCGGTGCGGGTGCCGGTGGGGGCTCCGGTTCAGGCGCCTGGGCTACGAAGGTACCACTGAAAATTCGCTCGCCAGGTCCAGAAAGCGTCCCTGTACCATCATTCGTCCAAAACAGGCTGAATGAAGTAGGGCTATTTACCACTATCGAGCCAGTAGCAAAGGACGCCTGCCCATTCGATATAGTGAAAGGGGAGGCAAAGTCGAGGCCATAAACTCTAAATTCGATTTCCTGGCCGGTACACTGCCAGCCACAAACGGTGCTGTCTGATTGCAGGTAAAAGTCGGTATTGCCGGCTCCTTCATTCAGGAAGAGTGAATAGCCGAATATGCTCACATCAGCTCCATCTCCAACCGTGCCGCTAAACTGTATGTTAAGGGTGCCATTAACGTATATATCCACGTTTACACTGTCACCGGGAGGCAGTGACTGTGCGTTAATCGTTCCAGGTAGTCCAATAACGGCGGCGGCGACCAGCCATCTTATAGCGTACATCGAGATCCCCTTTGGCGTATTAATCAGTGTACTGGATTGCTTTCCGGGAGCTTCCCAGGTAACCGTGAAGCCAGACACTTAACTTGTCATATATACAGCCTTATCAATTTATTGGCTCCTTGTTTTCGCACTAACTGCAAACAAAAAGGGTCAGCCGCTAGCGCTATATCGGAAAACGGGTCAGAGTCCTTTTTGCCGAGCCCTTTTTTGTATAGGTTTGATGTACAGATTCTTCGGGCGCACACGCCATGCAAGCGAATGTTGACCTGGCCTCTATCAGATTCGGTCGAAAAGGGCTCTGACCCCTTTATCCCCACGCCATCAGCCCGGACCGAGCAAGCGGGCAAGATACTGGCTCATGTGGCATTCACGAAAGTGATCATTGCACCAGGCCTCGGCGGACAGGAAGTCGTAATACCGGGGCTGGAATACATAGGTCTGGCAGTGCCGCGGAGTACCGCAATCGAGGTAAACAACCACGGACTCCCTCCGGTAGAAACGGCCTTCGTACTCATCCAGTAGCGATATCGCGCACTGGTCCAGCCCGGTGACCAGGGCGCCCTCCACGCTGCTCGTTCCGTCCGGGCGGATCGCGGGAAACATCTGTCCTGATACCGTGACCCGCCTGTAGCCCGCCAAGCGGGCGCCGACCTTTGGCAAGGGCTGGTCCAAAAGAATTCTCAGCACCTCATCGTTCAATAAGGTGCCGTAAACGAAGATATCCTGCATGTGACGTAGCTAACCCGTTACCGCTTCGGTGAATACTGCAAGCGCGGCGTCGCGCTGCGGGTTAATTCTAGACCAAGAGCGGCTTTCGCTGTGCACCAGAAACCCGGCGAAATCAATCTCACCAGCTATACAAGAGGCCAGGGCTCTTTTTGCTCAGGTTTGACGTGCGAACTGATCGGACTGCACAAGCCGTTTAAGCGAATGACAATAGCGTCCGAGCGCCAATCAGATGTGGCCGAAAAGGGCTCTGACCCCTTTATTCCTAAGCCTTTCTCGCCTGAATTTTCCTTCCTTTAACGCCGCTACGTGCCAGGATCTCCAGCGCTTTTCCAACCTTCTCCCGAGTCATCGCGACGTACGCGACCATATCGAAAATGTCGATCTTGCCGATATGATCACGGGTCAACTCCCCCGTGGCGGTAAGTGCGCCCAGAATATCGCCGGGGCGGAGTTTGGCCTTGCGCCCGGCGTTGAGAGCCAGTGTTTGCATGCTGCCTTTGATCGCCAGGGTGGGTTCCGATACTGCGGGCAGATTTTGCAAGCTGGGGGCCCGATCCAGTAATTCCTCGATCACATTGACCCGCGGCACTTCCGCCGGCAGGAACAGGCTCAGGGCCAATCCTTCGTTACCAGCGCGGCCGGTGCGGCCGATGCGGTGGATGTACACTTCGGGGTCGTGGGGTAACTCGTAGTTAATGACGGCAGCCAGTTCCTTGATGTCGAGGCCGCGGGCAGCGACGTCGGTCGCAATCAGTACCGGTATGCTGCCATTGGCAAAGAGCACCAGCACCCGGTCGCGGTCTTTCTGTTCGAGGTCACCGTGCAGGGCGACGGCGCTGATGCCGCGTTGCTTCAGTGCATCGGCCAGATCTTCGCACTGTTGTTTGCGGTTGCAAAAAATGACACTGCTCTCGGGGCGGAAGTGTCGAAGCAAGGTTTCAATGGCGTCCAGCTTGCTACCCGATCCGATTTCGTAGAAAAGCTGTTGGATCACGCTGTCGTCGTGGACGCTCTCCACGGTAATTTCGACGGGATCTTTCTGCACCTGGTTGCTGATGGCGAGAATCTCCTGCGGGTAGGTGGCGGAGTAGAGGAGGGTCTGGCGTTGATCCGGCGTAAAGGCGATCAGGGCGTTGATATCGTCGAGAAAGCCCATATCGAGCATCCGGTCAGCCTCGTCCAGGACCAGAGTCCGCAGCTGGTCCAGTTTTAGCGAGCCTTTCTGGCAGTGTTTGAGCAGCCGACCCGGAGTGCCAACTACCACGTGTGGCGGATGGTCCAGCGACGCCAATTGCGGACCCATGGGCTTTCCGCCGCAGAGCGTGAGAATTTTTACATTGGCGAAGGGCCTGGCAAGCTGGCGCAGCGCCTTGCTCACCTGGTCGGCCAACTCGCGGGTTGGGCAAACGACAAGGCTCTGGGTCTGGTACAGACGAGCGTCCAGGCCTTGCAGCAGGCCAATGCCGAAGGCAGCGGTTTTGCCGCTGCCTGTCTTGGCCTGGGCTTTAACATCCTTGCCTTCCAGCACCGCTGGCAGGCTTCCCGCCTGAATGGGCGTCATGGTCTCATAGCCGAGGGTCTTGAGATTGGCGAGTACTTCGGGCGGTAGCGGCAGGCCGGAAAAGTCGTTGCTGTTCATGGGGTGTTTACTCTGCTGTAGGCCATCAAACACTCCGCGTTGGCGCTGGAGCTACTTTTGCTGGCAGGTAGCACAGTCTACGACGAAAAGGGTAAAAGGGGTCAGAGCCCTTTATACTCAGTTTTGATGCGCGAACTGGTCGGGCGGCATATACCGTTTAAGCGAATGACAATAGTGCCCCAGCGCCAATCAGATGTGGCCGAAAAGGGCTCTGACCCCTTTGTTTGCTTTGTTTGCAGCCATCACTCCCAACGCCTACCAGAATCTCATCAAACCTCGCACTTCGGCCGCGTATCCAGGTCCAACACGTACCACAGGTAGCAGCGCGAAAAAACGCCGTTGAGTATCAGCATCAGGGCAACGAGTCCAACGAACCACTCCGTCACCCGGAGATGGGGTTGTGACAGCGTCCAATACGCGAAAGCTATTCCCAGGAACAGGCGAATAAGGCGTTCAGCGTTGCCAAGGTTGCGTTCTATCATGGACTGACCCTCCACTCGTTTGTCTAGGAAAGGAATTCGGCACGCGTACGTGCATCGGTCTTGAACTGCCCTCCAAGGGCGGTGGTCTGGGTGGTGGAATTGACGTCCTGGACACCCCGCGCCTTGACGCAGTAGTGTGCGGCGTCGATGGTGACGGCGACGTCGTCCGTCTCCAACAGGGTTTGCAGCGCGACCAGCACCTGCCTGGTCAGCCTCTCCTGTACCTGCGGGCGCTGCGCAAAGAAGCGTACGAGGCGGTTGATCTTGGATAGCCCGATGACCTTGCCGGCGGGAATGTAGGCTACCGTGGCCAGGCCGTCGATAGTGACGAAGTGATGTTCACAGGTGCTCACCACCGAGATGCCGCTGACCCGCACCATCTCATCCACTGCCATCTTGTTTTCGATAGCGGTGATCTTGGGGAAGCTCGCGTAATCCAGGCCGGAAAAGATCTCTTCGACGTACATGCGCGCTATTCGCTCGGGCGTTTCGCCAAGACTGTCGTCCGAAAGGTCCAGGCCGAGGGTGAGGACAATATCGGTGAAAGCCTTTGCGATTCGCTGTTGTTTCTGGGTTGCAGTCAGGCCATTGGCGACCAGCGGTGTCTCCAGGCCCTGAGCACGCAAGGCGTCCCGCACCCGGAGGGCATCCTCGGAGATGGCGTTGGTGTGAGGCTTGAGTGAGTCTATTAGCGCGGTAGTCATGGTCGCGTCTCGTTTCGGGCATTAATGCCTATTCTTACGCTAGCCAGGTGCGGACGGATCAGTCATCCCGCAGGCGATTGACCGTGTATCGAAGATCCGGCAGCTACTCCGGAGCGGCCAGGCTGCGCCCCCCGTCGCGCTCGAGGTAGTCGAGGAAGGCGCGGGAGATCAGGGACAGGCGTCGCGAGCGCGGCCGCACCAGGTACCAGGTGGACTCTATTGGCAGGTGCTGCACCTCGACTCTGGCCAGGCCCTCGGCGCCGCCGAAGGTCAGGGTGTGCTCCGAGAGAATCGACACCCCGAGGCCCGACATCACGGCGTGCTTGATAGCCTCGTTGCTCTCGATGGTTCGGCAGGGGGCGCCCGGATGGCTCAGCTGCTGGCGACCTGCGTCCGCCTGAATCCTCTCGTCCCGGGGCGCGGGCAGTCCGCAGCGACAGTTCCGCCGCTGTGCTATTTGCGGCGACCTTGTTTTTCTTGCAACAATGCCTGAAGGCTCATGGTGTAAGGTGCCAGCGGGAATCGTTCCGACAAGTGCGATCGATAGCTACGGGAGGAAAGAATGAAAATTTTCTACAGTGATCTTCCGTCACACCAGGTAGAGAAACTGGTGATACATTCGCTCGAGCAGGCCTTGTATCAGGCGATTGTCGTTATCGATGGTGAAGAGTGGGCGGTATGGGAGGGTGAGCAAAAGACGCTTGTCACTCGCAGCCTGGTACACATGCGGGAACGTTTCGAACACCTTGAGATACCGGCAATCGTCCTGCGCCAGGAAAGCGCCTACGATGAAATGGTTGGCCAGGCCAGGCGGGAGGCGCGCAACAGGATGGAAGTGCCGCTCGGGAGGACTACCTTCCCGGAGGCTTGATTGGCGAGAAACAATACAGAGTGACCTTCTCCCCGGAGGGTTCCCACTTCCTGTGAGAGAATTCCAAGTCTAGGCCGCCTTTTCAAAGCCCGCTGGTGATTGATGATTCAGCGAGCTGTGTGGCCTGATTTCGTTGTAATCCATTCGCCAGGCGTCGATCATTTGCCTTGCGTCCTCGAGGCCCCGAAACAATTGCTGGTTGAGACAGCCGTCGCGAAAGCGACCATTGAATGATTCGACAAAGGCGTTCTGAGTTGGCTTACCCGGCTAGAGCACCTCGCCGGCATCCACCAGCAGCGTGCTGCCAGTCATGAACATCGCCATGTCCGAGGCGCAGAACAGCACCACGCGCGCGACATCGTCCGGCACGCCGACACGGCCCAGCTTGCTCGAGAACATCGCGGTGATCTCCTGCGCCGCATTGAGGTCGCCACCGACCGCCTCCTGCGCCGCGGCGATATTACCCTCCGTGACGCAATAGGTGGGCGCGACGCCCAGCACCCGGATGCGCTCTGGCGCCAGTTCCAGCGCGAGCTGCTTCGTCAGCCCGGTCACCGCATGCTTGGACGCGACATAGGCCGAGAGCCCCGGCGAGACGCCCCGGAAGCCCGCGGTCGACGCGACGTTGACGATCACCCCGCCCTTGCCCGCCGCGACCATGTGCCGCGCCGCCTCCCGCGCGCCGGCGAAACTGCCGCGGCCGTTGACGGCCATCACGTCGTCCCAGACCTCATCCGTCATCTGCGCGAGCGGCACGAACGGGAAGATGCCCGCGTTGTTCACCCAGATGTCCAGCCCGCCGAACCGGTCGACGGCCAGCTGGACCGCCGCCGCGATAGTGGCCGAATCCGTGACGTCCATCTGCGCGGAGGCGACGTCGACGCCGAACCTGCCGGCCAGGTCGGTCGCAGCCGCGCTGGCGAGTTCCCCGTCGCGATCGGCGATCACGACCCTGGCGCCCGCCTCGGCGAGACGCGCCGCGATGGCCTTGCCGAGCCCGCGCGCACCGCCCGTCACGAGTGCGACGCGCCCGGCCAGCGAGACCAGGTCGGCGATAGTGTGTGAAGAAACGTCCGCGATATCAGTCATGTTCCTGTCTACCTGTAGTGTTGAAACGCAAGGGCAGCCCGTGCATGCCCCAGGCGCCGGGGTACGGCCGCCAGCCGAAATCGCCGGCGAGTTGCGGTTCCCGCAGCCGCTGCGCAATCTGGTGAAACGCCTCCTGCATCTGCGCCCTGGCGATGTGCTGGCCGAGGCACATGTGCCGCCCGAGCCCGAACGCCACGTGGCGATTCTCCAGCGCGACCTGCCGGTCCGGGTCGAAGACATCCGCGTCCGCATACGCCGTGGGATCCCTGCCCGCTATGTTCAGCGTGAAGAAAATCATCGAATCCTTCGGCAGCAGCACATCGCGGAACACGATGTCCTCGTTGGTGAAACGACCGACGGAACCCGGGTTAAAATACCGCAGCGCCTCCTCGATCACCTTCCTGCAGTAGTCGATGTCATCCGCGCAGCGCCGGTAGATCTCGGGGTAGTCGAGCAGCGTGTGCATGGTGAACGTCATAACATTTTTCGTCGTGTCGTAGCCGGCGATGAAGAAGAACATGATCACGTCGGCCAGCTCGCGGGCGGTGATCCCGCCCTCGCCACCGGCGTCGATGAGCAGTTCCAGCAGGTCGTCGTGCGTGCCGCGCTCGCCCCGCAGGCGCTCCTCGATCAGGGCATGCACGAGCGCATCGAGCCGCGTGATCGACTTCTGGATTTCCGGCATGCGGGATTTATCGAGGCTCATGGCGAGGCCGAGCGTCTCCAGGTCGGCGCGGATATCCGCCAGCCGCTCCAGCGGAGCTCCCACCAGGCTGAACATCACGGAGATGGGGTAGTGCGAGGCAAACACCTCGAAATCAAACTCCCCGCGGGGCGCCCATTCGTCCAGCAGGCGGATGATCGTGCCGCGCATCACGCCCCGCATGCGGTTGGCAAACGCCGGGGTGAAGCGGGCGGCGAACATGCCGCGCAACAGCCGGTGTTTTTCCTCGGGCAGGGAGATCAGCTGCTGTTCGGTGAACCGCCCCCAGGGCGTGCCGTGGGCGTCCAGCTGGTCGACGATGCCGTCGTACGCCGGGCGGAATTTCTGGTCCTGGATGAACAGCTCGCGGATTGCGGAGAGCTGGTGGACCACCAGACCGAAATTGGAGCGCGCCAGCCAGGGATGCACCTCGCGCGCCACCGCGAAATGCCGGTAGGGGTCGGCCGCGAACGCCGGCGACTCCAGTTCGAGGAACGGCAGTTCAAGTTCTTCCAGTGTCGACACAGTCATGTGCACCTCCTGTTGTTATTCGTCGAAGCCCGGCATTGGAAACGAGCGATAGCGCATCAGCGCTCCCTCAGGCCACGAGTTCGAGGTGGAGGTTCGCCAGCCCGCGAATGATGAACGAGGGCTCGAAATCGTACTGGCGCGCACCGGGCTCGCCGTGGTGCTCACCGGAAATCCTGATCTCGCTGGTCTGGTCGAAAAACTGGTTGAGGATCGCCGACACCTCCGCCCGCGCCAGCGGCGCGCCGGCGCAGGTGTGGGACCCGCGGCCGAACGCAATGTGCTGCTTTATGCCGGGGCGCTTGAGCCTGAATTCGTTGGCGTCCTCGCCCCAGCGGCGGGGATCGCGGTTGGCCGCAGCGAGGGCCACGATCACCTGGGTGCCGGCGGGAATCTCGCGGTCGCCGATCCGCGTGTCACGGCGCGCGACGCGGTGGGTCGCCTTGGACGAACCCTCCAGGCGCAGGACTTCCTCCAGCATCCACGGGATCAGCGTGCGATCCTCGCGCAGCTGCTGCTGCAGCCCGGGGACGTCGACGATGTAGCGCATGGCGTTGCCGAGCAGCTTGGCACTGGTGTCCTGGCCGGCGGCGAACATAAATACCGCGAGGCTGACCAGTTCGATAATGTCGGGCTTCGAGCCGTCCGGGTAAGGCAGCGTCGCCAGCTCGGACAGCAGGTCGGTGCCGGGGTTGGCCATGCGCTCCTGCAGGTACTGGTAGAAGAACACACCCATGAACTCCAGCGCCGAGGTGTCGGTCGGGGCATCCGGGTTCTCGATACTGCCGACAGTCTGTCCCGCAGCGATCTTCTCCTCGAACTTGCTGCGATCCTCCGGGGGCACGCCCAGCAGGTCCGCGATCACCATCGTCACGTACGGAGTTGCAATCTGGCCGACCAGGTCGCAGCTTCCCTCCGCCACCGCCTTGCGTACCAGTTCGCCAGCGTATTCCTGCATGAACGCCTCGTTGGCCTTGAGCCGGGAGGGTGTGAACATGCGGCTCATCAGCGCGCGCACATTGGTGTGGCGCTCGTCGTCGAAGGTGACCACCAGGTCGCCGCCGACGTACTTGTCGCGATGGGTTTCGAGCTGCGCGGAGATGTCGCTTCCCTCGGGGGTGAACGGCAGCGGGAACGCTGAACTGGCAAGCGAGTTCAGCGAGGAGAAATCGATCGGGTTGCGCAGCACGTCCACGCATTCGTCGAAGCCCGTGAGCAACAGGCAGTCGTGGGTTTCGAGCCGGCAGATCGGGCCGCGCGGGCGCATCTCCTCGAAGTAGCCGTAGGGGTCGAGCAGGACAGTGGGGTCGGTGAAGTAGTCGCGTTCTTTCGTGACGGGGGCGGTCATGGCATGGATTCCGTTGTGTTAGTCGGTAATGACGGGCGTTCAGTCTTCGGGCGCGATCGTCGCGCGCAGCCCTTCGAATTCGTTTTTCAGCCGGATCTGGCAGGAGAGGCGGGAGTTGCCCTCGCGGTGTTCCGAGAAGGAGAGCAGGTCGTCCTCGTCCTGTTCCATCGGCGGCAGGGCTGCCAGCATGTCCTCGCCGACATAGACATGGCAGGTAGCGCAGGAACAGACGCCGCCGCAGAGGGCGAGCAGGTCCGCCACACCCGCGTCGGTGATGACCTGCATCAGCGAGGTGCCGGGACGGATGTCGATGGTGTACTCCTCGCCGCTGCGGTCGGTGATGAAAACCTGGGGCATCGGGCTCTCCGTTGTTTTGTTAATGATATACTGTGAATCATATTTGGTAACGAATCGAAACGCAATAGCCGGGTTGCACAATCCGATATTTTTCTATAAATTATTGTTTAATATGGTTTTTTGAAGAAACATCGTTTGCCATCCAGGACTTTTGACGATTCCCTATGGCTCAGACTGCTGACAAGGACGCCGCGCCGGCCCCAGGCGGCGCGAAGCGCAAGACCAGGACGCATGGCGCCCTGCTCGACGCGATGCTCCACCTGCTGGAGGAGAAGGCGTTCGACCAGATCACCATCCGCGAGATCACCGCGCAGGCCGACGTGGGCTACGCCACGTTTTTCCGTCGCTACCCGGACAAGGAAGCGCTGCTGCACGACCTCGCGGCGCAGGAGATCCAGAGCCTGCTGACCATGACGCTTCCGATCTTCTACACGGCGGACTCCGAGGCGTCGACGCAGGCGCTGTGCGCCTATGTCTGGAAGCACAAGAAGCTCTGGCGCGCGCTGCTGACCGGCGGCGCGGCCGCCATGCTGAAGGAGGCGTACCTAGAGCAGGCGCTGGAGGTATCCCGCGAGACCTTCGACCCGGAGGCCTGGTTGCCGGTGGACCTCGCCGTGCGGTTCGCAGTGACCAGCACGCTCGAGGTACTGTCCTGGTGGCTGAAGCACCCGGAGCCGCCTGCGATCAGGGAGATGGCGAGCATCATCAACCGGCTGACTGTGCGGCCGATTTTCGAGAACGGCGAGTAGCGCAGCGAAACGTTTTATCCGCCCCCACTTTTCATGGCTGCCCGAACCGCGCCACCAGCCGCGAGCTGTGGGTGTTCGCCTAAGCATAGAGGAGATTTCCTATGTCAAAGCGAATCCCGGGCCTCTACAAGAGAGGCACCTAGGGCATCTGGCACATCGATAAATGCGTCAGGGGATATGGCCGACTTCACGAGAGCACTGGCACAAGTGAGCTCGAGGAGGCGGAACGGTACCTGATTAGACGATAGGAAGAGCTGCGCAAGGCGACTGTTTATGGCATTCGACCAGAGCGCACTTTTCGGCAGGCGGCCACCAGGTTTTTGCTGGATTACCAGCATAAGCGCAGTATTGGCCGTTACGCACAATCCCTGAAAATTCTGGACCCGCATATAGGTGATCTGCCTTTGCGCCAGGTACATCAGGGTACGCTGGAGTCGTTCATCCAGCATCGTCGTGAGCAAGGTATGCGAGCCAATACCATCAACCGTGATCTGACGGTGGTGCGGCGAATTCTGACTCTGGCCGCCCGATTGTGGCGGGATGAGTCCGGTTTGACTTGGCTCGAGACGGCCCATTTGCTGCAATTACTCGATTGTGACGATGCCCGCAAGCCGTATCCCTTGTCCTGGGACGAGCAGTCGAGGTAGTTTGCGCGCCTGCCGGAACATTTGAGGGAAATGGCGTTGTTCAAGGTCAACACCGGAACGCGGGAGCAGGAAGTGGTTTGCCTGCGATGGAATTGGGAGGTATCGATTCCAGAGCTGAAAACCAGTGTGTTTGTTATCCCGGGTGGCGGTGTCAAGAATGGTGAGGATCGTTTGGTGGTGATGAATGCCGAAGCGCGGGCGGTGATCAACCGGCAGCGCGGCAGTAGCCCGGAGTATGTATTTACCTACTCGAAGGGTCAGCCGGTCGATCGTATCAACACAGGAAAAGGGGTCAGAGCCCTTTATGCTCAGTTTTGATGCGAGAACTGGTCGGGCGGCATATACCGTTTAAGCGAATGACAATAGTGCCCCAGCGCCAATTAGATGTGGCCGAAAAGGGCTCTGACCCCATTAATCTGGGAAGTAATTGAATGAGTGTATAACACAGATTCGACATGGGTTTTCCAGAATGTGGCTGATTGGTGATCTCTGTCCCTGTGTGTCTACTGCGTTGGGCTGAAGGAGCGGTATGGGCGCCCGGGTGGACTGGTCCCCGGAAAAAGGGGGCAGAGCCCTTTTTCATTTTGATATGCGGATTGTCGGGGGGGGGCGAGCCGCGTGAGCGAATGACAATAGAGACCTGGCAACTATCAGATATGGCCGAAAAGGGCTCTGACCCCTTTAATCTTTCTCCTCGGTCTCGAAACCATCATTGTTCGATACAAATGAGGTGCGCAAAGTTAACACAGGGGGGTGAGTCTACTGAAATGAGCGTAGAATCGACTACAGATGTTGAGCCTACCGCCCCGTAGCTTGACGTTGTTGGTGCCCAACCCTGGCAAATGCTAGTGGAGGTGGACCAGGCAGGGGAGAGGCCTGTCCATGCAACTCCACTACCTCCCCAAATGGGGACAGAAAGGGGAAATGCAAAAACGCGGTCCTGGGTGGTGGTGGCAATAAAGGTCTTGTCATCAGCGCGGAAATAATTGGTATCCGCGGTCAATACCCAATCAGCCAGGGGCGAGGCGCTGCGGCCACCACCAGCGATCATCGCTTTATAAGTGCTGCCGTCACTTGGCATACTCCCATCTACATTGCACTTGGCGTCGGCGCCTGCAATGCCTCCCAGATACCCATGATATCGGCTCGCTGTGACGAACAAGCGCTTGTCGCTGGCCGTGATGGCAGCGGTCGCAGTGCCCGGGACACCCACAGTATAGCCCCCGTTAGCAATGGTCAGAACAACCGTCTCGTTGGGGTCAAATACCTCGTCATCCAGTACCGTGAAGTCAACATCCACCGAAGATTGCGTGGCGGGAATCTCAATTTGCGTCTCACTGCTGATGCTGTAGTCGTCCCCTGCGGTGGCGGTCCCGGAGAGGGAATAGTTCACGGTGAGGGCAGTGGTCGTGTCGCCGGTGCGCGTGAGCGTAAAGCCCCCCGGGGTCGGTGTCGCCGATTCCACGCCATCACTTTTCTTGCTGACGGTGACTACCGGCAGGCAATCGTAAACGGTACTGCAGCTTGCGCTATCTTCCAGCACCAGGCCGCTCACGCATTCATCGGCGGGTGCCGTGGTGACACAGGAGGGGGGGGCGACTACCGTGGCTATCTTCAGGGCGACACCAGAGGTGTTGGTATAAATCGCATTTTCGACCGGAATGTCGACAGTACCTCCGCCCGGCTGGTTGAGTTCAATCATCATCGCCGCAATGGCATGCTGGATGTTGAGGCTACTGATGGCGCCCATACCGACACCGCCGGCAAGTAACAGTGCCCCAAGTAACTGGCGGCCGCCCTGCTTGCGCAATGCCCGGAAGCCGAAGAAGGCCAGCGCTATGCCCAGGGGTAACAGGAACAGGGACGGGATGGGTACCGGCGCGGTTGCCGCAGGGCCATAGGTCAGGGAGCCGCCCGACTGGGCAAAGGTAGTACCGCTGGTGGCAAGGGCAGATAGAGCGATAGCGTACTTGGAGTGAGTCAAGCGATACGTCCCTGTATGGTCAATTCCTGATCGAAAACAAGCAATTCGAGTCAGCTAAGCGCAACGTGCAGAATTTGCCCTAACATTGTGAATCTGTCTACAGATTTCATGCAGTAACTGGTGTTTCGGTGACAGGTGTCACCATGCCCGCCCTTACCGGGCTGATCTCGATATAGCGATAACACGCGAGCAGGCCGGGAATGAACATGCGTGGTTTGCGGGGCATGGCGACGCTGGCAGAAAGGCGATGTCAGCTATGCTAATGATTCCTTCGAGAATGCGAACAGCAATACCGCCCACATGATCATCAGATGTGGCCGAAAAGGGCTCTGACCCCTTTATTCCCGGCGCGTGAGCCTGGAAGGCGCGAAACACAGAGCTGTCCGGGACAGCAGGTCAGAGCCCTTTTTGCTTAGGTTTGATGTGTGATCTATACGGGCGCACATGCCATATGAGCGATGAAAATTTGGGCCTGGCATCTATCAGATTCGGTCGAAAAGGGCTCTGACCCCATTATTCGGAAAAGGGCTCTGACCCCTTTAATCGGTATCACTCCCCAAAATCAAATACGCTCGAAAAGGGCTCTGACCCCTTTATTGTTTAATCGCTTATGCGAATGACGATAGTGCTCTGGCGCCAATCAGATGTGGCCAAAAAGGGCTCTGACCCCTTTATCGCATATACCGTTTAAGCGAATGACAATAGTGCCCCAGCGCCAATCAGATGTGGCCGAAAAGGGCTCTGACCCCATTAATCTCTCCCCGGAATTGCCCGACGGGGAGTGATTGCGACAGGTCTCAGTCGCCGTAGATGATCTTGCTGTTCACTTTCACAGTCAGCGGGTGGTAACCCGGCTTGGCTTTCTCGAAGATGCGCTTGGCTTCGTCGGTTTTGCCGTTTTCCATCATATTGCGATACAGCGGACGCAGGAACTTGTTGCGGCCGATGCTCACCAGGAAATCTTCCAGGCGCGCGTTGGCCGGTTCATAGTCTTTCCGCACGGCGATCATCAGCCAGCTGAAGGCGATCTCGTTGCTTTTGGACTGGGTCAGGTCGAATGTCTCGTCCAGTTCCTGCAGCTGGTCTTCGCTGAGTTTCTCCGGTATACCGTCGAGGAAGTACTTCCACTGGTGGAAGGTCCAGTCCTTGGTGTCGATATCGCCCGCCTTGATTTCGCCGTTCAGCCACTGCTCGCGCACCGGATCCAGCTTGGTAAAGGCGTCGGACTGTGGGTGCGGCGCACCTTCCGGGATACCGGGCTCGAAGATCCACTCCTGAATACGCGCGCGGTCCAGCTGATCCGGGTACTGCTTGAGCAGGGTCTCGTCCAGGTACTTCACGAAATCTTCGGTGGTGATGCTCTGGAACGCGAAGTGGTTGAAGTACTCCATCAGGAACTTGTCGAAGTTCTCGCGGCCCACGTTCTGCTCCAGTTCGTACAGGAACAGGGAGCCTTTTTCGTAGGGAATATAGGAGAAGACTTCATCGGGATCGCGGCCGCGCAGGTCGATGGCCATGATCTCGTCCTTGTCTTCGTGGTCGTCCAGGTCGGCCTTCAGGTCGTCGTAGCCCAGGGCCATTTCCATCTGGTAGCGCTTGTCACCGTATACGAACTGCATGATGCGATTGGTGAGGTAGGTGGTGAAACCTTCGTTCAGCCACAGATCGCGCCAGCTGGCATTGGTGATCAGGTTGCCGGACCAGGAGTGGGCCAGTTCGTGGGCAATCAGTGCCACCAGGCTCTTGTCGCCGGCAATCACAGTGGGGGTGATAAAGCTCAGGCGCGGGTTTTCCATGGCGCCGTTGGGGAAACTGGGGGGCAGGATCAGCAGATCGTAGCGGTCCCAGCGGTAGGGGCCGAAGTTCTCCTCGGTGACCTCGAGCATGGACTCGGTGTCTTCGAACTCCTTGGCCGAGGCTTCCAGCAGCTCCGGCTCTGCGTAGACGCCGGTGCGCTCGCCCATCGCTTTGAAGTCCAGGTTACCGATACCGATGGCAATCAGGTAAGACGGAATAGCCTGGGACATTTCAAACTCGAATACGCCGTCCAGTTCCGCTTCCGGGTCGTTGTTGGCGCTCATCACGGCGCGCAGCTCTTGCGGGGTGCGGATGGTGGCCTCGTAGGTCATGCGCACCTGCGGAGAGTCCTGCAGCGGAATGAAGCTGCGCGCGTGGATGGCCTGGGCCTGGGTGAACAGGAACGGGTGCTTCTTGCCTGCAGTCTGCTGCGGCTCCAGCCACTGTACGCCGGAGGCACCGGGGGAGGTCTGGTACTGGATCGCGACGCGGTTGGCACCCTTGGGCAGCTGAATTTTCAGCGGCGTGCCCAGGTGCGGGTCTTTCTTGCCCATGCTGAATTTGACTGGCTGCAGGGAGTCGCCGATACCGGCGCGCACCGCGGTGACATCCAGTTCGCGGGTGTCCAGAATCAGCGGAGGATTCTTGGCGGTCTGGCGCTTGATGTCGAGGATGGCCTCGCCCTTCAGGACCTTATTGTCGAAGTCGGCGGTGAGGTCGAGATCCAGGTGTTTGACACGGTAATCGTTGGTATTGGCGAAGGAGTGGTAGTCGACACCGGACTCCGGCTCGGCGCTATCCGCCAGCGGGGTGTCTTTTTCCAGGTTCTCCGGGGTGTATTCGGTGGCGCTCTGCGGTATGTCTGCAGTGCTTTCACTGTTTGCAGCATCTTCATTCCTGCTACAGGCGCTCAATGTAACGAGGCTGCAGGCGAGCAGTCCGGCGCCGATCAGGCGGCCGAGGTTGGGGGTGAACAATTGGGGCAGCATGGAAGGCTCCGTGATTGTTTTATTTGTGAATCCAGAACGGTAAAAGGGGTCAGAGCCCTTTTTGCTTAGGTTTGATGTACAGGTTCTTCGGTCGCACACGCCATGCAAGCGAATGACAGTTATGACCTGGCATCTATCAGATTCGTCCGAAAAAGCTTTGACCCCTTTGTTTCGCAGATGTGGCCGAAAAGGGATCTGACCCCTTTATTCGTGTTTTTTGTGCCGCACACTCCACATGAAGTAGAGGGAAGCGAGCAGGCCGCCCACCTGCACCAGGACAAAGCCCATTCCCGCACCGGATGCCGCCCGGGTTGAACGGTTGAGTGCATCGGGGTTCAGTCGCACCAATTCCGCATAAATTGTCCTGGACTCCTGGACGTTGTTATACATGCCGTTGATCAATCCGATGACCCAGAGTATGTATAGCGTGCTGATGATCACGAACTGAGCGGTGGAAAGTTTGTCGCCCACAAGGTAACTCACCACCAGGTATGCACTCACCAGCGTGAGATACATGCTGGCGAATTCCGATGAAATTTCCATCCTGTGCAGTAGCAGTTCTGCCAGTTCAAATTCCGTCATTTTTCTCTCCTGGTGCTAACTATCAAGTGTCAGTGAACGAAATGTCCCTTGCTACCACCCAGCAAGCAGATGGCAGGAATTGCCAACGCGAATTCGATAACCACCCCCCAGGAAATAAGGGGTCAGAGCCCTTTTTGCATAGGTTTGATGTACGTATTCTTCGGACGCACACGCTATGTAAGCGAATGACAAGTAGGACCTCGTATCTATCAGATTCAGTCAAAAAGGGCTCTGACCCCTTTCTTCGTTTAAGCGAATGACTATAGTGCCCCAGCGCCAATCAGATGTGGCCGAAAAGGGCTCTGACCCCTTTATTCCAGAATCTTCAGGAAATCAAATGTGGCCGAAAAGGGCTCTGACCCCTTTATCCTTATGCTGTTGCACTTGCAACTAGAATCTAAGCTGACCCCTTTATTCACGCTTTAGACAATAACTCCGATGCTGGGGTTTATAACGACCGCAACAAATTCAATCTGGTGTATCGTGCGATCTGAACGGACTGGTGAATGACTGATGCGGCCCGAATTGAGGCATTCACGATAAGGTAAAAGGGTCCAGGGCCCTTTTATGAATAAATTTGATCTAGTATGAAAGATCGCAAGAACATCCATCATTTGCGGCCAAAAAGGGCTGAACCCTTTATCCGGTCAAACAAGCCCGTCAGCGAGAGTCCTATCGTAGCGTTTATATCGGTCTGTCTTGAGTTTGTCCGACAGTTCGGACATTAGTGCCGTTATTCTTCCTGGCTCATACTCTTTCCATTCTTTAACTGATCTCATGACCTTGTGAAATACGTCGTCCCTTAATCGATGTCCCAGTTGCACCCCAAACACACTTGGGAAAATTCCGTGAAAACTGTTTCTCACGTCATCACACGTTGGAGACAGTGCGAGGAAATTAAGCAAAAACTCAGGCCTCATAATATATTGGGATCTTCGGTCTCTAATGATTTCAGTGGTATGTTTGAGAACTTTTGACTGATTGGTCATCCACCAAGTACGCAAGCCGTACTCAGACGCAGATGCGTGTTCTTTGTTTTTTGATCGCAATCCGTAAATTCCATGAACAAAAAGCGCGGTATTGTATGCAAGTTGTTGATTTTCTTTCGCGTCGGCCTCCAAAAGCTTTTCGGCTAGGCTGTTAACCTTTGTCAGTTCGCATACTTCTTCAAGCTCCGCATTTTCTACAAAAGATAGTCCAAACTCAGATGACAAATAATTTCTTATTTCGTCTCTGCCTTTCTGGCTCTGTATGTTTTCGTATGTTACAAACTGGCCAAGAAAAGATTTCCAGCCACTTATCTTTCCTTCATATTTGGCGTAAAAATACGACCGAATCAAAATTTTATCTGAGTTTCTAGCGATCTCTCTCGTTATGTAGGGTTCCATTTCTGAGAAGTAGTTTATAAACTCAAAGTAAGTTCCCCGGATGTGTGTGTATACCTCATCGAGAACGCATTCCGAAAAAAACAACTTGATACCACAGTCCTTAGCCATTCTTAATAGGTTTCTGGCAGCCTGGTCTTCTTTGTCTAGAAACCTTTCCGATAGGGCCTTTACAAGGATATCTGTACCCACATAAATTCTGAAATTCGCGGTCATCGTACTAAAATATTCCATTATTTTTGGTTCTGCTTGTAGTGTGAATAATAGTACGTAGGTGCGTGATAAGTTCGCGAGGTAATCTCTTTGCTTTGCCGACCCTTGATAGAATACCTTACGAATAACCTCCTCTATAATTTCTCGATATTCCTCTCGATTTCCATTGCCAATATTTGACGTTTCTAGGACGTTGTCGATACAGTCTGAAACTATTGGGGGTGCTTCGATTTCACTATCAGAGCTAAGAAAATGTGAAAATAGTAGGCCTTGCTTTTCAAATATTTTATGGATTACATCGCATGCCAATTCAGCGATTTTTTGATAAGCGCCCTCATCTTCGTCGAACAGGCCTCCCGCAATTAGCTTCAGTTCATCTATGAACTGCGTTCCTAGGTCTTGATCAATGACGTTCTCATCCGCAATAATTTTACGAGTTTCGAACGGCAGACAGTATTTATTGCTTTTTTTGTACCAGCGAATTTCACGACCATCTCCATCTTTATTTCGCAGTGTTTTTATGCGTCCTCTCAGGTGCCCTTTTATAATCCGAGAAGACCACGGGAAAGTGCTAAAAATCTTCTCGGCTATTTCTTCCTCAGTTAAGAAGATGTCGTTGTCAGGGTCGGTTTCAGATAGTGCCCAAAGTATTAGTGTGTCTGTAAGGGAATGAACCAACTTCCTGTCGCCAAGTCGATTCGTGACCTCATGTTGAAGAAAAACGTAAGCGGCGGGGTTCTGGACATGAGGCGAATGCGGATGTCGAACATCAGTGGCGAGATTATTCAGAAACTGCGTATATATGGATAGGTGGTTGTTGAATGCAGCGACAGTCCCATTCGTGTCGTTGGCGTGACTGAGCAAATATTTTCTATCACGTATTTTTACAAATACGCCTAGTTCATCAGTTAACTTGTCTTCGTCTGAGTCGATGTGAGGGATGGTTCTGGATGAGAGGTAATACAAAGTTTTAACATTTCTACCTACTTCTCTTAGTCTATCGACAGTTCGTCTAATTTTTTCTCTGTGATTTTCTTGCCGCGTGAATTGGTAAAAAATTCGGTCATCACCACATTCGAAAATTCCGTCTGCGCCGCCATCGCCTATGCCGCCTACAGGAACAAAATTCTTTCCTTCAAGTACAGATAAAAGATCTTGGCAATATCGTTCAAATACAAACCCATCTACTCGCTCAAGGGCAATCTTCAGTAACTCTGGGTGGATCGAAGATGTCTGGTTCACAAAATATATCCTTGTGTGGATTCCATCAAACTGATTTTGGGGTCGCTATCCATCGCCTGTCGAATAGAGAAAATTTTCACGGCAGCTCAATTTTCGGAGTTTAGCAACTAAGTTTACTTCCTCAATAGCAATTTTTAGTCGGCCACTGCTGGCTTACTTGACCGCCTTAGTAGTTAGCGCAAGTAAACGCCGAGTTTGAGCGATGAATTCACGAAAAATTCGTGCACAAAAAAGCCCCACACCTCGCGGTGCAGGGCTCTTAAAAAAGTCTAGCTGAGGTCAGCTAAGATTCAAGCACTAAGCTCCGTAATCTCCACAGCCGCAATCCGCTTCCCTTCTTCAGCACTCTTCTGGAACTCCACAATCTGGTCAAAGTTCATATAGCGATAAATCTCCGAACTCATCGCATCCAGGTTCTTCGCGTACTCCATGTACTCCGCCGGAGTCGGCAGCTTACCAACAATCGCACCCACCGCAGCCAGCTCGGCTGAAGTCAGGTACACATTGGCGCCGTCGCCCAAACGGTTGGGGAAGTTACGGGTCGAGGTCGAAAGCACAGTGCTGTTCGCCGCCACACGCGCCTGGTTACCCATACACAGTGAGCAACCGGGCATCTCGGTGCGCGCGCCGGCGCGGCCGAAGATGTTGAAGTAGCCTTCTTCCATCAGCAGGTGCTCGTCCATCCGCGTGGGCGGGGAGATCCACATGCGGGTGGTGATGCTGCCCTTGTGCTGGTCCAGCAGTTTGCCGGCGGCGCGGAAGTGGCCGATGTTGGTCATGCAGGAGCCGATGAAGACTTCGTCAACCTTGTCGCCGGCCACTTCGGAGAGCAGCTTGGCGTCGTCCGGGTCGTTGGGGCAGCAGACGATGGGCTCGTTCACTTCCGCCAGGTCGATCTCGATGACGGCGGCGTATTCGGCGTCGGCGTCGGCTTCCATCAGTTCCGGGTTGGCCAGCCACTCTTCCATCTTGCGCGCGCGGCGCTCGAGGGTGCGCGGGTCGCCGTAGCCCTCGGCGATCATGCTGCGCAGCAGCACGATGTTGGAGCGCAGGTACTCGGCGATGGCGGCTTCCGGCAGCTTGATGGTACAGCCGGCGGCGGAGCGCTCGGCGGAGGCGTCGGAAAGTTCGAAGGCCTGCTCGACGGTCAGGTTGTCGAGGCCTTCGATTTCCAGCACACGGCCGGAGAAGATGTTCTTCTTGCCTTTCTTCTCGACGGTCAGCAGGCCCTGCTGGATGGCGTAGTAGGGGATGGCATGCACGAGGTCACGCAGGGTGATGCCCGGCTGCATTTCGCCCTTGAAGCGCACCAGTACGGATTCCGGCATGTCCAGCGGCATCACGCCGGTGGCGGCGGCGAAGGCCACCAGTCCGGAGCCCGCGGGGAAGGAGATGCCCATCGGGAAGCGGGTGTGGGAGTCGCCGCCGGTACCGACTGTGTCGGGCAGCAGCATGCGGTTCAGCCAGCTGTGGATGATGCCGTCGCCCGGGCGCAGGGAAACACCGCCGCGGGTCATGATGAAGTCCGGCAGGGTGTGCTGGGTGTCGATGTCCACGGGCTTGGGGTAGGCCGCGGTGTGGCAGAAGGACTGCATGGTCAGGTCGGCGGAGAAGCCGAGGCAGGCCAAGTCTTTCAGTTCGTCGCGGGTCATCGGGCCGGTGGTGTCCTGGGAGCCGACGGTGGTCATCTTCGGTTCGCAGTAGGTGCCGGGGCGGATGCCCTCGACGCCGCAGGCCTTGCCGACCATCTTCTGCGCCAGGGTGTAGCCCTTGCCGGTGTCGGCGGGCTGTTCCGGGGTGCGGAAGAGGGTGGAGACGGGCAGGCCGAGCGCTTCGCGGGCCTTGGTGGTCAGGCCGCGGCCGATGATCAGGTTGATGCGGCCGCCGGCGCGGACTTCGTCGAGCAGCACATCAGATTTGAGTTCGAATTCGGAGATGGTCTCGCCGGCTTCGTTGAGGATTTTGCCGTCGTAGGGGCGGATCTCGATCACGTCGCCCATATTCAGGTCGTCGACGGGGGCTTCGAAGACCAGCGCGCCGGCGTCTTCCATGGTGTTGTAGAAGATGGGGGCAACCTTGCCGCCGATGCAGATGCCGCCGCCTTTCTTGTTGGGCACGCCGGGCATGTCGTCGCCGAAGAACCACAGCACGGAGTTGGTGGCGGATTTACGCGAGGAGCCGGTGCCGACCACGTCGCCGACGAAGGCTACTGGAAGACCCTTGGCCTGGATCTCGGCGATCTGCTTCATCGGGCCGGTCACGCCGTGCTCTTCCGGGGTGAGGCCGTCGCGGGTCATCTTGTACATGGCCAGGGCGTGCAGGGGGATGTCGGGGCGGCTCCATGCATCGGGAGCGGGGGAGAGGTCGTCGGTGTTAGTTTCACCGGTGACCTTGAATACGGATACCTTGATGGACTCGGGCACGTCGTCGCGCGAGGTGAACCACTCGCCCTCGGCCCAGGATTCCATCACGGCTTTCGCGTTGGCGTTGCCGGCCTTGGCCAGTTCGTCCACATCGTGGAAGGCGTCGAACATCAGCAGGGTGTGCTTGAGCTCTTCGGCAGCCAGGGCGCCGAGGTCGGCGTCTTCCAGCAGGCTGACCAGGGTCTCGATGTTGTAACCGCCGTGCATGTTGCCGAGCAGTTTCACTGCGGCGGGCTTGTCGATCAGCGGGGAAGTGGCTTCGCCCTTGACGATGGCGGAGAGGAAGCCCGCTTTGACGTAGGCGGCTTCGTCCACGCCCGGGGGTACGCGGTCGGTGATCAGTTCCAGCAGGGTGGCTTCTTCACCGGCGGGAGGGTTCTTCAGCAGCTCTACCAGGCCGGCAACCTGCTCCGCGTTCAGCGGCTTCGGGGGGATGTTCTGTGCGGCCCGTTCGGCCACGTGTTCACGATATGCGTCAAGCACAGTTAGAGCTCCTTTGCGTAATCTGGGGCGGCGCAGGCGGGGGAGGGCCGGCGCGGAAAACCAGTAGAAGGTGTAAAACCGGTCAAGGATTATAGCGGATACCGCTTGTCAGATAAATGAACAGAGGGCTTATACCGTGCATTCAACTGGCTGATACCGTACACTGCCGGGCCAGTGATTTTCCCCCTGCCGCATGCTCGACGACCTTGTAAAAACGCCCTGTATCGGTGTCTGTTCCACGGGCATCGGCGATACCGTGTGCCGTGGCTGCAAGCGCTTCCAGCACGAGGTCATCCACTGGAACGGCTACACCCCGGAGCAGAAGCGCATCATCGACGAGCGCCTGGCCGGCTTCCTGTCCCAGTGCGTCAGCAACCGGCTGCGGGTGCTGGACAAGGCCCTGCTGCGCTGGCAGCTGCAGGTGCAGAACGTGCGCTTCACCGCCCGCCACGACGAGTACTGCTGGCTGTTCAGCCTGCTGAAGGCCGGGGCGGGGCAGATCGACCAGCCGCGGGACTTCGGCTTCGAGGTGGATATGGCCTTCCGCGAGGTGCCGCTCACCGAACTGCGCGACCAGATCGACGCCGAGTTCTACACCCTGTCCCAGGCCCACTACGACCGCTACATCGCCATGCCCGACCTGTTTGGAGGCGCCGACTGATGGGAAAACCCGTCGACCTCACCCCGATCCGCGAATTCCTGCCCTGCGCCACACCCCGCGCCTGGGTGGACTGGGCGCTGGAAAACCCCGAGTTGCTGCTGATCGACCACGCCAACTGCGAGAAAAAGGCCGCCTCCACCGCCCTGAACCTGATGTACCGCTACGTGGAGCACCACCAGCTGCTGCACAAGCTCTCCCGCCTGGCGCGGGAGGAGCTGCGCCACTTCGAGCAGGTGATCGCGCTGATGAAAAAGCGCGGCATCGACTACCCGCAGATCAGCGCCGCCCGCTACGCCGGCGGCCTGCGCAAGGCGGCGCGGGACGGCGAGCCGGGGCGGCTGGTGGATACGCTGATCTGCGGGGCAATTATCGAGGCGCGTTCATGTGAGCGGTTTGCTGCGCTGGCGCCGGAGCTGGATGCCGAGCTGCGCGAGTTCTACGAATCCCTGCTGAAATCCGAATCCCGGCACTTCCTCGACTACCTGAAGCTGGCGGAGCAGTTGAGTTCAGCGCAGGAGGTGGCGCAGCGCCTGCCGGTGTTCCTGGCGGTCGAGCAGGAGCTGATCGAATCCCCCGATACCGAGTTCCGCTTCCACTCCGGGGTGCCCGCCGCCGCGTGATACCGGGCGCCTGCGCCGCCGGCCCGGCGTATTGCCGGGCGGGGGCACCCGCGCTTAATCCTGAGTGTCCGCCGAACCTTCCAGCTTGCGATACAGCGAACGCACGCTGATGCCGGCAATCTCCGCCGCTTTTGCCTTGTCGCCGCCGCAGTGGGCCAACAGGCGCTGCAGGTAGTCCCGTTCCTGGGTCGGCAGGTCCACCCAGTTCTCCTCTACTGTGTTCACCGTTGCCTGCCGCTGCGGCTCCAGGCAGTGCTCCAGCACCTGCGCGTCGATGACGTTGGAGCGGGCGAAGATGATCGCCCGCTCCATCACGTTGCGCAGTTCCCGGGAGTTGCCTGGGAAGTGCTCCGCCTGCAGGCGCTTGATGGCCGAGTCGGTCAGGTGGTACTTGCCCTCGGGAGACAGTTTCTGCAGCAGGGAGCGGGCGATCAGGGCGATGTCGTCGGGCCGTTCGCGCAGGGGCGGCAGGGTAATGGGGAAGGTGTTCAGGCGGTAGTAGAGGTCCTCGCGGAACTCGCCGGCGGTGACCATCGCCGGCAGGTCCTTGTGGGTGGCGCAGACCAGGCGGAAATCCGCCCGCTTCAGCTGGGTGCTGCCCACCGCGCGGAAGGACCCGGTCTCCAGCAGGCGCAGCAGTTTCACCTGCATGCCCAGGGGCACATCGCCGATCTCGTCGAGGAACAGGGTGCCGCCGTGGGCGTCCTCCAGCAGGCCGGGCTTGTTGTTGGTCGCCCCGGTGAAGGCGCCTTTCACGTGGCCGAACAGTTCGCTCTCGAACAGGGTTTCGGTCAGCCCGGCGCACTCCACGGTGACGAAGTTGTGGTCGGCCCGGCCGCTGGCCTCGTGGATGGCGTTGGCGGCCAGTTCCTTGCCGCTGCCGGATTCGCCCAGCAGCAGCACCGAGGTGTCGTGGGGCGCCACCAGGTTGATCAGCTCCACCAGCCGGTTGAAGGCGGGGCTGCGGCCGACCATGCGCTCGCGGTGGATCTCCGCGCTGGCGATCTTCACCGGCTTCAGTACCTCGATGAAGTAGAGCAGTTCGCCGCTGGCGTCCTTCAGCGGCAGCATCTCCACGTCGATGTGTTCGCGGCCGCGCGGGGTGTTGTGGATGTGCAGCACCCGCTCCTTGTCCTTCGACTGCTTGCAGGCCGCCAGCGGGCAGCTTTCCCCGGCCTGGTCGCAGGGGCGGTCGTAGCCGTGGGAGACGCGGTAGCAGCGCTCGCCCTCGGCGATCTCGCCGAAGTTCTGCTGGTAGCGGCGGTTGCTGGCCAGCACCTCGTAATCCATCGACAGCAGGATGGCGGGGTGCTCGATGCCGGCGAGGAGGGAGGCGAGGTCGAGTTCGGAGACGGGTTCGTTCAGGGTCATGGTGTTTGCCAGTTGTGGCAGGGCTTGTGTCAATTATGGCGTAAATGTTGGTGGTGTGAATACCCAGCGCGCCATGAGGTGGTTTGTAGAATATTTTAAATATAATTAAAACAAATATATAGGAGTTATACTTAAAGCGAATTAAAGGTGGCACGTCCCTTGCGATAGCTCCCCCGATACCACTGCCACACCGTGTGGGTTTGTCACTGGTTTCACGGTTAAGGAGTGAACATGACCATCGATCCCTTCGTGCTGGCGCGCATCCAGTTCGCCGCCAACATCAGTTTCCACATCCTCTTCCCGGCCATCTCCATCGGCCTGGCCTGGCTGCTGCTCTACTTCCGCTGGCGCTACACCCGCAGCGGCGACAAGGCCTGGGAGTACGCCTATTTCTTCTGGGTGAAGATTTTCGCCCTGACCTTCGCCATGGGCGTGGTCTCGGGCATCACCATGAGCTTCCAGTTCGGCACCAACTGGCCGGGCTTCATGGCCAAAGCCGGTAATGTCGCCGGGCCATTGCTCGGCTACGAGGTGCTCAGCGCCTTTTTCCTCGAGGCCTCCTTCCTCGGCATCATGCTCTTCGGCAAGGACCGGGTGTCCAACCGCATGCACATGACCAGCACCTTCCTGGTCGCCTTCGGCACCACGCTCTCGGCCTTCTGGATCCTCAGCCTGAACTCCTGGATGCAGACCCCCGCGGGCTACCGCATCGAGGACGGCGTGGTGATGGTGAACAGCTGGTGGGAGGTGATCTTCAATCCGTCCTTCCCCTACCGCATGGCGCACATGCTGGCGGCCTCGCTGCTCACCAGCGCCTTCCTGATCGCCGGGGTCAGCGCCTGGCGGGCGCTGAAGAATGTCGACGGTCCCGCCACCTGGAAGGTGATGCGCACCGGCGTCGTGCTGGCGGCGGTGATGGCGCCGCTGCAGATCTTCATCGGCGACCTGCACGGCCTGAACACCCTGGAGCACCAGCCGGCCAAGGTCGCCGCGATGGAAGCGGTGTGGGAGACCGAGCAGGGCGCGCCGTTTACCGCGATAGCCTTTCCCGACGAGGCCACGCGCACTAACCGTTTCGCGGTGGAAATCCCCTACGCCGCCAGCCTCATCCTCACCCACGAGGCGCAAGGCGAGGTGCTGGGCCTGAACGAATTCGAGGGCAAACACCCGCCGGTGGCGGTGGTGTTCTGGTCCTTCCGGGTGATGCTGGCGATGGGCGTGCTGATGCTGCTGGTCGGCTGGTGGGCCGCCTGGGAGATGCGCGGCAAACGCCCGGCGGGGCGGCCGCTGCTGCGGGCGCTGTCCTGGATGACCTTTTCCGGCTGGGTGGCGGTGCTCGCCGGCTGGTATGTCACCGAGATCGGCCGCCAGCCGTGGATTGTCGACGGGGTGCTGACGGTCAGGGACGTGGTGGCCGACCACAGCAGCGCGACCATGGCCGGCACCCTGTTCGGCTACGTGCTGCTCTACCTGTTCCTGCTGGCGTCCTATATCGGCGCGCTGCGCTACCTGTCCACCAAACCGGCGGCGTCGCTGGCCCTCGGGCCGGTGGCATTCGCCACCACCAAGACTGCGGAGGCCTGAGCCATGGACTACTGGTTACCGATTATCTACATGGCGGCCATGGGCCTGGCCCTGCTGATCTACGTCATCCTCGACGGCTACGACCTCGGCGTGGGCATGCTGCTGCCGCTGGCGGAGGAGGACGAGAAGGACGTGATGGTGGCGTCCATCGGCCCCTTCTGGGACGCCAACGAAACCTGGATCGTGCTCGGCGTCGGCATCCTGCTGATCGCCTTCCCGCTGGCCCACGGCATCGTGCTCACCAGCCTCTACCTGCCGGTGACCATCATGCTGATGGGGCTGATCCTGCGCGGGGTGGCCTTCGACCTGCGGGTGAAGGCGGGGGACCACCACCGGGGGCGCTGGAACCGGGCGTTCTTCCTCGGTTCGCTGATTGCCTCGGCGGCCCAGGGCTGGATGCTGGGGGCCTACGTCACCGGCCTGCAGACCACCCCGACCAGCCTGCTGTTCGCGGTGCTGATCGCCCTGACCCTGCCGGCGCTCTACCTGGTACTGGGCTGCGGCTGGCTGGTGATCAAGACCGAGGGCGTGCTGCAGCGCAAGACCCTCGGCTGGGCGCGGGTGGCGGTGTGGCCGATGGGGCTGGGCCTGCTGCTGGTGTCCATCGCCACGCCGCTGGTCAGCGCCAGCATCGCGCAGAAGTGGTTCAGCTGGCCCGGCTTCCTCTACCTGGCGCCGATCCCGCTGGTCTGCGCGCTGGCCTTCGCCGCCATCCTGCTGATGCTGCGGCGCGACGGCTGGGCGGCCGGCAGCCGCAGCTGGTGGCTCTACGGGGCGGTGGTGCTGATCTGCGTGATGGCCAGCATCGGCCTCGGCTACAGCCTGTTCCCCCACGTCATCATCGACCGCATGACCATCTGGGAGGCGGCGGCCGCCACGGATTCGCTGCTGTTCACCCTGTTCGGGGTGGTGCTGACGCTGCCGGTGATTATCGTCTATACCATATTCGTGTACCGGATCTTCCACGGCAAGGCGACGGCCCTGAGCTACGAGTAGCATTGCTCCGCGCCCTGCCAGATTTGGCAATTGATCTGTCAAATCTGGCGGGGCAGGGGCTTCCCGAGAGCATGCTACTTCCTGCGCTCTAGGTAAATATTAATTAAAAACAGTTAGTTACGAAGAAAACCAAAACTGGCACGAAAAACGCAATACAAGCAAGAGAGTCGTAATGCCAACGCTGCCACGCCCGGTGACTGACCGTGCGCCGTCGTTATCAAGAGGAACCAGACATGGCCGACATTCCCTTCGCGGTTGACCTGACCAGCAAGCCGGAAGTGATCCCGTTCTTTGACGAGGACACCAACACCTTTTCCTACGTGGTCCGGGACCCGGCCTCCAGCGCCTGCGCGGTGGTGGATTCGGTGATGGAGATCGACTACGCCGCGGGCCGCCTGAGCCTGGCCGGCGCGGACAAGATCATCGACTACATCCGCCAGCACAAGCTGGAGCTGCAGTGGCACATCGAGACCCACGTCCACGCCGACCACCTGTCCGCCGCGCCCTACATCCAGGAAAAACTCGGCGGCAAAATCGGCATTGGCGAGCACATCGTCACCGTGCAGGAGACCTTCGGCAAGATCTTCAACGCCGGCACGGAATTCGCCCGCGACGGCTCCCAGTTCGACCACCTGTTCACCGACGGCGAGCAGTACATGATCGGCAGCCTGGTCTGCCATGCCCTCTACACCCCGGGGCATACCCCGGCCTGTATGAGCCACGTGATCGGCGATGCCTGTTTTGTCGGCGACACCCTGTTCATGCCCGACGGCGGCACCGCCCGGGCGGACTTCCCCGGCGGCGACGCCGGCGTCCTCTACCAGTCGATCCAGCGGCTGCTTTCCCTGCCGGAAGCCACCCGCCTGTTCATGTGCCACGACTACATGCCCAACGGCCGCGAGGTGGAGTACGAGACGACGGTCGCCGCGGAGAAAGCGACCAACGTGCACGTGCACACCGGGGTCAGCGAGGCGGATTTCGTCGCCATGCGCGAGGCCCGCGACGCCACCCTTGGCATGCCCCGGCTGATCCTGCCCTCGCTGCAGGTGAACATGCGCGCCGGCCACCTGCCGGAGCCGGAAGGCAACGATGTGGTCTACCTGAAACTGCCGATCAACCTGCTGTAAGGAGCGCGCGATGGATATCAAACGACTCGACGAAACCCTGTCCGTCGCCGGCCAGATCAGCCCCGACGATGTCATCGAACTGGCGAAGCAGGGCATCAAAACCCTGATCTGCAACCGGCCCGACGGGGAGGGCGGCGACCAGCCCGGCTTCCAGGAAATCGCCCGCGCCGCGCAGGCGCTGGGTATCACCTGTCACTACCTGCCGGTGGTTTCCGGCAAGGTCCAGGATGCAGAGGCGGAGCAGTTCGGCCAGTTGCTGGAGGCGGCGGAAGGGCAGGTGCTCGCCTACTGCCGCAGCGGCATGCGCTCGACCAGCCTGTGGGCCCTGTATGAAGGCCGCCGCAAGCCGGTGGCGGATATCGCCAGCGCGGCGCGCAGGGCGGGTTACGACATGAGCGGCATCGCGGCGCGGATCAGCGGCCAGGCCGCCGGCAGCGCCGAGCAGCTGGCCAGCTACGACGTGCTGATCGTCGGCGGCGGCGCGGCGGGCATCGCCACCGCGGCGAGCCTGCGCAAGCGCGACGAATACCTGTCCATCGGCATCATCGACCCGGCGGACGTGCACTACTACCAGCCGGGCTGGACGCTGGTCGGCGCCGGGGTGTTCAAGCCCCAGGAAACCGCCCGCACCCTGGCTTCGCTGATTCCCCGCGGGGTGGACTGGATCAAGGCCGCGGTGGCGGCCTTCGACCCGGAACGCAACGTGGTGGTGCTCGAGGGCTGCCGCCTGATCGGCTATCGCCGGCTGGTGGTGGCACCGGGGCTGAAGCTCAACTGGGAGGGCGTCGAGGGGCTGACCGAGACCCTCGGCCAGAACGGCGTGACCTCCAACTACCGCTTCGACCTGGCGCCCTATACCTGGCAGCTGGTGCAGAACCTGCAGAGCGGCCGCGCCCTGTTTACCCAGCCGCCGATGCCGATCAAGTGCGCCGGCGCGCCGCAGAAGGCGATGTACCTCTCCGCGGATTACTGGCTGCGCCAGGGCCGGCTGGCGAATATCGACATCGGCTTCTACAACGCCGGGGCGGTGCTGTTCGGCGTGCCGGACTACGTGCCGGCGCTGATGCAGTACGTGGAAAAATACGACGCCAAGCTCAACTTCAACCACCGCCTGGTGAGAATCGACGGCCCCGGCCGCAAAGCCTGGTTCGAGGCCCCGGCGGGTGAGGGCGAGGTGCAGACCGTGGAGCGCGAGTTCGACATGATCCATGTCGTACCGCCCCAGGTGGCGCCGGACTTCATCCGCGCCAGCACGCTGGCGGATGCCGCCGGCTGGGTGGACGTGGACCAGAACACCCTGCGCCACAAGCAGTTCGACAACATCTGGTCGCTGGGCGACGTGACCAACGCGCCCAACGCCAAGACCGCCGCGGCCGCCCGCAAGCAGGCGCCGGTGGTGGCCAACAACATCATGGCGGACATGGGCCGCGGCGGCGTCGCCCACTACGACGGCTACGGCTCCTGCCCGCTGACGGTGGAGCGCGGCAAGATCGTGCTCGCCGAGTTCGGCTACGGCGGCAAGCTGCTGCCGAGTTTCCCGCGCTGGATTCTCGACGGCACCAGGCCGACCCGTATGGCCTGGCTGATGAAAGAGAAAATCCTGCCGCCGCTGTACTGGCAGGGCATGCTGCGCGGCCGCGAGTGGCTGGCGCAGCCGGTGATCGGGGAAGACTGAATTGGACAAGCTGCAACGCTACCTGCCCATCCTGGCCTGGGGGCGGGAGTACAACCGCACCCTGCTGGCCAGCGACCTGCTGGCGGCGGTGATCGTCACCATCATGCTGATCCCGCAGTCGCTGGCCTATGCCCTGCTGGCGGGCCTGCCCGTGGAGATGGGCCTCTATGCCAGTATCCTGCCGCTGGTCGCCTACGGCATTTTCGGCAGCAGCCGCAGCCTCTCGGTGGGCCCGGTGGCGGTGGTCTCGCTGATGACCGCGACCGCCGCGGGGCAGGTGGCCGAAGCCGGCAGCGTCGGCTACATCGAGGCGGCGTTGCTGATGGCGCTGATGTCCGGCGCCTTCCTGCTGCTGATGGGCGTGTTGCGCATGGGCTTCCTCGCCAACTTCCTGTCGCACCCGGTGATCGCCGGGTTCATCACCGCCTCCGGCCTGATCATCGCGGTCAGCCAGCTGAAGCACCTGTTCGGCGTGCACGCCCACGGCGACAACCTGCTGGAACTGCTGCTCAGCCTCGCCGGGCAGGTGGGCGCGATGAACCCGATCACCTTCGTGCTCGGCGTCACCGTGCTGGTGTTCCTGTTCTGGGTGCGCACTGGCCTGCAGCCCCTGCTGGTGCGCCTCGGCCTGAAGGAATACCCGGCGACACTGCTGGCCAAGACCGGGCCGGTGATCGGGGTGGTGATCACCAGCGTGATCGCCTGGGCCTTCGGCCTGGGCGAGCGCGGCGTGGCGCTGGTCGGCGATGTTCCCAGCGGCCTGCCGGAGCTGGCCCTGCCGGCCCTGTCCCACAGCGACTGGAAGGAGCTGGCGATTTCCGCGGTGTTCATCTCCATCATCGGTTTTGTCGAGTCGGTGTCGGTGGGCCACACGCTGGCTGCCAAGAAACGCCAGAAAATCTCCCCGGACCAGGAGCTGATCGGCCTCGGCGCCGCGAATATCGCCGCCTCGGTCAGCGGCGGCTACCCGGTCACCGGCGGCTTCGCCCGCTCGGTGGTCAATTTTGATGCCGGCGCCGAGACGCCCGCGGCGGGCATGTTCACCGCGGTGGGTATCGCGGTAACCGCGCTGCTGTTCACGCCTTACCTGGCCTTCCTGCCGCAGGCCACGCTGGCCGCCACCATCATCGTGGCGGTGCTCTCGCTGATCGACCTGTCGATCCTCAAGCGCACCTGGCAGTACGGCAAGTCCGAGTTCGTGGCGGTGGCGACCACCATGGTGGCCACGCTCACCCTGGGGGTGGAAACCGGGGTCGCCTGCGGCGTGCTGGCCTCGCTGGCCCTGCACCTGTACAAGACCTCGCGGCCGCACATGGCGGTGGTGGGGGAGGTGCCCGGCACCGAGCACTTCCGCAATATCGACCGCCACCAGGTGCAGACCCACGACACCATCCTCTCCCTGCGGGTGGACGAGAGCCTGTACTTCGCCAACGCCAGCTATATCGAGGACCGCCTCTACGAACTGCTGGCGCAGCGGCCCGCGGTGCGCGACGTGATCCTCATGTGCACCGCGGTGAACGAGATAGACCTCAGCGCGCTGGAGACCCTGGAGTCGATCAACCAGCGGCTGGAGAGCAGCGACATGCGCTTCCACCTCTCCGAGGTGAAGGGGCCGGTGATGGACACCCTGAAGCGCACCCATTTCCTCGACCACCTGAGCGGCGAGGTCTGGCTGACCCAGCACCAGGCGGTGGCATCCATTCTGGGCGCGGGGGAGAATACTCCCGCCGCGGCCGGTAATGGCGCCGCGTCGAACTGACCCCAACCTGAGCAAGGATCGAATCCCATGGAAGAATTGCCCCACACCTACAGCGTCGCGGTCTGCGCGAGCCCCGAAGAACCGGTGTGCGTTACCGCCGAAGATGTGCCGGAACTGGTGGTCGCGCCGCCGAAGCAGTTCGGCGGCAGCGGCGACCAGTGGTCGCCGGAAGAACTGCAGATGAGCGCGCTGGCCAGCTGCTTCGTGATGTCCTTCCGGGCCATTGCCAAGTACAACGAGCTCGACTGGTCGAAGCTGCAGGTCGCCGCGGACGGCCAGCTGGACAAGGTCGAGCGCAAGATGAAGTTCACCGCCATGACCCTCACCGCCCAGCTGACGATCGGCGCGGAGGAAGATGCGGACAAGGCCAGGCGCCTGCTGCAGAAGTCGGAAGAGAGCTGTTTTATTTCCAATTCGCTGAACTGCGAGGTGCACCTCGACAGCGAAGTGATCAGCGGTTGATTGGCGGGAGGCCAGCATGACCATCGTTAACTTCACGCCGGGTGCGGCGCTGCTCGGCGGCGCCCTGATCGGCCTCGCCGCGGCGCTGCTGCTGTGGCTCAACGGCCGCATCGCCGGTATCTCCGGCATCGCCGGCGGCGTCATCTACCCGATAAAAGGGGATCTCGGCTGGCGTGTCCTGTTCGTGCTGGGCCTGGTCCTCGGCGGCTTCCTCTACCAGTGGCTGGGGGCGGGCGCCGGCGTCGCGCATATCGAACCCGTGGTCGGCACGCCCCTGCTGGTCCTCGGCGGCCTGCTGGTGGGTGTCGGCGCCACCGTCGGTTACGGCTGCACCAGCGGCCACGGCATCTGCGGCCTGGCCCGCGGCAGCCAGCGTTCGCTGGTCGCCACGCTGACCTTCATGCTGACGGCGTTTATCACGGTCTTCGTGGTTCGCCACCTGGTGGGGGGCTGATCGACCATGCATCCGCTTCCGCAACTGATTGTCGCCCTGCTGGCCGGTGTCCTGATGGGCCTGGGCCTGTCCGTGGCGCAGATGATCGACCCGGCCAAGGTGGTCAATTTCCTCGATGTCTTCGGCACCTGGGATCCCTCCCTGGCCTTCGTGATGGGCGGTGGCCTGGCGGTCAACGGGCTGGCCACCTGGTTCATCCTGAAGCAGCCCAAGCCGGCCTTCGCGCAGCATTTCCAGTTGCCGCCGTTGACTGCGGTCGATCCCAGGATTGTTCTGGGTGGGGCGGTGTTCGGGATTGGCTGGGGGCTGGCGGGGTATTGTCCGGGGCCGATGATTGTCTCTCTGAGTTTTGCCGACAGTGCCATTGTGACGGTGGTTGGCAGTTACCTGGTGGGGACCTTTGTTACCAGGTGGTGGTTGTCCAAGGCTTCCTAGCTGGAGTTTTGTCCTGATGACGGGGCAGGGAGCGAACTCCTGGGGTTGGCGTTCTTGTGCCGCGCGCGATCCAGCATGTCCCCATGGTATGGCGTTCTTGCGCCGCGCGCGATCCAGCACATCCCCGCCGGGACACGCCAAAAAGCGCACATCCATGTGCAGGCTCGGGTGGCGACGTCCTGTCGCCACACGGTCCCGGCGGGGATGTGCTGGCTCGCACGCTACCCGTGGAGTGAGAGATTCAAACCCGCAGGGCTCCCGCGTCGAGTCAAAACGCCTTCGAGTAAGCGGGAGCCCTGCGGGTTTGAAGCTCGGTGGCAGCGTGCCACAAGTATGAGATAACAGCTATAACCAACTGTTAAATAACAAATTTATGAAGCTTGAAACCACCTGAAGTGATTTCGAGATACCAGCCGTGAGTGTCCCAGTCCCCAAGCACCCAGCGTTCGCCGGAAGTGAGCTGGTGCCACGCCGGCCGGTGTGTGTGACCGTGAATCAGGGTGCTCACACCGTGCTCGAGCATCTCCCGTTCGACCTCCGCAGGGGTGACATCCATGATGTCCTCCGCCTTGTTGGAGTTGGCCTCCTTGCTCATGGCGCGCAACTGGGCGGCCAGGGCGCGGCGTTCGGCCAGCGGGCGGGCGAGGACCTGGGCTTGCCACTGGGGGTCGCGGGCCTGGGTGCGGAAGGCCATGTACTCGGCGTCGCCGGTGCAGAGGCTGTCGCCGTGCATCAGCAGGACGGGGGTGCCGTGGATGTCGACTACCGACGGGTCGGGGAGGAGGGTGCCGGCGGCGCGGGCGCACCAGTCGTCGCCGAGGAGGAAGTCCCGGTTGCCGCGCATGAAGTAGAGGGCGGGGCCGGCTGCGCTGAAGTTGCGGAAGAGGGCGGCGACTTCGGCAGCGAGAGGGGCGTCGTCGTCATCACCGATCCAGGCTTCGAAGAGGTCGCCGAGGACGTAGAGGGTGTCGCAGGTGGTCTGGTTTTGGAGGAAGCCCGCCAGGGCCCGGGTGATGTCGGGTCTGGCGGGGTCCAGGTGCAGGTCGGAGATGAAAAGTGTGCGGGACACTTACTCTTCGTCGACGGTGACCGATTCGATGATGACCGGGTCCGCGGGCACGTCCTGGTGGCCGCCCTTGGAGGTGGTGGGCACAGTGCGGATCTTGTCCAGCACTTCGGAGCCCTCGACGACGCGACCGAATACCGCGTAGCCCCAACCCTGGGCGTTTTTGCCGGTGTGGTTGAGGAAGTCGTTGTCCTTCACGTTGATGAAGAACTGCGCGGTGGCCGAGTGCGGGTCCATGGTGCGGGCCATGGCGATGGTGCCGAAATCGTTCTTCAGGCCGTTGTCCGCTTCGTTCTCGATCGGTGCCTTGGTGCTTTTCTGGCTCATGTCGGTGTCGAAGCCACCGCCCTGGATCATGAAGTTGTTGATGACCCGGTGGAAAATGGTACCGTCGTAAAAGCCGCTGCGCGCGTATTCGAGGAAGTTGGCGACAGTTTTCGGCGCTTTTTCGGCGTCCAGCTCCAATTTGATTTCGCCAAACGTCGTGCGAATGGTGATCATAGATTCATCCCTGTGGGTTAATTCTTGCGGGCCGCACATCATACGGACTTTTGTCCGGCAGGAAAACCGCGGATGCGGCCCGCGGCGGGAAATAAATGGCGGTAGCAATTCGCTTAAAGCGCGGGCGGCAAGGGGCTATAATACGCGCCTTTTTGGGTCCAGGATTTTTCGATTTTCATGCAAGACGCACCGGTCAAGAACTTTCTCCAGGCAATTATCAGCGACGATCTGGCCAGCGGCCGCGTCACCGCGGTCCAGACTCGCTTTCCCCCCGAGCCCAACGGCTACCTGCATATCGGCCACGCCAAGTCCATCAGCGTGAACTTCGGCCTGGCCGAGGCCAACGGCGGCAAGTGCAACCTGCGCTTCGACGACACCAACCCGGAGAAAGAGAGCCAGGAATACATTGAATCCATCCAGGCCGATGTGCGCTGGCTGGGCTACCAGTGGGCCGGCGAGGTCCGCTACGCGTCCTCCTACTTCCAGCAGCTCTACGACTGGGCGGTCTACCTCATCGAGCAGGGCAAGGCCTATGTCTGCGACCTCAATGCCGAGCAGGCCCGGGAATACCGCGGCACCCTGACCGAGGCGGGCCGCAACAGCCCCTTCCGCGAGCGCAGCATCGAGGAAAACCTCGACCTGTTCAGCCGCATGAAGGACGGCGAGTTCGGCGAGGGCGAGAAAGTGCTGCGGGCGAAGATCGACATGGCCTCGCCGAACATGAACATGCGCGACCCGATCCTCTACCGGATCCGCAAGATCGCCCACCACCAGACCGGCACGGACTGGGTGATCTACCCGACCTACGACTACGCCCACGGCCAGGGCGACGCCATCGAGGGGGTGACCCACTCCATCTGTACCCTGGAGTTCGAGGATCACCGCCCGCTCTACGACTGGTTCATCGCCAACCTGCCAGTGCCGGCGCAGCCGCGCCAGTACGAGTTCGGCCGCCTCAACCCCAGCTACACCATCACCAGCAAGCGCAAGCTGAAGCAACTGGTGGACCAGGATTTTGTCAGCGGCTGGGACGACCCGCGCATGCCCACCATCTCCGGCATGCGCCGCCGCGGCTACACCCCGCAGGCCCTGCGCAAGTTCTGCGAGATGATCGGCACCACCCGCTCCGACGGGGTGGTGGATGTGGCGATGCTGGAATTCGCCATCCGCGAGGACCTCAACAACAACGCGCCGCGCGCCATGGCGGTATTGAACCCGCTGAAAGTGGTGCTGACCGACTACCCGGAAGGCCAGGTGGAGACCCTCAGCGCGTCGAACCACCCCAGCCGTGAGGACCTCGGCAGCCGCGAACTGCCCTTTACCCGCGAGCTGTACATCGACGCCGAGGACTTCCGCGAGGAGGCCAACAAGAAGTACAAGCGCCTGGTACTGGGCAAGCGGGTGCGCCTGCGCAATGCCTACGTGATCGAGGCGGACAGCGTGGTCAAGGACGCCGCGGGCAATATCACCGAGATCCACGCCCACACCATCCCCGATACCCTGGGCACCGACCCGGCGGATGGCGTGAAGCCCAAGGGCGTGATCCAGTGGGTCTCCGCCAGCCATGGCGTGCGCGCCGAGGTGCGGGTCTATGACCGCCTGTTCAACCACGAGGCGCCGGACCGCGGCGACGCCGATTTCCTCAGCCACCTGAATCCCGAATCACTCAAGGTGATCGCCGACGCGGTCATCGAACCCTCACTGGCCGCGGCAGCGCCGGAGCAGGGTTTCCAGTTCGAGCGCGAGGGCTACTTCGTGGCGGACCGCTACGACCACAGCGCGCAACAGCCGGTGTTCAACATGACCATCGGCCTGCGCGACACCTGGAACGAAGGGGCCTGACGTCATGGCTAACAGCACCAGCCTGAAGATCTACGACACCATGCGCGGGGAGAAAGTCCCCTTCGAGCCGCTGGTGCCCGGCGAAGTGACCATGTACGTTTGCGGCCCGACGGTCTACAACCTCGCCCACATCGGCAACGCCCGCCCGGTGGTGGTCTTCGATACCCTCTACCGCCTGCTGGAAACCCATTACGACAAGGTGACCTACGCCCGCAATATCACCGACGTGGACGACAAGATCATCGCCGCGGCGCGCGAGGGCAACCGCAGCATCGAATCGGTCACCGACGAGTTCACCGCCAAGTACCGCGAGGACATGGCCGAGCTCAACGCGCTGCCGCCGACGCTGGAACCCCATGCGACGAAAAACATCGATGCGATGATCGAGCTCACCCGCACCCTGGTGGAGAAGGGCCACGCCTACGAATCCCAGGGCCACGTGCTGTTCTCGGTCGAATCGATGGAAGACTACGGCAAGCTGTCCAAGCGCTCGCTGGACGACATGCTGGCCGGCGCGCGGGTGGAAGTGGCCGACTACAAGCGCCACCCCGGCGATTTCGTGCTGTGGAAACCGGCGAAAGAAGGCGAGCCCGGCTGGGACAGCCCCTGGGGCACCGGTCGCCCGGGCTGGCACCTGGAGTGCTCGGCGATGATCCGCGCCCACCTCGGCAAGACCATCGACATCCACGGCGGCGGTCGCGACCTGATCTTCCCCCACCACGAGAACGAGATCGCCCAGAGCCGTTGCGCCCATGGCGAGGACGAGTTCGTGCGCTACTGGATGCACAATGCCTACCTGGACATCGACGGCGAGAAGATGTCCAAGTCCCTCGGCAACTTCCGCACCGTGCGCGAACTGCTCGGCAAGTATCGCGGTGAAGTGCTGCGTTTTGCGCTGCTCTCCGCCCACTACCGCTCGCCGCTGAACTTCTCCGCGGAACTGCTGGAGCAGGCCGAGACCACCCTCAACGGCCTCTACAACACACTGCGGGAAGTGGACGACATCCCCCTGGACGTGGACGTATCGCTGGTGGACGAACCTTTCTACGCCGCGCTCAACGACGACCTCAACACGCCGATTGCCATTGCCGAGATTCACGCCATCGCCCGCGAGTTGAACAAGGCCGACGCGGCAGACAAGCCCCGCCACAAGGCGCGCCTGCTGGCGGCGGGGAGCATGCTGGGCATTCTCGAGCACCACGCGGAAGAGTGGCTGCAGGGCGCCGCTTCAGATGAAGGTATCAGCGCCGAGGAAGTCGAGGCCCTGATCGTCGAGCGCGCCGAGTCCAAGCAGGCGAAGAACTTCGCCCGCGCCGACGAGATTCGCGACGAACTGCTGGCCGCCGGCGTGGTACTGGAGGACTCCCGCGAGGGGACCAAGTGGCGGCGCGCCTGAGGCGCTGATCACCGTCCGCTTTCCGGTGTCTGCGCCGGTACATGACCCGGCGCAGTTTTTAATGATTTCAGCCGTTTTTACCCTTTCCCCGTCGCGAGAACCCGCGTTGAGCTGGTAGTCTTTACAGATACAAAAAGCGGTTTTCTTCCAAGGGGTAATTCAATGCGATCAATCACTCAATGGCGCCTCGCGCTGTTGCCGGCCCTGTTTTTCTGCGGATCGGCGCTGGCGGCCACTTTCACGGTGACCAACACCAATGACTCGGGTGCCGGCTCGCTGCGCCAGGCGTTCCTGGACGCGAGCAACAGCGACGTTATTGATTTTAACGCCGGCTTGAGCGGCTCCGTGATTACGCTCAACAGCGCCATCAGTATCGATAACCTGACCGTGACGATCAACGGCCTCGGCAGGGACAACCTGGCTATCCAAACCAGTGGCGCGTTCCGCCTGTTCGAGATCGACAGCAACGCCGACGTGATCTTCCGCGACATTGCGCTGCAAAACAGCGGCTCGCCGACCCTCGCCGGGGCGGTGATCGTCGAAGGTAACAGTATCCTGGAGCTCCATTCGGTACGTGTGGCCAACAACGTGGGCGAGGGCGGTGGCGCCATTCGCATCGCGGGCGGATCCAACCTGACCGTCATGGATTCCATTTTTGAATCCAACAGCGCCGGCAGCGTCGGCGGTGCGATTGCCGTTGATGGCAACGGGACCGAGGAGCTGAACGTGGTCCGCAGCGAGTTCCGCGGCAACACGGCAACACCGCCGGCCCCGGCGGGACGCGGTGGGGCGATTTCCATTTTCCACGGGACCTACCTGATCTACGACAGCCTGTTCAGCGGCAACGAGGCGACCCGTTCCGGTTCTGCCCTTACCCTCAACACGGCTGCGACGGGGGAGATCTACAACAGCACCTTCGCGGGTAACTTCTCCGGCACCGGCGGCGCGATCAACGTCAACGGCACGCTGACCATGGGCAACACCATCGTCGCGCTGAACGCCGCCAACGACCCCAACCGGGATATCGATATGGGCGGCTCCGGGGTGCTCAACTCAGCGGGTGGCAACCTGGTCGGTGACAATACCGGCGCCGATGCGGTGTTTCCCGCGGGAGAACCCAATGGCAGTGGTGACTTTGCCGGCACCGCCGCCAGTCTGCTCGATCCCCTGTTCGTGAGCGCGGCATCGGCTGCGCTGGGCAGCCCCAGCACCGGCGGTGATTTCCAGCTGACCGCGGCCTCCCCGGCGATCAATGTCGGCCTCAACGCCAACGCGCCAACCGGCACCGACCTGGCGGGCAACGCGCGCATCCAGTTCGGCACTGTGGATATCGGCGCCTATGAATCGCCCTTTGATACCCCGCTGCCGCCTGCGGCGCCCGCGGCGCCGGGCAGTGGCGTTTCCGCCGAGTCCATTCCCACACTGCCGCTGGCGGGGCTGGGACTGCTGGGCGCGGCACTGGCCCTGCTGGCGCGTCGCCGGCTGCGGGCGAACCGCTCCGCCTAGTCTGCTCCCCTGGCGCGGCGGCGGCCGCCTTCGCGCCAGGGCTCTTTTCTCCCCGCCTGCACCAGGCACAAGGCCTGCGCACGGTGCACGCGCAGGGCAATCCTCATTTTGGGCACTGACCCCTCCGGCCGCTGTAGGTTAAGATTCACCGCATTCCGCAAGTGCGGCTGGACGCTATAGGACAGGTATGTGGGCGTTGGTCTCTGAACTGGCAGGTGGTCTCGGCCTGCTGCTGATCGGCATGTCACTGATGACCGATGGCCTGAAACTGGCCGCCGGCTCGGCCCTGCGCGACCTCCTCGCCACCTGGACCAGTAGCCGCCTGCGCGGCCTGGCCGCGGGCTTCCTGATTACCGCCGTGGTGCAGTCCTCCAGTGCGGTGACGGTTGCCACTATCGGCTTCGCCAATGCCGGCATGCTCAGTCTCGAGCGCGCCATCTGGGTCATCTTCGGCAGCAACGTCGGTACTACCATGACCGCGTGGATCGTGGCGGTGGTCGGTTTCAAGCTGGATATACAGGCCTACGCGCTGCCCCTGGTCGGCATCGGCGCGCTGCTGAAACTGACCGGCGCCCGCAGCCGGCGCGGTTCCTACGGCCTGGCGCTGGTGGGTTTCGGCCTGCTGTTCCTCGGTATCGGGGTGCTCAAGGCAGCCTTCGACGGGCTCGGTTCGGATTACAGCCTGCCAAGTTTCGAGCGCCTCAACCTGGTCGCCATCCTCGCCTACGTGGCTATCGGCTTCGTGCTCACGGCGCTGATGCAGTCCTCCAGCGCGGCGATGGTGGTGGCCCTGAGCGCGGCCCAGAGCGGCCTGGTCGAACTGAATGCGGCGGCGGCGGTGGTGATCGGCGCCAACCTCGGCACCACCTCCACCGCGCTGCTGACGATCTTCGGCGCCACGCCCAACGCGCGGCGGGTCGCGGTGGCCCACCTGGCCTTCAACCTGCTGACCGCGCTGGTCGCGATACTGGTGCTGGGGCCGATGCTCTGGCTGGTGGCGTGGATGCAGTCGGTACTGGAGCTCAGCGCGGCGCCGGCGATGACCCTGGCGCTGTTCCATACGGTGTTCAATATCCTCGGTGTGCTGTTGATGTGGCCGCTGTCGGGACGGCTGGTGGCGATCCTGTCGCAGATGTTCCATGTGCCGGAGCGCGAGGCCGCGCGGCCGCAGTACCTCGACCGCGCCTCCCTCAGCGTGCCTTATACCGCGGTGGGCAGTATGACCCTGGAAGTGCAGCGGGTGGCGCAGATGTCGATCGCCACCCTGCAGCAGTCGCTGCAGCCCGGGGAGATCCACCCCTGGCGCGAGGGGCGCGACGATATCCGCGCGCTGGCCGGCGCGGTCACCGAATTTGCCACCAGCCTCAACCGGGAGCCGTTGACACCCTTGCTGGCGGAGTCCGTGACCGGGCTGATGGAATCGCTGCACCAGTACCTGCTGGTGGCCAACCTCAACGAGGAAATCGAGCAACTGGAATCCGAGGGGGAACTGTGGCAGAAGCCCTTTCCCGCGATGGCGGCCTTCCGCGGCGACGTCGAGGAGTTCCTGGCCGGGTGGAGCAAGCGCCTGACGGCCGACGAAGGGGAAAATCCGGCCTATCCGCTTGTGGAGCAGAGTTACCGTACGCTGAAAATGGACCTCCTGCGGCAGGCCGGCACCGGCGCCCTCGACGTGCACGCGCTGGAAATCTACCTGCAGTACATGAACGAGGTGAAACGCGCCTGCCGGCAACTGGGCAAGGCGAATACCCGGCTGCTGGAGATCCGCGCCGCGCTGGCGCAGCCGGCCCAGAGCGCCATCGAGGCGGAAGCTGCCGGGGAGCAGGTCAATGGCGATGAGCCGGCAAGCGGCGAGACTGCGGCTGACGCCGGTGATCCGGTCGATGCCAGCGCCGAGGGTGGTGAGGAAGGTGCGGAAGCCGCACAAGTGGTTGAGGGGATGTCCGGAAACGGCGAGACCCCCAGGCCGCTGTAGCAGGTCGCGGCCGGGGCGACGCCTACGCGGATACTTTCAGCACCTTGCAGATTCCCGCGAAGGCCACCAGCGCCGCCGCCACGAATAGCGGGGTACCCGAATCACCCAATCCCAGCGCCAGCATCCCGGCGGTGAGCGTTGCGCCGAGGGCCTGGCCGAGCATCCGCACCGTGGTGACCATGCTGCCGGTGGAGGCGGCCAGGCGTTTGGGGGCAGCGCCGATAATCAGCCGCGCATTGGGGGAAAAGAACATACCGAAACCCGCCCCGCACAGCCACATGCGCCAGGCGATGTCGCTGCGGCCACTGGTCTCGGGCAGGGTCGCCAGCAGGACCAGGCCGATGGTGCTGACGAGCATGCCGGCGACGCACAGGCGGGTGACGGGGATGTGGTCCGAGAGGTAGCCGGAGACCGGCGCCACCATCACGCTGGCCAGGGCGTAGGAGGCCATCATGCCGCCGACCGAGGCGGGGGAAAAACCGAGGTTCTGCTGCAGCATGAAGGGCACGAACACCAGGATGATCATCGAGCCGATCACCGCGCTGAAGTTGGCCAGCAGCGCCACCGCCAGTTTGGGAATGGCAAGCAGTTCCACCGGCAGGATCGGCCGCTCCACCCGGCGCTCATAACTCACGAAGACCCAGGCCACCAGCCCGCCGAGCAGCAGGGTGGCCGCTGGAATCCACACACCCATCCCGTGGGTGGTCAGCTGCAGGCCGATCACCACCAGGCCGAAAGTGGCGGCGCACAGGGCGGCGCCGCGGCCGTCGAAGGGCTGCGAGTGGGGTTCCGGGTCGGGCAGGGCGCGGCTGAATGCCAGGGACAGGATGGAGAAGGGCACCGCCGCGGCAAACACCCAGTGCCAGCTCAGGGTGGACAGCACCAGGCCGCCGACCACCGGTGCCAGCGCCGTTCCCCCGGCGTTGGCGATGGTATTGATGGCCATGCCCTTGCCGAGGTGTTCCAGCGGGTAGATCGCCCGCAGCAGGCCAAAGGCGACGCTCAGCGACGCCGCGGTGCCCACTGCCTGCAGCGAGCGGGCCAGGAGCAGGCTCTCGAGGCTGTCCGCGTGAAAGCAGAAGAACGCGGCGATACTGTGCAGCACCAGCCCGCCGCTGTAGAGCCGGCGCAGGCCGATGCGCTCGCCGAAGGCGGCCATCGGCATCAGCGCCATGGCGAGGATCAACTGGTAGATGGTGACCACGAGGACCGCGTCCGAACTGTCCACCTGCAGTTCCGCGGAGAGCGAGGGCAGCACGATGTTGGCAATCGACACGTCGATCATCAGCATCATGTTGCCGGTGGAAACGGCGAGTACGGCGAACGCGCGCCGCGGGAAGGGGAGCCCCGGGTGGGACTCCGCTACGACTGGGGCCTGGTTACTCAAACCGCGAGGTTCGCCGGCCTAGCCCAGGCTTTTCTCGCCGGATTCGACGCTCTGCATGATCAGGGTATTGATGGTCATCGGGCCGACGCCGCCGGGTACCGGGGTGTAGGCGGAGGCTTTCTCGGTCAGCGCGGAAAGTTCGATATCGCCCACGCCGCCGGGGTGGTAGCCGGCGTCCACGACCACCGCGCCTTCCTTCACCCAGTCCGCGCGGATGAATTCCGGCTTGCCCACCGCGCCGACCAGGATGTCGGCCTGGGCGACCAGCGCCGGCAGGTCTTTGGTGCGGGAGTGGCAGATGGTAACGGTGGCGTTTTTCTGCAGCAGCATCATCGCCATCGGCTTGCCGAGGATCGGGCTGCGGCCGACGACCACCGCGTGCTTGCCCTCGATCTCGATGCCGTAGTGCTCGAGGATGCGCATGATGCCCTGGGGGGTGGCGCAACCGTAGGCGTCCTCGCCCATGGCCATGCGGCCGAAACCGAGGCAGGTGACGCCGTCCACGTCCTTGCCCAGGGCGATGGCGTCGAAGCAGGCGCGCTCGTCGATCTGCGCGGGTACCGGGTGCTGCAGCAGGATGCCGTGCACGTCCGGGTTGGCGTTGAGTTCCTCAATTTTCGCCAGCAGCTCTTCCGTGGAGGTGGAGGAGGGCATTTCGACGGCGAGGGAATCCATGCCCACGCGGCGGCAGGCGTTGCCCTTCATTTTCACGTAGGTGGCTGAGGCGGGGTCGTCGCCGACCAGGATGGTGGCAAGAATCGGGGTCTTGCCGCCGGATTTTTCCTTCAGCTGCTCCACCCGGGCGAGCAGTTCCGCCTCGGTTTGTGCCGCCAGTGCCTTGCCGTCCAGTACCAGTGCTGTCATCGGGTGGATTCCTCTTGCTTGCCCGCCGTATGAAGGGCGCGTATTGTCCCACGCCAGCGCCGGAAAGTGGAGACTCCGAAGGGGTAGGGTGGTAATAACCACATTGACGCTCGCGGCGTGTGTGCGTATTATTCGCGGCCTTCGTCGGGGTATAGCGCAGTCTGGTAGCGCGCCTGCTTTGGGAGCAGGATGTCGGGAGTTCGAATCTCTCTACCCCGACCACTTTCTCTTTTCCACTTCCTGTTTCAAGACTCCTGGTCCCGGAATCCGATAAGCCGAATCGGGCACACGCCATGCGTGAGCCGGGGATAGTCTTTCCTGCCTGATAAGCGCCGCGCATCCAACGCGCTTGTTACTTCGCGTGGTCTGGTTGCAACGTCAGCTTATTGGCTGGAGTAAACAGCGCTGGAGAGACGTTTTGTTTTCGCCAGTTGGGCAGTGTTCCTGGTGATCTTCCTCAAGCCCGATTCAGGACGGAATATCGTCAGGAAAATTTACAAGTTTCAGCCTTTGGCACTTTAAATTACGGCATTCGTGGTCCAATCACCGTGTGTCGCTTGACAGCGTTTCGAGTTGGTTGCAGCATCGTGACATAAATAATAACCCCAGAGGGATTCAGGTCATGGCAAGTCAACCAGCAGCTGTGAATGGAGGTGTCTACTATGACCCCTACAAGCGCTCCATCGCAGAAAGCCCTTATCCGATCTACAAGCGGATGCGCGAAGAGGCACCGCTGTACTACAACAGCGAATACGATTTTTACGCGCTGACCCGCTACAACGACGTTCGCGCGGCATTTCTCAACCACCAGGCGCTGAGCTCGAAGCACGGCGATATCCTGGAAATGATCCAGCAGAAAATCCAGATTCCGCCGGGGACCTTCATTCACAATGACCCGCCGTCGCACGCGATCCACCGCAACATCGTCGCGCGTATTTTCTCGCCGCGGCGGATGAACGGTCTCGAGGTGGAAGTGCGGGATATCACCCGCGAGTGCCTGGACAAGATCGCGGGCGAGAAGGAATTCGACTTCATCGAGCATATCGGCGGCCAGATTCCCATGCGGGTGATCGGCAAACTGCTCGGTATTCCCGAGCAGGATTTCGAGATGGTGCGCGAAAGTGTCGATTCGCGCCTGCGCACCGAGGGCGAAAACCCCCTCGAGTACGAGAGCGGCTCGCTGCAACTGGACCAGAGCTTTGGCGACTACATCGACTGGCGGATGAAAAACCCGGCCGACGACGTGATCACCGAACTGCTCGGTGTGGAGTTTACCGACGAGACCGGGACCCAGCGCAAGCTGACCCGCGACGAGCTCATCACCTACGTGAACATCCTCGCCGGCGCCGGCAACGAGACCACCAACAAACTGATCGGCTGGGCCGGCAAGACCCTCGCCGAGTTCCCCGACCAGCGCAAACTGCTGGTGGAAAACCGCGAGCTGATTCCCGAGGCGGTGGAAGAACTGCTGCGCTTCGAACCGCCGGGGCCGCACGTTGCGCGCTACGTCACCGAGGACATCGAGTTCCACGGCACTACCGTGCCCGCCGGTAGCGCCCTGTTGATGATCGTCGCTTCCGCCAACCGCGACGAATCCATTTTCCCCAACCCGGACGTGTTCGATATCCGCCGCGACCGGGCGGCCCACGTGACCTTCGGCTACGGCATCCACACCTGTATCGGCAACGTGCTGGCCCGCATGGAAGGTCGCGTGGTGCTGGACGAACTGCTCAACCGCTTCCCGGAATGGGAAGTGGACCTGGAGGAGGGCGAGCTGCTGGCCACCTCCACCGTGCGCGGCTGGGCCACCCTGCCGGCCTGGGTCGGCAAGGAAAAGCCCGCCCGCAAACCCAAGCCTGTCGCCCCCGCCGGCGCGCCGCCACCGGCGTCTATCGAGGGCAGGTGGAACGTCACGATCAAGGGGCCGACGGGGCCCATGCCCAGCGAGCTTTACCTGGCGGCGACCAATGGTGTGCTCGGCGGCGAACAGAGCGGTGACGGCACCACCACCGTCATCGAGGGCATCGACTACGACGCGGCTAGCGGCGCCGTGCGCTGGGTGAACAAGGTGACCAAGCCGATGAAGCTGAAGCTGGAATTTACCGGCCAGGTAGAAGGCAACACCATGACCGGCAAGGTCAAGGCCGGTTTTATGGGTAGTTATCCCTTTACCGGGCAAAAGCTTTAGGCCGAGCCCGCCGCGGCAAGCTTGTGCGGTTCCCCAGCTATTCCCGCTTGACAGCGGGAGGGACCCGCATATAACATGCCGCCCGCATTGAAGCAGGCTCCTGCTACCCGCATTTGGGGGCCGTCACGTTTCAATCTCCTGCAGTGGTGGCCGTAGCTCATCGGGTAGAGCACCGGATTGTGGCTCCGGAGGTGGTGGGTTCGAGACCCATCGGCCACCCCATTTATCTCAGCGCAGTATACCAATCCATTACTGTCTGCCCATTGGTTCAGACACAGCTTGCAAGCTTCTACACCTGGTAAGCTGGCAACCGGGTTTACAACCCTCCCCTGGTTTCGGCGTGTCCTGTTTCCCTGGAAAGTCAGGATGAAAGTACAGTGGCCAGGGGCTTAGCCAGAGACGTCGGAAATGGCCTGTCTCATGAGGCTGGATTTCGCGACAGGTTTGCGATTGGCTTCGATCAGAATGGCATCTGCGGGGGGTGTCAGGTAAATCTTTTTCGACTCTTCGATCGCGCAGAACGAAACCACGGCGTAGCGGTTGCCCGCGGTGACCCGTTCAGCCGTGTGTGCGTAGCGGTTGTCAGAGGGAAATACGACGAGATCGCCTCTTTGGGGTTTGTAGGAGTAACCAAACCTGTTAAAGGTTATGTTGCCCCCTTCAAATTTGTCCGAAAGATAGAGCAGGACACTGTAATCCCGATCCACCAGCTTTTTGAATTCCCTGGTATTCGGGCAGACGTTTCCCGAATCTGTATGTCGCGCATACCAGCCGCCCTTGACGTAAAGAAGAACGGTTGGTGTCTCATACCATAACAGGGTTTTTCCCAGCTGATCCTCGACTACACCTGAAAAGCCTGTCTCTATCAGGTTGTTGATTTTGGTAGTCAGTTTGCCGGGTTTGATCGAGAAGGTGATTCGTGTGGAATCCAGCACGTTTCCCAGTTCCCGGCGCTGGTTTCCAGCTTTTACGATGCCCAGGTCGGTGCGCGGCTGTTTCGCGAGATACCTCACCATTTCGTCGCATTTCTTTTTGGAAATGGCTTCTTTTTGAATAAAGATATCCTTTGGAACCGTATCTGCGGTAATGCCGCAGCAATCACCAAACTTTGCGTCCCTGAGGCAGGGGCAAGGGTCGTCCGAGTGGGGTCTTGGGCTGGGGGCCGCGGGTTCATTCATTTGGCAAAATCCTGATAATTATTTTATGCATTCCTTCGCAACGGCCGGTGGGGTAATCGTTACTTCTGAGAAGGGTATAGACGATGGACATTCGAATCAAGATTACGGCGAACGTCCCAGTATGGGGATTCTCTCGCGGATAACAGCCCGGTGGACCTCTTGTCAGATCTTACTGACACGGTAAGGAAGTGCCGGTTTTTCGCTGTTTGCTCGTTATTCCAGCACGACCACCTCGCCAATCGGCTGCATCAGTTCCGGCGCCTTGTTCCTCGCATTGCCGACGGCCTTGTCGAGCGGCGCCACCAGCCAGGTGTATTTCAGCTCCGGCCGGAAGATCGGGTCATCCGCGGCAAGCGGTGCGCTGTTATCCATCCAGCGCTCGATTTCATTCTCCGCCAGTAACACCGGCATCCGGTTGTGCCAGGGTTGGAAGGCCGCCGGGGCTTCGGTGGTGACGATGGTGCAGGAGAGCAGGGGAGTTTCGCCGCCGTTCCAGACATCCCACAGGGCAGCGGCGTAGAGCGTTCCGGATTCGCAGGCGATGGACCAGGGCTGTTTGCTGTCGCCGGATTTGCGCCACTCGATAAAGCTGCTCATCGGCACGATGCCGCGCTGGTTCTGGAACGGCCCGCGAAAGGCCGGTGACTGGCCGAGTTTTTCTGCGCGCGCGTTGAACATGTTGTACTTGTTGCTGACTTCCTTCGCCCAGCCGGGGGTGAGCCACCAGCGGGCGAGCTCGATCCGCTGCTCGCGCAGCAGGTACAGCTCTTCGGTGGGCGCGACGTTGAAACGGCTCTCGATCCGGATGGTGGCGATGTAGTCCCGCCAGGAGAGGTCGCTGGTCTGGTTGAGGCGTCCGCACATTGGGAAAACAGCCTGTTGTCAGGTCTGGAAACAGGAACATTCTAGTGGTTCTGTTGCAGCGCTGCGACTGGCCCGTGGTGCGAGCCAGGTAAACCGGAGCCTTACCACACGACTTCCTCGGGCGCCTCGCCGGCAAGGGCGGGCGACGAGCGCCGCGCGGATTCAGCGATGTGGTCGGCCACCGCCTTGATCCGGGCGCTGTGGCGCAGGTCCTCGTGGGTGACCAGCCACAGTTCCATGCGCTGCATGGAGAGGTCTGGCAGCACCTGGCGCAGGTCGGGGTAGATCGTGGCCCAGCGATGCGAGAGCAGGCCGAAGCCCATGCCGCGGCGCACCCCCTCGATTTGCGCCGCGGGGCTGTTGGTGGAGAGCCCGATACGGTGGCTGAGCTGGTGACGGCTGAGGAATTCCAGCAGGACATCGTCGACGCGCTCGCTGAAGTGCCCGTGCACCCAGTCGGCGTTGTCGAGGTCGCCGATTCCGTTCACCGCACCGAAGCCCTCCAGGTAGTCGGATGACGCGTACAAACCGAAACCGACGGTCGCCAGCTTGCGCACGATCAGGGCCGGTTGGGTGGGCCGGCCCATGCGCAGGGCGATATCCGCCTCCCGCTGCACGAGATCCACATTGCGCGCCTCGATACGCAGGTCGATAGTGATTTCCGGGTACTTGCGCTTGAACTCGGCCAGCACCGGGACCAGCCACTTGGAACCGGTCCCTTCAGAGGCGGAAATCCGCACGTTGCCGCGCAGGCCGCGGTGCTGGCCGTCGGTGAGCCGCTGGATCGCGTGCATTTCCCGCTGCATCTGCCGCGCGCTTTCCACGATGGAAAGGCCGGCATCCGTGGGCAGCATGCGTCGCCCGGTGCGGACGAACAACGGCAGGCACAGCGCGGCCTCCAGGGCCGCCAGCCGGCGCCCGGCGGTGGGTTGGGAGATCCCCAGTTGCTCTGCTGCCGCTACCAGGTTGCCGTGCTCCAGGACCGCGAGGAACACCCGGATGTCGTCCCAGTCCGTGTCCACCTTATTCGTATTCATTTATGTATACATATTCGTCATTTGGCTTATTGCACTATCACTCCTGTAATTCTAGTCTGGAATCTCCGAGAGCATGCAGAAAACAGGAGGTGCTGACATGCTGACATTACGAACGTGGCCGGTCCTTTGGGTAACGGCCGTCTTGGCGGTGGGCTTCCACGCCCCCCGAGTGGTCGCGGCCGAGGATGGCAGCGGCGACATCGTCTACCTCAACTCCGCCACCCGGGCGTTGCGCGGCGGCGACGCCAGGGAGGCCCTGGATATCCTCGAACACACTACCGCCGCCCCCGAAGCGGGTGAATCGATGGCCCGGCACCACGGCATCGCCTGCCGCGCCTGGCTCGAGGAGGACAGGCCGGAGAAAGCCCGCCCCCACTGTGAACAGGCCATTGCCAATGCCTCGGCACGCTCGCGCTGGCGCTATTTCAATAACCTCGGGGTTGCCGCATTTCGCCTCGGCGACGATGCCGCGGCCCGCGAGGCCTTCAACAATGCGGCGATCCTGGCCGGGGTGGTGGTGACGCCGCGCAAAAATCTCGAACTGCTCGGCCAGGGTGAAGTCGCGGCGGAAAACCGTGAAGCGGTGGGCGCATCGCTGGTGATTCGCTAGCGGCTGCTCTTCCGGGAAACTACCATCGGGGTGTTGGGCTCCCGCGGGGGCACTTTTCTGGCACCCGCACCGGCCAATGGATATAATGCCCCCCGCCGGGCGACAGGCCCGGCACCTGTACCGCGTGCGGTACGATCCTCCCGCGGGGGTATAGCTCAGTTGGATAGAGCAACGGCCTTCTAAGCCGTGGGTCGAGGGTTCGAATCCTTCTACCCCCGCCATAATCCATTGATTTGACTCAGTTGAGCGAATCGGTGCGCGCCAGGCAACAGCGCAATCAACCCCTGAGCGCAAGGCAAGTACCCGGGGATCTTGCTGGTTCATTTTCGCCCGATTTCCGCCATTGGCGCATGCCCAAAAGCAGGCGCAACTACTTAAATGCAAGGCAATCTGCCTGACCGTCCGTATCCCGGCGGGCCTAATTCCGCGTGGCTGTTTCAGCTTTACGAGTTAGCCCAAACGAGTCTAAAAATACCCCGCTCGCGCTCAAGCGTTGCGTCTAGAATTCGCCTGAGGACGAAGGGTTTGGGTGTGCACAAATCCGCGTCTTGCAACTACGCAATAGAGCGTTTTTGTCGGGAGGTGGGTCATGGAACCTGGAAAAGCAATTGGTGAATTTACACTGAATATCACGAGTACAACGTTTTCCGATTCCTTGCAGGAGGGAACCAGAATCAACCTCGACGGTACAATGAGTAACGGTGGTAATGTGATTGGCACACTTACTTTCCGCAACGATGGACCGCCGACGTACGAAACCGGAAAGGCCGATTGGCTGGGTGCTACAACAGCCAAGGATGGCGACGTCGTTCCAAACTCTGGCAGAGGTTATTACCTCAAGACTGGGCCGGGACAATACCGACTGCGCCTGCTCACTCAGGAAACGAACGGTAACTGTGCCCTGGTGGAAGGTCAGTTGACCGCGGGACACTACAGTGGGGTGGTTTACGCCTGGTAGCGACGCGCAACTTCAGCGTTAAAATTCACTGGCTCAGGGAGGAGCCCGCGCGGTTCAGAATCGGGCCGATTGTTGGCGCGCGGTGGCTGAATCGCGCTTTTACAGCCCTGTTGTACCTGGACGTTGGGCTCCGTGGTTGCAGAACCCCTGGGCCAAAAGGCCGGACTTTTTTGTGAGAGCGACGAGATGCAACACCAGGACGCCATCGTAAGGTCAATCGAAACCCATTGCCATGCCCTGAGCAATAACGATAAGTGCGCCTGGCTTGAAATCTGGGCTGAAGACGCAGTTATAGAAGATCCCGTCGGGGTATCTACCTACAGGGGCGTGGCGGAGATAGGCACGGCTTTGTGGTCGGAAATCGAGGCTATCTCCCCGATGAAATTGTGGCTGATGGAAGCGGTAATCGTGTGTGGCAATGAGGCGATTGCGATACTGGCGGCCGACGTCAAATCAGGTTCCGGACGGCGCAGGGTCGGCCCGATAGTCGACCATTTCATTTTTGACAACGCAGCAAAAATTTCTCAAATGCGCGCGTTCTGGAAGGTCGCATAGCCGGCGCGGCAGACTCCAGGTAACTTGCAGTACATCTTCTCAAGCAGGGCAACTGCGGGAGGACGCAAATTGAATTGGGAAGCGATTGGTGCGGTAGCGGAAATTCTCGGCGCACTTGGCGTTATTGTCACGGTCGCCTACCTGGCAATGCAGATTCGCCAGAACAGCCAACTCGTGGCTTCCTCCCTGGCGGATTCGATCCGCAACGGACTCAACGAGGCGACGCGAATCATCGCGAGTGATCGTGAAGTTGCCCGCATTTTCCGCACCGGCGTTCACGACCGCGCGTCGCTGAGTGAAATCGATGGATTCCAGTTTGACGCGCTATTAACCCTGACTTTCTATGGCCAGCAGCAGGCCTTCGTAAACAATCAGATCGATGAATCGGCGGCGCTCGAATGGCTGCTCACGCTACCAGGGCCAAGGATGTGGTGGGCGGATTATTCGTATTTGTTATCGAGCGACTTCCGCGACTATGTAAACCGCTTGCTCGAAAACCCGGTGCCCGGCGACCAGCGATAACAATCCGTGGTTCGGAAAAGTCGAGCGCACCATGAATCTGGCGCCTGGCAACTGGCCTGTTCATTACTGGTACCAGTAATCGTTACCGATCCAGGCCTTCAGGTGGAAGTGGCTGCGTACGCCTGCAAGTGGATACCTATCGGTCCTTGACGGATTTATATCATCTACTAGCTTTTTAGCATTGATCGGACAATGGAGTCCTGTTGGGGTCAGGTTGAGGTCCGATGCATCAAGAGATGGAGCTTTTCGCAAACAAGGTGACTTGTCTATTCGACCAACCTGAAACAGCGAGGTACTCCGTATGAATCGCGTAACGAAGTTCTTTCAAACTCCACTGGTTTCGGCAATCGCTGCTTTAACGCTAGGGGCAGGTGGTTTGCCTGTTCGGGCTACCGAGCCTTGTGGGGATTTTGGCAAGTGCAAAGTCCTGGTCGAGATCAACTCTTCCGACGGCGATATTGGATTCCACTTCCTCGGTGATGCGGACGATTTGCGCTCCATGCGTATAACCGGTCCGAGTGGAGAAAAACTCTATGAAAATCGAGTTTTTGGTGCGTTCAGAAATCAAAAAATTACCGAGAATTTTGGCGAGAGCGCAGAGCCGTTGTGTTGGTTCGACCCAGAGGAAGACGAACTGGACGACGTGGTTACACTTCGGGAATTCGTTGATCGCTGGGCAGCCGGGACTTATATCTTTTCAGCAAAGGGTGAGAACGGTGAGAAGCTAACCGGCGAGACCGAGCTCACGTTTAATTTTCCAGCCGCCCCGAAAGACGTCGAATTCGATGGTAGTACCATCACCTGGACTGGGGGAGATGACCTTGGCAATTGCGCACCGATAGATGCAGAAGATGCAGAGGAAAATGGTGTCGAGCCGATCTCGGAAGTTACCGACATTATTCCCGACCCCTCTGGAGTGCCGGTTGCGGCGTTTGAGGTCGTCCTGGCTCCCGACGTGGAAGACGGCGTCCCTATCGGTGATGAGATTTTCAGCGTTCGTGTATCGGGAGCAACATTCGCGGTCGATGTGCCAGCTCTATATCTGCTGTCCTTGCCTGCGGATACCCCCGTCAAGATAGAGGTCGGCGCTATCGGCCTTGACGACAACGCGACATTCACGGAAGCAGATGGTTTTTGTATCAATGAGGATGAAGGCTGCGAGGAAGACTGAAATCACGCAGGGTCTCCGGCTTTCTCCAGCGAGGTGGAAGCGGTGGCAGCCAGCTCAAACATTTTGACCCCATCCAGTTGACCGCTATCGTTTTTGTGCGGATGAATCAATTGTGTGGAGGACATTAATTGATCGATATCAAGAGAAGGCGAAAACCAGGAAAAATAATTTACCGGCATGGACTATGCTGTTTTCTCCAACTTCCCGTTTTTGATGGCTTGTCTGGCATGTGGTGATAACGGGCCTTTGGCAATTATCGTTTGATCGAGCATTTAATGGGAAGCCAAAACTATGAAGAATATTTTTCTTGCTCTGACCGCGGTGCTCTCTCTGCTGCCATTTTCCACCCATGCCCAGACTGTCCCTGTCACTATGGAGAATTACGTCCGTGCAGAGAGTGATTTTCAATTCAAGGAGTACGCTGCCAAAGCGGGCGGGGTAGGTAAAATGCTCCATTTGCGAGAGGTCTACCCGGTAGAAAACCAGACCACGATCCGGGGAAATCGCGACACTCTGTATTCAATGGGTGTGTTTGACCTTATTTCTCCGGTCACCATTACCAAGCCGGATTCCGGAAAGCGTTTCCAGTCCTTGCTGGTTATTGACCAGGACAACTACAACCCGGTCCTGAAGAATGGCCCGGGTGAAGTCACGCTGACCCTGGATAATGTCGGAACCCGATACGCGATAGTCCTGTTTCGAACTTTTGTGAATCCCGACAGTTCGGAAGACATGCAGGCAGCCCACGACCTGCAGGACGCCATCAAGGTAACGCAGGCCTCTCCTGGTACACTGGTGTTGCCCGATTGGGACTTGGATTCGTTGAAGAAAACCCGAAATGCCATCAACGCTCTCGCCATTCAATCAAGCGATTTCTCTGCTGGTTTCGGCAAGCGGGGTGAAGTCGACCCGATTAGCCACCTGGGGGCGACCGCCCTGGGTTGGGGCGGAAACCCGTCGCGGGGAGCGACATACGTCAACGTTGTACCCGAGCAGAACGATGGCAAGACTCCCTACGTTCTCACGATGCCAAAAGATGTGCCAGTACAGGCTTTCTGGTCGGTTTCCGTTTATGACAAAGAGGGCTTCTTTGCGCCCAACAAATACAACGCTTACTCGCTGAACAATATCACGGGTAAAGCTAACAGGGACGGCAGTATCACGATCCACTTCGGAGGAGACCCCAAGCAGCCGAACTACCTGCCGATCACTGAGGGCTGGAACTACATTGTGCGGCTCTATCTTCCCGGCTGGGAGATTCTCGAGGGTAACTGGAACCCGCCTGCCGTCAAGCCCGCCAAGTGAAGTTGCTCGTCTCGCCGCTCTTCATATGCATGAGCCGCGATTGTTGTTTCGCTAGGACAGTTTGCCTGATTGAATTCCGGGAAATCTCGTAAACTGTCACCGCCAGGTCCCGGTAGGTGGATTGCGGAGGGCTTCCCTTGATCCAGGCATATCGTAAGAACACCTCCCTGCTTGCCGTGGTCCTGCTCGTCGCAGCCTGTGCGAGCAAACAACCCGAACCCCCCGGATTACCCTACGGGACGTTCTCATCCATTTCCCTGATCAGCCAGACTGACCTCATCGACATAGTCACGCCGGAAACAAAGACCGACCGGGCCAAGGAGGGATTCGGCAAGGGGGCAACGACCGGTGGCGTCAGCGGGATGGCCGCAGGCGCGGTCTGCGGGCCTTACTGGGGACTGTGCGCGGGCGGTTTTGGCTTGATCGGCTGGCTGGGCGGTGGTGTGGCCGGCGCCATGTACGGGTTTAGCGGGGTATCGGCGGAGGATTCCGCGGCACTGGAGCAAAAACTCCACGATCTGCAGCTCAACCGGGATTTCCAGTCGATACTGGTCGCCGAAGTAAAACGGCAGCTGCCCGATGGCATGCTCGCCCCGCCGGAGTCCGCCGAAATCCAGGCCATCCTGGTGCTCGAATCGATGGAGTTCGTGAACCGGGACCAGAAGATCTTCCTGAGAACCCACGCCAGGCTCACCTTTACGCTGGATGATTCCACCAGTGAACCCGCCATTGGCTCAAAAGTATTCAAGGCCCGCTCCGGTGCGTCCGACCTGGACAAGTGGTTGGCCGACGATTCGAGCGAAATGCAGGCGGCGGTCAGGGAATGCCTTGATCTGATTTCCGGGCGGGTCGCCGCGGCGCTGAACCAGCGTTGGGCGCCCTGACAATACCCCTGGCGCGAGCCCCGGGGTAGCTGGGCAAACCTCACGCGTGGTCCCAGTCCCGCGGCGCATGCTCGTCGCACTTGCGGCACTCCAGCAGGTGACCGAGCATTTTCCGCCTGCCCGCGGAAGCCACTACCCACGGGCGCATTACCCAGGGCGGGTTGTGCCGCACATGCTGGCAGTGGCCGCAGGCCAGTTCCGCGACCCAGTGCTGCTCCTCGTCGCGATGGTATCCCACGATCGCCTGCTGCATGGATTGTCTCTCCCGCTGCTGCCAGTGGCGTAATCGCGCTACACTGCTAGCGCAACTGGCCAAAAATGGAGGATAGCGTATGTGGCCCCGATGGACCCGCGTACTGCTGGCAGCCTGCCTTGGATTGGCAGTAATGACACCGGCTTTTGCCGCGCAGCAAGGGGAGGGGAATCCACCCGCCGGGCTGGTGGAATTGCGCGCGGTGGGAATGCAGTTCCAGGGGCCGGCTGAAATCGCCTCTGGCTGGACCACCTTTCGCTTCGTCAATGCATCGCCGATGACACACTTCGCGCTTATCGATAAACCCCCCGCGGGGGTGACCGCCGGGCAGTTTTCCACTGAACTGGCGGCCCCCTTCCAGGTGCTGATGGACGCCCTGAACGCCGGCGACGACGCCGCGGCGACGGCGGTAATGGAGACCTTCCCGTCCTGGCTCGCCGATCTGGCGCGGATGGGCGGCCCCGGCCTGCTGAGCGCGGGCCGCACCGGCGAGACCACGGTCTACCTCGCGCCGGGAGACTACATCATCGAGTGCTACGTCAAGAAAGACGGAATTTTCCATACCACCAGCCCGGGCGACGGGCAGCTGGGCATGCTGTTGCCGCTGCATGTCAGCGAGCAGGACAACGGCGCCGCAGAGCCTGGGTCCAACGTTACGCTGGCGGTGCGCAACAGCGGTTTCGAACTGGATGCCGGCAAGCTGGTCGCCGGCCGCAACACGATCAGGGTCGATTTCGTCGAGCAGCAGGCCCTGCCGTCGTTTGTCGGCAACGATGTGCACCTGATTCGCGTGGCCAGCGCGGTGGACACGGCGCTGGCCGATGCCTGGATGGACTGGCGCACGCAGGACGGGCTGCAGGACCCGGCCCCGGTGGAGTTCCTCGGGGGGCTGCAGGACCTGCCCGCGGGCAGCCACGGTTATTTCACTGTGGACCTGGCGCCTGGCAGGTACGCGTTTATCGCCGAGATGCCCGCACCCCTGGCGGCGGGCTTCGTGCTGCCATTCAGCGTCGAGTGATGGCGGAATCGGTACGGTGAACAGGAAGGCGGGAGACCGGAGTGCCATGGGCGAGAACAGCTGGCTCGATGACAGTACCTACATCAGCTTTTCGACATTGAAGAGGACCGGGGAGTGGGTGGATACCCCGGTCTGGTTCGCGCCCGGCGCGGATTGTTTCTATATCTTCAGCGCGGGCGGCGCCGGCAAGGTGAAGCGCCTGCGCAACTTTTCCGCCTGCCGCGTCGCCCCCTGTACCTTCAGTGGCACACTGCTCGACGAATACCGCACGGGCAGCGCCTGGCTGATCGACGACCCCGCGGGCCAACAGTTCGCCCTGCAGGCCCTGCGGCGCAAGTATGGCCCGCAGATGTGGGCGGCGGACATCGGCGCGAAACTCAGCGGCCGTTTCTCCCGCCGCCAGTACATCGGGTTTCGACTGGACTGAGCGGGAGACTCCCCGCGTCGCGACCCGCTCAGTTCATTGAATTGGTCAGGCGGCGCGGGTCCAGCAGTTCTGCGAGTTCCTCGCGCGGCAGCCCGGTTTCCTCCTCGGCGACATCGAGCACCGGGCGCTTTTCCGCATAGGCGCGCTTGGCGATCACCGCCGCCTGTTCATAGCCGATGCGCGCATTCAGCGCGGTAACCAGTATCGGATTGGACGCGAGATTGGCCTCTATCCGTTCCCGGTTGACCTGGAATCCGCTGGTGCTGCGCGCGCTGGCGGCGCAGGCCCAGGTCAGGCCCTCGATACTGCCCAGCAGTTTTTCCGCGATCAGCGGCAGCATCACGTTGAGCTGGAAACTACCCGATTGCGCGGCGATGGTGACGCTGCTGTCGTTGCCGATAACCTCGGCGGCGACCATCAGTACGGCTTCCGGCAGCACCGGGTTGACCTTGCCGGGCATGATCGAGGAGCCCGGTTGCAGGGCTTCGAGGGTGATCTCGGCGAGACCGGAGAGGGGCCCGGAGGACATCCAGCGCAAATCGTTGTTGATCTTGGTCAGCACGACGGCCAGCGCGCGCAGGGCGGCGGACAATTCCAGGGCCACGTCCTGGCCCGCCATGCGGGAAAAGGGGCTGGGCGCCACGCTGAAGTGCAGGCCGCACAGTGTCGAGAGTTCCGCGGCGGCTGCGGTGGGGTAAAGCGCAGGGACGTTGACCCCGGTGCCCACCGCGGAACCGCCCAGGGGCAAACTGCCGAGGCGCGGCTGCAGCTCGCCCAGGCGCTGCTGGCAGTCCTGCAACTGGGCCGACCAGCCACCCAGTTCCTGGCCAAAGGTGAGCGGCATGGCATCCATCAGGTGGGTGCGGCCGGTCTTGGTGACGGTGGCGAGTTCGAGCGCCTTGCTGTCGACAGCACTTACCAGCGCCGCCAGCGCGGGTTCCAGTTGCCTGGCCAGCGCTTCCAGTGCCGCGACCTGGATGGCCGTGGGCACCACGTCGTTGCTGCTCTGGCTGCAGTTGGCGTGGTCGTTGGGGTGGATGGCGAGGCCGCTGCCGGTGCTGGCGAGGTGGGCGATCACCTCGTTCATGTTCATGTTGCTGCTGGTGCCGGAGCCGGTCTGGAACACGGATACCGGGAACTGGTCGGCGTAGTCGCCGCGGGCGACCTGCAGGGCCGCGTTTTCCAGCGCCTCGCTGACAGCTGGTTGCAGCGCGCCGCACAGCGCGTTGGCCCGGGCCGCCGCGCACTTGACCAGTGCCAGGGCGCGGATGAAACCGGCGGGCATGCGGCGCCGGGACAGGCCGAAGTTGTCAACCGCCCGCTGGGTCTGCGCGCCGTAAAGGGCATCCGCGGGCACCAGTACCTCACCCATGCTGTCGTGTTCGCTGCGCTGTTTCACACCGCTCTCTCCTGCGCCATGCCGTTCTCCCCTGCTATAGTTAGTGCGGAATGCCCCTACAGCATAGCGCGCCCAGGCCGCGGCGGGCCAATCAGGAGGAATGGTTATGAGCAGTCGGTACTCCCGGGAATCCAGCCTGAACGTCGGTGGTGAGAACTTCACCATCTATCCCTTCGACGGACTGGGCGAGGTCGGGGATGTAACCCGGCTGCCATTTTCCCTGAAAATCCTGCTCGAAAACCTGCTGCGCCACGGCCACGAGGATTATGTCACCGACGACGATATCGAGGCGCTGGTCAAATGGGACCCGCAGGCGACGCCCGACCAGGAAATCGCCTTTGTCCCGGCCCGCGTCCTGCTGCAGGATTTTACCGGCGTGCCGGCCATCGTGGACCTCGCGGCGATGCGCGACGCCATGGTCGAGCTCGGCGGCGAGCCGGCGAAGATCAATCCGCTGTCGCCGGTGGAGCTGGTGATCGACCACTCGGTGATGGTTGATTATTTCGGCAGCGAGGATTCGCTCGACCGGAACACCGCGGTGGAGATCGAGCGCAACCTGGAGCGCTACCGCTTCCTGCGCTGGGGCCAGCAGGCCTTCGACAATTTCCGCGTGGTGCCGCCGGGCACCGGCATCGTCCACCAGGTCAACCTGGAATACCTCGCCCGCGGGGTGTTCACCGCGGAGCAGGGCGGCCGCCGGCTCGCCTATCCGGATACGCTGGTGGGCACCGACTCCCACACCACCATGATCAACGGCCTCGGCGTGCTCGGCTGGGGCGTCGGCGGCATCGAGGCGGAGGCCGCCATGCTCGGCCAGCCGGTCACCATGCTGATTCCCCAGGTCGTCGGGTTCCGGCTGAGCGGCAAAATGCCCGAGGGGGCGACGGCGACCGACCTGGTGCTGATGGTGACGGAGCTCTTGCGCAAGCACGGTGTGGTCGGCAAGTTCGTCGAATTCTTCGGCCCGGGTCTCGCCAGCCTGACCCTGGCGGATCGCGCCACCATCGCCAACATGGCGCCGGAGTACGGGGCCACCTGCGGTATCTTCCCGGTGGACGAGAAAACCATCGAGTACCTGCGCCTGACCGGGCGCGACGAGCAGCAGCTGGCGCTGATCGAAAGCTACATGAAGACCATGGGCATGTGGCACGATGACAGCAGCCCGGACGCCCACTACAGCTCCGGGCTCAGCCTCGACCTGGCCACTGTCGAGCCGTCCCTCGCCGGGCCCAAGCGCCCCCAGGACCGCATCGCCCTGGGCGCGGCGAAGCGCAGTTTCCAGCAGGTGCTGCAGGAGTTCCACGACCTCCACGTCACCCCGGTGGAGGAGTCGTCCTGGGCCGGGGAGGGCGGCAGCCCGCCCGCCAGTATCGAGGCGGTGAAGGGTGTCCAGGTCAACCGCGACGGGGATGCATTTCACCTGCAGCACGGCGCGGTGGTGATCGCCGCGATCACCAGTTGCACCAATACCTCCAACCCGGCGGTACTGGTAGCGGCCGGGCTGGTGGCGCGCAAGGCCCGTGAGCTGGGCCTGGCGGTCAAGCCCTGGGTGAAGACCAGCCTGGCGCCGGGTTCCAAGGTGGTTACCGAGTACCTGGAAAAGACCGGCCTGCTGGCCGATCTCGAAGCCCTCGGGTTTTACCTGGTGGGTTACGGCTGCACCACCTGTATCGGCAATTCCGGGCCGCTGCCCGACGACATCACCGCGGCGATCCACAGCGGGGACCTGCTGGTGACCTCGGTGCTTTCCGGCAACCGCAACTTCGAGGGGCGCATCCACCCGGACGTACGCGCCAATTACCTGGCCTCGCCGCCGCTGGTGGTGGCCTACGCGCTGGCGGGCAATATGGGCCTCGATCTCGCCACTGACGGCGTGGGCAGCGACGCCAATGGCAATGTCATCAAACTGGCGGACATCTGGCCGACCTCCGACGAGATCAACGCGCTGGTCGCGGCCAATGTCGACCCGCAGATGTTCAAGGAACGCTACGCCGACGTCTATACCGGCAACCAGGTGTGGAACGACCTGCCGGTGGCGGCGAGCGAGCGTTTCGACTGGCCGGAATCCACCTACGTGCGCAAACCCACCTTCTTCGACGGGATGCCGGCGCAGCCGCGCCCGCTGGAGGCGATCGTCGGGGCGCGCTGCCTGGTCAAGGTGGGGGACAGCGTGACCACCGACCATATCTCGCCCGCGGGGGCCATCGCGACGGACAGCCCGGCCGGCAAGTACCTGGTGGAGCACGGCGTGGCGCAGAAGGATTTCAATTCCTACGGTTCCCGGCGCGGCAACCACGAGGTGATGATGCGCGGCACCTTCGCCAATGTCCGCCTGCGCAACGAACTGGCGCCGGGTACCGAGGGCAGCTGGACCACCTGCTTCGTCGACGGTCACCAGACCTCCATTTTCGACGCCGCGGAGCGCTACCGGGAGGCGGACGAGCCCCTGGTGGTGATCGCCGGCAAGGAATACGGCACGGGCTCCTCCCGCGACTGGGCCGCCAAGGGGCCGTCACTGCTGGGGGTGCGCGCGGTCATCGCCGAGAGCTACGAACGGATCCACCGCTCCAACCTCGTGGGCATGGGGATACTACCCCTGCAGTTCCTGCCCGGGGAGAGCGCCGCCAGCCTCGGTCTCAACGGCGAGGAGCACTTCGATATCCCGGTGGTCGAGCCCGGCCAGGGCCGGATCGAGGTGATCGCCCGGGAAAACGGCGGCGAACCGGTGATTTTCGAGGCGGTGGTGCGTATCGATACGCCCAACGAGTTCAGCTATTACCGGCACGGCGGTATCCTGCACTATGTCCTGCGCCGCCTGGCCGGGGAATAATTCAAAATTTTTTCACTATCGGTGGAATAAATCCCCTGGCCCACCCGTCAACCCTGTGAGTGGAGTGAAACACCACACCAGAGGTAACGGGTGAACGGCCAATTGGGTACGCATCGCAAGGCCCCAGAGCCACCACAGAATGCGTGGCCGTCACTGCAGACCTCACTTATTCCCGCGGGCCGCCGGAGAGGATCCGGCCGGCCTGCGTGTTCAGTCTCTCAGAGCGGGGACCGCTAGCCCTCCGCCCTGGTCTCCAGGGCCTGTCGTCTACATGGGGCGACAGGCCCTGTCTCGCTTTCCCCCTCTATCCAAGCCATTCGACCGATTGCCGCCCGCTGTGGCGCCGGGTCTCGCGTAGTTGCCTGGCGGTATCAGCAGCGGGGCGCTACTCGGGCTTAACTGCGGGCAAAAAAAAGGCCGCAGCGTCAGCAAGCGGCCAGCAAAAATGTGCCCGTAAGGCAGGAAAGAAGACTCAGTCGGCCTTCCAGTCGCCGGCGATAAGCGCGGATTCCTCGCCCGCGGACAGGGCGATGCCATCGGCGCGACGGGCGGTGTAATCGGCCACCGCGTCGACATCGAAGGAGGAGGCCGGGCGGAACATCTCGGGCCCGCCGTCGGGCAGCTCGGCGGCTACTGCGATGCGGGTTTCCCACTTGCCCTGGTCGCGGCAGGCCACGCCCCGCGAGCCCTTGCCCTGGTTGTCCAGCAGGAATTCGCGGCACCAGGCGCCGTCCACGTCACGGAAGGTGAGGATCGGCCGGATGCGGCGATCGCCGGCCAGCGGCTGCCAGCCGGTAGCCATGGAAGGGGTGATTTCCAGTACGTCGGCCACTGTCGGGCCGCTGGGTTTGCCGGTTTGCAGCTGTACGGCGAGCAGGGCGCCGGCTGCGGCGACCAGGGATGCGGCGACCGCGTAGTGCCACTGCCGGTTTTTGCGGAAGGCCGCTGCCGGGGCCGCCGGGCGCAGCAGTGCCGCCACGTGCGCGGGTACGTCACCGCGGCCGGCAAGGCTGAGCTGGATGTTCTGGTCGAGTGCCGCCAGTTGGTTCAGCGTCGCGCGCAAAGCCGGTTCTGCCTGCAGGCGCTGGGCAATGCGGCGCGTGGACAGCTCGTCCAGTTCCCCGTCGAGGTACTGGGATAGCAGTTCAAAATCGCTGTCGTTGATCTCTGGTTTCATTGCTCTGTAGTCCCCGAATTCAGGGTTTGTAATAACTGCTTTCTTGCTCTGGCGATCCGGCTCATGATGGTGCCGGTCGGTACATTCAATATTGCCGCCGCTTCCGCGTAGGTCTTGCCGTCGATCGTGACCAGGGTCAGGGCCAGTCGCTGTTCCTCGGGCAGTTGCGCCAGCGCCGCGGAAACCGCGGCCACCTCGCGCTCGCTCTCGGCTATCGCCTCGGTGGCGAGGGAGGCTTCCGACTCGTCCACCGTTTCCGGGTAACGGGCCCGGACTTCCCGCGAGCGAAGCTCGTCAATCCAGACATTGCGGCAAACCCGGTAACTCCACTTCATCGGGTTGGCGTCACCAGGCATGCCTTTCTGGAGAATCCGTTCCACCGTCGCCTGCAGCAAATCGTCCGCATCGGCGTTGTTGCCGGTGAGCGAGTAGCAGAACCTGCGCAGGCCGCTCAACTCGGCCATCAGATTCTCGCGCTGTGAATTACTGAGCGCTGCCATATCTTTCCTGTTAAAATGAGGACGTCCCAGCGTCCAATTTTATTCCCTGGCTGGAATATTTATCACGCCCGGAACGTCTTATTTACAGCTGTCCAAGTCCACTAACAACGGTAGATACTACCATGTTTAGTCGCAAATCATTGAAAAACAAAGAGAACATGGGCTGTAAGTGGGTATCACCCCTCGCCGTACTGGCCTTTGCCTCCGCCCTGTCGATGACCCCGGTTGCCCCGCTGCACGCGCAGGTCCCCGGCGCGCTTACCGGTTCGAACGACCAGATCGAGGAGCAACTCGAGAACGAAGTCGAAGAGCAGGTGCAGGAGGAAGTCCAGGAAGAGGTGGCCGATGCCACGGAACAGGTGGTCGAAGAGGAAATCGACCGGCTGACCCTCGGTGTCGACCCGGCCCTGGAAGCCATTATCGAAGCCCAGCTCGAAGAAGAGGTGGCGAATAGCGTCGAAGAGGAAGTCGAGGAGTCGACCGAGGAGATCGTCGAAGAGACGGTGGACGACGCGATCGGGGACGCGGTAGAGGAACAGATCGCCAACACGGTTACCGAAGAACTCGAGGAAAACGTCGAGGAAACCGTCGAAAATTCCGTGGAGAACACCGTTGCCTCACAGGTAGAGGAAGCTGTCACCGCCGAGGTCGAGGCTTCCGTCGAGGAGAGCGTCGCCCAGAGTGTCGAGGAAAGCGTGGACGCCGGAATCGCCGACCAGGTTGAGGAAAGTGTGGCCGGTGCCGTGGAAGAGACAGTCGAGTCCCAGCTGACTGACGCTATCGCCATGGTGACCGAAAGCCGTGCCGAGGACGTTGTCGATGAGCGCCTCGACACCCAGATCGACAATATTCTCGATGACCTGGAAACCAACCTCGAGGCCGACGAGGAGCGCATCCACAGTGACCAGTGGCTGGTCATGGCAGAACCCCTGGTGTTCGAGGAACTGGCCGAACAGGGCTATCTCTTCGATACCGTCACCGACCTTCCCGCCCTGGGCATGCGCCTGGCGGAGGTGGCCGGTCCGTCCAGCTTCGACATCACGGCGGTGCGCCGCGGGGTGCTCGACGTGGTGGGCAAGGACCGGGCAGAAGTCGACCTCAACCACATCTATACCGCAGGGGCCGAAACCGAGGTGGCGGCATCCGGCCTGACCCCGCGCGCGGCGGCGCAATTGCCGGCGGCGGTGGCATCCGAGCAGATGGCGCCGCGCATCGGTATGATTGACAGCCTGGTCGATACCAGCCATCCCGCACTTGCGCAGGCGCACATCAACAGCCGCAGTTTCGTCGCCGACGGCGCCACCATGCCGCGCTATCACGGCACCGCCATCGCCTCGATCCTGGTAGCCAATTCCAGTGATTATGTGGGCCTCGATCCCTACGCGGAAATCTATGCCGCCGCAGTGTTCCAGCAGGATGAAAAACGCGGCGAGATCGCGTCGACCGTAAGCCTGTTGCGGGCGCTCGACTGGCTGATGGCCAGTGATGTCGACGTCATCAATATCAGCCTGGCAGGGCCGCCCAACCGCCTGCTGGAAACCGCGCTGAAGCGGGTGCATGAACGCAATATCCTGGTGCTGGCCGCTGCCGGGAATGGCGGGCCGGTGTCCTCGCCGATGTATCCGGCGGCCTACGATACCGTGGTCGCGGTGACGGCGGTGGATGAGTCGCACCGGGTATTCCGCCTGGCCAACCGCGGCACCTACCTCGACATCGCTGCCCCCGGCGTGGGCCTCCTGCACGCCAAGGCGGGCGGTGGCTACGCGGCGTCGTCGGGCACGTCCTTCGCGGTGCCTTTCGCCGCCAGTGCCGCCGCTGCGCTGCGCCGGCAGAATCCCGGCGTCGACGTCATGGGCCAGTTGTACCGCTCAGCCGAGGACCTCGGCCCGCCGGGAAGGGACGACATCTACGGCTACGGCCTGCTGCGCTTCCAGGGCTCCTGATCCAGCCGGGGCCCCCGCTGGGGTCCCTCCCGATTACAGGCTCCCGGTGCCCAGCCTGCTTACCAACTGTAGGACACCCGTGTGCCGATGACGTACTGGTCGTAATCGGCGCTCGGGTAGTTCGAGGCGTAGTCGGCGTAGCCGCCGTAGAGTTCCAGGCTGGCGCGAGGGGTGACATCGTAGGCGAGGTCGAATTTCCAGCGCTGCCGCCGGTCCCAGCGCTCGGTCATGATGCTCGGGGTAATCGAACTGTAATTCCGGTATTCGTAGCGCCAGGCCAGTTCCAGCTTGAGGGCGCGTTCGTAAACATCCCAGCGATGGATATAACGCAGCTTGGCTTCGTTGGACGCATAGTCATACTGGTCTGCGTCGGCGTCTTCCCGCTTGTACTTGTATCCCGCATTGAAATAACTGCGCAGGCCGCGACGGAAAAAATACACGTCGAGTTCGCCCGAGTTGCTCAGGGCATCGCGCCCGGGGTTCTGTTCGATCCGCTTGTCGGCGTAGACGTAGGCGCCGCGCAGGAACCACTTCTTGGCCAGGAAGCCCGAGACATAGGGCGACGCCCGGTAGTATTCCAGGAAGGCGTTGCCGTCGAGGCGGGCGTTGATGTAGTACAGGCTGCCGCCGGCGCTTGCCGGTCCGAGGTCCGTGGCGAAGTTGCCGCCCAGCAGGTGGGTCTGGCGATCCAGGTTGGAAAACTCGTGGTACGAGGTATCGCTGAAATTGTAGGTGAAGGACAGGTCCGTAGCGGAGCTGAACTGGTGGTCCGCCTGTAGCCTGGCGTCCAGGGTCAGCGCGTAGTCACCCTGGCTGCTGCTGGCATCCAGTTCGTCGATCGACACGTTACTGTCGTATTCCCCCCCGATGCCGACTTCCGCGGAAAATTCGGTTGCCTTGGTCGCCATTGCCGGCTGGCACAGCAGGAGCAGCGCGAGTGCACAAAGACATCCAACCGAATTGACGGGCTGATCCATAGGGTATTCTGGGGGTGCTTTAACATTATTGCTGTGGGCGGGTGGCATCCATGATAGCAAAGTTTCGCGACAATCGAGTCTCTTGCGAGGCGGGAGATTGCGGAAAGTGCTAGAATCGCGCGCCTTGCAGCCAGCCCTGACGAATACAGAGGAAACCGACATGGCCAAATCCGACGCGGAACTCCACCACGAGTGTGTCAACCGCATTATCGCGCTCGCCAACACCATGAAAGACGAGGGTGCCAGTACGGCCATCGTATCTGCGGCGCTGATGTCAGCGTCCGCCGTCTATGCAACCTACGTGGCCGCCGGCAATAGCGGCGCGCTGGCACCCAGCGGGGTCGACAAGGTGGTGGATGCCTATCGCGGCCAGCTGGTGCGGGTACAGGAGAAGCGCAAGGCTGAAATCGACGCTGCGCAGTCCTCCTGAGCGGCAGCAGCGTCAGCGATACTCCGCGGCGGTCTCGACTTCGGGGTAGCGCTCGCTCATCGGCTCCGGGTAGCCCCGGGCATCGATGATACAGGCGTGGGAGCGGTTGAACTGCCGCGGATGATTGACCCCGCAGGAGTGGGCGATGATCTCCACTTCGTGGCGCATGTTGCGGGCGAAATTCGCCACGCGCACGGCCTTGTCCGTGGGGTCCAGCCCCTTCTGTAAATCCGTATCGTGGGTGGTGACGCCGGTGGGGCAGGTATTGCGATTGCATTGCATGGCCTGGATACAGCCCAGCGAAAACATGAAACCGCGCGCCGTATTGACGCTGTCCGCGCCCAGGCACAGGGCGGTGGCCACATCGACCGGGTTGATCAGCTTGCCCGAGGCGATGATCCGCACCCGGTCACGCAGCCCGTAATAGGTCAGTTTGTCCGCCAGCAGCGGCAGGCTGCGGCGAATCGGCAGGCCCATATTGTCGATCAGGCTTTGCGGTGCGGCGCCACTGCCACCGTCTCCGCTGTCCACCGTGAAAAAGTCCGGGGCATACTGCAGCCCGCGCTGCCGTATGCGCTGGCACATGTCATCCAGCCAGGCGGAATGCCCGATGACCGCCTTGATGCCGGTCGGCTTGCCGCTCACCTCGCGCACGTGGTGAATCATGTCCAGCAGGTCGTCCACCGAGTTGATCTCGGGATGGCGGTTGGGACTGATGGAATCCTGGCCCGCGGGAATGCCGCGGGTGGTGGCGATCAGGTCGGTCACCTTGATGCCGGGGAGTATGCCGCCCTTGCCGGGCTTCGCACCCTGGGAGAGCTTGATCTCGAACATGCGAACCTGCTCGATGGCCGCGATCTCGGCCAGCTTCTCGTCACTGAGCCCGCCGTGTTCATCGCGCACGCCGTACTTGGCAGTACCGATCTGGAACACGATGTCGCAGCCGCCCTGCAGGTGATAGGGCGACAGCCCGCCCTCGCCGGTATTCAGCCACACCCCCGATTGTCCCGCCCCGTGTGACAACGCGGTGATCGCCGGGGCGGAGAGGGCGCCGAAACTCATCGCCGAGATGTTGAAGAACGAGTTGCTGAGGTAGGGTATACGGGCATAGCCCTGGCCGAACCAGAGTTCGTCGCCCCCGTGTATTTCCCCCTCCAGCGGCGCCAGCAGGGTGTTGAGGAAAATTACCTGGCCGGGCTGGTTCATCGGCTGCGTGGAGCCGAAGGCCACCGTGGAGTCGAGGTTCTTGGCGGCCCGGTAGACCCAGGTGCGCTGGGCGCGGTTGAAGGGCAGTTCCTCCCGGTCGAGGGCGAAGAAATACTGGCGAAAGAATTCCCCGAGGTGCTCGAAGAGATAGCGGAAGCGCCCGAGCACCGGGTAGTTGCGGCGAACCGCGTGTTTGGTCTGGGTGACATCGGCGATGTACATCCAGGCCAGCCAGACCAGGAAACCCAGTATGGCCAGCACCACCATCAGCGAACTGATCTCGATAAAATCGATGGTGAAGTTACGCAGGGTGCTCGACTGGATATCCACGTGGTCGCCTCATCGGTTTGCAGTGGGGCACCAGTCTAGCGGTTGCGGCAGTGATCGCCTAGATGTTCGCCAGCAGGCGATCGATATCGTGCTCCAGCATGGCGTTGTTCACCCGGGCGATATTGGCGGTATTCACCGATTCGGTCTGGTATTCGGACTCGGTGGTCATCCAGATGAAGTGGCCGTAGACGAGGAATACGCCGTACTGGTGCATGGCCTCGTCAAAGCCCGGCGCGTCCACGCCGTTGTCCCGCAGCGCGTCCAGGTAGTGCTGTACCAGGGCCCCTTCCCAGCGCGGCCGGTCGGCGCTGTCGACGGACGCGGAGATATGGTAGGAGACCTCGATCATGCCCGGGCCGCGGCTGGCGAGGGTGTCGAAGAAACCGGGGGTGCCGTCTGCCGCGATGAACAGGTTGCCCAGGTGAATGTCGCCGTGCAGTACGCTGTAGGGCAGTTGCTTGGCAAAAACCTTCATTTTCTGCCAGGCGTCCAGCATCCAGTCGCGGTCCTGGAAGCGTACCGAACAGGCCACACCGCGGGGGGATGCAATAAACCGCTGCCAGGTCGCCGGTGCGGTTTTCAGGGCGAAGAAATTGTCGACGGTGTCGAGGAAGTCGACCAGGTCTTCCCACTCGCCGCCGGCTTTTACCGAGGGACTGTCCCAGGTGCTGGCGTGGAATTTCGCCAGTACTTCCAGGCGCCTTGCCACCTGCTCGAAAGCCTGGGGTCGGGTGGCGTGGCAGAAGGTCGCGCCGCTGGCGACGAGGTCTTCCATGATGATGATGCCCTGCTTGCCCTGGGCGTCGAAGTCGGCGAAGTAGCAGGCCGGGGCCGGCAGGGGAATGCGGGTGAGCACATCGCGATACCCGCGAACCTCGCGCTCGTGCATGTAGCCGAAATCGCGGCTGTGCGGTTCGAAGCCGCCTTTCAGGATCACCAGTTCCGGGATGCCGGCCTGTTTGCCCGCCTCGTCGAGGTCCAGCCGCAGGCGAATCTTCGAGCTGGTGCCGCGGATGGCGTCGACAAACTCGAAACCCCTCACCGTTACTTCCGGTGCGCGCTGGCGCAGCGCCGCGGTCAGCCAGTCGGCGGAAATTTGCTCTTCAGTGACAGGCAGCGGAAAGTAAGCGGCTTGGGTCATGTTTTCACTCCGTTATTGTTTTACTGGTGGTGGTTTACATCTGCATGGCCCGGGTCTGGGCGTCGAGAATCTGCTGGACGTGGTTGACGCTGTCGCCGACGGAAACCCCGCCGTCCACCGGGATGACGATACCGGTGACCTGTTGCGAACGGTCACTGCCGAGGTAGAGCGCAGCTTCCGCCACGTCTTCCGCGCGGCCTTCACGCTTGATCGGCTGGTCGGCGAAGTTGATCTCGTCGAGGTCGCGCTGCAGCTGATTGAAACCGGCCTCGCTCATGCCGCCGGCGGACCAGCTGGACATGGTGGTGCGGATATGGCCCGGATTGATGATGTTCACGCGCACGTTGTGCTGGGCGAGGTCGATCGCCGCGCACTTGCTGAAATGCAGTACCGCGGCCTTGGACGCGCGGTAGGTGACCACGCCGAAACCGGCGACACTGCCGCCGATGGACGCCGTGTTGATAATCGAGCCGCCGCCGTGTTTCGCCATGTGGCGGGCGGCGCGCTGGGTGCCCAGCATCACGCCGAGCAGGTTGACGTCCATGACCTTGCGGAAATCCGTGAGGTCGTCGTCGAGGAAACTGGGGAAGAGCCGGTTGGACACTGCGGCGTTGTTGAACATGATATGCAGGCCGCCGAAGGTCTCCACGGCAAAATCCACCACGCCCTGGACGTCCGCCTCGCTGGAGACATCGGTGCGGCGATAGCGAACCCGCTCGCCGAGCGCTTCCGCCAGCTGTGGGCCGCGCTCGTCGTCGACGTCAGCGATGACGACGCTGGCGCCTTCGCGGGCAAACAGTTCCACACTGGCGCGGCCGATGCCGCTGGCGCCGCCGGTTACGATGGCGACCTTTCCTGCCAGTTCCTCTCTCATGGTGTACTCCTGATCTTGCAGTTGTGGCTGTGCGCCGCGCCGGCCTGGTGGCCGCGGGCGGGTGTCCACAGTGGTGAATGGTAGTGCTTGCTACGAGTGTTCAGCTCGATATGTCACGCACAAGTTTATACACCAGAACCCCGCTGCGTTACTGGCAATAAAACTTTACCCAGCGCGCACTCAAAAGCCGGCGGCGGGCTGGCCTGCGGGGCGCTCGCTGAGGCGGAAGGATTTGGGGGTGAGGCCGGTGGCCCGCTTGAAGGCGCGGCCGAAGCTGGTCTGTTCGGCATAGCCGAGCTGGAAGGCGATTTCGTCGAGGGAGCAATCGCTCCACAACAGTGCGTGCTTGGCCAGCTTGATGCGCTCGTTCTGCACGATCTCGGAGAACTTGATGCCCATGCGGGTCAGGCGTTTCTGCAGTGTGCGGGTCGAGGTGCCGAGGTTATCCGCGCAGTTATCCAGCGAACACTGCCCGGCGGAGAGCGCACGGCGCACGCTGGATTCCACCTGTTCCACGAAATCCACCCGGGTGTTGTTGCGCAATTGTTCCATGCAGCCGCCGAGCAGGGCGAACAGCATGCGGTTGGCCGAGGGCAGGGGGCGGTCGAGGAACTCGCTGGAGAAGGCAATGGCGTTGGCCTGTGCCCGTCCGTGCACGCGGCAGCCGAGGCGCTCCTGCAGCCGCAGGCTGTCGCCGCGGGCGACGTTGCAGGTCAGGCTGGCGTAGCTCGGGCGGAAGTTCGCACCGTCGAGCTTCTGCAGGATTTTCAGGATCAGCAGGATGCCGTGATAGTGGATCTGGGTGCGTTCGCCGACCCCGATGTGGGTATTCCAGCGCAGTTCGGCGACATCCTTGCCGGTGACCAGGTCCATTGCGCATTCCGGGGATACGGACACCTGCACATAGTCGATCAGGCAGTTCAGTGCTTCGCGCACATTGGGCGCGGCGCGGGCGAATACCAGCGCGCAGCCGTAGACGTCCGGATCCTGCAGTTCCGCGAGGTGCATGCCGAAGAGCGGGTCCTGGAGGCGGTTGGCGCAGTGCTCGAGCAGGTTGACCGCGGTAATGCACTCGATGTCCCGGTCCGGGTCGTCGAAGACCAGGGGGTCGATGTCGTGGAATTCGAGGATGCGGCGCGGGTCTTCGCCGAGCCGGCTGACCAGCCCGGTGAGGCCGCTGAGGTACCCCACCCGGATGCGCCCCTGGGGCGGGAGAGCTATCTCCGGTGCGGTAAAATTGGGGACGAACGGTTGCACGTAAATCCTCCCAGCCCCAGCGCGGGTGCAGTGACCACCGGCCATTGCCCGCGTGCAGCCTGGCTATTTTCTATTGTTATGTGGCGTTAGCTTATCCCCAGTACAGCGACTGTGCAACTGCTCAGTCACTGCCCCGGGCCAGGGTGGGAAAGCGGTCTTCGTCCAGTAGCTGGTAGGGTTTCAGGTGCGACGGGTCGAAGGCCTCGGGCGGGGCACCGTTCCAGTGGGCATCCGCCGGGAGCATGGAGGTGATCAGCGCCCAGCGCGGCGTATCCGACAGGTTGGCGCCGGCGCCGTGCACTGTCAGGTGGTTGTGGACCGTGACATCGCCCAGTTCATAGGTCATCGGCTCCGAGACCTCGAGGTCCAGCAGTTCCGGCCAGACTTCGGTTATGTCGCGACCCTCGTAGGCGGTGTAGTTACCGAGAACACCCATCTTGTGGGAGCCGTTGATAAAGGACATGGTGCCTTTCTCCGGCCCACAGGGCTGCAGGGGAATCCAGAACTGCATGCCGCCGGAACGGTCCATGGCAAAGGTGATGAAGTCCTGGTGGAAACTGGTGGGGCCATTGCCGCCGCGCGCCGATGCCTTGCCCGCCGGCAGCTTGGGTACGAAGGTGTCGAAGAAATAGCGGACGCCGGTGCCGCACTTGCGATTCATCAGCAACTTCGCGTTTTCCGCAACCGCGATCAGCAGTGCCTTCAGTTCGGGCACGTCCAGGCCGCCACAGGGAAAGGGGTTGAAGTAGGGTTGGCGGATACCGAAATCCTCGTTGCTGGCACCGTCCTCGCCCATCAGCATGATGCCGCGATCGAGCAGCGCCTGGACGATGGCCGGGCGCAGGAAACCCCTGAGTTTCACCCAGCCGTGCTCGTCGTAGAAAGCGATTTCTTCCGCGCTGACCGTGCGGCAGGGACTCGGGGTTTGGCTAAGCGTTGTAGTCATGGCTTCTTCTTCGTTTATTCTGGCTGGTCAGGGAATGACTGTTCGCGCTCCCAGGCGGCGACGGCGTCGCAGGCGACCTGGTGGTTGTGGCGCAGTGCAAGTTCATGGTCGTGGTAGTGAAACTGGTGGATCTGGCCGTTGTCCAGGGCCCGCTGGATGTGCTCCAGGGTGCTGAGGTCCTCCATCACCACATCGCGGAATTCCACCATGGTGTTTTCCTGCCCGAAGCGCTCGGCGGCATTGCGCGCCGGGCGCACGAAGACCCGTTGCTGGTAGAGGCAGCGGTTGTGGGCCAGCGGCCAGACCTGGTGCGCGGTGTACATGCCGGCGGACACGGTGAAGGCGAGGCCGGGGAAAAACATCACCAGGTCGACGCTCCAGTTGCGGTCGCGGGTGCGGTTGATGCCCGGTGGCATCGCGTAGTCGAGCGTTTCCTGCACCACGTTCTGGGCGGCCGCCGCATGGTCGTAGGCGAGTTTCTGCACCGGCCGCGGCACCGCCTGCACGCTGTAGTGGGAATTGGTGCGGTGCGGGCCGAGCAGGGTCACGTCGAGCAAGCGGCCAAAGGGGTTGCCCGATGCCATCATGGTAGGGGCTGCCGAGTTCGGGTGCAGTATCGGGATGTGGTACACCTCCGCCGGTGAGTCGACAGCGAGTTTCCAGTTACAGGCGATTTCGGTTTCAAACTGGTAGCTCTGGGTACAGGCGCCCCAGGGGTAGCCGGCGAGGTCCTCGCCCTGCTGGCCGAGGTAGTCTTCGAGAGTCTGGAAGGGTTGGTCGGTGGGGGCGACAAAGATGAAACCTTCCCAGATGCCCATAGGGACAGGTTTCAGTCCCAACTGGCTTTTGTCCAGGTCGAAAAAGCCCTCGCTGTCGCGCACATTGGCCAGGTTACCCTTGAGGTCAAAGGACCAGCCGTGGAAGCGGCACATGAACACCCCGCGGCATTTCCCGGCGCCGCGGTGTGCAACCACGTTGCCCCGGTGCGGGCACACATTGTGGAAGGCGTTGATCCCACCGTCGCGGTCGCGACAGATCAACAGCGACTGGTGGAAGGTGGGCAACTGGAAGACAAAGTAGTCGCCGGGTTCGGGGATCTGTTCGACCCGGCCGATCATGTACCAGCTGCGTTTGAAAATGGCCTCGATTTCCTTGCGGTAAATCGCCGGGTCCCGGTAGGCGTCGGTCGGCACTGGCCCGGTGCCGAGCTCCGGGTACTTCGCGGTCAGCCCGATGGGCGGAACGGGTATGGTTTCGGGCTTCATCTGTTTTACCTGTATTTCAGGCCTGCGCGGCCAGGTCGGGAATCTGGCGCAGGTAATGAATACGGTTCACCGGATACCCGTTGGCGACCTCGGGGCTGCCGTACCACTCCACCGCCGGGGCGATTTCCGCCAGCGAGAGCATCAGGCCGAGGAGGTTTTCCGCCTCCGGGGGCAGTTCCCCGAGTTGCAACTGGCTGAGGTAGGCCAGGGCGCTGTCACCGAGTGGGGTCATGGCGTCGTAGAAGGACTGGATAGCTTCCATGGGCGCAGACTGGCGCTGCTGCATCCTGGCGCTGGCGTCGGGCAAAACCCAGGTGGTCACGAAGGGTGCAAGGCTGTCGAAGCCGTCGGGCAGGCAAGCAGGGTTCACAGGCTGTGTTCCGTGTTTTTCACAGCGTTTAATCTAGCAGCCGTCAACGCAACTCGCTCAACATCTGGCGTACATTTATCTGCAATCACCGTCGCGCGTTACCTTGCAGCACAGCTGGACGGGGAGCTGGCTTCGCTATCGACAGCCTGGCTTCGCTATCGACAGCGAGGCAGGTTCGGTAGAGAAGCGTCCAGCGGAGAGTTATAGGCTTCTACCCACAATAAAGGAGCCGGGTTCCCGCGGGATTGCCGGTCTGGGGAAAGGTTGGGGCGATGGGTAAGCAAACTTTGGCATCGGCTCTGGACGCCGTGAATTCCACGGGTGCCGCTGAAAACGGCACACGGGTTATCAGTCCTTGAGAGAAAAAAATAGAAGATTTCGGGTCGGCTTCGCTGTCGTTGCGCGCGTTGAGGAGAACGGCGCGGGCAACGAGAAGCCGTCCGCTTTTTTCTCCTTCGTGTAACACAATACGCCGAAAAACCGGCGCAATTTATCGGGAAGCGCTTGTCTGGCCTGTGCTTCACTGTCCGCTATAGCCAAACGTTTCAATTTCGGTACTGAATGCTGATGAACGATTCGAACAATAACCAGCAGTGCCCGGTCCGCGGCGAGCGCATGACCCTCACGGGGCAGGAATCCCGGCTGGACCCGTTGATCCGCAACAATCCCTTTCCGTTCTACCAGGCGCTGCGCGAGCAGAGCCCGGTCTACTACGATCCGCAGCTTGACCTGTATCTCGTTACCCGCTACGACGATGCAGTGACCGTCCTGCGCGATCCGGTCACCTATTCCCAGGAGCACGGCTACCAGGACCGCTATGCCAATGGCATGGTGGATGAGCTGGCGGAAATCATGAACCGCGACGGCGGTGGTTTCATTCGCGATATCATCGCCTGTGACCCGCCGGAGCACACCCGGCTGCGACGCTTGCTGGAGAATGCCTTTACCGCCCACCGGGTAAAAAGCCTCGAGCCGCGCATTCGCCAGATCGTTGTCGATCTGCTCGAACCGCTCGCGCAGCGCGGGTTCGCCGACGGCATGAAGGATATCGGTGCACCCCTTACCGCGCAGATCATCTGCGAACAGCTCGGGCTCGATTTTGCCGAGGTAGGTACCGAAAAAATAGCCCGCTGGACCACGGCATTGCTGGCGCAAATAGGGCGCATGCAGACCCGCGAGGAACTGGAAGCCAACGCCCGCGAGATGTGCGACCTGCAGAATTACATCATCCCGCGCATTCGCGAGCGCGAGGAACAGCCCCGCGAGGACATGATTTCCGATCTCGTGCACGCCCGCCTGGACGACGATGAACGACCGCGGCTCAGTTTCCAGGAACAGGTTTCCTGTGTGCGCGCGCTGCTCATCGCGGGGAACGATACGACCGCGGCGGCGATTACCAATCTGCTGCTGGTCCTGGCCAGTGACCCGGAGCTGGCCGACAGGCTTTACCGCTCGGTGGACGACGAGCGCCTGATGGCGCGTTTCGTCGAGGAGGTACTGCGCCTGCAGCCGCCGGTGCACGGCCTGTTCCGCACCGCCATGCAGGATGTCGAGCTCGGCGGAACGAAAATTCCCGCGCTCTCGCAAATCTGCATCATGTTTGCCTCCGCCAATGACGACGAGGCGCGTTTCCCCGAGGGGCGTTGCCTCAAGCTGGATCGGGCCAACGCGGGCAAACACCTCACCTTTGGCGCGGGGATACACCTGTGCATTGGCGCCGCGCTCGCGCGCATGGAAATCAAGGTCGCTGCCCAGGAAATCATCCGCCGCCTCGACCACATCCGCCTGGCGATGCCGCCGGCCGACATTTCCTACCTGCCGACGCTGGCGACCCAGACTATCGAGAAGTTACCGCTGACCTTCATTCGGCGCGAATAGCGACACGGCTCAAGCGGTTCATTCCACGTATTTTAATAAAAGTAAGGAGACTGGAAGTGCGTCATTGCAAGCGACTGGTATCTGCTGCGGTTGCCGCAGCCGTATTCGCCCCATTGCCCGTCTGGGCGCAACTGGAGGAGGTCATCGTCACCGCGCGCAAGCGGGAGGAATCCATCCTCAAGGTTCCGGTGGTCGCAACCGTACTCGGTGGCGCGGCGCTGGAACAGTATGAATCCGGCGACCTGTACAATATTACCGAGCGCGTGCCCGGCCTCAATTTCAGCGCCGGTACCCTGTCCTTTGGCGCCCAGGTTTCCCTGCGCGGTGTGGGCACCTCGGTGCTCAACGCGACCCTCGACCAGTCCATTGCGCTCAACATCGACGGCATGCAGATGACCCAGGGGCTGTCCTACGCCATCGGCATGTTCGACTCCTCCCAGGTTGAAGTCCTGAAGGGCCCACAGGCGCTGTTCTACGGCAAGGCCGCGCCCGGTGGTGTAATCGCCATTACCACCGAAGATCCCGGCGATGAACTGGAACTGATTGCCCGCTACGGCTACGAAGTCGAGGCGGAGGAAGACCGTATCGACCTGATCGTCTCCGGACCGATCACCGATACCCTGGGGGTTCGCCTGTCCGGGCGCATGAGCGAACTCGAGGGCTTTCGCAAGAACAAGGGCTTCGCCCCCGACGATCCGGCGCTGGCTTTCGGCGGTGTCGATCCCGCCGAAAAGAATTTTGCGCCGAAGGAAGATGTGATGTTTCGCGCGACCGCCAAGTGGGAGCCGACGGAAAGGTTCGCGGCGCGGGTGAAATTCAACTATATGAAATCCGAACTGAACGGGGACGCCTACGCGACCGATTTCTACTCCTGCCCCGACGGCATAGTCGGCCCTTTTGGTTTCCAGTTCATCAACCCCAACGATAACTGCAAGTACGACAAGAAAATCTATATCGTCGACGTCGACCCGGATGTGTTCGTCGGGGTGCGGAACAACGGCACGCCATTCAACGACATGAACCAGAAGTTCACGACGGTCGATCTCAGTTACGAGCTCACCGACAACTGGACCATCGATTCGGTGACCGGCTATTTCGACCTCAACCAGGATTCGATGATCAACGGCCACTCCTCGGGTTACCTCGGTCCCACCATCGTCGCCGATCCCGGCTTCCGGCGCGAGGACTGGACCCAGGAACTGCGCCTCACCTCCAACTACAGCGGAGCGTGGAACTTCATGTTCGGCGCGTTCTACCAGGATTCGGATATCGAGTACGTCAACAACCTGCTCGGCAACCCCTCGCTGGGCCTGCCGCTGCAGCTGAACGAGGGATACCAGCCGATCGGTATCGAGTCGACCTCGCTGTTCGGCCAGGTACTCTGGGACGTACTGCCCAATCTCGAACTGGCCGCCGGTGTGCGCTGGACCGATGAGGAGCGCACCCACGAGGTCGTCAGCACCATCAGCGGCAGTCCGGTGATAGTACCGACGGCGACGCCGAAGCTGGCCACCGACGATTATTCACCGGAACTCACCGCCACCTGGACACCTACCGACACCTTTACCGTGTTTGCGTCCTACAAGGAGGCCTTCAAGGCCGGTTCCTTCGATACGGTGACCATTCCCGCGCCGGGTGACGAGAAATCCTTCGACGATGAAAAGGTCAAGGGCTATGAAGTCGGCTTCAAGAGCGAGCTGATGGACCGGCAGCTCGCCTTCAACGCGGCGCTCTATTACTACGAGTTCAGCGACATGCAGGTGGGTTCCAATATCAACTCACCGGAAGGCGCGATCATCATCACCACCAACAACGCCGCCAGTTCCGAGATCACCGGTGTCGACCTTGACTTCACCTATGCCCCCGCCAATGTCGACGGCCTCACGGTCTACGGCGCACTCAACTACAACCAGGCGGAATACGATAAATTCGACACCGCGCCCTGCTGGGGCGGCCAGTTGATCCAGGATGGCTGCAACCTGCTGTTCGACGAAACCACCGGCGATTACTCAGCGCAGGATTTGTCCGGCGAGCAATTGCTGCGAGCACCGGAACTGACCGGGGTGATCGGCGTCGATTACGCCTTCCCGGTGGGCCAGGGCATGCAGGTATCCATGGGCTGGTACACCTCCTATTCCGACGAGTACTGGGTGAATACCGGTTATCGCCGCCCGGACATGCAGTGGGATTCCTACTGGACACACAACGCCAATATCGCCCTGCACGGGCCCGACGAGGCCTGGGAGATTGCGCTGATCGCCAACAACCTGGAAGACGAGCAGGTGGCAGGGCAGTGCTCGAACTCCAATTACCAGAACGGTGTGGTGTTCGGTGGTGTGAATACCGGCTCCTCGGAGCCCGGTGTGGCGGGGATCGAGGAATTGACCTGCGACGTGATCAACCGTCGCTCACTGTGGATTCGCTTCAGTATGGATTTCGCCCAGTTCTTCTGAGTTCAACCGGTGCACGCCCGGGGAAGGGCAAAAAAAACCGCGGCTTGCCGCGGTTTTTTCTTTGCTGAAGCAGTCAGGCGGCCGCGTCGAAGGCGATGGGCAGGCCTTTCAAGCCACTGACGCCGTAGAAGGGCCGGTAATGGACCTCGCCAGTGCGCCGCGGATTGTGCAACTGCTGCGCGATCAGGTGCAGTCCCTCGGTGATCTGTGCCCGGGCGATGAACTGGCCCAGGCAGATATGCATGCCGCGGCCGAAGGCCGCGTGGCGCGCCTTGCGCTGCTGTTCCGGGGCGAACTCGTCGGCATCATCGAAATAGCGCGGGTCGTGTCCGGATATATTGACGGCAAAAAACAGCATGGTGCCTGCGGGCAGCAGCACTCCGCGGTATTCGATGTCCTTTGCCACCTTGCGGAAGATCATCGAGGGGTTGCGCAGGCGGATGGCCTCCTCGACCACCCGGGCACAGTAGTTCACGTCCTCGGCGCAGCGGGCATAGCACTCGGGTTTGTCCAGCAACATGTGCATGGTCAGGGTCATCACGTTCTTGGAGGTGTCGTAGCCGGCCACGAACATGAAAATCAGCAGGTCGTAGATTTCCCGGTCGGAAAGTTTTCCCGCCGTGCCGGCGAACAGCAGGTCATCGAGCAGGTCCTGGGGTTCGGCGTGCGGTTCCTCGGCGCGGCGATTGGCGACCAGGTTCTGCACGAACTCGTCGAGCACGCCGATCGCCTCCTGCAGCTGGGGCAGCAGGGTAGGGTCCATGGCGAAGCCCAGGCCCATGGTTTCCAGGGATTTGCGCAGGCGCGGTATTTCGCCGCGCGGTGCGCCGACCATGGCGCAAAGCACTGAAATCGGGAAGTAGGAAATGAATTCCTCGAAATCGAATTCGCCCCGTGGCAGCCATTCGTCGAGGAGCTCCTGCATGGTCGCGCGCATCAGCGGCCGGTTGCGGTTGGCTGCCGCCGGGGTGAACATCGGCGCGAGGATGTCGCGCATGCGCTTGTGTGATTCACCGGTATGCGCGAGCAGCTGGATCGAGGTAAAGCGCCCCCAGGGCGTGTCTTCCGCGCCCATGGTTTCGATGATGTTATCGAAGCTCGGGCACATATGCTCATCCATGCGCAGCAGGTCTTCAATGGCGCCGTGCTCGTGCACCACGTAACCGAAGGCGCAGCGGGCGATCCAGGGTTGCTGTACCCGCGCCGCGGCGAATGCGGAGCAGGCGTCAGCGGCGAAGCCCTCCTGTTCCATGGCGAGATAGGGAAGGTCCAGGTCGTTTAGCGCTTGCATGATCGGTTTCCTCAGCCTTTGCAGCCGGCGGCGTTATTTGCCCCGAGGGTAGCACCGTGAAATTCGCGGTGCTCGACAGTTTGCGCCCCTTTTCGGGTGTTGGTTGCGCGCCCATTGAGGCCAAAGGCTGGGGGGAGGGCAGGAACTATCGAGACGGGTCACAGGGTCTGTGGCTTACTCCGGTAATGAAAAGCTGGCCGAGGACTTGCCGATGGACCCGCGATTACAGGAAATGCTCGATCATCACGAGATAACCCGCACGGTCAAGGAGTACTGCCACGGTTGCGATCGCTGTGACGAAGCGCTCATGGGCAGCGTCTATACCCGCGACAGCTGGGACGACCACGGGGCTGTCAGCCTGCCCGGTGGCGAATTTGCCCACGTGATGACCGGCATGATCCTCGACACCACGGAATCGCTCTCGCACCTGCTGGGGCAGTCGCTGATCGACGTGCGCGGTGACGAGGCGGGCGCGGAAACCTACTTTCTCGCGGTGTCCCACAGCCCGCGGGAGGACGGCGTCCGGATGTGCAACCAGCTCGGCGGGCGTTTCGTGGATACCCTGGTACGCGAGGACGATGGCCGCTGGCGCATCCGCCACCGTGTCGTGCTGCGCGACTGGTCGGTCAGCCTGCCGGTGGAGGCGGACTGGACCGATGACGCAGGACTGCGCGACGGCGCCCGCTCCGGGGAGGACCCGGCCTGTGCAGTGCTCGGCCGGGTACACGGTGGCAACAGCTACGGCGCTGCTCCCTGAGGGCGGCGCCGTATCAGCTCCAGCTCAGGTCCTGCTTGCGAAAAGGCGTCGAGCGCAGGCGTTTACCCGTCGCCTGGTAGATCGCGTTGCCGATGGCCGGGCCGATCGGGCCGACCGGCGCTTCGCCGATGATACTGAAGCGCTCCTGGCCGGAGAGCGCCTCGAAGTGCACGTTGATCGGCGGCAGGTGGTCACCCATCCGCAGCATCGGGTAGCGGTCGAAGTTGCTCTCCAGCGGCACGCCGCCGGCGATATGCAGTTCTTCGTTGAGCGTCATGTTCATACCGAATAGCGTGCCGCCCTCGATCTGGGAGCGCACCGCGTCGGCGTTGGCGACCTTGCCGGTATCAAAAGCCACGTCTACCTGCATGACGCGCAACTCCCCTGCTGGGCTGACCGCAACCCGTGCCACTGTACACAGCACGGTGCCGGCGTCGCGCACGCCGCCCGCGGGCCAGTTGGAGATGGCGATGCCCATGCCTTCGCCGCGCGGCAGGGGTTTGCCCCAGCCGGCTTTTTCCGCCGCGATGCGCAGACAGTCGGACCAGGACGTGCTCCACTGCGACATCAGGTGCAGGCGGTATTCCAGCGGGTCGATACCGGCGGCAACGGCGCAGTCATCGATAAAGGTTTCCACGGTAAACACGTGGGAGTTGTAGCAGGGGCCGCGATAGGCGCCGTTCATGATATTGACCGGCTGGTTGGTCGACGACAGCCGCAAGTGGGGGATGATACCGCTGGTGAAGTAGGGCATGTCGTCGTAGCCCAGGGTCAGCTGGTAGAGCGGGTGGGTGCCGGTGAAACAGACCCGTGAAGTCACCGCACGGGGATAGCCATCGTCGCCCAGTACCGCCCGGAAGCGCGTGTTGACCGGCGTGCGGTAGCGTCCCTGGGCAAAGCATTCCTCCCGCGACCAGATGGTCTTGACCGGCACCCCGGGGTACTCCCTCGCTACCGCCACGGCCACCCGCACATCGTCCGCCTGGGTGCCGCGGCCAAAGCGCCCGCCGACCAGGGTCTGGTGCATGCGTACCTGCTCCGGCGCCATGCCGGTCTCGTCGATGACGACCCAGTAAGCCTGCACCATGTCCTGGGTGGGACACCAGACCTCGGCGCTGCCCCCGGTGACCAGCGCGGTGCCGCTCAGGGGTTCGATCATGGCGTTCTCGGCGTAGGGAGTCGTGTAATCGTGCTCGACCACCTGGCCCTCGGTAACACTGTCGACGTCGCCGGACTCGCGCAGGATTTTGGCGTCGTCCGCGTGGTGCAGCGCTGCGGTGGCCGCGTAGATGTCAGCGGAGCTGTCCCAGGCCTTGCCGGCCGGGGCAGCCCACTCGCAGGGCAGGGCCTCCAGGGCTTTTTTGGCCTGCCAGTAGTGATCGGCGATGACCGCGACGCCGCTCTGCAACTGGTTGGTGGAAAAGCCCCAGGTGGATTTCTGTTCCAGCTGTGTGCCGCGGGTGTTCGCCGGGTCGATCACCACCACCGCGCGCACGCCGGGCATCCCGAGCACCGCCTTCGGGTCGTGGTTTTTCAGTGTGCCGCCGTGAACCGGGGATTGCCGCAGCGCCGCGTGCACCATGCCCGGCACCTGCACGTCGATACCGAAGACCGCCTCGCCGCGGGTCACCGCCGGGATGTGCAGCCTGGATGGCGTCGCCTTGCCGAGGAAGGTCCAGTCCTTTTGCGGTTTCAGCGCGGGCTCCTGTGCCAGGCTGATGGCGGCAGCGGCTTCGGCGACCGCGCCGTAGCTGAGGCTGCGATCCGACCTGGTATGCCGCAGCGTGCTGTTGGCCGCGGTGATTTCGCTCACCGGGACCTGCCAGTGGTTCGCCGCGGCCTGGCGCAGGCGTTCCCGGGCGCTGGCACCCAGTTGCATTGCGTAGCCCATACGCACGTCGTCGGTGCCGTGGCCGCCGAACCAGGGCAGGAAGCCGCGGGTATAGACACCGCCTTCCACGTAGTCGCGATTGATCGAGCTGAACTCCACCCGCACCTTGCTCCAGTCACAGGCCAGTTCCTCGGTCACGTTCATCGCCACCTGGGTCATGGCGCCGTTGCCGATTTCCGGCGTGGGGACGCGAATGATGACAGTGTCGTCCGGGGTGATCTCGAGCCAGGGCGACAATTCGTGCGGGGCAGGCTCGTCGGGGCTCCAGGGGCCGTCCGCACCGGCGCGGGCAAGTTCGCCCATGCCCAGCAGCATGCCCCCGGCCAGCGCCGAGGTGGTGACCAGGAAGCGGCGGCGGCCGAGGTCCACGGCGGCGTTGTGCAACGGCTTCATGCCCCCACCTCCGCACGCATTGCGGCCGCGGCGCGGTGGATCGCCGCGCGGATTCGCGGATAGGTGCCACAGCGGCAGATATTGGTAATGGCGGCGTCGATGTCCGCGTCGCTGGGTGAGCTGTTGCGCTGCAGCAGGTCGGCGGCAGCCATCAGGACGCCCGACTGGCAATAGCCGCACTGGGGGACATTGAGCTCGGACCACAGTAGTTGCAGCGGATGATCGCCGGCTGCCGACAGGCCTTCGATGGTGACCACCTCCAGCCCTTCCACGCTGGCAGCGGGAATGATACAGGAACGGGTCGCGGCACCGTTGATATGCACCGTGCAGGCGCCGCACTGGGCGATGCCGCAACCGAACTTGGTGCCGGTCATGCCGAGGTGGTCGCGCAGCACCCAGAGCAGGGGGGTGCCCGGGTCCACCTCGAGCTTTTCGGCTTTGCCGTTGACGGTGAAAGTGATGGCGGTCATTACCTTGTCTCCAGTGCGGTTCTAGGCGTCAATCTGCAGCAGCGAGGGATTGAAGTACTCGCGGATCAGCACCAGTTTGTCGCCGCGGAAGCGGAACACGGCGATGTACTCGTTGGCATAGGTGCCGGCATTGCCTTTCTGTACAGCCCGGCTGCTGAACTCGGCGATCATGACCTCGCCATCCGCTCCCGGGTACCAGGCCTTGGGTATGAATTCCATATACTCCCAGAACGCCGGGAGGGTCTTTTTGAACTGGTCGAGAATGGCCGTCTTGCCCTCGAACTGGTTGTCGCCGGGCAGGTAGGGAAAGTGCATGACAGCGTCTTCCGCCACGTGCACGCCCGCCTGGTCGATTTCCAGGGCGCCGAGCTTGTTGAGAAAGTCGCTGACGATGGCTTTTTGTTGTTCCATGGACATGGATAGCTTCTCCCCGTTGTCCTTGTTGTCGGTGGTATTGGCGGGCGCATCGAGTGCCTGGCCCAGGCTGCGCAGGTACTGGCGAATGGACTCGGCCTGTGACTCATCGAGGTTGTCGAATTGCGGCATGCCATTGGGCACCAGGGCGCCGCCCCGGACTACGCGATGGAAGATGTCGCGGCTGCGTACGATCGGTGAAATACGCAGGTCGGGCGCCGTGCCGCCGGGCACTGCGTTGCTGCCGTGGCACACCATGCACCCCGCCATCATGTATTGTACCGCGCCCTGCTGCTCCAGTGTCGGATCGGATTGGTAATCCGGGTCCTCGGGGGCGACCAGTGCCGGCATCGGCGGGTTAGGCGGCAACTGGGCGGTTCCGGTCAGTGAAAATACCAGGACCCGCCGCGGCATCCGGTAGTCGGTGCGGAAGTTTTCGATGCCATCCGAGAACAGGCCGCCGCCGGAGGTGCCGTTGCCGGTCAGCACGGCGATGTACTGTTTGCCGTCGACCGCGTAGCTGACAGGTGGCGCTACCACGGGTACACCGACATTGAAACTCCAGTCGACCTCGCCGGTCGCCGCGTCGTAGGCGATGAAGCGCCCGTCGATAGTGCCCTGGAACACCAGGTCGCCGGCGGTGGCCAGGGTGCCGCCGGGCCAGTCGCCGGGTGTCTGCACAGACCAGCGCGCCTCCTGTTTTACCGGGTCCCAGGCCTTGAGGAAGCTGGTGCGTGCGCCCGGGATGGCGAGGTTCATATCGCCGTGGATGCCCATGCTCACTTCCTGCGCCGGGGTGTCCGGACCGGGGTGGTGGATCATCGAGGCGCGCCGCAGTTCGGGGATATAAACCAGCCCGGTGCGCGGGCTGAAAGACTGCGGCTGCCAGGAGTGGGCGCCGGTCACACCGGGCCAGAGTTCAAAGGGCTGCTTGTCGGTCTCGCGGAAGCCAGGGGCTTCGATGGGGCGGCCGCTGGCCAGGTCGACGCCGGTCGCCCAGGTGACTTTGGAAAAGGGTTCGGCCGAGATCAGCTTGCCGTTGGTGCGGTCGATCACGTAGAAAAAGCCGTTTTTCGGCGCCTGCATCAGCACCTTGCGCGGTTCGCCGTCGATCTCCAGAGTGGCCAGGGTCATGTCCATGGCCGAGTTGTAGTCGGTCTGTTCCGCCGGCGAGTTCTGGTAGTGCCAGCGGTACTCGCCGGTATCGGCGTCGACCGCCACCACCGAGGTAAGGAACAGGTTGTCGCCCTCGCTGTCGCTGCGCAGGCGGTGGCTGTAGGGGAAACCATTGCCGGTGCCGAGGTAGAACTGTTTCAGTTCAGGGTCGTAGCTGATGGCGTTCCAGACGGTGCCGCCACCGCCGTGGTTCCACCAGTCGCCGCCCCAGGTTTTGGCCGCCATGGCCATCGCCGGTTGTTCGAAGCCCTGCGCAGGGTCGCCGGGGATGGTGTAGAAACGCCAGAGCTTCTCTCCGCTCATGGCGTCGAAACAGTCGACGTAGCCGCGCACCGGTGCGGTGTCCGCGCCGCCGTGGCCGATCACCAGCTTGCCGTCGAAGACCCGCGGCGCGCCGTTGACGTAGCGTCCGTCGGGGGCCTCGGGCAGGGTGCGGGCCTCCCACAGGGGTTTGCCGGTGTTGGCGTCCAGCGCGATCACCCGGCCCTCGTGGGTGACGATGAATATGCGCTGGTTCCAGTAGGCCAGGCCCTTGGCGCCATAGCCAAAGCGCAGGCGGGGGCCGGACAGTTCCCGGGATTTCGAATCGTACTCCCAGAGCAGTCTGCCGCTGGTGGCGTCCAGGGCGCGGATGTAGGAGTGGCCGCTGGTCACGAACAGTTTGCCATCGGCCATCACCGGCGCGGTCATGGTGTTGCCGGGCGGCAGGTCGAAATACCAGTCGGGGGCCAGCGCCGCGACGTTCTCGCGGTTGACCTGGGCCAGCGGGCTGTAGTGGGTTTCCGCGCCGGTGCGGCCCCAGGAGGGCCAGTCGGTCGGCGTATCCGCTGCGATCGCGGGGAGCGCAGGCGTCTCCACGATGGCCGTAGCCGTTGCGGGTCCGGTGCCTGTTTCCCTGCTGCATCCTCCCAGCGCCAGGCTAATGGCAAGCAGCGCGAAGGCGGGGAGAGTGTGATGAATCCTGTTGTGCATAGTCAATCTCGGTATTCGGACTGGGTGCGGGGTATAGCGCGAGTTGCCCCAGAGGGAAAAAACGCGCGTTTTATCGCCGGAAATACCTCACGCCGGCTGGCTCCGCCCCGCCAGCCTGTCGAGCACCAGCCGGCCGTCGCGCATCACCGCTTTCAGTGAGGCTTCCGGGCGCGACAGCAGGCCGAGGTCCGCTACCGGGTCGCCCTCGACGAGGATGATGTCGGCCATCGCGCCCGCCTCGACCACCCCGACCTTGCCGGGGGCGTCGTCGAGCAGTTCGCCCGCCGTGGCGGTGCCCCAGGCCAGCACATCTTCCGCGGAGATGCCTTCGAGGGCAGCGTAGTATTCGAATTCCCGGGCGTAACGGCCCACCTCGTGGTCCAGCGGGTCCTCGTCCATCACATCGCGGAACACGCCGCTGTAGTCATCGCCAATGAGAATCTTCACCCCGGCGGCCTGGGCCACGGGCAGCATCCGGCGCACGTTGTCGTAGTACACCTGGGTGGAACCGTCGGGGTCGCCCCAGCCCATCTGCAGCAGCAGTCTGGGGTAGATCAGGCTCGGTACCCAGTAGGTGCCGTGCTTGAGCATCGCCTCGATGACTTCCTCGTCCACAGCGTCGCCGTGGTCGAGGATGTCCACGCCGAGCTCGATGCACTCCATGATCATGGCCTTGTCGGACACGTGGGTGCGCACCTTCGCGCCGCGCTCGTGGGCGCTGTTGACCAGCGCGGCGATCTCGTCGCGGGACATGTTGCGTACGGTGCGCCCGGGAAAACCGTGGCCGGCGCTGGCGAAGAACTTGATGGTCTGGACGCCGCGGCGGATCTCCTCGCGCACCAGTTTGCGGATTTCATCGGGGCCGTCGCCGAACAGGTCGATGCCCGGGGTCTGCGGTGTCTGCCACCACTTCGCGCTGTCGTTGAGGTCGGCGGTGGTGCCGATGTGATGGCCGCAGGCGCGCAACCGCGGCCCGTCGATAATGCCCTCGGCAATGGCGATTTTCAGCTGGGCGTCGATATCGTGGGCGCAGGCGGCGCCGACATAGCCGGTGAAGCCGCTTTCCAGCAGTACCCGGCAGGTGCGTACGCCAATAGCCATCAGTACACCCGGCGGCAGTTCCTTGCCCAGCTTGGCGCCGGCCAGGCCCTCCGCCAGGGAGAAGCGGTAGAAATCCGGGTGCAGGTGGCAGGTGATCATGCCGGGCATCAGGGTGAGCCCGCTGGCATCGATGCGCCGGCTGCCATCCGCCGGCAGGGCGGCACCCACGGCGGCGATGCGACCGCCGGCGATGGCGACATCCTGCGTTTCGGGGAGCAGCTTGCGGCCATCGAAAACCCGGGCATTGGTGAAGATAATATTATTGTCAGTGGCAGGCATCGGCCCTTCCTCCAGCTTTGCCACAGTATCGCATGCGTATCCGCCGGGGTTTTCGATAGTTTGCGACCCGTCGTATAGAGATTGCGCCGAGAGCCCGGCGTCCGCAGCGCGGCGATTGACCCGGCCCGCACATAGCGACACACTCACAGCCCTCGCCGAAGCGGATAACCAACAATGATTGAGCGCTGCGCCCCGATTGCCGTCGACCCGGAAACCTTCATCGCCGATCTCGAGGCGCGCGGCCGGCGCTTTGCGACCAGTTGTGGCGAGGGCGTGCTGGTCTGGCGTTGCTGGGGCAGCGGGCCGCCCCTGCTGCTGGCCCACGGCGCTGGCGGGTCATGGCTGCACTGGGTCCATACCATCGATGCACTGGCGCAACACTATACCGTCTGGGCGGTGGACCTGCCGGGCTACGGCGAGTCGGACCTCCCGCCGGAACCGACCCAGAAAGCGATTTCCAGCGTCCTCGCCGAAGGCCTGGTCGAACTGACAGCCGCCGCCCTGCCGCTCGATGTCGTGGGGTTTTCCTTTGGCGGGGTCGCCTCGGCTTACCTGGCCCGCTACTTTCCCGAACTGGTGCGCCGGCTCGTGCTGGTGGATACCGGTGGCCTGGATACGCCGCGCGGCGAAGTGGACCTGCTTGGGGTACGGGGCCTGGATGCCGAGGGCCGGATTGCCGTCAACCGCCACAATCTCCTGCAACTGATGCTCCACGCCGAGGACAGCGTCGATGCGCTCGCGCTGTGCATCCAGGCCCTGGTCGGCACCCGGTCGCGCCTCAATCCGATACCCCTGGTACTGCCCGACCGCCTGCTGCAAGTGCTGCCGAAGCTGACCCTGCCGGTGGATTGCATCTGGGGCGAACTGGACCAGCCGCATCCGAATCCAACGGCCCAGGAAGAAGTGTTGCGGCGCTTTTTCCCGCAGATGCAGTTCCGGGTGATTGCCGGCGCCGGTCACTGGGTCATGTACGAGCGCCCCGCGGCGTTCAACGCGGCGCTGCTGGAGATCCTCGCGCCCGGCAAGTCGCCATAGTCGATAAATCGACATCTTCTGTAGAGACTGCCATGCGCCCTTCGGTGAGACTGCCGTGATACCTACTGGCTGACCGGAGACACACAGATGCAACTCATGCCTTTCCCTGACCGGAATTTCATGCAACTGGCATGGGTGGTCCCCGATCTCGATGCGGCCATCGAGCACTGGACCCGAAGCGCCGGGATCGGACCGTTTTTCGTCTTCGACAGCCTGGCCTACGACAACGCGATGTACCGGGGAGCGCCGGTATCCTCGACACCGTTCAACATCACCGCCGCGATTGGCCAGGCGGGGGATACCCAGATCGAGCTGATCTGCCAGCACGACGACGCCCCGTCGATGTTCCGCGACCTGGTGCCCGCCGGTAAGACTGGCTTTCACCATGTGGGTATCTACTGCGAAGACTACGACGCAGAACTGGAGGCCTACCAGTCCGCCGGGGCCGAAATCGCCTTCAGCGGCCTGATGATGGGTTTCCGCACCTGCTGGCTCGACCTCAGCAGCACGCTCGGCTTCATGGTGGAACTGGTCGATGCCAACCCCGTGGCGGACAGCATTTTCCAGCAGTTTCGCGACGCAGCCGAATCCTGGGATGGCAGCAATCCGGTGCGCACCCTGGGCTGAGCGCCCGGTAGCGGACCCTTCATAACAAGACGATACCAGCAGGATGCCCACAGCATGAGCACGACCCAGCAGCAGACCCTGCCAGCGCTGTTTGCCCGTAAAGTCGCGGAGCGCGGCGACCACCCGGCGGTAGCGATGGCCGGGGAGAGCGTCACCTATGCGGAACTGGAGCGGCGTTCCGCGCATTTTGCCCGGGCGCTGCTGCAGGCGGGCGCGGGGAAGGGCGCACGGATCGCGCTGCTGTCCGCCGACGGCATTTTCTGGCTGACCGCCTTTCTCGGGTGCATGCGTATCGGGGCGCTGGTCTCCCTGGTCAGTACCCTGTGCACCTCCCGCGAACTGGCGCACATCCTGCGCACCAGTGACACCCAGTTCCTGGTAGCCAACCGGCGCTTTCTCAATCACGACTACGGCGAAAAACTCGGCGAGGCCCTGCCCGGTCTCGCTAACGGCGAAGCCGGTGCGCTGCGCCTGGTAGACGCACCCTACCTGCGCGCGATCTGGCTCGACGACGCCGAGGGCATGGCCTGGGCAGAACCCGTGGACGCCCTGCTGGCACTGGCCGACAGTCCCGCTGCGCCCGGCGACGACTTGCTGGCGGCGTTGGAAAGGGAAGTCGCGGCCAGCGATGATGCGGTGATTGTCTATACCTCCGGCAGCACGTCTGCACCGAAGGCGGTGACCCACTGCCAGCGCACCCTGGCCTGTCATCCGCCGGCTGTGGCGGAGTATTTTCTGCTCAAGCCCGACGACCGCATGATGCCGACCCTGCCGGTATTCTGGCTGGGCGGGCTGGTGATGGCCCTGGAAGTACTGAGCGTGGGCGGCACCCTGGTCTATCCGCAATCCCCCAGTGTCGACGACATGGTCGAGGCCATCGCCACGCTGGCGGTCAACCGCGTCAACAGCTGGGGCGATATGATGGTCAAGCTGCGCGAGGGCGCGCGGGGCAGGGGCATCGACGTGGACAGCATCATCGGCCTCGGCGAGTTCCGCGAGGCCAGCGGCGAACTGATCCCGCCGCCGCTGCAGGCGAACCTGCTGGGGATGAGCGAAACCTTTGCCGTGCACAGCGCGGAACCGCTGGACGTGCGACTGCCCGCGGACAAGGCCGGCGCCTCCGGCCGCACGGTCAACGGCTACCAGCGGCGCATCGTCAACCCGGAGACCGGCGAGGCAGTGGCCACCGGCGAGCTCGGCGAATTGCAGCTGCGCGGTGGCGGCCTGATGACCGGTTTCTACAAGCGCGAGCGCGAGAGCGTATTTACCGCGGACGGCTTCTATCCCACCGGTGACCTGTGCCGCGAGGATGCAGACGGTTACCTGTACTTTGTCGCCCGTCGCGGCGACATGATCAAGACCCGCTCGGCCAACGTTTCCCGGCTGGAAGTGGAAGCCGCCCTGCGCGAAGTGCCCGGAGTGGCGATCCCGGTGGTCGCCGGTATCGACGATCCGGAGTACGGCCAGCGGGTGGTCGCCGCCGTGGTGCCTGCCGAGGGCGTCGACCTGAGCGAGGAGTCACTGCGCGACGCGCTGCGGGAATTGCTGTCCAGTTACAAGGTGCCGCGCAATATCGTGTTTATCAGCGAGTCCGATATTCCCCGGACAAGCACCGGCAAAATCAGGCTGGCCGAGATCGGGGCGATGATCGCCAGCCGGATTTCGGCCTGAAACGCGGCGGCCTGCCCGCCGCCTGTACACCCCATTCCAGTACCAGGAGTAGACCATCATGAGCGACAACCTGAACCGCCCGCCGCCCGAGGAAATCATCCTCTACGAAAAAGACCCCAAAACCAAGATCGCCACGATCACCCTGAATCGCCCCGGGCACCTCAACGCGCCGACCATCGCCGCGCGCCAGCGTTACGCGAAACTGGTCCAGCAGGCCAACGTGGACGACGAAGTAAAGGTGCTGGTGATTCGCGGTGTCGGCGACAACTTCGGCAGTGGCGGCGACCTTCCCGAACAGTCAGAGCTGTTTTCCAGCAACCAGGATTCCTCGCTGCTGCACGAATTCGAGATTCCCGAGGAGGCGGATGTCAAATACCCGCCGAAGGATTCCTATCGCTATCTCTCCACACTGGTGCATCACTACGCGACCACCGCCTCGGGCATGCGCAGCCTGCAGGAGTTCAAGAAGATCAGCATCGTCGAAGCCAAGGGCTACTGCTATGGCTGGCACTTCTACCAGGCCGCGGATGCCGATCTCGTGGTCTGTTCCGACGAAACCCTGTTCGGCCACTCGGCCTGGCGCTACGCCGGCTGGGCGGCGCGCATGTGGCAGTGGGCCCTGATGATGGGGCTGCGCAAGTTCCAGGAAATGGTATTCACCGGGCGCCCCTTTACGGCGAAGGAAATGTACGAGTGCCACTTCGTCAACAGCGTGGTGCCCCGCGACCAACTGGAGGCGGAAACCCACAAGTACGCGCTGGCCTGTTCCCGCAGCCGGCCCACCGACACAGTCATGATGCAGAAGACCTTTTTCGAAGTGTTCAAGCAGAACCAGGGCGAGTACATGGGCAGCGTGCTGGCCGCGTGGCTGGAATCCCTGCTGCCGATGGTGAAGTCCGACGGCGAACTGGAGTTGGGCGACGATACCTTCGACAAGGGGCTCAACAACGCGGTTAAGGACAACGACGAGCTGTTCCCCGAGGACTGGCGCCTGAGCAAGCGGAGCCGCAAGACGGTACCCGACCCCGAAGCCGAGGAAATTACCCAGTTGCGCAGCCAGCTCGCGGCCATGCAGGAACAGCTGAAAGCACTCGAGGCCAGACTGGGTTCCTGATGGCGGTGATCGCGTGACGATGGTGGAACCCTTCAGGACACTGCGGGTCGACGGCCCGGGCGAGGGCAGGGCGCGGCTGGAACGATTGTCCCTCGATGATCTCACCCCCGGCGATGTCGTCGTTCGCGTGGAATACTCGGACATCAATTACAAGGACGCCCTCGCGGTGAGCGGGAGGGGCAAGATCATCCGCAATTTTCCGCTGGTGGCCGGCATCGACCTCGCCGGTGAAGTCGTCAGCTCCACCGACCCGGCGTATACCGCCGGCGACAAGGTGCTGGTGATGGGCTGCGGGCTCAGCGAGACCCACGATGGCGGATACGCCGAATACGCCCGGGTCCGCGGCGAGTGGATCGTGCCGCTGCCGGCGGGCATGGACACGCGCGAGGCGATGATTCTCGGTACCGCCGGGTTCACCGCCGCCTTCGCGGTGCACCGGCTCGAACAGAACCGCCAGCGGCCGGAACTGGGGGAAATCCTGGTTACCGGAGCCACCGGAGGCGTCGGCAGCATCGCTGTGATGATGCTGGCGGGGCGCGGCTACGACGTGGTCGCACTGACCGGCAAGGCGGAGGCGACGGATTACCTGAAGTCCCTGGGCGCCAAACGGGTCGTCCTGCGCGGTGAGCTGGACATGGGCACCCGGCCGCTGGAGACGGCGCTGTGGGCCGGTGCGGTGGATAATCTCGGCGGGGATGTGCTCGGCTGGCTGACCCGCACGGTCGCCACCTGGGGCAATATCGCCAGCATCGGCCTGGCCAGCGCATCCCATCTCGACACCACGGTGATGCCCTTCATCTTGCGCGGGGTCAGCCTGATCGGTATCAATGCGGGGCTCAATCCGCGGGAGGAACGCCTGGAGATCTGGCAGCGCATGGGCGCGGACCTGAAACCGCAGCACCTCGAGCGTATCGTCACCCGCTGTGTAGGGCTGGAGAACATCATTCCCGTGTGTGCCGGTTACCTGGAAGGCAGCGTCACCGGTCGCACACTGGTCAACATCGGAGGATAAGTATTGAGCGATAACACTACACGGCCCGTGGCCTTTGTGACCGGCGCCTGTTCCGGCATCGGCAAGGCCACCGCCAGACTGTTTCTCGAAGCGGGCTACGCCGTGGCCCTGGCGGACATCAACGCCCGGGCCGGTGCCGACACCGAGGCGGAGTTCGCCTCGATCGGCCCCTGCAAATACCTGGCCTGCGACGTCAGCGACGATGCCAGTGTCGCCGCGGCGGTGCAGGCCTGTGTGGAATCCCTGGGGCCGTTTTCGGCGGTCTTCAACGCCGCCGGCATCGACGGTGAACACGGCAAGGCGACGGCCGACACCAGTGCCGAGAACTGGCACCGGGTGATCGGTATCGACCTCACCGGCATGTGGCATTGCCTGCGCCACCAGATACCGGTGATGCTGGCGAACGGCGGTGGCGCCATCGTCAACTGCGCCTCGGTTGCGGGCGTGGTCGGTGCCCCGTTCCTCTCGCCCTACGTGGCGGCCAAGCACGGGGTGGTAGGCCTGACCCGCTGCGCCGCGCTGGAATACGCCCGCCAGGGCATCCGCGTCAATGCCGTCTGCCCGGGGATGATCGATACCCCCATGTCGCGCGCCTCGATGAATCCGGAATTGCACAAAATGCTGATCGAGCAGAGCGCGATCGGACGGCTGGGCAACCCCGAGGAGGTCGGTGCGGCGGTGCTCTGGCTGTGCAGTGCGGGTGCCAGCTTCGTCACCGGGCAGATCCTGCCGGTGGACGGTGCCTGGACCGCCGCCTGACACACGGCGGTTTACCCCCGCGCGGAAATCCAGTTCAATGGGCTTGTTTACGGCAGGAGCCCGGGGCAATGGAAGGAAAAACGCACAGCGCGCCATCGGAGGCAGTGGAAAGTCGGGTGGATAACCGCCGTACCGGCTCAGCCGACGCCATCCTGGACGCGGCCGAAAGCCTGTTCGGCCGCCACGGCACCGAGGGCGTGTCCCTGCGCCAGATCGCGGTAGCTGCCGGCTCCGCCAACCATTCCGCGGTGCAGTATTACTTCTCCAGCAAAGAGGGGCTGATGCGCGGTATCTTCGAGCGGCGCCTCAAGTCCCTCGAACGCGCGCGGACCCGCTTGCTGGACCAGGCCACGGAGCGGGGAGAGGAGGGCGACCTGCGGGTCCTGCTGACCGCCCTGTTGCGGCCGATCGCCGAGGAGCGGGATTCCGAGGGCCGCTGCTCCTTCGCCGCCTTCCTGCTCGGTATGCGCCTGTTCGCCGATATCAAAGTCTGGAGCCGCTACTCCGAGGGCGCCACCGTCACCCGCAAAATCAACGACCTCATGAACGCCCGCCTCGAGGCCCTGGCCCTGGCAGACCCGCATACCCGCATACACTGCGCGGTGGTGGTATTCCTGGTGGCGGTCATCGACTGGGATCGGGGTATCACCGGGGGCGAGGATCGCTCCAGTAGTGCCCGCGACCGCTACCTGGAACGGGTGCTGGATTTCGCCGCGTCAGGGCTGCAGAGCACGATCGCTTGACTTGCTAAGACGCCCGTCTTAACCTTCGGCCCCAGTTTTCCTGCCCCGCGGGCGCCTGCCTGCACCCGCGGGATCAGTACACGCGTTCCGAACACAAGGCGGAGGCCAATATGAAAATAAGCTCACTCATCGCGCCGGTCGCGGCGGCGGTCATGGTCGCCATCAGCGGCCCGGCGGCAGCGCAGACCACGGCGGAAAGAATGGCGCTGCCCATTCCCCCGAAACCCTATGAAGGTAAGCTGGAACCCACCGCCAAGGCGTCCACCATGCAGTTGCCGGGCAAGGTGAGTGCACCGGAGGGCGCGCCGAATATCCTGCTGGTGATGACTGACGACGTCGGTTTCGCCTCCGTGAGCACCTTTGGCGGCCCGGCGCCCACGCCGAACCTGGATGAGCTTGCCCGGAACGGCCTGCGCTACAACCAGTTCCACACCACGGCGATCTGTTCCCCGACCCGCGCGGCACTGCTGACCGGGCGCAACCATCACGCGGTGGGCCTGGGTACCCTGTCGGACATTCCCACGCCGTACCCGGGCTACACCGGGCGCATTACGCCCGCGGCGGCGACCGTGGCGCGCATCCTGCGCGATAACGGCTATTCCACTGCCATGTTCGGCAAGGACCACAACATTCCGCAGGAGGAGCGTTCGATTGCCGGCCCCTTCGACCAGTGGCCCACCGGGCGCGGTTTCGACTATTTCTACGGCTTCATCGCCGGCGACTCGGACCAGTTCACCCCGGCCCTGTATGAAAACATCAGCCCCGTGGATGACGCGGACCGTCCCGCCAACTACCTGCTGGACGAGGAGCTGGCGGACAAGGCGATCAACTGGATTTACAACCAGAAGGGCGCCGCGCCGGACAAGCCGTTCTTCATCTATTACGCCAACGGCTCCGCCCATGCGCCCCACCAGGTGCCGCAGGAGTGGATCGCCCGCTTCCACGGCAAGTTCGACCAGGGTTGGGATGTGCTGCGTGAGCAGATCCTCGCCCGCCAGATCAAGATGGGCGTCGTGCCCAAAGGCACCAAACTCGCCGCACGGCCAGAGCAGGTTCCCGCCTGGGACAGCCTCAGCGACAAGCAGCGCAAGGTCTACGCGCGCTTCATGGAAGTCTACGCTGCCCAGCTGGCCTTCCAGGACGAGCAGTTCGGCCGCATCATGGACGAGCTGGAGCGCATGGGTCTCGCCGACAACACCCTGGTGGTATACGTTGAGGGCGACAACGGCTCCAGCGCCGAAGGCGGGGAGTGGGGCTCCATCAACGAAATGGCGGACCTGAGCACCGGCACCCACGGCCTTCCCCTGGACTACCTCGCCGAGCACCTCGACGAACTGGGTGGCCCGAACACCTACCAGGGCTACCAGTCCGGCTGGAGCCTGGCCACCGACACGCCGTTCCCCTGGTTCAAGCAGATAGCTTCGCATCTCGGCGGCACCCGCAACGGCCTGGTGGTTTCCTGGCCCGGCCACATGCAGGACACCGGTGAGGTGCGCAGCCAGTACCACCACGTGATCGACATCATGCCGACCCTGCTGGACGCCGCGGGGGTACCCGCGCCGAAGTATGTCGATGGTATCGAGCAGATGCCGGTGCACGGCAAGAGCATGCTGTACAGCTTTGCCGACGCCGACGCACCCTCGGTCCGCGATACCCAGTACTATGAAATCATGGGCCAGCGGGCGATCTACCACGACGGCTGGATGGCCAATACCACCCCGATCAACATGCCATGGAACATGCCGGTGACCAGGGGTGGCGATACTACTGCCTACGGCTGGGAGCTCTACAACCTGAGTGAGGACTTCAGCCAGTCACACAACCTGGCCGCGAAAAATCCGGAAAAGCTCGCCGAAATGCAGGCGCTGTTCGACCAGGAAGCGCGCAAGTACAACGTCTACCCGATCCAGGATGAAGGCGGCATGCAGCGCGGCATGGTCATGATGATGGCCACCAAGAAGCGTCCGCGCATGGAATACACCTACTGGGGTCCGGATGTACAGGTCCAGTTCGGCGTGGCGCCGATGATCTTCCACATGCCTTTCAGCATTGAAGCCGATGTGCGCATCCCCGAAGCGGGCGCGGAGGGTGTCGTGTTCGCCGCGGGCAGCAAGTTCGGCGGCTGGAGCTTCTACCTCGAGAATGGCAAGCCCACGGCCTATTCGTCGGTGTCCGGCCTGCCGCTGGAAGGTGCCCAGTCGAAGGTGTCCGCAAAGTCCGCCCTGAAACCGGGCGCCCACAAGCTGCGTTACGATTTCCAGATCACCGGCGACGACGGCCTGATGAGCATCAGCGTCGACGGCGAGAAAGTCGCCGAGGGCAAGATCGTACAGCGGCCGAAGATGCTCGCCGGCAACGGTGAAACCATGGATACCGGGCGCGACAGCAATGTGCCGGTGTCACCGGACTACCACAACGAAGGTGTCTTCACCGGCGCTATCGACAAGGTCACGGTAAATCTGCAGATGCCGGCGATGGCGGGCAAGAAACCGGCCCAGCAACACTAGGCCGGACATTGCAGTTCGAAATGAGGCCCCTCCTGCAGGGGCCTTTTTCGTTGTGGCGCAGTCCGCGCGGGTAACGCCTACGGCGCCTTGCGCTGCTCCAGCAGGGCAACCGACGCCTTCGGGTTGAGCAGCTTGATAGTGCGGGACTCGAGCTGCTTTTCATCCGCGCCGTCGAGGATAAGGCTGCGCACTTCCGCCACGCTCAGAGCCGGATCAAGGGCCCACAGCTTGGCCGCGAGGTTGAGCACCTGGGGTGAAGCCATCGAGGTGCCGCTGAACTTGATGCGGTCGCCGCCCGGTACATAGCTTTCCACTTCAAAGCCGTTGGCGTAGATATCGACCTTGCCGAGACTGGTGAAGCTGGTCTCGTCGCCGGCGCTGTCCACCGCGCCGACGCTGAGCAGGTTCGGGTATTCGTAGCTGCTGGGGTAGAACTCGTCGAATTTGACGTCGTTGTCGGAATTGCCGGCGCTGGTAATGAAGAGTATCTCCGGGGACCCGCCGATGGCCTCGCGCAGGCCGGCGTCACCGATATCGTAGATTTCGCGGGCCAGAGCCTTGCGTTCGTCAACGCTGGCGCCGACATTGTGTGCCTCGAGAGCCTCTTCGATACTGCGCAGGCTGCCGCCCCAGCTCATGTTCACGGCGCGGACCTTGTTGTTGCGGAAATAGGCGCCCACCTCGCGGAACATGGCGGCGTCGCGCTCGGCCTGTTCCAGGGTCGGTTCCAGCGGCATCTGGGTGTGGTTGTAGGTCATGCGCGCCACCAGCAGGCGGGCAAAGGGGTTGCCCTCCAGCGCGATGCCGGCGACATGGGTGCCGTGGGCGTAGCCACTGTAAAGATTGAGCGATTCCAGGAAGTCCTTGACCTCCGCCTGGGGCAGGGCGGCGATGTGCTTGCGCAGGGCCGCCGCCTCTTCGCTGTCCACGTTGGCCAGCATATCGCCGAGCCCCTTCGAGTATTGTTGCCAGTCCCGCGGCTGTACGCCGAAATCGCGCTGGATGGGGTGCAGCAACTCGGTCACCTTGTTGGATTCCAGGTCGTAGGCGACGCCGTGGATATCGTCGACGTAGCCGTCGCCGTCGTCATCGGCGCCGTCGCTTTGCTCCGCGGTGTTGGTCCACAGCTGGCCCTGGGGGCCGAAGATGGCGGTATCCACGCCTGAATCCCAGACTGAAATAACGGTGGGCGAGGCCGCAGCATCGGCTGCCAGGTCGACTGTACGCGCTGCCCAGATGTCTTCTTTGGCGACATCGTTAGCGGCGATATAGTCGCCCAGTACTTCGTTGATCGCCCCTGCGTTGGGAATGAAATAGTCGAGGGTAAAGGAGACCCCCACCAGTGCGGATGCCACGTCGTAGCTGATCTTGCCGCCGGTGTTGTCCAGCAGCGGCTGGAAAGTGGACTCCAGGTTGCCCAGCACCAGCGGGCGGGTGAGGAACTCGGTACGGCCCTTGGTGCTCTTCAGGTTGTCCTGCACGGTGGCGTAGGGCAGGGCCTCGACAGCCTTCAGCAGTTCCTCGCCAAACGCGTTGGCTGCATTCGCGGTGCCGGCCAGTTCTGTCCGCGCGATCACTTCACCGACCAGCCCCATGGTCAGCCGGTTGGCCTCCTTGGTCTCCAGCGCGCGGCGTTTCTCCAGCAGGTCCAGGTAATCCTGCCAGCGGGATTCCAGCAGGGCCACGGTGCCGAGGTCGGTATAAAAGTCCTGTACCGTGTTGTCGTCGCGAATGTCGTAGTTCGCGAGGTCGGACTGTGCGTCTGCGGCCACTGCGGCTGCCAGCTTCAGCAGCGCACTGCGATTGGCGGGCTCATAGAGGTCTACCACTTTTACATCGAGCTGGTATTCGTGCCGCGGCAGGTCGTCTTTCTTTTCGATCACTGGCTTGCTGTCGGCGGCCAGGGCCAGAGAGGGAGGGAGTGCCAGGATGAGTAGTGCGAGGAAACCAATGCGCATTTTTTGTGTCACGAGTGCTTCTCCATGGACGGTTTGATCGGTCGATTGCATAGCTGTCTGGTTGAATTGAAGGCGGAAGAAGCACGAAAGTAAAGTCAGACGATTGGGACTGTATTACTGCATGCCGGTGATGCGGTCGGGCAGCGATTGCGCAAATCCCACGGGAATGTGTTGCTGTAGGCCCGGATTGACGCCTGCAAATACCCTTAAGCTCAATAGCGCCAGCTCTGCCGAATTTCCGACAACGAAAGTCAGGAAAAAATTTCGTTGACGGTTTTTTTCATTTTTTTCCGGTAAAACAGCCCGTTTTTCGTTGACACGAACTTGCATCCCTAACAATACTCGAGCGCGACTTCTGGTTCGCTCGGGAATATAACGACGCGCCGGACCACTTCGGGACCATTACCTACGCGAGCTTATATACATGCGATTTGATGCCAAAACCTTCTCCATGATTCGAAAGCGCGGCAGTCAGATTGGTTTGCTCGCGTTGTCCTCACTGGTTCTGGTGAACTGCAGTTGTAAACAGGAACCGGGCAATGTCGACCTGAGCTGCGTGCCATCCAAATGCACACCCGGAGACGACAGCTGTTCGATTACAGTGGAGTTTCTCGACCACAGTGTAGCCCTCGCTCCCGATCCCTATTTTGAGGATAACGAATTCATCTCCATGTCCCCCATGGGCAAGGATAACTACACGAGCAAGACGAGCATCAAGAAGCACCCGGAATTTGAAAGTGAACATGCCTACTACCGTTATGTTTTCACCTTTGATCCCGCGGAAGCCGTCGACGGTGTTTACAAGTATGCCGCAAAAGTGAGGGGCAAGGTCACGCCACCCTATTCTGGATCAATCAAGGTCGAGACTTGCGCTGGAGAGATCACCCTGGGGGAGGCACTGGGTTCACTGCGCGTCGCGGTCGAATCGACGTCGGTTTCGGTCGAGCCTGAAACCGGCCCCGAACTGTTGCCGGACTATGTCGCCAGCGGTGCCTTTATCCCACCGGTGACGGCGACATGGACCAGCAGCAATCCCGACTGGGTGGTGTCCGAAGACAGCGCTACCGGCAAGCCGGCAATCGCCTATGTCGGTAACGCCGAAGTCGGAACATACAATGCTGATGTGTTAAAACTGACCGTTACCGCCACGATGAACGACGGGAGCGAGCAAACCGTCGTTATTCCTGTCTCTGGCTTCTATGGGTCGTTTTTTGCGCCGGGTTCCCGGGTAGTGGCCAACGTCCAGTACGCTCTCGCGGGCGATGAGGTTACCCTGTTCTATGAACCCACCTACGACAACCAATTGGAGTACTCGGAGGAAACCGCGACCTGGTCCCTGTCCTATACGTCCAGCGAAGGCGTCACCAGTGATATCATCGACGCGTTTAACGATGGCGCTGAAGAAAACGTCCGAACCTTTATCGCGCAAAACCCGGGCATCTACACTGCCAGCGTATTGAGAGAATACTATTACGTTTACAAAGGTGTCGGCGTCACGCCAGAGCTTGCTTCCCAAACCCTGAGCACTTCTGTTGAGACTCTCGCGCCAGCGGTGTACGTGACTTACCGCCCCATCGCGGAGACCATCAATATTGGTGAGCCGGTTGTCTTCGACGCCAGTGGTTCGACCTTGCCCCCCGGTTCGGAGATTGTCTGGGAAATACTGTCCCAGCCCGCCGGGGGCGCCGCGGTTATTCTCCCGGAGCCAGGTAACAGCCGGGTTGCTACCCTGACCCCGGATGTGGTCGAAGGTGAATACCAGGTGATGGCGGAGCTTCGTGTACCGTTCCGGGAGGCTACCTACAGCGAAGTGGTGACCTTCTCCTTTCTGTCCGCCCCCGTCGCCGGTCCTGCCACACAGCAGAGCAGTTTCACCGCCGGCGACACGGTGCCACTGGGCCTCGACGGTTCCACCTACCCCAGCGGTTCAACCTTCGAATACACGCTGGTTGCTGCACCCGAGGGAAGTGCCGCAGAAATTACAGCGTCCCCCAACGGGACCGGCTCACTGGTAACAGACCTCGAAGGGATGTACGAGGTGCGGCTGACGATTACCAACAACGAGGGTGAGGTCTCCGATTACACCACGCTCCTGACTGTTACCGCCGGCGCTGTTCCGGGCGCGCCTCCGGTGTTCACCGCGGCGTCGGTAGCTGTCAGTGTCGATGAAAACAGCATTAATACGGGCTATACCGCGGCTGCCAATGATGCCGACGGCGATGTACTCACTTACGCCATCAGTGGCGGTGCGGACCAGTCGAGCTTCTCACTGGAGGGTGGAGAACTCCTGTTCCTGGTCGCTCCCGACTATGAAGCGCCTGCGGACAGCAATGCTGACAATGTCTACGAGGTCGAGGTGACGGTCACCGACGACAGCGCAGACATGTTCAGCGCCAGCCAGCAGGTTCTGGTAACGGTGAATGACGTCGACGAGTCGCAGGCGGTGGCACTCGATGTGATGAGCGCGCTGCCGGTGGTGGACAATGACGGCAGCACCGATGAGGTTATCGTCATCGATATCGATACCAGTGAGCGCATGGTCGCGAATGCCGCGGTTTCGGGGGTGGGGCCAAACACAGCGCTGGTGCTCTACGGGAACTATACCGGTGGCGCCAATACCGCCAATGTCTACGACAGTAGCGGTAATCCCTTCGCGTTAGTGAACTTTGCCAACGGGGCGGTGCTCAATGCCAACAGCAGTCACAAGATCCAGCTGCAACGGGATGACGGTGATTACTACCAGGTCATCCTGAGCTTCCAGGCAAGCGGTGCTGTGGGGGACATGACGCTGGTTAATCTTTCCGGCCACAACTGTGGACCGGTGTTGAGTGATTGTCCGTAATGCAGCGGGACATGGGAATCAAGGGTGGCGTAAACCGTATGAACAAGACCAGACTGTTTGTTTCGATAGCTCTGCTGTGTCCCCTGTTGTGGGCCTGCAGCGATGGTTCCGACAATAATCGCAACACGGCAGGGGACGAGATAGTCGAACCTGAACCCCAGCCGCAAGCTGAGCCACAACCGGAGCCACAACCCGCGCCGGAGATCGAGGTCACCGATGTCGAACTGTCAGCGGCCGATATCGATGTGCTGTCCACAGTGGCAGGCGATCTCGCCCGTGGCGGGTATGGCGCCGCCGGCACCGGGCTTGTCACCCTGATGGAAAACTACCCTGAAAGCGAGCAGCTTCGCGGTCTTTACGGCGAAATGCTCACCCGCCAGGCGGGGCTTTCCCCGCGCCAGTTTGCCATTAGTGTCGGCGCGGAGCCGGTGGAGGTGGTCGACGAAAGCGGTGCAACGGTTGCGGAGACATCATCGATCTCACTGTATCAAAGCCTCAACGCGCTGGCCGATGTGCAGGACACCGACGAATACCGTGTGCGCTTCCTCAGCGGTCGGGCTGCCCTGGAGTGGCGGATGCGGGGCAAGACCCTTTCCGACCTGTCCTCCACGGAGCAGGCGGAGATCGGCGCTGTCGCGGCCGTGCATGCCACCCGCCTGGCCTACGCCGCGGTCGGAGGCGCGCAGAGCGCCGCGGGGATTTTCACCACCGAAGCCCTCGAGTCGGCTATTGAAGCCAACCTGCCGGCGGTGAGTGAGGAACTGGGTGAGACCCTGGCAATCGTATCCAGGACGTCCGCGGCGATCCAGCAGCACTACCCGATCGCGGAAATCAGCGAGATGCCGGTCTATGTGCCTCTAGCCCTGAATGCATTCGCCAATACCCGCATAGATGATGGCAGCCTCTCTGCCGAGGAGGCACTTGCCTTCATCTATTTCGCGACGGGAATCTGATTTACAGCAGCGCTCGGGCAGCCTGCTGCCGGACGCACGCGTGGCGGGAAGTTAATCCAGGTAACGTTCTCCTTGTGGATTCAGCGTGCCGGAGATGGCAATAAAAGGCTGCGCCTGCGTACGCACCCGCAGGGTGAGTGAGGCGTAGTTCCTGGCACCCGCGTGCTGGTTCAGGCCCTTGCGGATTGCAGCCATTACCCTGACAGCCTCTTCCGCGGATTGCGCGGCACACCTTTCCCTGCGGGTTTGCAAAGTGGTATTCCGTTATTTTCTGCCCAGATTGTTGAGCTTTTTGTGACAGTGCTCACCAGTCGTCCTGGCGCTGGCGGGTAAGGTGCCACACTTGTCGAGTCTTGCATTGGCAACAGAGATTGATTAGTGTGGCGCCAACATTCTTGTCGGGGTGCCTGCTTGCCAGGCTGAGAGATCACCCGTGGAACCTGACCAGGCTAGTACCTGCGTAGGGAACAAGAGAGTCACTTCGTGCGTCGCCACCCGTCCCGGGTGGCGTGTACGCAGGCCGCTTTCCCACAGGCATCTTTCCAATCCACCCCGGCGTTGCACACGCCACGGAGGATATCGCCATGGGGCGCCAGCAGGACCTGAAAGTACTCAGCCGGGAAGCACAGGCGGATATGGATTCGCTACAGGGATTTCCCGCCTCGCGAAAGATTCACGTACAGGGTTCACGGCCCGACCTGCAGGTCGCGATGCGCGAGATCAGCCAGCTGCCGACGACCGTTGCGCTGGCTGGCGGCGCCACCGAACAGCGCGCCAACCCGTCAATCCGGGTCTACGACACTTCCGGTCCCTATACCGATCCCAGTGCCAGTATCGATATCCGCAAGGGCCTGCCCGCATTGCGGGAACACTGGATCGCGGAACGCGATGACAGTGAAATCCTGCCCGCGGGAAGTTCCGCCTTCGCCCGCGAACGCCTGGCTGACGTGGCACTGGACCACCTGCGGTTCGACCTGACGCGACCGGTGCGCCGCGCGCAAGGCGGGCGCAATGTCTCCCAGTTGCACTACGCGCGGAGGGGCATTATTACGCCGGAGATGGAGTACGTTGCCATCCGCGAGAATATGGGCCTGCAGCAGGCGCGCGAACTGGGGGACCTCGGGAAACAACACCCGGGCGAGGCCTTCGGCGCCGGGATTCCCGAGGCGATTACCGCTGAATTCGTGCGCAGTGAAATCGCCGCGGGCAGGGCGATCATCCCCGCCAATATCAACCACCCGGAAATCGAACCGATGATTATCGGCCGCAATTTCCTCGTCAAGATCAACGGCAACATCGGCAACTCGGCGCTGGGTTCCTCCATCGAGGAGGAAGTCGCCAAACTGACCTGGGGTATCCGCTGGGGCGCCGATACCATGATGGACCTGTCCACCGGGGCCAACATCCATGAAACCCGGGAATGGATCGTGCGCAATTCCCCGGTACCGGTGGGAACCGTGCCGATCTACCAGGCACTGGAAAAAGTCGACGGTGTGGCCGAGGACCTTACCTGGGAGATTTTCCGCGACACCCTGGTAGAGCAGGCGGAGCAGGGTGTCGATTACTTCACTATCCACGCGGGCGTACTGCTGCGCTACGTGCCCCTGACCGCGAAGCGGGTGACCGGGATCGTCTCCCGCGGCGGGTCCATCATGGCCAAGTGGTGCCTCGCCCACCACCGGGAAAATTTCCTCTACACCCACTTCGAGGAAATCTGCGAGATCATGAAAGCCTACGACGTGAGCTTCTCGCTGGGTGATGGCCTGCGCCCCGGTTCCCTGGCGGACGCCAACGACGAAGCCCAGTTCGGCGAACTGGAAACGCTGGGTGAACTGACACAAATCGCCTGGAAACACGATGTACAGGTAATGATCGAGGGTCCGGGTCATGTGCCGATGCACATGATCAAGGCCAATATGGACAAGCAGCTGGAGCACTGCCACGAGGCGCCTTTCTATACCCTCGGACCACTGACGACCGATATCGCGCCGGGCTACGACCACATCACCTCCGGCATCGGTGCGGCGATGATCGGCTGGTACGGCACCGCCATGCTCTGCTACGTCACACCCAAGGAGCACCTGGGGCTGCCGAACAAGGACGATGTGAAAACCGGGATCATCACCTACAAGCTCGCCGCCCACGCGGCGGACCTGGCCAAGGGACATCCCGGCGCGCAGCTGCGCGACAACGCCCTGTCACAGGCGCGTTTCGAATTCCGCTGGGAGGACCAGTTCAATCTCGCCCTGGACCCGGACACCGCACGCGCCTACCACGACGAAACCCTGCCCAAGGAGTCGGCCAAGGTCGCCCATTTCTGTTCGATGTGCGGCCCCAAATTCTGCTCGATGAAAATCACCCGGGAAGTGCGCGACTATGCGGCGGAAAATGGCTATGAGGTCGCCGGTGAAACCATTCGGATGGTCGACCTCGATACCGAAATGCAGCGCAAGTCCGCGGAATTCCGCGCCTCAGGTGGTGAACTGTACCGGGAAGCCGGGGAGGCTGCAGGCGTGCCGCCGGAGCGCGCGCAGTGAATATCGGTATCGCCGGCGCCGGACTCTGCGGGCGCCTGCTCGGCTGGCAGTTGCTGCGCGGCGGCCACGCGGTGACCTTGTTCGACCGCGATGCCAGTGGCGCACAGTCTGCGGGACACATTGCGGCGGCCATGCTGGCGCCCTACAGCGAGGCGGTTACCGTGGGGCCGGAAGTCCTGGAACCCGGTCTCGCGGCCCTGGAGCAATGGCCCCGGTGGCTGGAGCTGCTGGCCGAGCACAGTAGCCGCGAAGTCCCGCTGCGTATCGATGGCAGCCTGGTCGTTGCCCACAGCGGCGACCGGGCGGACCTGCACTGGTTTCATCGCCGCCTGCGCGGGCTGGAGACGGAAATACAGGGCGACAGCTGGTGGTTGCAGCGCGAGCAGGTCGCGCTGCTGGAACCGGCGCTGAAGGAATTCTCCGAGGCGCTGTTGCTGCCCCGGGAAGGCTGGGTGGATAACCGCGCCCTGTATCTGGCACTGGGTGATGCGATCGACGCACTGGGTGGTCGGTGGCAGGTGGGCCGGGAAATTCTCGTGGTTGCTGCGGGACAAATTCGCTGCGCCGGAGGTGAAGAACGCTTCGACCTGGTGCTCGATTGCCGCGGCTTTGGCGCCAGGCAGCAACTGGAAAATTTCCGCGGCGTACGCGGCGAATTACTGCGGGTTCGCGCGCCCGAGGTACGGCTGGGCCGGCCCGTACGCCTGATGCATCCGCGCTACCAGCTGTACGTGGTGCCGCGCCCGGCCGGTGTCTACATCATTGGCGCTACCGAAATCGAAAGCGAATCGATGGCGCCGGTGACCGTGCGCTCCAGTCTCGAGCTGCTCTCTGCGCTGTACACGCTGCACAGCGGGTTCGCCGAGGCGGAGGTGCTGGAAGCCAGCGCCCATTGTCGCCCGGCTTTCGCCGACAACCTGCCGCGAATTATCCAGCGCGAGGGACTGTTGCAGGTCAACGGGCTCTACCGGCACGGATTCCTGCTCGCCCCGGCCCTGGTGAGCAGCGTCCTCGCCGCCATCGAGGGCAGCGAAGTCTGCCCGCCGATACAACTTGAACACTACCGAGAGCCACCTGGCCAGGTGGCGAAGGAGCCCAACCGATGAACGACAGCTGGTCAGCCTACGGCGTCGAGATGCACAGCCGCCTGTTGCTCGGCACTGCCCTGTACCCCTCGCCCGAGGTCATGCAGCAGGCCGTGGCGGCGAGTGGCGCCGAGGTGGTTACCGTGGCGCTGCGCCGGCAGGCGCCGGCCAACGGCGGAGGCAATACCATCTGGGATTTTATTCGCAGGCTGGACCGGCGCCTGTTGCCGAACACCGCCGGGTGCCACTCGGCACGGGAAGCGGTCACCCTGGCGAAGATGTCCCGGGAAATATTCCATACCAACTGGATCAAGCTGGAAGTGATCGGCGACGACTACAACCTGCAGCCGGACCCCTTCCAACTGGTGGAAGCGGCTCGCGAACTCGTCGCCGACGGCTTTGCGGTATTTCCCTACTGCACCGACGACCTCGTGCTCTGCCAGCGCCTGCTCGACGCCGGCTGCGAGGTGCTGATGCCCTGGGGCGCGCCGATCGGCACCGGGCAGGGCCTCGTCAACCCCTATGCGCTGGAAACCCTGCGCGCCCGGCTGCCTGCAGTGCCGCTGATTGTCGACGCCGGACTCGGCGTGCCCTCGCACGCCGCAGCCGCGATGGAAATGGGCTGTACCGCAGTGCTGCTGAATACCGCCGTGGCGCGGGCCGCCGTCCCGGAAGCCATGGCGCGCGGTTTTCGTGCCGGTGTCGAGGCCGGTCGTACGGCCTGGCTGGCGGGCGCGATGCCCAAACGCCAGACGGCCGAACCCAGTACCCCGGTGCTCGGCACCCCGTTCTGGCAGCAGTGAGGCAGTCGATGGATACAGGAACAATGCAGCCAGTCGTCTACGCCATCGCCGGTTCCGATTGCAGTGGCGGGGCAGGGGTGGAGGCGGACCTCGCGACCTTTCGCGACCTCGGCGTATACGGCTGCAGCGTGATCACTGCGCTCACCGCGCAGAACCGCAATGGCGTCCAGCGAGTGACCGCCACGCCGCTGGAACAGGTGCGCGCCAGCCTGGCCTCCCTGCGCGAATGCTATCCCCCGGCCGCGGTAAAGCTGGGGATGCTCGCCAGTAGCGATATTCAGGCGCTGGTGGGCGAGTACCTGCAGCAGGTCGACGTCCCGGTGGTCTGCGATCCGGTACTGGCGGCCTCTGCCGGCGGTACTTTGCTGGATGATGACGGGATCGCAGGCTACCGGGAACTGTTGCCGCGGATCAGCCTGCTGACGCCCAACCGGGACGAGGCGGAGCGCCTGTGCGGCTTCGCCATCGACGGCCCGGGGCAGGTGGAGGCCGCGGCCCGGTACCTGTTGCGGCTCGGTTGCGGCGCAGTGCTGGTCACCGGCGGGCATCTCGACCTCGGTGACGGCTATTGTTACGACTATTTCTGCACTGCCGGAATGGCGTTCTGGTTGCGCGGGGAACGTATCCCGACGCCGCACAGCCACGGCACCGGTTGCACCCTGTCGTCGGCGATAGCCGCCGCCCTGGGCCGGGGTTACGCGCTGGAAGACGCCGTCGTACTGGGCAGGATGGTCGTCGGCCACGGCCTGCGCCATGCGCGGGCACTGGCTGGCGGCAGCGGCGCGGTGGACCACGGTAGCTGGACCGCGCAACTCGCGGACCTGCCGGGCCTGTGGTCCCGCTTTCCCGGCGACACACAATCCGTGGAGTTCCCCGCGATGGATACTGTGCCCATGGGGCTCTACCCGGTGGTCGATTCCGCCGAATGGGTGGAAAAACTGTTTGCCGAGGGCGTATCCACGGTACAGTTGCGCGTCAAGGATGCTGAAGAACACGCGCTGCGCGAGAGCATCCGCAGGGCGGTTGCCGCCCAGCGCAGATACGGCGCACAGCTGTTTATCAACGATTACTGGCAGCTGGCCATCGACTACCGGGCCTACGGCGTGCATCTCGGCCAGGAAGACATCGCCACCGCCGACCTGGCGGCTATCGCCGACGCCGGCCTGCGGCTGGGCCTCAGCAATCACGCCTGGCATGAACTGGCCAGGGCCCACGCCCTGAAACCTTCCTATATCGCCCTGGGCCCGATCTACAGCACCACCACCAAGGCTATGCGTTTTGCACCCCAGGGCCTCGCCCAGTTGCAACAATGGGTGGATACCCTCGGCGGGCATTATCCGCTGACGGCCATCGGGGGTATCGATGAAGCTCGCGCGGCGGCGGTGGCGGCCACCGGTGTCGGCAGTATCGCCGTGGTCCGGGCAATTACCGAGGCGGCGGATTACCGCCGGGCGGTGCGCAGGCTGGCGTCCAGCCTGCGCGCGACCGGGGGGTGGGAACCAATGTCGAACCCGTAAAGGACGAGGAATCAGCAGCATGAAAATACTGGTTAATGGTGAGTGGCGCCTCACCGGGTCGGAGACCCTCGAGGACCTGGTCCGCGAGTTGGATTTCAGCGAAGGCGAGGTTGCGACAGCAGTGGATGGCGTATTCGTCTCCCGCGGCGGGCGCGAACACACCCTGATCCACGAGGGCACTGTGGTGGAAATCGTCTCCCCGATGCAGGGTGGCTGAAGCGCAATGAGCGACACACAACGGTACTCCCGCCAGACCCGCCTGCCGGATATCGGCGAGGACGGGCAGCAGCGCCTGGGTGCTGCCCGGGTGCTGGTTGTGGGTGTCGGCGGCCTGGGGCTTCCGGCGGCGGCCTATCTTGCCGGTGCCGGAGTTGGGCATATCACCCTGGTCGATCACGACGTGGTGGAGCTGCACAACCTGCACCGGCAGGTCTTCTACCGCGAGGAGGATATCGGCGCGGCCAAGGTGGCCGCTGCGGCGCGTCACCTGCGCGGGCTGAATTCCGCAATCTCCATAACCGCCTGCCGGGAGCGGCTGCGCGATGCCAACGTGGCGACGCTGGTGGCGGAACACGACCTGGTCCTCGATACCGCGGACAATTTCACCGTGACCTACCTGCTGAGCGATAGCTGTCTGGCGGCGGGCAAACAGCTGGTCTACGCCGCACTGCTTGGCCAGCGCGGCCAGCTCGGCGTCTTTTGCGGCACAGCGCCCAGTTATCGGGCGGTGTTTCCCGAGGTGCCCGCGGCGGCGGGCAACTGCGAGAGCAATGGCGTACTGGGTACCGCAGTTGGCGCGCTGGGCGCGATGCAGGCACAGGAAGCTATCAAGCTGCTGGTCGCATCACGCAGTGCATTGACCGGCAAGCTGCTCACCGTGGATTTCTGGCACAACCGCTTTGCCACCCTGGATTTCCAGGGCGCAGCCGAGCCTGGAGCATGCACCCGCATTCCGCTACTGGCCAGCGTGGACCTGCGGTCGACGGACCAACTGGTGGATGTGCGTTCGGACCCGGAGCGCGCGACGGATGCCGTGGAAGGCGCACTGCACCTGCCCGGGTACCTTGGCGACCCTGCCTACCGGGAACTGCTCCCGCAAGCGGGGCGGCTGGTGTTTTTCTGTGCCAGTGGCGTCCGGGCACAGGTCGCGGCCCGGCGGTGCGCCGAGTTGCACCCCGGCGCGGAGGTCGCTGTCCTGCTGCGGGACTGAAGTGGCGGCGCAGGCCACGTTTTTGGCGCGCAGCGTCATGTGGGAAGTTGCGACCCGGGTCTAGCATGGAAGTGTCGGGGGCAGTGGATCACTGCCACGAGACGCAAGACCCTTAATGGCATCGGAGGCTTCCCATGTTGACAGAACTGCACCGTGACTGGATGTACACTTGCGCGTCTGCGAAGGCGATACAGGGCCTGCTCGACGAAGGTTTGATTTCCCAGCTTCGGGCACTGGAACTGAAGGCGGCGCTCAGCAACCCGCAGCGGATGGCGGCCAGTCTTGCTGCCCTGGAGATGGGGCGCGTGGAAAACGTCGCCATGGCCCTGGCCTGTGAGTGCGCCCTGTTGTACCAGGACGCGTCGCAGCAGGAAGATCCCGGCAAGGGCGATTACCTCAAACTGGCTGCCCGGGCGATGATGCTGGAAGACATGCCGGAACCCTTTATCCGGGTGAGCCTGTCGGCCCTGCTCGACGAAACCCGGACAGAGGATTTTCAGCCTGAATTGCAGGTGAAAGCCTGCTAGGATTGGGGCCCCAGTTTTTGATGTATTCGTGAATGCCAGCCCCGACCCGGATTCCACCTGAATCACTCGCCGCTTCCCACCATTCCCTTACTTTATTCGCCACCAGCCTGTTGCTTTCGCTGGTGGCAGCGCTCTCCCTCAGTGCCTGTGCGGCCGAAGCGCCGGACCATCCATTCGCGGTGACCGTCAAGGCTGACTTCGACCAGCCCTGGGCCATGACTTTCCTTCCCGATGGCCGCCTGCTGGTCACCGAGAAAGCGGGTACCCTGAAACTCTATGACGACGCCGGCGTGATCGGCGAGGTGGCCGGTGTGCCGGATGTGGCCTTCAGCGGCCAGGGTGGATTGGGCGATGTCGTCCTGCACCCGGACTTCGGCCGGAACTCCCTTGTTTACCTCAGTTATGCCGAGAAAGGCGCGGGTGGCTATGGCGCGGCTGTTGCGCGCGGTGTCCTGCAACTGGATTCGGCGGGCGGTGGCCAGCTGACCGAACTGCAGGTGATCTGGCGGCAGGTGCCGAAAGTTTCCGGCGCTGGTCACTATGGCCACCGCATCGCCTTCGGAGCAGACGGCAAGCTCTGGATCAGCTCCGGTGAACGGCAGAAATTCGATCCAGCCCAGGATATGGGCGCAAACCTCGGCAAGATTATCCGACTCAACGACGACGGCAGCCTGCCCGGGGACAATCCCTTCGCCAACCGGGGTGGAGTCGCCGCCCAGGTCTGGACGCTGGGTCACCGCAATCCCCTTGGCCTCGCCTTCGATGGCAGCGGCCAGCTCTGGGAAGTGGAGATGGGACCGTCCGGCGGCGACGAGCTGAACCGTATCGTCCGCGGGGAAAACTACGGTTACCCCATCGTGTCCGAGGGGCGGCACTATTCTGGCATCGACATTCCCGACCACGACACGCGTCCGGAATTCGCGGCACCGATAATCGCCTGGTCACCGGTGATTTCACCTTCCAGCCTGATCTTCTATGACGGCGAGGAATTTCCCCAATGGCGCGGAAACGCCTTCATCGGCGGGCTTTCGTCGAAATCCCTGGTGCGTATCCAGTTTGCGGGTGACAGCGCCAGGGAAGCGGAGCGCTTCGCTATGGGCGCGCGCATCCGCGAGGTGGAGCAGGCGCCCGACGGCAGCCTCTGGCTGCTGGAAGACGGGTCCAAGGGTTCTGAAGGGCGTTTGTTGCGCCTCGCCAAGCCCGCGCAAGGCGACTGATCGCACTCAGTCCCGGTAACTCAACTCGACATGGGTGGCCTCGCCATTGGGGCCCATCGGCGAGTCGTATTCGACGACACTGCATACCGGGTTGGCGTGGGATGCGAACAGCCTGGCTTCGTCGTCCTTGACCGCCTGCAGGCGATCCGGGCTGCCGATGATCTTCTGCGAGTTCTCGAAATCCTCGCGGCTGTTCCACCAGATTTCCATGATGCAGTCGTAGCCCGGGTCGTGGACCTCGCCGGTCACCGGGTTCTTTTCCGCGTGCAGGTACCGGCGCACGTAGCGCACGGCGTTGGGGATGGAAGGGGAGCGCCCCATACGTTTGGACAGCTGCGAGTGCTGGTTCTCGTAGTAGTCCATGAATTCCTCGGCAGTCATGTCCGGGCGCTTTTTGAAAAAACAGATTTGCTTGAACATCGCTGGGCCTTGCTGGTTATTTATTAGTCTTTCACTGCATCTTCGATGAATCGATTGCGTTTGTACAGTCGCTCGTCCGGGCATCCATCGCCCCCGGTGGATTGGCGCGCAGTATCCCGGGGCTTACTCGAACCAGGCGCCGCCAACCCTGACCGCGATGACCAGGCCCTGGGCGCAGAGTACGCCCCCGGAACTGAGCTGGCAGTCGAGGCTTATCTTGTTTTCCCGCGCCTCGGTGACCGTCGCCTTCAGCGATGCCCCGGCGGCGATTTCCACCGGCGCGCGGTAGGAAACGTCCAGTTTGCCGGTGACAAACCAGATAGTCTCGCCCGCGCCGATTTCCCGGCCCTCCATCTGGTAGGCCTTGGCGATGGCGGTGCCCACGCAGTGGCAGTCAATCACGGTGGCGATAATGCCGCCGTTCAGGTAACGCTCCGGTCCGGCCGAGTGAAAGCTGGCGGGGCTGAAGTGGCAGACCGATTCGTCTTCTCCGGACCAGTAACTCTTGATCCTCAGGCCGTTGTGGTTATCGGGTCCGCAGCCGAAACAGTGGTTGTTGGGAATCAGGTCCTGGAAAGCGGGGTTGCCTTGCATCGTGGTCTCCGGCGACTGGTACCGAGGGTACAAGTGTAGCCGGAAATTACCGACGCGGAGCAAGCGCTACAGCAACACCGCTGGAGTGCCCGGTGCCCCGGCACACCAGCCGGTGCCGGCCGGATCAGATCCAGATCATCGCGCCCAGTTCGAAGGGGTGGCTCTGCGCGGGATTGTAGGGATACATGCGAAGCTGGTAGTACTGCAGGCCCGCCAGCTGGGGATCCATATCCAGCCCGAATATCTGGTAGTCGCCCTCCTTTTCCAGGGGAGAGAGCTCACTGGTGAGCTCGACGGAGAATGCACCGGATTCGTCCTGGCGGCCCAGCAGGCACTCCAGCCGCACGTCATCGGCGGCAAGCCCGTCGAGCAGGGCGCGCACCCGCAGCATGATCTGGCCGTCGGTGTGGACGACCAGCGGCGGCTGGACCAGCAGTTCCATACTCACCTGGGGCCAGGCGGCGCGCACCTTGAGCTTCCACGCGGCCAGTTCCTTCGCAAGGGCGGCGTCATTGGCTTCGAGTTTCTGCCGCTGGTCGCGGGCAGCGGTGTAGAACTGGGTCACGTAGTCGCGCAGCATGCGCTGGGCGTTGAAGCGCGGAATGGTCGATTTCATCGAGGATTTCGACAGGGCAACCCACTCGGAGGAATAGCCGCCGCTGTTGCCGTCGTAGTAGGTGGGAAACACCTCGTGTTCCATGATGTCGAGCAGGTCCCGGGCTTCCTCGAGGAAGCGATGGTGTTCGTCAAACTGGCCGCCGCGGGGCGTAATGCCCCAGCCATTGGTGCCGTCGTAACCCTCGCCCCACCAGCCGTCCAGTACGCTGAGATTGACCGCGCCGTTGAGGCCGGCTTTCTGGCCGGAGGTGCCGCTGGCTTCCAGGGGGTATTCCGGGGTGTTCAGCCACACGTCCACACCGGCGACCATCTGCCGGGCGAGCGCCAGGTCGTAGCCTTCGAGGAGGAATATCTTGCCGATGAATTCCGGCCGCATGGAGAATTCGTGGATCTGCCTGATCAGCGCCTGGCCCGGCTGGTCCTTGGGATGGGCCTTGCCGGCGAAGATGATGATGGCCGGTCGCTCGGGGTTGCCCAGCAACTGCGCCAGGCGCCCGGGGTCCGCGAACAGCATGCCGGCGCGCTTGTAGGTGGCGAAGCGGCGGGCGAAGCCCATCACCAGGAGGTCCGATTCCGGCTCCACCAGGTAGCGCAGCATGTGCTTGATGACCGCGTCGGAAGTGCCATTGCGGCGCTGCTGCTTTTCCACGCTGGCGGCAACCCGTTCCAGCAGTTCGGATTTCAGCGCCTTGTGGATGCTCCAGTAATGGTGGTTGGGAACGTCGTCGAGGCGCTGCCAGTAATCCTCGTTGAGCAGTTCGTTGCGCCAGTCGTCCAGGCGCAGGTCGAACAGGCTGATCCAGTCGGGGGCGAGGAAGGTCTGCAGGTGAACACCGTTGGTCACGTAGCCGATGGGGTTCTCCTCCGGGGGAATCTGCGGCCAGATCTGGCGCTCCATGTCCGAGGCGACGCCGCCGTGTATCCGGCTGACGCCGTTGTGGAAGCGGGTACAGCGCAGTGCCAGGGTGGTCATGTTGAAGCCGTCCCCGCTGGTGACGCCGAGCGCGAACAGCTGCTCGAGCGTCATGCCCAGGGCGTGGGCCATCGGCGTCAGGTAGCGGGCGACGAGTTCGTGATCGAAGATGTCGTGGCCGGCCGGCACCGGGGTGTGGGTAGTAAATACCGTGCCGGCGGCGACCAGTTCCATCGCACTGAGGAAGTCCAGCCCCTCGCGCATGCGGAAAGCGCAGCGTTCAAGCAGCTGGAAGGCTGCGTGGCCCTCGTTGATGTGCCAGGCCGTCGGCCGCAGCCCCAGTGCGCGCAGTGCGCGCACCCCGCACACGCCGAGCACCAGTTCCTGCTGGATGCGCATCTCCCGATCCCCGCCGTACAACTGGTGGGTGATGTGCCGGTCGGCCTCGCTGTTGCCCGGCAGGTTGGTGTCCAGCAGGTAGAGGTTGATATGGCCCACCCGCGCGGTCCACACCGCGACTTTCAGCATGCGACCGGGAAACTCGATGTCCAGGGTCAGCTGCTGGCCGGATTCGGTGAGAGTCGGTACCACGGGGAGATCGTGGGGATGCGAGGGGGTATTGATGACCTGCTGCTGGCCCTGGCCGTCGATGATCTGGGTGAAGTAACCCGCCTGGTAGAGCAGGCCCACCGCGACGAAGGGCAGGCCGAGGTCGCTGGCGGCCTTGCAGTGGTCGCCGGCGAGAATGCCGAGGCCCCCGGAATAGATCGGGAAACTCTCGTGGAGGCCGAACTCCAGGCAGAAGTAGGCGATCAGGTCCTTCTTCGGGTCGAACGCCCTGGTCAACTCGGGATGGCCGCGGTGTTCGCGGTAGGAATCGTAGGCCGCCATCACCCGGCGGTAGTCCTCGAGGTAGGAGCGATCCTGGGCCGCCTCGTCGAGGTTCTGCTGGGACACGCGGCGCAGGAAAACCTTGGGATTGTGGCCGCATTCCTCCCACAGTACCTTGTCCAGCCGTTCGTAGAGCTGGCGGATGGAGCGCTCCCAGCTGTAAACGAGGTCGTTGGCGAGGTCGGCCAGGCGTTCGAGCGCCTCGGGGATGATGGGTTGTACTTCAAGGGGAAACCGGGTGCCTGCCATGGTGTTAACTCTCCGGAGAGAAACCGTACAAATCCAGGTACTGGTGCGCACTGCGCTCCCAGGAAAAATCGCCGCTCATGGCCCGCTGTTGCAGGGCCATCCAGTGTGCGGGCTGACGCCACAGGAGCAGGGCTCGATCCAGCGCTGTGCGCAGGGCGCTGGAATCCGCTTCCGTAAATGCAAAACCGTTGGCCGTACCCGCGGCGATAGTCGCCTCGCTGGCATCGGTGACGGTATCCGCCAGCCCGCCCACCGCGCGCACCAGGGGCAGTGTGCCGTAGCGCAGGCTGTACATCTGGTTCAGGCCGCAGGGCTCGAACAGTGAGGGCATCAGGAAGACATCGGCCCCGGCTTCGATGCGATGGGCCAGACGCTCATTATAGGCCAGCCGCAAGGCCACCGCGTCGGGATGCTGCGCCGCGAATTCGCCCAGCGCCTGTTCCAGGCGTGCCTCGCCGGTGCCCAGGATCGCCAACTGCGCCCGCGCCGCCACTAACTCATCCAGTACCGGCAACAGCAGGTCGATGCCTTTCTGTTCCGCGAGCCGGCCGACGAAGCCGAACAGCGGCAGGTCGTCGCGTGGGGGGAGCCCCAGTTCATCCTGCAAGGCCCGCTTGTTCAGCGCTTTGCGTTCCAGTTGGGTGGCGTCGTAGTTGGCCGCGAGCAGGGGGTCGGTCGCCGGGTTCCAGATGTCCGTGTCAATCCCGTTGAGGATGCCCACTAGGTGCTGCCGGCGGTGGCTCAGCAGGCCCTCCAGGCCCATCCCGCCGGGGGCGCTGCAGATTTCCCGGGCGTAGGTGGGGCTGACCGTGGTAATCCAGTCGGCGAAGGCCAGGCCGCCCTTCATGAAGCAGAACTGCCCGTGAAATTCCATAGCCTCGGGGGACCACCATGCCCAGGGCAGTGACAGGCGCTCGAAGGTAGCGCGGTCGAACAGCCCCAGGTGGGCGAGGTTGTGGATGGTGAAGACGGTTTTCGGCCGCTCCTCGCGTTCGGCCAGCAGGGCGATGGCAGGTGCCGTGTGCCAGTCGTGGCAGTGCAGGGCATCCGCGCGCCAGTCCAGTGCGGTCTCGCCCAGGGCGAGTGCAGCCGCGGCCTGTGACAGCAACATGAAGCGCTCCGCGTTGTCGCTCCAGGGCTGGCCGCTCGCGTCCTGGTAGGGGTTGCCGTCGCGCCCAGAGAACGCGGGGTGCTCCAGCAGCCATACCGGGACACCCGAATCCGGCATGTGGGTTTCCAGCAGAGCAACGTTCCCTCCCGGCAACTGCAGCCGCGCGACTTCTTTGGACGTTTCAAGTTTTGCAAGGAGCGTGCCGTAAGCCGGCAGGAGAATCCGCACATCCACGCCGAGCCGGTGCAGGACCGCCGGCAGGCTGCCGGCGACGTCGGCCAGGCCGCCGGTTTTTACCAGAGGAAAAGCTTCACTGACCGCGAACAGCAGCCGCTGTGGTTCAGCCATGGTGATCCCCGAGTTGCAGCACGATGCCTGCCAGCGGGGGCAGGACCAGGGACAGGGAATAAGGATGGCCCATCCAGGGCTGTGCCTCGGCGGTAATCAGGCTGCCGTTACTGACGTCGCTGCCGCCGTAGTGGTGCGAGTCGGAGTTGTGCACTTCCCGGTAACGACCCGCGGCGGGTACGCCGACGCGGTAGCCTTCGCGCACCACCGGGGTGAAATTGAGCACCACCACGACGAAGTCCGCACCGTCCCGGCGCAGGTAGGCGAGTACCGACTGGGTGATGTCGCTGCAGTCGATCCAGTCGAATCCGGCTGGCTCGAAACTGTGCCGGAACAGCGCCGGGGTGCCGCGGTAAAGGCGGTTGAGGTCTCCGACCAGTTGCTGGACGCCGGCGTGGGCGGGCTGCTGCAGCAGTTCCCAGCTCAATTGGCCGAGGTGCGACCACTCCCCGGGCTCGGCGAGTTCGGCGCCCATGAACAGCAGCTTGCTGCCGGGGTAGGTGTACATATAGGTGTACAGCAGGCGCAGGTTGGCGAAGCGCTGCCAGGCATCGCCAGGCATGCGCCCGAGCAGGGAGCGCTTTTCATGGACCACTTCGTCGTGGGAAAAGGGCAGGACGAAGTTCTCGCTGAAGGCGTACATCAGGCCGAAGGTCAGCTGGTCGTGATGGTAGTGGCGGAAAATTGGCTCCAGCCCCATATAGCTGAGGGTGTCGTGCATCCAGCCCATGTTCCACTTCATGCTGAAGCCCAGTCCGCCCACCCAGGTCGGCCGGGTGACCTGGGGCCAGGCGGTGGATTCCTCGGCGATGGTCACGACCCCGGGGTGGCGGCCGAGAACCCGCGCGTTGAGATCACGCAGGAAGTCGATCGCCTCGAGATTCTCGTTGCCCCCGTAGGCGTTGGGCTCCCATTCGCCCTCACCGCGCGAATAGTCGAGGTAGAGCATGGATGCCACTGCATCCACCCGCAGGCCGTCCAGGTGAAATTCCTCGATCCAGTAATTGGCGCTGGCGAGGAGGAAGTTGCGTACCTCGGGGCGGCCGTAATTGAAAATCAGCGTGCCCCAGTCGCGGTGTTCGCCGCGCCGGGGGTTCTCATGCTCGTAGAGCGCGCTGCCATCGAAACGCGCCAGCCCGTGGGCATCGCGGGGAAAGTGGGCGGGCACCCAGTCGAGGATCACGCCGATACCGCGCTGGTGCAGGTAGTCGATGAAGTAGCGGAAATCGTCCGGCGTGCCGAAGCGCGAGGTGGGCGCGAAATAGCCGGTCGCCTGGTAGCCCCAGGAGTCCTCAAAGGGGAACTCGGTGACCGGCAGCAACTCGATATGGGTGAAGCCCAGCCCTTCTACGTAATCGGCGAGGCGTCGGGCGAGTTCGCGGTAGCCGAGGAATTCCCCGTTTGCATCCTGTTGCCAGGAGCCCAGGTGTACTTCGTAGATCGAGAGCGCGGCGTGCTGCCAGTCCCAGCCAGCGCGGCGCTGTAGCCAGTCGGCGTCCCCCCAGCGGTAATCGCCGGGTGTATCCACGATAGATGCCGTGGCCGGGCGCACTTCGAAGCGGTTGCCGAAGGGGTCCGATTTCAGGTGCAGGCCGCCCTGGGCGTCGACCAACTCGAACTTGTAATGACAGGGGGTGACAATGCCTGGAATGAACAGTTCCCAGACTCCACTCTGGCCCCGCACCCGCATGGGGTGGGCGAGGCCGTGCCAGCCGTTGAAATCGCCGACCACGCTGACCCGCTGGGCGTTGGGAGCCCAGGTGGCGAAGCGCACCCCGCTGACCCCCTGGTGTTCACAGCAGTGGGCGCCGAGGACCCGGTAGAGGTGTTCGTGGCGGCCCTCCCCAAAAAGGTGCAAGTCGAGGTCGCCGAGCACCGGAGTGAAGCAGTAGGGATCGTCGAACTCGAATTCCTGCCCCTGGCCATCCCGGCCCCGCAGTCGATAGCGCGGCAGGGTGTCGCCGGGCAACGAGGCGCTGAACAGGTCAGTGCCCGGCAGGCGCTGCATGGAAATCGCCTCGGCGCCGCTCAGCACCTGCATTTCCGCCGCGCCCGGGAGCAGTGCCTTGATATGCCAGAGGCGCCCGCGGCGGTGGCAGCCGAGGATTTCAAAGGGGTCGTGGTGGCGCCCCGCAAGTATTCGCCGCACGCCATCGCTGGTAGGCCTGGAAATTGCTGCCATATTACATTCTCGTTGTGCGTGAAGGCGGCCAGGTCGGCAGGAAAAATTCCCGGCTATCGACCACAATGAAAACAGATGGTAAGAAATTTAGTGTCGCCAGCCAATTAGATAAATGGTGAACCCTGCATGTTCGTGACAGATTCTCCCCGCTATGTCAGTTTGATGACCCGCGACACGCTTGCCCTGGTGCTCGCAGGTGGCCGCGGCTCGCGCCTCAAGCAGCTGACCATGTGGCGGGCCAAACCCGCGGTTCCCTTCGGCGGCAAGTTCCGGATTATCGATTTCCCGCTGTCGAACTGTGTCAATTCCGGTATCCGCCGGGTGGGCATTCTCACCCAGTACAAGTCGCACAGCCTCAACCAGCACGTCCAGCGCGGTTGGGGGTTCATGCGCGGCGAACTGGATGAATTCGTCGAGTTGCTGCCCGCCCAGCAGCGCCTGGAGACCTCCTGGTACGAGGGCACTGCCGACGCCATCTACCAGAACATCGATATCATCCGTATGCACCGGCCGGAGTACGTGCTGATCCTCGCCGGCGACCACGTCTACAAGATGGATTACGGCACCATGCTGGCGGCGCACGTGGAGTCGGGCTCGGACATTACCGTCGGCTGCATCGAGGTGCCCCTCGCCCAGGCATCCTCCTTCGGCGTGATGGCGGTGGACGGGGAGCAGCGAATCACCGATTTTACGGAAAAGCCGCCGCAACCCACCCCGATGAATGATGCGCCGGACAAGGCGCTGGCCTCCATGGGCATCTATGTGTTCAAGGCCGATGTGCTGATCGAGGAACTGATCCGCGACGCCAATACCCCGGGTTCGGCCCGGGACTTCGGCCAGAACATCATCCCGGACAACATTCACCGGCGCAAGGTGACCGCGTTTCCCTTCCGCAGCGGGGCGGCGGGAGGCGCCGCCTACTGGCGCGACGTGGGCACCGTGGACGCCTTCTGGGAGGCCAACCTGGAACTCATCGGTATCAGTCCAGAGCTCAATCTCTATGATCGTGACTGGCCTATCTGGACCTACCAGGAGCAGGCCCCGCCGGCCAAGTTCGTGTTCGACGACGACGAGCGCCGCGGCATGGCGGTCGATTCGATGATCGCCGGGGGCTGTATTGTCTCCGGCTCGGAGGTCCGCCACTCCCTGTTGTTCTCGCACGTTCACGTGCATTCCTACAGCCAGATCGAGGATGCGGTGGTGTTCCCCAGCGTCGACATCGGCCGCCACTGCGTGATTCGCAAGGCGGTCATCGACAAGGGCTGCAAGATTCCGCCCGGTACGCGTATCGGCGTCGACCGGGAGGAGGACGAAAAGCGCTTTTACGTTTCCGAGAACGGGGTCGTGCTGGTGACGCCGGAGATGCTCGGCCAGAGGTTGCACTATGCCCTCTGAAAAACCAGAAACCGACCAGCCGATGCGCGTCATGCTGTGCTGGCACATGCACCAGCCGGAATACCGCAACCTGCGTACCGGCACCATCAGCCTGCCCTGGACCTACCTCCACGCGATCAAGGACTATGTCGACATGGCCGCGCACATCGAGGCGGTGCCGAACGCCCGCGCGGTGGTCAATTTCGCGCCGATCCTGCTCGAGCAGATCCAGTTTTACGTCGATCAGTTGCAGGACTTCCTCGAGGGTCGCGGCGCGCTGGGCGACCCGCTGCTGGCTGCGCTGGGTGAGGCCGTATTGCCGGTGGAACCCCACGCCCAGCTGGAGCTGGTCAAGGCCTGCCTGCGGGCAAACCGGGAGCGCATGATAGACCGCTTCCCCGCGTTCGCGCGGCTGGCGGCGCTGGCGGACCACTACGTGGAGCATCCGGAGGGGCTGATCTACGCCTCCAGCCAGTTCCTCGTCGACCTGCTGGTCTGGTACAACCTCAGCTGGCTGGGCGAGTCGGTCCGCCGCAGCGACCCGCGGGTCGCGGAACTGGAAAACAAGGCCAGCAACTTCAGCGTGCACGACCGGCGCGTCCTGCTGCAACTGATGCTGGAGTTGATGGCGTCGATCGTTCCCCGCTACCGGGCGCTGGCGGAGGAGGGCAAGGTCGAACTCACCATGAGCCCCTATGCCCACCCGATCGTACCCCTGCTGCTGGACATGGAGAGCGCGCGCGAAGCCATGCCCGACGCGCCCCTGCCGCTGCACACGGAATATCCCGGCGGCCCCGAACGCACCCGCTGGCACCTGGCGAAAGGGCTGGAGGTTTTCGACAAATATTTCGGCAGGCGGCCGATCGGCCTGTGGCCCTCGGAGGGCGGGGTCAGCCAGGATTCCCTGGGCTATTTCGCGGAGGCCGGATTCCGCTGGATCGCCAGCGGTGAAGGGGTGTTGAACAACAGCCACGAAAACAAGGACCTCGGTTGCCGGCATCGCCTCTACCGCTTCGGCGATGCGGATATCCTCTGCGCCTTTCGCGATGATGGCTTGTCCGACCTTATCGGCTTCAACTATTCCGATTGGCACGGCGAGGATGCGGTGGCCAACCTGGTGGGCCACATGGAAAATATCGCCGAGCTGTGCCGGGACCACAAGGACTGCATGATCAGCATCATTCTCGACGGCGAAAACGCCTGGGAGTACTACCCGGAGAACGGTTACTACTTCCTCGGCCATCTCTACGAAGCGCTGGCTGAGCATCCCCGATTGTCACTGACGACGATGCAGGACTTCCTCGACGAATGTGAACCGCAACCCACACACGAGGCGCACCTTACCGCGGGCAGCTGGGTCTACGGCAGTTTCTCGACCTGGATCGGTTCCGCGGAAAAGAACCACGGCTGGGACCTGCTGGTGGAGGCCAAGCGCTGCTTTGACCAGCAGGTCGCGAGCGGCGCCCTGGGGCCGGAGGAGGTGGCCGTTGCGGAACAGCAACTGGCGATCTGCGAGGGTTCGGACTGGTTCTGGTGGTTCGGCGATTACAACCCGGCGGATTCGGTCAGCCTCTTCGACCAGCTCTACCGCCTGCAACTGGCCAACCTCTACCACGCGCTGCGTGTCGAACCGCCGGGGAACCTGGCGGAAATCATTTCCCGCGGCGGCGGCAAGCCCAGCCGCGGTGGCGTCATGCGCCATCACGATGAGCATCACCATTGAAGTCCATGAAAGCAGCGCGCACTGCGGGGGTATTGCTGCACCCCACCAGTTTGCCGACCGCCGGCTACACCGGCGACTTTGGCGCGGCGGCCTACCATTTCATCGATGTCATGGCCGAGGCAGGCCTGTCCATCTGGCAGGTGCTGCCGCTCGGGCCGACCCATCTCGATGGCTGCCCCTACCTGTCATCGTCGGTACATGCGGGCAACCCGGACCTGATCGACCTCGACTGGCTGGTCCAGCACGGCCTGCTGGACCTGGTGCAGGCGGCCGACGGCCGCGAGGACCGGGTGGCGAAGCGCCGGGCCCTGGATATCGCCGCCGATAACTTTTTCGACAATACCTACCCCGCCGGATACTCGCCGCTGGTGGCAGAGTACAGCCGCTTCCTTGAAAGCTCGCCCTGGCTTGAATCCTATGTGCGCTTCCAGGCCTTTCGCGATGCCGAACAGTACCGTCCCTGGAGCACCTGGCCGGAGGGCCTGCGCAATCTCGATCCCGTTGCCTGTGACCGCCGCGCCGGTGAACTCGCGCTGAAGATCTCCCACCTGCGCTTTCGCCAGTTCGTCTTCCACCTGCAGTGGCAGGCGCTGAAACGCTATGCCAACCAGCATGGCGTCCTGTTGTTCGGCGACATGCCCATTTACGTCGACCTGGAAAGCGCCGATGTGTGGGCCAACCAGGCGCAGTTCGACCTCGACGCCGAAGGCCGGCCGCGCACGGTGACCGGGGTGCCACCGGACTATTTTTCCGCGGAGGGACAGTTGTGGGGCAATCCGCAGTACGACTGGCAGCAGATGCGCGGGCAGGGCTTTGGCTGGTGGCTGCAGCGTTTCGCCACCGCGGCGAAGATGTACGACATCATCCGGATCGACCACTTTCGCGCCCTGCAGGCCTACTGGGAAATCCAGGCCGGCGCGACAACGGCGATAGAGGGGCGCTGGGTGGAAACCCCTGGCCGCGAACTGCTGGCCCTGGTGCGCGAGCGCTTCCCGGGCCTGCACCTGGTGGCGGAAAACCTCGGCATCATCGGGGAGGATGTCGAGCAGTTGCGGCGGGATTTTGATCTCCCCGGCATGCTGATCCTGCAGTTTGCCTTCGACGGCAGCCCGGACAATCCGTACCTGCTGGAGAACCACTTGCCGAATGAAGTGGTGTACACCGGCACCCACGACAACAATACCTCGCTGGGCTGGTTCCAGAGCCTGGATGAGTCGCTCCAGCAGAGCGTTTGCGCGTATTTCAAATGTGCCGGGAAAGACATGCCCTGGGCGATGATCAGTGCCGCGATGCAGTCGCCTGCCGAGACGGCGGTCATTCCCTGGCAGGATTTCCTCGGCCTGGATGGGCGCCATCGGATGAATACCCCCGGCACGGTCGAAGGCAACTGGCGCTGGCGTTTCCGCTGGGACCAGGTGGAACTGGACCTGCCGGGGCGCATCCGGGCCTTGCTGGAACAGGCGGGGCGTTTGCAGCCGGACTGAGTCCCGGGGGGGCGGCTAAGCGGGTCGCCCCGGATGCCGGTTCCAACAGGGACCTGCAAGATAACGTCCGTGCCCTTGCGCCAAAAACCGGCCTGGGAACGTGACGTTCACGTGGCCATGCCGCCAGATGCAGCCTGTCCGGCGGATCGGATACACTTCCCTTTCTGTGAGAGCTGTCCTCGTGAGATCGCGGTGTCCGGGAGGGTTAATATGCGTACCGTGCCCCTGTGCCAGAGCCTGTCTCGTCCAACCCGCGTTGTCCTGCTCGCCGCATTGGCCAGCCAGCCCGGGAAGGCAGATGAACCGGCCTTCCAACAGGTCTGGTCGCATGCCAGTCTTTACCAGTCCGATGAGGGCTGGCTACGCAGTGTTGATCTCAGTGGCAGGCTCCAGTTCGAATACGCCTGGTTTGATGCGGACCAGGGGGACTACGACGACTACGTCTGGCGTCGCTTTCGCTTCGGATTCAAATCCGGGCTGGCCCGCAACCTCGTGGTGCACATCGAAGGTGACTTTGACCTCAATGAACCGGTTGGCGACTGGTATACGCGCCTGACGGAAGCCTACGTCGGCTGGAAGCCAAATGGGGCATTCGATCTGAAGGTGCTGAAGCACTCTGCCGGTTTCACGCTTGACGGCGCAACCTCGTCAAAACGTTTACTGACACTGCAGCGCAACAACCTCACCAATAATCTCTGGTTTACCGAGGAGTACTTCACCGGCGTGAGTGCCGCCGGCCAGGTCAACGGGAAACTGCAGTATCGCGCCGGTGTGTTTTCCGGCGATGGGGAACCGGAGGTCGGGGTCAGTGAGGGTGGAATTTTCTACCTGGCGTCAATCGGGTTCGACTGGGCTGGAACGCTTGCTGTCGATGAGGCGCTGGTCCGGTTCGACTATGTCAGCAACCAGGCACACCGGGACAGCAATACCCGTGAATTTTCCGACGCACTGAGCCTGTCGAGCCAGTGGCAGGCCAACCGGCTTGGCCTGCGTACCGACTTGGGCTGGGGCAAGGGTTACTTCGAACAAAGCGATATCTGGGGTTTCGTTGTAATGCCTTTCTACGACCTGGACGAGCGCTGGCAAATCCTGGCCCGCTATACCTGCCTGTCGAGTGCAGACGACAACGGGTTGCGCCTCGGCCGCTATGAAAATGCCATCGTCAGTGGTCGTGGGGACGAATACACCGAGTACTACCTGGGGTTGAACCTGTTTTTTTACGGCCAGAAATTCAAGTGGCAAACAGGGCTTCAATACACGGAAATGGAAGACGCTGCCGACGATGGCGGCGATTACCGGGGCTGGGGCCTGACCAGCGGTATCAGGATTTACTGGTAGCGTCCGGCCGATCCAGTCCCGATGGCCAGCACTTTTCTTCCCTGGCCACACCGGGCGCAATGGAACCACCATAGTTGGCACGTTTCACGCTTGTTGTTTGACAAACGATAAGCGGTATTCCGACAACTTTCTGAATCATCGAGAGGTGACGCCATGGACTCCCTTTCCATCCAGGACCTGATGAGCAAGGATTTTGCGACTATCCGGCCGGATATGCCGGTGGTGGAGGCGTCCAGTTACCTGGTCCGGCAGGGTTTGCTGGGGAGCCCGGTCACTGATGAGTCCGGCATCATGCTCGGCTGGATCAGTGAACACGAGTGCCTCCAGGCGGCCCTGCAGGTGGTCTATTACAATCAGCGGGTGGCGTCGGTTGCGGACCTGATGCGCACCGATGTGCTGGCGGTTTCGCTGCAGGACGATGTACTGACCCTGGCGCGCCAGATGCTCGAGGCAAAGCCCAAGATCTACCCGGTGGTGGACGCGAACAACAAGGTGCTCGGTGTCATCAGCCGTTGCCATATGCTCAAAATGCTCGATGAGCGGCTTCAGCAGCTGGCGAAAAAGCCCTGACGTCGCGCCACTTTCCGGCGGGTGTTCGGCCCGGTATCAGAACTCGAATTTCACCACGGCCTTGAGAACGCCGTCGATGACGAAGGGGAAATAGATACAACCCGTCCCGCCAAGGGTTGCCGAAGACTCGGCAACCGGGCGGCCGTTGAGCCAGACCCGGCCGATCGTCGATTCATTCCTCGCGTAACCGATACCGCGATATTCTGCTTTCAGGTCCGTGCCGTCGGCGCAGTAACCGTCACTGAACAGGAGGTAGCGGCGTGCTTCATCGGGACACCACACTTCAAAGCGCCGGACGACCGGGGTGGCATCGGTCGACAGCAGGGCGACAACCTGGACATCCCTGTTGGTGTAGAAGAATGGAATGGCGAGGCCCGTGGTGATGCCGTATTCGGCGGCATTGCGCGCCCGTAAAAAACTCGACGAGTTGGCGAGGTCGTCCATGATCACCGGGCTTTCCCGCAGCCAGGCGGTGCCGGGCAGCCCGCGTCCGTGCATGATGCTGAGCCGGTGGGAGACAAATTCCAGCTTTTCGAGTTCGCCGTAGTAACCGTCCATAAGCCGCAGTTCCTGGTCGTAATAGTCGCGGTTGTGCCAGACTTCGACGGCACCGGAGACCTGGTCGCTGGCGGCGAAGTAGATGACCATGACGGACAACAGGAATTCGCCGGCAAACACCGGTATGGACAAGGCACATTCCAGGCCGGTATCCGGGAGCAGTTCCTTGCGCTTGAAATGCATGATACTCAGGTCGGTCCAGATCAGCGGCCGCCGCGCGGCCCAGGTAATGCCGGGCAGACCCTCGTTGATCGCAAACTGCATGGATTCACTGGCGCTTCGGAACTCCTCCAGGCTCGTCGCGTATTCGCTGCCGAAATAGGCAGAACTCAATACCAGTGCCCGGCCGGACAAATCCGGGACCCAGACTTCGGCTGCCTTTGCGAGATATGCCATCGGTTGATCCTTTGCCAGCATGACGGGCTGGAAAAATGACTGGATAGTCTTGTCACAAATTCCATGCAAAAGATCAGCCATCATCAGGGGCGCCCGGATCGCCGGGGACTCCCGCAGTGACGGCCTGCGGGCAAGGTGGCTGTTGCAAGCAGTCGCGTCTGGCATGGGTATATTTGGCGCCCGGCACCAGAATGGCGCGTCAGGTGCACAACAATGAGCAGCGGAACACGGGAAAATATCCCGGTAGTTGGTCTGCCGTTTCTACTGCAACAGACGCGATGCCCTGAACAGGCAGCAGAGTTGCTGGCCTGGCCGCTACCAATGCCGTCCTCGACAAGTTTTTATGTATGCATAAAAAGCATCGAACAAGGTATAAACGAGCATTATTCTGCATTTATAGAGTGTGTTAGCGTGTGTGACCCCTGTCCGCCCTGCGGGGGTCGGGCGAGAAATAATCAGTTCAAAACCTCGAGGGTCCCACTTTATGTTTCCACGTCTCTTGCCTGTGTTAATGCTCACGGTTGCATTTTCTGGAGAAAGCTTCGCCAGCCCCGAAGAGGACGTCATGGCCTCGACAGCGGGCAAGCCGCGGGAAGCGCCATCTACCACGGTGCAACAACGCATCATTGCGGATTACGAGGATGCGGTGGTCGCGGCAAAGCCCTTGCCGCCGCTGCCCATGCCCGCCCATCCCTACCAGAACAATGACGGCTATGCGGGCGCCCATGGCGATAGTTACAACAGCGGCACCATTCCCGCGGCGGGCCCGCTGAGGAGTGATATGCAGGTGCATGCATATCGTTCCAAGCAGAAACCCGCCTATTGCTCTACACAGCATTTCGACCCCAGGGGCCGCGTGATAAGTGTCTGTGTCGGTCGCCAGACACCGTCTTCGCTGGTACTGCTCGATGCCGCCAGCATGGATGTCCTGGCCCAGTATGAATTGCCGCCCATGGCCGGCTTCTACTTTCGCATGGACCAGCAGGGGCGGGTGGTAGTGCCGGCCGGTGATATGTCCATCCAGACCTTCGAGATCGTCGATGGGGAGGGCGGCCCCGCCTGGCGCCGGGTTGAGCGGCGTGACGTGAGTTCAGCCGTTCCCGAGGACAAGCGCGGACCCATGACCATACCCCTGGACCTGGTCGCTGACTGGCAGGGCAACTGGTGGTTTTCGATCCTGAAACCGGCCTCTGTGGGTTACATCACCACCGACGGCCAGGTTCGCAGCCATCTTTTCGAAGGCGAGTCCATCGTCAATGGCCTGGCGTCGGATCCGGGCGGTGTTTCCTTCGTGACCGACCAAAACCTCTACACCATGCGTACCAGCGACAATGGCCCGGAAGTCACGCTGCGCTTCCCCTACGAGGTGGGCGACGAAGCGGCGAAGCAATCCTTCGGTTCCGGCTCGGGAACGACGCCGGTACTGTTTGGTAACAACCTCATCGCGTTCGGTGATAACGCGGACCCGCGCCCCAACGTACTGGTGTATCGCCTTGACGATATCCCCGACGACGAGCGGCTGGTATGCAAGGTTCCCGTGTTCAAGCCCGGTCGCAGCGTGCTGGAGAATTCGTTTATCGGCTATGGCAATTCGCTGGTGATCGAGAACAACAAGGGCTTCAAGATGGCCGGCAGTTCAGCTGGCGCCGAGCCGGGATTTGTCCGCATCGATGTGCGCGACGACCTCTCCGGCTGTGACATCGTCTGGGAAAACTATGAAGTTCGCGCAGGAACCGGCGCCAAGCTTTCCCTGGGCAGTGGCCTGGTTTACGTTCACGAGCTCCTGATGGGGACCGATGACGCCTGGTATATCACTGCGATCGACTTCGAGACGGGGAAAACCGTGCTGCGCCATTTCCTCGGCTACGGCGAGGATTGGGACAATGCCCTACTGACCATTTCGATCAGTCCCGACGGGTTACTCACATCCGGCATGTACGCCGGGATACTGGGTGCGAAAGATCCCGAATAGGGCAGGGTATCGGGGTCAATTCCCGCCGGGAGAGAAGTGAACCCGGCAGCAGGCCCGCAGCCGCTATTGCCCATCGGCGCTGGATTTCGATCCAGATTGCGGGCCATGCAGGCGGCGGGCCGGCTTTTCCCGGTCAAGGTGCACCGGATGGCTGTGCCTGCGGCAACCCAGGGGCGGCATGCGACTGGCCTGGTTGCCCAGATCAGCTAGAATTATCAGGAATTTCGGCCGTAACGTGTTTCCTCACGACGCGAGGTGGCTGTTATGCACCCAGCTGATTTTTTCTCCCTGGTCATCGAAACCAGCATCACCATAGCGGGTTTCTCGGGCATCGTCATTGTGCTCGGGCGCCGGGTGGATGGCGTCTGGTCTGCGCGGGACCGCATCCAACTCCGGGCGCTGCTGCTGTCCAGCATGACGCCAATCGCCATATCCGGGTTGGGGCTTCTGCTGTTGACGACTGATATCCAGTTGCTCTGGCGAGCGAGCGTTGAGGGTCTTGCCTGAACGGGGGCGTGAATCTGGTTGTTGCAGCTTCAGTAATGCGCGAGAGCGCCCCGCTGGAGGGTTCTGCCTGCTGCAGTGAGACCGCCTGGTCATCTACCGGTGAGGACGATGCGTGTTCTCTGCTCGGATGTCCGTCAGCCGGCCTCACGGGGCCAGCCCCAGCCTCTGGTTTTCACGCTGGAACATTTCCCGGATCCTGGTGCCGTCAGAAGGCTCCTCTGCAAGTGTTTCCGGGTTCCACTGGCTGCGTGCCGTATTAAAAAAATCGCCACCGTAGATGTGAATGCCCCCAGTGAACCGTTGTAATGGATTGGTGACCGAGTGCAATGCCTCTTCAGGCAACATGGCCGTGTCCTTTTCGAACAGCGCATCCGCCCCATAGGCCCTGATTCCATCCGGAGTCCTCTGCCAGAACAGGTTGTCCTCGCGACCCGTGTAAATGCCGATGTTGGCCCACATCAGGTGATTATGGGGCATCAGGTTCATCTGCGGGGTCCAGGTCGCGGAAAAAATGGTCAGTGTAGGGGATTCCAGCAATATGGTTAGTCCCGCTTTTTCGGGCGCGCCAAGCGCCGCAAGTACCGCCCCGGGTGTCGACACCGCGCGGGCCAGCACCTCGTTGACTGCGGCCTGGGCGTTAGCCTCTGCATTTGCGGCGACGCAGTCAGCAACAAAACGCTCTATATCCATGATGTTTCTCCCCATTGAAGTTGGTTGCTTGGTGGCGGCAACCGTCGCCGGTGGAGAAAGTAGCAGGGCTGATGCCGCGGCCGCTCGGGCCAGGAATGAGCGACGCCGAAAGCAGCCTGGCGACCCGTAAAGTTTCGACATCAGTCGCTCCTCGAAAGTGGTTGAGAACATCACCGTCAGCCGGCGATAGGGGAAGTGCCCGAACGCATGCGGTGAGGGCAGGTGTTGGGAATCCGCCATGAGCCAGGGCGGGGGACCCTTCTCCAGTCTAGACCAAATACCGCGCTCCAGACGCAGCAGAATCCCGAATGGTATCCGTGGGTAGGGTGATCGGGGCGGACGCTTCCCCATTGAAGCATGCGCCGAAACGTCGATAGCGCCAGGCCTGGATTCAGCCGCCGAATTCCCGGCCTGCAAAAACCTGCCTTGCAATAGCGCTTGCTGCACCGGTTTGGTGCGCGCGATTGCGTTAATGTCACAGGCTGCAGGTTCGAAATCCAATCAATTCAGAGAGTTACCTGATGGCTCGTTAATTGCTGCTCTAAGCGGTCGGTTATTTTTATCCTCCGGTGCGGTCCACGTTCTAAATTAAAAACTATGAGAGGCACAACCATGTCATACAAAGCAGTATTCGATTTTTTGAAGGCAACATCCGAGGACAGCTCCCTGCAGGGCGAACTTGCAGAAGTCATCGGAGTGGGTGACGGCAATATCAGCTCGGTTGAAGAACTGGATGATGAGGAGGCGCAGGCTCTCCTGGGCAAGCGGGGGGTTCTGGTAACCGCTCTCGCAGAAAAACGCGATTATGTTTTCACCCTGGCGGAGCTGAGTGCAGTGATCAGCGCCTATCGCCAGTATCAAACCGGTGTGATCTCCGAGGCGGATTTCTTCAAGGTTATGGGGTTGGACGAACCGGCCGGGCAAGAGGCCGAGCCTGTAGGCGTGCTCGGTAAAACTGTCAGCATGGTGTTCAAGGGCATCAAGTACAACTCCAAAATGAACGATACCCGTGTGCACGACGTGCTCGAATTCATGAAGAAAACCTCGGAGAACGCGGAATTCAAGGACGCCCTCAAGAGCATCCTGCATGTGGGCGACGGGGATATCAGTGATTTTTCCCACCTGGACGAGGAAGAGAAGCTGGCTCTGGCAAGCGAGCGGGGCGCACTGGTTGCCGAATTTGCCGCTAAAAACGGTTTCAACTTTACGCTGTCGGACCTGCTTGCCGTCACCGACGCGTTTGGCCGGGTAAAGGCAGGCGAGTTGACCGATGAGGAATTCGACCGCTTCCTCAACCTGCAGGTGAAATCGAGAGATTTTTTCCCGTTTATCGAAAACGTCATTTCGATGTCATTCAAGGGAACCCACTACTCCCTGCCTGTGATATCCAAATCCGGCGATAACACCTTGTCGGTGGTCCGCTTCATGGAACGCTCGGGTACTGACGCGGAATTGAGTGGGCTGCTGGCGGCCATTGTCGGCGGTGATGGGAATATCAGCAGCCCCGACGAAGTCGATGCAGACGAGGCGTCGGCCCTGGCCAGTGAAAAGGGCAACCAGGTTATCTCTCTGGGAGCAGACTTCGGTTACCGATTTACGGTTTCCGATCTCGCCGCAGTTCTCGGCGCGTTCAAGCTGGTCAACGACGGGGAACTATCCCTGGAGAGCTGCAACCGTATCCTGGGGTTGGGAAAACCGAACGAGGGCGCGCTTACCAACGTCAAAAAGACAGCGGGCTTGATATACCGCGGCGTCAGGTATTAGGCGCTGAGATCCTTGAGCGTATTGCCAGGTGCTGTAATCGGCTTGTTCGCGAAAGGCAACCGACCAGGATTCGCTCGCCGGTAAGGGGGCAGGAGAACTGTGATGGCCAAAGGTGGTAGCGGCCCGATCCGCTTCCACCTGCCTGGCGGTCACAGTTTGGGAGGTTCGCCAGTTTGCGACGGGCCAACCAGTTCCGGTGGTACCCAGGGTCACTTCGCTGGTTTGGCGGCCGGAGGGTTCCAGTTACCCTCCAGAATCTGCCAGCCGGGAAGGTAAAGGCGCACAATGTAGTTCCATCCCTCAGTGATTGGCAGGTAGTTCGGCTGCTTGGGATCGCCCCCGAAGTGAATAGTGATACTGCCGTCCCTGTTGGCTTTCCCCGTGATATTGTTCAGCGAGTAAGCATTGTATTTGTTGGGCGCAAAGAAACCCTCCTTGTCATAGACGGACACAGACCAAAAGGCCTGAACCGGGACATCTTTTGGCATGGTTAGAACGTAGGGCGTCTTGCCATCGTTCTGATCGGGCACGACATTGACGTAGGTCGCTCCCCGCGCCGGGTTGCCTCCCCAGCCCAGGGCGGTCGCCCCCAGGTGGCTTATCGGGTCGACTTCCCCCCGCTTGCCGAAACCGGCGGAGAAATCGCTCACCTGAATTGCGAGTGCATTGATGGCATTCCGGGTTTTCTTCAGTGAATCCTCATCCCAGTCGGGCAGCTCCAGACTTCCAGGAGAAGCCTGGCTGACCTTGATGGCGTCCTGGAGTGCATGGGCTGCCTTCATGTCTTCTGGGCTGTCGGGATTCACAAAAGTGCGGAACAGGACTATGGCGTACCGGGTTCCTACATTATCCATGGTAAGCGTAACTTCACCCGGGCCATTCTTGAGTACCGGATTGTAGTTGTCCTGGTCAATGACAAGCATTGACTGGAAACGCTTCGCGGAGTCTGGCTTGGTAATGGTGACCGGAGAAATAAGGTCGAACACACCCATCGAATAAAGAGTGTCGCGATTACCGCGGATGGTGGTCTGGTTGTCTACCGGATACACCTCTCGCAAGTGGAGCATTTTACCTACCCCACCTGCTTTGGCAGCGTATTCCTTGAACTGGAAATCACTCTCTGCACGGACGTAATTCCCGATATTGACGGGGACAGGTTGGGCATGGATCGATAGTGGTAGCAGAGAGAGCGCCACGGTCAGAGCAAGAAAGGCTTTCTTCATTGTTTTGGCTTCCCGTTTATAGCTCGATCGTACGAGTTTAGTTTACAAGCGCGTTTTCACAACATGCCGGACACGTTATCGAAAGAACCGGACGTTGTAGAACGTACGGTGTCTTATTCGAGCAAGGGAAATTGGGGCAAAACCCGTTATCTGAAACCAGGGAATAGTAGGAGAGGGTATTCCTTACAGGGTATTCACCAGCCAAAACTGGCTGGGTAAGTGTGGTGATCAAATATGGCCAAAAAGGGCTCTGACCCTTTTATCATAGGTCCGTTTTCACCACATGCCAGGCAAGTCGCAAAGTCCAGGATGATGTGTAGATAGCTGCAGGATCTATTCAGGTTTGGGAAAGCGAGGCAAAGCCCCTTTTCTCCAGATTGGAGGCCAGAAAGGGAAGATATCGCTTACTCGTCCTTCACCAGCCATAACCGGCTGAGCGGTTGGTGTCATAAAATGTAGCCAGAAAGGATCGTAACCTGTTTGCTACGGCAAAAAATTTTCAAAGGTACGAGGATCGCCACATGGACAGGAGAAAGAAGCCATTTTCCCCCGGGCCGGTTGACGCAGAGCAGATTTAAAAGTCGTTAGGCGATGAAATTGTTTTATTGGTTTTTCGCCACACAAAGCCGTCTGAGTAAATGTGGTGATCAAAAAGAGCCAAAAAAGGCTCTGCTCACATTATCTTAAAACGGTGCTTCGCCTCAGGTGCCATGCAGCAGCCCCAACCAGTCCCATGATTGACAGGAACAAGCCTGCCAACGGCACTGTCGGTACCGGGAGTACTTCAGTGATGGGAGGGAGCGGTGCTCCTACGCCAGAGCTACGCACTTCAAACGTCAGCGAGTCGGTTCCGTAGTCAAACAGGTAACTACCTGCTGTCAGCTGTAATGAGGAGAACGTGGCCCCGGTCCACGTGGCAGTGGCATTGATCGGGTCGTTGGAAACATAGCCGGCGGGTACCAACACCCTTGGTCCGGCAGTGAAAAGGGGGCTATCAAGCACCCCTACAGGACCACCTGTGCTGGAATCAGCAGACGCAACGGGAATTGGCGTCGTGTGAAGCGTCTGTGCGGGGCTGTAGGGGGCCGTAAAGGTAAGACCGCCTCCGGTGCCGACTTCGTAAAGCCACTGGTCGGGGGCACCGTAAAACAAGGCACCGACCGCTGTAGTACCAAAAGATGCTCCCAGGCCACTGGTGTCCAATGATCCAGTAGCCGTAGCCACGACATCGCTGCCGACCTCTTCAAATACAATTGTCACTGCCGAGTTTGCGCTCGCAGAGAACATAACGAAAAGAACCTGCGAATATACAGCGGTAAGTAACTTTTTCATTAATTCCTGCTTCTATGTTGGGAATCGTAAAGAATATCGAATATAGCCTAAACGGGCGAGCGGATACCAGTCCTCACCATCTGTCGAACTCACCAGAAATTCAGCTACTTGGTAGAGGCGGTTGCGTTACCCCGGCCCAAAAAGGATCAGGAGCAACAGCCGGTTTTTAGACGAGCAGGATTGAGAATTTTGGTACCGGAGGCCGGACTTGAACCGGCACACGCTCTCGCGCAACGGATTTTGAATCCGTCGTGTCTACCATTCCACCACTCCGGCATCGAGCAGTCAGGCGGCAGGCTTGAAGAAGGGCCGCCCGGGAAGAGCGCGCGATTATAGCAACCGCCTGCCAAACTGCAATAAGCCACTTAACCCGCGGGTTGATTCGCTGTAAACTTCGCCCCCGCGGTCGGGGTCTCCCGGTCGCCTTTCCCGCCGGGCACTGCAACTTAGCGCAGGATCACCTCGGTGGGGGATCTGAGTATCTGTCAATTCAACCGCCCCCCGGGGCCCGGAAGGAGAAAGGACCATGTCCATGAAACTGGTTAAGAAAACTGCCGAATACAGCATCTACAAGCGTCGCGACGAGCGTTTCGCGGTCAAGGATGCCAGGAAGAACGCCGTTAACGGCGAAGAGAAAGTGAAAATCCTCGTGGCTGAAGGCCTGGTTGAGATCAAGCTGCCCGCCCCGGTAGAAGAAGCGCCTGAAGAAGAGGCCGCTGCCGAGGAAGTGACTGCTGAAGCCGAAGAAGGCGCGGCGGAAGAGGCTGCGGACGAGTAATTCCGGCCTGTTTGCCCTTGAAAGCCGGCCCAGTGCCGGCTTTTTACATACAGGACCCACCGTTTACCGCTGGAGGCACGCTGCGGTCCCGCGCTCCGGGAGCGGCACTATCGATGAAGCGCACTGACTTTTACTACGATTTACCACCGGAACTGATCGCCCAGCACCCGCTTGCGGAACGCAGCGCCAGTCGCCTGCTATGCCTGGACGGTCGCGACGGCCGCCTGGTCCACCGCCAGTTCAGTGACTTGCCGGGCCTGTTGGGCGCGGACGACTTGCTGGTATTCAACGATACCCGGGTTATTCCGGCGCGCCTGTGGGGCCGCAAGGAAACCGGGGGCCGGGTAGAAATCCTTATCGAGCGCGTTACCGGCGCGCACACGGCGCTGGCCCATATCCGCTCCAGCAAGTCGCCCAGGCCCGGTACCCGTTTGCTGCTCAGTGCAGACGAACACAGCGAGCCCGGCGAATTTTCCCTGCAGCTCACCGGCCGCGAGGACGCCCTGTTTGCGCTGTCCAGCGAGGGCGGCCCCTCGATCACCGCGATCATGCAGGCCATCGGCCATATGCCGCTGCCGCCCTATATCGAGCGCGAAGATGAAATTGAGGACCGCGAGCGCTACCAGACGGTCTACGCCCGCCGCGAGGGGGCGGTCGCGGCGCCCACCGCGGGCCTGCATTTTACCGAGGCACTGTTGCAGCAGATCGAGGCCGGCGGGGTGCGCCGGGCCACGGTGACCCTGCACGTGGGCGCGGGCACCTTCCAGCCGGTGCGCGCCGACGACATCGCCGACCATGTCATGCACGCCGAGTTTGTCGAAGTCGGCGAGGAAGTGTGCGCCGCGGTGCGGGAGACCCGGGCGCGCGGCGGCCGGGTCATTGCGGTGGGTACCACGGCGGTGCGCTCGCTGGAGGCCGCCAGCGCGGCGGGTGACATCCAGCCGTTCACCGGGGATACCCAAATTTTTATCTATCCCGGCTACGAGTTTCGCTCGGTGGATGCCATGGTCACCAACTTCCACCTGCCGGAATCCACGCTGCTGATGCTGGTCAGCGCCTTTGCCGGCCGCGAGGCTATAATGGCGGCCTACGCGGCGGCCGTGGAGCAGCGCTACCGCTTTTTCAGTTACGGAGACGCCATGTTTATCAGCCACCGGAGGGGTGCCCAGTGAGTCGCGAATGTCACATGCGTTTCGAGCGCCTGGGCGGGGATGGCAAGGCCCGCCGCGGCCGCCTGCATTTCCCGCGCGGCACCGTCGAGACCCCGGCCTTCATGCCGGTGGGCACCTACGGCACGGTCAAGGGCATGCTGCCGCGGGATATCCGCGAGATCGGCGCCGAGATCATCCTCGGCAACACCTTCCACCTGTGGCTGCGCCCGGGTACCGAGATCATCGAGCAGCACGGCGACCTGCACGACTTCATGGCCTGGGACGGCCCCATACTCACCGATTCCGGCGGCTTCCAGGTGTTCAGCCTGGGCAAGATGCGCAAGATTTCCGAGGAGGGCGTGCGCTTCCAGTCCCCGGTGGACGGCTCGAAAGTGTTCCTCGATCCGGAAACCTCCATGGCCATCCAGCGTTCACTGGGCTCGGACATCGTGATGATCTTCGACGAGTGCACGCCATACCCGGCGACCGAGCAGCAGGCCCGGGATTCGATGGAACTGTCCCTGCGCTGGGCGGCGCGCAGCAAGGCCGCCCACGGGCAGAACCCCGCGGCCCTGTTCGGCATTGTCCAGGGCGGCATGTTCGAGGAACTGCGCGCGCGTTCGCTGCAGGGGCTCACAGAGATCGGCTTTGACGGCTACGCCATCGGCGGGTTGTCGGTGGGCGAGCCCAAGGACGAGATGCTCAAGGTGCTGGACGTGATGCAGCCCCTGCTGCCGGAAGACAAGCCCCGCTACCTGATGGGCGTGGGCACGCCGGCGGACCTGCTGGAAGGGGTGCGCCGCGGCGTCGACATGTTCGACTGCGTGATGCCGACCCGCAATGCCCGCAACGGCCACCTGTTTACCTCCAGCGGTGTGATCAAGTTGCGCAACGCCCGCCACAAGCGCAGCACCCTGCCGCTGGATGAAAAATGCGATTGCTACACCTGCAGCAATTTCAGCCGCGCCTACCTGCACCACCTCGACAAGTGCAACGAGATTCTCGGCTCCCAGCTCAACACCATCCACAACCTGCGCTACTACCAGCGGCACATGGCGGCTATCCGCCAGGCAGTCGAGGAGGGCCGGCTGGAGGGCTTCGCGGAGCAGTTCTACGCGGAACAGGCCGGCGATGTTTAAGCTGGGTTTCTACGTCCCCGAATCGCACCTCGAGGCGGTGAAACTGGCCTGCTTCGAGGCCGGCGCCGGGCGTATCGGCGATTACCAGCACTGCTGCTGGCAGACGGCCGGCCAGGGCCAGTTCCAGCCGATGGCGGGCAGCCAACCCTTCATCGGCAGTCACGGTGAGCTCGAACGGGTGCCCGAATACCGGGTGGAAATGGTCTGCGACGACAGCGCCGTGCGCGCGGTGGTGGCGGCCCTGTGTGCCGCCCATCCCTACGAGGAACCCGCCTGGGATCTCGTCGAGATCATCGCCTCGCTCGAGGAGCTGGAGGCGCGCAGCGGCGACCGGGGGCCTGGGTCATGAGCGCTGTCTTTGAGCTTATTTCACAGGGTCTGCCGCTGGACGGCCTGCAATGGGACAGCAGCCAGCGCCCGCAGGCCGCGGTGCTGGTGGCGCTGTCGGACGAGGAAAGCCCCCGGGTCATGCTCGGGCGCCGCACCCGCCACCTGCGCCATCACCCGGGTGAGATCGCGTTTCCCGGCGGCAAGCGCGAGGAAACCGACCCGACGCCCTGGGCAACCGCCCTGCGCGAAGCCGCGGAGGAGGTGGGCATGCCCGTCGATACACCGCGGCCGCTGGGCGAGCTGAGCCCGCTGGTCACGCGCACCGGCTTTGAAGTGCATCCCTGCGTGGCGGTGGTGCCGCCGGGTTTCGACCCGCTGGTGGATGTGCGGGAATTTGAATCGGTATTCACCCAGCCGCTGCAGCGCTTTGCCGCCCGCGACCTGTTCCGGCTGGAATCCATCGAAATCGAGGGGCGCCTGCGTATGGTCCCCCATTACGATATCGACGGCGACAATATCTGGGGCGTCACTGCCGCGGTACTGGCCCTGCTGGCCAATATTGCCTACGATGCCCGGCTGGAATTACACCGCGACTGGAGCGTAGCACCGTGAAATATGCACTTGGCGACAAACAGGTTCAGCTGATCGGCGATGGCCACTTTATCGCCCCTGGCGCGGCGGTCATCGGCGACGTGATCCTGCACGAGGAAGTCAGCATCTGGTTTTGCACGGTCCTGCGCGGCGACGTCGACCAGATCGAGATCGGCCCCGGCAGCAATATCCAGGACGGCACCGTGGTCCACGCGGACCCCGGCAGCCCGGTGCGGATCGGCCGCAATGTCACGGTGGGCCACAACGCGATGATCCACGGCTGCGAGATCGGCGACGGGAGCCTGATCGGCATCAATGCCGTGGTGCTCAACGGCGCGAAAATCGGCAAGGGCTGCCTGATCGGCGCTAACGCGCTGGTTACCGAAGGTAGCGTTATTCCCGATGGCTCGATGGTGCTGGGTTCGCCCGGCAAGGTCGTGCGGCAACTCGACGAGGCCGCGCGCGAGCAGCTGCTGCTGGGCGCCGAGGGTTACCGCGGCAAGGCCCGGCGCTACAATTCCGAATTCCGCGAACAACCCTGAAGCTGGTACAGGCGATGACCGAGCAGGTACCCAAGTCACCGTGTATATCCGTCTGCGTCCTCAACGAGGAGGACGTCTGCATCGGTTGTTACCGCAGCGCCAACGAAATCACCGACTGGTTCATGGCGACCCCGGGGCAGAAGCGGGAGATACTCGCGCGGGCCCGCGAGCGGCAGGCTGCTGCGAATCCTGTGCGGCTTTCCTGACACGCACGGCGCATGGCCCCCGCCGGCGCCAATTGCACGCCGGTCCCGGGCTAATCAGGTCTGGGGGAGAGGTGTAGCAGGAGCTTCCGGGAGCCTTCAGTGCGCCTTGGCCGGACAGGCCCGCACCGCCTGCACGACGTTGCTCTGCAGTTCGAGAATTTCCAGGTGGTAACCGGCGATGGAAAGCCCGGCATTGCCCGCGGGAAAACTCTCCAGTGTTTCCAGGATCAGTCCGCTGAGGGTTTTCGGTCCGTCGGTGGGCAGGTGCCACTTCAGTGCCTTGTTGACCTCGCGGATGTTGGCGCTGCCGGCGATGATGAAGCTGCCGTCGCGCTGCGGGAAAATATTGTCCTGGCTGCCCTGCAGGTTGGAGGTGAATTCCCCGACGATTTCCTCGAGGATGTCCTCGAGCGCCACCAGCCCCATCACCTCGCCGTATTCGTCCACCACAATGCCCAGGCGGTGCTTGTTCTTCTGGAAATTCATCAGCTGCGTGTGCAGCGGCGTGCTCTCCGGCACGAAGTAGGGCGCGTCCATTTCCCGTTCCAGCGCCACCCGGTCGAGGCCGCCGCTGTCGATGACCCGGGTGAGGTTGCGGGTGTGCAACACGCCGACGATGTCGTTGATGTCCTCCCGCCACACCGGCAGGCGGGTGTGGGAGCTGGCCTGGATGCGGCGCAGGATATCGTCGTCGGAGGTGTTGAGGTCGATGCCGAAGACCTCATTGCGCGGCACCATGATGTCGTCGACCGTGACGTATTCCAGGTTGAGGATATTCAGCAGCATGCCGCGGTGGCGGGCCGGGATCAGGCGCCCGGCATCGGTCACGATAGTGCGCAGTTCTTCCGATGAAACGCTCTCGTCCAGCTCCTGCTTCGGGTCGAAGCCGAGCATGTGCAGCAGGCCGTTGGTAATCCAGTTGAGCGCGGCGACCACCGGGAACATCAGCTTCATCAGCGGCAGCAGGATCAGGCTCGCCGGAAAGGCGACCCGTTCCGGGTGCAGCGCGGCAATGGTTTTCGGCGTGACCTCGGCGAAAATCAGGATCACCAGGGTCAACCCCAGGGTCGCGATGGCGATACCCGCATCGCCCCACAGGCGAATGGCGATCACCGTCGCGATGGCGGAGGCGAGAATATTCACCAGGTTATTGCCGATCAGGATCAGGCCGATCAGGCGGTCGGTGCGGTCCAGCAACTTCCCGGCGCGGATGGCGCCCCGGTGGTGATCCTTCTGCAGGTGGCGCAACCGGTAGCGGTTCAGCGACATCATGCCCGTCTCCGAGCTGGAGAAGAATGCGGAGAAGAGGATCAGGGCTGCGAGAATGGAAAAAAGGATGCCTAGCGGTGCATCGTCCAAGGCGGTAAACAACCTTCAATATGGGCGAGGGGCTATCTTGAAGAAAAAGCGGGTTTCGGGCAAGCCTTTTGAGATGGGAGCGCCCGGTCGAATTTTTTCGCAACAGGTCGAATTTTCCACTGGGGGAGCGGGCGTGTGGGACAAGTGGTTCCCACTGGAACCGTGAGGCGACAGGACGTCGCCGACCGAGCCTGCACAGGGATGTGCGCTTTTTTGGCGTGTTCCAGTGGGAACCACTTGTCCCGCGCGACTGCGGCTTCAATGCGCTGGCACTGGGTGCCATCCCGGTGCCCCGGTCGCCTTGAATAGCGCGGTATTCACTAGCCTCGATGCAGAACCAGCTCCAGCACCATTTTCGAGCCGAAATACGCCAGCATCAGCGCCGCGAAGCCCGCCAGGGTAAAACGCACCGCAGTCTGGCTGCGCCAGCCCAGTTGCCGGTGGCCCCACAGCAGCGTGGAGAACAGCAGCCAGGCGAGCATGGTCAGCACGGTTTTGTGTACCAGGTGCTGGGCAAAGATATCGTCGACGAACAGGAAACCCGTGACGATGGAAAGCGTCAGCAGGATGACCCCGATCCACAGCAGCTCGAAGAGCATTTTTTCCATCAGCTGCAGCGGCGGCAGTATCTGCACGATCCCCCGGGTGTGGCGGTGGTGCAGCTGGTAGTCCTGGGTGGCCACCAGCGCGGCCTGTGCCGCGGCCAGGGTCAGGAACGCGTAGGCGACGATGGAACTGCCGATGTGCAGCATCATGCCCGGCGGCTGGTGGCGCGAGAGTACCTCGGTGTCCGGAGCGAAGGCGGATACCAGCACGGAAAGCGCAGATAGGGGGAACAGGATCACCAGCAGGTTCTGCAGTGGCCGGCGTAGCATCAGCAGCACGCAGGTGAGGTTGATCACCAGGAAAATCAGTGCGGAGATGGTATAGAACCCCAGGTGCAGGCCGCCGCTGCCGGCGACGCTGCTGAACGCGACAATCGCATGGCAGGCCAGCGCGGCGGCGCCGAGCACCTTGACGCCGCGGCCCAACCGCTGGTGGCGCTGCGCCAGGTTGAACAGGTGCAGGCCGGTGGCGGTGAGGTAGAGCAGCGCCGCGAGAGGCGCAAATATTGTTATGGACATGGGTTTGGGGTTGGTCCGGCGGGTGGCGTATACTTCGCCACTTTGTACAGAACTGCCCCGGCGGAATCAATAGCCGTCCTGCTGTGAGAGTATTTTCATGTTCCAGAGTCTGAGCGACCGTCTTTCCAACAGCCTGCGCAATATCACCGGCAAGGCCAAACTGACCGAGGATAACATCCAGGACACCTTGCGCGAGGTGCGCATGGCCCTGCTCGAGGCCGACGTGGCGCTGCCCGTGGTCAAGGAGTTCGTCGAATCGGTCAAGCTGCGGGCGCTCGGCCAGGAGGTCATGAAGAGCCTGAGCCCCGGCCAGGCCTTCCTGAAGATCGTCCAGGCGGAGCTGCAGCGGGTGATGGGGGAGGCCAACCAGGGCCTGAACCTCGCCACCCAGCCACCGGCGGTGATCCTGCTGGCCGGCCTGCAGGGCGCCGGTAAGACCACCTCCGCCGCCAAGCTGGCGAAACTGCTGATCGAGCGGGACAAGAAGAAGGTCACCGTGGTGTCCGCGGACGTCTACCGGCCTGCCGCGATCAAGCAGCTGGAAACCCTGGCCGGGGAAGTGGGGGCTGATTTCTTCCCCTCCGAAGCCAGCCAGAAGCCCGTGGATATCGCCCGGGCCGCCATCGACCACGCGAAAATCCGTTTCAGCGATGTGCTGATTGTCGACACCGCCGGCCGGCTCGCCATCGACGAGGCGATGATGGCGGAAATCGCCGAACTGCATAAGGCGGTCAACCCGGTCGAGACCCTGTTCGTGGTGGATGCCATGACCGGCCAGGACGCCGCCAATACCGCCCGCGCCTTCGGCGACGCGCTGCCGCTGACCGGTGTCATCCTCACCAAGGTGGATGCCGACGCCCGCGGCGGTGCCGCGCTGTCCGTGCGCTCGGTGACCGGCAAGCCGATCAAGTTCCTCGGCGTGGGCGAGAAAACCGCCGCCCTCGATCCCTTCCACCCGGACCGCCTTGCCTCGCGCATCCTCGGCATGGGCGACGTGCTCTCGCTGATCGAGGAAGCCGAACAGAAAGTCGACCGCGAGAAGGCCGAGAAACTCGCCCGCAAGGTCAAAAAAGGCCAGCGGTTCGACCTCGAGGACTTCCGCGACCAGCTGCAGCAGATGAACAACATGGGCGGCATCACCGGCCTGCTCGACAAGCTGCCCGGCATGGGCGGCATGGCGCAGATGGCCCAGCAGAACATCGACATGAAGCAGTTCGCCCGCATGGAAGCCATGATCAACTCCATGACCCCCGCTGAGCGGCGCAAGCCCGAACTCATCCAGGGCTCCCGCAAGCGCCGCATCACCCTGGGTTCAGGCACCCAGGTGCAGGACCTGAACCGCCTGCTGAAACAGCACAAGCAGATGCAGAAGATGATGAAGAAAATGAAGGGCGGCGGCATGCAGAAGATGATGCGCGGCCTCGGCGGCATGATGGGGCAGGGCGGCATGGGTGGCCCCGGCGGGATGCCGCCGATGCGTTGAACTGGGCTTCGAGCGATCCCGAGGGCTGGTCGTTGGCAGTTCCTCCGCCGGGCCAGCTCACGGTATGTAGCGCCCCGAAAACCGCAACAGCGGCGTCCTGCCAGCTTGGCTTCGGCCATCCATGGCCTCGGACATTTTCGTGGCGCTTCATACCGCAATCTATCCCTCCCCGGTAGCCATTTGATTCGCTGTGGAGCGATGGACCCAGTGGCTCAAATGAAGGCTCTGAACACGGCACCCGGTCGAATCTCGATGACTAGAGAGTGGTTCCGGCCCCAGTGCCGCACTCTGGCTCCATAACCCCCCGTAATCCATGAAAAAATCCCGTTTTCAGGGTTTCATTTCCAGCCGCTTTTCCGTATGATACGCCACCTTTCCGGCCCGGGTGCCGGGTATTTGTCGTGGGTGACCGCATACTTGAACGCGGTGGGCCCGGAATTTCCAGGGAATGTAGAGAACATGGTAACTATTCGACTTGCACGTGGCGGCTCCAAGAAGCGTCCCTTCTATCACCTGACCGTGGCGGATCACCGCACCGCGCGTAACGGCCGTTTCATCGAGCGCGTGGGTTTCTTCAACCCGGTTGCCCGTGGCCAGGAAGAGCGCCTGCGCGTTGACTCCGACCGCGTCGCCTACTGGCAGGGCCAGGGCGCACAGCTGTCCGAGCGTGTCGCCAAGCTGGTGAAGGAAGCAGCCGCAGCCGCGTAAGCACTGCGCACCGGTCTTTGATGGGTGGGTCCGGAACCAGCGTGCTGACAGTCGGTAAGATCACCGGCTGTTACGGCATCAAGGGCTGGGTAAAAATACACTCATACACCTCGCCGGAGGAGAACCTGTTCGACTTCGGCGAGTGGAAGCTGAAACGCAGGGGCAGTGAAGAGCCCGTCCACTTCGACGAGTGGAAGCGTCACGGCAAGAGCATGATTGCCCATATCCGCGGAGTGGATGATCGCGACATCGCAGAATCCTTCCGCGGCCTTGAGATCCTGGTGGGGGCTGAATATCTCCCGGAGTTATCTGAAGGCGATTACTACTGGCACCAGCTCGAGGGTCTCGAGGTCTGGGCCAGGGAGCCGGAAAGCAGTGCGGACCGCGTATTGCTGGGCAGGGTGGACTACCTGCTGGAAACCGGCGCCAACGATGTACTGGTGGTGAAGGCCTGCGAAGGCAGTGTCGACGACAGGGAACGCCTGATTCCCTACCTGCCCGACGATGTCGTGGCCAGCGTCGATCTGCAGCAGGGCCGCATGGAAGTCGACTGGTACATCGACGACTGAACTGCAGGAGCGCGCTCCGCGTGCCATTGGCGGAGTAGAGGGCAGGTAAACGCAATGCACATCGCTGTCGTGAGCCTGTTTCCGGAAATGTTCGCCGCAGTCAGCGAGCACGGCGTGACCGGCAGGGCGGTAAGCCAGGGGCTGGTGGCCATCAGCCACAGCAACCCGCGGGATTACGCCACTGACCGGCACCGCACGGTGGACGACCGACCCTACGGCGGCGGCCCCGGGATGCTGATGAAGATTGATACCTTGCGCCAGGCTATCGCCGACGCAAGGGCGGCCGCGGGCGAGGGTGCAAAGGTCATCTACCTCTCGCCGCAGGGCCGCAGGCTGGATCACGCGAAAGCGGCCAGCCTGGCCACGGAAGCCGGCCTGGTTCTGGTGGCGGGTCGCTACGAGGGCGTCGATGAACGACTGATCGACGCCGAGGTGGATGAAGAACTGTCCATCGGCGACTATGTATTGAGCGGCGGCGAACTGGCTGCCATGGTGGTCATCGACACGGTGACGCGCCAATTGCCCGGGGTGCTGGGCCACGAGGCGTCCGCGCAGGAAGATTCCTTCGCCGACGGCCTGCTGGATTGCCCGCACTACACCCGGCCCGAGGTTTACGAGGGGCGGGCGGTACCGGAAGTGTTACTCAGCGGCAACCACGAATGGATTCGCCGCTGGCGCCTGAAACAGGCACTGGGCCGGACCTACGAACGCCGCCCCGACCTGCTGCAGGACAGGGCCATGACGGCCGAGGAAAATGAGTTGTTGGCGGAATACCTCCGCGAACGTGAGACAAACGAGACTGAATAGCCAGCTGTGAAGCTGCATTGAATTCCAACAGGAGCGCGCCATGAGCACCAACAAGATTATCTCCCAGCTTGACGCTGAACAGATGGAAAGGGAACTGCCTGAGTTCGCCCCGGGTGATACCGTGGTCGTTCAGGTTAAAGTAAAGGAAGGCAACCGCGAGCGTCTGCAGGCCTTCGAAGGCGTTGTTATCGGCAAGCGTAACCGCGGCCTGAACTCTGCCTTCACCGTCCGCAAGATCTCCCACGGTGTGGGCGTCGAGCGTACCTTCCAGGCCTACAGCCCGCTGGTCGACAGCGTCACTGTCAAGCGTCGCGGCGACGTGCGCCAGGCCAAGCTGTACTACCTGCGCGAGCTGTCCGGCAAGGCTGCCCGCATCAAGGAAAAGCTCGGCTGATCGCCTTTTCCGGCTTGTATTCGAAAGCGGCCCCTGTGGCCGCTTTTTTGTGCCTGTTCGATTTGGCTCAGGATTTAGGCAAGGGTTCAGGTCTGGGATTGAGTTCGGGTTGGGTGGCAAAGGAGCTTCGTAGGCCGGCCCGCGTACGGCCATTCCACGCCCGAAAAACGCAAAAGCGCCATCCATGGCAGCTCGGCTTCGGCCATCCATGGCCTCAGACGTTTTCGTGCGTGGAATGGCCGCACACGGTCCTCGTTCACGAGATAACCTGATAATCCCGCAAGTTATTTCACGTTGGTCGAAGCAACTTCGTGGTATTTCCTCTGGTTTTTTCCGTTCAGGGCTACAGAGTGGTCATCGTGCGAGCGTGAGCTGCTGAAATTATAAGCAGCATATGTTTCTGGCTTGGCGCAAGATGAAACGACTATCAGCGTACATGGGTAGGAGTGAAGATCGGCGTGTCTCTCCAGAAAACGTCTGAGGCCATGGATGGCCGAGGCCGAGCCTGCACATGGATGTGCGCTTTTTGGCGGTTTTCTGGAGAGACACGCCGATCTTCGATCCGGGAAAACGGCACCACTGAGAGTTGTATAGAAGACCCCAGCCATCAGGAAACTCGAGAATCAACCAACAGTCATCACGAAGTCACATAATTCCGTGCTACTGTACCGGGCATGCCCAGCAGCCAACCCGACAACCCCGAGATCGAGCGCTTCATCGACGCCATGTGGATGGAGAAAGGCCTCAGCGACAATACCCTGGGGAGCTACCGTCGGGACCTGCGCCAGTACGACCAGTGGCTGCAGAAACACCGCGCCGGGACGATACGCAGTGCCGATCGCGCCGACCTGCAGGCCTACCTCGGGGCGCGGCTGCAAAAGGGCAGTTCGCAGCGCTCGACTGCGCGGATGCTGTCCTGCCTGCGCGGGTTCTACAAGTACCTGCTGCGTGAGGGCCGGGTGAATCGCGATCCCACCCTGGATGTCGAGAGTCCCCGCCTGGGCCGGCCACTGCCAAAGACCCTGTCGGAAGCCCAGGTCGACCGCCTGCTGGAAGAGCCGGACCTCGACAATCCCATTGAATTCCGCGACCGGGCCATGCTCGAACTGCTCTACGCCAGCGGGCTGCGGGTCAGCGAACTGACCAGCCTGCAACTCAACCAGGTCAGCCTCAACCAGGGCGTGGTGCGAGTGTTCGGCAAGGGCAGCAAGGAGCGGCTGGTGCCGATGGGGGAGGAGGCGCTGGCCTGGCTGCAGCGCTACATGGCGGGTCCGCGGCGCGAATTGATGCGGGGTAATCTCTCGGATGTGCTGTTTCCCAGCAAGCAGGGGCGGCAGATGACTCGCCAGACCTTCTGGCATCGTATTAAAATCTACGCGCGCCGTGCCGGGATCACGCAGCCCTTGTCGCCGCATACGCTGCGGCATGCGTTTGCCACCCACTTGCTCAACCACGGCGCGGATTTGCGGGTCGTACAGATGTTGCTGGGGCATAGCGATCTCAGTACGACACAGATTTACACCCACGTGGCGCGCCAGCGTATGCAGGAACTGCATGCGCAGCATCACCCGCGTGGTTGAGGAACTACCGGGAAGCTGAGGGTTCAAAGGGACACGGCTTTGCAGTTATACAAACTGCCGCCAGCCCCGGGTTCTGCGCGGCTTTTATACAGACAGGAGGTCACCACGGATGATGAGTGGCCCAGAAACTTAGAGGACAGACTATGATTTCCCGCATGTTCAAAACGGTCACGGCTGGTCTGCTGCTGGCATCGGCGTCAGTGGTGCTGGCGGCCGACGGTGTGGACGAGGCCGTCGAGGCGCATCTCAGGAAGGCGCTGACCAACCCGGGGATGAACCTCACGGTGGAGTCCGTGGCCGCCAGTGAAGTGCCGGGCATGTATGCCGTGCAGTTCGAGAACGGCCCGCTGGTCTATGCGACGGAAGACGGCAACTACCTGATTCACGGCGACCTGTTCCGGGTGACCGGTGGCCAGTATGTCAACCTGTCCGAGAAGCAGCGCGACCTGGAGCGCAAGGAACTGATGGACGCGGTCAATACCGACGACATGATCGTGTTTGCGGCCGAAGGCGAGACCCGAGCCTACATCAACGTGTTTACCGACGTGACCTGTTTCTACTGCCAGAAACTGCACAAGGAGGTTCCGGAGCTGAACAAGCGCGGTGTCGAAGTGCGCTACCTGGCCTTCCCGCGCGCGGGTCTGGGGTCCGCGTCCTACGACCTGCTGGTCACTGCCTGGTGCTCCGACGACCAGCAGTCCGCCCTGACCAAGCTTAAGAACAAGGAAAATGTGCCCTCGGTCACCTGTGACAACAATCCGGTGAAAACCGACTACGAACTCGGCCAGCGCGTCGGGGTGCGCGGCACGCCTGCGCTGGTGACGGCTGAAGGCCGCCTGATCCCCGGTTACCAGACTGTCGACCAGTTGATGGCAACCCTCGGGCTGGACTGATTCCAGCCCCTGCTCATTGACATAAATCCTTAGAAACCTTACTGTTTCCGACCTTTTATATGTGCCCCGGAAGCCTCCGGGGCGCCCTGGCAGAGAAACGTAAGTGGACGAGCAATTCCTGCGCATATCGCGCCTCCCTCCCTATGTGTTCAATATCATTGGCGAGCTCAAGCAGAAGGCGCGAGCGGCCGGGGAGGACATCATTGATTTCGGCATGGGCAACCCGGACCAGCCCACGCCCCAGCACATCGTCGACAAGATGGTGGAAACCGCCCAGCGCGGCGATACCCACCGCTACTCCCAGTCCAAGGGCATCCCGCGCCTGCGCAAGGCGATCTGCGACTGGTACAAGCGCCGCTACGACGTCACCCTGGACCCGGAGACGGAAGCCATTGTCACCCTGGGTTCCAAGGAGGGGCTGGCGCACCTGGCACTGGCAACTACCGGTCCCGGCGACGCCGTACTGGTGCCGAACCCCTCGTACCCGATCCACCCCTACGGCTTTGTGATTTCCGGCGCGGATATCCGCCACGTGCCGATGGGCGAGAACGAGAACGTCTTCTTCGAAGAACTGGAAAAGGGCATCCACAACAGCTGGCCGCGGCCCAAGATGCTGGTGCTGAATTTTCCCTCCAACCCGACCGCGCACTGCGTGGAACTGGATTTCTACGAGAAAGTCGTGGCGATTGCCCGCGAACACAATATCTGGGTGGTGCAGGACCTGGCCTATGCGGACCTGTGCTACGACGGCTATGTCGCGCCTTCGATCCTGCAGGTAGAGGGCGCCCGCGATGTGGCGGTCGAGTTCTTCAGCATGTCCAAAAGCTACAACATGCCCGGCTGGCGGGTGGGTTTCTGCTGCGGCAACAAGACCCTGGTCGGCGCCCTGGCACGGATGAAGTCCTACCTCGACTACGGCATGTTTACCCCGATCCAGGTGGCGGCGATCAAGGCCCTGGAAGGCGACCAGAGCTGCGTGGATGAAATCCGCGAGATGTACCAGTCGCGCCGCGATGTCCTCTGTAGCGGCCTCAATGCCGCCGGCTGGCCGGTGACGCCGCCGCGGGCAACCATGTTTGTCTGGGCAAAAATTCCCGATTTCTACGCCGAAATGGGCTCCATTGAGTTCAGCAAAAAGTTGCTTACGGAGGCCAAGGTGGCGGTGTCCCCGGGTATCGGCTTCGGTGAATACGGCGAGGGCTATGTGCGTTTCGGCCTGATCGAGAACGAACACCGCACGCGCCAGGCGATCCGCAATATCCGTAAGATGATCAAGGCCGACGGCTTCGCCTGAGGCGCGGCTCCCGGCAACAGTAAAACAACAAGCAGGCAGTTATGAGTGCGCAAACAGTAAAAGTGGGTATCTGTGGTCTCGGTACCGTGGGCAGTGGCACCTTCAACGTGCTGAGTCGCAACAGCGCGGAAATCGCCGCCCGCGCGCGCTGTGCGGTAGAGGTCGTGCATGTCGGCGCGCGGCGCGACAATCCGGCCTGTGAACTGGGCAATACCCGTGTCAGCCGGGATATCTTCGCGGTCGCCAATGACCCCGAGGTACAGGTACTGGTCGAACTGATCGGCGGCACCACCGTTGCCAGGGAACTGGTGGAAACCGCGCTGCGCAACGGCAAGCACGTGGTGACCGCCAACAAGGCGCTGATCGCGGAATTTGGCAACGAACTGTTTGCGCTGGCCGAGGAGTACGGCGTGACCATCCGCTACGAAGCGGCGGTGGCCGGCGGTATCCCGATTATCAAGGCCCTGCGCGAGGGCCTGGCCGGCAACCGCATCGAGTGGCTGGCGGGCATCATCAACGGCACCGGCAACTTTATCCTCAGTGAAATGCGCGACAAGGGCCGCGATTTTGCCGACGTGCTGGCGGAAGCCCAGGCCCTCGGTTACGCGGAAGCGGACCCCACCTTTGACGTGGAAGGCATCGACGCCGCACACAAGCTGGTGATCCTCGCCTCGCTCGCCTTCGGCATGCCGCTGCAGTTTTCCTCGGTATTTACCGAGGGCATTACCAAACTGACCACCCAGGACATGGAATACGCGGAGCAACTGGGCTATCGCATCAAGCACCTCGGCATCGCCAAGCAGACCGGCGGCGGGGTGGAACTGCGGGTGCACCCGACCCTGATTCCCGAGAAGCGCCTGATCGCCAACGTGAACGGCGTCAAGAACGCCGTGCTGGTGGAGGGCGACGCTGTCGGCCCCACCATGTACTACGGCGCCGGTGCCGGCGCGGAGCCGACCGCTTCCGCGGTGGTGGCGGATATCGTCGACCTGGCCCGCGCGCTCTCCGGCGGCCAGGACTGCCGGGTGCCCTCGCTGGGCTTCGACAGCCACAACCTGCGCGACGTGCGTATTGTGCCGATGTCCGAGGTGGTGACCCCCTGGTACCTGCGCATGGTCGCCGAGGACAAACCCGGCGTCCTGTCGCGTATCGCCACCATTTTCAGCGACCAGGGTATCAGCATCGAGGCCCTGATCCAGAAGGCGCCCGCGGAAGGGGAGACACTGGTGCCGCTGATCGTGCTGACCAACAAGGCAGCCCAGGGCAGTATGGACCAGGCGGTGGCGGCTATTCAGGCGCTGGATTCGATCTCCAGCGAAGTCGTGCGTATCCGCGTAGAATCACTGGACGGCTGAGCGTCAGCACGGCAGTCACAGCAAGCAAAACAGGTAAGACAGTGAAATATATCAGTACCCGCGGGAAGGCCCCCGCACTCAACTTCGAGGACGTGCTCCTCACCGGCCTGGCGTCCGATGGCGGCCTCTATGTGCCGGAAACGCTGCCGACTTTCAGCGCCGCCGAGATCGGGGCGATGGCCGCGATGGATTACCCGTCGTTAGCGCAGAAAATCATTACACCCTTCGTCGACGGCTGTATCCCGGACAGTGATCTCGCGGCGATTATCGCCGACACCTACGCCGAGTTCCGCCATTCCGCGGTGGCCCCGCTGGTGCAGCTCGATCACAACCAGTGGGTGCTGGAACTGTTCCACGGCCCGACCCTGGCGTTCAAGGATTTCGCCCTGCAACTGCTCGGCCGCCTGCTCGATTACGTACTGGAACGACGCCAGCAGAAAGTGGTGATTATGGGCGCGACTTCCGGGGACACCGGTTCCGCGGCCATCGAGGGCTGCAAGCGCTGCAGCAACATCGATATCTTCATCCTGCACCCGCACCAGCGGGTCTCGGAAGTGCAGCGCCGGCAGATGACCACCGTCGTCGGTGACAACATCCACAACCTGGCCATCGAAGGCAACTTCGACGACTGCCAGGCCATGGTCAAGGCCAGCTTCGCCAACCGCGCCTTCCTGCCCGAAGACCGCGGCCTGGTGGCGGTGAACTCCATCAACTGGGCGCGCATCATGGCCCAGATCGTCTATTACTTCTACGCGGCGGTGGCCCTCGGCGCGCCGGCGCGCAAGACGGCATTTTCCGTTCCCACCGGTAACTTCGGCGACATTTTTGCCGGTTACCTGGCCCACAACATGGGTCTGCCGGTCGAGCGCCTGGTGATTGCCACCAATCGCAACGACGTGCTGCACCGGGTGCTGACCACCAGCAGCATGCGCCGCCAGCCGCTGCAACACACGCTGTCGCCGAGCATGGACATCACCGTGTCGTCCAACTTCGAGCGCCTGCTGTTCGACCTCTACGACCGCGACGGCGCGGCGATTGCCGACCTGCTGGCGCGCTTCGACGAGGGCGAGATCGCCTTCTCCGAAACTGCCATGGCCCGCGCCCGCAGCCTGTTCTCCAGCGCCTGCGTGGACGACGAGCAGACCTGCGCGCAGATCGCCGCGACCTGGGAAAACTGCGAGTACCTGCTCGACCCGCACAGCGCGATTGGCGTGCGTGCGGCGATGACCGCGGGTATCGCGGCGGACATTCCCGTGGTAACCCTGGCGACCGCCCACCCGGCGAAATTCCCGGACGCGGTGAAAGGCGCCGGGCTCAACGAGGAGGTTGGCCTGCCGCTGCATTTGCGCGACCTGTTCGAGCGCCCCGAGCGCTGTTCGGTCCTGCCCAACGATCTCGCCGCCGTGCAGTCCTTCATGGCGAGCAACATTCGCGCCTGAGCCTGTAGCTGTCGATGCCGAAACTGATTCGCCGGCGCCAGGCCGCAGCATCCGCGGCCCTGGCGCAGGCGAATCTTTCTCCCCTGCTGGCGCGGGTCTATGCCGGCAGGGGAGTTGAATCCCCGGACCAGCTGGAACTCGACTTCCGCCACCTGTTGCCGCCCTCGGCCCTGCTGGGCGTGGAGCGCGGCGCGCAATTGCTGGCGGATACGATTGCCGCGGGGCAACACATCCTGATCGTCGGCGACTACGACGCCGACGGCGCCACCAGCACCGCGTTGGCCCTGCACGCGCTGCGCCTGATGGGCGCGGAGCGGGTCAGCTATCTCGTGCCCAACCGCTTCGAGTACGGTTACGGGCTGACCCCGGAGATCGTGGCGCTCGCCCTGCGCGGGGAGCGGCCGGACCTGCTGCTCACGGTGGATAACGGGATTTCCAGTATCGAGGGCGTGGCCGCGGCCCGACAGGCGGGTATCGCCACCCTGATTACCGATCATCACCTGGCCGGTGCGGAGCTGCCGGACGCCGATGTCATCGTCAACCCCAACCAGCCGGGCTGCGGCTTTCCGAGCAAGGTGCTGGCCGGCGTCGGCGTGATCTTCTACCTGATGCTGGCCCTGCGCGCGGAACTGCGCCAGCGCGGGGTGTTCGACAGTCGCAGCCAGCCCAACCTGGGCGAACTCACCGACCTCGTCGCGCTCGGTACAGTGGCCGATGTGGTACCCCTGGACCACAACAACCGGATCCTGGTCGATGCCGGCCTGCAGCGAATCCGTGCGGGCAGGGCACGCCCGGGCATCGCCGCCTTGCTGGAAGTGGCCGGGCGCAACTATCGCAGTACCGTGGCCTCCGATCTCGGTTTTGCGGTGGGACCCCGGGTCAACGCGGCGGGCCGGCTGGACGACATGTCCGTGGGCATTGAATGCCTGCTGGCCAGCGACACTGCCCGCGCTCGCGAGCTCGCCGCGCAACTGCACCAGATCAACCGGGACCGGCGCGACATCGAGCAGGATATGCAGGCGCAGGCGCTCAAGCTGCTGGCGGATATCGATCTCGCGGCGGAGGCTGCACCGGTAGCGATCACCCTCTACGAGGCCGACTGGCACCAGGGCGTGATCGGTATTCTCGCCTCGCGGATCAAGGATCGGCTGCACCGTCCGACCATCGTGTTCGCCGATGGCGATAGCGGGGCGATCAAGGGCTCGGCGCGCTCGATTCCCGGTATCCATATCCGCGACGTACTCGATGCGGTCGCCACCCGGCACCCGGGCCTGATCCAGAAGTTCGGCGGCCACGCGATGGCCGCCGGGCTATCCCTCGCACGGGAGGCTTACCCGCAGTTTGCCGCAGCCTTCCTCGATGAGGTCGAGCGGCACGCGGAGGACGTGCACCTGCAGGCAGTGCTGGAGTCCGATGGCGACCTGCCCGCGGAAGCCTTCAGCCTGGAAACGGCAAGTGAACTGCGCTATGCCGGCCCCTGGGGCCAGCATTTCCCGGAACCCCTGTTCGACGGGGAGTTCAGCATCGTCAGCCAGCGTATCGTCGGGGAAAAACACCTGAAACTGGTGCTCGGCCTGCCCGGCGACTCACGCATCATCGACGCCATTGCCTTCAATGTCGACACCGGCATCTGGCCGGACCAGGACGCTGACCGGGTGCGCGTCGCTTATCGCCTCGACGTCAACGAGTATCGCGGGCGCCAGAGTGTGCAATTGATGATCGAGGAACTGGAAATCCTCGGCGCGTAATCCGCCTTGCTGCGGCTACACCACACACCCCGTCGGGGGACGCTCCGCCAGGTTCAGTGTGAAAGTTTCCGCGGAGCGATATCCAGTTTATCCATCAGGCGGTAGAGTGTGGTGCGCGATACACCCAGGTCCCGGGCCGCCCGCGACATATTGTTGGCATTGTGGGCCAGCGCGTGTTCAATACAGCGGCGGTCACTTTCCGCGCGGCTGAACTCCAGGGTGGCAGCATTGGCCGGGGAGGCCCCCGGCCTGGCCAGCCCCAGGTCCTGGACGGACAGCAGGTTGTGATCGGTCCGTACCAGTGCACTGCGCACCCGGCTTAACAGCTCGCGGACGTTGCCCGGCCAGGGGTAGGAGTGCATTGCGGCCAGAGCCTGCCAGTCAAATCCCCTGACCAGCTGGAATTCACTGTCCTCCCGGTGACGGAACAACAGGTAGTGCGCCAGCAGTTCGACATCGTCACCGCGCTCGCGCAGGGCGGGAATGTCGACTTTCAGCACGCACAGGTGGTAGTAGAGGTCTTCGCGAAAGCGGCCCTCGCTGATTGCCGCCAGCAGGTCCTCATGGGTCGACGCTATGATGCGCAGGTCCGGCGCGCCGTGCAGCCTGTCGCCCACGAATTCCGCATCGTTGTCATCCAGCAGGCGCAACAGCCGGGCCTGCTGTTCAGCTGGCAGGTAGCCGACTTCGTCGAGAAACAGGACGCCGCCTTGCGCCGCTTCGATCAGGCTGGCGGCAGTGCGATCCGTGTCAGTCGATGGCTTGCGCCGGTCGCCAAACAGTTCTGACTGCAGCTGTGCCGGTGTGAGCGCCGCACAATTCACCGCGACAAAGGGGCCCGCGGCGCGCTCGGACATCCGGTGAATGGCGTGTGCCGCCATCTCCTTGCCGCTTCCGGTTTCCCCCCGCAACAGGACCGGCGCGTCGGAACGCGCCACCTTGCTCAGGAGCCGGTAGAGCCGCCGCATCGGCTGGCTTTGCCCGACCATGCCGTGAAATGTGCTCGGGCGCCCGCGATAAGTGAAGCTGCGGTGGCGTATCCGGGACAGGCCCGCGCTGTGGCCGATGGTCTCGACCATGCGCCGTATGTCGTAGGGTGGCGTGAAGAAATCGTTACAGCAGGTGGCCACCAGGTTGCAGACTTCATCGCTCATCCGCTGGCGGTCGCTAAGCAGGGCCAGCCACAAGGTATCCGCACAGCTGTTTACCACGGCGTAGGTGGCCTGGATCGCCGCTTCGCTCATTTCACCTTCGAGAAACAGCAGGCCAACGGGTATGCCCAGTTGCGCACCGAGTGATTCGGCCTGTTCAGCGGATTCGGCGGTATACAGTTCCCAGCCACCCTTGCGCAGGGCCTCGGTGAGACTGTTTTCGAAAGACCCACCGGCGCAGAAACAGAGCAATCTGTTTTCCAGGGGCGGAGGTGCAAAGGGGGGAGGGTCCGCCCCCGGGTACGCAGTGTAGGACGACCAGTTGCCAGCCATGCTGTAGCCCTCTGCCCGCGGCGTTTAAAGGCCCCTTTCTGACACCTCGAGAGGGCCCACGGTGCGGCGGGCAAAGACGTATGTCGCTCTTCAGCGTAGCAGAAAATCACGATTTGGCCATTTTTTGAACAATCGAGGGAACGATTGCGGGGCCGGCTTATTCCCGATGAATAGTGGTAAAAATGCGCGGATTTCACCGGCGTCAATGGGGTCATAGTGGCAGAATGTTCCGTTTTCCCGGGAATTGCACAACTGGAAAGGTGCTTGCGGGGGACGGAAATCCACGCAAACCACACTACAAAGATGAATGGAGAATCACTATGAACAAGTCCATGCTCACCGGAACCGTCCTCGGCGTCGCAGTCGCCACTGCGGCTGGGAGTATCGCCGGATACCGTATGGTATCCGGGCCGGACTACGCTGATGTTGTGTCGGTAGCGCCGGTCACTGAACGCATATCGAATCCCCGTGAAGAGTGCGAGAATGTTGTCGTCACCCGCCAGAAGCCGGTGCAGGACCAGCACCGCATCGCCGGTACGCTGATCGGCGCCGTGGGCGGAGCACTGGCGGGTGATGCGCTTGGCGGCGGTGGCAAGAACACGGGCGCCAAGGTGGCCGGTGCGGTCGTCGGCGGCTACACCGGCAACAAGGTGCAGGAGAACATGCAGGCCGGCGACACCTACCAGACCACCGAACGCCGTTGCAACACGGTCCAGGATGTCAGCGAGCGGACTGTGGCCTACAACGTAACCTACGAACTCAATGGCGAAACCGGCAAGGTACAGATGGATTACGATCCAGGAGCGACCATTCCCGTGCGCGATGGCAAACTGGTTCTGGCGCGCGACTGAGCGGCGCTGTACTCAAATCCCAACAGGTCCAGTTGCGGTTGATTCGGGCGGTGCGCAAGCACCGCCTTTTTTATGCCCGCCGGAAATATCAGCGCAGGGACTACCAACCCGCGACCAGTTTCTCGCTCTCTTCCCACAATTTTTCCGCCGCCGCAGCATCCTGGGCTGCGGCGCTGGTGGGAATGCTTTCCCGCAGGTAGAAATATTCGCCAGCACGGGTGCCGGGTTCCGCGGCACTGGCCAGCCAGATCAGCGTGTCGGCCGCGACCTCGGGGGTCTCGCCGTCCAGGGTTTTCATGTATTCCTGCATGCCCGGTTCCGCATGGCTGGCGAAATTGCTGTGTACCACGCCCGGGTGCATGACCAGCGCAGTAATGCCCTCGGGCCCGTGTCGCCTGGCCAGTTCCCGCGTGAACAGGATGTTCGCCAGCTTGGCGCGGCAGTAGGCCACACCGGAGACAAATTCACGCATGGTCTGCAGGTCGTCCCAGTCCAGCCCTTCGGTATGTTCGTGGCCGGTGGAAGATACGCTGACCACCCGTGTGGTGCCCGGTGCTGTCTGGGCGGCGGAGTTGCGCAACAGCGGCAACAACTTCTGCGTCAGCAGGAAGTGACCCAGGTGGTTGCTGGCAAACGTGTTTTCATTGCCTTCCGCGGTAATGTGTCGTTCCGCGGTAACGCCGCCGGCATTGTTGAGCAGGGCGTCCACCCGGTCGGTACTGGCGAGAATCTGTTCCGCGGCCCTGGCGGTTTCCGCCAGCAGCGCGAGGTCCGCGCAGATCATGGTGACCCTGCCGGCATCTGCGGCCGCAGCGCTGATCTCTGCCTCCGCCTGTGCGCAGCGTTTGGGATTGCGGCCGATGGCGAATACCCGCCAGCCATCGCGCGCGAGTGCCTTGGCGGCTTCTCGGCCGATGCCGGAACTGGCGCCGGTGATTACCGCCACCCGCGATTCTGTAGCGTTGCCCATGTGTCGTATCCCCCCGGATTCAGTTACCGGTCTGCCACTGCAGCGGGACATGCTCCGGCCCGATGACACCGCCCGGGCGGTACTCGATCCGGGTATCCGGCTTGAGCTCGAACTCCGGAATACGGCGCAGCCACTCCTGCAGGGCGACCTTGACTTCCAGCCGCGCGAGGTGGGCACCCATGCAGCTGTGGGGGCCGCCGGCAAAGGCGAGAATTGGCTTGCGGCGACGGCTGAAGTCCACTTCCTGGGGGTTGGGGAAGACCTCCGGGTCGTAGTTGCAGGCGGGCAGTACCGAGGTGATGCGGTCGCCTTTTTTCATCTTCACGCCGCGGAATTCGTAGTCCTCCTTGAGCATGCGGCCGGAGAAGGTCACCGACCACACCCGCAGTAGTTCTTCCACCTGGGCGTCGATCTGCTCCGGGTGGGCGATCATTTCCTTCACCCGCTCGGGATGTTCCGCCATCCACAGCCAGATCAGGTTGAGGGTGGCGAATACGGTGTCGAGACCGCCGATAAACAGGAACACCACGAAGCCGAAAATCTCCGGCGGGGTCATGGCCCGGCCGTCCACCTGGGTGTGGATGATCTGGCTGATCACCTTGCCATCGGGGTTGCGGGTTTTTTCCTCGATCTCCTGCTTCAGGTAGCCGGTGATCGAGATCATTGCCTGGCCCATGACCTGCGGATTGTTGGAGTGCAGCAGGTCCATCGCCCACTCGACGAAGGTGTCGCGCTTTTCCTGCGGCAGACCCATCAGGTCGAGAAACACGGAGACCGGCAGCGGGCGGCCAAAGGCCGTGGTGTATTCGCATTCGCCCGCGTCGATGAATTCGTCGATCAGGTCGTTGGCCAGCTGGCGGATGTTGTCCTCCAGTGCCTTGACCCCCTTGGGAGAAAATGTCGGATCGAGGATCGCGCGGTACTTTCGGTGATCCGGCGGGTCGATTTCGATGGGGATGAAGTAGTAGTAATCCGCGGGGTCCCGGGGAAACGGTGTGGCGCCTTCATTGGAAAAAATCTCGTGGTGGCGCAGCATGAAGAAGGCGTCTTCGTGGCGGATCAGGTTCCACTGGTTGCCGTAGTCGCTCACGTTGTAGAAAACCGGCGGCATGGTCTCGTGCAGTTGCGCCATGTAGTCGTGGGGTGCGGCGAGGAATTTGGGCGACCAGGGAATACCCACGTCGTAAATCAGGTTGGGGTCCACATGGTCGGGAACGTTGTCCCTGCCAGCTATGCGGGGAAACTGGGGCGGTACGGGATGGGTTGGATCGATGGCCATTGTCTGGTCTCTCGTAATAGTTTTTTTAATCGTGCGAAGCGAGGCCAGCTATCCTAGAAGGTCCGGGACGAGTTTGCCAGTGCTGCGGCCCAGCGGGACATGGACTGGTCACGCGGAGTGGGTACCGCATGCAGGCTGGATCAGTGGTAGTCCCGTGAACAAACCCGGCCAGTGTCCGGTCCGGGAAACGCGGACTCAGTGCTGCCCGGATTGCCTGATCTGGGTCGGCGAGGCCGCAAACCACATGCGGCACTTGCGCGTCATCACCGCCTGTTCGGAGAAGCCCAGCTGCTCCGAAATGCGTGAAAACGGCAGGCTGGTCTGCTCCAGGCAGTAGAGCAGTATGTCGCGACGCACCTCGTCCTTCACTTTCTGGAAGGTGGTGCCCTCGGCGCGCAGGCGCCGATGCAGGGTGCGCAGGTTCAGGTGCAGGTCCTCCGCGACACGCTGGTTGTCGCACAGCCCGGTACCCAGCAGGCGCATGATGGCCCCGCGCACCTCGGCGTGGATCGGCGGCCGGCGCAGGGTAAAGTGCTGTTCGATTTTCGCCACCAGCGCTTCGTGCGCCTGGCGATCCGGGTGGGTGATCGGTTGCGCCAGGTCAGTATCGAAGTAGGCGACGCCATCGGCGTTCTGGCCGAAGCGGACCTCGCAGCCGAAGTAGCGCTGGTAGCTGCGCGGGTCGGAGATCGGCTGGTGCCGGAAATAGACCTGCCGCACCCGGGCGCGGCCGCTGGTCAGGGCGACGGCGTTGAGGTGTCCGACCAGCAGCAATTGTTCGATCGCCTGGGTACGGCTCGCCATACTTTCCATCAGCAGGTCATGCCCGACAAATACTGTGCCGGGGGCCAGCCGGTGCAGCCATATCCGCGAGGCCAGGCTGTGGGCGTAGTTGTGGGTTATGACGAAATTCAGCGCGTCGCCGAAAGTGGCCGCGGTGCGCATGACCCTGCCTATGGGGCTGGCGTCCTCGACCAGGTGTTGCAGCTGTGCCAGGCGCATGCCGAAGTCCGGGCAGGCCAGTTCCCTTGCCGACAGTTCCAGCAGGCCGGCGAGCTGGCGGTAGGTGGGTTCCAGGCGCTTCGCCGCGTCGGGGCGGCACTGCAGTCCCGCCCGGGACATCAGTGCCCGGGGGTCGCCGCCCAGCGAGCGAACGAGTTCTGGGTAATCACTGAGCAGGGTCGCGTGGACGGTATCGAAATCTTCCGCCGGCGGCGTTTTCTGTGCGTTCGCCATGACTGTTATCGTTCTGCACTGGTAGTGCCAAGAAATCATTCCTGTCCGAATTAGTCAAGCGCGCGGGTTGCCCGGCAGGTAGTCTGCGTTACCGTACACACTGCGTGTGGAGCGCCTGATCCCAGCCCGGCCCCCATCATGGGGCGTAAAGGTCTACACTGGATCGGCAGCACGCAGGGCGCTTCGCTTGCCCCTGGGCAATGTGCGCACAACAATAACGACTGATTCGAGAGGTACAACCATGGGGGCTCTGACAGGCAAGGTCGCTGTCGTCACCGGCGCCAGCCGCGGCATCGGCAAGGGCATAGCCCTGGCGCTCGCGGAACAGGGCGCCACGGTGTATGTCTCCGGCAGGACGCTCCATCCCGACAGCTACGAACTGCCCGGCACGGTGGGCGAAACCGCCGTCCAGTGCCGGAAACGCGGCGGTCGCGGTATCGCCGTCGCGGTGGACCACAGCGATGACAACCAGGTCGCCGCCCTGTTTGAACAGGTGAAACGCGAAGCCGGTCGGCTGGACATCCTGGTCAACAATGCCTTCGCATTGCCGGAGGATCTCACCGATCCCGGTGGCTTCTGGGAAAAACCGCTGTCCAACCTACAGATGTTCGATGTCGGCGTGCGCTCCAATTTCGTCGCCGCCTGGCACGCCGCGAAACTGATGGTGCCACAGGGTTCCGGCCTGATCGTGGCGATCTCCGGTTATACCGGTGTCAGCTACACCTATGGCACGATCTTCGGCACCTGCAAGTCCGCTGTCGACCGCATGGCCCGGGATATGGCGGTGGAACTCGCGCCGCACCATGTGTGCTCGCTGTCGCTGTGGCAGGGCCTGACCCTGACCGAGCGCGCGGAGCGCAACCTGGCCAGTATTCCCGGTCTTTCAGGGCGCGATGCGACGCGTCCCCAGGACGCCTGCAGCCCGGAACACCCGGGCCGGGTGATCGCGGCGCTGGCGGCGGACCCCGAGGTCATGCGGCATTCCGGCGGCACCTTTATCACCGCTGAAATGGCCCGGGTGTACGGCGTGACCGATATCGACGGCCGGGAGATCCCCTCGCTGCGGGAGTCCCGCGGCGCACCGATCTGGCAGCCCATCGGGGAGGCCGCCAATGGCTGAGAATCCCCTCGACCGCTTGCAGGAGCTGCTGGACAAGCAGGACATCCACGAGTGCCTGATGCGCTTCAGCCGGGGCATGGATCGCTTCGATCGCGCGCTGTTCCTCTCCGCCTTCCACCCGGATGCAACCATCGCCGCGGGGCCCTTCGTCGGCAGCCCCGCAGACTGCTACGACTGGGCGGTGCCGATGCACGAGGCCGGGCAGTTCGCGACCCAGCACAGCCTGCTGAATGTCAGCATCGACCTGGACGGCGACAACGCCCACAGCGAGACGTACTACCTGTTTGTCGGCCGCAATCGCGATAACAGCAACTGGCTGGCTGGCGGGCGCTATGTCGATCGCCTGGCGCGTCGCGACGGTGCCTGGCGCATCGCCGTGCGCACCAATGTCATCGAGTGGTCGGGAACAGCACCGAGCATGGAAATTCCGTTCGCGGACATTGCCGACATCGCCATCAACGGCGTTGCCGCGCGCAGCCCGGAGGACATTTCCTATCGGCGCCCGCTGGAAAACCTGCGCAACAAATGCATCCCCTGAAGGAGGTGGCCGAACCATGACTGCCCTGGCCGGAAAAGTTGCGGTGATTACCGGTGCCAGCCGCGGCATCGGCAAGGGCATCGCGCTGGCGCTCGGGGAGCAGGGCGCCACGGTCTATGTCACCGGGCGTACCCTGGCGACCGATGGCCAGGCGCTGCCCGGATCCCTGGAAGAAACTGTCGCCGCCGTGGCTGCGCGCGGTGGCCGCGCCATCGCGGTGCAACTGGATATCACCTCTGATGGGCAGCTGGCAGCACTGTTCGATCGTATCGAAAAAGAACAGGGCCGGCTGGATATCCTGGTCAACAACGCCATGGCGATCCCCGACGAGATGACCGAGCGCAAGGGCTTCTGGGAAAAGTCCCTGGACAACTGGGCCATCTTCGATACCGGCGTGCGCGCGGCGTACGTCGCTGCGCACCACGCGGCGAAGCTGATGGTCCGGCAGAACAGCGGCCTGATCGTGGCGCTCTCCGGTTATGTGGGCGTGACCTACACCTACGATGTGATCTTCGGTACCACCAAGACCGCCACCGACCGCATGGCGCGGGACATGGCCATTGAACTGAAACCCCACGGCGTTGCCTCCGTATCGCTATGGCAGGGCTTTACCTACACCGAGCGGGCGGTGAAAAACCTCGAGGCGGTGCCGGGTATGGCGGCGCAACTCAACAGCGCCGCCGGCAGTTCGCCGGAATTCCCCGGCCGGGTGATCGCCGCGCTGGCCGCCGATCCTGCGCTCATGGCCCGCAGCGGTGGCACCTTCATCAATGCCGAACTCGCCCGGGAATACGGCGTCACCGATATCGATGGCAGGGAGATCGTATCCCTGCGGGAAGAGCGCGGTGCCCCCCTGTGGCACCCCGTCTGAACCGGCACCGAGACTCCGGCAGTAATGACAGCTTTGATTGATCGATTTGAAGCAGGATGGCTCGCGCCAGCCCACAACGATAACGACAAGGTGGTAGCGACATGGGACTGCAACACAAGCTGGAAGAACTGGTAGATGTTCCCCGGCTGAGCCGCTGGCTCGACGACAACCTGCCGCAACTGGGCGACGGCCCGCTCCAGGTCGAGTTGATCCACGGCGGTTATTCCAACGTGGTCATCAACCTGGACCGGGGCGCCGGCAGCATGGTGATGCGGCGTCCGCCGAAGGTGCCCCCGCCGGGCAGCGAACGCACCGTGCTGCGCGAGGCGCGGGTACTGAAGGCGCTGGCCGGCACGGACGTGCCCCATCCGCACTGCTATGCCAGCTGCGAGGACGAAACGGTCGTCGGCGCGCCGTTCTACGTGATGGAGAAGGTCGAGGGCTGGTCCGGGCAGGTGATCAACCAGAAAGTGGTGCACCCGGCACCCTTCGACGCGATGCCCTGGGAATACCGTATTCCCTATGCGGTCGTGGATGCGCTCACCGCACTGGCCAACGTGGATTACCTGGCGGTGGGGCTGGAGGGCTTCGGCAAGCCGGACAACTTCCTCGAACGGCAGGTGGACCGCTGGTCCGGCCAGCTGGCGTCCTACAAGGAAAAATACGGCTATCCGGGGCGCAAGTTACCCGGCTATGAACTGGTCGAGCAGTGGCTGCGCGAGCACATTCCCCCGGCACAGAAACCCGGCATCATCCACAGCGACCTCGGTACGCCGAACATGCTGTTCGCCCACGAGCCGCCAGCGAAGCTCAATGCGCTGATCGACTGGGAGCTGTCCACCATTGGCGACCCGATGGTGGACATCGGCGGGTTTTTCAGCGGCCTGCGCGATGAGCGCATGCCGGACGTGGCACCGACATCCCTGCACGATACCAGCAACTGGCCCACCCGGCAGGAACTCGCCCGCTACTATGCGGCGGGCACCGGGCGCGATGTCAGCCACCTGGATTACTACCTGGTACTAGCGCGTTTCAAGGCGGGCTGCATCATGGAGTACAAGGTGGCGCAGGCGGCGATTGGCAAGATCGACTCGAAGGTCGGTGACTGGTTCGCGGATATTGTCGCGGAGTGTTTTTCCTCTGCGGCGGAGCATATTCGGCGTTGTTGCTGATTGTTGTTTCGAGCGTCATTCAGCGCCTACAGCGGTATTCCGTTTGCAGAAACACGCCAAAAAGCGCACGTCCGTGTGCAGGCTCGGTCGGCGACGTCCTGTCGCCTCACGGTTTCTGCAAACGGAATACCGCTGTATGCGCGCCCGGTGCGGCATCAAGGTTTGGCAATGACCTCGTTCGGTAATCCGGAGTGCGGCGAACCACTGCCAAACCAATAACATAAATTTACGAGGTAACCCCAATGATCGATTTCAGCGTCGAACCCGAGTTCCAGGAAAAACTCGACTGGATGTACACCTTCGTGCGCGAGGAGTGCGAGCTGGTCGACCTGCTGTTTCCCAGCGCGGCCGACATGTACGACGTGAAGAACAGCAGGGCGCGCCGTATCGTACGGCCCTTGCAGGACAGGGTCAGGGAGCAGGGCCTGTGGGCTTGCCATCTCGGACCGGACCTCGGTGGTCCGGGTTACGGCCAGTTGAAGCTGGCGCTGATGAACGAGATTATCGGCCGCTCCAACTGGGCGCCAACCATCTTCGGCACCCAGGCGCCGGATACCGGCAACGCGGAGATTCTTGCCATGTTCGGTACCGAGGAGCAGAAGCGGCGCTACCTCGACCCGCTGATGGCGGGGGATATCGTCTCCTGCTTTTCGATGACCGAGCCCCAGGCCGGGGCGGACCCGCTGGAGTTCGAGTGCAAGGCCTGGCGGGAGGGCGACGAGTGGGTGCTCGACGGCTACAAGTGGTTCTCCTCCAATGCCCGCTACGCCGAGTTCCTGATCGTGATGGCGGTAACCAACCCGGAGAACCAGCCCCATGAACGCATGTCGATGTTCCTGGTGGACGCCAGTACGCCAGGTATCGAGATCATACGCAATACCAAGATCATGTCCGACTCGGCGGATGCGTCGATCGATGACGGTATTCACGCGTTCATTCGCTATGACAAGGTGCGTGTGCCGGCGGACGCCATGCTCGGCGAGCCGGGGGGCGCCTTCCGGGTGGCCCAGGCGCGGCTCGGCGGCGGGCGCATCCACCACTGCATGCGCACCGTGGGGTTGCTGCAGCGTGCACTGGACATGATGCTGGAACGCGCGCTGTCGCGGCAGACCAAAGGCAAGCGGCTGGCGGACCACCAGTTCGTCCAGGGCATGATCGCGGATTCCGCGGTGGAGTTGGAGCAGTTCCGCCTGCTGGTGCTGAAAACCGCCTGGATGATCGATACCCAGCCGCACGGCGCGGCCCGCACGCACATCGGCATGTGCAAGATCCAGTTGGGCAAGGTGTTCTACGAGGTGGCCAAACGCGCGGTACACTTGCACGGCTCACTCGGTGTCTCCCTGGAGACGCCGCTGGCCAAGTTGTGGGCGGGGGCCCCCACCCTGGCCGTGGCGGATGGTCCCACCGAGGTACACCAGGTGCAGGTGGCCAAAGCGCTGCTGAAACAGGCGAAGCCCGCGGAGGGCCTGTTTCCCACGGACCACATCCCGACACGGCTGGAGCAGGCGAAGCAGAAATGGGCGCACATGCTGGAGGATTGACGATGGACCCCCTGCTGGATTTCACGGGCAAGGTGGCGCTGGTGACCGGTGGGTCCCGGGGCCTTGGCCGGGAAATGGTGCTGGCGCTGGCCGCGCGCGGTGCCGATGTGGTTATCGCCAGCCGCAAGCTGGAAAACTGCGAGGCCGTGGCAGAAGAAGCGCGGCAGTCCGGCGTAAGGGCACTGGCTGTCGCCGCCCACCTCGGCCGCTGGGAGCAGTGCGACGCGCTGGTCGAGGCCGTCTACGCGGCCTTCGGTCGGCTGGACATTCTCATCAACAATGCCGGTATGTCACCGGCCTGTCCCAGTGCCGAGGTCAGCGAGAAGCTGTTCGACGCGGTGATGAACCTCAATTTCAAGGGCCCGTTTCGCCTGGCGAGCCTGGTGGGCCAGCGCATGCGCGAGGATGGGGGCGGCAGTATCATCAACATCAGTTCCACCGGGGCGCTGATGGCGCTGCCCGGGGCGGTGCCCTATGGCGGCGCCAAGGCCGCCCTCAACGCCATGACGGTGTCCCTCGCCCGGGAGTTTGCGCCCGCGGTGCGCGTCAACGCGATCTCCGCGGGTCCGTTCATGACCGGCGCCCACGAGGACTGGACCGAGGAGGTCATAGCCGGCTTCAACAATGCGGCGCAACGTCCCGGACAGCCGCTGGAAATCATTCCCGCTGTACTAATGCTCGCCAGCAGCGCGTCTTCCTTCACCACAGGTGCTATCCTGCGCGTCGACGGCGGGCAAAGGGGCTGAGGCCGGCTCCGCATCCTGTTTGCCAAAGCACGATATCAACCACGGGAGCGCATGAATGCGATATTTGAAGCACATTGTAATGGTCCTGCTGCTGAGCCAGCTACTCGCCTGTGCGGCGCTGGAGCAGGGCGGGGAGCCGCACTACATCGCCCTGGTCGCGGCCTACCAGGGCGAGTTTGACAATATCCTCGCCGGCCTCGACGGCGAGGTTATCGACCGCGTCGAGACCCACAACGGCGTGGAGTTCCATATCGGCCGGGTGCACGGGCAGGACATCGTGGTGTTCAAGACCGGGATCGGCCTCACCAACGCGGCGATGACTACGCAGCTTGCCTTCGATCACTACCCGATCCGCCACCTGCTGTTTTCCGGCGTGGCGGGGGGGCTCGACCCGAGCCTGCATAAAGGCGATCTCAGCGTGCCGCTCAAGTGGCACTACTACGAATACGGCGGGCGCTTCAGTCGGGACGCCGGCACCAGTGAAGGCTACCGGATTCCACCCTTCATGCGGGCGCGTATTTCCGCGGTGCACTACGGCGGTTTCTTTCCCTACGCCATGCGCACCCTGCGCGAGGGCGAGACGCAACCGGTCGAGCAGGATTTCTACCTGATGGACGCGGACCTGGTCGCCCTGGTCGGCGACAGCGCCGAAGGGCTGGGACTGGTCAACGCAGAGGGCGCCTCCGCGAAGGTGCTGGTCGGCAGTGTCGGTACCTCGGGCATGGCCTTCAACGACGACGCCGACCTGGCCGCGTTCATTCGAGACACCTGGGGCAGCGCCTCGGTGGACATGGAGAGCGCAGCCATCGCCCAGGTCTGCTGGGCCAACCGCGCCTCCTGCGCCCAGATCCGCGCGATCAGCGATGTGGTCGGCAACGACAACCCCAATGAGTTTTACGAATTCAAGGCGGCCGCGGAAATGAATGCCGGCAAGCTGCTGAATGCCGTGCTGGCCTCCGGCCGCCTGTAAACCGGGAGAAGCCCTGTATGCACCCCTGCAAGCATGCCCTCAGCCACCCCGATCGCGCGGCCTTCGTGATTGCCGATACCGGTGAAGTGCTGAGCTACCGCGAGCTGGACGAGGACTCCAACCGTCTGGCGCAGCTGTTCCGGTACCACGGCCTGCGCCCGGGCGACCGGATTGCGGTGATGCTCAGGAACAGCCTGGATTTCCCCCGGGTCTACTGGGCTGCGCAGCGTTCGGGCCTGTTCATGGCCCTGCTGTCGTCCCACCTGAAACCGGAGGAGGCCGCCTATATCATCAATGACAGCGGCGCGCGCCTGTTTATCAGCTGTGCCGAGGTGGGGGATACCCCGCTGGCACTGGCTGCCGGGAGGGCGGAGCTGATCCCGCGGGTGGAACAGGTATTCTCGGTGGGGGCGGGCAACCTGCACGGATCAGAGGTCCTCTGGGAGGCCGCGGCTGCGATGCCCTGTAAGCCGGTGGCCGATGAAATCGCCGGCTATCACTTCCTTTATTCGAGCGGCAGCACCGGCAGGCCCAAGGGCATCATGCACAAGTTCCAGCCCGGGCCGATCGACGAACTGTCGCCCTCGGACAGCGGCACCGGGCTGTACCAGCACTTCGACCCGCTGGTGACCTTCAACGCCGGGCCGGTCTATCACGGCGCACCGCTGGCGAACATGCTGGTCACCCATCGACTGGGGGGCACCTTCGTGACCCTGCGCAAGTTCGATGCCTCGGCCGCGCTGCAGGCCATCGGCAGGTATGGGGTGGTCGCCGCCCAGTTCGTGCCCACCATGTTCGTGCGCCTGCTGGCGCTGCCGCAGGCGGAACGCGACGCGGCAGACCTCTCTTCGCTGAAATTTGTCCTGCATGCGGCCGCGCCCTGTCCGGTGGGGATCAAGCAGCAGATGATCGACTGGTGGGGGCCGATCATCGACGAGTATTACGGTGCCACCGAGAACATCGGTTCCACCTACATCCGCGCCGAGGAATGGCTGCGCAAACCGGGTTCGGTGGGCAAGTCGATCCAGGGAACCATTCACATCTGCGATGAAAGCGGAGCCGAGCTGGCGGTGGGGGAGGACGGCCTGGTGTACTTCGAAGTGGCGGCCGGCAGAGGTTTCGATTACCTCAACGACGCCGCCAAAACCGACGCCGCCCGGCACCCGCAGCATTCCCAGTGGTTTACCGTCGGCGATATCGGCCACGTCGATGCCGAGGGTTACCTGTTCCTCACCGACCGCAAGGATTTCATGATCATTTCCGGTGGCGTGAATATCTACCCGCAGATGATCGAGGACGCCTTGATCCTGCATCCCGGCGTGATCGACGTTGCGGTTATCGGCATCCCCAACCCCGAATACGGCGAGGAGGTCAAAGCCATCGTTCAACCGCGCGACTGGGACGACGCTGGCGAGGGAATGCGGGAGAGCCTCGACAGCTGGTGCCGGGAGCGAATTTCCGCGGTTACCTGTCCGCGCAGCTACCAGTTCGTTCGTGAGTTGCCGCGCCTGCCTTCCGGTAAACTGGCTAAAAAGGAATTGCGCAGGTTGTTCGGCGCCGAACGGCCGTGGGAGCAATGACATTTGCAAGTGCCGGGCGCACCAGATGCCCGGTTGTTTTACTACCAACCGAGAAAAATCGATGAAAAAAATTGCACCCCTGACGGTATTACTGGGATCACTGGCCAGTGTGGCCAGTAACGCCTCCCCCGGCCTGAACATCGCCCTGACCAACGACGATGGCTGGTCGACCTACGGCATCCATGCGCTGTTCAATGCACTGGGCAAGGCCGGGCACACGGTGACGCTGGCCGGTCCCTACAGTGGCGAAAGCGGCAGCAGTGCCTCGATCAACATGGACCCGCTGGTGATCAAAAAGCACGGCGAGGGTATCTATTCGGTGGCCACGGAGAAGGGCAGTGCGGAACCGGCGACCTCCGGCATGATTGCGCTGGATATCGCCGGCCAGCGGGGCAAGGGCGCGCCGGACCTGTTGATCTCCGGTATCAACGACGGCGCCAACATCGGCCCGGCCACCCAGGTGTCCGGCACGGTGGGTGCCGCGATTGTCGCCATGGGCCGGATGCTCGGGGATTCCGTGCCCGCTATCGCCATCAGCACCGACAAGCGCTGCCGCTTCAAGGAAGCCGAATCCCCCGAGGACGCGGTCATTCCGGATCCCAATGACATTCCCGCAGCCTGCAGCGAAATTGCCGACTACGTGGTCGCCCTGGTCGACAAGCTGGCGGCGGCGCCGGCCTTTGCCAAGGGTGAGGCACCATTGCTGCCTGCCGGCCTGGGCCTGAATATCAACTATCCCCCGGTCGAACCCAGGGGTGAGCGCATCGCCAGCCAGGGTCGCCTGCTCTACATCGGGCAACTGGGCGGCAGCATCAGTCTTTCGCTGGCCTGCGAGGGCGACTGCGTCAACATGCCGGTAGGCGCTACGGCGAGTTCCACGCGCGTCAATGGTGGCCTGGTCAAGGAGGCGGACGTGGCGAACTCCGACAGCACCCTGTATGCAGAGGGCTATATCACGATCGTGCCCATCGAGGCGGACTACACAGCGCGCCCCGCGGCATCGGCAGGCCTGGTCGAGCAACTGCAACAGCTTATCGCGGCGCCCGCTCGCTAGCGCGCCGCCGACCCTGTCCACAGGGGGCCGCTCACCCATGTTGATGGATGCAGGTCCCCCGTTGGCAGTCCCAATACGATAACCTTTCCCGGGAGACGATAATAAAAACAACATCCCTGATGACTTCACTGCTGCTGATGGGCGCTGCCATACCCGGCCTGTCCCTCGAACCCGATCCGCAGCGGGTGCAACCGGCATGGGAGGCGCTCGACAGGGATGGTGACGGCAGGGTCGCCCTGGCCGAGTTGCATCCCATGCAGGCGGCGGTCATGCAGTTGCATGACAGTAACGCAGACGGGCTGATTTCCCTGGACGAATACGTCGCTTACGATCTCGATCCCGGCGCCGCCGCGCGCATCCCGATTCCGGCCAGTGTGCAATTCAGGGATGAAGGGCCTGGAGAAGTGGGTATACAGTGTCTGTGCATGGTGGACTCCGCATTTTATTAATTATCGTCGTGGTCCGACCGATCGAAATTCACTCAACTGGTCAGGCCAGTGTAGTCTGCATTAAGGCTTTGTCATTTTGCTTGATATTTTCGGACATTAAGACATATGTCCGATTATATTTGTCTGGCGCCGCAGGGTGTCCGGATTGGTCAAGTCTGCGAGGCAATGCCGGACTAGCATCGGGCTTCGGGGGAATGGATCGCTCCCATCAATAATCCAGAATAACCGGGTGGAGAGCTGATCGAGATGAGCGCTATACACGAAGAATTACCGACAAGGACCGCACTGCGCAGGGCCATGAAGCAGCTCATTCATCACGGTCGCACGCTGGTCGCTGTGCTGGTTGTGGGTATTCCCGCCGCCAGTAGCTGGGCCTTGGCCGCCGGTGAGGAGAGGGCTGACTATTCGCCCTACGTCGGGCGCAACTACCCCGACAATCTCTACTGGGGTGACGCCCACGTGCACACGGCGCTGTCATTCGATGCGAGCCTCAACGGTACCTCGCGGGTGGGCCCGGAGGAGACCTACCGGCTCGCCCGCGGCGAGACCATCACCGGCAATCTCGGTGAGCCGGTCAGGCTGGGCCGGGCGCTGGACTTCCTCGTCGTTGCGGACCACGCCGAGTTCCTCGGTGTCTACCCGGCGGTATTCAACGAGGACCCGCGGATCATGTCACAGCCCGATGGTTCGCGCTGGCTGTCGATCCTCCGGCAGGTGCGTGAAAACTTCGCCAACGCCCAGAAATTGCTGGTCCAGCTGTACCGGCCGCCGGCAGGGGTGCCGCCTCTGGACCAGTCCGGAATCATGGCGGATGCCTGGCGCCAGACCATGGAGGCCGCGGAGCGTTTCAATGAGCCCGGCAAGTTTACGGCCTTTATCGGTTACGAATGGACAGGTATGGCCAGGGGCGACAACCTGCACCGGATTGTCGTTTTCCGCGACGCCCAGGAGACCGTGTCCCGGGTCCGTCCCTTTACCATGGCGGACAGCGCCAGGCCGGAAGACCTGTGGCAGTATCTGCAGGGCTACGAGGACAGCACCGGCGGCGAGGTGCTGGCAATTCCCCACAACGGCAACCTGTCCAACGGCAGGATGTTTGCCAGTGCGGACTCCGATGGCAATCCCTTCAGCCCGGAGTACGCAAGGACGCGCGCCAGGTGGGAGCCCCTTTACGAGGCGACCCAGATCAAGGGCGATGCGGAAACCCACCCGCTGTTGTCCCCGGACGATCCTTACGCCGATTTCGAGACCATGGATTTCGGCAACCTGCAGAACATGCCCAAACAGCCGGAAATGCTGCAGTACGAATACGCCCGCTCCGCGCTGAAGCAGGGGCTGGTGCATGCGGGGCAGCTCGGCACCAATCCCTTCAAACTCGGATTGATCGGCAGCAGCGATACCCACACCGGGATGCCGGCGGTGCGCGAGAACAATTTCATGGGCAAGTTCGGTGACGACGAGCCCTCCGCGCAACGGGCGCAGGCGATGTGGGATATCTTCGGCATTTCCAAGGCGAATTTTTCCGCCTCGGGCTATACCGGCGTCTGGGCGAGGGAGAATACCCGCGAGGCGATATTCGCCGCCATGGAGCGGCGCGAGGTCTATGCCACGACCGGTTCGCGCATGGCGGTGCGCTTCTTCGGCGGCTGGTCTTTTGCGCCCGGCGATGAACTGAGCCCGGATTTCGCGGCAAACGGCTATGCGCGGGGCGTTCCCATGGGTGGTGATTTGCACGACGCGCCGGCGGGCAGTGCACCCGCGTTCCTGATCGTCGCGGGCAAGGACCCTGACGGCGCCAACCTGGAGCGGCTCCAGGTGGTCAAGGGCTGGCTGGACGACAGTGGCCAGCCACAGGAGCGGGTCTACGACGTTGCGCTGTCTGGCCAGCGCGCGGTGGTTGAGGGCAAGATAGCACCGGCGGTGGCCTCGACGGTGGACACCAGGACCGCTACCTGGAGCAACAGCGTGGGCAGCGTACAACTGGGCGCGGTCTGGCGGGACCCGGATTTCGACCCGGGCCAGCGCGCGTTCTACTACACCCGCGTGCTGGAAATTCCGACGCCGCGCTGGACTACCTACGACAGTGCCTTCTACGGGACGCCGTTACCGACAGACGTGCCCGCCGTCATCCAGGAGCGGGCCTATACCTCGCCGATCTGGTACACCCCCTGAATGGCATCGGGCCGCTGTTGCGGCCCGATGATTTCCTGCATTACGCGTCCGCGGCCTGCGGGTAGCGCTCGAGGTACTCCTCGAAATGGTGGGCGAGACCCTCCCGGGTCCAGCCGAAATCCTCCAGCGAGTAACCCGGCCGCGCCGACTGCCGTTCGGCGTCACCCGCCAGCCAGTCGCGCATCGATTGTTCTACCGCGGGGCCGATGTCCTCGCCCAGCCAGCTGTAGACCTTGTGCATGCCCGCCAGCGGGTCGCGCATGAACTCGGCGCAGTAGACGTCGAGGATCTTGTCCTCGGGCAGGCTGGCGCGCAGGCGCATGGGACGGTTCACGTGTTCGGCGATCTGTTTGGGATAGGTGTCGTGGATGAACTGCGTATCGACCTTGCCCATACCCGACAGGTGCGCGGTGGAGATGGTGTTGCCGAGTGAGGCCAGAGCCTTGTAGGGGTTGCGGTGGGTCCAGATGAATTTCGCATCCGGGAAGGCGCGCAGCGCCCAGGTGAAGTGCAGGGAGTGGGAGGGCATCTTCAGCACCCAGCGCCCCGGCGCCTGTGACTGCAGCACCCGCATGACCTTCTTCTGGTACTCGTAGGCGGACTCCATGTCGCAGTGCAGCATGTAGTCGGCGTAGTCGCGGTGGGCGACCCGGGATTCCCAGCTCAGCGCCTTGAAGTCCTGGGCGTGGACGAAAATGCACTCGGTGGGGCCATCGGCCCACTCCCAGTGGGGCACGGCAAAGGGTATCTGCGCCAGGATGGCTTCCTGCATCTGTTTCTTGCCGACACAGCGCGGATCGCTGCGCAGCGTCTCGGTGGTGGGCGGCGGCACCGAGTCCATCGCCTCCCAGTTGAGCAGGGAGCGCCAGCGCGGGTCGCAGTCGAGCAGGTAGCTCATCGCGGTGGTACCGGTGCGCGGCATACCCATGACGATGATCGGCGCCTTGATCTCCGCGTCGGCGATTTCCGGGTGCTGGCGCAGGTAGTCGCTGACCCGCAGGCGGTTGCCCAGTGACTGCATGATTTCGTTGTTCAGGGCCTTGAGGATGCCTTCGGCCTCGGGGCGGTCGTCAATGCATTTGAGCATGAACTCGAAGGGCTCGATGAAAGATTCGCAGTCGAAGCCGGTCAGCCCGGTTTCCTTCTCGGCGGCGGCTATATACTCGCTTGCGCGCATGGTTGATCTCCTGTGGTTTCTAATGGTTGGAGTAGCGGTAGGCTAGCGACAAAACACGATGTGCATGCGCTCATAAAAGGTTGCGTTTGTGCTCGGCGGCAAAACGCGCGGCAATCTCTGCCACGCCGGCCTGCGGCGCCACGCTGCTGCGGAACACGCCGGGGGCGATGAAGGCGCTGATCAGCATGTTGAGGCAGTAGACTTCCGGGTCGGCCAGCCTGCCGCCGCCGGGTGGGCTGTAGGACGTCGCCATCACCTCCACGAACTCGTCCCAGGCCGGGTAGCACTGGCGGATGTCCGCGCCGGAAAGCAGGTCGCCGATCCACAGCTTGATCAACTCGTTGTTGTCCAGCACGAAACGGGTGAGAAACTCGATCCGCTCCTGCTCGGACAGTTTCAGGTCGAGGCCGACGGTGAGTTGCTGCGAGGCCCACTGCTTGACCTCGCTGATCAGCTGTTCGCGGTTCTTGAAATGGTAGTAAATCGTGGTGCGGTTGACCTCGAGCTCCCGCGCCAGTTCCGCCAGCGACAGGGCGTCCGCGCCTTTTTCCGCGATCAGGCGGGTAGCCGCCTCGATCATCTGCTGGTGGGTCTGCAGGAAACCGTTGTTGCGCTCGCGGCTTTGCGCCTTTGTCTTCACACCTTTTGCCGTCATCGTTTCAGCCGCGCAGCATGTTGCGACCACCGTTGACACAGATGATCTGACCGTTGATAAAGCGCGAGGCATCGGAGGCGAGAAAGACCATTACCGGCGCCATATCCCGATCAACGTCACCCATGCTGCCACCGAGTGGTACCTGGCGTTTCTCGGAAGCCAGGTGCTGCGCCAGTGCTTCTGCGTCCAGGCTGTCGAGGTACTGCTGGTACATGGGCGTCTTGATAGTCGGGTTTACGCAATTGCAGCGAATGTTGTATTTGCTCGCCCATTCGTAGGCGATGGTGCGGGTCCAGGACAGCACATCGATGCCGCCCATTGCCCTTGCTGCCGCGTCGAAAGCGCTGAAAACCTGTTCCGGTGCGCTGATGTCACAGTGCCTGTAGTGCGCTCTGCCAGGCCTCTCTGCGTTGGCCTCGGCAACGATCTTTTCGCCGGCCTGGTCAGCGATATCCAGACCCGTCACCGTGGCGCCCTCGCGCACGTAGGCTCGCAGGGTGCCGGCGCCGATACCGCTGGCGACGCCGGTGACGATGATACGTTTGCCTTCAAGTTGCATGGGGTTCTTCCTTCGCTGTGGCGCAGGCCGCGGGTTCGTCGGCGGGTGCGCGGGTGATGCGCAGGAAATGCCGGTCCCGGGCGTGTTTCGGTTCTTCCTCCCGGTGCAGTTCCACCGCCATGGCGAGGTGGGCAAAGCTCAGCACAAGTTTCATCAGGCGTTGCTCACTGTCATCCAGCGCGGACAGCTGTTGGCTGTCGAGGTAATCGAGCGCTGTGGCAACGAGTGGGCTGGCGGCGGCGTAAAATGCCTGTCGGCCTTCCTCGTCACTGCGCTGGCGGCAGTCGGCGCGTCCCGCGGCGCAGTCCACGGCCCAGAATTCGACGAAGGGGGCGAGGCTCTCGAAGCCCTCGGGCAGGGCATTGTCGCGCATGGTCATTGTCTGTCTCCCGCGAGTTCAGCCCGGTAGGCCTCGACCTTTTCGTTGACGTGGTACATCAGGTGGCGCAGCAGGACCTCCTGTTCCTGGAAGTGGATGTACTCCAGTGCGCCGCTGTTGAGACCCCGCTGTCCAGCTTCGATGACTGCCCGGTCCTCGGAGTGGACGTCGCGCAGGTTGGCCATCGAGAACTCCCGTCCAAAGCGCTCGCTGGCATTGCTGTCCGCGCCCACCCAGTAAATGCGGAACACCCCGCGGGATTTGCGCGCGCTGATCGGCATCACAGTGTGGGAAAAGTGCTGCACCGGGTTGCCGATAAGGAAGAAGTTGGGGAAGAGGGCGTAGTACTCGCGACCATGGGGAGAGTTCATCAGGCCCTTTTCCATCAGCTTCGGCACCAGCCGGCCGAATGCCAGCTGCTGGGTGGCGCTGAGAATCGGGCTGGGGTTGCTCCAGATGGTCTGGGTGCGGTGCTCGCCGTGGAAACCATAGCGCTCCGGATAACCGAAGGGGTTGAGTGGCCCCACCGCACCGCCGCCGCCCGAACGCGGGTGGATGAAGCGCAGGTGGTAGTTTTCCTGGAAGTTGTCGTAAGTCAGCTTCCAGTTGGCGTCGATCTCGTAGACGTATTCGGTAAAGGTGGTCGCCCGCGCTACCGGCAGGGTCTCCAGTTGTTCGGCCAGTTCACCAAGGGATTCGCGCAGGCCCTGCGCCGGCTGTTTATCGAGGTTGATGAAGATCAGGCCCGCGCAGATTTCCAGCGCCACCGGGGCGAGGTTGCAGTGGGATTTGTCCACGTAGAAGCGCTCGAAGTCCGGCGCCGAGCGCAGCTTGCCGTCGCTGTTGAAGGTCCAGGCGTGATAGGGGCAGGTGAAGGAGGCGCGCCTGCCCTCAGTGGCTTCCGCGACCAGTTGGGTACCCCGGTGCGGGCAGGCATTGTGGAAGGCGCGGATCGCGCCGTCCTGGTCCCGGGTAACCAGGATCGAGGCATCCGCCACGTCCAGCTGGCGCACGATGTAGCTGCCGGGGGCGGGTAATTCACAGACGTGACCGATCTGCAGCCAGCTGCGTTTGAAAACCGCTTCCCGTTCCAGCTCGAAATAGTCTTCCCGGTAGTAGGGGCCGGCAGGAACCGGGCCGGTACCCAGGTAGGCGGCTGCTTCGGTCGAAGGCGGGCTGTAGGTGAGGCTGTTGTCGTTATTCATTACCGGTTCCTGTACAGGGCGCACAATTTTCGGGCGGTCTATTTATACGACACCACTGTAGTAAATACAACAGGTGTGTCGAAAATGTGCAATGCGCCACATGACTGGGGCTTATCAGGTATTGCCTTGGCGGACAACGGGCATGATCTCTTCGGCCACCCACTGCGTATAGTCGTAGTACTCCTCGAGGTGCCTGAGTTGCGGAATCGGTACCGAACTCCAGGTGACCCCGAGCCCGGCGAGCCAGTTGAGGCCGTCGATCAATTCCTCCCTGCCCATGCCCGGCCGTGCGTTGGGGTCGTCCTGTACCACGTGACCTTCACCGACCCGGCCGGTGCCGAGGCCGTAGTACACATCCGCCAGTTTGCCGTTGTAGTCCGGCCGCGACCTGATGTAATCGAGCTTCTCCGGTATCTGCTCGGGCCTGGTCAGGAAGGGCCACCAGCCGCAAGCGTAGCGCGCGGTGCGTTGCAATACCGCTTCGGCGTCGCCGCCAAACCAGACCGGAATGTGCGGCCGCTGCACGCACTTCGGTTCAAAGGCAACATCACGGAAGGACACATACTTGCCCTCGAATTCCGGATTCTCGCTGGTCCACAGTGCGATGATGGCCTGGATGTACTCTTCGCTCATCGCCCCGCGTTTGTGGAAATCGACGCCGAGCAGGTCGAACTCCTCCTTCAGCCAGCCCACGCCGAAGGTCACCGTCACCCGCCCGCTGGAGAACCAGTCGATGGTCGAGAGCGCCTTCGCCGTGACAATCGGGTTCTGGGCGGGAAGAATGGAGATACAGCTGTTGACGCGAATTTTCTCCGTGGCTCCTGCGACATAAGCCATCGCCGGGTAGGCGGCAAAGTAATGCGGGCCAGAGAGATCCACGTGCTGGCGGGGGATGATGTGGTGCTCCGGGATGGCAACCATCTCATAACCGAACTGTTCTGCCCATTTCACCATTTTCGTCTGGTCCGCGCCGGTAACTGCAGCTTCCCAGGGCTGGCTGGCGGCCTTGAGCCGCATCATGTGGGGCAGGGCGAATCCGAGTTTCATCTTATTCTCCTCGTCAGCTGTGGCTTGTTGTGCTGCCCGGAAGTATACAGGCGGGAACAGCGCCGCCCGGTTGAGTATCAGAGCAGGCTGCCGCCATCGACAGCCCAGACCTGCCCGGTGACGTAACTGGCGCGGTCCGAGGCGAGGTAGGCCACCAGACCGGACACTTCCTCGGGGATGGCGAAAGGTCGCCCGACAAGGGGCTGCCGCATCCGCATCGCCTGGTCGTAGTCGCTGATGTCTTTCGCGAATTCGGTAAAGAATCCGATATTGTCCGGGTGAAAACGGCTGCCCTTGCTCAGCGCATCCGGGTCCCGGCTCATGGTCGCATAGGGGGCGACGGCGTTGACCCGGATGCCGTGCTGGCCGACTTCCCTGGCCAGGACCCGGGTGAAACTGTGCACCGCACCCTTCATCGCCGAATACACCGGCAGCATGTAGTCACCTACCAGCCCGGCAGTGGAGCCGACATTGACGATGCTGCCCGCAGCCTGTTCGATCATGCCCGGCAGGATCGCCCGGGTCATGCGCAATACGGTGCCGAAATTGAGATCGATATCGCCCTGCCATTTGGCGGGGTCGGATTCGGCAAAGAACCCCTGGTCCACGTTGCCGCCGACACCGTTCACCAGTACCGCCACGGGTCCTAAGGGCGCTGCCGCCTCGAGCACCGCGGCCGGGGCGTCCGGGTCGAGCAGGTCTGCCGCGACGAACACGGCGTCTTCTGCGCCCGCGGCGCGCGCCGCCTGGACGAGCTGTTTCCCGGCTTCCCTGTCGCGCCCGACAGCAACGAGATAAACGCCCTCGGCCGACAGTTCAAGGGCGATCGCGCGGCCGATATTGGCGGTCGCACCGGTGACGATGGCGACCTTGTTTTTGAGGTTCAGGTTCATGGTCTGTGTCAGTCCGTTTCAGCGATACCCGGGTAGCGGAATCAGCGGGCGGGGATCAGGAACCGCCCATCCCGGCCCAGGTCTCGGGTGTCATCCAGGTGAATTCGAGGTAGTGGCTTCCCTGGAGCATGGCGATCCTCTCGTTATTTGTAGTGTTCGGCTCAGGCGAAGAAACCGGCCCAAGTATCCGTTACTTCGGGCTTGGGTGGATTGACCATACCGGACACGGCCCGCATTGCCGAATTACAATTTTGTAGCCTAAACCGGTGAATGCGCCGTATAATGAAACGAATCGGGTGACATAAATACAACACGCCGGCGCCGGGAACAGGTGGCGCCGGGCTCGAACAGGAGTCATTGCATGGCCATCGCAGCGAAAACCCTCAGCCCCCTCGTGGGTTCCCAAATCGACATCGACCTGGAGACCCTGCTGGAGGGAAGCCTGCGCGAGGAAATCCGCGCCCTGCTGGTCGAGCGCGGCGTACTCATCGCTCGCGACCTGGAGATGACGGATGCGCAACAGCGGGCGTTTACCGCGACCCTCGGCGAACTGCGCCTGGGGACCGTATCGCAGGAGGGCGACGCGGGCCTGATGAAGGTGACGCTCGACAAGGAAAGGAACCCCGAATACGCGGATTTCTTTCCCGGCACCATGTTCTGGCACATGGATGGCACCTACGACGCCACGCCGCCCTTCGCCACGGTGCTGCGTCCCATCGTGATCGCACCCGAGGGCGGGCAGACCGAGTTCGCCAATACTTACGCCGCCTACGAGGCATTGCCGGAAGACTATCGCGCCTGGCTCGACACCCTGCAGGTGGTGCACAGCATGCAGGCGGCGATGTTCCACGCCTGCCCGGAAGCCGACCTGGAGCAGATCGCCCGCTGGTGCTCCTACCCCACGCGTACCCAGCCGCTGGTCTGGCAGCACAAGTCGGGGCGCAAATCCCTGGCGCTCAGTACTTCCTGCTCGCATATCGTCGGCCTGCACCCCGCGGAGAGCCACGCGTTGCTGCAGGAATTGCTGCGACACGCGACCCAGCCGCAGTTCGTCTACTCGCACCAGTGGCAGCCGAACGACCTGCTGATGTGGGACAACACCGGCACCATGCACCGCGGCCGGCCCTACGACCCGGCCAGCGGCCGCCTGATGCACCGGTTTACCCTCAACGGCGAGGAGCCGATGCGGGCGGTAGCCTGAAGTGGTACTCCGTCGCCGCAGCTGCAGGCCAATGTCCCGTGCTTGTTCGAGAGCGCTTTAACTCACCGCACGGGACATTGTCCTGCAGCTGCTTGCCGGCAGCGTAATTCACGTTGGTGTTGCTCCCCGGGAAATACGCTGGTGAGAGAGATTCAAACCCGCAGGACGTCCGCTGCGACTAAAAGCGCCCTGGAGCAAGCGGGCGTCCTGCGGGTTTGAAGCTCGGCTAAAATTTTCCGAACCCGAACCCGAACCCGAACCCGAACCCGAACCCGAAATCCCGGATCGGCGCTAGAATTCCGGACCCACCGTGATATAGATCTCGAAGGCATCGTCCGCCTTGTCCAGCGGGATGCCGATGTCCAGTCGCGCCACGCCCACCGGGGAGCGCCAGCGGACGCCGAGGCCGGTACCGTACTTGGGGTCGATATTGTCGAAGTCGTTGAAGGCGTTACCGCCGTCGAGAAACACCGCTAGGCTCCAGTTGGGGATGACCTGGTGCTCGTACTCGATGCTGCCGACCGCGAGGTGTTTGCCGCCGGTTATCGAGCTCTCCGGCACCAGGCTTTCCCAGCCGTAGCCGCGGATACTGCGCACCCCGCCAGCGCGGTATTCGTAGTATTCCGGCATCAAATTGAAATTGACGTCGAGCACTTCGCGACTCTCCGCGTCGGAGTAGCCGGCGGCTGCGCGCAGGAGGAGCCTGTCGTCCGTGAACAGGGGGCGGATGAACCAGCTTTCCAGGGTGGCCTGCCAGAAGGTGATGTTCGAACCGAGGCTGTCGTTGGCGCCGAGCAGTTCCAGTCCCAGGTATTCGCCGTCGCGGATAAACAATCCGTTGTCGGCGCGCGACAGTTGCAGGTTGAGGCTGGCAACCACCGCCTCGAAATCTGGCGCCAGGGTGTCGTAGGCCTGCGGGCCGATGGAATCGATGATGAACTGCTGCTCTTCCTTCGAGAAGTAGCCGAACAGGACCTCGAAGACGTCATAGGTTTCGGTAACCAGGCTGATGCCGGGCACGCTGGAGAACCGGTATTGCCCCCATTGCCGCAACGCCGGATGCCAGAAGGCGGAGAGCAGGTTGGTGCTGATCCGGGTATCGCCGCCGACCTCCAGGCCGACATCCTCGTAGGAGAGGTCCTTGCTCTCGTGGCGCGCGGCCAGTTCGATTTCACTGCCGTCCAGCGGTTGCAGGGGAATGGTGTAGTTGATGTCGCCGGCGAGCCGCTGGCGGTCTTCCACTGCCGCAAGGCCAACGTTGAAGCGCTGCCCGCGACCGCCGACGTAGCGGCGGGTCCAGTCCAGCTGGACGCCGAAGCCGGTGTCGGTACCCCAGCCGAGGCTGCCCCGGTAGCGATTGGGCTGGTATTCGTCCAGCACGATCTTCAGGGGAACGACTGTCTGGTCGCCTTCCAGTGGTTGCAGCTCCACGATCTCGACTTCGCGAAAATAGCCGCTGCGCCCCAGTACCCGGCGCTGCTGCGCCAGTGCTTCGCCGGTAAACGCCTGGCCGGGTTGCAGCACCAGATAGCGCTGCAACCAGGCGTCATCGAAGCGCCGCTGCTCGAAGCTGATCTGGCCGATGACAAAGCGCGGTCCGGTCCTCAGGCTGAGCTGGATGGTCGCCTGGTAGCGCACGAGGTCGACCTCCACCCGGTGCTCCTGCCAGCGGGCGTGGCGGTAGCCCAGGGCGCGGACTTGCTGCAGCAGGTCGCGCTTGGCTTCCTCGTAATGCCGGTGATCGAGGGGGGTGCCAGGCTGCAGCGGGAATTGCGCCGCCAGCGTGTCCAGGTCCGGGTCCCTGGTGTCGCCGAAATCAAGTTGCAGCGCGGCCACGGCAATCAGCGGGCCGGGATCGACCTGGTAGGTCGCGTGCCAGGGACCGGTGGCGTCCGCCGGGGCTTGCAGTTGCGCTTCGATCTGCGGCTGGTAATAGCCAAATGGCTGCAGTGCGCGCCGGATATCGCCCTCGGCTTTCTCATGGAGTTCGCGTATTCGGGTAGCGTCGAGTCCCGCCTGGTCGCGGTGGCGTTCGATCTCCAGGGAGGCCTGTGCGTTCTCCAGCGCCTCACCCTCGAGTCCGAGGACGCTGACCTCCACAATGCTGTTGGCAGCGTGGCAGGACAGCGCTGGCACCAACCAGGCGGCGGGCCAGAGCAGCAGCCAGAGGCAGAACAGGCGGCGGGTCAGCAGCCCGCTGTTGCGTCTAGCGCTCATGGGTGAACGTCAGGTTGACCCGGTTGTCGGCTTCGCCGGCGGTGGCCTCGATGCCGTAGCGGGGGGTGATGGTGAACAGGGCGTCGAACTCGCTGGTCTCGGCAATCAGGTTGTAGCCATAGCCGACGTAGAGGCGCGGGTGCAGGTAGGTGCCGATACCGAGTACGCTGTCGTCGGACCCCGCGGAGTGGCCGGTCAGGAGATAGGACTGGATTTCCGACGCGTCGAGTTGCGGGCGCGAGAACAGCTCCAGCAAGGGCTGGTCGAGGGGGCCGCTTACCTGCACCCCGGCGGCGCTGACCAGCGGGTCGTTATCGATCCAGCGCACCGCACGCAGCGCCAGTTCCGGGCGGTCTGCCGGCACCCGGTCGAAGATTACCTGGCCGGTCTCGATTTCGAGGTCCTGGCCGAAGGCGCGGAAGGTGCCTTCCTCGATGCTGTACCGGCCTTCGGCAATGGGGATCAGCTCGCGGCGCCGCGGCCGGTTGGTGAAGGTCGCGGTGCCGGCGATCCTGCCCTTGAGCCCGAGGGCGTTGACCCGCACCCTGTCGCCGAGGGCGATTTCGACCTTGCTGTCGAGGCGGAACGGAGCCTTCAGGGTATTGCCTTCCAGGGCTTCGCCATCCGCACCGAGGATGACCACGTCCGCCGAGGTGGCGATGACCTGGGCCTGCGGCGTGTCAGTCGCCTCTGCCTCGGTGGAGGCCATCGCCGGGCTGATCGCCAGCTTGGGGGTAATGTCGGCGCTGGGTATTTCCAGGCGGCCGCGCACCGTCGCCGTCTCGCCATCCCACTGCAGCTGCAGGTCGGGGGAGAGCAGGGCGCGTCCGTCGCGGGTATCCCAGACCTCGAAACGGTTGCCGCCCAGGGCGAGGTCCAGGGCGCGGTCGGCGACATCCACCTGCGCGTCGAGGCTGAGTTTGCCGGGGCCGGAGCTGGCGCCGCCGGTGAGGAACAGGTAACCCGGGCGCTCTGGGTCGCTGGCCAGTTGCAGGTTCACGTCGCGCAGTTGCAAGCCCGCCGAGCTGACATCTGCCGCGGCGTTGCTCAGGGACAGCGTGCCCTGCAACTGCGGTTCGCCGAGATCGCCCGCCAACTGGAGGTCGGAGAACAGCCGCCCGGAGACGTTTGAGAGTGCCGGTACCAGGACGCTGATGCCGCTGAGGTCGCTGATGTCTGCGTTCACCTGCCCTGCCAGAGGCTGGGGCCCGGTGAGCGGCAGGCGCCTCAGCTGCGGGAGTTGCAGCTTTGCGTCCAGCAGTTGCTGGCGCTCGCCGTCAAAATTGAAGGTCGCAGCGAGCCCGCTGGAGGGATCGAGGTCAAATTCCAGGGCGCCGCCGCGGTGGCGGAACGCCTTGCGGCCGTCCCCCTCACTGAGGAGGACGTCACCGGGACTGAGGCTGAAGTCGCCACTTCCCTCCAGTTCGCCATTGCTGCCCACGCCAGCCCTGACTGTACCCTCCAGGTTCCCTCCCAGGGTCGGCACAAAACGCGCCACGGGCATTTCTTCAAGTTGCGCAGAAAATTGCATAGCACCATCGGCAAGGTGTTGAGCGCTGGCGCAGAGCCTTGGCGGGGCCGCGCTGTCGTTTGCGTCGGTGGTGAGGCAGGCATCCTCCAACCGCTGGCTTTGCGCGCTCAGTTGCAGAGGTGAAGGTGATTGCAGGCGCCAGGTGCCAAGGCTGGCGGAGTCGGCCAGCAGTTCACTGAGGTAGCCGGTCCACGCCATGGCTTGCCGGTCGAGCCCTCCGGTGAGTTGCATGTGCAGCTGATCCGTGGGGGTATCCAGCGCGAGGTCGAGGGAGTGTTCGGCGATGGTACCCGCAGCGTGGATTGCCGCGGTTTCCAGCAGGCGCTGGTCGCCGTTGCTGACGCCGCTGACTCGCAGCTCGATAGCCAGCGGCGCGTCGGGCGCCAGGCCGGCCCGGATATCGGCGCGCAGCTGCTCCAGCGACTGGCCGTCGAAGGCGAGCGCGTCGCCGTTCAGCTGCATTTCCAGCTGCGGGTTCTGTGGTGTTCCCGAGAGCGTACCGTGACCTGACAGGGAGCCCTCGGCCCCGGGCAGCAGGCCGCCCGGCTGGGGGGCATCCAGCTGCCACTGCAGCTTGAGCAGGGAGGGGCTATACAGCCCGCTGGCGCTGAGCTGGTTGTCGCCGCTGTGCAGGCTGAGTCCAGCGAGGTCCACTGCGTCGCCGCGGACTGAGGCCTGGGCGGTCAGCGCGAAGTCCTGGGCGGCCAACTGCCCCCTGAGATAGGCAAGGTCGACACTGGCATCGGGACCGCTTTGCGGGTCGATGCTGCCCGTGGTTCGCAGGGCGAGAGCCAGCTGTCCGGGATAGTCGGCCAGCCACTGCCCCGGATCGAGCTTTTCCCCCTCGGCATCGAGCTGCCAGCGCAGCGTGGGCGCCCATGCGATGTCGCCGTGCAGGCGTACCTGGCCGTCCAGCAGGCGCGCTTTCAGTGTTTCAACTTGCAGGCTGGAAAGGTTGCCGCGGCCCTGCAGCTGCCAGTCTGCCGGGGGAGCCTGGCTGCCCGCGCTGCTGGCCACCAGCGCTACCCGGTAATCTTCGCTTGTGCCGCTGAGGTTGAGGTGGCCGGCGGGGCTGCTGAAGGCAGGCGGGGTGGCGCTGTCGTCCCCCGGGAGTTGCGCCAGCGGCCAGGCGAGCCCGGTCCACTGCAGGCTGGCCTGGAACACCGGGACGCCGCCGGCGGGAAACTGTGCATCGCCGCTCAGGGCCAGGCGCAATGGTGAATCGGCCAGGGCGAGGTCGAACCGGGTCAGCTGCGCACTGCTATCCACATAGCGGCCATTGATACGGCCGCTGGCTTCGAGCTGTGGCGGCAGGGAGGGGCTGTAGACATCGAGCGACAGGCCCTGTGCGCGATAGTCGAGGGTCGCGCTGACCGGGCCTTCCCAGCCAATGTCACCGCTCAGCTCGAGGGAGCCGGGTGTGCTCTGCAGGCGTAGCAGGGTGAGATGCAAGCCGCTGATGCTGCCCTTGTCCGCCTGCAGTGACCAGTGCAGTGTTTCCGGTGTCGCGCCGCTGACCGCGCCTTCACCACTCAGGCTAAATAGATCGATGGAACCCCTGCTGGCCAGTGTGCCGGGGCCGATCACCAGCGCCCGTTCGCCGGTAGCGAGCGGCAGGGCCGGCCAGTCGAGGTTTATCGTCCAGGCCGGCTGGTCCAGCAGGGACTGCAGCTCACCGTGCAGGTTGACCGGTAAATCGCCGCTGCCGCTGTGGCTTACCTGTAAATTCCCGGCGTTTCCGCGCGCCAGCAGGTGACCGCCGATACTGCGCTGGTCCGGCAGTTGCCAGTGCCAGGTGGCGTCCAGGTCCAGCGGCAGGTGCGCGTCGAGGCCGATGCTGCCACTGGCTTCCAGCCCCCCCTCCGGTGCGGCCACGCGCAGGTCCCGCAGGACGAGTGAATCCCCCGCGCTGATCGCAGCGCTGATCCGCTCTATGACGACGGGCGGGGAGTCGCCGCTGGTAACTGAAATCCTGTCGATCTGCAGTTGCTGCAGGCGAATATCCAGCGGCGCGCGCAGGGACGCGGGGTCGAACGGTGCCGTAGTTTCCGCCGGGGTATCGGCAGGTGACAGCACCACATCGAGGCCGTCCACCTGCAGCCGTTCGATTTCGACCTGGCCGCGCAACAGCGCCAGGGGGAGCCAGGCGAAGTCCAGGGATTCGACCCGGACATCGGTGCCCGGCAGCGTGATCGCCAGCCCGTCGATATGCAGGGAACCGAGCAGCCGGCCGCGCAGTTCGCGCCAGCCGAGCGCGCCGCCGGCCGCGTCACGGGCGAGCCCGGCCAGTACCCGGGTGCCGGTCTCGCTGCCCCCGGCGGTTAGCAGGGCAATGCACAGCAGCACTGGCAGGGCGAGGAACAGCAGGATTCGTTTTGCCAAGTGCTGCACTTCTCCGGTGATTTGTGGTCTCATCAATGCTGGCTGAAAAACCCTCACCATTCCGGGAGGTCGCGCCAGCCAAAACAATACTAGTTAAAGGTGCATCGCAATGAAACTCACCGTTTGCCTAAGCTCGCTTTTTGTCTTCGTCGCCAGCGGCGCGATGGCCATCGACCTCAATACCGACGCCCTGAAAACCATGCAGCAGCAGGGGCAGGAGATTGTCGCCCAGGCCCAGCAGGCGCAGTGGCGCAGCTTCGCGCTCGACGGGGACATGTGCCTGCAGATGGCCGGCACTCCGGACAAGGTCGGCGCCAGCATGGTGGTGCGCAAGTGTAATGCCAGCGCCAAAAACCAGCAGTTCAGTTTCGATGACCAGGGTCGCCTGGCGACTCAGGGTGGCGTTTGTGTCGGCGTGGCCGGCGATGCCAGCAAACCCGGCGCCAACGCGCTCACCCAGGCCTGTGGCGGCCAGGCATTCCAGAAGTGGCGTATCGACGAAGCCGGACGCCTGCACAACAACGCCAACAAGTGCCTGCTGGCGGTCGGCAAGCCCGGCGAGCCCACCGGCAATGTGGTCAGCAGCAACTGCAATGCCTCACCCAACCAGGTCTGGAAATAGTCCGGGCCGGCCAACTGCGTAAGAATGGAGCCGCGTGAGCGCTCAGTAGCTCACGCCGGTCAACTCCTCGGACAGGCGCCACAGGGTTTCCGCAGCGCTGCGCTCCCGGGCGCGCTCGCTGCGGCCCGCGGCGGCGGGCGGTCCACGCATTTCCTTTTTCCCCGAAGGGCCGTAGTAGTCCACCGGCAGGGCATCCGGGTCGGTCGCCGCGCGCAGGGTCGGTAGCGCCCCCATCGCGCTGTCCTGGCCCATGAACAGGCCGAGGAAGCGGTATTTCCAGACATGGCGCTGCAGGTCGGTTCGGGTCCAGCCCGGGTGTGCCGCGGTGACCATGGGGTTGTCTCCGCTGGCTTCCATTTTTTGCGCCAGCTGCAGGGTGAACAGCAGGTTGGCCAGTTTGCTGTCACAGTAGGCCTGGCTGCTGTCGTAGGCGCGTCGTTGCCAGTTGATATCGTCGAAGTCCAGGTTGCCGCGCCAGTGGGCGAGGCTCGAGACGTTCACTACGCGCGAGTCCCCGGTGGCCCGCAGGAGGGGCAGCAGGTGGCCGGTCAGGGCGAAGTGACCGAGGTGATTGGTGCCGAACTGGATTTCAAAGCCATCCCTGGTGGTGGCGAAGGGGCACATCATCACACCGGCATTGTTGATGAGCAGGTCGAGCCGCCGGTGTTCCCCCTGGAAGGTGTCGGCGAAGGCTCTCACCGAGGCGAGGTCGGCCAGGTCGAGATGCTGAACGGCTACCTGGGCGCCGGGATGGCTGGCCCGGATGGCGTCGGCGGCACGGTTGCCTTTTTCGCGGTCGCGCACGCCCAGGGTAACGCCCGCGCCCTTGCCGGCGAGGGCGCGGGCGGTTTCCAGGCCGATACCGCTGCTGGCGCCGGTTACGATTGCGACGCGACCGTCCTGGGCTGGCATGTCCTCGATGCTCCAGCTGGCTGCTTGCATGGTTTTATCCTTATTGTTTTGCGGTCCGCTGGCATCGTGACGCCAGTCCCGAGCGATAGTCAAGGTTGACCCGCAGCGCTGTGCGCCCTACATTCTACGCCCTCGATTGAGCTGGTAGTCACCACTGATGGTTATAACCAGCCCGAACCGGTATACCCGTCAACCAGGAGATTCGACATGACCAAGAAAACCGCATTGGTAACCGGCGCCGCGGCCGGTATCGGCCGCGCCTGCGCACTGCGCCTGGCAAAGGATGGCATCCGTATCGGCGTACTCGACCTCAACCTCGATGGTGTGGAGAAGGTCGCCCAGGAGATCCGCGACGCCGGTGGCGAGGCGATTGCCCTGGAAGGCAGCATCGCCGATCGCGGCCAGATGGAAGCCGCCGTGGCGAAACTGCGCGATGCCTTTGGCCCGGTAACCATCGTGGTCAATAACGCCGGCATCTCCAACTTCATCCCCTTCGAGGAACTCACCGACAGTGACTGGGACCGGATGTTCGAGATCAACACCAAGGGCACTTTCATCGTTACCCAGATCGTGGTGCCGGACATGAAAGAGGCGGGCTGGGGCCGGGTCATCAACATTTCCTCCTCCAGCGCCCAGTCCGGCTCCGTGGAGCAGGTTCACTATTCCGCCTCCAAGGGCGCGGTGATCTCCATGACCCGTTCCCTGGCGCAGGCCCTCGGCCCCTACGGTATTACCGTGAACAACGTACCGCCGGGGGCGGTCATGGGTACCATCATGTCCGAGGAGAACAAGGACCGCTTCAAGATGCCGATGGAGACCCTCAAGCGGATGATCCCGGTGGGCCGCACCGGCGTCGCCGACGACATCGCCAACGCCGTGGCCTGGCTGGCGGACGAGGCCACCAGCTACGTGACCGGCCAGACTATCGGCGTCAACGGCGGCCGCGTTCCCTCCTGATCATTCCCCCGGGCTGCGCTAATAGGCAATGTCGCGCGTCGCCCGCACGAATACCTCCGACAGATTCACGTTCTCCGGCGCCGTGGCGATATATACCACGGTGTCGGCGATCTGTGCCGGCTGTATCGCCCCCTCCTGGTTGAGAAACTCGCGCATGCCCGCACTGTGTGCCGGGTCGCTCAGCTGTTCCCAGATTTCCGTGCTGACCGTGCCGGGATTGACCAGGCTGACCCGGATGCCTTCCGGGCCGAGTTCCTGGCGCATGCCGTCGGTCATCGCGAACAGCGCCTGTTTGCTGGTGGCGTAGGCGTTGTAGACAGGCGTCGTGGTGTGGCAGGCGAGGGAGCCGATATTGATGATGGTGCCGCTGCCCTGGGCCCGCATGGGAGCCACCGCCGCATGGCAGGTATACAGGCTGGCGAGCAGGTTGGTGTTGATCACCGACCGCCATTGGCTGAAGTCGGCCTCGCCGATATTGGTGGCCTGGATGGTGCCGGCGGCGTTGACCAGGATATCCAGGCGACCGAAGCGGGACAGCGTGTCCGCCACGGTGGAGAGGGCGAAGGCCTCGTCGCTGATGTCGCCCGCCAGGGTGAGGACTGCGCTGCCACTGGACTCGATCTGCTCCGCCAGTGCGACCAGCCGTTGTGCCCGGCGGGCCGTGATGGCCACCGAGGCGCCGGATTTTGCCAGGGCAAGGGCGCAGGCCGCGCCGATGCCAGCGGAGGCGCCGGTGACCAGCGCGACTTTTCCCTCGAGTAATCGTGTCATTCTTCCTGCTCCGGTGGGGCGGGGATTTCACCGCTCGCTTCCATAGTCGTCATTGCCTGCCTGGCGGCGTCGCGGCGGGCGACATAATCCCTGCGCCAGCGCTCGAACTGCTGATTGCCTGCAAGGCGCGAGACCAGGTGGCCGCGGTCCAGAGCTTGCTCATAGCTGTCCCAGCGCATATAGCCCTTGTCATCGATCAGGGTGCCACCCAGGGCCAGGGCGGCCTCGTCCTCGCGGCCGAGCAGGATCAGCGCTTCGATATCCAGGGTGCCCTTGTTCCTGCCTGCCGCCACCCGGGGCAGCGGGCTAACCCTGTCCAGCAGCCCTTGTGCGGCGTCCGGTGATCCGCTGCCAGTGAGCTCGGCCAGTTCCGCCGTGAACAGGAGCAGGGTGTCTCGGGTGAGCGTGAATTCATCCGCCTTGCGCTCTGCCAGCGCGGTCGCGAGTTCTTCGCTGGCTTCTCGCGCGCAGTCCACATTGCCTGTCAGCAGGCACAGGCGGGTCTGGGACAGCAGGCCAGCGATACTGCTGTCGTCGCCAGCAGCACGCAGGGAGTCGAAATATTCCGCGGCCGCCGACGGGCCCTGGGTCTGCTGGGTGGTGAACAGGCGAAGTTCGTCGAGCATGTCATTGCCCGGCCAGCGCGCTTCGGCGGCATCGAGCCAGCGCTGGCTGCGCTGGTGGTCGCCCACCGCATTCCACGCGCGGACCATCCCGGTATAGCCGGACAGGCTGTCCGGGGCGAGACCCAGCAGGCGTGCGGTCCAGCGCACCGAGATATCTGGCCGGCCGCGAAACACGTAGGTGACTTCAGCCAAATCGCTCAGTAGGAGTTCGGAATGTTCATCGTCCTGCAGATTGGCCTCCAGGGTTGAGATCGCTTCATCGACGCGCCCAAGGCGCAGCAGCGCGATGTACCTGGGCCGGTGAAAGGTGGCCTCCGGGTCCAGCGCGTCGCGCCGGTCCATTTCCAGCAGTGCCTTTGCGGGGTCATCGAGCAGGAGATTGACGGCGTAACTGAGGTGGGCCGAGGCATCGTTGGGGTTGAGTTCTAGCGCCCTGACCAGCGATATTCTCGCCGCCTCATCTTCGCCACTGCGATGTTCATAGCGGGCCTTGATGCTCCAGCTGGCGGAATAGCCCGGGGCCAGGGCCATGGCACGTTCCGTAAGCGGAGGCATTTTTTCCAGGCAGTAGTCGAAGAGGTCCCGGCTACCGGCGTGGAAGGCACAGTCATCGTAGATATCGGCCAGCTGGATCATGGCGTTGACGTAATCCGGGTCGATGGCCAGGGCTGCCCGCAGCATTTGTACCGCGGGAAAATTCTCGATGCTGTCGATAGTGTTGATCAGGCTGGGGGTGAGATGTTCTTCCGCGTAGCTCCGGGCGCGCAGGAAAAGATCGTAGGCCTCCGTCTGCCCGGTGCCTCCCTGGTCGAGCATGCGCGCCTGTTCCGGCAGCAGGGATACTCTCAGTTGGTCCACTACCGCAGCGGATATCGCATCATGCAGGGCGAAAATATCCTTCATCGCATAATCGTAACGCTCTGACCAGATATGGCTGCCGTCGCTGGTGCTGACCAACTGGGCAATTACCCTGACCTGCTCGCCGTAGCGCTGGACGCTGCCCTCAAGCACGCTGGAGACACCGAGCTGTCTGCCGATTTCCCGTACATCGAGATTGGTGCCCTTGTACTGAAAGCTGGAATTGCGCGCGATGACCGTCAGCCCGGATACCTGGGCGAGGTGGTGCAGCAGGGTATCCGCCAGCCCGTCCGAGAAATACTCGTCTTCGCTGGCGCCGGAAAAATTCTCGAAGGGCAGTACTGCGATGGAGGGTTGGGCGCCGGATGCCGTACCGTCGACCTGGGCAGGCGCTTCTCCCGCGCTGCCCGTTGCCTCAACCCGGTCAGCTCCGGGCAATACCCGGTCGAGTACCAGGGCGCCAACGGCAAGCAGTAACAAGCCGATAATAAGCAGGTTCATCCGCCGTCCGGTCACCAGTGCCATCGAGGTTTCGGGCGCGATGTCTGCATCGCGCTTCAGTCCCTCCGGCGTGAGCTCGTAAACCCAGGAAAAAATGAGTACTGGCACGAAACCCACCAGCAGGACGATGACAACCGTCGAGCCGACGGCGGCAGGCAGCGACAGCAGGGACGACAGGACATCGGTAACCTGCAGCAGCAGCCAGCTGGCGACCAGGTACAGCGTCGCCACCTTGACCACGTTGCGACGCTTGAGTTCGGCAAACAGCGACATCGGCTGACCTGATACCCCCGGGAGATTGTCCCAATGATGGTTGAGGATACAGGCTTTGTCGATGCTTGCCGCGGCGGGGTTCAGGCCGCGCCGCGAACCGGGCCGGCCTGGTCGAACTGGATCGGCAGGCTGCGCAGGCCCCAGGCGCCGAGAAAGGGGCGCCAGCTGATCTCGCCATTGCGCTGCGGGTTGAGCAGGCGCTGGGCGATCAGGTGCAGGCCCTCTTCCAGTTGCGCCCGGGCGAGAAACTGGCCGAGGCAGATGTGCTCGCCGCGGCCGAAGGCCAGATGGCGATTTTCGAACCTGCGTTCCGGGTCGAAGGCCAGGGGATCCGGGAAGGCCTGTGGGTCGCGGTTGGCCAGCGGCATGGCAAAGGCGACCATGGCGCCCCGGGGAAAGGTGTGGCCCTCGTAGTCGAAGTCCTGCGTCACATTGCGAAATACCGTGGCGATGCTGGAATGGCGCAGCATTTCCTCGATGACCCGGGCGCAGAATTCGGGATCTTCGGCGCAGCGCTGCCAGTCCCCGGGGCGTTCCAGCAGCCGGTAGAGGGTAAAGGTCAGCATGTTTTTGGAGGTGTCATAGCCGGCGATCAACAGCACCAGAACCATGTCGCGCAACTCGACATCACTGAGCTTGCCCGCATTGCGTGTCGCGATCAGCGCGTCGAGGAGGGCGTTTACATCGCCGGCGCCGGCCTGTTCGCGTGCGGCGATCAACTCGTCGACGTAGTCGGTCAGCAGGGCGTAGGCGTCGACAAAACCGGGATAACAGGCGCTGTCCATGGTCAGCGAGGCCATGTGGGTCTCGATGGCATTGCGGATGCGCGGAATGCCTTCCGTGGAGGCGCCGAGGACGCCGAGCAGAACTGCTATCGGGAAGTAGGAGGCAAACTCGGCGAAGTCAAAACTGCCGCGGGGCGCCCAGTCATCCAGCAGCTCGCTGATCACCCGGCGCATCACCGGGCGCACCTGGTTGGCGCGGCGCGGGGTAAAGGCCTGGGCGACACTGGCGCGCAGGCGCGCGTGTTCGGCGCCGGTGTGCGACTGCAGCATCTCCAGCATGAACCGCGCCCAGGGCGTGCCCTGAACCTGGTAGAAATCCACCACGTGCCCCAGCCCCATCTCCAGTTTGTCATCCATGAAGGCCAGGTCCTTCACCGCCTGGTAGCCGTGGACGATATAACCCTGGCTGAAACGCGCCAGCCACGGGTGTTGCTGCCGGGCCTGTTCTACAAAAGGCATGGGATCGGACTGGAATTCCGGGCGCTCTACCGGCAATAGCGGCAGGTCCATCTCAGTGATAGAAGTCATGATCCACCTCAATACTGGCTTACGGGCAGGTGGACCACCAGCCCGTCGAGTTCCGGGGTGGCCTTGATCTGGCAGCTCAGGCGTTTTCCGGCGTTGGGATTGTCCGCGTGCAACTCGAGGGTGGCTTCTTCCATGTCGCCCGGTTCCCCGGTCTGGGTCCGCCAGACTGCATCGACATAGACCAGGCAGGTGCCGCAAGCCATCTGCCCGCCACACTCGCCAATGATACTGGGGACGCCGTTGTCCACCGCGGCCTGCATGAGTGACATGCCTTCGGGCACATCTAGCACATGTTCAATGCCGTCGGCTTCCTTGTAGATGATCTTGACCATGGTTACCGCCTTTTATTGTGATAGTCCGGCTTGCGGGTCGGCTACTGGATTTGTGAGCCTGAGATTTGTATTTTGCTGTCATTGCAAGGTTATATTAACGCCCCGGGCGTTTCAATAACGGCAGCCCTGGAGTAGATTGTCTGAAGCCGCAACACCCGGTCGTTTCCGCTGCGAGCAGATTGCAGCGTTGCGCGCCGCGTGTACGCCCCGGCTCATCGCCATCGGGAAAACGGCAGGGGCGTCTTTCGGGCGGCCATTGAATAGCAATCCATACCGCAAAATAATGAAAGGAAATGAGTATGACGACAACGCGAACGGCTTTGGTCACTGGTGCCGGCGGCGGCATGGGAGAGGCCTGCGCCCGCCGGCTGGCGCGCAATGGCATGCGCGTGGGCGTGCTGGATATCGACGGGCAGAATGCGGAGCGGGTTGCCGCGCAAATCAATGCCGAGGGCGGGCAAGCCCTCTCCCTGGTTGTCGATATTACCGACCGCGCGCAGGTCGAGCAGGGCGTGACCGCGTTGCGCAGCGCCTTTGGTCCGCTTGGCGTGCTGGTCAACAACGCCGGGGTGGAGGACTTTACCCTGTTCGCGGAGATCGGACCGGAGGTCTGGTCGCGCATGCTGGATGTCAACCTGACCGGCACCTATCACGTTACCCAGGCAGTGTTGCCCGATATGGAGGCGCAGGGCTGGGGGCGCATCATTAATTTTTCGTCATTCGCGGCGCAGTCCGGCGGGCCGAAAATGGTGCATTATGCTGCGTCAAAAGGCGGAATTATCGCCATGACCCGTTCCCTGGCGCTGGAGGTCGGGCGCAAGGGGATCACGGTCAACGCGGTGGCCCCGGGCCTGATCGATACGCCGATGGCCCGACGCGCCATCGACGGGGGACAATTTCCGGTGCCGCTGGAACAGATGGTCGCGAGCTATCCCATACCCCGCATTGGCAGGGCGGAGGAAGTGGCCGCGGCAGTGGCATTTTTCGCGTCTGAAGACGCCGGCTACATCACCGCCCAGTTGTTGGGGATCAACGGTGGAACAGCGGTGTAGGATCGATTCTGTTGGCCCGCGCGAAGGAGGAGACACCGGCGTGAACATGCAAAGACTGGAGGGCGCAGTGGCGCTGGTCACTGGCGCGTCGGCGGGAATTGGCAGGGCAACCGCGTTGATGCTCGGCGCCGCCGGTGCGCGCGTTGCGCTGGTGGCACGTCGCCAGGAACGCCTCGACGCATTGTGCGATGAAATCAACACTGCCGGTGGTGCAGCCGCCGCGTTTGCAGCGGACGTGGCCAGCGAGGTACAGGCAGGGGCGGTGGTCGCCGCGGTGATCGAACACTTCGGCAGGATCGATATCCTGGTGAACAACGCCGGTATCATTCGGCCAGGCGGCATCGCTGGCGGCGACGCGCAGGACTGGCGCGATACCTTCGATGTCAACGTACTCGCCCCGATGTACTGGAGCCGGGCGGTGCTGGCGGATATGCTGGCCCGCGAATCCGGTCATATCGTCACGGTAAGCTCCAATGCGGCAAAGGGCGGCGGTGCGCCCACCAACAACGCCTATGCCGCCAGCAAGCACGCGATTACCGCGTTTTGTGGCGGCCTGCGCAAGGAGGTCGGTTCCCGGGGCATCCGCGTCACCATCGTCGAACCCGGCGCTACGGCAACGGAAATTGCCGAGACCATCACCGACGAAACCGCGCGCGCGGCCATGCGGTCACATCTCCACAACGAGACTGTGATGCAGGCATCGGACATCGCCGCCGCCATCTGCTACGCGCTGAGCCAGCATCCGCGGGTGAATGTCGACGAGGTCTGGTTGACGCCCACCCGCTAGCAGCAGGCTGACCCGCACGATTCCGCTATCAACAATAACACCAGGAGCCCTGAACATGAGCAGTACCACGAATTCCCTCGCCCGGCCGCAGCCCGGTAAACGCTACCGGGTGGTGCAGTGGTCCGCCGGCCGTGTGGGTACCAGCAGTGCCCGTGCGATCATCGACCACCCCGACATGGACCTCGTGGGCATGTGGGTCCATTCAGCGGCAAAAGAGGGCAGGGATATCGGTGAACTCTGTGGCGTCGAGTCACTGGGAATCACTACAACGCGCAGCGTCGACGACATCATTGCGCTGCAGCCGGACTGCGTCATGTACATGCAGGAAGGCTATGACGCAGATGACATCTGCGCCCTGCTCGAAGCCGGCATCAACATCGTCACGTCCCGCGGCGAGTTCCACTTTCCGCCGCGGATGGACCAGGAGCTGCGCCAGCGGGTAGAGGCTGCCTGCGAGCGGGGCGGCGCGACCATCCACAGCTCCGGCGTCAGTCCCGGGTTTATCACCGAAGCGTTTCCGCTGGTGCTGACCTCGCTCTCGCGCCGCCTCGACTGCCTGACCATCGACGAGTTCGCGGACATGACCGCGAGCTGTTCCGATGAAATGCTGCTCGATGTACTGCGCTACGGCGGAACGCCCGAAGAGGCATCCAATCCCCACCTGGTACACCACATGACGGCCAATTTCGGCCAGTCGCTGGGCGTGGTGGCCGATGCCCTGGGCCTGCAACTCGACGACATCCAGACCACCGCGGAAAATGCCGTGGCAAAACAGAGGATTCCCCTGATGGGTGGGCGCGCGATCGAGGCGGGTACTGTGGCGGCAATGCGTTTCACCGTTGCCGGGATGCGCAATGGGCAGCCGCTGGTGCGTTTCCGCGCCAACTGGTTCTGCACCACCGATCTCGACAGCGACTGGAATATTCGTGAGAACGGCTGGCGCGTACAGCTGCAGGGCGACACCCCGCTGGATATCTATATCGGTATGCCGGTGGATTGCAGCGCCGAGGAAATGCCGCTGGTGATGGCGGGGTATACGGCGCAACGCTGTGTCAACTGCGTGCCTTACGTCTGCGCTGCCGCGCCGGGTATCCGCACCTCGGCGGAAATGCCACAGATTGTTTCACGGCTGGGTTGAGTTCGCAGGAAAGGGGTCAGAGTCATGACTCTGACCCCGGACGGAGGGAACCCCTGACCCGGAGGCGGGCTGCCGGCAGGCTCAGGCGATCGCCTCGGCGCCCTTGATAGTGGTGCGGTGCATCAAGCGCCCGGAGTCTTCGGTATAGGGCTGCGAGCGGTGCAGCAGGCCGGGGTTGTTCCAGATCACGAGGTCGCCCTTTTGCCACGTGTGGCTGTAGGTAAACTCGTCGCCGGTGCAGTAGTCGACCAGCTCCTCCAGCAGAGCCTTGCCCTCGTCCTCGCCCAGTTCACGGATGCCCCAGGCGGTGGAACCGATGACCAGCGAGGTGCGGCCGCTCTTCTGGTGCCAGACCAGCGGGTGCTCGGTTTTCGGGAACACCTTGTCCCAGCGCGCGAGATCGTCCGCGTCGGGGGTTGGGTTCATCCTGCGCCCGACCGCCTCCAGGCAGTGCACCACGTGCAGGCCCTCGAGCTGCGCCTGTTTCTCCGCAGGCATGGCTTCCCAGGCCGCGAACAGATGGGCGAACTCGGTATTGCCGCCGGCCGAGGGCGGCTGCTCGCACTTCAGCAGGGTGGCCTTGCCGGGGACCTCGTAGGAGGTGCCGTCCATGTGCCACCAGTTGTTGCCCACCACGTATTCGCGCTGGCTCTTGTCGGTCTTGTCCAGGGCGATGCGGTAGATGCCCTTGGTGCTCGGCGCCGAACCGTCGGCGGTGGCCACCGGGGTCTCGATGTCGCCGAGTTGGCTGGTGAGGGCGACCATCAGCTCGTCGCTGAGGTTGAGCCGGGGGAACACCAGCACGCCGTACTCGGTCAGGGCGTCGAGGATGCGGTCCGGAATGCCGTCGGCCACGACATCTTCCGGCGCGACGTAGACATACGCGCCGAGGTTTTCAGAGATTTTTTCAAAACGAATGTCTGCCATTTTCCTTACCTTTTATTCAGTCGCCGCATCGGGGCCGGGCACCAGTGCCCTGGTCTGGGTGAGGCAGCTGCCGAAGCTGTGGAAGCCGGTGGCGTGCAGCCCGCCGGTGCCGCCGCAGACTACAACGAGAACGTCCTTGGGTTCCACCGAGATATAGGCGCGGCCGTTGATGATCCGGTCCTGGGCTTCCAGTTGCTGGCGGTGCTTGGGGGTCAGGTAATCGGCATCGGTGCTGGCGAATTTCCACAGCACTTCCTGAATGTCTTCCATGCTGGGAATCTTCGCGTGAATCAGCTCCGCCCATACCGGGTTGATGGCGATCATCATCTCTGCGAAGGGCATCGCCGGGGAGAGGCCGTTGGCGCCGATATAGCCCATGGACTTGCCAGTCATCTCGAGGAACTCCAGCGGGTCCTGGGAGGTGGTGTCGAGCACGTTCATGGTGCCCATGGTGCCGTAGACCGAGACAGCGTCGCCCTTCACGCCGCGGCGCTCCGCCAGTGGCGCCCAGGGCGAGCGCTCTTCCCACTCGCCGAACAGCATGCCACTGATACGGCCGGGAGAACCGAAGGTTGTCTGGGAGGTGACGTTCGCCTCCTGCCCCGCGACGTTACGGATGATCAGGCGGATTGCGCGGCCGATGGCGGTGGCGTCGGTGCGCGCGCCGCCGAGGCAGCCGTGGCGGTAGGGAATATCCAGTTTGTTGCGGATGGGGCCGTTGACCAGCACCAGCGGGTACACCGGCGCAGTGGTGGTGTTCTGGCCGAACAGTTCGAAGTCCGGTTCCGCCATCGCTTCCAGCGCCGCGATGATCAGCGGCAGGGATTCGGCGCGGGCGCCGGCCATCACCGCGTTGATGGCGATTTTCTCCACCGTGCATTCACCGTCCGCGGGGGGCAGGGTACAGATCACCTCGTCCGCGTAGCGGTTGTTCTTGCCGAGGAATTCGTGCACCCGGGCCTCGGTTGGCGGGATCAGGGGCAGACCGTCACCCCAGCCCTGCTCCAGGGCGAAGCGGGTGAACTCCATGACGTCGTCGATCTCGGTTTCCACCTTCTGGCTGGAGAGCCAGTCGATGTCGCAACCCTCGGGGCCGCAATCGCGGAGGTTGACGACTTTTTCGCTGGTGGCGCTGGCGCTGCTGCGGATGGTGCGGCTCATTGCGCTGCCTCCTTCGGCATGGTGAGGGCAACGCCCATGGTGTCCATCAGCCCTTGGAGGTGCTCGTGGGCCACCTGGTCCACTTCCTCGCGCTCTTTTTCGTTGAGCGGGTAGGGCAGGACGTGCAGGCGCAGGCCAGAGCGACCGCCGCGGCGGGCGAGGTTTTGCGCAAGTTCCAGGAACACCTCGGTGCAGACCGCGGTGGTGGGAATGCCGGTATTGGCCGCGACCAGGGAATCGCGGATGGTCCAGCCGGTGCAGGAGCCGCAGTTGGCGAGACCGACCACCGCGATGTCGATGGATGCGAGGAACTCGTTGAGTTCCGCGGCGATTTTCTCGCCCGCCTCACCGGTACGTCCCTGGTGGGAGCGCCAGAATTTCACCTCGGCGCCGAGTTTCCTGAACTCGTCCGCCCAGTATTCCGTCATCCAGTCCCAGGCACGCCAGATCTCGTCCAGGCGGAAACCGATGGTCTTGCCCGCCAGGGGGCCGGCGTCCGGGCCGGGGGAGGTGATGTCTTCGCGTTGTAGCGCAGTGGGGTCGAGGACCGTGCCGATGGCCATGCTGTACTCCTTATACTTATTTGCGAGCCGCGCTTGCCAGCGGGCTCCAGTTGGAATAAAGTCCAAAATATTGGACATTTAAATTTCTAATACTGGACTATAGTGATCCTGTTTCAGGGAGGTGTCAATGCAGGTCAAGCAGATAGCCAACCTCTTCCGCCTGATGGAATACTTCGCGGAGGTGGGCCGTCCGCTCTCCGTGCGGGAGATCGTCGAGGCCATGGGCTGGCCCCGCTCCAGCGTGTTCAATATCGTCGCGACCATGGTGGACGAGGGCTATCTCTACCAGCCAGCGGCGCGCGGCGGCTACTACCCGACAACCCGATGGATGGACCTCGCCCGTGTCGTTGCCGATTCCCAGCCCCTGCCGCCCTCCCTCCACGAGTTACTCGAGGACCTGGCCCACGCAACCGGCGAGACGGCCTGCCTCGCGGCCGCGGAAGGCAGTTCCGTGGTATTCCTCGACGTCGTGGAGTCCTCCGCGGACATTCGCTTTATCGCCAACATTGGCCAGCGCCTGCCGATTCACGTCGCCTCCGCCGGCAAGGCCATCCTCGCCCAGTATTCCCCCGAGGAACTGCGCGCAATCCTCGGCCGCATCGATTATCAGCACTACGAGGAGCAGAGCTTCATGTCAGCCGAGGAAGTACAGGCCGACCTGCAGGCACAGGCGGCGCAGGGCTGGTATCTGAACCTTGGTATGTTTGCGCCGGGTGTGGCGGGGATTGCCGTGCCCTTTGCGTATGGCGGCCGGCGCTACTCCATTGCCCTGGGCGGGCCGGTGACGCGAATCGAGGGGCGCGCGGATGTGTTGGGGAAACTGCTGAGGGAGCGGGTAAGGGACTTCCTGAATAGCACTGCCGCATAAAAACCCCCGGATATTTTCCCCTACCTGCAGTTTCGCACGGCAGAGGACTGGGAATGGAGGGGTCGGAGTCACGACTCTGACCCCGGTCAGTGCGGGTCCCGCTCAGTTGCAGTAACGCCCGCCATTCACCCCGAGCGTATGCCCGGTGATGTAGTCGGCGTCATCCGAAGCCAGGAACGCCACCGCCGCGGCAATGTTGCGCGGCTTGCCGGTGCGCTTCATCGGCGCACTGTTCTGGGCGAAGGCCTCCACATCCACCGGTGCCTCGCGCAGCCCCTCCGTGTTGATGAAGTTCGGCGGTACGTTGTTCACCGTGATGCCGCGGGTGGCATATTCGAGCGCCAGTGCCTTGGTAAAACCGATCACCCCGCCCTTGGATGCCGCGTAGTGCGCCATGCTGCTGGCGCCGGTCTGGGCGGAGGACGAGGAGATGTTGACGATCCGCCCCCAGCCCGCTTCCTTCATGTCCTCGATCACAGCCTTGGTGCACAGGAAGGGGCCCTTCAGGTTGATCGCCATCAGGCTGTCCCAGGCCTCTTCGGTCAATTCCTCGAACTTGCAGAAGGGAGAGAGGGCGGCGTTGTTCACCAGGATGCTAACCTTGCCCAGGGCATCGTGGGTTTTCTGTACTGCGGCGGCAATATCCGCTGCAGATGACGTGTCCACCTTGCAGGCAACGGTTTTCACGCCCATCTCCGCGACCATCTTCGCGGTTTCCTCGGCGCCCTCGAGGTTGAGGTCCCACACCGCGATATCGATGTCGTCCTCGGCGAGGCGTTGGCTGATGGCGCGGCCGAGACCACGGGCGGCGCCGGTAACGACGGCGACTTTGCGGGGTGTTGGCATAGTAATACTCCTGGAATGGCAGATTGAAAATGAATGACCGCGAATATTGTTGACTGTTTGCGGTGACGGTCTTGTATTAAACTATACATGTGTTCAGTAATTTGCGGATCATACTGGTTATGCTGCCTTCTGTACAAGCCTGTTCATAAGTGGGGCTTGTGTTGCGCACCTCGGGAGTGATTTCATCCGGGTACATTAAACGAGCGTGCCTGCGGGCCTGATAGCCAGTTAACGTGAGAAGGACAGTGAGTAAAAAATCCAGTTTAGCGCCAGCGCCCAAACCTGCCAGAAACACCGCGCCGAAGGCGGCCACTGCCGTGCAGCCGCAAAAAAAGGGCGATATTTCCCGCAAGTTGATTCTCGATGCCACCGAAAAACTGATGCTGGATGAGGGTTACGGTGCGGTCAGCACCCGGCGGGTCGCCACCGAGGCAGGGCTCAAGGCCCCGCTGGTGCATTACTACTTTCCCACTACCGACGATCTCTTCGTCGCCCTGTTCAAGCGCTCGGTTGCCAGCCAGCTGGAACGACTCGATGCCGCCGGCGACGCGCCGGATTCCCTGCTCTCGCTGTGGGCTTCCTACAAGAACAGCCAGGCGACCGCGATGGCGGTGGAGTTCATGGCGCTGGCGAACCACCGGGAGGCCGTGCGCAAGGAATTCGCCCGCTTTACCCGGCAGGCAAGGAAAAAGCGCGTCGAACTGTTCGAGCGACTGTGCGGCGAACAGTTGGGTGACGGCGACCAGCCCACGGCGGAAGCACTGGCAGTGGTGATCATCGGCATTGCGAGAACGATCGTGATGGAAGAGCGTCTCGGTATTTCCAGCGGCCACTCGCAGGCCAATGCCTTCGTCGAGCGCTGGCTGGCATCTCTGCAGGAGGCAAAGGCCTGAGCAATTGCGGCCATGTTGACGGCGCCCGGGTCTCCAGCATAAACTGAACGGATGTTCAGTAAATAATCCCCATTCATTTCCCGGCAGCAGAACCGGGAGGAGGCACCGCAGATGGAATCCCAGGCCACGGCTCGCGACGACAGCCGCACGACAAGCATTCATTACGAGGAGGCCAAGCCCCTGATCGGCGCGCGCGTGCAGGCCACCCGTGCCGATATGGCAGACCCGGATTTTGTGCGCGAATGCCTCAACCTGCTCGATGAGCGGATTGTCCTGGTGTTCCCGGAAATCGGCCTCAGCGAAGCGGAACAGCTCACGTTCACCGACCTGCTGGGGGAGCGCTACAACTTCGTCAAGCAACTGGTCGCAGAAGAAAATTCGGATATCTACAAGATCACCCTCGATCCGAACCTCAACACTTCACCGGAATACGTCCTCGGCACTTTCTTCTGGCACATGGACGGGGTGATGGAGGAATTTCCGCCTTCCAAGGCCTCATTGCTGTCCTGTATTCGCCCCTCCGCGAAGGGCGGGCAAACCGAGTTCTCCAACCTCTTTGCGGCCTACGAGCACCTGCCCGAAGAGGAAAAGGCCGCGCTGGAAGGGCTCACTGTTCTGCACAGTGTGTACTCGGCGGTGCGGCCGGTACTGGAACTCGACGTAACGCCGGAGAGTTTCCAGGGTATCAAGAAACAGCAGGAGCACCCCCTGGTGTGGAATCACGCCAATGGCCGCAAGTCGCTGCTCGTCGGCACCCATGCGGACCGCGTAACGCAACTGTCTCTCGCCGAAGGGCGCGCCCTGTTGCTGCGCCTGCTCGAGTGGGCGGGGCAGAGGGAATTCACCTATCGCCACGACTGGTCGCAGGGGGACTTCGTGGTCTGGAACAACTGCGGATCACTTCACCGCGTCGTGCCCTATGACAGGAACTCCGGTCGCATGATGCACCGCACCTCCGTGGCGGGGAACGATCCCATCCAGTAAGCGCTGCGGGCGCTGCTTTCGCGCGGTGATCGTTTGGAAACTATAAAATCGGCGGCGCGGGAGCGCTGCCGGCCTTAATCCTCACTCCATTGTTCCGCCGCGGTGACGGCATCGTGCATCGCACGGCGTCCCCACCAGAGAAAGCCCGCCGCTAGCGGGCAGGCAATCGCCGCTACGCTGCCGATACCGTAACCGATCGCATTGCCGCCGTAGACGTAGTCAGAAAACAGGGCGATGACGATCGGGCCCAGCGACAGCGCGATCAAGCCCACTGTTGCCGCGAAAAAGGCGACGCCGGCGCCGCGCAATTCGTTCGGCGTCACCAGGTTGAGCGAGGACACGTAGATGGCGGTGAACGGCGATAGCAGGAACATGAACAGGCAGATCGCCACCAGGAACACCCAGGGGTTGTCGCTGGTGGTGGCGATGACGGCGAGCGGGGTCGCCAGGACCAGGCACAAGGCAAACCAGCGGAACTGGGCGTCCTTGTAGCCGCGGGCGAAGAGGGCGTTGACGCTGAAGCCGCAGACGAACTTGCCGGCAAAGCCACCGATGATCATCGCCAGGCCAAGACCCAGCCCGATCTCCCCAGGACTCCAGCCGAAGGTGCGCGCCATGTGTGCGGCGTACCAGGCCTGGCCGCCGGTAAACCCGATCGAGGCCAGGCCGAAGCCCAGGTAGTGGCAGAGGAAAAACCTGCCGCGCGACCGGATAAAGCGGATGAGGTCGGGGTAGCCGGAAAATACGCTTTGCAGCAGTGACCGGTCGGTGGCGGCTTCGCGCACTCCGCGCCGCTTCGGTTCGGGCATGCTGAACGCGAGCACCGAAATAAAGATTCCGGGTACGCCGATGATGTAGAACACCGCCTGCCAGGGACGCACCTCACCGACCAGCGGCAGGGTAATCGCGTCGAGGGTGGACACCGCTTCGATCAGCATGCCGCCGAAGAGGAAGGAGCAGCCGACGCCGGCGGAGGCGCCGAGGGCGTAGATCGCCAGCGCCAGGGTGAGTTTTTTGGCAGGGAACATGTCGGTAATCATCGAGGTAGCACAGGGGTTCAGGCCGGCTTCCCCGGCGCCGACGCCAACCCGTGCCAGCAGCAGGTGGCTGAAGTTCTTGGCGGCGCCACAGGCCGCGGTGGCCAGCGACCAGACCGCGACGCTGACGAAAATGATAAAGCGGCGGCTGAAGCGGTCCGCGAGAGTGCCCGCTAGCAGGCCGAAGACGGAAAACGTAATCGCGAAGGCCAGTCCGTGCAGCATGCCGAACTGCACATCGCTGATACCGATGTCGTTCTTGATCGGGTCCACCATGAGGGAAATGATCGAACGGTCCAGCAGTGACAACCAGTAGAGCAGGGCGAGCAGTATGGTGGAGTACCAGCCGATTGCCGTGGAGGGGTAGGGGATTGCTGTCCTGGCGCCTGCGGGTGCGCTCGAATGGTCTTGCATGTTTACCTCGAATTATTATTGTGCCGCAGCTATCCCCGCGGCGGACTAGCCAGCCGCGTAACCTGTAGCAGGTGGGGGCTGAGGGGTGGTAGTGATAGTACCGTGCTTTTGTTATGTACACCATTGTTGTCTATTCGCAGCATGTGGGTGTCATGATTTCGCGGGAATGGCCCAGCAGGCTGGATAATCTGCCCGGTCCACTTGAATGCCGGCGGTTTCTACTGAATAATTCGTCAGTTTGTTAGCATAATTGCTGCTTGCCCGGGGCGCATTTGCGGGAAAGAATGTACTTGCAATAAAACCCGAATCGCCCCAACCACCGGCATCAGGAGGCCTCCCACCATGTTCAGCCACATCTGTCTCGGCGCCAACGATATTCCCGCTGCAAAAACCTTTTACGACGCCGTCCTCGGCGCTCTCGGCTATAAACCCGGAGCCGAGTCTCCCGACAGTTCCAGTGTTTTTTATATCACTGAAACCGGCATGCTGCTGATCATGACGCCGCGCAATGGCGAACCGGCCACCTTTGCCAACGGCGGCACCATCGGCTTGACTGCGCCCTCGCCGGAAGCGGTGGATGCCTTCCACGCGGCCGGGCTGGCGGCGGGCGGCAGCGACGAAGGCGCCCCCGGTCCGCGCGACGCGCTGCCGGGCAGTTATGCCGCCTACCTGCGCGATCCCACCGGCAACAAGCTCGTTGCCTGGCATATGCAGGCGAGCTAGCAAGGGTCCGCAATACCAACCCCAAAATAACAAGGTAATGCCTATGAACAGTCCCGCCCCCGTCGCGGTGGTCACCGGCGCCAGCCGCGGCGCCGGCCGCGGCATCGCCATCGCCCTCGGCAGCCACGGCTGCACGGTGTACGTCACCGGTCGTTCGGAAAAAGCCGGCGACGCGCCGCTTCCCGGCACCATCTACGCAACCGCCGAGGCGGTCACAGCAGCGGGCGGCAAGGGCATAGCCGTACGCGTCGACCACAGCGACTTCGGCCAGATCGAGGCCCTGTTCCAACAGGTCGAATCAGAGCAGGGGCGACTGGATATCCTGGTCAACAACGCCTTTGCGGTGCACGACGAAATGATGCTGCCCGTGCCCTTCTGGGAGAAACGCCTAGACCAGGTCGGCATGCTCGACGTCGGCCTCTACGGGACCTATGCCGCCTGCTGGTACGCGGCGCCCCTGTTGACCCGCACCCCGGGCAGCCTGGTCGCGTTCACCTCGGCCTCCGGCGCCGCGCACTACGTGTTCGGGCCGGTCTACGGGGTACACAAGGCGGGGCTCGACAAACTGGCGGCTGACATGGCAGTGGATTTTCGCGACTACGACGTGGCTACCGTCTCTATCTGGATGGGCACCGTGCTCACCGAGCGGGTGCAGGTACTGGCGGATATCGATCCGGAGCGCTTCAACGCCCTGCGCGAAAACATGGAGACGCCAGAGTTTAGCGGTCACATCATCTGGGCCATGCACCAGGACCCGGAGCGCATGGCCAACAGCGGCAAGGCGGTCATCGGAGCGGAACTGGCACTGAAGTACGGGATCAGGGACGAGGGCGACCGGCAACCGGTGTCCTACCGCGACCTGCACGGGGTGTGGCCCATCGAGCAATTCGACAGAATCATTCGCTGAGGGGCTGGCCATGAACCTCGAACAGGAATTGCGCGCCCTCCGGGCGCAGGTGCAGCGCTTGCAGGACCGCCAGGACATCCTCGACTGTATCCAGCGCGAAAGCCGCGCCAGGGATCGCCAGGACGTGGCACAGATCAACAGTTGCTGGTGGGAGGACGGTGTCGACGAGCACGGCCCGATCATCACCGCCGTGCCGGACTACGCGGAGCGCGCCAACGCCGGCCATCGGGGAGGTTTCCTGATGACCAGCCACAACATCACCAACCACCTCTGCGAGATCGACGGCGATACCGCCCACTGCGAGTCCTATGTCATCGGCGGCCTGTTCTGGAAGGACGGCGAGAAAACCAGCATGGCCTGCGGCCGCTACCTCGACCGGTTGGAAAGGCGCAACGGCGAGTGGCGCATGCACACTCGCAAGTGCACCATCGAGATGACACTCGACGGCAGTGCGCAGTGGGTGTATTCAGATCCGGTGAAGGGCTTTCTGAAAGCCCGCTGGGATGGGAAGGATCCCTCCTACGAACGGCCTTTCGTTGCAAATCAAAAAGGGGAGCGCTGGTAGGCGACTCCCCTTTTTTCTCGCAAGCCTTACGGCAGGCCTGATACTCAGGCCTCCGCAGCAGCCTTGTCCGCTTCCACCGCTTCCGCGTCGTCAGTCTGGCGCTGCATCATCTTCATGATGTCGCCGGAAGTGATGCGGCGTGGGGCTTCACCTTCAGCCAGCGGTTTGTTGCCGCCGGTGGAGATCGGCGTGGTGTCCACGTCGGTTGCCCTGGCGCGCAGGGCGCCCACGGTCAGTTCTTCGCGCTTGTAGGTCTTGAACAGGTCGTGGCGCAGCCAGCGGCAGGCGTTGAGGTGGGTCACCTTGTCGATCTGCGCGTCGGAGAGGCCGGTGAGGGATTTCACCAGGTGCTCAGGTACGTCCGGCCACAGCGCATCGGAGTGCGGGTAGTCGGTCTCGAAGGCGACCATATCCTCGCCCACATCCTCCAGGCTCTTCAGGCCGAAGGCGTCGTCGATGAAGCAGGTCATGAAGTGGCGTTTGAACACTTCGCTGGGCTTCATGCCGTTGTAGTTGCTGTGGGTCCAGGCGGTATGGCGGGAGTGGGCAAAGTCGGCACGTTCCATGAAGTAGGGCACCCAGCCGATACCGCTCTCGGACAGGAATACGCGCAGCTCCGGGTACTTCAGCAGGGCCTCCAGTTGCAGCCAGTCGGAAGCACCGACGGCGATCGACATGGGCATGGTGGTGATCCAGGCCTCGATCGGGGTGTCCATGGAGGCGATGGGCGTCGGGTTGCCGGAGCCGATGTGCAGGCAGCTGGTAATTTCGTTGTCGACCAGGGCTTTCCACATGGGGTTCCAGTATTCGTCGTGAATGCTGGGCAGGCCGATCTTGGTCGGGTTCTCGGTGATGGAAATCGCGTGGCAGCCCAGGTCGGCCAGGCGCTTGAGTTCGGCGACGGTGGCGTCCATGTCCCAGGTCGGCAGGATACCCAGCGGGATGAAACGGCTCGGGTCGGTGGCGCACCACTCGTGAATGTGCCAGTCGTTGTAGGCACGCAGGTGCTTGAGGGCGAGGGCCTTGTCAGGCGCCGCGTGGAAGCAGACGCTGCCGTCGAAGCCGCCGATGCTGCCGAAGTTCATGGAGGCGGCGACACCGCTGATATTCATGTCATCGAGGCGCGCTTTCGCGTCCCAGCAGCCTTTGCGCATCTGCGCCAGGGAGGTGGGCTCCATGCCGTACTCTTCGGGCACCCGGCCTACAACCGCGTTGAGGCCCGCATTGGCCATGGTTTTGCCCTGGTAGGTCCAGTGGTTGGTGCCGGTGGCGGTGGTGTGAAACTGGGGGGCGCTTTCGAGATCGGCGCCGCTCAGGTGGCCCTTGAACAGGTCCGGCGGCTCGACAAGGTGGTCATCGACACTGACCAGTACCAAATCGTTCATGTCCATTGTTATTACTCCTCAACAAGTTTGACTGTAGCCCCCGGCCTTGCGGCCCGGAACAGGGGTGTTGCTGGCAGTGGCTAAGGTATCCAACCAGTAAGGGTTTAGTCTAGGTCGAATCGGATTTGGCAGTCTTGTGCTTAAAGGCCATAATTTGTTCCTGATCGGCCAAAAGCAGGCACCATGATGAATCTTATTTCTCTCGACCAGTCCGGCCTCGACCTCGTTGGCGGCTCCCACCTCAGCAGCGGGCTGGAAATGGACACCGGCTGGCATGTCCACGACATGCACCAGTTCCAGTATGCCTTTGAAGGCTACATCGAGGTGGAGGATGAAAACGCCCGCTACCTGGTGCCGCACCAGTACGGGGTGTGGATACCTGCGGGCACCGAGCACCGCACCTGGCTCAAGGGCGGTGGTTCCGGCTCGGTGTTCCTGCGCGATGGCATGGTCGAGGCCAGTACCGATCGCCTCAGCATCATTCATGTCCCGCCACTGATGCGGGAAATGATCCTCGAGTCGATGCGCTGGCCGATCCTCGAAGGCTACGAGGACCCCACCGGCCGGTCGTTCTTCACCACCTTTGCCCTGCTGTGCAAGGACTGGCTGGCGCAGCACGCCGAGCTCGTCCTGCCGGTATCCGACGACCCGCGCATCAAGCGCATCATGGAATTCACCGTCGATCACCTGGCCTCGGTGACCCTGGAGGAGGTCTGCGGCGTCGTCGGCATGTCCACGCGCACCCTGCGGCGCAGGTTCGCGGAGAAAATGGGCATGAGCTGGGAGGAGTTCCGCCTGCGCTGCCGCCTGTTCAAGGCGATCGAGTTGCTGGAGGATGATACCGTGCCGATCGTCGAGATCGCCATGGCGGTGGGGTACAGGAGCCAGTCCGCCTTCGCCAAGTCCTTCAGGGCCCTACTGCATGACTCGCCGAGCGCCTACCGCAAACGCCTGTTGCTGGAGCGGGGGGGCGAGCCTCTCGATGCCGGCAATGGGCACTTGCAGCGCCTGCCGCAATAACAAACCGGCCTGTATCAGGGCCTGAGCCCCGACGCGCAGCAGTGGTTTCCCGGATTGGCTTGATCAGGGGGCGCTCAGTGGGCAGAATTGCGCAATTTTTACGGGGGCCAGAATGCGGTCTGGGAACGTTAAGCCGGGTATTGGCCGGAGTGTGGTCTGGGGTCTGGTCGCAGTGGGGATGCTGGACCTGCTCGGTGGCTGTACGACGACGCAACCGGAAGTGACAAGCCCGGCGGCGCTGGCGCCGGTGAACGCCCGGGTATTCGATCCGCTGGCCTATGTGGCCAGCGAATTGCGCCCGGCGGCCGATGCCCTGCTGCTCGAGCGCACCGACGACCAGGTGTTGAATGACAGCAGCCTGGTGCAGCTGCGTGCCGGGGTCGCGGCTTTCGCCGCCGAACCGCTGGCCTTTCCCGAAGTCCGCGAGGCCACGGTACCCGGCGAGGGCGGCGCCCCGGACGTCAGGGTGTATATGATCGGTACCCGGCCCGGCGCCTCGAAACCCGCGATCCTGCATTTTCACGGCGGAGGTTATGTCGCCGGTTCCGCGCTCGCCGGCATGCGCAGCCTGCAGGAACTGGCGCTCAGGCACGATTGCGTGGTGGTATCGGTGGACTACCGGCTGGCCCCCGAGACCCCGTTCCCCGGGGCCCTCGAAGACAACTACAGCGCGCTGCGCTGGCTGCACCGCAATGCCGCCGAATTGGGCGTCAATCCGGATCTCATCATGCTGATGGGGGAGAGCTCCGGCGGAGGCCATGCGGCGATGCTGGCGATCGCCGCCCGGGATCGCGGTGAACTGCCGGTCCACAAGCAGATCCTGGTCTACCCGATGCTCGATGACCGCACCGGCAGCGCAGTCCCGGTTCCCCCCTGGGTCGGCCGCTACCTGTGGAATGCCGAATCCAACCGCTTCGCCTGGAGCGCGCTGCTCGGTGTGCCGGCGGGGTCGGAGGTGGTTCCGGCAGGTGCCGTCCCGGCGCGGGTGAGCGACCTGCGGGAATTGCCCCCGACCTTTATCGCGGTAGGCAGTGTCGACCTGTTCGCCGACGAAAATATTGCCTTTGCCCGGCGCCTCGTGGCCGCCGGCATACCCACCGAATTGCTGGTGGTTCCCGGTGCGTTCCACGGCTTCGACGTGGTTGCGCCCGAAACCGCCCTGGCGGCGCAGTTCCGGCAGGCGATCGATCGCGCAATATCCAGTGCGTTGCCCGCCAGGTCAGCCCCGGGCGCCAGCCGACCGCTCGAGCCGGCCGGCGAGGTTGTCGAAGACGTTGACCTGATTCCTTCCGATGAAGGGGTGATCAGTTTCTGATCAGCCCTTGTCTTCGGCCGCTGCATCCGGTGCCTGTGCCGGCGCCGGATACCAGTTCTCCCTGGCGACGATTTTGGCGTCCTGCGGGTCCGCCTCGTAGTTGGGCGACATGATCTGCACCCCGTATTCGTTGAACACGTCCTGGATATTGGCGTGCAGCGCGCTGTACAGGCGCGGCATGCTGGTCGGGTCCTTGCAGAACGCGTTCAACTGGTAGACCACGGTAAAATCCCCCATGGCGGTTTGCAGCACGAAGGGCGGCGGCTCCTGTTCCAGCCCCGGGGTGCGCCCGGCCGCCATCAATAGCATCGCCTCCACCTGTCGCCAGGGCGTGTCGTAACCGATGCCCACGTCGGTGTGCAGGATGATGCCCTGCTGCCGGGAAAAGGTGCTGTAGTTGACCACCGCGGAGGCCAGCACTTCGGAGTTGGGAATGTTGACGTCCTCGTTCTTCATGGAGCGCAACTGGGTGCTCAGGGAGCGCACATTTACCACCTCGCCGACGAACTCGCCGATGCGCACCCGGTCGCCCTCGCGAAATGCCCCGCGGTAGGTGAGGCTGTAGCCGGCGATCATGTTGGCAATGAACGATGACGAACCGATCGAGAAGACGACACCGAGGAAAATGCTCACACCCTTGAAGGCATCCGACTGGGAGCCGGGAATATAGGGGTAGGCGACCACCAGCGCGAAGGCCACGATCAGTATCCTGAGAATCCGGTAGGTCGGCAGCGCCCAGTCGCGATCGAAATTGGACAGCCGTATCCAGCCGCGGTCGACGCGCACGAAGAAGGTTTTGGTCGCCTTGAGAATAAAGCGCACAACAAAGGTGAGAATCACCAGGAAGGCGAGGTCCGGCAGTGAATCGAGTATGCCGGTGCCGATTTCCTTCAAGGGGTTGAGCACCAGGTGGAAGATGCTGGTGGCGAAGGGGCGCGTCCACGGATACAGGCCGAGTGCGGAGTTCATCCAGGTCAGGGCGATCGCTACCAGGGCGAGCGCGCGCACGCCGCGCAGGAGGCTGGCCACGAACTCCCACAACTGGGCGGCGTCGATCACGCGGTGGGAGGCGCGCTCGATATTCTCGATGCGCTGCTTGACCGACCTTTCCACCAGTTTCAGCAACCAGCGGAACAGCAGGATGACCGCGTAGCCAAGCAGCAGGCCGGCCAGCGTCATTGCCAGCAGTACACCGGTGGCGACCATCAGGCGCCGGGGGCTGCGCGCCTCGCGGTAATCGCTGATCGCCTGGCCGGTACGCTGCAGGATGGCCTCGGCGAGAATATCCAGTGGCACCTCTTCCAGCGCAGCGTCCGCTGGGAACAGATAGGTAATGAACTGGGTGCCGATGTACAGGCTGGTGCGCCCGTCCTTCTGTTCCACATGACCCGCACTGGGGTCAATGGCGGAGTCGTCGGCAGCGGCGATAATATTGGCGGTCACCCGCGACACGCGGGTACTGGCCGGCACCGCGGAGATGCCGCGAAGACGGAACAGGGTTGCGCCATCCAGTTTGACCGACGCGACGTGCACCGCGTCGTCCAGGCCCGGATCGAGATTCTGCAGTTCCGGGTTGATGTCGACGGCGCCCCGGGCGGTACTGGCGGACTCGGAAGATTGGGCGTGCAGCGAGGCGGAAACGGAGAGAATCAGTGCCAGTAGTATCAGGCGCATCGGTATCCCTGTTGAGCGATTTATGGTTTGCAGGGGAATAGTTCCCGCCCGTCAATTTATCACCCAGAGACTGTGAAAAGTCTAGAAAAGAATGGGTGGCCGTGGAGCGTCGCGACGCCGAAAACGCCCTTCTGACAGGCGCGCTTTGCCACCGGGTGATTTTCCGCCATCCCCGGTTGCGCGTTCGATGACTCAACGCCTGCCGGTTATTCAAGGACCCATTGCATCTGGGTTATGCTGGGCGCTCGACATGTGCCGGCAGGCGACGGCATTGCGCCCAATAAATATAAACGTGACGGCAGGTAGCAATGATTGAATTCTGGTGTGCAGGGGGTTCCGTCCAGGGGACCAGTGCGGATCTGGCCCGGCAGCGGGAAGCCGAAGGCTGGGATGGGCAGATGTTCATGGACTCGCAGTCGCTGAGCGCCGATCCCTGGGCCTTGATGGGGGCGTGGGCCATCGCCACGGAGCGCCTGCAGCTCTCCACCGGCGTGACCAACCCGCTGACCCGCCACCCCGCGGTAACTGCTGCCTGCGCGGCCACTATCCAGTCGATAGCCGGAGGGCGCGCGGTGCTGGGTATCGGCCGCGGGGATTCGGCGCTCGCCTACCTGGGGCGGGCCCCCTCGCCGTTGTCGACCTTCGAATCCACCCTGTGCGATCTGCAGACATTGCTGTCCGGCGGGGCGGTGGATTTCACCGCGGCCGGTGATCTGCAGGCGGCGGGCTCCGTGGAAACCCTGTCGCTGGGCCATCGCCCGGAACAGGCCCGGCTTAAATGGTTGCCGGGGGACTTGCCCAAGGTGCCTCTCGACGTTGCCGCCACCGGCCCCAAGGTCATTCGCATGGCCGCATGCATAGCTGAGCGTGTGACGTTCAGCGTGGGAGCCATCCCGGAGCGTGTGCAGTGGGCCCTGGAGACCGCGCGGCGGGCGCGCGCCGAGGCGGGTATGCCGGCGGACGGCGTCAGCTATGGCATCCAGGTGATCGTCGTCTGCCACCCGGACCTCGAGGCTGTGCGCGAAGCCGCAACCAGCTTTGTCGCGCCGCTGGCGCGCTTCCAGATCATGCTGGGGGAAGCGGCGGGCCCGCGCAGCGAAAATGACGCGGAGAACCTGGCAAAGATTCGCGCGGGCTATGACATGACCGTCCACGGTGACGTGGAAGCCCATGACCGTCTCGGCGGCGCGCAACTGGATTTTGATTTCGTGCGCCGCTTTGCCATTGTCGGCTCACCCGAGCACTGTGTCGAACGCCTGCTGCAACTCCACCGTCTGGGTATCGAGCGCTTCGTCGTCGTCGGCCCTGGGTTTCACCCGGAACTCGAGCGACAGGGCCCAGGGCTGTTCGTGCGGGAAGTGCTGGCGGCGGTACGCAATAGCGTTTGAGGCCTGACCCGGCGGTGAGCGGTATGCCGTCAACTTCGTTTACACAGTGATTCCCCCGTCACCGTGTCCCGGGCCAGCGTGCCTGTTTCGCTTTCGGATTTCAAAATCTCAGGCAGTCGGATTGTGTGTGTTTCCCGAGCTTTTGCGGGGAACCGCGGCTGGCGTTGCCGGGCACCTAGTGCCAGGGGCATTCTCCAGCCTGCTCGATTTTTGTCCAACCCCGGTGTCACTGGGCTTTACATTTTCAGGGATTTTGCTGAACCGGTTCACACTAAGTACTTGATTTTACACACTTGGCACACCTATTGCTTTTTATGTGATGTCGCCTGGACCTGGTTGCTTTTGTGCAAGGTCCAGAGTGGTAACCGGCTGGTTTCGTTACTCCCGCCATGGAAGGTGGGGCGACACATGGATGTTCCGGCAGTTGATGGTCCTGTACGCCAGAAAAACAAAAATTGAAAAATCGAGGGTGGTCTAGAGTGATTAATAAGAATCTGAAAGCGCTGGTGGCGGCAGTGGCTCTGCTGGTAGGCCAGTCGGCGATTGGTGCGGATTTCAATTTTGGTGGACTGGGTGGCGTTTCGACGTCCGGCTACTCCACCAGCTCCGGTGGCATCGGGGTCACGATTCAGGATGCCAATGGTAGCAACCTTGGGTACTACAACTATGGTGCGGCGCCATCTGCGACCTATGGAATCGGTGTCGGCCCCTGCGGCCTGTTCTGTAACGCGGGGATCAACGGTGGGGAATCCCTTGCCATTACCTTTACCCAGAGTGTGGTACTGAACTCCCTTACATTTGGCGCATGGGATGCTGCTGATTACAGCGCCACCGCAGTTAGCGGCAGTGGTTCAAAGACGTTCAATACCGGCTCCTCGGCGTTGAGTTCAACCACATTCAACGCCTTGAACCTCAATGTCCTGGCCGGTGATACCCTCTATATCAATGGCATAGCTGGCGGTTCGGTATTTACCCTGCGAGGCCTGTCGGTCACTGGCATTACGCCGGTCCCGGTACCCGCCGCGGCGTGGCTGTTCATCTCCGCTATCGGTGGCCTGGTGGGTGCTCGTCGCCTGCGCCGCGCTGCCTGAACAAACCGGCGATAAACAAAGGCCCGCCAGATGGCGGGCTTTTTTGTGCCTGTAAATCAAGGCCTTTACAGGTACCGCCGAATGGCGATACGGCGTCCTGATACTGCGAGCGCAGGCACCTCAATTCACATTGCGCCCACGTCCCTCCCACCAGGGTTTGCGCAGTTCGGTTTTCAACACCTTGCCGGCCCCCGACAGCGGCAGGGGTTCCTCGCGGAAGGTGATCCCCTTGGGCAGCTTGTAGCCGGCTATCTGCTTGCGGCAGTGGGCGATCAGGTCGCCTTCGGCAGCCCCGGTGCCCGGACGTAATATCACGATGGCGTGAACTGCCTCGCCCCATTCCTCGTGGGGTATGCCGATCACGGCGCAGTCCTGTACCGCTGGGTGGGTCATCAGGGCGTTTTCGACTTCCGTGGTGTACACGTTCTCGCCGCCCGACACGATCATGTCCTTGACCCGGTCGACGATAAACAGGTAACCGTGCTCGTCGACAAAACCGGCATCGCCGGTAAACACCCAGCCATCCTGCAGCGCCTCGGCGGTCTGCTCCGGCTTGTTCCAGTAGCCGAGCATGGCCTGGGGGCCGCGGACCACCACCTCGCCGGATTCCCCGCGGGGGCAGTCATTGCCGTCCTCGCCGACGATGCGCAATTCGGAGACCGCACTGGGCCGGCCGGCGGAGCGCAGTCGCTCGCCGCCAGCCCGGTGATCCTCGACCGAGAGCAGGGTGGCAATCGGCGCCAGTTCGGTCTGTCCGTAGGCCTGTACCAGGCCCACCGAGGGCCACAAATCCATACAGCGTTCCAGGGTCGCCGCGGGCATGGGGGAGGCGCCGTAGATGATTCTCTGTACCGAGCTGATGTCCGTGCTGGACGCGGCAGGGTGGGCGAGCAGCATCTTGATCATGGAGGGCACCATCAGGGTGTGGGTGATACCATCGCCGGCAAAGGCGCCCAGTGCCGCCTCGGCGCTGAAGCTGGGGAGCATGATATGGCCCGCGCCCTGCAGGGTGGCGCCCATCGAGCCGGCGAAATCCGCGATATGGAACATCGGCGCGGCGTGCAGGTACACCGACTCGGGCTGCATGCCGAATTGCTGGGTCGCGCCGATGGCGCTGGCCCAGAGGCCGCGGTGGGACTGCATCACGCCTTTGGGAAAGCCGGTGGTACCGCCGGTGTAGAAAATCCCGGCCATGGCCTCGCCGCCGCGTCGCGAGGGTGCCAGCGGGGCCTGTGCGGCAATGGTCTCTTCGTAGTCCGTGGCCCAGTCCGGGGTCGCGCCGTCATCCATGTGGATCGCGGCGCGCAGGCTGGGACAGTGGGCTTGCAGGTGCCTGGCCTGCTCGCTGAAGCTGTCGTCAAACAGCAGGACCAGCGGGGCGCTGTCGTTCAGTGCATAGGCGTTCTCCGCCTCGACCCAGCGGGTGTTCAGGGGTACGACGCAGCCACCGGCCCAGCAGGTGGCGAAGACGCTTTCGTAGTAGCGGTCGCTGTTGAGGCTGAGGAGCGCCACGCGTTCCCCGTCCTCGATACCCGTGGCGCGCAATGCCGCGGCCAGCTTCGCGACCCGCTGCAGCAGCGACTCCCAGGTCTGTTCCCTTCCCCTGCAACGGGTTGCCATGCCCTGTGGATTGAGGCGCGCGGCGCGCTCGATCAAACCCTGCATACTGATCATCGGTTTTCCCCCCGGAATGACCGTGCCAGCGACAGTGTCCTGTCGCGGCTCATTGGCTGAAGCGTGTACCCGCCCGGCGGGCGGTTTTGGCATGTGCGCCGCAACGCGAGAGCGGGTTCGGCGCAAAAGTCCCCTGTGCTGAAAATACCGCGGCGCGCAGCTGTTGGCTACTGTCTTGCTGGCATATACCCCGCTTGGTCAGCTGTTCGCCTTGGTGAAGCGCTCCAGGATATCCACCGGGATCGGGAAGACGATGGTGGAACTCTTGTCCCCGGCGATCTCGGTCAGCGTCTGCAGGTAGCGCAGCTGGATTGCCTGCTCCTGGTGGGAGAGCACCCGTGCCGCCTCGGCGAGTTTCTCCGCGGCCTCGGCCTCGCCCATGGCGTGGATAACCTTGGCGCGCCGCTCCCGTTCCGCCTCGGCCTGCTTGGCGATGGCCCGGACCATGGTTTCGTTCAGGTCGACGTGCTTGAGTTCGACGTTGGCCACCTTGATGCCCCAGGCGGCGGTCTGCTTGTCGAGGATCTCCTGGATATCGGCGTTGAGCCGCTCACGCTCGGCGAGCATGTCGTCCAGTTCGTGCTGGCCCAGCACCGAGCGCAGGGTGGTCTGGGACAGCTGGCTGGTGGCTTCCAGGTAGTTTTCCACCTGGATAATCGCCTTTTCCGGATCGAGTACGCGGAAGTACAGCACCGCATTCACCTGTACCGACACGTTGTCCCGGGAGATCACATCCTGGGTCGGCACGTCCATGACGATGGTGCGCAGGTCCACCCGCACCATTTGCTGCAGCACCGGGACGATGATGATCAGCCCCGGGCCTTTCACCTTGTAGAAGCGGCCGAGCATGAAGATCACGCCGCGTTCATACTCGCGCAGTACGCGAAACATGGAAAAGAGCAGGGCGATGGCGAACACCAGGACCACGCCGCCAAACATGCTGAAATCTAACATGGGTCTATTCTCCGCGAGTTTTGTGAACCGAGACGACGAGGTTGTCGAAGGCGTCCACGCTGACTTTGTCCCTTGCCTGCAGGGGTTCGTCGCTGGCGGCGCGCCACAACTCGCCATCCAGCCTGATATAGGGTTGCCCCGCGCGCATGACTTCCACTTCGACCACGCTGCCCAGCAGGTGTTCGAGCCCGCTGACCAGCGCGCGGCGCCGCGCGCGGATGACCAGGCCGAGGGCCACGCAGAACAGTGCGGCGCTGCAGGCGGCCACGGCGAGGATCAGGGGCAACGCAATCTGGTAGGCGGGCAGTTGCGTATCCATGAGCATGACCGAGCCCATGACAAAGGCGACGATGCCGCCGAGCCCCAGCACCCCGAAACTCGGCATGCTGGCCTCGGCGATCATCAGGCCGATACCGAGGCCGATCAGGCCCAGCCCGACATAGCTCACCGGCAGTACCTGGAACGCGTAGAGTGCCAGCAGGAGGCAGACCGCGCCGACGACCCCGGGCACACCGACGCCGGGGTTGTAGAACTCCAGCACCAGGCCGTAAAAGCCGACGAGCATCAGCAGGTAGGCGACATTGGGATTGGTGATGACCGCCAGGAACTCGCTGCGCCAGTCCATCTCCTGCAGGTGTACCGCGAGGCCCGAGGTAGCCAGGGTGACGCTGTGATCGTTGACCTGGACCTCGCGACCGTCGAGGGCGGCGAGCAGTTCGGCCCGGGAGGCGGCAATCAGGTCGATCACGTTCGCTTCCAGGGCGTCGCTGGCGGAGAGACTGGCCCCCTGGCGCACCGCGGTCTCGGCCCAGTCGCCGTTGCGGCCGCGCAACTGGGCCAGGCTGCGGATATAGGCGACTGCGTCATTGACGATTTTCTTTTCCATGGCGCTGGCCGGCGCCGCGGCGTCTTCATCGCCGGCGGATTTGTCGCCGCCCGGCAACCCCGGCGAGCCGATCTGCACCGGTGTTGCCGCGCCCAGGTTGGTGCCGGGGGCCATGGCCGCGACATGCGCCGCGTACATCAGGTAGGTTCCCGCGCTCGCGGCGCGCGCCCCGGACGGTGCTACCCAGGCAACCACGGGTACTTCCGATGCAAGGATCGACTGGATCATCTCGCGCATCGCCGAGTCCAGTCCGCCGGGGGTGTCGATGCGCAGCAGGACCAGTTCCGCGTCGGCAGCCGCCGCGGCTTCGAGCGCGCGGATGCTGTAGTCGGCAATGGCGGGGCCGATGGGGCCGTCGATCTCAATCTGCCAGACATCCGCCCGGGCAGAGGCGCACAGGAGGCATGCAAGCAGGGGCAGGAGCAGGCGTAACAACAATGTTTTCACGGTGTCTTGCATCTTGTTCCTGAGTATAGTCCAGTCTGTGTAACTGCCCGGGAAAGCGCGACTTTTTCGCTGGGGCTTATCAGGTTGTGCCGGCCTGCGGTATGCTCAGCGGCGGCGGGTCGCCCGGCCCGCGGAGCACGCGCCCGGGTGTCGCGGCGCGAAATAACGACAGGTGCAGGACAGGGTGGGAAGCGAAGCTTACGAATTTGCAGGGCAGGGCGCGCTGGTCTTCGGTGGCGGCAAGGGCATCGGTCGCGCCGTGGCCACGGAGTTTGCCCGCCGCGGTGCGCGGCTGGTGGTTGCGGACATCGACCTGGAGGCCGCACACGCCTGCGCCGAGGCGATTTCCGCGACCGGCGGCAGCGCCCAGGCGATGTCCTGTGATGTAACCAGTATCGAGTCGGTGCACGATGCCGCCGGCGCGGCCCGGGAGTGGCTCGGCGAGGTCGATCTCGTGGTCAATAATGTCGGGGCGATCATCTCGGGTCACCCCGAGGACATACCCCTTGCCGAGTGGCGGCGGATTCTCGATCTCAACCTGTTCTCGGTCATACACAGCAACGAGGTCTTTCTGCCCGCCATGCTGGCGCGCGGCAGCGGCTATATCGTCAATACGGCATCCTTTGCCGGGCTCTACCCCTACGCGACCAACCGCATGCCCTACGTCGCGTCCAAGGCCGCGTTGGTTGCCCTCAGCGAGTCCCTGGCGCTGTACCTGCTGCCCCGGGGCATCCGGGTCTCCTGCTTTTGTCCCGGACCGGTAATGACCGGGGTGATGCAGGGAATGAAGAGCTGGTCGGAAAACGCCGTGATGAGCGGCCCCGGCTCGCAGTTTGAACTGATCACCGCGGAACAGGCAGCGGCGACACTGGCGGACGGCATGCAGGCGGGCCGCATTTTCATCCCGACGCACGAATCGGTGATCGCCGAAATGCGCGCACGGGCTGAATCCCCGGACCAGTTTATCCGCGATCGAATCGCGGCGTTTGAGCGCGGTGAACTCGGCCTGCCGAGTGTCCCGGAACATTTCAGGAGGTAGATCCATGAGCGATACAACCAGTTACCCGGCGACCGGGCGCTGCAATTGTGGCGATATCCAGTATCGCCTGTTGCGCGAGCCGCTGTTCGTCCACTGCTGCCATTGCACCTGGTGCCAGCGCGAAACAGGCTCGGCCTTTGTCCTCAACGCGATGGTAGAAACCGCCAGTGTGGAGCTGACCTCGGGCACGCCGGCGCGCTCGGAGCGCCCCTCGGCGAGCGGAATCGGCCAGCAGGTGTACAGCTGCCCGCGCTGCGAAGTGCCCCTGTGGAGTCACTTCGGCGGGCGCGAACAGATAGCCTTTGTGCGTGTGGCTACGCTGGAAAATCCCGCGTTGTGTCCGCCGGACATCCACATATTCACTACCACGCGCCAACCCTGGGTGAAGCTCGACGACAGTGTGCCGGTGATGGATGAATTCTACCGGCGCAGTGAATTCTGGCCCGAGGCGGCCTACCAGCGCTACCAGCAGGCGCTGGAGTCCTGATCCAACGCGGCCCCTGGCGCCGTATAATCCATCAACAATTTTCGCGGTTTGTCGCAGGAGTAGATACGATGTTGAAGAAAACTTTACTTGCCAGCCTGGTGCTGCCTTCCCTCGCCTGGGCCAGCTGCCCGGAATACCTGGACCAGACCATGCGGAAACTGCACTCCCAGGAGTCGGTCAACCTGTGTGCCGTGCAGGACGGCAAACCGATGCTGATCATCAACACCGCCAGCCACTGCGGTTTCACTTCCCAGTTCAAGGGGCTGGAGGCCCTGCACGAAAAATACGCCGGGCAGGGGCTGGTGGTGGTGGGCTTCGCCAGCGACGACTTCCGACAGGAAGCCGACACCGAAGCGGAGGCCGCCGACATCTGTTTTGTCAATTACGGCGTGACCTTCACCATGCTGGCCCCCACTGCAGTAAAGGGCGATGATGCCAACCCGGTGTTCCACGAACTGGCCGAGCAGACTGAAGCGCCCGGCTGGAACTTCAACAAGTACCTCGTCGACCGCGATGGCAAGGTGGTGGCACATTTCGGCAGCCGTACCACGCCGGACGACGCGGAACTCGTGGATGCGATCGAAAAACTGCTGTAAGCGCAGCGGAATGATTGCATCTGGCTGATCGGGACGCTTGTTGCGCGGCCCCTATCAGTCCTAGCATCAGCCAGGCTACCCGGTTTTGCCTGAAGTCACACAGGGAGGTGTGAAGATGCGAAACGCTATTTCAGTCATCAAAAAAGCGGGGTTGTGCTGGCTGCTGGCCGGCCTTCCCGCGAGCGCCAGCCTGGCCGGGGAGGACGAGACCCTGCGCCAGTGCCGCAAACTGCAACAGCAGATGGAACAGTACCAAGCCCTGCGCCGGGATGGCGGCAGCGGCCCGCAGATGGACGGCTGGAAGCGGCAGCTGCGCAGGGCCCAGGCGGAATTTCGTGACCTCGGTTGCCACTACCGCCACCGTGAACTCGACGCGCGCTGAGCAGCCGCCAGCATCAGCCAGCGCTCAGGTAGCCCTGGACATAGTCGCGGAGGGCGGCAGCGGCGGGGGAGAGTTGCTCACCCGTGCGGCTGACCATGTAGACCGGGACCCGCTCGGGCAGCGTACTGTCGATCCTTTGCAAGGGCACCAGGTTCCCCTGCGCCAATTCTTTTTCGACCAATCGGTTTGAGGATATCCAGATGCCATCGCTTGCCAGGGTCATCTGGCGCAGCACCTCGTAGTTGTCACAGATAAAACTGCCGCTGTCGCGCAGCGGCAGTGCCGACTGCACCTCGGCACCGGTCAGTAGCGGGTAACCCGCAATTTCTTCGGGCGTCGCCCTGCCGGTTGCAGCCAGAGGGTGACCGGCCCGTACTATCGTGGATATCGCAATCTCCCCGAGAGCGGTTTCCTCGATATCGGGGAAACCGTCGAGTTGCCGCGCAGAGCAAAACAGCAATTCGATCCCGTCTTCCATCAATTCCCGGTAGAGCAGGGTGGGAGGGCGTGTGACCACCTGGACGGCGAGTTTCGGTCGTTCCCGCAGGCAGCGCAGGCCAACTATCGGCAGGGCAAGGCTGGCGATGAGCGGACCCATACCGACCGCGATACGCCCGGATTCACCGGCACTGAACAGTCGCAGGTTGTGGTCGGCCGCGCGGGCACTGCGCAGCACGGATTCTGCCTCCCGGGCCACCTGCCGGCCGACGGCTGTGAGTACCGCCCCGCCGCGGCCGCGTTCAAAGATGCGCAGGCCATAGCGCTCTTCCAGCACACCGATACTGCGGCTGAGCGCGGGCTGGGTGATGTGGAGTTCTTCTGCAGCCCGGGAAAAACTGCCGGTGCGCGCTACCACGAGGACCTGTTCCAGGCGCTTCAGCTCAATATCCATAATTAAAAAGCATCCAATAGAATATAAATATGCATTTTAACTATGAATCGATTCCATGCACACTGCGCTCTGAATTCAATTTGAGGTATCTGCTCCCATGCCTGACATGCAAGGTTTCATGCTGCAGACGTTCATCTGGGTCGGGGTCGCAACCGCAGTGATTCTTCTGCTGGAAGTGATTACCGGCCGGCACCGCGGTGTTTACGCCAAGGGTGATTTCATCGTGATGCTGGGTAGTGTTGTCTTGGGTCGGGGTGTTATGGGCCCGCTGGCCGCGGGCCTGATTGCGCTGCTCTACGGACTGGTATTACCGGGCCAGTTGCGGGGAATCCTGTCCGGCATGTCGGTCTGGGTACAGGTGCCGCTGGTATTGCTGGTCGGCGAGTTTTTCTTCTACTGGGTGCACCGCTGGGCCCACCAGCCGCTGCAACACCCGATACTGTGGAAAATCCACCGGACCCATCACGCGGCGCGGCACATGAATGTACTGCTCAATTTCCGGCTCAACCTCAGCTGGTTCCTGATCATTCCCTCGGCCTGGATCAGTGGCCTGGCACTTTACCTCGGGCTTTATGAGGGTGTGCTCGGTTACATCGTGGCGCTGCAGATCTGGAACACGGTAACCCATTCCCACTTCCGCTGGGACGACACTGTCCGCAGTCACCGCTATGCGGGACCGCTGTTCCGGGCCCTTGAGCACGTGTTGGTGTCTCCCGGTATCCACCACACCCACCACGGCTTTGGGCGGGACGGAAAGAACTACCGCAACTTCGGTACTGTCGTCTCCGTGTACGACTGGATGTTCGGCACCCTGCATATCCCCGACGGGCGTCCCGCCAACTACGGGCTGCCAATCCGCGATCCCCACTGGCTGGAACAGCTGTTCTACCCGCTGGTGCGGATGCCGGCCCCGCAAAAGGCGCCGCAGGCGGACCCGCAAGGCTGATTTCAGCTCCCGGCCGCCCCACTGGCGGCCGACCGTTTTTCCACCGCGCTGAGTACCAGCGCGGTCAGCGCAGGCAGCATGGTCAGGGTGACGACCGTGGCCCCGATAATGCCGAACATCACGATGGCGCCGACGCCGCGGTAGAGCTCGGTGCCCGCGCCGGGAATCAGCACCAGCGGCGCCAGGCCGAAAATCGTGGTTATCGTGGACATCGCGATGGGGCGCAAGCGCGCCTCCACCGCTTCTGCGACCGCTGCCACCGCGTGCATGTTTTCCTCGTTGAAATTGCCTACCGCCCGGTGAACGATCAGGATCGGGTTGTTGACCACCGTACCCATCAGGATCAGGAAACCCAGCATGGAAATCATGTCGAAGGGCTGGACCACCGCGTTGGCGCCAACCAGCGGCAGCAGGCTGCCGACGCCGTTGAGCACGCTGAGGCCGATGATGCCCCCGGCAATGCCCAGGGGTATCGAGGTCATGATCAGCAGGGGATAGCCCCAGTGGCCGAAGATCGCCACCAGCAGGAGGTAGATGATCAACAGGGCCACGGCGTAGTTGCTGAGCAGCGCATGGCGGGTGGCATCCAGCTGGTCCGCGGCGCCGGAAATGGACAGCGCCACGCCCGCGGGGACCTGGCCGCGCTGGCGCAGGTATTCGACGACTTCGGTACGCACGGTTTCCACGCCGCTCTCCAGGGCGACGCTGCGCGGCGGGATGATGTTCAGGGTCACCGTGCGGTTGCCGTTCACCCGGCGCACGCTGGTGCTGTCCATGGTCTCGCTGATAGTGCTGATCGAGCCGAGCGGCAACACGCTGCCGCTCGGCGTGTAGATAGGCAGCTGCGCGAGGCTGTCCGGTGAGGCCCCCTGTCCCGATGCGCTGTACAGGTAGATGTCGATCTTGTCATCGGCGAGGAAAAACTCGTCGACGTAGCTGCCGTCGGTGAGCGCCGCCACGGTGAAGCCGAGCTCGTCGCCGGAGAGGCCGATCTCCGCAGCGCGCTGCCAGTCCGGCCGGATTTCCAGCATCGGCTGGGCGAGGGTCAGCGAGGAGGGTTGCGACTGGATGCGCGGGTTGTCGAAGACTTCCTCCGCGCGCAGGTAGGCTGCCTCGGCCACCTTGTAGATACTGCCGAGGTCGGGGCCGGAGATGTCGAGATTGATACTGCGGGTGCCGCCGTCGTTGCTGGTGATGATCGAGCCGCGGGTGGCGAAAGCGCGCATGCCGGGATATTCGCGGTACTTGGCGCTGAGCGCGTTCATCAGGTATTCGATATCCGCCGGGTCGGTCGCCTCGGCGATTATCCGCATGGAATCCGGGTTCACCCGCATGTTCATGTAGCTTACCGAGGGCACCGGCGATGCGCCGCTGTGGAAGGCCTCCGGGTCCGTGCCCACATACTGCAGCAGCCAGTCCTGGATTTCCTGCGAGATCGCCCTCATCGTCGACAGGTTGTAGCCCGGCGGCGCGCTCATGGCGGCAAAGACCTTGGGCTCCTCGCCCTCGGGCAGGTATTCCGCAGGCGGCGTCAGGAATTCGATGATAGCCGCGCTGATCAGCACGGTGACCGCGATACAGCCGAACTGGCGCCGGCGGGTGGCGAGAATCCAGTTGACGCTGCCCAGCGTGGCGTTGCGCATGCGTTCGCCCCAGTGGCGCGCGCTGAGCTTGTCGCCGGCCGGGTTGCCATCCGCGCTCCCGGCATCGAGACGCAGGCGCGCGGTGGCCGTCGGCAGCACCGTGATCGCCACCAGCATGGAGGCGAGGATCGCGGCGGAGATCGCGATGGCGATGTCCGAGTAGAGCTGGCCCGCTTCCTCCTTGACGAAGGCCACCGGCAGGAACACCAGTACCGTGGTCATGGTCGATGCCAGCACCGCGGGCCAGACTCTCTGCACGCCGAGAATGGCCGAGGCGCGCCGCGATGCCCCGCGCCGGCGCTCCAGTTCGATGCTCTCCAGTACCACGATACTGTTGTCGAGGGTCATGCCGATGGCGAAGGCGATCCCGGCCAGTGAGATCACGTTGATGGTCCTGCCGCTGACCAGCAGTCCGAGGAAAGCGACGATGATGCAGATCGGGATGCCCATCACGCCGACCGCCGTAGCCCGCGCCGAGCGCAGGAACAGGTACATGACCCCGAGGGCCAGCAGGCTGCCGAGGATGAGGTTTTTCCAGACGTTGCTGATCGACTCCTGCACGTAGCGCACATCGTCAGTAATGATTTCCACCCCGAGTCCCGCCGGGTTGAGGACGTCGCGGTTGAGTGGCTCGATCAGGGCGAGGACCTCGCGCTTGATGTCGATGACGTTGGACCCGGCCTCGCGACGGATCGCCATGAACAGGTTTTCCGAACCGTTGAAGGAGGTCAGGCTGCGCTGCTCGAAATGGTCCAGGCGCACCTCGGCGACGTCCGCGAGACGGATGATCGCGTCGCCGCGGCGGGCGAGGATCAGCTGGCGCATGTCGTCGAGGTCCTCGAAGCGGCCGATGGTGCGCAACAGGTACTGGCGTTTGCCGGATTCCAGCTCGCCGCCCGAGCGGTCGCGGTTGCGGCTGCGAATGGCGTTGCGCACGTCGTTGAGGCTGAGCTGGCGCTGGGCGAGCCGGGCCGGGTCGATGAGGACCTGGATCTGGCGTTCCGCACCGCCGAAGACACTCACCTCGGAGACACCGCGCACCTGCGAGAGCACCGGCTTGACGTTGTCCTCGACAAAGTCCAGCTGCAGGTTGATGTCCAGCTGCCGCGGATTTCCCGGCAGCGGCGAGATACTGAAGAACATGAAGGAGTTGGCGGAAAACGAATTGGCGTAGATCCGCGGCTCGTCCGCGCTCTCCGGATAGGAGGGCACCTGGGAGAGCGCGTTGTTTACCCGGATCATCATGTCGGTGATGTCGGTGCCAAAGGGAAATTCCAGTTCGATTTCTGCACTGCCGCTGCGTGCGGTGGCGAGGATGCGCGACAGGTTGGGCAGGTTGCGCAGGTATTCCTCCTGCTCGATCAGGATTTCCTTTTCGACATCCTGTGGGGTGGCGCCGGGCCAGTTGGTGCGCACGCTGATCACCCGGACATCGAGGTCGGGAATCATCTGTACCGGAATCCGGGTGGCGGCGACGATGCCGAGCACGCAAATGATCAGCGTAACGACTGTGGTCAGGATGCCGCGCTGGACAATGGCTTCGAACACGCCGCCTACCTCCCGCCTACCACGCGTACCCGCTGGCCGTCGGCCAGCGCCTCGTTGCCCTGCACGACAACCTGCGCCCCGGCCTGCAGGCCGCCGAGAATCTCGACGCGGCCATCGAAACTGGCGCCGGTCTGGACCACATTTTCGCGCGCCACCTGTCCGTCGCTGCCGGTTTCCACGGTCCACACCAGGACCCGGCCATCGGGGTAGTTCAGGGTGGCGTCGCGGGGGACGGTCAGGCCGTCCTCGCGCTCGGGAATTCGCAGGCTGGCGTACGCGGCCATCCCGGGTATCAGCAGGGCATCGGTAGCGCCGGGCGCCACGCGCAGGAGGAACGTGCGGGCTCCGGGGTCGGTCACCGGGACAATGGTCTGTACCTTGCCGGCAAAGCGCTCGCCGGGGTGCGCCTGCAGGCTGAACTCCACGGGCGCATCGGGTGTCAGTGCGGCGAGATACTCGCCGGCAACCGCGAAGTCCAGGCGCAGGCCTTCGGTGGCTACCAGTTCCAGCACTCCCTGACCCTGGTTGATCCATTCCCCGGGGTCGGTGAGCTTGCTGCTGATGACACCTGCGAAGGGGGCTCGCAGGCTGTGGCGTTCGAGCAGGGCGTGCTGGTAGCCCGCGTCCGCGCTGGCCCGGTCGAGTGCGGCCTGGTCCTGGGCGACTTCGGCTTCCAGCGAGCGTACCGCGGTCTCGGCGATACTCTGTTGCGGCGCGAGGCGCTGGGCTTCGCGCAGGCGCCGCTCGGCATCGGCCAGTTCGCTGGCAACCTGCTTGCGCTGGGCTTCCGCGGCGCGCCACAGGTACTCGGCGGGTTCGCTGTCCAGTTCCAGCAGCAGGTCGCCGGCTTCCACCTGGCTGCCTTCGTCGACCAGCAGGCGCATCACCAGGCCACTGGTCGCCGGGGACAGCTGCGCAACATGGGGCGAGGTGACACTGCCGGTTACCCGTACTTCGCGGAATATGGCCTGTTGCCTGACGCTGTCGACAGCGACCGGAACGCCGTCGTCGGCGCTGCCGGCTGCAGGCAAGCCGAACAGGGCAAACAACAGGGCTGATGAGAAAAGCAGGCGGGACAGGCGGGAAGGAAAGGTGCTCATGCGGATGGCGACGGCCCGGTTATTGGAATTGGTCGGTCGACTACTTTAGCAGTGATAAGCGGCGCGTTGGAACCGGGTCGGTCCTGTTGCGCAGGGGATTTCGCCGATGTTCGACGGGTTGATTGCAGTTTGTCGCGACAGGCGACACTATTGTGGCCAACCTGGAAACGAGTGAGACGAATGTCCGCGAGTGCGCGTCCTCCGACACTGGATGACCTGCTTCACATCAGCCGCCGCCTGGAGGCGGACCGGTCGCTGAGTCCCGCAGTACTGCGCCAGCGTGACCATGCGATCGGCCAGCAGTGCCAGCAGCGCAAGCCTCTCGACGCGTTGCTGTTCTGGCTGGACAATGTCGACGACCGCACGGCACCGGAGCCACCGGCGCTCCACCTGCGGGAAAAGCAGTGGGCGCTGCTGTTCCGCCTGCTGGCGCTGGCCCTCGGCGCCAGTGGCATGGCCGGATTCCTGCTGGCCAGCGAACGGGCCCTGGTCAACGTACCCCTGTTTCTCCTGGTGTTCGTGCTGCTGCAATTCCTGCTCTGCCTGGTGGCGGTGTGGATGACATTCACCACCCTGCGCGGTCGACCCCTGCAGGGGCTGCCGTTCAACCCGGCACGGCTGCTATCGCGCAAGGCCCTGCCGCAAGGGCGGATACTGCGTGAAGCGGGCAGTGTGACCCGCCTGCTGGCGCTGCGTTACGGGCAGGAGTTGGGCGCGCTGTTTGCCGCCGGGGCGGTTGCGGCTTTGCTGCTGTTGCTGGCGGTGACCGACTTCAGTTTTGTCTGGGGTTCGACGTTCAGTATCAGTGACCAGGCGGTCGCCGGGCTGACCCGGGCGCTCGCAACCCCCTGGGCGCAGGTATTCCCCGAGGCCGTGGTGTCACCACAGCTGATCGCCGACACCCGTTTTCACCCCGCTCAGGCCGACCTCGGCGCGATGGCTGCGGCCAGCCGGCGCGGCTGGTGGCCCTTCCTGTTTGCCTGCCTGCTGTTCTATACCCTGCTGCCGCGGGTGCTGCTCTGGCTCGTCTGCCTGTGGGGATTTCGCCGCCAGTTGCGCGCCAGCCTGCTCGCCTGGCCCGGCGCCTCCTCGGTGCTGGCGCGGATGCGGGCGCCAGTCGTGGAGACGCGTGCCGAGGCCCCGGTTCACGGCGCGCATCCGCCGCCGCATTTCGACAATGCAGTTGTGATCGACTGGGCGGGGGCGCTGGAAAACGCGGGACCTGAAGTGCTGGCGGACCTTCCCCTCGCGGGCGCCCAGGTGGCCGGTCTGGGCTCGCCGGCGGAGGATGTCGCGGCAGTCAGCGCGGTGAACGGCTCCGGCGCACAAAAACTGCTGGTGGCCGTGCGCGGCTGGGAGCCGCCGATGGCCGACCTCGCCGATGTGCTGCGCGAAGTGACCGGCATCGACGATTGCACCCTGTTGCTGGTCAACCTGCCCGGTCGAACGCTCAGCGCGGCGCAGCTTGCCGACTGGCAGCGTTTTTCCAGTAGCCTGCCATTCTCCCGGAATACTGCGGAGCAACTCGACGAGGTCGCGGCGTGACCCGGCGAGAGTCCATCCCGGCCTTCGCCGTGGTCGGGCGGCCCAACAAGGGCAAGTCATCAGTGGTCGCGACACTGGCGCGGGACGACTCGGTGCACATTGCGGCGGCCGCCGGTTCGACCCGCGAGGTCCGCCGCTTTCCCATGCGGGTGGACGGGGAGACCCTCTATGAACTGGTCGACACGCCCGGAATCCAGCGTGCGCGCCAGGTGCTGGCGTGGTTGCGCGAACACTGCGGCGACGCCTCGGAGCGGCCCGCGACAGTGCGCGATTTCCTGCAGCAGCACGCAAAGGACCCGCAGTACAGCGACGAGGTGCAGGCTCTCGGGCCGCTGGTCGAGGGCGCCGGAATCATCTATGTAGTCGACGGATCGGTGCCCTTCGGCGCCGATTACGAGGCGGAAATGGAAATCCTGCGCTGGACCGGGCGACCCAGCCTGGCCCTGGTCAATCCCATCGAGAACAGCGATTTTGTCGAGCAGTGGACTGCGGGGCTCGGCCAGTACTTCCAGACGGTCCGGGTGTTCGACGCCCACCGCGCGGAGCACCGCAAGCAGCTGGAGCTGCTGACACTGTTCGGACACCTCGACCCCGAGTGGCAGCAGCCCCTGCAGCGCGCCGTCGAGGTGCTCGAGGCGGATCGCCAGCGCCAGCACCTCGAGGCCGCGGAGGCCATCTGCGAGCTGATCATCGACGGCATCACCTACAGCGTCAGCCAGGCGCTGCCGGACGGCGCTCCGGAGGCGCCAGTAAGGACCCTGCTGTTCAATCGCTACCAGCGCCACCTGATCCGCCGCGAACGGGAATGCCGGTCGCGGGTCGAGGAGCTGTTCTACTATCGCGACCTGAAAACCGCGGAGACCGGCATGGCATTCGACGAGGAGGAGCTGTTCGCCCAGGAAAACTGGTACCTGTGGGGCCTGTCCCAGCGGCAGCTGTTGCTGGCGGCGGGGGCCGCCGGGGGCATTGCCGGAGGCGGCGCGGGGGCGGTGGTGGACGGCATGACCGCCGGCTTGTCCCACGGGCTGGGAACCCTGTTGGGCGGTATCGGCGGCGCTGTCGCCTCGGCCCGGGGCGTGCTGAAACGCGGCGACGATATCGCCCGCTGGAAACTCAGTGGCGTCCCCACGGGGGGACACAAGCTGGTCTACGGCCCCTCGCGCAACCTCAATTTCCCCTTCGTGCTGCTGGGCCGCGCGCTACAGCATCACCGCATGGTGAGCCAGCGAACCCACGCCGTGCGCGGCACCCTTAAGCTCGCCGAGCCGGCGCTGGACTGGCTGGACGAGGCGGGCAGGCGCCAGCTCGCGGTGATCTTCGAGGACCTGCGCCGCGGGCGGAAGCTGGAGCAGCGCCGCGCCCAACTGGTGGGCCTGGTGCAGGGCTGGTGTACGGCGGTGGACAGCTGAGGCCTGGCTCAGGCCATCAACTCCCGCAGGCGCTGGTCGATCCAGCCGGTAAAGCGCCAGTTCTGGATAAACCCGCAATGTCCGCCGTGTTGCGGCGTCTCCAGCGTCAGGCAGGGCGACTGGGCCAGCTTGGGCAGGTCGACAGCGGGGATCATCGGGTCGTCCAGGCTGAGGATGATATGGGTGGGTACGGCGAGACCGGCCAGGGTGTCACCGGTTACCGCGTAGGCGTCGAAATAGCGGTCGACTGCGGCAAACTCGGTAAAACGCGGCACGAAGTAGTTGTTCATTGCCTCCAGGCTGTGCAGTTTGAGCAGGTCGCTGCCGTAGCCCAGGTCGGGGAAGTGCTGCAGTTTGAGGCTCAGGGACTTTTTCCAGCGGCGCAGGAAGTACTGGTGATAGATGAAACTGCCTTCCATCAGGCGCTGCATGGTATGGGCGGGTTCCAGCACCGGACAGATCGTCACGACCCGCTCCAGGGAGATACCGGCCGCGGGAGCCCGGGCGGCGACCCTCAGCGCAAAGTTGCCGCCGAGGGAATGGCCGGCCAGGAAGGTGCGTTCGTGGGGGAAGCGGCGCTGGATTTCCGCGACTGCATCGACCACTTCCTGCAGGCGCGCCGAGTGGTACAGCTCGCGGTTCAGCGCGTGGCTGGGGCCGTGATCGCGCAGGTGCAGGCGAAACACGGAGAACCCGGCGTTATACAGGGTCTGTGCGTTTGACAGGAGGTAGGGCGAGTTGCCGCTGCCTTCCCAGCCGTGCAGCAGGATGGCCAGCTTTTCGCCGCCCCGCGGGTTGAAGAAGCCGTGCAGGCGGACATCACCGCTGCAATCGAGAACGACATCCCCGGCGGCGGCGCGAAAGCCGCGGGTACGCCACAGCAGCGGCAGTTTGCGCGGTGCGGTGCTGGCCAGCAGGGTCTGGGCATGGGGATTGCGCAACAGCGCAGGCGGTGTGAAAGCGGACATCAGGCGAACTGGAGCAAGGTACAGACCAGCAATATCAAAACCGTCATCGCCGCCAATTGCAAGCCCTGTCGCCGGGGTACCCACAGCGGGAAGCCGGCGCTGGGCAGGATCAGCCTGCCCAGTCCCACTGCCACGGCGCAGAGCCACCCGGCGAGGAAGCCGCTGACGTTCCACCACAGCCATGAAACCTGGGGAAGCTGTGCCCAGATCAGCAGGTTGCAGGCGAGTCCGCCGAGAAAGCCCGCGATGGCGGCGCGCTGGCCGAGGGCCGGCCACAGGATCGCCAGGGTGAACAGCATCAGCAGGGGACCGTTGGCCATCGAGCCGACCTTGTTGATCGCCTCCAGCACGGTGGGGGCGATGCGCTCTACCTGGAAGGAAAAGGCCACCGCGAACAGGCCCCAGCCGAGGGTGGCGAGCTTGGACAGCAGGAACAGGCGCTTCTCCGGCAGTGGGCGGAAGCGGGCGATGAAATCCTCCACGGTGCCGGCGGACAGGCTGTTGAGCGCGGAGTCGATAGAGGACATGGCGGCTGCGAACAGGCCGACAATGGCGAGACCGGCGAGGCCCGCGGGGAAGTTGGCGGCGACGAAAGCCGGGAACACCAGGTTCAGGTTGGGGCTGCCGGCAGCGGTGTGCGGCAGCGCGGCGACAAAACCGGGGTGCTCCACGGCGTAGGCCGCCAGCCCGAGTCCGACCAGGCAGTAGGCCAGTACCAGCGGAAAGCGCAGGACCCCGTTGAGGACGAGAATCCGGTAGAGCTGGGACTCGTCGCGGGCGCTCTGCAGGCGCTGGGCCTGGCTCTGGTCGCAACCGTAATAGGCGGTGTACAGGAACAGTCCGCCCAGCAGCATCGGCCAGAAACCGTAGTTGTTGCCGGAGCTGAGACCCCAGTCGTCCAACAGGGGGCGGGTGCGGTCGGCCAGGCTGTGCCAGTGCAGGGACAGTGGCTCCGCCAGCCAGAACAGGGCCAGGAACACCGCCGCCAGCAGCAGTGCCATCTGCAGGACATCGGAGATCACCACCGCGCGCATACCGCCCAGCACGTCGTAGGTGATGGTAATCCCCATCAGGAGCAGGACCGCCGCAGTGAAGGGAATTCCGGTAATCAGGCCGATGACCGCGGCGACACCGTATACGGTGACCCCGGTCGCGACACCGCGAAAAAACAGGAAGCAGGCGCTGGCCAGCAGGCGGGCCTGCAGCCCGAGGCGCTTTTCCAGGTAGGCGTAGATGGAAATGGAGCGGCTGCGATAAATGGGCAGGAACAGTGCGCACAGCAGCAACATGGCCAGCGGCACCGCCAGTTCGTACTGCAACCAGAGCAGGCCACCGCCTGCCGAGAAACCGACGAACGCTGGCGCGCCGAGCAGGGAGTTGGTGGAGCACTGGGTGGCGATGATCGAACCCGCCAGCGCCCAGCCGGGGAGGCGGTGGCCGCCGAGGTAATAGTCTTCGCGTGAGGTCTGGCGCTGGCCCAGGTAAAAGGCCAGCGCCAGCATACCGGCGAGATAGGCGCCGAGCACTGTCCAGTCAAGGAATTGCATAGGGACAGTCTAGCGCAGAAAAGGTCCCCTTTGCCCGCCCGGGCACTGCCGCGGTGTTATACCCGGCGCTGGCAGCTCAATTCTGTTGCGGCAGGTAGCCGGTGGACTTGGCGGATTGCAGGCGGCGCTGGTTGGCGGAGGCGTAGTCGCTGCCGTCCTTGCTGGTGTCGCGGTCGCTGTTCCAGGTGCCGGTCTGTCGGGCTGTTGCGCCGCGATTGAAATTGACCGGGTCGACGCGGACTTTCTCGCCGGGAGCTGCGTCCGGGCAGGCCTTGTCGGTAAAGGTCTTTTTCCCGGTCTGGGGGTCGACACAGATAAACACGCCGGCGTGGGAGGCCAGTGGCAGGGCCAGTAGCGTTGCCAGGGCGATAAGAGTGATCCTGGGATAGCGCATCGGATAATCCCCATTTGTTGTAGACTTTGCAGCCACAGTAGGCCCGATTGTGCATACCGGTCCACCAAAAGACCGAGAAATATCCAGAAAGTTTGAAGCGGATCACTTACACTGGTCGATTAGCCTGCATATATACTTTGCCCGGTCGATTCATTACCCTGCAGCCATGAAAATTGCCCGCTACCCCCTGATTGGCCTGAGCCTGCTGGCCGTCAGCGCCTGTACCACCCTGACCACCGAAGCGCCGGTCGAGGGTGCCGCCACCTGTCCGGTTCCGGAAGTACTTTGCCCGGTGTGTGTCGAACCCCCGGAACCCGAGGTCTGTTCCACCGAGGTGGTCGAGCGCATCGTGGAGGTGCCGGCACCGCTGCCGCCCATGGCGACCACTGCCGGCAAGTTACACCTGCCGATTATCGGCGCCATCGAGAACGTCCTGGTGGAACCCGCCGGCCTGCTGGTCGAGGCGCGCATCGACACCGGCATGGAAACCACGGTGCTCCAGGTCGAGGACCTGAAGCTGGTCGAGAAGGAGGGCAAGCGCTACGTACGCTTCGACCTGGTCGGCGGCGACGACAGCCGGCAGTCCCAGGAGATGCCCCTGCGGCGGCGCGATACCCTGCATCTCGCCGGCGGTGAAACCATGCAGTGCCATGTCGTCCGTATGTGGTTGTCACTCGGCGAGATGCGCTCGCGCATCAATGTCTGCCTGAGCGACCACGCCGGCGACGGCGACCGCCTGTTGCTGGGGCGCAATTTCCTGCTGGATTCGGCAATAGTCGATGTCAGCCGGCACCACACCCAGCCGGACCCGGAACTTCCTTCACCCTGAGAACGCACACATGCTCTCAACCCGCCTTCGTATCGAACTGATTGCCGGTATCCTGATCCTCACCGGCGTCGGCCTGATGCTCTACAAGGTATTCACCATGGGCTTTCCGCTCCTGCCCGGCGAATCCCGCCAGGTGTGGACCATCGAGTCGAAAATCAGCTTTCGCCCGATGCCGGACCACGGGCCGGTGGAGATCGAACTGAAATTGCCCGAGCCGATGGGCGGCTGGCAGGTGCTGGATGAGCACTTTGCCTCGTCCGGCTTCGGTTTCTCGATCACCGAACGGCAGGGCGAGCGCTGGGCTGTGTGGACGCGGCAGGAATTACTGGAAGCGACCACGTTGTACTACAAATCCCAGGTGTTCCGGCCCAACCCCCGCGAACTCGCGGAACAAACGATCCCGTCGATCGATAAGGTCATGCTGGAAAAGGACCAGCAGACGGCCATGGACCGCATGATTGCCAGCCTGCGCGAGCGCTCCACCGGCCCGCGCACCTTTACCGCCCTGTTGATCCAGGCGCTGAACGGCAGTGTCCAGGACCCCGACGCCGAGTTCCTGCTGAGCACCTGGGAAGACGAAACCTCCCCGGTCCTGCTGGCCGCGCTGGCGCGGGCCGAGATTCCCGCCCGCGCCCTGCGCGGTATCCGCCTCGAGGACGGCCGCCGCCGCCAGACCCTGTCCTGGCTGGTGGAGGTCTACAACGGGATGGAGTGGCTGGTGTTCGACCCCGAGACCGCCCAGCGCGGGCTGCCCGACAATTTCTTCGTCTGGGAGCGCAGTGACGGGGAGATCCTCAACGTGATCGGCGCCCAGGATTCGCGCCTGGAATTTGCCCTGGTCAGCAACAGCCTGCCGGCGAAAACCGTTGCGGTGATGGACGAGCGGGTCAGGAAGTATGCGCTGCTGGACTTCTCCATCTATTCACTGCCGGTGGAACAGCAGGGTGTGTTCAAGGGCCTGCTGCTGATCCCGGTGGCGGCGCTGGTGGTGGTGATTGTGCGCCTGCTGGTGGGCCTGAAGACCTCCGGTACCTTCATGCCGATCCTGATCGCCCTGGCGTTCATGCAGACCACCCTGTGGGTGGGCCTGGCCATGTTCATCGTCCTGGTGAGTTTTGGCCTGTGGATCCGCTCCTGGCTCAGCCACATGAACCTGCTGCTGGTATCGCGGATCTCCGCGGTGGTCATCGTGGTGATTTTCCTGATGGCGGCGCTGGCCATCGCCAGTTACAAGCTGGGCTTCGACAAGGTGCTCACGGTGACCTTCTTCCCCACCATCATTCTCTCCTGGACTATCGAGCGGATGTCGGTGCTGTGGGAAGAAGAGGGCCCCCACGAAGTCCTCGTACAGGGTGGCGGCAGCCTGTTGGTGGCGGTCCTGGCGTATCTCGCCATGTCCAATACCCTGGTGGCGCACCTTACTTTCAATTTCCCGGAACTGATGCTGAGCCTGCTCGGCGTGATCCTGTTGCTGGGGAAATATACCGGTTACCGGCTCAGTGAGCTGTACCGCTTCCGCGCGCTGGGTGAGCCGAAGTGAAACTGTTTGCCTCGCCGTCGATGCTGCGGCGCAACGGCATCCTCGGCATGAACGAGCGCAATATCGGCCTGATCGGCAAATTCAACCCGCGGCGCAATTTCCCGCTGGTGGACGACAAGCTGAAAACCAAGCAGGCGGCCCAGGAGCAGGGCATCCATACGCCGGAACTCTACGGCGTCGTCGAGTACCAGTACGAGGTACGCGACCTGGTGCGCCGCCTGGAGCCCCTCGATGGCTTTGTCATCAAACCGACCCAGGGCAGTGGCGGCAAGGGCATCCTGGTGATTACCGGTCGCGACGGGCCGAATTACGTCAAGTCCAGCGGTGCGGTGGTGGATGAATCCTACGTGCGCCGGCATGTCTCCAATGTCCTGGCGGGGCTGCACAGCCTCGGCGGGCGCAACGACAAGGCCATGGTGGAGGCGCTGATCGACTTCGATCCCTACCTCGCCAATTACAGCTTCGAGGGCGTCCCGGATATTCGCGTCATCGTCCTCAAGGGCGTGCCGGTAATGGCCATGATGCGCTGCGCCACCCACGCCTCCGATGGCAAGGCCAACCTGCACCAGGGCGCGGTCGGCGTCGGCCTCGATATCGCCACCGGTAGTGCGGTCAGCGCCGTACAGCACGGCAGCCTCTGCGACCATCACCCGGACACCGGGGCGTCCTTCGAGGCCCTGCAGATCCCGTTGTGGGATGACATCCTGCACCTTGCATCGCGCTGCGTGGAAATGACCGGGATGGACTATATCGGCGCGGATATCGTCCTCGACCGGCAGTTCGGCGCTACCTTGCTGGAGCTCAACGCGCGGCCCGGCCTGTCGATCCAGGTGGCCAACCAGGCGGGCCTGCGCCACCGGCTGGTCACCGCCAACCGCATTGCCGAGTCCACTGACGACCTGGCGGAAAAGGTGGCGCTGGCACAGCAGGCGTTTGCCGTCAAACGCTGATGTCCTGGCTGGAACAGCATATCCCGGACATCGTGCTCTGGGTTACGCTGTTATCCGTGCTTACCCTGGTCGGCGCGATCGTGGCCGTCCCCTGGGTCATCGGTCGCCTGCCCGTGGACTATTTCACGACGCAGGAGCGCCAGGCCCTGTACCACCAGCGGGGCATTTCCAGCCTGCTTCTCGGCCTGCTGAAAAACATCCTGGGCCTGGCGCTCCTGCTGCTCGGCCTGCTGATGCTGTTTACGCCGGGGCAGGGACTGCTGACCATGTTGCTCGGCGTGCTGTTGATGAACTTTCCCGGGAAATATCATCTGGAGCGGGCCGTGGCCCGGCGCCGGGGCGTCATGAAGGCCCTCAACTGGATGCGCCAGCGGCGCAACCTGCCGCCCCTCGAAGCGCCGGATTCCACTACCTGACTGTCCCCGGCACAGCGCAGGCTCTATACTTCCCGCAGGTTTGCGATATCGCATTAATCAATCGTCCCGAAGTGAGTTTCGGGGTTGCATGGGAGTAAATTGACTGTGAAATGCCTGAGCAAAACGCTGGTCCCGCTGCTGTTTGCAGGTTCACTAGGAGTGCTTGCCCAGGAGGGCACCTCACTGTCCAGTGACTGGATCGACCTGGTCAAGGGCGAGCGAGAAAGCAGCATGGGCGTGCAACTCCGGGATATCCAGCCGGGCGAGGTCGAGGGAACGAGTACGGTGACCCTGGCCGTGCCGAAGAGCGCAGTCGCCAATCCGGATAACATCGAGGAGGTGATCGTCGTGGGCCAGAAGCCCTCGAAACCCGATGCGCCGGAGCCGCTGGACATCAAGTACAAGTGGGTGCGCGACTACGATGCGGACAACTACGGCCTGGTCATCACCATCGGGGAAGGTAACTGGCCGATCCGCCTGTACGTCAACTCTCGCCCCGGGTATATCAACTAGGCAGCAGTCCCGGGGGGACAATGATTCGCTATACGGATTCCGCCCTGGCCGCGGTCGCACCGGTCGGCAGTGGTGAGACCCTGTGGTGCCATTCGATGGCCGCCACGCCCACCGTCCTGCTCGAAGCCCTCGCCAGCCATGTGCAGTCGGCCGGCCTGCACGACCTGACCCTGATGCAATTGCACCTGGAGCACGCCGACGCAGTGGCGGTGCCCGAACTGGACGGACGCCTGCGCAATCGCTGCTTTTTCGCCGGCAAGACCACCCGGGGCCTGATCAACCAGGGCAGGGCGGACTACGTGCCGATCTTCCTGTCGGAAATCCCCAAGCTGCTGCGCAGCCACGAGCAACGCGTGGATACCGCGCTGGTCCAGGTTTCACCGCCGGACCGTCACGGCAACTGCTCGCTGGGTATCTCCGTGGAAGTCACCCGCGCCGCCTGCGAGGTGGCGGGGCGCATCATCGCGCACATCAACCCCAATATGCCGCGCACCCATGGCGAGAGCTTCCTGCACGTCCGCGACATCGACTTCGCCTTCGAGCACGCGGCGCCGCTGATTTGCCCCGAGCAGCGCGTCATTGGCGATGTGGAGCGGCAGATCGGCGAAAAGGTAGCCGGTTTGATCGAGGACGGTGCCTGCCTGCAGATGGGCATCGGCAGCATCCCCGACGCGACCCTGGGATTCCTGAAGGATCGCCGCGACCTCGGTATCCACACGGAGATGTTCTCCGACGGGGTGCTGGAACTGATCGAGACCGGGGTCATCACCAACGCGCGCAAGAAAATCAGCCGGGGCAGGACTGTGACCGGTTTCGTCATGGGTAGCGAGCGGCTCTACCGCTTCGTCGACGACAACCCGGAAGTGGTGTTCCTGGACATCGAATTCGTCAACAACCCGGTGGTAATCGCCAAGAACCCCCAGGTCACCTCCATCAACAGCGCCATCCAGATCGACCTGACCGGCCAGGTCTGCGCCGACTCACTGGGCCACAAGATCTATTCCGGGGTGGGCGGGCAGGTGGACTTCGTCCTTGGCGCCACGTTCTCCGAACGCGGCAAGTCGATTATCGCACTGCCCAGTACCGCCTCGGGCGGCCGCTACTCGCGCCTGGTGCCGATACTGGCCGAGGGCGCCGGGGTGGTGACAACCCGCGCCCAGGTCGACTACGTGGTGACCGAATACGGGGTCGCAGAACTGCGCGGACGCTCCCTCACCGAGCGCGCCCGCGACCTGATCAACATCGCCCATCCGGCGTTTCGCGAGGAACTGGCCCGCGAAGCCCGCGACAAGCTGGGGCTGCCTGTGTAATTGGTAAATTTTCACTGCTAAGCCCTTGACTCAAAAAGGCTTCATCCCTATAGTACGCGACCTCAACAACGCGCCTGTAGCTCAGCTGGATAGAGTACCTGGCTACGAACCAGGCGGTCGCACGTTCGAATCGTGCCAGGCGCGCCATCTATTCTCCCGGTTTGTATGACCTTTCTGGTTTCCTTACAAAACCTCCGCTCATAAGTGGCGGGTGATTCCGTAAAAATTTCCGAAAATCCATGGCTCAAGGCTCTACGGCTCGGCTCTACCCCATAAACGGGGGACGGGCACCCATGTCTACCCGATTGACAATACCATCCCATCCAAAGTTGGTCAGTACCCTCAACCGGTTAATGGGTATTCATTTGTCGTTGAAGCTATTGCACATCAAGAAAATCGTTTGAAAAGGCTCTTGGACTAGAGAGACCGCTTCCACCTGATAGTGGTCGTTTATGCAGAATCGATAATCCTGCTCTGATAGAAGGTTCTTTCAACTGTGCCAGGCCTTAAGCCAACCAAAAGAGCCTCCTATCGCGCGCCAGTCCTCCCTACTGCATGGATTTGTTGATGAACTCATCAACGACATTCGACATATCGAAAGACTTGCCACCCTGCACCGGCGGGTACTCCGCCAGAGACTTGAGGTGGGCGCCCATCAATTCGCCCATAGGCTGGATCAGCCAGGAGACTTTCTGCATCAGGTGGCCGTAGGAGTCGGGGCTGTCGTAGCTTTCATATGGGTCCATACGGATATTGAACACCAGCGGTACTGTGCGCGGGACCACGTTGGCGTAGTAGTTTTCCTTGGTGGAGAAATGGAATTTCCACGGGCCCATGCGCACGGCGGTCAGCCTGCTCTCGTAGTAGTGGAAAATATGGTTGCGGCTGGACGCATCCGCCTTGCCCATCCAGTAGTCGAGGTTGTTGACGCCATCGATGTACTGTTTTTTCTCTTTCATCATGCGCTCGGCGACGTCCGGTACGCCCGCTGCTGCAGCCAGAGTAGTGAACAGGTCCTGGTGACCCTGAATACCGTTGAGCTTGCTGCCGGCGGGAATCTTGCCAGGCCAGCGCGCCATCATCGGAACCCGCACTCCACCTTCATAGGTTGTCATCTTTTCGCCGCGGAACGGGGTCGTCGCGCCGTGTGGCCAGGAAGAGTGCTCGGGGCCGTTGTCAGTCGAGTACACCACGATGGTATTTGCGGCGAGACCGTTCTTGTCGAGCCAGTCCAGCACAATGCCCAGGTCGTGGTCGTGCTGCAGCATGCCGGCACCGTGGTAGTCCGCCTCGCTGGTAATGGTCTCAACCTTGCGCAGCCACTCGTCTTCGACGCGGGTGTAGAGGTGCATGCGGCTGGTGTTCAACCATACGAAGAAGGGCTCACCCGACTGCTGGGACTTCTCCATGAAGTCCAGAGCTTTGGGAATTACTTCACCGGCATCGAAGTTTTTCATCCGCTCCTGGGTCAGGGGGCCGGTATCGGTGATGGTCTGCCGGCCCACCACCCCGAAGCGCGGGTGCTTGGTGGTGTCGTTCCTGTCGGTGGCGAAAGAGTGGATTACGCCGCGGGTGCCGAACTTCTCCTCATATGCCTCAAGGCTGCCCGAGTAGGCCTTGCCGAAGTTCTGGTAGTCCCGCTGTTCGGCTTCTTCCTGGGTATTGAGGTGGTATAGGTTACCGAAGAATTCGTCGAAACCATGGACGGTGGGCAGGTGCTCGTTGCGGTCGCCCAGGTGGTTCTTGCCGAAGTGCCCGGTGCGGTAGCCCTCGGCCTTCAGTACCTCGGCCAGCGAAGGGGACTCTTTCTTCAAGCCTAGTGCGTCGCCCGGTTGCCCGACCGTGGTCATGCCTGAGCGGATCGGGTACTGGCCGGTGATAAAGGCCGCCCGCCCGGCGGTACAGGACGGTTGGGCGTAGTGGTCGGTGAACATCACGCCTTCTTCGGCGATTCTGTCGATATTGGGAGTCGAGTAACCCATGACAGCGTGGTTGTACGCGCTGAGATTCGACCAGCCGATGTCGTCGCCCCAGATCACCAGAATGTTAGGCTTCGCTGCGTAGGAAGACGCCGCAAATACCAACAAACATGTTACGAATATCCCGTTAACCCCCAATCTGCAAGTTCGCATTTTTCCTGACCTCGATATAAGGATGCTGGTAACGATGACTACGTTTGTTTCTCAAGTCTAGATCACTCAGTTACCGGGCGTGACAAATTGATTTATTCATCTGAGGATTGTTTGATCCCATTCGCTCACCCTCCCTTTCTTTTTCAGAGGGCAGTGGAACGATGCTAATGACTGCGATGAGGTGAGAGCGGACTTATGTGTCCTTGCAGATCAGGTACAAATTTCTCCCTAGCCCAGCCTAATCTTGACCCGTGAAGTTAGGTATTGGCCCCAGTTTAGGCGCAAACACCTTCCGAAAAAATGCTGCAAGTTATTGATAAATAACGGCTGATCTAGGCGTTTTTCCGAAAAAATGGACCCGTAAGCTATTGAATTTAAGGGAATGTCACCCTGACTACGAACCAGGCGTTCGCACGTTCGAATCGTGCCAGGCGCGCCATACAAACAAAGGCTTAGAGATTTATGTCTCTAAGCCTTTTTTGTTTTTTACGGTTTTTGCCGTTCCTGTACTCACACTGCACCCACAAATTCACCTGGTCGCAGTGGTCTACTGGAACTGGACACCAACCTGGGTGAATATCCAGGTCATCGGGAAAAGCGACAACCAGCGAACGCTGAACATGTCGAAAACGCGACCCAACTCCAAGCCGCCGAACCAGTGGATAAAGCGCAGTGCAGGTGAGGTTTGCATAACGGTCTGAGGCCCCCCTGGATTATTTTTGTCAGTTATCCAGGGCCCCCGCGTCAATCCAGTCGCGAATCAACTGGATATTGGCGCTACTGAGTGGCCCCCCTCCAAGCGGCATACGCAACCCGAAGGGCTGCGTGCCCTCGATTTTCCGGACCAGCAAGCTGTTATCGGCGTCGCCCGGGATTACCCGGATAAAGGAGGAGTTCTGGGAACTGGGTATATTGACCAGGTTGGCAAAGGACTGCCCCGCTTTCAGGTTCAGGCCTCCGGCGCCGCTGCCGTGGCAGCCGGAGAAGGCACAGGACACGTTGAACACCCTGGACTGAATCTCGCTGAGCGTGGCAGTGGGCGCCGGTGGCTGGTCTTCGCGGTCTTCGGCATTAAATTCGATCCCCTCCGCGGAGGTGCAGGTGTATTCCCGCTGGCCCTTCCAGGCGCCGCCGCCGGTGGTTCTCGGCAGGCCGTCGTCGGCGGGGCAGACCGCCCATACGACCTCCCCGGTCAGGCGGGTCACGTGTGTGGACTGCTTGAGGGCCTGCACCGTGACCGAGCAGCGGGAGGCACACTCACCCTCGTCGACCCAACTGACGAGCGCGGGAAAATCGCAGTTGTTGTTCCAGGCGGAAAAATCATCGGCATTCTTTGGAAACCTGGGAATCAGGCACTCGGACACGGCGTCGCCACCGCGACTGATGTCGCGCACGAAGACCGGTTCAATGACAAATTCCTTATCGGAGTCGAGAAACGCGAGCAGCAGGGCAAACTGGTCGAATCTGGTGGTAGCCAGCAAACATTGCGGATTGCGTGCCCCGCACAGGTAGATGTCGGTCTCGCCAGGGTATTTGTGCCGCCAGTGGGAGAATTGACGTTCATCGTCGATGGAATGGGCGATGAAGATTTCGCTGAAGTTGGTATCGCTCACGTCGATGGTGCATTCGTTCCCTGCCTCGCAGAGATAATCTCCCGAGACCGAATCCACGTAGCCGTATTCGGGGGTGTGAATGACGATCTTGCAGGCCGACAGGGCAAACAGGGTAGCGAGGACAAAGGCGGGGGCCGCGATGCGTGAGCAAGCTGCAGGCCGGGAGCGAGGGGTGCCTCTGTCAGGGCGGGATATTATTGCCGGGCGGGATATCATTTTCATAGCGATCTCCACGGATGCCGGGACACGCCGGCTCGCGTTACCGCACTAAAAATCAGGGCAGCGTAGATCGCGCAAAGTTCTACGCCCATTCCAGCCGGGCGTTCACCTCGATCTCATTCTTTATGATTTCGTCGAGCAAATGCGCAACGATCATGGTGGCGGCGAGCCGGGCAATGCCCGGTATTTTTTGAACACCGGCCAGCAGGGTTCGAAGTTGTCCCAGCAGGAAAGGTATAGTCGACGCGAACCACTCTGTCCAGACGGCTGCGGGCATGCAACTGGACATTTAGCGCAGGGGTATAAGGCAAGCTGATGTCCTACTGGCGAAGGTGGAAATCGGGAAACCCATCCTCGGCCAGCAGGGCGGCGGAATCGGCCATCAGCGGCAGCGGAACCGTCGGTGCTCAGTAGTTTGGCGCCGGACGAAACCGGCCCTTGCGCTCCATCCAGTCGGGGAGGACGGGCTGGTAGGGCGGGTTGTAGTTGAAGGCGTGTTGCTCGTCGGTCCAGATATTGACGTGTTCCCCCTCAACGAAGCGGATCAGCGACACACTGCCGCCGCGGGTGCCGAAGGGGCCGTGGGGAATGTGCGGTGGACGCCAGAAGTAGGCGCCGGCGTGCATGGTGCCCAGATGGCCGCTGAGATCACCGCTGATCTGGTAGGACTCCTCGGGGGTCGGGTGGGACTCCTGTAAACCGCGAAAATTGATTGGGTGTGACTGCGGCGAGGTCATGAACAGGAAGGTGCGCTGGCCGGTCACCGGGTCGATCCGCAGGTTCTTGCGGGCGAGGCCGAGGTGCGTCAGCCTGACGTCGTGCACGGTGGTATCCCAGGACATGCGGTAGGTGTCCAGGCAGGGAATCGCCTCCCGCCCCTGTGCGCGTGCATCGGCGCCCGCCTTGTCGCTGCTGTAGAGCGCCGGTTCGTGGTCGAAAAAGCGCAGCACCACTGCGTTTTCCGGCATGTAGCATTTGCTGCGCTCGAAGCCCGCAGGGAAAAATCCGTAACAGCCCGGCGAATAGACAAACTGGTTCAGGTAGAAACACCCTTCGAGAACAAAAAACTCCTCGTTGCAGGCGAGCCCCTGTGGGTCGCTGCGCTGGTAGCCTTCCGGGTAACGTTGTAGCTGGGTGCGCGCGCCGGTGTCGTGGTCCACACTGAGCAGTTTCCGCTCCAGGCCGGGAAACACCGGGTCCGCTTCCCAGGCAAGTTCCTGGGCCTGGACAAATTCGACGTGATCTCTACTCATGGCCCCTCCAGTGCCAGTCCCTGCGGTTCCCTGCAAGCATCTGTGATGTCGCCGGGAAGCAGGGGCCAGTGTCGCACTGAGAGGGCCCCAAGTGCATTGAGGAAGATCAAGCCAATCGCCGTCTTGAACGCGTCAGGCGGCGGGCACAGGCCGGGGAGGTCAGGCACCCCGTCGTGGTGATGGGCAAAGTTGCGCTAAGCGACCACATTCCGGGGGGCTGGCGAGGTGATCCGCCCCTTCGTCTGATCGAATGCTTTCACACAGGTGATCAGTTCGGGACTCCCGCTGCGCTCGAAGAGAAACTCCGAGTTGGCTTCTCCGGTACTCAGGTTTACAAGCCGGAAGCCGTGCTTTTTCTCGAGCAGGTCGACCGTTTCCTGGTCTCCGGCGTACTCCATGGGCCATCCGCCGAGCCAGTCCCTGATGTCGGCGAAGTAGCTCATTCCGCGCTTGAAACGGTAGCTGAAAATGCGTCTAACCTCTGCCGGCAAGCGTTTCAGGTCGCGCTGCATGGCGAAGCGCCATATGTACCAGTACACCATATAAAGCTTCTTCAACGAGCCGGCGTTGTTGTACGCCTGCTTGACCTCGAGCCAGAACTCCTTTGACGGTTGAAAGTCGGCATCGGCGGAGTAGAGGGCCAGGTAGAACAGCCCTCCATCGGCAACCGTCTTCTGTGCGTTTTCGATCGCGCGCCACATATCGCCGGTGTGATGCAGGACCCCCCACGAGTAGACGAACGACCATTTGCCCAGTCCTTCGACATAGGCGTCGTCGAGGATGTCTCCCCGCTCGAAGGTCCAGTTGTCCGGGCGTGCCGCGTGTGTATGGAGCGCGTCCGTCGCCCGCACCGAGTCGGGGTCGTAATCGAGGCTGTGAATCTTTCGAGCGCCTGCGCGGAGCGCCGCATAGGAGTGCAGGCCGCTGCCGCAACCTATGTCCAGGAAGTCCTCTCCTGCGAGCGAGGAACGTCCGGTGAAGGAGAGCATTTTCTCCGTCGCCGCCTGCGAACAGGCATCCATCAGAATCGCTGCAGATAGTCGTTCAGGGCGACGCCGATGCCGATACGCTCGATGTCCTGGTCGTAGTCGATCAGGCTCTCGCCGGGGCCGTTGTAGTACTGGGCATAAACGCGGAAGACCCGGTTAATCGGGTAGCTCCAGGTCAGCTCGTAGCCGGTGTCCCGGGTGCCTGGCCGGATCATCGCGGTGAAGGTATTGCGGTTCGGTGCCCAGACGGCGCGCAGGTCCCCATACCCGAGGTACTTGTACATACCGGGATTGTCGTCGTCCTCTTCGTCTTCCGGAATCCGGTACCACGCCCGCAGCAGGAAGCCCAGGTCGTTACCCACCCCGATCACCGCGCTGCCCATGATCCGGTTCCAGCTCCGCGAGGTCGGCTCCCCGCGGCCGTTGGACTGGTGATTGAAGCCCAGTGACCAACCGTCGAGACGTGCACCCGCCAGCGCGTAGCTTGTATAACTGCGAATGTAGACCTCCGGTTCGTAATTCGTTTCACGGAAGGGGGCGGAGAGATCGTCGTTGAAGAGTTGCCAGTAGGAGCGGGTGGTGTAGGACAGGTAGGTGTCGATGTTGCTGCCGAACATGTTGCGCCACACCGGCGCCTTTATGCTTACCTGGAACTCCATCTCGTTGTTCTGCACCGGATCATCCACCCCTGTGACTTCCTCGAAAGGTGCCTGGTTGGGTTGGTCCATGTGGGTCCAGATGAGGAAGTTAGGGCGATAGGGAGTGATCGCATACGGGCGCTCCTCTATGCCAGTCTCCTCCGCAAAGCGTGCCTCGATGGCATTCTGTTCGTACGCAAGTGCCGGTTTTACCGGTCTTTCGGCCATGTTGCCGGCAGGGGGCCCGGCTTGTATCTCGCAGTTCTTGCGCAGTTCCCCCACCGTGGTTGCCTCGCTGGCGGTCTTCAATGCCTCGAGCAGGCAGGCATCGACGCCGGAGTTGGCCTGCCCCGCAGCAATCGAACCCAATGGCGCGGCCAGCAGGGCAATGCCAAGGGCGCCGCGTTTGATCAAGCTTTCCATTGTCATCATCAGCTAGTCCTTTCGGTGTGAATCGGTGAAGGCATTGACCACGAGAACGATGACACGCTTCGGTGGATTGCTTTCATAGTGCAGGTAATCGCTTATTAATCCACCTTTCAGCAGGTAGTTCTGGTTATCGCTTGCTCCGTGGAATTGGTAGCGGTGCTTCCTGCACTCCCCGGATACGGCCCAGTTTGCTATTCGAGACCCAGAAAGGCCAGTGAGCGCGCCTCGAGATAGGAATAGAACGGGTTCCAGCGCAAGCGTAACAGCGTACTCTCGCTGATCGCCAGCGCACCCTTCTCGCCGCGCAGGGCGATATCGCCGAGCGCGATCCCCGGGCTGGGCTGATCGGGATCGCTACCGTAGACCGGGTCGTCCGGCGGGAATGGCAGGGCGACATGCGAAAGCGAGTAGACGTCGGGCGGCCAGCTGAGGTCCAGGGCTTCGTCGGCAAACCGCAGATGTTCCGGCTGCCAGTGTCGCGCGACGACCCGCGAGCTCTGCGCGGATTCATTGGCGACCAGCGTGAAATCGAAGGTGTCACCCGGTGCCTCGCGCAGCGCTTTCAGCATGGCGTCGGGCCGCCAACGCAGCATCTCCTCGATTCCCGCCTGGCGGTTGATGTCGAATAGCACGAGTTCATTACGTCCCGCCGGGAGGTGACTGAACAGGTGGCTCACCAGCGCCGGGGCCTGCACGGTTGCGTCGATAACCGAGGAAAACGCCAGGATCGGTGGCATTCCCCTGAGGCCCCCCGGGCCCCGCTTCAGGCGCATGATCTGTTCCTGTATTTGCGCGGTTATCCGGTAGGATACATCCCCGGCGTTTATTGCGAACGAACCGTATTTGAAGGGCTCGTACTCGGGAAGGATGTCGTTCCAGGCCAGCTTTTCCAGCCCGGGCAAATGGCCGAGGCGGGCCTGCCACACCGCCAGGGCCGCGGCCGGGGTGACACCGATTTCGGGGGAGTACAGTACCAACCCGGCGAGCCGGGGCGCTTCCGGGGCATCCAGGTTGGCCAGCGCATAGTGCACCGCCAGCGCCGCCCCGTTGGAGTAACCCACGATGTAGATCGGTAGCTCCGGCTGGTTCCGGGCCAGGTGATCCAGCGCCAGGCGCACCGCCGCGGCCATGTCCTGCCAGGTCACCTCCACCAGGCCGGAGGGCGCAGTGCCGTGACCCGGAACCCGCAGGCCGAGGACGTTGGCCCCCGCGGATTGCAGGCGCTCGCCGAGATGGTGCAGGCTGTAGGGCGCGTCGGAGAGCCCGTGCACCAGCAGTACCTGCATCCTGGGCGACTCCGCCGGCAGTAGGTAGCTGCGGTTCCAGTTGATCGGCCACCGCTGCGGATCAGCCAGGCTGCCGCGCTGGTAGCGGTTGATCCTGAAGCCGCTGGTGGGTGCTGTTTTGGCGTAAACCAGGTTGTCCAGTTGGGCAAACAGGCGGTCCTCCAGGGCGAGATATTCCTCGAATGTCTCGACAGGGGAATCCACGTCAAATTCTTCGTCCAGTCGGGCGGTGTGCCAGGCCTCCAGATCGGGCCTGGCATCGAGATAGCGTACGAAAACAACCAACAGCGTTAACGCGGCACCTGCCACGCAGTAGAACGCAATTTTGGCCACCGCTACGATCAGGCGCATTGCCAGTCCCCGAGTTTTATCTTTCCCAGTGCGCCTGACCCGTGTTGCTGTAGTGCAGTCTGGCTGTCCGGGCGCGAGTAGGATGATAGACCAGGTGGCACGGATCAGGCAGGGGCCAGAATCGTAGGAGAAGGTTGGTTTAGAACCAGAGCAGTCCTTTTCGTGGTTTTTGTTCTTCGACTGATGAAAGCATTTTTATTCCTGGCAAGGTTCCGGCTTCTGGCTCAAGGCGAATTCCAGCGCCGCTGTCACCGCAGCGACCTGTGCCTGGATACAGTTTTCCGGGTCCACTCGCGGACTGTCCGGATAGACTTCGGTGGTAGTGCGGAACGGGGCATTGGTCACGCCTGCACACAACCCGAGTTGGCGCACCGGGTAGTTGATTACGCCATGCTGGGCCATCGGGTCACCCAGCAGGTTACCGTCCTCGTCCGCCGGGGCGATGTGGGTGACTTTCGCTACGGCCTCGATGATCGCTTGCTGTAAGCCGGGGGCGGGCTGGGCGCTATCGCCAACCAGGTAAAAACCGTCGGGGATATGCCAGACGGCCTGGGTGATACCGTCCCGCGCTTCCAGGGCGGGGCGGAATTCACTGTTGTCCGTGTCGGTGGTTTCGTGCAGGTCGATGTGGAGCAGGAAATCGCCCTCGACGGTTTTCAGCCAATCCATCAGTGCTATCGCTTCCGGAGATTCGCTGCCGGCGCGAAAAGATCGGTTGGGGTCCACGGCTGCAGGGTTCCAGCGGTTGATGGTCTCGTAAGCCCAGGGGCTGACTGCGGGCGCCACCAGCAGGTTGCAGCGCTGCAGATAGTCTGTCGCACAGCTTTGCAGTAAACGCAGGGCCCCCTGAACGCCGCTGGTTTCATAGCCGTGGACGCCACCGGTCACCAGGGCACAGGGCTTTGCCGGGTCCCAGTCGCGGTTGCGCACTGCAAAGAGGGGATAGCGCCCGGGGTCGATGGGCAGCGCGCCGTACTGTTCCAGTCGCAGCGGGCTCGGCAGGTCGCGCAAGCTGTCGAGAACCTCTTCGGCATAGGACCGCCTGACCGCCTGCATGGCGAACCAGGCCTGCTTTTCGCTGCCGGACCAGGGAATACCGGGTGTCCCGATGGGGTACTGTGGAGAGTCGGCCACGATCACCTCTGCGCGCGGAGAGTCGGCGAATATTACTACAGCTGATTTCGTTCAGGGCGACTATCCGGTTCACGCGGATGAATCTGCCAATGTCCTGGCAGGGGAAGTCGCTTCGCCAGGTTGGCGCGCCTTGCACTCGTGGGCATCAGCGTATAATGTGAAACTATTATTTATAAAAACAATATCGCCTGTCATGTCCAATACAGACCCGCTCGCCCCCTGGGAAGAATACGTCGATCTGCTCAAACCCGGAGCCGGCCTGTTGCGCCGGACCTGGCGTCCTGACGACCCGGAGTATCGCGCGGATGTCTACCGCCAGCTGGCGATGAACCTGTCCTACGCCTATTTCCAGTATTTCCAGTCCGATCCGCTGCATCCCGAATTCATGCCGCTGTGGAATTCGGTCTACCTCCTGCAGCCCAACCCGGACGACGTCTACTACTACGCCCCCATTGACGGGCGGCGGCGCTACCGTATCGCAGGTGATCGCGGCGGCACCTTCCTCGTCCACTTCCAGTTCGGGGCGGGGATGATGGGGATGGTGTACCCACCGGGCAGGCAGATCAACTACCTGGATGCGCGTGAACTGGATGTCGGTGCCGATGGCAGCTTCGAATTTATCGCCAGTGCAGAGTGTCCCCCGGGTTATAGCGGTACCTGGCACCCACTGGACCCTGCCTGTGACTTCATGATGGTGCGACTGCGCTCCTACGACTGGGGCGGGGAGGCCGATACGCGGCTGGCAATCGAATGCCTTGATGCGCCGCCGCTAAAGCCCCGTATGACAGCGGGGGATATCGATGCCAGGCTGCGTTCGATGTTTACCCTGTCCGAGCGCTGGAGCCGTCTCTGGTTCGATTACCAGGTCGAACTGCTCGATCGCCTCGGCACGAATACTTTCGAGCTCAACCGTTTCGAGGGCATGGGCATCCAGAACCAGGACTACTGGACCGCGGTGTTCGACCTACAGGAGGGAGAGGCACTACTGCTGGAGTCGGACCTGCCTGAGCAGCGTCGCTACTGGAACGTGCAACTCAACGACCCGTATTTCAATGCCGTGGAGTTTGTCTACCGCCAGACCAGCCTCAACGGTCATACCGCCAGCGTCGACCCCGACGGGCGATTCCGGGCCGTCATCGCCATCGAGGACCCGGGTGTCGCCAACTGGCTGGATCCCGGCGGCTTTCGGCAGGGCACGGTGTTCGGTCGCTGGATGGAGTGCGACGCCGCCCCGGTGCCCACCCTGACCAGGATTTCGCTGGCGTCCCTGGAAACCGCGCTACCCGATGGCATGGCGCGGGTAACACCGGAGCAACGGGCGGCCGCTTTGCGCGCGCGCCGGATGGGCGCACAGTTGCGTCGTCGCTGGTAACGAAGGAGAAAGCCATGGCCTGGGACCCACAATGGAAAGCCCCCGAACGCTTTTATGGCAGCGAGGATTACCTGCATTCGGCGGCGAGCGCGATGACCGGGCTCGACGATTTTGGCGATGATGGTTACCGCTCCGGGCTGGCTGTTGTCCTGGCCTCCATGGATGCCGACCCGCGCTTTACCCTGCCCGGGCGACAGCTGGCGTGGGATGCGGTGCTGCTGACACTGATGGCGCGACTGTATGCCCAACAGGGCTGGCGGGACCACCCGGGCTGGCGCGATCGACGTATCGAGAAACCGGTGATTATCACCGGGCTGGTACGTTCGGGTACCACGGCACTGCACAAGCTGATGGGCGCAGACCCGCAGTTCCAGGGGCTGGAGCACTGGCTGACAGTGGCGCCGATGCCGCGACCCGCGCGGGAGACCTGGGAGTCACACCCCGCCTATCGGCGCGCACTGGATTACCTCGCCCGCCTGTTCGGGGTGTCGCCGGAGGCCGCGGCCACCCATAACATCGTCGCCCATGAGTACGACGAATGCCTCGAACTGCAGCGCCAGAATTTCGTCAGTAACCGCTGGGCCTGCACCTGGTATTCCGCGGGTTACGACGCCTGGTGGCAGACCCAGGACGAGCGCCCCAGCTTTGACCGCTACGTCGATAATCTCAAGCTGATAGGCTGTTACGACGAGCGCCGCTGGTTATTGAAGAACCCCGGCACCGCGGGGCATCTCGACTGGGTTTTCGAGCACTTCCCCGACGCCTGTATCGTGCAGATGCACCGGCACCCCCTGCGCGCGGTCCCCTCGATCAGCAGTACGATCCAGTTCATCCACAATGCCTTTGAAGGCGACGGTGCCCGGGTTACGGCGCCGCTGTTGGGTGTTCGCGAAATGCACAAGTGGATCGCGATGATCGAAGCGGGAACGCCGACACGCGATCGTCACCCGGACAGTTTCATGGACGTCTATCACAGGGACCTCCACGCGGACCCGATGAAAGTGATCAGGCAAATCTACGACCGTTTTGACCTGGACATGTCCGCGGAGGCGGAGCAGCTGATTGCCGCGCGGATCGCGGCCAATCCCGAGGGGCAGGTGGAACACCACTATGACCTGGCCGATTTCGGCCTCAGTGAACGGCAAATCCTGGCGCGCTACCACGGGTATATCGAGCGCTACCAGCCACAGTTGTAGGGAGAACTCGCATGCGTGCAGCAGTATTCGAAAAAGTCGGTGTACCGCTGGCGATTCGCGACCTGCCAGACCCGGTGCCCGGCCCCGGTGAAGTGCTGCTGCGAATTGAGCGCTGCGGTATTTGTGGTACCGACCTGCATTACACCGACGGCTCCGGCGCCACCTATGAGCCGGGCTTCATCCCCGGTCACGAGAGTGGAGCAGAAGTGGTTGCTGTGGGAAAAGGCGTGGATTTCCTGAAAGTGGGTGACCAGGTGGTGCCTCACCCGGTCAGCGGCTGCGGCGCCTGCGCTGAATGCCTGGGTGGATCACCGTTCTGGTGTCGCCAGTTGCGGTTCAACATGGGCGGCTTCGGGCAGTACAAGGTCTCCGCTGCACGCGCCTGTATTCCTCTTCCCGCCGGACTATCGCTGGCGGATGCGGCGATCGTGGAGCCATTGACCTGCGGCCTGCACGGCGTCAGTCTCGCCGGCCTGCGCCCCGGGGCTAAAGTGCTGGTCATCGGCGCGGGTCCCATCGGCCTTGCCGCGGTGTTCTGGGCGCGCCGACTCGGCGCGGGGCGCATTGTCGTCGCCGCCCGGTCGACGCGTTCCGCCGAGCGGGCGATGGTAATGGGCGCGGATACCTTCCTGGAAATGGATGAGGAATTCCCAGTGCGACTCGAGGAAGCGCTGGGCGAGGCGCCGGAATTGATCCTGGAGTGCGCCGGCGCGCCGGGCATGGTGGCGCGCTCGGTGGACCTGGTGCGGCCGCGCGGTACGGTCATGGTGCTGGGGATGTGCTTTCACGCGGAAACCCTGGTGCCAGCAACCGCGGCACTCAAGGAGGTGACGGTGAAATTTGCCGTCGGTACCCTGCTGTCGGAATTTCGCGTCGTCGCGGACACCCTGGCGGCGGGGCACCTGGAACCGCTGGCGATGGTAACTGACACGATTTCCCTCGCCGAACTACCCGAGACCTTCGAAGCGCTGCGCTCCCCGGGACACCAGTGCAAGGTGCTTGTCGACCCCTGGCGCTAGCCTCGCTCCGCCAGTCACCTGCCCGGAGAGCGGCCCTAGAACCAGCCTGTCTCGTTGTTAACGGCCAGCATCCGCTGTCCCAGTTGGTAGCCCAGTTCGCGATAGGCCTCGAACTGGGGTTCATCGAAAAACTGATCCGCGGTCGCCTGGTCGGGGAAACTCGGGTTGGCGGTTTTATAGCCGATGAGGTCGGCGGTAAGCCCCTTCACCAGCGTGGTTTTGAGGTAGATCAGCATACCCTCGCTGCCGTCGTGATAAGTAATCGTTGCCAGGGCAAAGGCGTTCTTCGCGCCCTTGTATTTGGAAACGAAATAGTCATCCGACTCGCTGCCGGGCAGCAGGTTTTCCAGGCAATACTCGTGTTCATCGAATTCGATGTGGGCGCCAAAATCCACCCGGGCACGTTCCACCAGGTTGGCGAGGTCGGAAAAGCGGAAATCGGGGTCCGCGCCCCCGTCGGTGCAGATGATGACCTTCAGCTTGCGGCGGATCAGTTCATAGAGGGCAAGGTTCTCGAAATGCCCACCGTCGGTCAGTTCGATGGCGCGTCGTGTTTCGCTCATACCGCCACTGAGCACGCCACCGGTGAGCGCCGGATAAATGAAATTTGGCGGGAACAGGAAGTGCTTGTCGGGGTCCGGGTGGGTCGCCCAGAAGCCGAGCCGCAGGTTCAGCACCGACAGCACCGTGGCGACAATGCGATCCCGGTTGATGCCTTTGCCGGCCACCGCGTCGTTGGGATTCACCGCGGCGCCCGAGATGGCCATCGCCGTTGCCAGGGCCATGCCCGAGCGGTAACCCTGCTTGAGGTAGTTTTCCGAACAGCGCCAACCCGTGGCGTCGCTACCGCAATACAGGGGGCTCAGGATGAAGTTGTCGCCGCCGCGCCCCCGGTATTTGGAGATCTTCGAGTCTACCAGCGTGATATTGGTATTCACGATATGGTAGGGGCGCCGGTTGTGCCGGCACAGCGTATCGATATTGGCGGTATCGGCCTCGGTCGCCATGCCCCAGCTGTCCGCCTGCACACTCGCCAGGTTGGGCATGAAGGTCTCCATCAATCGATCGCGGTACATGCGATGCAGGCCGAGATAGTTGATGTTGACGCACATGCTGACCAGCACGGCGACACATACCATGATCAAGGTCAGCCACCAGGTTGGCGAATGCGCCAGGATAATGGTTTCAGCCAGCCAGTAGGCCATCAGCCCGAGTCCATACAGCATCAGCGCGCCGGTGAGAACCACCATGAACTTGCTGGCGCGGGTGCCGCTCTGGACCAGGCGCCGGAACTGGCTCACCGCACCAATCAGGCCGGCGAGCACCGAAGTACTCGCCGCCGGCATCCTGAATTCCGCGGAGGTAAATTCCATAATGGTGAGGTGCACCACCTGGATACTGCCGAGGATCGCACTGGCAAACCCGATGATCATCAGGTAGCCATTCCAGCGCTGCACCAGGGTGCGCATCCGGTAGTGCCAGTTGGCGGTGCCGCCGTTGAAGCGGGTAAACAGGGAATATATGTAGCCAAAGAGCAAAAACAGGAAAAACGTGGCCAGCGAGAGGATGAAGAAGCCATTGCCAAGGCCGTATTCGACACCCGGCCACTGCTCGATGCCGCCGGGAAAATTGGAATAGAAGCCATACTGCTGGAACGCGACCATGAAGGTCGTCAGTAGCAGCAGGTAGGCTGTCAGCGAAATCAGCAGGGCACGCAGGGTATAGCCGATCATCGACAGGGCGGTGATCCCCTGTCCGGGTACCAGGTAATTGCCGTGCTGGCGGATGAAATCGAGAATCGCGTTGGGTCGGTAATCCGCAGAGGCAACGCGATTGCCGGAGGATTTCCGCCCCAGCGGAAAGTTCTCTGGCGAGGTACCGAAATATTCGTCCGCGGCGTTTTCAGGGCCCTGCATCCAGGGCGGAATTTTCTGGTCGAGGAACCAGGTGAGCGCCGAACCGATGTAGCCACCGCCGGATACCGTCGACAGGTAATCGATGTGCTTGAGCTTGTCGCGAGCCACCAGTGCCTGCAGCACCCCGAGGGCGAAGGAGGCGGAGCGGATACCGCCGCCGGAAAAGGCCAGTCCGACCGGTTTGTCGGTGTTGCAGTGCGGGTCCCGGGCAATATGCCGCTGTTCTGCCGCAATCACATCTTCTGCGGCGCGGGTGTAATCCACGTGTTCAGACATTCCATGTCCTTCCCTGTTACGCCAGGGGTTCCGGGTCAATGGCAGTGTGCCCGCTCGGGCGCGGGGCGAAGGCAGGTGCCCGGTTGAGGGCCAAAACCACCTTGCCGACCTGCCTCCACTATTGACCGGTAGCGGCGAAATTTCCACAGATAGCGGGCGAAATATGCGGTTTTTCACCCTGAGCCCGGGTGGGATCGCGGGGCTTGGTGGCGCCGCCAGGCGGCCCCGGGATACTGGCCGCGGGAATTATCCGCTAGCATAGTGTTTTATCCGGCAGTTTCGCGACGCAATCACCAAGGGTATCCAGGGGGCGTGCATGGCAGTTCATGATTTCGGTCTGGTCGGGTTGGCCGTGATGGGCCAGAACCTGGCCCTCAACATAGCCAACCACGGTTTTTCCATCGGTGTATTCAACCGCACTGCCAGCGTCACCGAGGCTTTCATCGACGGCCTGGCCGGCGCGGGTGAGGAGCGGGCAAGCGCGGAAGCGCAGGATCGCCTGCAGGGCTACGCCAGTCTTGCCGGTCTGGTCAGCGCCCTGAAACGGCCGCGCCGCGTGATGCTGATGGTCAAGGCAGGCGCTGCGGTGGACGCCGTCATCGACAAACTTGTCGGCCTGCTGGAACCCGGGGATATCATTATCGACGGCGGCAATTCCCACTTTGCCGACACCAATCGACGGGCCAGCGCCCTGGCGCAGGCGGGCTTCCTGTTTGTCGGCGCCGGTGTTTCGGGGGGCGAGGAGGGCGCTTTGAAGGGGCCCTCGATCATGCCGGGGGGCGATGCCCGGGCGTGGCCCCACCTGCGCGATATCCTGCAGTCGATTGCCGCCAAGGTCGGGCCGCAGGCGGACATCCCCTGCTGCGATTGGGTCGGCGAGGCGGGGGCGGGCCACTACGTCAAGATGGTGCACAACGGCATCGAATACGGCGACATGCAACTGATCTGCGAGGCCTACTACCTGCTCCGGCAGTTGCTGGGCATGGATAACGCCCAGCTCTACGAGGTCTTCCGGGACTGGAACGCGGCGGAGCTCGACAGTTACCTGGTGGAGATCACCCGCGACATTTTCACGGTGATCGACCCGGATACCGGGAACGCCCTGGTGGACATGATTCTCGACACCGCCCAGCAAAAGGGGACGGGGAAATGGATGAGCCAGCACGCGCTCGATCTCGGCGTGCCCACAACACTGATCACCGAGGCGGTCTACGCCCGCTGCCTGTCCGGGCAAAAGGAGGCGCGCACGCGCGCTGCCGCGGTCCTGACTGGTCCGGAGCTTCACTTCGAAGGCGATCCCGGGCAGTTTGTAGAGGACCTCAAAGGTGCCCTGTATGCGTCGAAACTGGTCAGCTATGCCCAGGGTTTCGTCCAACTCGATGCCGCCGCCGCGGAGTTCGGCTGGCAACTGGACAACGGCGCTATTGCCATGCTCTGGCGCGGTGGCTGCATTATTCGCTCGGCCTTCCTGGAGGATATCAAGCGCGCCTTTGACAGCAACCCGGAACTGGAAAACCTGTTGCTCGACGGCTTCTTTCGCGCGGCGATCGAACGCGCCCAGGACGGCTGGCGGCGGGTCGTCGCGACCGCCATAAATAACGGCATACCGGTCCCGGGGCTGTGCGCCGCCCTCACGTACTACGACGGCTACCGCCAGGCCCGCCTGCCGGCGAACCTCCTGCAGGCGCAGCGCGATTATTTCGGCGCGCACACCTATGAGAGAATTGACCGCGAGCGCGGCGAAACTTTTCATACCGACTGGCTGCGGCTCCGCCAGTTGCGCTGACAGGCGCGCGGCACACCGCCGTAGAATACACAGCTAAAATCAGGAGAGGGTGAGATGGAGAAACGCCTGGAGGGCAGGGTCGCATTTATCAGTGGCTCCTCGCGGGGAATCGGCGCCGCCATTGCCCGGCGCCTCGCCGCGGATGGTGCCAGGGTGATCCTGCACGGGCGGGACAGCGGCGATAGACTTGAACGCCTGTGTGCCGAAATTGCCGCCCAGGGGGGGGCCGCGGACTTTATCCTCGGCGACCTGGCCGAGGGCAACACGGCCATCGACCTGGTGCAGCGGGCATTTGCCGCCCACGGTGCGCTCGACATCCTCGTCATGAACGCCGGCGGCGGCAGGGGCGGGCTGGTCGGCGACCTGCCCCTCGAGGACATCGACCGGGTGCTGGCGCTCAACCTGCGCTCGACAATCCTGGCCAGCGCCGAGTTCGCCCGCCTGACCCGCAGCGAGCACGGCCGCATCGTTTACATCTCTTCGGGCATGGCTACCCATGGAGCCCCGGGGGTTTCCGTGGGCGCGGCAGCCAAGGCCGGCGGCGAGGGATTCATGCGCAGCATGGCGCAGGAACTGGGGCCGCGTGGCATCACCTGCAATTCCGTGGCGCCTGGCTGTACCCGCACCGAGATGATTGCGGACCAGGCCTGGCCGCAGCAGGTGCCGCCGTGGACGGCGCTGCGGCGCCTGGGAGAGCCCGCCGACATCGCCGACATCGTCGCCTTCCTCGCTTCCGACGAAGCGCGCTGGCTGACCGGGGCGACCCTGCCAGCCAATGGGGGACTGGTCACCACAGCTGCCAATATCCTGGCGCGGGCGACCTGAGGCGAGCCGGTTCATGTGAATTTGCACATAGAGTCAAGTAAGCTGCCGGGGTAAACTACGCGCCATTGCGGTAGCGGGTCTTCGCGCCGTTTCGCTACACCTATTCACGAGTTATGCCGGCCTGGTTCCTCTGGCGCAGCCCTGGCAATGCGCGCCGCTGTAGTCGACTACAGTTCCCGGTATTTCGAGCACGCCCCTGTGCTCCGGAACGACAAGACACGCTATGACCACCTGGTACCTGATCTGTTTCCTGGTTGCACTGGCTGTGCAAATCGCCTTTCTCAACCAGTTCCTGTTCAAGCTGCAGACCACGATAGCAATCACCAGTGGCTCCATGCTGATTTCGCTGGCGTTGATTCTCTCGATCAACTGGCTGGATACGCCACTGGCGGTAGAGCTGAAACAATTGGTAGCGGGGATCGATTTCAACCAGTTCCTGCTCAAGGGGATGCTCGGTTTCCTGCTGTTTGCCGGCGCGCTGGAGATCGACCTGCACGCCCTGCGCAAGCAGAAGTGGGAAATCGGCATACTGGCCACGCTGTCCACCGTGATCTCGACGGCTGTCGTCGGCTACCTGAGTTACTGGCTGCTCGGCGCCCTCGGCTGGCCTGTCCCCTTCATCTACTGCCTCCTGTTCGGGGCCCTGATCAGCCCCACCGACCCCATCGCGGTGCTGGCGATCATCAAGAAGATGCGCGCCCCGGAAGGCGTCTCGATCCAGGTGGAAGGGGAGTCACTGTTCAACGACGGTGTCGGCCTGGTGATTTTCACCACGATCTATGCCGTCGCTTTTTCCGGTGTCGAACCGAGCGTTGGCGAAGTGACCAAGCTGTTCCTGGTGGATGCCATCGGCGGTATCGTGTTCGGCCTGCTGCTGGCGGTGATCGGCCACTACCTGATCCTGCACAGTCCCGACGGCAACATCCGCCTGATGCTGACCCTGCTGTACCCCACTGCGGGCTTCGCCCTGGCCAATATCCTGGAAATTTCCGGTGCGCTGGCGATGGTCGCCAGCGGCATTTTTATCGGTAACATCACCCGGCAAAAGTCGGCGGCGATCGAGGGCAGGGCGCCAGCGGTCGAGGTCGTGCGCAACTTCTGGCACGCCCTGGACAGCGTTCTGAACGCGCTTCTGTTCCTGCTGATCGGGCTGCTGCTGGTCACATTCCCGGTGACCTTCGCAGAAATCGGCCTCGGCCTGCTGCTGGTACCGTTGGTGCTGTTTGCCCGCTTCGTCAGCGTCGGGACACCGTTCGTACTGTTCAAGCGCTTCCGCCGTTACGACATCAACTCCGTGCGCATCCTGACCTGGGGCGGACTGCGGGGGGGGCTGGCACTGGCCATGGCGGCGGCGATTCCGGGGCGCACGGTCTCAGTCAACGGTGTGGACCTGCACAACCTGATCCTGATTCTTACCTACGTGATCGTGATGTTTTCCATCCTTGTCCAGGGTTCGACGATCTCCCCGATGGTGCGCAAAAGCATCAAGTATGCCCGGCGGCTGGAAAACCAGCAGTAAGTCGGTCAGTTCCCGCAGGCCAGCGTCACTGCCAGTGCGCCATTACCGGTGGACAGGCCTCAGTTCCCGGCGCTACCTCAACCTCTAGCGTCGCGCAGTTTTTTCCGCACGTTCATCAGGATTTGCCCGTAGTGGTTGTAGCCCCGGCGGTCCCGGCCACAGCCCCAGTAGTAATCGTACTGGCTGTTTTCCATGAGGTTCTGGTCCCCGGTGGCCAGTAGCTTCTCGGCTATCGCCGGGTAGGTATTGCACTTGGTCCATACGGCGCGGGTCATGTACACCCGCTTGACCTTGTCCCAGTCCCGGCGAATCCGGCGCAGGCGACTGCGGCCCATGCGGCGCGCCTTCCTGGGATGCGCCGCCCGGCGGATTTTTTCCTGCTCCTCGGCAGATTCGAATTTCATCGCCTGGTAATAGTGCTCGACCGATGGCCATTCGCGCCCCTCCAGTTCGAAACTGTGGCGCGAGTGGGTGCCGAGTTCCTCGTTCACGTCAGAGCGGGAAAGGTAGTGGTTGCGGGCGTCGAAATCGGGAAACAGGCTATTGCTCATACGGTCGGTTTGCGGGGATTGGGAAGGTCGCGGCTATCTTACCAAGAAATCGCACTGTGGCCCCCGACGAAGTCTGCGGTTTTCGCCTGTTCACGTTCAAATAAATCGAATGCAGTCGTAATGAGAATCGTTTTTATCTGTGCGCCCGAAACGCCGATAATGATTCCATGCAGCCAGCAATAGCACAGGAGAATGTGAAATGGCCAAAACAATGAGCTTCGCCGCAGTGCACTTTACCGTGGCATTCAGCGTGGGTTATGCCCTGAGCGGCAGCCTGGCTGTCGGGAGTGCGATTGCGCTGGTGGAACCGGCAGTCAATACCGTTGCGTACTACTTCCATGAACTGTGCTGGAAGCGGATGGCGGAGCGCTCTCCACCTCCAGCACCGATGGCGTTGAACGCCTGAGTGCCGCGGATCAGTCCGCGGCTTCGAGGTGGCGGTTGATGCGCAGGGCGACCAGGGTACAGATCGCGCCGGAGACGAGGTAGAGGCTGACCGCGGTCAGGCCGAACTGCACGGACAGGCCCAGGGCGATCAGGGGAGCGAAGGCGGCACCCAGCAGCCAGGCGAAGTCGGAGGTCAGGGCCGCGCCGGTGTAGCGGTAGCGACGCTCGAAATTGGCGGTCACGGTGCCGGAGGCCTGGCCGTAGGAAAGGCCCAGCAGGACGAAGCCGATCAGGATAAAGGCGTTCTGCAGTGCCGGCCCGCCGTTCATCAGGAAGGGCGAGAAGAGGGCGAAAATACCGATCACGATTGCCATGGCGCCCACCAGCCTGCGTTTGCCGATGCGGTCGGCGATGATACCGGACAACAGGGTGGCGAAAATGCCGAGAATCGCGCCCACCATCTGGATCGACAGTACTTCGTCGATGACCTGTGACTCGTTGAGTGAAATCCACGACAGCGGGAAAATGGTCACGATGTGGAACAGTGCGTAGCTGGCCAGCGCGGCGAAGGCGCCGAGGAAGATGTTCGGGCCCTGTTTGTCGAGCATTTCGCGGGTGCTGATGGGGGTCAGTTCGCTCTCTTCAAGGGCCAGGGTGTACTCCTCGGTCAGCACCAGACGCAGGCGGGCGAACAGGGCCACCACGTTGATGGCGAAGGCCACGAAGAAGGGGTAGCGCCAGGCCCAGTTCTGGAAGTCCTCGGTGCTCACGTTGAGTACGAGATACAAGAACAGGACGTTGGCCAGCAAAAAGCCCAGCGGGGCGCCCAGTTGGCCGAACATGGTGTACCAGCTGCGTTTCGCCGGTGGCGCGTTCAGTGCCAGCAGGGAGGGCAGGCCGTCCCAGGAACCGCCCAGTGCAAAACCTTGCAGAGTGCGGAAGAAGATCAGGAATACGATCGCCATCGTGCCGAGCGTGTCATAACTGGGCAGGAAGGCGATACCCGCGGTGGCGGTGCCCAGCAGGAAAAGGGAGGCGGTCAGTTTGACGCTGCGTCCCCAGCGGCGCTGGATGGCCATGAACAGTGCGGTGCCGAAGGGCCGCGCGACAAAGGCCATGGCGAAAATGGCGAAGGAATACAGGATACCGTCCAGGCGGTCCGCGAAGGGGAAGAACACGCTGGGGAAGGCCAGTACACAGGCGATACCGAAGACAAAGAAGTCGAAATGCTCGGACGCGCGCCCGATAACTACCCCGATGGCTATTTCCCCCGGTGCCAGAGGGGAGTGACCTGCCGGAGTATCCATTTCGCCGCCCCGCGGGACAGCATAAGTGGAGGAGGGGGTGCTTGCGCTGGATTGGCTCATTGAAGGGCGCTCTTCTACAAATTGGGACTACACTACAAAGCGTACTCCGGATATCCGGAGGGTGCCATAGGACAAATTGTCCAATTCTCGGCTCCAGATATCTGTCGTACAGTGTAGACCCTCCAATCATTTATTTCCGGAACTGCGAGTGGTGATGCCAGCTACCAGAAATCCCTGTAAGCTCCTTCTCACTGCGTCTGTCGCAGCCCTCTTGAGCGGCTGTGACGCTGTGGTGATGTCTCCTTCGGGGGATATCGCCGCGCAACAGGCAGACCTGATCATCTGGTCCACGATACTGATGCTGATCATTATCGTACCGGTGATCTTCCTGACCCTGCTGTTTGCATGGCGCTACCGTGAGTCAAACAAATCCGCGACCTACAAGCCCGACTGGGACCATTCCACCAAGCTGGAACTGGTTATCTGGGCCGCGCCGCTGGCGATTATTATCGCCCTCGGGGCCCTGACCTGGGTAAGTACGCACAAGCTGGACCCCTACCGTCCGCTGGATCGCATCGACGAGGGCCGCCCGGTGCCGGAAGGCGTCGAGCCGCTGATTGTGGAAGTGGTCGCGATGGACTGGAAGTGGCTGTTCTTCTACCCCGAGCAGGGCATCGCCACGGTCAACGAACTGGCGGCGCCGGTGGACCGGCCGATCAAGTTCAAGATCACCTCCACCACCATGATGAACTCCTTCTATATCCCGGCACTGGCGGGCCAGATCTACGCCATGGGCGGGATGGAAACCCAGTTGCACGCGGTGATCAACGAACCCGGCAGCTATGAAGGCTTCTCCGCCAACTACTCCGGACAAGGTTTCAGCCAGATGCGTTTCGAGTTCGTCGGCATGCCCGAAGGCGAGTTCGAACAGTGGGTGCAGAAGGTCAGGACAGAGGGCGAATCGCTCAGCCGTCCGCGCTACAGCGCGCTGGCCAAGCCCAGTATCGCCGACCCGGTACAGCTGTTTGGCGATGTGGCGCCCGGTCTTTACGACGCCATCCTCAACCGCTGCGTCGAGCCCGGCCAGGTGTGCATGAAGGACATGATGAAAAGCCACCACGGCCACGGTGGCGGTCACGACAGCAAAGCAGAACATGACAGCCCGGCGCAGCACGATGCACATGCGCAACACGGCGACAAGTGAGTTCCCCAATGACTGAACAGATCGATGTAACCAAACTGATTTTCGGTCGGCTGACCTGGGAATCCATTCCGTACCACGATCCGATTATCATCGGCACCTTCGCGGTTGTTGCCATTGGCGGCATCGCGCTGCTGGCGGCCCTGACCAAGTACAAGGTCTGGGGCTACCTGTGGAAGGAGTGGTTCACCTCCATCGACCACAAGCGCATCGGCGTGATGTACATGATCCTCGGCATCATCATGCTGCTGCGCGGCTTCGCCGACGCCATCATGATGCGGATTCACCAGGCCATGGCCTTCGGTGACAACATGGGCTACCTGCCGCCGGATCACTACGACCAGATCTTCACCGCCCACGGCGTGATCATGATCTTCTTCGTCGCCATGCCCTTCGTGGTGGGCCTGATGAACTACATCGTGCCCCTGCAGATCGGCGCGCGCGACGTGGCCTTCCCCTTCCTCAACAACTTCAGCTTCTGGATGACCGCCTGCGGCGCCATCCTGATCATGGTGTCGCTGTTCGTCGGTGAGTTCGCCAAATCCGGCTGGCTGGCCTATCCACCGCTAACGGGGATACTACAGAGTCCCGGGGTAGGGGTGGATTACTATATCTGGGCGCTGCAGATCGCCGGTGTGGGCACGCTTTTGTCCGGCGTCAACTTCACCGTGACCATCATCAAGATGCGCGCGCCCGGCATGACCATGATGAAAATGCCGGTCTTCACCTGGACCGCGCTGTGTACCAACATCCTGATCGTCGCCGCGTTCCCGATTCTCACCGCGGTACTGGCGCTGCTGTCCCTGGACCGCTACCTGGATATGCACTTCTTCACCAATGACATGGGCGGCAACGCCATGATGTACATCAACCTGATCTGGATCTGGGGTCACCCGGAAGTGTACATCCTGATTCTGCCGATCTTCGGTGTGTTCTCGGAAATCGTCGCGACCTACAGTGGCAAGCGCCTGTTCGGTTACTCTTCCATGGTTTACGCGACCGTGGTGATCACCGTGCTGTCCTACCTGGTCTGGCTGCACCACTTCTTTACCATGGGCTCAGGCGCGACGGTGAACAGTTTCTTCGGTATCACCACGATGATCATCTCGATCCCCACCGGTGCGAAGATCTTCAACTGGCTGTTCACCATGTACCGCGGCCGCATCAAGTTTGACGTACCGATGCTGTGGACTGTCGGCTTCATGGTGACCTTCGTCATCGGCGGCATGACCGGCGTACTGCTGGCCGTACCGCCCGCGGACTTCGTGCTGCACAACAGCCTGTTCCTGATCGCCCACTTCCACAACGTGATTATCGGCGGCGTTGTCTTCGGTGTGTTCGCGGCGATTACCTACTGGTACCCGAAAGTCACCGGCTACAAGCTCGATCCCTTCTGGGGCAAGATGTCCTTCTGGAACTGGCTGATCGGTTTCTACCTGGCCTTCATGCCGCTGTACGTGCTGGGCCTGATGGGCGTCACCCGCCGCGTCAGCCACTTCGAGGACACCTCGCTGCAGATCTGGTTCCAGATCGCGCTGGTTGGCGCCGTCCTGGTGGGTATCGGCATCATCAGCTTCATCATCCAGCTTTATGTCAGCTACAAGAAGCGCGACTCCCTGCGCGACGAGACCGGCGACCCCTGGAACGGCCGTACCCTGGAGTGGTCCACCACTTCACCGCCGCCGCAGTACAACTTCGCCTTCACCCCGCAGGTGCATGATGGCGACGCCTGGTGGCAGATGAAGCAGCACGGTTACCAGCATCCGAAGGAGGGCTTCGTGCCCATCCACATGCCGAAGAACACCGCCGCGGGCATGGTGATCTCGGGCTTCGCCACCGCCGTAGGCTTCGCCCTGATCTGGCACATGTGGTTGATCGCGGGACTGTCCTTCGCCGGCATGATGGCGGCGATCATCATCCACACGTTTAACTACAAACGTGACTACTACATCCCTGTTGAGGAAGTGGAACAGGTGGAATCACAGCGCGCGGAGGTAATAGCGTAATGGGCGGCGCAACTGCAACTGCAAACGGTAAGCTGGAGTTTATCGTACCCGGTGAGTACCACGTGCCCAATGGCACCCTGCTGGGCTTCTGGATTTACCTGATGAGCGACTGCCTCATCTTCGCATCCCTGTTCGCCACCTACGGTGTCCTGAGCATGAACTTCGCCGGCGGCCCGTCCGGCGGTGACCTGTTCGACCTCAAGCTGGTGGCGCTGAACACGGCCTTCCTGCTGTTTTCGTCCATCACCTACGGCTTTGCGGTGCTGCAGATGCAGGCCAACAAGCTGCGCGGCACCCAGATCTGGTTGATCATCACCGGCATCTTTGGTGCGGCCTTCCTGGGGGTTGAACTGTACGAGTTCTATCACCTGATCCGCGAAGGCGCCGGTCCCCAGCGCAGTGGCTTCCTCTCGGCCTTCTTCGCGCTGGTCGGCACCCACGGCCTGCACGTGACCTTCGGCACCATCTGGCTGATCACCCTGCTGTTCCAGCTGAACAAGCACGGCCTGACCGGCGCCAACCGTCGCCGTGTGTTCTGCCTGTCCATGTTCTGGCACTTCCTGGACGTCGTCTGGATCGGCGTATTCACCTATGTTTACCTGATGGGGTCATTAGTATGAGCAGCGAACATCACGACGAAACCCATGTAGAAGGCGCGCCCCACAGCAGCTTCAGCGGCTACATGATCGGGTTCCTGTTGTCGATCTTCCTGACCGCGATTCCGTTCTGGCTGGTCATGGGCGACGTGCTGGATTCCCGCAACGCCACCATCATCACCATCCTGATCTTTGCGGTAGTGCAGATCGTTGTGCACATGGTGTACTTCCTGCACATGAACTTCCAGTCCGAGGGTGGCTGGACCATGTTGTCACTGATATTCACCGTGGTACTGCTGTTCATCACCCTGTTCGGCTCTCTCTGGGTGATGTACCACATGAACGTGAACATGATGCCCTCGATGATGGGTGGTTCCTGACAGCCGTGGCTGACACCACAACAGCCAGCAAGGGGTCGCAGCGCGGCCCCTTTTTGCATGTGCTGCTCGCCGTGCTGGGGCTCGCTGCATTTGCCGGGTTTGTGGCGCTGGGCGTCTGGCAGATGGAGCGGCGGGTCTGGAAGCTGGAGCTTATCGACGCAGTCAACCAGCGCGCGACCGCCGCCGCGGTCAGTGCGCCAGGCATGCCCGACTGGGCGCAGGTCTCCCGCGACCGGGACGAGTATCGCCACGTCAGCGCCAGCGGAGAATTCCTTTCAGAGGGCGATATCCGTGTCGCCACCGCGAGCGAGCTCGGTACCGGTTACTGGATCATGACGCCGCTGCGGCGCGCTGACGGCAGCCTGGTGTTTATCAATCGCGGCTTTGTCGAGCAGGGCCAGGCACCGACCCCGGTGCCGGCCGGCCAGGTTGAAGTGGCTGGCCTGTTGCGCATGGGGGAACCCGGTGGTGGCGTCCTGCGCGACAACCAACCCGGCGCCGGACGCTGGTACTCCCGGGACGTCGTCGCCATGGCCAGCCAGTACGGCCTCGCCCCGGTGGCTCCCTATTTTATCGATGCGCAGGCCAACGCCCCGGGCAGCCCCGGCGGCACCGGGCCTGTCGGCGGCCTGACGGTGATTACCTTCCACAACAATCACCTGGTCTACGCGCTTACCTGGTTCGCGCTCGCAGCGCTGGTGGTCATCGCCGCCTGGATCGTCTGGCGCGAGCCCGCGGGCAAGCGCTGAGTCCTGGCGGCGCCGCTCGCGGGCGCGGGTCCCGCGCGCTTTACCGTTTGCCAGCTGCCATGGCAGCGCTCGCCGCGTATACTGTGCGCCGATGGAGCACAGACGATGACAAGCAACCAGGCCGCCCTCGCGCCAGCGGAGGTATTCCGGCCGCCCCGATCCGAACGCGACGCCACTGTCGGCAAGAACATGCGCCTGCTGGTCCAGCTGCGCTGGATGGCGGCGCTCGGCCAGTTACTGACGATCCTTACCGCGCAGTACGGTTTCGGCGCCCATTTGCCGCTGCGGCAGATGTTCCTGGGAATTGGCGTGCTCGTGGCCTTCAATCTCCTCGCCGAGATCAGCCTGCGCATGCGGCGGCGCAAGCTGCGCCTGGAGCTGTTTGTCGGCCTGCTGGTGGATATGGGTACGCTGACCTACCAGCTGTATCTCAGTGGCGGCGCCACCAACCCCTTTGTCTTTCTCTATCTGCTGCAGGTCGGACTGGCCGCGGTATTGCTCGCGCCGAAATATGCCTGGACACTGCTGGTGGTGGCGACCGCGAGTTTCCTGTGGCTGGCGGTCGCCGGCAAGCCCATCGACCTGCCACAGGATTACCACCTGGGCCTCGGCAGCGTCTATGTGCAGGGCATGCTGATTTGCCTGGTGTTGAACGGCGTGCTGCTGCTGGTGTTCCTGAGCCGGATCATCCGCACCCGGCGGGAGCACGACGCCCGGCTGGCGGAGTTGCGCCAGCGTGAAGCGGAAGAGGACCACATCATGCGCATGGGTCTGCTGGCTTCCGGCGCAGCCCACGAACTCGGTACCCCCCTCGCCACCATCGCGGTGATCCTCGGCGACTGGCGCTATATGCCGGCGTTTACCTCGGACCCGGACCTCTACCAGGAAATCCAGGAAATGCAGGCCCAGGTCAAGCGCTGCAAGACCATTGTCAGCGGCATCCTGCTGTCCGCCGGGGAAACCCGGGGCGAGTCTTCCGGGGAGGCCACGGTCCACGAGTTTTTCGAGGAACTGGTGTCGGAGTGGCGTGAAACCCGCGGGGCCAGATGCCTGCAGTTCCGCAATCACTTCGGCGAGGATATGGACATCGCCTCGGACTCCGTAATCAAGCAGACAATTGCCAACCTGCTGGACAATGCACTGGAGGCCTCGCCAGCGTGGATCGCGCTGGAGGTGGGCCGGCGCGATGACAGCCTGCTGGTGAAGGTCACGGACCGCGGCAAGGGCTTCGACAAGGCGGTATTCGAGCGCCTGGGCCAGCCCTACCAGTCCACCAAGGGGCGCGCCGGCAGCGGCCTGGGCCTGTTCCTGGTGTTCAATGTCGTGCGCACGCTGGGCGGCAATGTCAACGTCAGGAACCTCGCCGAGGGCGGCGCCGAGGTGCAATTGACCCTGCCGCTGGATGCCCTGGTACTGAAGGAGGATTGACGCTGGAAACCGATGAAACGCGGACATTGTTGCTGGTCGAGGACGATGCCGCCTTCGCCCGCACCCTCGGGCGTTCCTTTGAGCGCCGCGGGTATACCGTGTGGCACGCCACCAGCCTGGAAGGCGCCTTGCCCCTGCTGGACGAGTACAAGATCGGCTATGCCGTGGTCGACCTCAAGCTGGAGGGTGAAGCCTCCGGCCTGGCCTGTGTGAAAGCCCTGCACCGGCACGATCCCGATATGCTGATCGTGGTGCTGACCGGCTACGCCAGTATCGCCACCGCGGTGGAAGCGGTAAAACTGGGCGCCTGCCACTATCTCGCCAAGCCCTCGAACACCGACGACATCGAGGCGGCGTTCAACAGCGCCGACGGCAATACCGAGGTGGCGATCACCGGTCGCGCGACCTCGATCAAGACCCTCGAATGGGAGCGCATTCACCAGACCCTGGCGGAAACGGATTTCAATATCTCGGAAACGGCGCGCCGCCTCGGCATGCACCGCAGGACTCTGGCGCGCAAGCTCGCCAAGCAGCAGGTCAAGTAGCGGACTGCGGCCCGGGCCGCAGTCCGCGTAAACCTGCCAGCGCTGCGCTCAGCGGCGCTCCACCCTGACATTACCCAGCATCATCTCGCCGGTGGGGGTGTGCATCATGGTGTGCGGGAAGGTCTCGGGCAGCGCGCTCACCGTATCCAGTCGCTGCAACTGCTCCGCACTGAACTCGACATCCAGCGCGCCGAGGTTGCTTTCCAGCTGGGAGAAGGTGCGGGCGCCGATGATCGGCGAGGTGACGGCCGCGTGCTGCAGGGTCCAGGCCAGGGCTACTTCAGCTGCACTGCGCCCCTGTTCCCCGGCGACCTCGGCCAGTACTTCGGCTATATCCAGCGCCTTCTCCGTCAGCCGGCCGGTGGCCAGGTTGATGTTCTTGCGGCTGCTCATGTCGGCGGGTTCGCTGGCGAGGTCCGCGCGGCTGTATTTACCGGTGAGTACACCGCCGGCCAGCGGCGACCAGGGCAGGACGCCGAGGCCCAGCTTGTGCGCCATGGGCAGGAAGTCCGCCTCGACGATCCGCTCGGTCAGGTTGTAGGGCACCTGCAGGGCGACGAAGGGCGACCAGCCGCGCAGGTCCGCGATGGCCTGCATGCGCGAAATTTCCCATACCGGCGTGTCGGAAATTCCGGCGTAGAGTATCTTCCCGGCGCGCACCAGGTCGTCGAAGGCGCGCAGCACTTCCTCCGCCGGTGTGCGGTCATCCCACAGGTGCAGGTAGAGGAGGTCGATGTAATCGGTGTTGAGCCGGCGCAGGCTGGCTTCCACTGCCTGCACCATGTTCTTGCGCTGGTTGCCGCTGGCATTGGGATCGCCGGGCCCCATGGTCAGGCTGTACTTGGTGGCGATGACCCAGCGCAGGCGGTGTTCGGCGGTGAGTTTGCCCAGCATGCGCTCGGATTCTCCGGCGGCATAGAAATTCGCGGTATCGAGGAAGTTGCCGCCCAGTTCCCGGTAGTGGTTGAGCATGCGTCCCGCTTCTTCGATATCGGTGCCCCAGCCGGCCATGCCGAAGGTCATGGTGCCGAGGGAGAGAGGGGAGACACGCAGGCCGGAACGGCCGAGCAGGCGGTAGTCGTCCAGTTGCAGACTCATTGCACGATTCTCCTGATCATTATTGTAAGGGCCAGTGGGCCAGGTTCGATCTTGTCAAAAAAAAGCATATCAGAAGCCCGGCCTTGCGACAGCGCCGATTGATGACGGAAAATGACCGCTGCTTGACCCTGCCCGCCATGCGGTCCCGGTTCGTTCAATGAAGGAGAACAATAATATGACTGACAGCCTCAGCGAGAGTGTCAATACCCTGGTCAATATCATGAAGGGACTGGTCGATCGCGGCGTCGCCCGAGCGGACGTGACGGCGGCGGACTGGGACGCCCTTGCAGACGTCGTGGATACCGCCAGTTTCCAGCGAATCGGCCCCTTTCACGATATCGTCGACTGGGCCGGCTACACGGCCCTGCTGACCGAGTGGGTCAACCAGTCAGAGGGCTGGGACCCGGTGGTCAAGCGGCTCAGTGAAAGCGCCGACGCCGTGTTTATGCAGTGCGAGGAAATGATCACCAGCGGGGATACGGTTTTCCCGTTCTATTCCCTGTCCATGTACGAATTCAACCCCGCGGGCAAGATCCAGCGCATCAGTGTCTACATGCAGAAAGAGGGGCCGGTGGAGTACTGATTCAGGGCAGGTAGCGATCCCACTCGTAGGCTACGATGCTGAAGTAGGGCGCTGCCAGCAGCGGCGTCAGTGAGGTATCGCTCCAGCGCTCCCGCAGGTAAGGCTCGATAGTCCGGGCTACCTCAATCGGGTCTTGATCGAGGAAGCACAGGGTCAGGTGCTGGCCCGGCGCGACACTGGAAATCTCCGACGCTACCGAAGATGAGGTCAGGGCACCGGCCACACCGGGAATTCCCTGCGGCAGCGGGGCTGCCTCGCCACCCTGTTCGACCAGCAGGTACATGCCGCGGATCGGCAGCCAGGGCAGGACGTCGGCGCCGGTGCGGATGCGCGGCTCCGCAACTACTTCGCCCAGCGTATACACTCCGCGTTCCACCGGCGGCATGATGAAAGGCGAACGTCCCGCCTCGTGCAGCGCCAGGCCGAGGTCGTAAAATTCCCCCAGCCCCTCCTGTCCCGCGAAGAAGTAGATCATCACGTGGTCCACGGCGCTGTGGGAATCGGCATCCGCAGCCCGGGCGGCGCGGCACTGCGGGGTGGATACCAGGCGGGTGGAGGTGCGTATGCTGGCCAGCCGCTGCTGTTCCGGGCGGTGGTCCAGGCTGTGCCAGCGCAGGTAGTCGGCGTCGTGGCCCTGCTCGTGCTTGCGCGACATGGAGACGAAGAGGGTGGTGATGTCGCTGCGGCCGGTGGCGAGGATCGCCGGCACCGTATCCGAGGGTTCCCCGACCAGGTCCCGGTAGGCGTTGATGCTCATGTCGTGATCGTCCATCAGGCGTCCCTCAGCTCCAGTTCCGGGTGCAGGGCTTCCACCATGCGCCGCATGCCCTCGCGCCAGGGTACCCGGGTCCTGCCGAGTGTCGCGTGCATATGCGTGGTGTCCGGCCACAGCGGGGTGTGGGTGTGCTCGGTGTACTCGAAAATCGGTTCGATGCCGACCAGCTTGCCGAGGTAGCTGCAGTAGTCCTCCAGGCTCACGGTTTCGCTGCCGGACCAGTTGACCACCAGTGGCGGGACAGCCGCCTGCTGCATCGCGCTGATACCGAGTTCGACGTAGTCATCCTCGTAGATCGGGTTGTAGTTGTTGGGTGAATCCGGGTACAGCTTGATCGGTTGGCGGTTCAGGATGGCCTCGAGCCGCATGGCGGGTGCGCCGCCCAGCGGTCCGTAAGTGGAGCAGATGCGGATGATGGTCAGGGGAATGGCGTATTGCTCCGCCACCCAGGTACAGACCGCTTCTCCTGCGACCTTGGAAAAACTGTAGTTGGCCCGGTCGGGGACGCCGGGCGGGTCGGACTCCAGCAGCGGGCGTTGCCCCTGGTAGGCGTAGATCGAGCCGGTGGAACAGTACACGAAACCCTTCGCTCTGCGGCAGTGATGCAGCAACTTGCCGGAGTTGTGGGCGTTGGTGCGCACGCAGTCCCGCCACTGGCCGAGCCCGGGGTCTACAGCGGCGTGGAAGACATGGGTGAAATCGTCGGGCAGGCTGGAAAAATCACCGCCAGCCATGTCCAGAGCGACCGCTGTGATGCCGGCCTGTTCGAGCCTCTGCCGGTCCCCGGGTGACTGCAAGCGGGCCATGCCCCAGACGTCGTTGTCCCGGGCGAGTTCCCGCGCAATAGGAAAGGCGATCTTGCCGGTGACGCCGGTGATGAGTATTTTTTCGTTCTTCAGCATTGCGGGCCATTGTTTATCAGTATTATGTTTGCCCCAATCTAACCGCTCGGGAAAATCCTGTCCACAGCGGTGTTGATCAGTAGTCGAAACGTCAGGCGGGAGGAGGGTGGCAATGATCCTGGAGGAAATGCTGGCTCGCGAGGCCATCCGCGATACCATGGCTCGCTATACGGTGGCCGGGGACGGTCTTCGCCTGGCGGATTTTCTCGCCGTATTTACCGACGACGCAATTCTCGAATCCGAGGGAGTCCCGGAAGCCGACCGGTTTCGCTATGCCGGCAAGGGAGAAATCGGCAACTGGATTACCCGCTGGTCCGAGCGCGCCAGGGACGCCAGTTCGCCGACCCACGCTGCGACCTTTGTACGTCACCATCTTGCGACCAGTAAAATCGACTTGCTCGACAGCGAGGTCGCCCGGGCGCGGACCTACTGGACGGCATGGACAGACATCGGCCCGGATCACTGCGGCTACTACCTCGATGAGTTCCGGCGCTGCGGAGATGCCTGGTTGATCGCGCACCGGCGTATTCGCCTGGACTGGCGGGCGCCGGAGAGTCTTTTTGTTACCGCTATTGCCCACAGCAATTAGAAAAATATTTACATAACGTCGAATAAAAAAGACAAAAAATGGAAACAGGAATCATCAAGTAATTATAAAAAACTTTACACTCCATAGTCGGTATAATTCAGAAAAATTTACAAATATCCGATAGTTACGGTTAATTTTAACTGTTCGGAATTCCTTTTTTTTTAATTTTTTTTCGGTATTCTTGTCCCGCGCTTTTCGGGCTGATCCATGCGCCCGTAAAAATAAATAAACCCTGATTAAATAATATGGGGAGAGATTAGCTGTGAAAAGAAACCTGTATTACTCGTCTTTGCTGTTCGCAACTACCGCGCTTGGTGGTGGTATGCAGGCACCCGCTGTGCTCGCCCAGGAAGGGAGCGGAGAGCGGGGACTCGCACTCGAGGAAGTCGTTGTTACCGCCCGGCGTCGTGAGGAATTCCTGCAGGATGTTCCCGCCTCGCTGACCGTGTTCAACCAGCGCCAGATCAACGACGCCAATATTACCAACCCCTCCGACCTGGCCACCTATACGCCAAACCTTTCGGTCAATAATCGCTTTGGCGGTGACAACACCACCTTTGCGATCCGGGGCTTTTCCCAGGAGTTGCGTACCACCGCGTCAGTCGGGGTGTATTTTGCGGAAGTGGTCGCCCTGCGCGGCGCCAATTCCCAGCAGTCCGGTGACGGAGCAACCCCCGGTGACCTGTTCGACCTGGAGAACGTCCAGGTCCTGAAGGGTCCCACGGGCACGCTGTTCGGCCGCAATACCACTGGTGGTGCCGTACTTCTGACCCCCAAGCGCCCGACCGATGACTTCGAGGGATACGTCGAGGGTTCTGCGGGCAATTTCGACATGCTGCGCGGCCAGGCGGTGTTGAACCTGCCGGTCACCGAGAGCTTCAAACTGCGCCTCGGTGTCGACCACAGCGAGCGCGACGGCTACCTGAACAATATTTCCGGTATCGGCCCCGACGATTTCGCCGACCAGGACTACACCGCCTGGCGCGCCAGTGCCCTGTGGGAGATCACCGGGAGCCTGGAGAACTACACCATCGTACGGGGCGTGGATTCCTCCAATAACGGTTATCCCGGATCAGTATTTGGCTGCAACCCCAATGCACCGCTTGCCTTTCTCTGTACCCCCGATCTGGAGGAGCGTGAGGCTAACGGCGACAATGGTTTCTACGATGTCTACAGTTTCGTGCCCAAGCCGGTCAACGAACAGAACATGTGGCAGGCTATCAACACCACCACCTGGGAAATCAGTGACGCCTTCCTGGTCAAGAACATCCTCGCTTACGGGGAACTGGAAACCAAGCAGCGCGGCGCGGTATTCGGCACCAACTGGTCGTTCCAGGGCGAGGACCTGATTTTCCAGCAGGTTGGTCTTTCCTCGGGTTTCCCGACTACCGACCAGGAAACGCTGGTAGAGGAACTGCAGATCCAGGGCAGTGCCTTTGACGATGCACTGTCCTACCAGGCGGGCGTGTATTACGAGCACAGCGAACCGGGTAGCGACTACGGCGCCCAGTCGCCCGCCATCATCGCCTGTGACCAGGCGTCCATCACGGGCAGCAACCCGGACGATTTCCGCTGTAACAACCTGCTCCTGCAGGGTGCCCTGCAGTCGGTTCCCGGAGGTGTGGAATACACCAACATGGCCGTCTACGCCCAGGCGACCTACAGTTTCACCGACACCCTGAGCATCACCGGTGGCCTGCGGTATACCGATGACGAAACCAAGGGGCATACCGAGGATACGGTGTACTACTTCCCGCGGGTAACGCCCGGCACCTACGCCCCGCCGAACAGGGTCTTTGTGGAGTCGCGCAACCCGACATCGGAAAGTGATGAGCCGACCTGGCTGGTGGGCCTCGACTACACCCCGAGCGACGACCTGCTGCTGTATGGCAAGTACAATCGCGGCTATCGCCAGGGCAGCGTGAATATCGGCGGCAGTACCGGTGCCGACATTCACGGTCCGGAGACTGTGGATACCTATGAAATCGGTTCCAAGTTCTCCTTCCACGGCGCCTTCCCGGGCACCCTGAACATTGCCGCGTTCTACAACGACTTCCAGGACCAGCAGGTCCAGTACGGCTATTTCAAGGCGATCTCCAATGTGGGTACCACCGCGATCATCAACGCCGGTGCGTCTACCATTTACGGGGCGGAAGTCGAGGCAACGGTACAACTGACCGAAAGCCTTATCCTGAACGCCAGCTATGCCTACCTGAATACCAAGATCGATGATCTCGAGTTCCCCAACCTGGTCGAGTCGGGCATCGCGGTACCGGGCACCATTTCCAACACGACGCAGGAGGGCGACCCACTGTCCTTCGCGCCGGAAAACTCCGCGGTGGTTTCCGCGATCTGGATGCTGCCGACGCCGGTTGCAATGGGCGACATGCGCCTGTCCGCAACCTGGGTATACACCGATGAACAACAGGCAGTCACCGAGGCGAGCTCACCGCCATTCTACCTGATCGATTCATACGACCTGTGGAATTTCAATTTCAGCTGGAATGCGGTCATGGGCAGCCCGATCGACTTCTCGGCGTTCATGACCAATGCCTTCGACGAGGAATATGTGACCTATGTGTCCGGTCTATACAATTCAGGTGGCCTGGAGTCCGGGCAGGTAGGGATGCCGCGTATGTACGGAGCCCGTTTCCGCTACAATTTCGGTATGTAAAAACACGTCGCGCTACTGCAACGGGCGCCAGATGATTTCTGGCGCCCGTTTTTTGTTCAAATTCACAGTGTAAAATTAGTTGTCAGACCCTGACACAAATCGCTAGTATCACCATCAGGGCCCACTTTCCGGCAGCGATCCGCCGGAATGTTGGGCCCTCATCAGGTCCGGAGGCCATCCCCAGAGCTATAAACACTTTAAACGTTCTCCAAGTGTCCGGACATTAACAATACCCCTAGTTTAATAATAAAGGGAGTAAGCACTGTGAAGAAACACTGGCACTATCCGTCATTAATTGTTGCCGCAACCGCACTGGGCTCAGGCCTGCAGGCGCCACCCGCGCTGGCCCAGGAAGGCAGTGGTCAACGTGCGATGATGCTGGAAGAAGTGGTGGTCACCGCTCGCCGGCGCGAGGAATTCCTGCAGGACGTTCCCGCCTCGCTGACCGTTTTCAACCAGCGACAAATCAACGAAGCCAACATTACCAACCCCGGCGACCTTGCCACCTATACGCCTAACCTGTCGGTCAATACCCGCTTTGGCGGCGATAACACCACCTTCGCCATTCGCGGCTTTTCCCAGGAATTGCGCACCACGGCCTCTGTGGGTGTCTATTTTGCGGAAGTCGTCGCCCTGCGCGGCGCCAACTCCCAGCAGTCCGGTGACGGCGCGACCCCGGGCGACCTGTTCGACCTGGAAAACGTACAGGTCCTGAAAGGACCGACGGGTACGCTGTTCGGCCGCAACACCACCGGCGGTGCGGTCATCCTGACGCCCAAGCGGCCGACCGACGAGTTCGAGGGCTATGCCGAGGCGTCTATGGGTAATTACGACATGTTACGCGGACAGGCCGTGTTGAACCTGCCGGTCAGCGACAGCTTCAAGCTGCGTTTCGGTGTCGACCACAGTGAGCGCGATGGCTACCTGCACAATATTTCCGGTATCGGTCCCGAGGACTTTGCCGACCAGGACTACACCGCCTGGCGGGTCAGCGCCCTGTGGGAAATTTCCGACAGCCTGGAAAACTACACCATCGTGCGCGGCGCGGAATCCTCGAACAATGGCTGGCCGTTCTCGGTTTTCGCCTGTAACCCCACTGCGGGGCTCGGCAGCTTTTGCCAGGCGGACCTCGATCGACGCGCTGAAGCCGGCGATGACGGTTTTTACGACATCTACAGCTTCGTCAACAAGCCAGTCAATGAACAGGACACCTGGCAGGCGATCAACACTACGACATGGGAAATCTCCGATGATTTCCTGGTCAAGAATATTATTTCCTACGGTGAACTGGAGACCAAGCAACGCAGCTCCATCTATGGCACCGACTGGCGCATCGGCCCCGAAATGCTGATTTTCCAGCAGGTCGGTCTCACCAGCGCCTACCCGACAACCGACCAGGAAACCTTTGTCGAGGAACTGCAGATCCAGGGCAGTGGCTTTGACGACCGGCTGACCTACCAGGCGGGTTTGTACTACGAGAAAAGCGAACCTGGCCAGGACTACGGCGCGCAGTCCCCCGCATTGATCATCTGCGACCAGGACAGCATCGTCGGCCCCAACCCGGATGACTATCGCTGTAACAACATTATCGGTGTCGGTGCGCTGCAGCGCGTTCCGGGCGGTGCCGAATACACCAACATGGCAGTATACGGCCAGGCTACTTTTGAACTGACCGATTACCTGAGCCTGACCGGTGGCCTGCGGTACACCGATGACGAGACCAAAGGTTACGCCAACGAGTTGATCTTCTACTTTCCACGCCTGGCGCCGGGACAGCTTGCGCCGCCGGAGGCACAGTTGGCGGAAACGCGTACGCCCTCAAGCGAGAGCGATGAGCCGACCTGGCTGCTGGGTGTGGACTTCACACCGAGCGAGGACCTGCTGGTCTACGCCAAGTACAATCGCGGCTATCGCCAGGGCAGCGTCAACATCGGTGGTTCCTCCGGACTCGATGTGCACGGCCCGGAGACCGTGGATGCCTATGAGATCGGCACCAAGTTCAGCTTCCAGGGCGCGGTACCCGGCACGCTGAATACGGCGTTCTTCTACAACGACTTTACCGACCAGCAAGTGCAGTTCGGCTACTTCAAGCCGACCGGCGTAGGCACTACCGCGATCATCAACGCCGGCGCCTCCACCATCTGGGGCGCGGAGGTCGAGGCCACCCTGCAGTTGACGGATAACCTTATCCTGAACGCCAGCTACGCCTACCTGAACACCGAAGTCGATAAACTGGAGTTCCCGCCTTTCCCGCCCAATGCGGTGGCCTCGGAGCCCACCACGACCACGGCAGAAGGGGAGCCGCTGTCCTATGCGCCGGAAAACTCGGTGGTGGTCAGTGCGACCTACATGTTCCCGGTGGATGCGGAGCTGGGTGATATGCGTCTGTCTACCACCTATGTCTGGACCGATGAGCAGCAGGCAGTCTCGAAAGAGTCGTCTATTTACGCAACACTTCCGGACTACGACCTGTGGAACTTCAATTTCAGCTGGTCCAGTATCATGGGCAGCCCGATCGACTTCTCGGCCTTCGTGACCAACGCCATGGACGAGGAGTACGTGACCTACCTGACAGGGAACTGGAACAGCGGCTTTGAACTCGGCCAGGTGGGCGTTCCACGCATGTACGGAGCCCGTATCCGCTACAACTTCGGCGCGGACTGATACTCCGTCCGGACTCAGGAAACGCCCGGCCATCCCGGGCGTTTTTTTTTGCCCGACAGAAACCCGCTGCAACGGATGTTTTTGTCCTGCCGGGTCCAGCTCCCTATGCTCCACTGCCTGACGATAACGATAAGCGCGAGGTAGCCGGAACATGCAACGTCCTGAAGACCTGGAACTCACTTACCTGGCCATGGAAAGCCCCGGGTTTGCCGCCAATCCATTTGTTCACTTCGAGGCGGCACGTGCACAGCATCCCTGGCTGGCGAAGTGCGCCTACGGTTATGTGATTCACGGCTTTCACGCGATCAAGGATCTGCTGATTCGCGATGACATCATGCGCCCGGACCACGACGGCGTCGTGGCCGCCATGGGGGCAGGGGACAGCCAGTGGGGACGCTTCGAAATTGAAAGTATTCTCGCGCTCTCGGGTATGGACCACAAACGGATTCGCGACATCCTCGCGCCGATGTTCACACCCAGGCAGGCAAACAGGAACCGGGCGCTGATGCGCGAGGTAGTGAATGGGGTACTCGACCAGTGGGCGCCCAGGGAGAGTTTCGATTTCGAGGAGTTCGCCTCCTATTTCCCCGTGGCGGTCATGACCGCGATGATCGGCGCGCCGCTGGAGGCGATTCCCGGCCTGCGCAAATCCATGGAGGACCTGGGGCTGAGTTTCAGCATGGACGTGAATCATCTGCCCGCACTGGAGGCTGCCGTTGGCAGGATGGACAGCTTCGTCCAGTCACTCGTGGCGGAGCGCCGGCAACAGGGGTCCGACAGCAGCGATCCGGATTTGCTCGATACCATGCTGGCGGCCAATACCCGCGGGGAGATATCGGACCGGGAACTGTACGATATGCTGATTTTCCTGTTTGTAGCGGGATACGATACCTCCAAGAACATTCTCACCCTGGCCATGTACTCCCTGCTGGAGCACCCGGAGTACTATCAACGGTGCGCAGCAGATCACGAATTCTGCAATGCCGTCATCGAGGAGACCTTTCGCCTGAACAGCCCCGCGACCATACCCCGCCTGTTGCTGGAAGACCTCGACTATGAGGGCGTTACCCTGCCCAGGGGCAGCATGCTGTTTTTCCCGGTCGGCATGTCCGGTCGCGACCCGCGCGCCTGGGACGACCCGGATACCTTTAATCCGGACCGCGAAAAATCCCAGGAGTATCGCCACATGGCCTTCGGCCGCGGTGTCCACCTCTGTCTGGGGCAGTACATCGCCCGCGCCCAGTTGCAGGAGGGGCTGCACCAGATTGCCCGCCGTATCCGCAATCCCCGCCTGGCTGGCGAGGTGGGCTTTCGACCCTTCTTCGGCGTCTGGGGTTTGCGCGGATTGCCGATCAGCTTCGAGGATGCCGGGGCAGACGCCAACGCCGCCTAGGGGGTCTCCACATCTCGTCCGCTCTCATCGGCGGACGGCGCCGTACCCGCTATGCCTGTACACACGCTTTCGCCTGCGCTATAACCCATGTCCTGTTTTCTGGCTGGTAGGAAATCGATGCAGATCAGCGAAATGGAGCGGCGCAGGCAAGCAGTTGCCCGTGTGGCGGCCGACCTCATCGCGCGGGAAGGGCGGGAAGCCGCCACGGTGCGGCGGATCGCCGAGGAACTCGGCTGCAGCACCACCATGATTACCCATTACTTCGACGACAAGGACGAGGTTCTGTCGCTCGCCTACCTGCACATCGCCGAGCAGGGGCGGGACCGGTTTCTGCAAACCATCGAAGGCCCCGCGGTGGACCTGCTCGAAGTCCTGCTGTCGATGACTATCTACGACGAGGAAAGCCTGCGCCGCTGGCGGGTTTACATGGCTTTCTGGGAGCGCGCCAGTCACGACCCGGTGTTTGCCGAGGTGCAGCGGGAGTGGACCGAGAAGACCCAGGAAGATATCAGCAGGGTTATCTGCCAGTGCTACGGCCAGCGCGAGGAGGCCCCCGGCATCGCCCAGCAACTCATCGCCCTGGTACACGGCATCTCCCTGCAGACGCTTTTCGGGGAAACCAGCTGGAGCTCTGCGCGAACCCGCTCGGTGCTCGGTGGCGAAATACAAAGCCTGCTGGGCCCGCGCAAAAAATCGCAGTAACTTCCGGTAACGTCACAGCCCGCGCATCACAACACCCCGGCACGCCGCCCCGATGGTCCTGGCGCGATAGCCGTGCCGGGCGCGCGTTGCAATTCTCCCGTATAGTAGTATCCACTATCATGGCCACACTGGCGCTTTCTTCCGGGGAGCGCCGGCAGACTGGACCGGCTCGGCTAACCCGATGGGGAGTACATGGCACAAGCGTCACGCAACAAGGTATCCGGCGGCGAACGCAGGCGCCGCCGCTCCGCCGGGGAATTGCGCTCACGGATTCTGGCGGCGGCAGCCGGCGAGTTCCAGGACCGCGGCTACAGCGGCGCGACCACCGCGGCGATCGCGCGAGGGGCCGAAGTGACCGAGGCCCAGTTGTTCCGCTATTTTTCCTCCAAGGCGGAATTGTTCCACGAGGCGGTGTTCAAACCACTGGAAGAAGACTTTCTCCGTTTCAACGTGGAACACCTGCGGGCGGAAAACTCCGCGGAAGATCACCGCAGCGCAGCGCGCGACTACATCTCGGATTTGCAGGCGTTCATCCGTGCCCACTCCGGATCCTTTCTTTCACTGATCGTCGCACAGGCCTATGAAAACCAGGGCATCAACGGCCTCGGTGAGATCGATGGTTTGCGCGCCTACTTCGATTACGGGGCGGAGGTGATGAGCGGGCGACTGGATGGCGACAGTACCCGCGTAGCGCCGCGCCTGATGGTACGGGCATCCTTTGGCGCCGTGCTCGCGGCGGTGCTGTTTCGCGACTGGATGTTCCCCTCGAGCCTGGCCGATGAAAAGGCGGTCAATGAGGCGCTGATCGATTTCGTACTCGACGGTATCAACGCCAATCCCCACCTGGTCTAGGCGGATTCCTCCGGGCTGCTGGCCGAAATGCTGGCTATGGTCCAGCCAGGCTCCAGGGTATTCGCCCAGCGCTTGGACCAGGGCAGCAGTTTGCCGCGTTCATTCCAGGCAACCAGCAGGATGCGCTGTTTGTCCCCGTCCTCGAGAAACTGACTGTAGCCGTAGCTCTCGCTCAGCCGGGTAGCCCGGATCTCCGCGCCGCGACTGACCGAGCTCAGGAGTTTTGACAGGCTGGCGTTGTCCGTGAACAGCCGCCGTCCGGGCATTTCGCTCGAGGGCTTGCGCTTGCTGTTGCTTGCTTCCCCGGACTCCAGGTTGACCGGCAGCATGTACACGCCCTGTCTGCCGAACGGGTGGGCGAAGTAGGTACAGGCCAGGCGGTTCAGTTCGCTGTTGCGGGAGAGGGCGAAAAGATAGCCGATGCCGGTCAGGTCCAGCGTGCGTTCCGCGTGATCGGACATCGGGTTGCCGTAGTAGGTTCGCAGGCCCGACATCCGCGCCCTGCGCAGGCTGTCCCAGTCGTTGTCGGCGATCACCACGTTGAAGCCGGCGTCATTGAGCGTATTGGCCAGCGCGATGGAAAATGCGTTGGCGCCGAGCATCAAGACACCTTCCGGCGCCGGTGCCGAGGCATTCAGCGCCCGGGCCAGCGGTCGCGCTGTCAGGCTCTGCAGCGCGACCGTGCCAACGATAACCGCAAAGGCCAGCGGCACCAGCAACTGGGCGCCTTCCACCCCGGCGCTCTCGAGGCGTTCGGCGAAGACCGCGGTAATGGCCGCAGCGACAATGCCGCGCGGCCCGATCCAGGCCAGCAGGGCCCGTTCACGCCAGTTGAGGCTCGAACCGAGGGTGCACAGCGCGACCTTCAGCGGGCGGGCAAAAAACTGGATGCCGAGCATCAGTACCAGTGCCGGCCAGCCCACCACCTGCATCTGCTCGAACTCGAGGCGCGCGGCAAGCAGGATGAACAGGGCCGATATCAGCAGGATGCTCAGGCTTTCCTTGAAATCCAGCAGGCTGCGGATGTGGATACCCGGTGTATTCGCCAGCCAGACGCCCATGACGGTCACCGCAAGCAGGCCGGATTCGTGGGCCAGGGTGTCGGAAAACGCGTAGATCGCGAACACCACCAGCAGGGTGGCCACATTGTGCAGGAATTGCGGTATCCAGTAGCGGCGCAGCGCCATACCCCAGAGGAAGCCGCCGAGACCACCCGCCAGGAAACCGGTGCCCAGGATGCGCAGCAACTGCAGGGGCAGGTCAGCCCAGTCGTGGCTGTCCTGGCTGGCAACCACCACCGAAAACGTCAGGACCGCGAGAATGGCGCCGATCGGGTCGATCAGGATTCCCTCCCAGCGCAGGATATTGGCGACCGGCCGGGTTGGCCGGACCGCCTGGATCATCGGCATGATCACGGTCGGCCCGGTCACCGTCATGATGGCGCCAAACAGGAAAGACAGGCCCCAGCTCAGGCCGATCAACCAGTGCGCCATCAGCGCCACCAACAGCCAGATGATGACGATACCCCAGCTGATCAGGCGCCGGACGACATCGCCGTGACCGCGGATTTCCTCCCGATTCAGGGTCAGGCTGCCTTCGAAGATGATGACAGCTACCGCCAGTGCAATGAAGGGAAACAGCAGATCGCCGAACAGGGCGTCGGGTTCCAGGATGCCGGCCACCGGGCCCAGCAGTAGTCCCGAGGCGAGCAGGAATAGAATCGCGGGAACCCGTATGCGCCAGGCGAGCCACTGGGAAAACAGGGAAAGCAGACCGATGCTGACAAGGATCGACAGTGCGGAAAGTTGCATTGAGGCTATTCCGGCGGCGCAGTGTTATCTGTGCATGGTACGTGAGCCGGGGCAGTGGTTGAAGCCCGGTTGGGGATGGTGGCAGTGAAGGAGTAAAACGGGTAGGGCGGGGCAGGTGGCCGGCCGGCCGACCCGGAAAGGGCCGGCAGGCCGGTTTGCTACGCTTATACGATCAGTCCGCTGACTGCGATGACGGCGACAATCCCCAGAGTCAATGTCGCCAGAGCGAGACTGGTCGGCCCCCCGGCCGGTTCCTGCTTCCCATTGAGCAGGTAAGCGCTGGTTTTCTTGCTGTTGTTTTCCATATCATTGTCCGCGTTAAAGGACCCCAACAGGGTTGATTCTAGGCAGCCTGTACGTGACTGCCAGCGGCAATTGCTGTATCTGTGAACCAGGTCGCGTTTTCTTTATGGCGGGGCGCTGTATTCGCTGCGTGCGTGCTGCCTCTCGCCGCACGGGGCCTGGGTTATACTGGACATGGTCGATTGCAGGGAGTTGCAGGTATGAGGTTCCCCCGGGTGATATTCGCCCTGGTGCTGGTGGCAGCCAATGCCGGTGCCGACAGCCAGCAGACCACGGTGTACCGATCCGTTGACGAGCGCGGCGTTGTAACTTTTTCCGATACGCCCCCGGAAGACACCGCCCAGGCGGAGACGCTGACCCTCCGGGTCAATTCGCCCGATGTCGATCCGGATGCGCAACAGCGCCTGGAAGCCATGCGGGAGACCACTGACCGCATGGCCGCCGACCGCCGGGAGCGGGAAAAACACCGGGCGGAAATTCGCGAGTTGTCCCAGCGCTCACCGGCGCCTGCTGGCTACCAGCCAGCGGATCAGGAGCAACAGGACTACTGGTATTCCCCCTACTGGGGTAACTACTATCCGCGCCCGATACGCCCGCCGTACCACGACCGGCCACCGCCCCTGCGACCGGGCGTCGATCCCGAGGCCTGGTCGCGCAGCCACAATTCGCAGTTGATGCGGCCGATATTGCTGCGGCCCGTCCGTTGACTCCCCGCCCCGGCCGGGTATCGCGGGTGATTGCCCGGGGAAGGGCATTGATCTAGAATCCCCGCTCTCCTGAGGGGAGGCCTGCGTGCCTGAGACGTCGCCGACGCGACGAACCCTTTGAACCTGATCCGGATAATGCCGGCGTAGGGATAGGTGCAAAGTTCTGTTTTTGTTTGTCTGTCGCCTTTTCGCGCCGCTGCCGGATTGCCAACTGGAATAACCCGGGAGCCTGCGATGTTCGCGCGCCGTCGAAGCTGTTTACTGTCACTTGCCCTTGCCGGCACCCCCTGTGCCGTTTTCGCCCAGGCGCTCGAAGAGGTTGTCGTTACCGCCGATTTCCGCCCGGTTGACCTGATGACCTCCGCCGCCAGTGTCAGTGTGATCGGCGAGCCGGAAATGGCACAACGCAGCGCGCGTCACCTGGAAGATATCCTCAGCGCGGCGCCCAATGTCAGCTGGTCCTCGGGTGCCTCGCGCAGCCGGTTCGTGCAACTGCGCGGCATCGGCGATCTCGAGCAGTATGCTGAACCCAAGTACTACCCCTCCGTCGGCCTGGTGATCGACGACCTCGAACTCGGCGCAGTGGCCAGTGCCGGGATGCTCTTCGATACCGCGCAGGTCGAGGTGTTGCGCGGACCCCAGGGCACCCGCTACGGGGCCAGCGGGCACGCCGGTATGATCCGCATCGGAACGCGTGTCCCCAGCGACAGCTTCGAGGCGCAACTGGAGGGCGGCGTCGGCAACTACGGCAGCTACCACATGGGCGCGGTACTCAGCGGGCCGCTGGGTGAGAGCCTCAAGGGGCGTATCGCGGTACAGCAGAATACCGGCGACGGCTACATCGAGAACGCCTATACCGGCGATGACACCGCGGATTACGACGAACTGACCGGTCGCGTCCGCCTGGTCTGGGAACCGGGCAGCAACGGCAGCTACGATTTCAGCTACCAGCACTTCGAAAGTGATAACGGCTACGATGCCTTTTCGCTGCAGAACAACCGCACCACCTGGAGCGATGAGCCCGGCAGCGACGAGCAGGATCTGGACGGTTTCAGTGCCCGGGGTGAATGGCGGCTGGGTCAATCCACCCACCTCCAGGCTATCGCCACCTGGCTGGACGGTGATTCGCTCTACGATTACGACGTCGACTGGGTCTCGGCACCGGTCTGCGAAATCGCAGTTTGCAGCTACGGTTACGACACCGCGCGCGAAATATTCGCCCGGGATCGCAGCCAGGGCACGCTGGAATTGCGCCTGCTCGGCGGTGACGACGACCGTTCCCGCGGCAGCCTGCGCTACGTGATTGGCCTGTATGCCAATCACAACGAAGAGCGACTGCACTACGCCTACCCGAGTGCCTGGTACGGCCTGTACGAAAGTGATTCCGACTACGATACCGATCGCTATGCGGTCTACGGCGAACTGGAATACGGCCTCGGCGAGCGCTTGGGAGTGAGTGCCGGCCTGCGGGTCGAGCAGTTCAACGACGACTACAGCGACAGTAACGGCGTCTCCGGGGACAGCGACGACCAGTTGTTCGACGCGGAGCTGAGCCTGCAATACGATCTCAATGACACGACATTCCTCTATGCGACGCTCGCCCTGGCCAACAAGCCGGGCGGGGCCAATGTCGCCGCCGGTTCACAGTACGCCTTCATGAGCGCGCCGTTCCAGCAATTCATGCAGGGCAAGCTACGCTTTGGCAACGAGACCCTGTTCAGTCGCGAACTCGGCCTGAAAGCCACCGCCTTCGAAGACCGCCTGTCACTGCGCAGCGCGCTATTTTACGCGACCCGCGAGAATGCCCAGCTGGAAAGCTGGATGTGGGACGCTGCCGCCGGGCTCTGGGTGGGCTATCTCGACAGCGGATCGGACGCGACCAGTTACGGCCTGGAGTTGGAGGCGGACTACGCCCTTACCGCGGCGGTACAACTGTATGGCAGCATCGGCTGGCTGGAGACCGAGGTCGATGAAATCAATACCTTCGATCTCGACCTGAACCAGTTTGTCAGCCACAAAAACCGCGCCCAGGCCAAGTCGCCCGAATACCAGTACAACGCCGGCGTGCGTGTGCAACTGCCCCGCGGGTTTACTGCGGCGCTGGAAGTGGAGGGCAGGGATGACAGTTATTACGGGTACTACCACAACGGCAAGCTGGACAGCTATGACCTGCTGAATGGCAGCCTCGGCTGGTCCGGCCAGCAACTCGATATCCGCCTGTGGGGGCGCAACCTCGGCGACGAGGACTACGCAGTGCACGGCCTTTATGTCGGCGCGGACCCCCGCGACGACTTCGGCGCCTGGGCCAACCAGACCTATTACCAGTTCGGTGCGCCGCGTACTTACGGCGTCGACGTCACCTGGCGGTTGTGAGTTGAGCGATGGCGTTTAATACCCTGGTCGAAATCGCCGCCACCCTGTGCGGGCTGGTCTATATCCTGTTCATGATTCGCGAGCGGATCATCTGCTGGCCCTTCGGGATTGCCGGCTCAATGTTGTCGATCTACCTGTTCGTGGAAAATCACCTGTACTCCGAAGCCATCCTGTACCTGTTCTACGTGGTAATGGGTTTCTGGGGCTGGCAGCGCTGGGCGCGCAGGGAAACACTGGCGCACAACAATCCGGTGGTGCACTACAGCTTCCTGCAGCACCTGCCGTTGCTGCTGGCCTCCGCCCTGGGCAGTTTCGCCCTGGGCTGGTTTTTCAGTACCTTCACGGATGCCGCGCGTCCCTGGTTCGATGCCACGACTACCGTGTTCAGTTTTACTGCGACGTATTTTGAAGTGAAAAAAGTGCTGGAAACCTGGCTCTACTGGATCGTACTCAACGCCGCTTCAATCTGGTTGTATGCCGATCGTTCACTGGATATCTACGCGGCGCTGATCTGTGTCTACACCGTGCTGTCGGTGTGGGGGCTGGTGCAGTGGTGGCTTGCCTGGCGCCGGGAGAATTGCCTGCAGGCACAGGCCGCGGACTAGCCGGCCGCGAGTGCGGCCGCCCGCCCGCGCCGCTCGTTGACGCTGAACAGCAGCAGCAACCCGGCGACAAAAAACGCCAGCGGCGCCAGCAGGGATATCCGGTGGTCGCCGGCCCACAGGTGATTGAGCAGCCCGTAGGCGATCGGACCCACGATTGCCGCTGCGCGGTTGGCCATGCCCCAGAGGCCGAAAATTTCACCGTTGCGCGCCTGCGGCGTGAGATTGCCGATCAGCGCGCGCCCGCCGGCCTGGGTGGCTCCCATGGCCAGACCGATCAGGTTGCCGCACAGCCACACGTCGCCGGTGGCATTGGCGGTGGCGCCGACCGCGATGGCCACGATCCAGGTAAGCAATGCCCCGGCCAGTGTCGGTACTGAACCGAAGCGGTCCTGGGCGTGGCCGAAACCGAAAGCGCCGGCGGCCGCGGTCAGGTTGACCACCATGATCAGCATGATCAGTTGCTGGCTGTCGAAACCGAAAACCTCCTGGGCGAAAATGGCGGCGATGACCACCACGGTGGACACCCCGGCCTGGAACAGGCTGAGGCAGCCGAGGAAGCGGAACAGGTCGGGCATGCGGCGCACGTGCTGCAGCGTATCGAGGACCTGGCCGAAGCCGGCGTGCAGCCAGCTGCTTCCCGGGGGCAGGGGGCGGGGCCGGGCGCGCTCGCGCAGGAACAGGAAGGTCGGGGTGGCGGTGATGGCGAAAATCACCGCAGTGATCAGCAGCGTGACCGGCACGTAGCCGCTGGCAGGCATGCCGGCGGCGGCAGCGTACTGGATCCAGCCCAGGCAGCAGGCCAGTGTAAGCACCCCGCCAAAGTACCCCAGCCCCCAACCGTAGCCGGATATCCGGCCCATGTTGTCTTCCGTCGCGATCTCCGGCAGGAAAGCCGCGATCAGGTTTTCACCCAGGGAAAAGGCGGTGGCGGAGATTACCAGCATGGTGATCGCCAGCCAGAGTTGGGCGGGGCCCGCAAAGGCCAGTCCCGCGGTGCCTGCAATGCAGCACAGGGTGGTGAGCAGCAGGAACCGTTTCTTGCTGGCGTGGTAGTCCGCCAGGGCGCCGACCACGGGGCCCGCCAGCAACACGACGAAGTTGGAAAGGCCAATCGCCAGGGTCCACAGCAGGGTGGCCATGCCCGGCGAGGCCGCGCCGATTTCAGCCGCAACCACGCCGACGAAATAGGCGCTGTAGATGGTGGTCAGCACCACGGTGGTATAGCCGGAGTTGGCGAAATCGTAGAAAGCCCAGGCCAGGATCTCGCGTTTGGCGACCGCGGCCGGCGGATCTCCGGGGATTTCCTTCACGCCAATTTACCCTTTGCCCGGGGAGAGGCTAACATGCGCCCAACGCGGAGCAGGGCGACTGCACAGGGGCGATGAATGACCGAGACACTGCAGGACCTGGTAATGGCAATGGCGGATACTTGGATGGCGGCGATTCCCCGGTCGGTGCCCGACAAGACAGCGTTGCAGCGCTGCCGGCTGGTATCCCACCGCGGCGAGCACGATGGCAAACTGGTGAGGGAAAATACCCTGCAAGCCTTCGCCGATGCAAGTGCCGCCGGCGTCTGGGGTATCGAATGTGATATCCGCTGGAGCGCCGATGGCCAGCCGGTGATCTGCCATGACCCGGATTTGCAGCGCGTGTTCGGCGCGCAGCAGCGTGTCGCTGAATGTACGCTCGCCCAATTGGGTGGCATCGCGCCGGACCTGCCCACCCTGCAGGCCCTGGTGGCGCAGTTCGGCGGTCGCAACCACCTGATGCTCGAACTCAAGGCCGACAGCAGGGGCGCCACGCTGGCCCGGCGACAGAGCCTGCAGCAACTGCTGTCGCCACTGGAGCCGGGAAGGGACTTCCATATACTTGCGCTCGATCCGGCGCTTTTCGAACTGGTCAGCTTCCTGCCGCCCTCCGCCTGCCTGCCCGTGGCCCAGACCAATACCCGCAAATTGAGCGAAGTGGCATTGCAGCGGGGCTATGCCGGTCTCGCCGGACACTACCTGTTGCTGGGGACAGACCTGCAGCATCGCCACCAGGCGGTCGGCCAGCGCGTGGGCAGCGGGTTTCCCACGTCGAGCAACTGCCTGTGGCGGGAGATCAATCGGGGCATGGACTGGATATTCAGCAATCACGCGGTAGCGCTGCAGCGCGCCATCGCAGCGCTGCTGGAGGATCAGAACCGGAACACGCCGAACAGGGCGGCGTGATCCGACAGGTCGCGCCAGTGGCCGCTCGCCAGCTTGCGGCAGGAGATCGGTTTGAGCCCGCGATAGTAGACCCTGTCAACCGGCAACAGGGGCGCCCACACGGGGAAGGTGCGCGCGTGCCGTCCCTCCAGTGTCACGAACAGTTCCTTCAGGTTCAGGTCGTCGTGGAAATGGCGTTCGGCGCGCCGGCGCCAGTCGTTGAAATCCCCCGCGATGATCATGGGTTCATCTTCCGGCACGTGCTCGGCAATCCGCCAGGTCAGCGCCTGTAACTGTTCGCGCCGCTCCTGTTCCAGCAGCCCGAGATGCACGCAGAGCGTATGCAGGCGCGTTTTCGCCGGTCCCAGTTCGATGACGCCGTGGAGAATGCTGCGACTGGAGCGGGGGAACAGCGAGACATCGATATTCTCCCAACTGACGAAGGGATGCATGCTGAGAATGGCGTTGCCGTGATCGCCCTTGCGGTAGATGGCGTTGCGCCCATAGGCATAGTGCGGCCAGGCCTGGTCGGCGAGGAACTCGAAGTGAGGCTGTTCCGGGTAGGACAGCCGGCCCATTTTTTTTTCCGACTTCTGTGCAAGCCCGTGCACTTCCTGGAGGAAGACGATGTCCGCGCCGGTTTCCGCGATGCGCTGGCGCATGCTGTCGAGTACGAAGCGGCGCTTCCCGGTGCAATAGCCCTTGTGGATGTTGTAGGTCAGGATATGAATTTCCCTGCCGGCTGTGGACATCGGGCGCTCTCAAATGAACAGGAAAGGACAGCAGTATAGTTGAGCCTCCAGTTTGACAGCATCGCCGGGATTTCGCTGCAACCATCCGGCGGAAAATCCGGTTTGCTTGCGTGCCCGCCACAAAAGCTCTAAATTGAAATGACTACAGCAGGTAAAAACCTGCGCCTTCGGGTCTGTAACTCAAGAACACAACAGTAACGCTCGTCACGGAACCATTGCTTCGGTCCATGGTTCGGTGGCATCTGTCACCAGTCGTGCACAGCCTTCCGGGGCGTGTGCCCGGGCCTGGAGTGTTGCCAGGTGTCTACAGTTGGGATTCCGGCAATGTCCTCGCAAGGTGGCATACAGTTCACGGGAAAGTGCAGTGCGCAAGCAGGCGCGCTCCACGTTCCTGAATTGGGCACTAACGCTTCTGCGGAGGTCTGCGATGACACGGCAAAAGCCCATTCGGGTGGGCATCATGGGGTTCGGCCAGATCGGCCGGCAAATCTACGAGCTTGCTGCCTGCAGCGACGATGTCGATATAGTCGCCATCGCCGATATCGGCAAGCCGCACATCCTGCATTACCTGCTGCGTTCCGAGGTGGAAAATCCCCAGGACTACCTGCTGGAAGGCAATTTCCTGGTCAATCCCCGGTTTCGCTCAAGGCTGGTTGAGATCGACCGCCCCGCGGAGGTGCCCTGGGATATTTTCGCCGTGGATGCCGTCATTGACGCTACCGGCAAGTTTCGCGACGGCCAGTCCATGCGCGACCATCTCCACAGCGGCGCGCCGCGGGTCATCCTGCGCACGCTCCCCACCGACGAGATCGACCGCATCGTTATTCCCGGCCTCAACCACGCCAGTGTCGAGGCGGGCGACCGTATGATCTCCGCCGGTTCGGCGACTACCGGCGCCCTGGCCCTGCTGCTCGACAGCCTCTCCCGCAGCTTTGCAATCGAATGTGGCAGCATGACCACGGTACATGCCTACACCTCGGACCAGGCCCTGCAGGACTATGCGGGTTCGGATTTTCGTCGCAGCCGCTCCGCCGCCAAGAACATCATTCCCAACAACCACGAAGCCAGCGACTGGCTGGGGCGTCTACTGCCCGGGTTCGAGGGCAAGATCCTCACCTCGGCGCTCAATGTGCCGGTGCAGGAGGGTTGCCTGCTGGACGTCAACCTGGTCATGGCCGACCCCGCGGTGGACGCCGAGGCCGTCAATGCCGTGATGCGCGAGGCGGCGCAGCGCAACCCGTCCATAATCGGTGTCGCCGAAGACCCGATCGTATCCTCTGACGTGATCGGCAGTCCGCTGTCGCTGTTGTTTGACCTCAAGGGCACGATCAAGGCGGGAGGCAGCATCATCAAGACCCTGAGCTGGTACGAGACCCGCGGCCACGCCGCGCGCCTGCTCGACGTGGTGCGCCTCTACGATACGCTGGACAGCCAGCGGGAGGTGGCCTGATGAAAGTCGGTATCAATGGTTTCGGCCGCATCGGTCGCTCGGTCTTCCGGATCCTGGAGAATGTTCCGGGCGTGGACGTCGTCGCCATCAACGACCTGTTCGACAATGAGGCACTGCGCTACCTGCTGAGCTACGACACGGTGATGGGCCCATTCCGCAAGCCGCTGAAACTCGAGGACGAATATTTCGTCACCGACAAGAGCCGCGCCCTGCTGCTCAATGAACGCAACCCGGTCGATATTCCCTGGGGCCGGCTCGGCGTGGATGTGGTGGTCGAGTCCACCGGCGTGTTTCGCGCGCGTGAGCAACTGGAACAGCACCTGCGCGCGGGGGCGGAGCGGGTAGTTCTCACTGTCCCCTCCAAGGACCCGGTGGATTACACGGTAGTGCTCGGGGTAAACGACGACGGCCTGTCGCCGGAGCACCGCATCATCTCCAACGCCAGCTGTACCACCAATTGCCTTGCACCCATGGCCAGGGTCCTCAACGACGCCTTCGGCATCGAGGAGGGCGTGATCAATACCGTGCACGCCTACACCAACGACCAGCGCCTCGCGGATGTGCCGCATTCCGACTGGCGGCGCAGCCGCGCCGCCGCGGAAAACATCATCCCCACATCCACCGGCGCCGCCAAAGCGGTCGGGGAAGTACTACCCCAGCTGAAGGGCAGGCTGCACGGTATTGCCGCCCGGGTGCCGGTACCGGACGGTTCCGTGGTGGACCTGTTCGTCAAACTGTCGCGCGCAGTCACCCTGGAGGAGGTCAACGCTACCGTGCGTGAGGCGGCAGCCTCAGAGCGGTTGCGCGGCATCCTGCAGTACAGCGACACGCCGATCGTATCCTCGGATATTATCGGCAACTCCCACTCGTCCATTTACGACGCGGGGTTCAGTGCGGTCACCTGTGATCGCTACCTGCGGGTACTCAACTGGTACGACAACGAATGGGGCTACTCATCCCGCGTCTGCGACCTGCTGGGGAGGATTGGTTCCTGGTGAGCATGCAACCGGACTACACCAGCCTGCGCAGCAATGTCAGCTACCTTGGCAGGGTGCTCGGTGAAACGGTCGCCGCTGCCGAGGGCGAGGACGTTTTTGCACTGGTCGAGCGGATCCGCGGCCTGTCCAAGTCCGCGCGCGACAACAATGCCGAGGATCGCGCGGCGCTGCTGGCACAGTTGCGCTCGCTGGAAACCGGCCAACTGGTGCCGGTGGCGCGCGCGTTCGCCCAGTTTCTCAACCTCGCCAATATCGCCGACCAGCGGCACATGGTCTCGCGGGAGATGGACGAGCTGGTCTCCGCTTCGCTCAATCTCGCGACCTGCCTGCGGGAATTGCGCGAGGAGGGCGTGTCGATGACGGCGATTAGGGAGACCATCGGCGCACTGCGCATCGACCTCGTGCTCACCGCCCACCCGACAGAAATCACCCGCCGCACACTGATCCACAAGCACAGTGAAATCGGCCGCTGCCTCGGCCAGCTGGAACTCTCCGGGCTGACCCCCCGGGAAGAAGAGAGCCTGCGCAGTCGCCTGCGCGAACTGATCGCGCAGATCTGGTACGGCGACGACTTCCGCAGCGAGCGGCCGAGCCCGGTAGACGAGGCGAAATGGGGCTTCGCGGTGGTCGAGGAATCGCTGTGGCGGGCGGTACCGGAATTCCTGCGGCGCCTGGATGGCGCCCTGCTGGAAAATTGTGGCGAGCGGCTGCCGCTGGATGCGGCGCCAGTGACCTTTGCCTCCTGGATGGGCGGCGACCGCGACGGCAATCCGAATGTCACGGCGAAGGTCACCCGCGAGGTCCTGCTGCTGTCCCGCTGGCAGGCGGCGGACCTCTATCTCGGCGATATTACCCAGTTGCTCGAGGAACTTTCCGTCACCCGGGCCACGGCCAGCCTGCGCGACTATTCCGGCAACGCCCATGAACCCTATCGCGCCATCCTGCGCCAGCTGCGCGAACTGCTGCGCAATACCCTGGCGGCACTGGAGGCGGAACTGGACGGCAATACCCCCGCTGAAGTGGAGATACTCGAACGCGAGGAGCAGTTACTGGAGCCCCTCGAAGCCTGTTACCAGTCGCTGGTGGCATGTGGCATGCAGATTATTGCAGATGGGGCGCTGCTGGATGTCCTGCGCCGGGTGCGCTGTTTCGGCGTACACCTGGTGCGCCACGACGTGCGCCAGGACAGCGCGCGGCATACCGCCGCCATCGCCGAGCTCACCCGCTGGCTGGGACTCGGTGACTACGCCGGCTGGGACGAGGATACCCGCAGGGCCTTCCTGTTGCAGGAACTGACCAGCAGGCGGCCCCTGCTGCCGCGGGACTGGTCGCCCAGTGCGGATACCCGCGAGGTGCTGGATACCTGTGAGGTCATAGCCGCCACGCCGCGCAAGGCCCTCGGCGCCTACGTGATCTCCATGGCCCAGCAGGCATCGGATGTGCTGGCGGTACACCTGCTGCTCAAGGAGTGCGGGGTGGGTTACCACCTGCCGGTGGCGCCGCTGTTCGAAACCCTCGACGACCTGTCGCGGGCCCGCGAGGTGGTCGGCGACCTGCTGCAGATGAACTGGTTCCGGGGCCAGGCCGGCGGCGAGTTGATGGTAATGATCGGCTATTCCGACTCGGCCAAGGATGCGGGGGTGCTGGCGGCGTCCTGGGCCCAGTACCGCGCCCAGGAAGAGCTGCTGGCGCTGTGCGCCCGGCACGCGTTCGACCTGACCCTGTTCCACGGCCGCGGCGGCACGATCGGCCGGGGCGGGGCGCCGGCCCGGGAAGCCTTGCTGTCGCAGCCGCCGGGTTCCCTGAAGAACGGGCTGCGGGTGACCGAGCAGGGCGAAATGATCCGCACCAAGCTGGGCTGGACCTCGCTGGCGGTAAAAACCCTGGCTCTCTATACCGATGCCATCTGCCGCGCCAACCTGATGACCCCGCCGGCGCCCGAGGACGACTGGCGGGCGATGATGGACGAACTCGCCGCGGATTCCTGTAGCGCCTACCGGGCGGTAATCCGCGAGGAACCGGACTTCGTGCCGTACTTTCGCGATGCCACGCCGGAACAGGAACTGGCCAAGCTGCCGCTGGGATCGCGCCCGGCGCGGCGCAAGGCTGGCGGGGGTATCGAGAGCCTGCGCGCAATCCCGTGGATATTCGCCTGGTCGCAGAACCGCCTGATGCTGCCGGCCTGGCTGGGCGCCGGTGAGGCCCTCGCCAACGCGGTGGCCGGGGGCAAGGCGGAGCTGTTGCGCCAGATGGTCGCCAGCTGGCCATTTTTCGAGGTGCGCCTGTCGATGCTGGAGATGGTGTTTGCCAAGACCGACACCGGCCTGTCCGCTTACTACGACGAACTGCTGGTACCCGAGGCGACCCGGCACATCGGTGAGCGCCTGCGCAACCAGCTCGGCCTCGACATCCAGACCATACTGGGCATTCACGGCAGCAGCAGCCTGCTCGCCGACCAGCCATGGACGGCGGAATCCATTCATTTGCGCAATATCTACACCGACCCACTCAACTACCTGCAGGCCGAACTGCTGCAGCGCCACCGGGCCAGTGACACCGCCGAGGCGGACGTCGAACGGGCTATCATGGTGACCATCGCCGGGATTGCCGCGGGGATGCGCAACACCGGCTAGACTGCCGTCGCCGGCAACCGCTGGCCATTCACCGTCGCCCTGCTGTATCGAGGGCGGCGACGCGACTTGAAAAACCCCCATGCACTGCCACAATGAATTCGCGTGGCGAACCATTGCCCGTCGCGGCAGTCACCCGTGCTGCCGTACCGGTTCGTCGACAGCACAACCCGTTCCAGGTCACGTTGGCTCAATAAGATGAGGTACACAAGATGCAAAGGATGATGAAAGCAACCCTGATAGTGGCATTCATGGCGTTTTTCACCCAGCTGGCCTGGGCGGAAGACGACAGCTATGCCAATGCACTCAAGTCGTTCAAGGAGGCGGGGGAATCCGCGGAGTATTTCAATTCCGCCTACGGCTATGCGCTGTTCCCGACCATTGGCAAGGGCGGTATCGGCATTGGCGGCGCCCACGGCAAGGGTCGGGTATATGCCGGCGGCAACTATGTCGGCAACAGCAGCATGACCCAGGTAACGGTCGGTTTCCAGCTCGGCGGCCAGGCCTACAGCCAGATCATATTCTTCAAGGACAAATCCGCGTTTGAGGACTTCACCTCCGGCAACTTTGAATTCAGCGCCCAGGCCACAGCCGTTGCGATCACTGCGGGTGTTTCCGCCGAGGCGAATACCGGCGGCGGCACCTCGGCAGGCGCCAGCGGCGGCAGCAACAATGCTTCCACGGTATCCGCCGGCTACCGCAAGGGTATGGCGATCTTCACCATCGCCAAGGGCGGGCTGATGTACGAGGCCGCACTGGGCGGGCAGAAGTTCACCTACGAATCCCTGTAGGTTTTCAGTCCCGGGGGCGATCGCCCGGAGCTTCGGCAGCCCGTGCCAGCTCCAGGGCGGTTTCCAGTAACTGTGGCGGGGTCTTGCCAATCACGATGACGTGCCATGCCTGCGGGCCGTGGGCGCCGTAGACCAGCCTGGCCTCGATATCGCCGGTGCTCGAGGGGCCGGCGATGCAGTAGATGCCCCGCGGTCGCTGGCCCCTGTGCCAGTCCTGGCGTGACCAGAAACTTTCCATATCTGGCAGGATGCGCGCCCTCTCCACCAGTACGATATGGTGCTCCGGCAGGAGGTGGTTGGCTGGCGGGTTGTGTTTGCCGCTCAGCAATACGGTTGCGCCGGTTTCGGCGATGCCCCAGTCGGCGTAGCTCAATGCGGCCTTTTCCCCCGGCTCCAGCTCGCCGAAGCGGGGCAGTACACCGCCTTCCCGCCAGGGCATCGCGGCCAGGTGGGGCTCGTTGCCGGCCACCAGTCGATGTGCGCGAAAGTGTTTGTAGAGGTACTGTCCTATTCCCTTCACGGCCTCCCGCCGGTCCTCGGCAAGGGCCAGGGTGCCGTGGTTGCGCAGGACGTTGGTCATGAAATTGACCACACTGTCCGCATCCAGCTGGTGAGCCGCGGGTGAGCGGCCGAGCCCGGCCAGTTCCCTGGCTACGGCATCAGCACCCATGCCTCGCGCTGCACCGCGCACCCGGGCCAGTATCCGCTTGCGATTTTCACTGCTCATGTTCGCGGTGCCGCTCCCGGGCTGCGTACTGTTGCATGAAGGTGCCGCGCTGAGGGCTGGGGAAATCCCGCTGCCCGGTCCAGCCGCTGGCGAAGGGCAGGCGGTGAAAGACACCCCTGCGCCGCCCCAGCCAGTTCAGGCTGCGTATGGCCAGCCCGGTGGCCCACCGGTAGAGCGCCGGATGGCAGGCCAGCCAGGCGTGCAGCCGCAAGCCGAGCCGCCAGCGGCTGCTGCCGATTCCGCGCTGGCTCTTTTCGCGGCGCAGTTCCCGCAGCAGGCCGGGCAGGGGGATCGACGCCGGGCACACCTCTTCACAGCGACCGCAGCTGGTGCAGGCATCCGGGAGCGCCGCATGGGTCTCCAGCGATTCCAGCAGGGGCGCCAGTACCGAACCCATTGGCCCGGGGTAGACTGAGCCGTAGGCCTGGCCGCCGGCCGCGGCGAATATCGGGCAGTGATTGAGGCAGGCGCCACAGCGAATGCAGTCGAGCATTTCGTGGAAGGGGCCGTCGAGCAGGTCGCTGCGATGGTTGTCGAGCAGGATGATATGGGTTTCCACCGGCCCGCTGCCCTCGACTTCCCGGCGCGGCCCGGAATAGTAACTGGTATAGCAGGTCTGCCGCTGGCCGGTCGCGGACCGCGCGAGCAGGCGCTGCAATGCGGCCGCGTCCTCGCCCCGGGGCAGGATGCGATCGAAGGTGGTACAGACAATCAGGGTGCGGGGCAGGTTGGCACAGAGGTCGCCGTTACCCTCGTTGGTCACCAGCATACTGTAGCCGTTCTCGGCGATCAGGGCGTTGGCGCCGATGATGCCCACTTCGGCCTCGAGGAAGTGCTTGCGCATGATCTGCCGCGCTTCCGCCACCAGTGATTCCGCGCTGTCGAGTTCGCGGCTGCCGAGCTTGTGGTGGTCGAGGAAAAGTTGGCGAATCTGGGCAATGGTTTTGTGGCGCGCGGGGCCGACGATGTGCGCGGGTTTTTCCCCGGCCAACTGGATGATGTATTCCCCGAGGTCGGTTTCCACGACCTCCATGCGTTCGCGTTGCAGGGCCGCGGCGAGCTCGGTCTCCTCGGTTACCATCGACTTGCCCTTGGCGATCCTGCGCGCGCCGTGCTGGCGGCAGATGTCCAGGACGATGGCGTTCATCTCATCGCCGGAGTCCGCGAAATGGACCTGGTTGCCATTGCGAATGGCTTCCAGTTCAAAGCGCGGCAGGTAGTGGTCGAGATTCTCCAGGGTGTGCCGCCGCACCCGTTTCAGGTGCTGGCGCAGGGCTTCGAATTCGCCGAACTCGGCAACCGCGTGCTGGCGCAGCAGGGGAGTGGCGCGGGCCAGCATGTCGCGCTGGCTGACCGCGGCCGGGTCGGTGAGGGCGGACTCGGCGGCGCGGATGAAATCGTTGACGGGATGCTCGGTCGCGATCATTCGGGTTCGCCGATGGCTGGCGTGTCGAGATCGCCGTCGAGCAGTTCCGCGACGTGGCGAAACTGCAGCTGCCGCCCTTCGCGGCGGGCGCGACCGGCGAGGTGCAACAGGCAGCCGAGATCTCCGCCGGTGACCAGTGTCGCCCCGCTGGCCTCGGCGGCGGCCAGTTTGTCGTCGGCCATCTTGGCGGAAATCGCCGGCATCTTCGCGCAGAAAGTGCCGCCGAAGCCACAACAGACCTCGGTCTGCTCCATCTCTGCGATGCGGACACCGCAGAGCGATCGCAGCAATTTGCGCGGTTGGGATTTTATCCCCAGCTCCCGCAGTCCGGCGCAACTGTCGTGGTAGGTAATCGCCGGCAGGCTCTGATCGAGTTGCGTCCGGTGATCGATGCGCATGACTTCGGCCAGGAAGCTGGTCAATTCCCAGGTGCGCGCCGCGAGGTCGAGGGCCCGCTGGCGCCATTCACCACTCAGCAGGGCGGGGTAATGGTGACAGATCATCCCGGCGCAGGAGCCGGACGGGACGACGACGTACTCGGCGTGCTCGAACAGTTCGATAGTACGCTTGACCAGCGGCAGGCAGGCGTCGGCTTCACCGCTGTTGTACGCGGGTTGGCCGCAACAGGTCTGTTCCTGGGGAACGTCGACAATGCAGCCGGCCCGCTCGAGCAGGCGGATACTGGCAAAGGCTACCGAGGGGCGTAGCAAATCCGCCAGGCAGCTGACAAAGAGCGCTACACGCGGAGGCTGTGGGTCGGTGGATGTCACGGCGACAGTATAGCCAAATCACCGCTGACTTGTCGGCTTACCACGGCAACTGTCCGAACAGCACGACAAGCAAGGCGGTCGCGGTGGTGGCCAGCCCGGTCAGCGCCGCACGGGCCAGCGGGTGCCGGCTTTCCAGCAGGCGGATGACCACTTCGCCGCTGGGCACGTGGCGAATCCCCTGGCCGGCCACCGCGAGGGATTGCAACAGGGGCAGGGATGCCAGCGCCGGGATCAGCGCAGTGCCGGTGAATACCACGATGTCATCGATGAACAGGAAGGGTCCGCAGCGCTTGACCCGGGCTGCGCCGCCACTGTGATAGCGTTCGAGGTGATCCACCAGCACACACTGGCCCTTCAACAGCCCGATGCGATCCAGCGGGCTGCGCTTGAGTATCTGCAATGCCAGGAATGGTCCCCCGAGAAACACCAGCAGCGCCAGCAGGTGCAGCACCGGAATCGAAAACGCCAGGGCCAGCAGTAACAGGCCGGCACTCACCCAAAGCCAGCCGAGCGTGTCGCGGCGCAGCTGTGGGGATCGATCCGGGTTCTCCGGTACCCAGGCGACCTGGTCGAGAACCGCGTCCAGTGGCTCGGCGCCGCGGGGTTTGCTGCTGGAAAATACGCGGCTGCGCAAGCGCTCGAATTGCAGGTAGGCAACGCCCGCCACCAGCGCCACCACACACAGTGTCAGTGCCAGGCGCCAGGCCAGTGTCTGCCAGTGGCGCAGCTGTTCATCCCTGGCGAGCCGCTCCTCCAGCAGGGGGGAACTGAACCCGGCTTCCGGGTCACCCGCGGCATTGTAGCGCTGGATGCTGGCCTGTTGTGGACTGCTCAGCAGGACCTTGTCTTTCCACGGGATCAGCCGTGCACCCGCGAACGCGGCGGGGCGGGGCACCTGGCGCAGGAAATTCCACTGGCTGTCGAACAGGTAGAGACCGCTGGACCCGGTTCCCGGGTTGCGCATGGTGACCCACCAGTTGTCGCCCTGGCGCAGGAAGTCCACTACCGTAGTCTGCTCCGCTTCGAGTGCCGGGGGCGGGAGCAGTAACAACTCATCGATCTGCTTGCCAAAGGCCTCCGGCTCGATCCGGAATACGCCGATGGCGGGTGCCTCCGGGCGATTGATCAGCAGCAGGCCGGTATCCAGCTGCAGCACGCTGGGGGTCGGCAGTTGAACCTCGGCGCTGGCGATAAATTCGCCATTGCTGCTGATGCGCAGGATGCGCGAGTTGTCCAGGCTGGCCAGTACCAGGTCGCCGGTCAGGTGATGACGGGTAATGGCATCGAAACCGGTGGCGGCATACTCTCCGGGAAGCGCGCGGCACAGCTTTTCAACCGGTTGGCAGCGCCACAAGCGCAGGGGGCTATCCGGTTTGCCATGTGCTCGCGCCCGCAGGAGCAGGGTGCCGTCGCCGTCAGCCAGCAGGGGGGGGAGAGCATCGCCGATGCCCCAGTCTTCGAGGGCATAGGCTGATTCCGGTACGCCGGCCCGGTCGTGCTGCAGTAACTGCTGACCGACGAGGATGTACAGTTTGCCATTGGCGGTAGCGGCGACTGCCGCAGGCCCCAGGGCCAGCGGGGTGGGCCGTTGGGCTATATAGCTGCCCAGCAGGATCAGCAGCAGGGCCAGTGCCCCACCGGCGACCAGTTGGCCGCGCCGGGCCTTGTGGCGGGCATCCCGGGCGCGTTGCCGGACCCGGGCGGTGCTGCGAAATGGCTGCAACCGGTAGGGGTTCGGTCCCCGGCGCTGTGGCGGCTGGGGCGCGAAGGCGAGGGCCTGGGAAAGGCCTGTGAGCTTCAGTCTGGAGCGAATTCGCGAGCGTGACGGGGCGACTGCTGCGGTTGCGTCCGGAGTATCATCGGGCGGCGGCGTCGTCTCCGCAACGCGGCTCGGCGGGGATTCCGCGGGAGTGGCCGGAACGGCCTGCGCGGCGCGGTCGTCCTCTTCGCGCTGGCGCCTGGCGGCGACCTCACGCTGCCGCTGCTGGCGCTTGGCGTCAATGCGCGCCTGCTTGCGTGCCGTCGCCGTTGCCTTGCGGGCGCGCTTGCGCGTACTGGCCTGCGCCTGGCGCTCGGGTCTTGCACTGTCGCCGGGCGATTGCTCCGCTGCTGCCCCGCCCCGGGTAGGCTGGGCGTCCCCGGCAGAGGCCGCAGGGGGCTCCTCGATGATCTTGACCAGGGTGGCCTCGAGGCCGTGTTTGCGCATACGCGCGTAGTACTCTCCGCCTTCCTTGCGTTCGAGGTTGCGGCGCAGAATGATGGTCTCGCCGGAGAAAAACTGTTCCAGGCGTTCCCGGTCATGGATGTCAAAGATTTCAGCGAAGCGCGCGCGGGCGCGCTCCGGGTCCCGTCCCCTGGAAATAACACCCGAAAAGGTGAGGTTGAACTTGTTCACCCCGGCCCCGAATCCCCTGGTATTTGTTGTTTTCTGCTGCGGTATGTTCGGTGATCGCCAGGGCTTTGCCAAGCAATGATCGGGCTTTTAGTGAACTCCTGGTGAACGACTAGTGCACCCCGTGCATCAGGCGCTTCAGCAATGGTGAAAAAACCAGCAGCACCACACCGACAACGAGACCGGTGTGGAAAAGACTGGTGAACAGGTCAGTGTAGGTTTGTAGCGCCGCTGTGCCGTCGGCAACCACCCCGTCGGTGGTTGTAACCGCGGCCAGCTTGGAAATCTGTGCCGCGAGCATCTCGGAGTAGGCGGTGGCGAGGAACCAGGCACCCATCATGACGCCGACCACGGAGGGAACCGACAGCCGGGTGACGGCGGACAGGCCCACCGGCGACAGGCACAATTCCCCCGTGGTATGCAGCAGGTAGGCCAGCACCATCCAGTAGCCGGCTACCAGTCCGGAAGCCTCCGGGTGAGTCGCACCGTAAACCAGCGCGCCGAAGCCGAGACCCGCCTGGATTGTGCCGAGGGCGAATTTTACCGGTGTCCTCGGCTCCAGCCCGCGGCGTCCCAACGCGGTCCAGAGCCAGGCGAACAGGGGAGCGAAGAGGAATATAAACAGCGAATTGAGGGAGCCGAACTGCGCCGCGGTCAGTTCAACGCCGAAGATCGTCCTGTTCATGACCCGGTCGGCGAACAGGGTCATCGAGGCGGCGGCCTGTTCGAACAGGGCCCAGAAGACGACGCTGGAGAGGGTCAGCAGAATCAGGGCGATCATCCGTTCCCGCTCCACCCGGTTGCAGCGCGCGACGATAAACCACAGCAGCCCCAGCAGCACGACAACCGATAGCAGGTTGAGCAGGATACCCACGGCGCCGTGGAACTGCAGCATCTGCCAGACCACGGCGATGCCACCGATCGCGCCGAGGTAAATGGTCGCTTCCATGCTGATGCCGAGCGCGGATTTCCCGCGCAGGCGCGCCGGGTCCGCGGGTTCGGCGTGCCCCTGCAGGTGGCCCTGGAAGACGATGAAAGTCACCAGCCCGATCACCATCCCCACACCCGCCGTGCCGAAGCCCCAGGCCCAGCCGAGGGTCTCGCCGAGATAGCCACAGAGCAGCGTGGCGGTGAAAGCGCCGATGTTTATGCCCATGTAGAAGATGGTAAACCCGGCGTCCCGCCGCGGGTCCTCCTCGCTGTAAAGCCGGCCGACGATGGTCGAGATATTGGGTTTGAGGAAGCCGACGCCCATCACGATCAGCGCCAGTGACAGGTAGAACACCTGGATCGCCGATTCGTCGCGTACCACCTCGCCGGCGATCCGGCGCGCCTGCTCGCCTTCGACCGCCATTCCCAGGTGACCGAGGACCAGCAGGATGCCGCCGAACACGACCGACTTGCGCATGCCGAGGTAGCGGTCGGCGAGCAGCCCGCCAATGATCGGCATGCCGTAGACCAGTCCGGCATAGGCGCCGAGCACGTCGAGGCCGAGTTCGTCGGTAAACAGGTGGTACTTGGTGAGGTAGAGCAACAGCAGGTACTTCATCCCGTAGAAGGAGAAGCGCTCCCACATTTCGGTGGCGAAGCAGACGAACAGGCCGCTGGGGTGGCCGAGGAGGGTCCTGGAGGGGATCGCGGGGCTATTGTCCGGGTGGGTCACGGAGCGGGTACGCCAGTTGCCGGGGATGGCGCCATTATAGGGACAAAGGTTTGCATCGGTCCAAACGCCTGTCACGGGATTTTTGCGGTCACCATTGCCCGGCCGCAAAGCCGGTTTCCTCCAGGGGATTGCAGCCAATGGCGCGAGAAGCAATGCCCGTGGCGCAGCGGGCAATGGGGCAGGGGGATGAATTCAGGTGAAATGGGCGGCAAATTCATTCGGTATTTCCCGGAGTGTGACATGACCGCAGCCCCCCCCGGGACCTTGTCCGGCCACCAGTTTCGGCAGCGTTTTGACGAAGCGCGGCATATCGTCGATGACTACGCCCGATTCCTGGCCCAAAGCGGTCCGATGCCAGGGCAGGTCATGGATGCCTCACTGTTGCCCCACCCCAAGCACCGAATCCGGTCGGCGGTGCTGCTGTGCCTGAATTGCAATCTCGACCCGGTCCTCGGCGAACACCTCGAGGCCGGTTACCTGCTGCTGTCCGCGTTCCAGGACGGCGTCGGCCCCCGGGCCGTGGGAGAGGTGTTTGCCCACCTGGAACTGGAAGCCGATCCCCATGCCATTGACGCGATCCTGAAGCGCGAGTACCAGGCCGCAGATCCCTTCCGCAACCGCGCCCGCCAGGAACTGCAGGAACTGCATCGCGACCTCGAGTCCCTGCGCCGCGCTATCGCTCCCGCTTCCCACTAGCCTCCCCGCAAGGGTTAGCAGGCATGGCGCCGGCGCTATGCCTGTTTTATGCTTAGACTTGCAATCGCAGCCGCCGCAGGCGGCGTCACGGGGATGCCATGCACGAAAGCCTGTTTGTCCAGGGTCTGGAACTTATGCTCTATGGCATGGGTACCGTGGTGATTTTCCTGTCCCTGCTGGTACTGGCGACATCGGCCATGTCCCGGTTCATCAGTCGTCATTTTGCCGAGACCAGCGCGATTACTGTTTCCGCCAGGCCCCCAGCCACCGGCAAGCCGCAAGCGGTTGACGACAGCGAACTCGTCGCGGTGATCAGCGCCGCCGTACAAAGCCACCGCCAGCGCCGCGGGCGTTGACCGGGAATTCAATGACCAAGAGGTATGACAATGAGTGAAAAGCGGCAGCCTTTGGGAATAACCGATGTCGTCCTGCGCGATGCTTCCCAGTCGTTGCTCGCCACCCGGGTGAGGCTCGACGACATGTTGCCGATCGCCGCCAAACTCGACGAGATCGGCTTCTGGTCGCTGGAGTCCTGGGGCGGCGCCACCTTCGACGCCTGTATCCGCTACCTCGGCGAAGACCCCTGGGAGCGCATTCGCGAACTGAAAAAGGCGATGCCGAAAACCCCGCAGCAGATGCTGTTCCGTGGCCAGAATATCCTCGGTTACCGCCATTACGCGGACGACGTCGTGGCGAAATTCGTCGAGCGCGCCGCCGTCAACGGCGTGGATGTATTCCGGGTATTCGATGCCATGAACGACATGCGCAATATCGAGGTGGCGCTGAAAGCGGTGAAAGACGTCGGCAAGCATGCCCAGGGCACGATCTCCTACACCCTGAGTCCGGTGCATACGATTGATACCTGGGTGGAACAGGGCAAGCGCATCGAGGACATGGGCGCGGACTCCATTGCGATCAAGGATATGGCCGGCCTGCTGCACCCCTATGATGGATACGAACTGGTCACCCGCCTGAAGGCGGCCTGCGCTATCCCGATTCACATGCAGTGCCACGCGACGACTGGCCTGTCCACCGCGACCATCCTGAAATGTGTCGAAGCGGGCATCGACAACGTCGACACCTCCATTTCCTCGATGTCGATGACCTACGGCCATTCACCCACCGAGTCCGTGGTGGCCATCCTCCAGGGCACCGGACGGGACACCGGGCTGGATATCCATGCGCTGGAAGAGGTTGCCGCCTATTTTCGCGAGGTGCGCAAGAAATACGCCAGATTCGAGGGCTCACTGCGCGGGGTGGATTCCCGCATTCTGGTTGCCCAGGTTCCCGGCGGCATGCTGACCAACATGGAAAACCAGTTGAAGGAGCAGGGTGCGGCGGACAAGCTCGACCAGGTGCTGGAGGAGATCCCCCGGGTACGCGAAGACCTCGGCTTTATTCCCCTGGTGACGCCGACTTCGCAGATTGTCGGCACCCAGGCGGTGATCAACGTATTGACCGGTGAGCGTTACAAATCCATTTCCAGGGAGACCGCCGGGGTCCTGAAAGGCGAATACGGCGCTACCCCGGCGCCGGTGAATGCGCAGTTGCAGGCACGGGTACTGGAGGGAGCCGAACCCATCACCTGTCGTCCCGCGGACCTGATCGAGCCGGAGCTCGATTCCCTGGTAGCCGAACTGCGCAGTCTCGCCGGGGAAAAAAATATCCGCCTCAGCGCCGGGGAGGGTGAGATCGACGATGTCCTCACCTACGCGCTGTTTCCCCAGGTCGGCCTCAAGTTCCTCGAGAACCGCGGCAATCCCGCCGCCTTCGAACCCGCTCCGGGCAGTGAAGCCGCCGCCGCGCCGAAGGCAGAGCCCGCGGCAGCGCCGGCACCGGTCAGCGCTGCGGTAGCGGGCAGCGACGTCTACACGGTAACGGTCAACGGCAAGCGCTATGTGGTCGAGGTGGCCGAGGGCGGTGAGCTTGCCGCCGTCGCTGCGGCCGCTGCACCGGCCGCGCCTGCCGCCGCGGCCCTCCCGGCCAGTGAAGAGGGCGAGATACTGGCGGCGCCCCTGGCCGGCAACATATTCAAGGTCAATGTCGCCGTAGGCGATGTGGTCAGTGCCGGCGATGTGGTGATCATGCTCGAAGCGATGAAAATGGAGACCGAGGTGCGTGCCGCGCAGAGCGGCAAGGTCACCGCCGTCAAGGTCAAGGCCGGAGACGCGGTGGCGGTGGGTGATCCACTGATCGTGATCGCCTGATATGGACGAGCTGTTGCGCCTGTGGGCCTCCTCTGGCCTTGCCCAGTTCAGCTTCGGCCAGGGTTTCATGATCCTGGTGGGCTTGCTGCTGCTGTACCTGGCCATCGAACGCAAATTCGAGCCGCTGCTGCTGGTGCCGATCGGCTTCGGCGGTATTCTCGCGAACATTCCGGGGGCCGGGATGGCCTATTCAGCGGTGGAAAACGCGATCCTGGCCGGGGACCCCGCCATTCAGCAGTCACTGGCTGCACTGTTCCAGGTACCCGCGGATACCGCGGCCAAGACGCTGTTGGCAGCCTATGACGGCGACCTCGCCGCCACCCGCAGTGCGGCTACCCAACTCGCCCTGGATGCCGGCTACAGCAACGGCATGCTCTACAACTTCTATTCCGTGGCGATTGCCAGCGGCGTCGCCCCGCTGGTGATTTTCATGGGCGTGGGAGCGATGACGGATTTCGGTCCCCTGCTGGCCAACCCGAAAACCCTGTACCTGGGGGCTGCTGCGCAGTTCGGGATTTTTGCCACCGTGCTCGGAGCGGTGGGGCTCACCCACTTCGGTATCATGGATTTTTCCCTTGCCGATGCCGCTGCGATCGGCATTATCGGCGGCGCCGACGGCCCCACGGCAATCTACGTTTCCAGCCTGCTGGCGCCGGACCTGCTCGGCGCCATTGCGGTAGCCGCTTATTCCTATATGGCCCTGGTGCCGATGATCCAGCCACCGATCATGCGCGCGCTGACCACGGAAGAGGAGCGGCGGATAGAAATGAAGCAACTGCGCCACGTGTCGCGCCTGGAAAAGATCGTTTTCCCGCTGATCCTGCTGATCCTGGTGGCGTTGCTGCTGCCGGCAGCCGCGCCGCTGCTGGGAATGTTCTGCTTCGGCAACCTGATGAAGGAATGCGGGGTAGTCGACCGCCTCTCGGATACCGCGCAGAATGCCCTGATCAACATCACCACCATATTCCTCGGCCTCTCGGTTGGCTCCAAGCTGGTCGCCGACAAGTTTCTCGATATCAACACCCTCGGCATTCTTGGCCTGGGTATCATCGCCTTCGCCATCGGCACCGCCAGTGGCGTGCTGATTGCCCGCCTGATGAACCGCTACGGCAGTACGCCGGTCAATCCCCTGATCGGTTCCGCCGGGGTCTCCGCTGTGCCAATGGCAGCCCGGGTCAGCAACAAGCTCGGCCTTGAAGCTAACCCGCACAACTTCCTGTTGATGCATGCCATGGGGCCCAATGTCGCCGGGGTGATCGGTTCCGCCGTCGCCGCCGGGGTGATGATCAGCCTCGTCGGCGGTTGAACCGCCATCCAGTTCCTACCTTGGAGTCAATTGCTTGAACCTGTTTGAAACCACGATAAAACCGCGCTTCTACGAGACCGACGGTCTTGGCCATATCAGTAATACGGTGATTCCCGCCTGGTTCGAGATCGGTCGCACGGAATTTCTCAGCAGCCTGGCCGGTGAAAAACGCACCTGGCTGACCGCCTCCGTACAGATCGATTATGTCGCCGAGACCTTTTACGGCACCGACGTGACAGTGCGCATCACCGGCGCCAAACCCGGCAACAGCTCGCTGACGCTGTACTGCGAGATACTGCAGGAGGGCAGGGTGACCGTGAGGGGAAGTTCAGTTCTGGTGCACATGAGTGATGATCGCAGCGGTTCCGCGCGGATTCCCGACGCAGTTCGCGAGGCGCTGGCCAGCGCGGGTAACAGTACCTGATGACGCAGGCCGGGGTGCAGCCTGCAATTCCGGACGCTATTTCCCCAGCGCCTGCTGGTAGGCGGCGATGGTAGCCGCGAGCCCCATACGCAGCGCATCCACGGTCAGGGCGTGGCCGATCGAGACTTCCAGCAGGCCCGGAACCTCGGCGGCGAAACGCGGCAGGTTGTGCAGGTCGAGGTCGTGGCCGGCGTTGATGCCGAGGCCGGCCTCGCCGGCGGCCTCTGCCGCACGCACAAACTCCGCCAGCACGGCATCTGCTGCAGCGCCGGATTTACAGGCCGCGGCATAGGTTTCCGTATAGAGTTCGATCCGGTCTGCGCCGACCTGGGCGGCGAGACGAATCTGCTCGGGTACCGGGTCCATGAACAGGCTGGTGCGAATACCCAGTGATTTCAGCTCTTCCACCAGCGGGGCCACGCGGTCGCCGTCTTTTTTCAGGTCGAAGCCGTGGTCCGATGTGAGTTGGCCGTCGCCATCGGGGACCAGGGTGCACTGGGCCGGCCTGATCGCCTTGACCAGTTCCATGAACCCGGGGTAATCGGACACTCCGGCACGCTCGCTGCGGCGCGGGCCGGTCATCGGGTTGCCCTCGATATTGAACTCGACGCTGAGCATCGCGGCGAGGTCAAAGCAGTCCTGAACGCGTATGTGGCGCTGGTCCGGCCGCGGGTGCACGGTGATACCGTCGGCGCCGGCGTCGATGCACATCTGCGCATGCAGGGGTATATCCGGGTTGGTGGTGTCCCGGGAGTTGCGGATCAGGGCGATTTTGTTGAGGTTGACAGAGAGGGCGATCATCGGGTTATTGCCGCACCACATCGAGAATCTCGATAGGCTCCACGGGAACGTCCTGCTGGCCGTTCATCGCCTGGGTCGGCGCGGTGACGATGTAGTCGACGACGCTCATGCCATTGATCACCTCGCCGAACACGGCGTATCCGTCGCGCCCCGGCATCCAGTCCAGGCGCATATTGTTGCGGACGTTGATGAAAAACTGGGCGGTGGCGGAATCCGGGTCATCGGTGCGCGCCATGGCAATGGTGCCGCGGGTATTGTGCAGGCGGTTGCGCGATTCGTTGACGATGGCATCCCCGGTCTCCTTTTCGCTCATGTCCGGCAGGAAACCGCCGCCCTGGATCATGAAGTCGGGGATGACGCGGTGGAAAATCGTGCCCTTGTAGAAACCCTCGTCCACGTAGCGAAGGAAGTTTTCCACGGTCACCGGGGATTTATCCGCATACAGGCGCAGGGTGATGTCGCCTTCACTGGTCTTGATCAGGACGACCGGGTCCCCGGGAGACGCCTGTGCCAGGGCGGCCACGGGGGCCAGGAGGAGTGTGAGACTCAGTATCAGCTTGCGCAGCATGGTGACTCCTGTGAGTAATCGCGGCCGGGAACCAGTCCCTCAGCCCCATTCGGACATGCGCCGGCGCCGGGGCCACAACCGCGGGACGACCAGCGTGATAACCACCCCGAGCAGAACTGCCAGGGCACCATTGATAAAATCGCCGCTTTGCAGCTTGTCGGTGAGGCGCTGATTTTCTGCCTTCAGCATTTCGGTCTCGGAGCGCAGGTTCTCGGCCTCCTCGACCAGGCGGCGGTTGTCCGCATCCAGTTGCACCGCATTGCCGGATATCTGCTGTAGTCGCGCCAGTTCCGACTCTACCTCGTCGAGTTCGCCCCCGGTATCGCCCAATTGCTCGGAGAGATTGGTTTTCTCCGAACGCAGGGTTTCGAGCTGCGCCGTCAGTTCCTGGTTCTTGGCGGCCAGTTGCTCGGCGCGGGCCTCGGCCGCGGGCAGGCGCACCTGGGCGGGCGCCTGCTGGGTGAGGAATTCGGTGCGGACCCAGCCGTCGATGCCGCTGTCGGTAGTGACTTCGACCCATTCGCCGTCCTCTGCCGTCGATTTCAGGCTCATCTTTGCTCCCGGGGTGAGTTTGCCCAGCCAGCGGTACTCGTTGCCGGGTCCCGAGTGCAGGACGATGAACACCTCGTCGCTGACATAACGGGTGCCCTGGGCGAAGGCGGGCAGGGAAGCGGAAAGGATGGCAAGGATGAACAGCAGGTGTCGCAAAAGTGGTTCCTCGGCGGTGGTGGTCGATCGGGTTTCAAAAGCGGCGCTAGTTTACCCCCGATGGGCGGTGATTTGAATTGTGCCGTCATTTGCACCAAATGGTCATTGCTGGCATTGGGCACCGGGGCTAGCCTTACTGCGCCTGGGAGCTATCTGCCGACCCGGAGCCAGTACGCATGACAAGGGGAGACGCATGGCTGCACTGCTCAATGAGCGCGATATCGCATTCCAGCTCTACGAGGTATTGAACACCGCGGCACTGCTGGACCGCGAGCGCTACAGTGACCAGACCCGCGAGGATTTCGACGCGGTACTGGCGACCGCGCAGGCCATCGCCACGGAGAAATTTGCCGACCACAATGCCCGCGGCGACGCCAACGAGCCACAATTCGACGGCCGGCAGGTCAGGTTGATTCCCGAGGTCAAGGCGGCCTGGGACGCCTTTGCCGAAGCGGGGTTCCTGGCCGCGGCACCGGATGTGGAGGAGGGCGGGCTGCAGTTGCCGGAGATCGTGTTGCGCGCCGCAATGGCCTGGTTCAGTGCCGCCAATATCAGCTCTGCAGGCTATCCCTTCCTCACGATTGGCGCCGCCAACCTGCTGCGTACCTTTGGCGACGAGGCGCTGAAACAGCGCTTCCTGGCGCCGATGATGGCTGGGCGGTTTTCCGGCACCATGGCGCTGACCGAACCCGGTCAGGGTTCCGCGCTGGCGGACATTCGCACCCGCGCCGTGCCTGCCGAGGACGGCAGCTTCCGGATTTTCGGCAACAAGATGTTTATCTCCGCTGGCGACCATGAACTGACCGAGAATATCGTGCACATGGTACTGGCGCGCATCGAGGGTGCGCCTCCCGGCGTCAAGGGCATTTCGCTATTCCTGGTGCCCAAGTTCCTGGTCGACGAGCTGGGCCAGTGCTGCGCGCGCAATGATGTCGTCCTGGGCGGCTTGCTGCACAAGATGGGCTATCGGGGCACGACCTCGACAGTGCTCAATTTCGGCGAGCAGGGCGGCGCCACCGGCTATCTGCTGGGGAAGCCCCATCACGGAATGCAGCACATGTTCCAGATGATGAACGAAGCGCGTATCGGTGTTGGCCTGGGCGCAGCCTGCATCGCCTATCGGGGCTACCTGGCCGCACTGGAGTATGCCCGTGAACGCCCCCAGGGCAGATTGCCGGGCAACCGCGATCCGCTGTCACCCCAGGTCAGGATTATCGAACACGCCGATGTCCGGCGCATGCTGCTGGCGCAAAAATGCTATGCCGAGGGCGCGCTGTGCCTCTGCCTTTTTGGCAGTGCCCTGTTTGAAGACAGCCGCACCGCCGCCACCGGGACATCGCGTGCGCGGGCCCATGCACTGCTGGAACTGCTCACCCCGGTGATCAAGTCCTGGCCGTCCAGGTACGGTTGCGCAGCCAATGAACTGGCGATCCAGGTTCACGGCGGAGCGGGTTATACCCGGGAGTACCTGGTGGAACAATTGTATCGCGACCAGCGGCTCAACCCGATCCACGAGGGTACCGAAGCCATTCACGGGATCGACCTGCTGGGCCGCAAAACAGGACAGCCGGGTTATTCCCTGCTGTTCGACTTTGCTGGCGTGGACATCGAGCGAGCCAGCGGCCTGCTGGAGTGCAGGGCCTTTGCTGAGCCCCTGCGGCGGGCGCTCGACCTGCTCGACGCGGTCACCGGCAGCTTGCGTGACCAGATCGCGGCGGATCCGGATCGGGGCCTGGCCAACGCCACCGTCTATCTGGACCTGTTCGGGCGCGTGGTGATGGCCTGGATCTGGCTGAAACAGGCAATCAGTGCGGAAGAGGGCCTGGGCCGTTCGGTAACGGCTGGCGAGCAGGCTTTCTATCGCGGCAAACTGCAGGCGGCCCGCTATTTCTGCGAGTGGGAATTACCGCAGATGGACGCGCAGGCGCACTTGCTGGGTGGCGCCAATCCCGTGCCCTTCGCTATGCAGGACGACTGGTTCTGACTGTGCCCGCCGCTCAGCTCTCCTCTTCCTTGAGGTGGGGGCTGATCAGCACGGCGGTAAGAATGGTGACCACCAGGGTGAACCCTATCGACGAATACAGCTTGTAACTCACCCAGGTAGCCTCGGAGAAACTGTAGGCCACCACCAGGTTCAGGGCGCCGACGATGACGAAATTAGCCACCCAGAGCAGGTTGAGCCGGGTCCAGACGAATTTCGGCAGGCGTACCTGGCTGCCGAGCGTCCGTTCCATCAGGTTCTTGCTGCCGATAAACTGCGAGGCGCCGAAGGCGATGGCGAGCGCCCAGTTGAAGATCGTCGGTTTCCACTGGATGAAGAGTTCATTGCGCAGCGCCAGGGTGGCGCCGCCAAACACCAGTACCGCGGCCAGCGTCCACAGAGCGCGTTTCTCCACCTCCCGGGTGAACAGGTAAACCAGGCCGACCTGCAGCACAGTGGCGACCATCAGGACCGCGGTCGCGCTGAATATACCATCGAAGGTGTAACTGAACCCGCCCAGCGAAAGGGTGTGTTCATCGAGCTGGTAGACGATAAAAAACAGCGCGAGTGGAACGAATTCTGCCAATTGCTTCATAGTGTAGGACTGGTCCGGACTGTTAACATGGGGCGTAACTGAGACAATTACCTGAAATCGGCGCCCTGGCGGCGTGTCTTCCTGACTGAATGACGCTGGCTTCGAACCGATTGGAAGCTGCGCCCCGGGAGTTCCGCACCGCGTTGCAGTGAACTGGCCGCCCGCCGAAGAGTGCCAAGTGTAAAGACTGTGTTGATCGACTTCCATACCCATTCCACCGCTTCCGATGGCGCGCTCACACCCGGTGAATTGCTCGCGCGGGCGCGCAGCCAGGGTGTCAGGCAGTTCGCCATCACCGATCACGACACTGTCGAGGGATACCGCGAGGCGGTAGGCCTGCTCGCTGGCAGCGATTTGCAACTGGTACCCGGGGTGGAGCTGTCCTGCCAGTGGTCCGGCGCCAATATCCACGTGGTCGGGCTGGGCATGGACTGCGACCATCCGGCCATGCGTGAGGGACTGTCGATACTCGATGCCGCACGCCTGCAACGCGCCCGGCGCATCGCTGAAGTGCTCGAGAAACGCGGGTTTCCCGGGGCGCTCGAGGGCGCGATGGTCGAGGCCGGCGGCAGCCAGCTGGGGCGGCCGCATTTTGCCCGCTGGATGGTGGCACAGGGATACGTCAGCGAATTTCCCGCGGCCTTCGACAAATATCTCGGTCGCGGCAAGGCCGGCGACGTCAAGGCGTTCTGGCCGGAACTCAAGGAGGTGGTCGACTGGATCGTGGCCGCCGGCGGCGTCGCCGTGGTGGCACACCCGCTGCATTACGAATTTACCCGCAGTAAACTCCGCCGCCTGCTCGCGGATTTCCAGGCCGCCGGAGGCACCGCCATGGAAATACTGAGTGGCCGGCAGGCCAGCGACCAGACCCGGCACCTGTGCCGGCTGGCGGCAGAATTCGGCCTCGAGGTGTCTGCCGGCAGCGACTTTCACCGCGACGCGCCGTACAACGCGCCGATCGGGGTGACCCTGCGCGACAGCGACGACCTGCCCGCCGTGTGGCGGCGCTGGCAACCAGAACAGGAAACAGCATGAGCCAGTTTTTCCAGATACACCCGGATAATCCCCAGGCGCGCCTGGTCCGTCAGGCGGTAGAAATCGTCCAGGGGGGCGGGGTGATCGTCTATCCGACAGATTCGGCCTACGCCCTGGGCTGCCACCTCGGTGACCGCGCCGCACTGGACCGTATCCGTCGCATCCGCAAGCTCGACGATGGCCACAATTTCACCCTGGTGTGCCGGGACCTCTCTGAAATCGCCACCTATGCGCGAGTCGACAACGGCGTCTACCGGCTGCTCAAGCACGTGACGCCGGGACCCTATACCTTCATCCTGCCGGCCACCTCCGAGGTGCCGCGCCGGCTGAAACACCCGAAGCGCAAGACCGTCGGCCTGCGGGTACCGGAGAACAATATCGCCCAGGCGTTGCTGGCGGACCTCGGCGAACCGATGATGAGCGTCACGCTGATCATGCCCGGTGATGAATTCCCCCTGATCGACCCCTACGATATCCGCGAAACCCTGCAGCACGAAGTGGACCTGGTGATCGACGGCGGGTTCTGCGGCATGGAACCCACCACCGTGGTCGACCTGGTCGACGAGAGTCCGGTGATTATCCGGGTCGGCAAAGGTGATCCAGCGCCGTTTGCAGACTGATTGCGCCCCGCCGGCAGGCGGTCGCCGATTGGCCGATCGCCCTTGCCTCAGGAGGGCCGCAATCAGGTATACTGGCGCGATACCCAGGCAGGTGAGCATGTGAAAGAGTCCAACCCCCAGCCAGACCCCGCCGGGGAGGCGCAAGCACAGCCCCCGGAGGCAGCCACACCCGCTGCCGGAGCGCGCCCGCAACAGGCCGAGATGCCCTTCGCCGTGGTGATGGGCAAGGCCATGACCGAACTGCCCAGGGACCTGTACATCCCGCCGCAGGCGCTGGAAGTGTTCCTCGAGGCCTTCGAGGGTCCGCTCGACCTGCTGCTCTACCTGATCAAGCGCCAGAACCTCGACATCCTCGAGATCGATGTCTCCGAGATCACTGAACAGTACATGCACTACGTCGATCTCATGGACGCGATGCAGTTCGAACTCGCGGCGGAATACCTGTTGATGGCGGCCATGCTGGCCGAGATCAAGTCGCGCATGCTGCTGCCGCGCTCCACCGACGTCGAGGAAGACGAGGAGGACCCGCGCGCCAAGCTGATCCGCCGCTTGCAGGAATACGAACGCTTCAAGAAAGCGGCGGAAGACATCGAGGAACTGCCCCGGGTCGAGCGCGACACCTGGATTGGCAGCGCCCAGCCGCCGGATATCCAGCGCGCCCGGGCGGAACCGGATGTCGACATGCGGGAACTGCTGGTGGCGCTGTCCGAAGTGCTGCGCCGGGCCGACATGTTCGAGAGCCACCATGTCCAACGGGAGGCCCTGTCCACCCGCGAGCGCATGTCCGAGGTGCTGGAAAAGCTTTCCGGGCGCCAGTTCGTGCCTTTCGTGTCGCTGTTCAATGCCAAAGAGGGTCGCCTCGGGGTGGTTGTCACCTTCCTCGCGGTGATGGAACTGATCAAGGAGTCGCTGGTGGAGATCGTGCAAACCGAGGCGTTTGGTCCGATTCACGTGAAGGCGCGAGGGGAATAGAGCGGAACAGGATGTCGGATACCAGTCTGCCCAATATTATCGAAGGCGCCCTGCTGGCAGCGGGGAAGCCGATGACCGTCGCCCAGATCTGCGAGCTCTTCGAGGAACACGAAAAGCCGGATACAAAAGAGGTGCGCGAAGCTTTGCAAGAAGTTGCAAGCCGTTGCGAGGGGCGCGGGTTCGAGCTCGCCGAGGTCGCCAGCGGCTTTCGCTTCCAGGTGCGCCAGTCACTCAGCCCCTGGGTTGGCCGGCTGTGGCAGGAACGCCCAGCCAAGTATTCCCGGGCCCTGTTGGAAACCCTCGCCCTGGTGGCCTATCGCCAGCCGATTACCCGCGGCGAGATCGAGGAGATCCGCGGCGTGGCGGTCAGCTCCAATATCATCAAGACCCTGCATGAGCGGGAGTGGATCCGGGTTGTGGGGCACCGCGATGTGCCCGGCCGCCCGGCCATGTATGCCACTACCCGCCAGTTCCTCGACTACTTCAACCTGAAGAGCCTGGACCAGTTGCCGGCCCTGGCGGAGATTCGCGACCTGGAAACGCTAAACGCCGAACTGGGCTTCAGCGATCCGCTGCCGGAATCCGCAGGCGATGCCGCGAAAGTCGCGCCTGGACTGACCGTAGTCGGCGGCACTGAACACCGGCCGGCCGCAGGTCCGGAGGCGGCAGGGGGCGATGCAGCGCAGGCCGATGAGCCCGATCCCGCAATGGACCCGGCACAAAACCTGTTTGACGGCGAAGGCGAGGGCGCCGTACCGGCGCAATCCACCCTCGGTGCGAACCCGGAGGATATCCGGGACGAATCCCCGCAACCGGACGACGTGGCCGGAGATCCCGCCACGACAGAAGACGCGAGCATGGCAGACAGCGCGGCAGAGGCGCAAATCGAGCCAGAAAACGCTGACGATCTCGCCTCGGCCATGGCCGGCATGCACGGGGAACCTGCGCCAGACGAGGATGCCGACGAGGCATCGATGACCGACCCTACCCGCCCGGAAAGCCAGGGCTGACCTGAAATTATGGTATCTGATACTACCGCCGGTGCCGACGACGGCGTACCGGCAGAAGCACTCCCCGGCGAAAAGCTGCAGAAAGTACTGGCGCGCACCGGCCTCGGTTCACGGCGAGAAATGGAGCGCTGGATCGAGGAGGGGCGGGTGGCCGTCAACGGCCGCACCGCGGCACTCGGTGACCGGGTCGAGGCCGAAGACCGCATCGCCGTCGACGGCAAGCCGCTGTCCGCTGCGCCCGCCGAAGAAGTGCGCTGCATCCTCTACCACAAGCCCACCGGTGAAGTCTGTTCGCGCAAGGATCCGCAGGGTCGTCGCACGGTATTCGAGCGCCTTCCGCGCCTCAGCAGTGGTCGCTGGATTTCCATCGGTCGCCTCGATTTCAACACTTCGGGGCTGCTGCTGTTCACCACCGATGGCGAACTGGCCAACAAGCTCATGCACCCCTCGTCCAATATCGAGCGCGAGTACCTCGTGCGCGTCATGGGCGAGTGGAGCGAACAGACGCTGCAGAACCTGCTGGAAGGGGTGATGCTGGAAGACGGCGTCGCCCGTTTTACCGATATTCAGGACGGCGGTGGCGACGGCATCAATCACTGGTTCTACGTGGTACTGATGGAGGGCCGCAACCGTGAGGTTCGGCGCCTGTGGGAATCCCAGGGCCTGACCGTGTCGAGGCTGAAACGGGTTCGCTATGGCGAAGTGTTCATTCCCTCCCGGGTCAAGCAGGGCCAGTGGGTGGAACTGGATCCGAAGGAGGTCCAGTCCCTGTATCGCATGGCTGATCTCCCGACCAAGAAATTGCGCCGGCCGGCAGGCAAGGAGCGGGAAAAGATGGAGCGCCAGTTCAACAAGCGCGACGGCAGCCCGCGCAAGGCGAAATCCACCAACCGGCCTGCGAGCAAATCCGGGCGCGGCAAGCGGGAGCGCTGACCAGCGCTTCCCGGCGATTCCGGTCCAGCCCGCCAGGGCTTACTGCGCGTTGAAGGAAACACCGGTTACCCCGGCACTGTCATCGCTCATCAGGTACAGGTAGACCGGCATGATGTCCGCGGGGAAGGGGTTGTCTGTCGGGGTCTCCGCGGGATAGGCGGCGCGGCGCATGGCCGTATTGGTCGCCCCGGGATTGATGCAGTTCACCCGTATTTTCGATGTATTTTCGAGTTCCGCCGCCAGCACCTCCATCATGCCTTCGGTCGCGAACTTGGAGACGGCGTAGGCGCCCCAGAAGGCTTTGCCGACCCGGCCCACGCCGGAAGAGGTGAAGATCACCGAGGCGGAGGGCGCCGCCTGCAACAGGGGCAGTAGTTCCCGGGTGAGCAGGAAGGCGGCGTTGACGTTGACCTGCATGACTTCCTGCCATCCCTGCCAACTGGAACTGGCCATCGAGCGCCGTTCGCCGAGCAGGCTGGCGTTGTGCAGCAGGCCGTCCAGGCGGCCGAATTCCGCCTGCAGTTCCGCGGCCAGGTCCGCCGCCTGCTGTTCACTGATACTGCCCAGGTCGACAGGCACCAGCGCAGGCACCGGGCCTCCGGCCTGTTCGATCGCGTCGTAGACCGCTTCCAGTTTTGCCTCGGTGCGGCCGAGCAGGATGACCGTGGCCCCGTGGGCCGCGTACGCCAGGGCCGCGGCGCGGCCGATGCCGTCACCCGCGCCGGTTACCATGATGACCTTCCCCAGCAGGGCCTGTGCTGCGGGCTGGTAGTGTTCAGGGGCCTGTCGAATCAGCATGCGCTGCCTATCCTGTTGTGGTTGCCGGGGCGAGGATGACCGCGGCGAGATCGGCGCTGTGGCTGACCAGCGCGTCGGCGCCCCAGGCGCCGGGTTCATCGCCCGGTTCGATATAGCCGTAAGCGGCCGCAACGGTAAACATGCCGGCCCGGCGCCCCGCCTCGATATCGCGCCGGTGGTCGCCCACATAGATCGCCTCATGGGGACTGCAACCCAGCTCGCGGCAATTGAGGTAGAGCGATTCCGGGTGTGGCTTGCGGTCGCGAACGTCGTCCGGACACACCAGGCTGGGGCAGGGCGGCAGGGCGATGCGCTGCAGCAGGGGCTCGGCGTAGGCGCGCGGCTTGTTGGTGGCGACCCCCCACTGAATCCCCCGGCTCTCGAGCGTTTCCAGTAGAACCGCGATGCCCGGATAGGGTTGCGCGGAACTGCCCAGTACCTGCCCGTAGATCTCCAGCAGCCGCAGCCGTTTTTCCTCGAATTCCGGCGCTGACTCGTCGATTTCCAGCCCCAGTGCAACCAGCGCGCGGGCGCCGTTGGACACCGAGGCGCGGATGCGCTCGGCGGACATCTCGGGCATGCCGTGTTCCGCACGCAAGGTTTGCACCACCACCACGAATTCGTCCGCCGTATCCACCAGCGTGCCGTCGAGATCGAAGAGGACGGCCTTGAGGTTTTTTGGTTTCATGCGGGTTTCACCGCGTGCAGCATGTAATTCACGCTGACGTCCTTCGGGTTGAGGCGGTAGTGGCGGGTCAGCGGGTTGTAGGTCAGTCCGGTCATGTCCTGCAGTTGCAGTCCGGCGTCGCGCAGCCAGCCGGCCAGCTCCGAGGGGCGGATGAACTTGTCGTATTCATGGGTGCCCGCGGGCAGCATGCGCAGGATGTGCTCAGCCCCGACGATGGCGAACAGGAATGCCTTCGGGTTGCGGTTGATGGTGGAGAAGTACAGCGCGCCGCCGGGCTTCGCCAACCGGGCGCAGGCGGCGATGACCGAGCCGGGGTCCGGCACGTGCTCCAGCATCTCCATGCAGCAGACGATGTCGAAGGCGCCGGGGCGCTCGTCCGCCAATGCTTCGGCAGTGGATTGCAGGTATTCCGCCTCGACACCGGATTCCAGCTGGTGCAGCCTGGCCACGGAAAGCGGCGCTTCGCCCATGTCGATGCCGGTCACCTCGGCACCGCGCTGGGCCATGGACTCACTGAGGATGCCGCCACCGCAGCCGATGTCCACCAACTTCCTGCCCGCGACCGGGGAGTGGCCGTCGATGTAGTTGGCACGCAGTGGATTGATGTCGTGCAGGGGCTTGAACTCGCTGCCGGGGTCCCACCAGCGGGAGGCCAGTGCCTCGAACTTGGCGATTTCCGAAGGGTCGACGTTACTGCTGGAATTCATGGGAAATTACTCTTCGCGGGCGATACGGGCCTGCCAGTTCGCGCTGCTGCGCAGCACCTCGGCAAGGTCCAGGGTAACAAGTTCGCGCTGTACCATCAGCGGATTGCCGGCCACCCAGCTGTGGGTGACCTGGCTGCCGTTGCAGGCGTAGACCAGTTGGGACAGGGGGTTATAGAGCGGCTGGCATTCCGGGCCGGACAGGTCCACGGCGATCATATCCGCCAGTTTGCCGACCTCGAGGCTGCCGATGCGATCCTCCTGGCCCAGTGCGCGGGCGCCGCCCATGGTGGCCATATAGAGGATATCGCTGGCGGGCAAGGCCGCGGCATCCCCGGCCTGCAGCTTGCCGAGCAGGGCGGCGGCCTGCATCTCGCCGAACAGGTTGAGGTCGTTGTTGCTGGCGGCGCCGTCGGTGCCGAGGGACACGTTGACACCGCGCGCAAGCAGCTTGCCGGTCGGGCAGGCGCCGGAGGCCAGTTTCATGTTGGATTGCGGGCAGTGGATGACATGGGCGCCGGTCGCCGCCAGCAGGGCCATGTCCTGGTCGCCGAGGTCGGTCATGTGTACACACTGGGTGCGCGGGCCGATCAGGCCAATGGCGTTGAGACTGTCGAGCGGTCGCTCGCCGTGCTGTTCCACCGCCGCCAGCACCTCACCGCGGGTCTCGTGCAGGTGAATCTGGATCGCCACGTCGAGTTCCGCCGCGAGGGTGGCTACCTTCTCCAGTGCGGGGCGGGAGACGGTATAGGGCGCGTGCGGGCCGAAGGCAATGCTGACCAGCTCGCGGTGCTTGAGGTCGTCGCGCAGCCGCAGGCCCTTGCTGATGTAGTCGTCAGGGCCAGAGCCCCAGGCCGTGGGAAAGTCGAAAATCGGGAACGCGAGCTGGCAGCGCATCCCCGCTTCCAGGGCGGCCCGGGCGGCGGCCTCCGGGAAAAAATACATGTCGCTGAAGGTTGTGGTACCGGCGCGGATCATCTCCGCGCAGGCGAGCAGAGTGCCGTCATGGACGAACTCGCTGCTGACATGCCGGCCCTCGGCGGGCCAGATGTGCTTTTCCAGCCAGGGCATCAGCGGCAGGTCGTCGGCGTAACCGCGCAGCAGCGACATCGCCGCATGGCCGTGGAGATTGACCAGGCCCGGCATCAGCGCGTGGCCGGGCAGCTCTATCTCCTGCGCGGCGGATACTGCTCTGGCCTCTGCCCGAGGCAGGATCGCCTGGATGCGCCCCCCGCTAACCAGCAGGCTGTGGCCGGCCAGGACTACTCCCCTGGGGATGACCGGCACAACCCAGTCGGCGTGGATAACAATGTCTGCCGCGAGCGTCATGACGATGGCTCATTCTCCGGTCGGGTAAATGCTGTTTCCGGGTGCGGGAATGCACCGGGAGCCGCAGTATAACCGTAAAACATGGCGGCGGGCAGGACAGTTCCGGTATAATGCGCCGTTTGGGCCGGGCCGGCTTTCTCGCCTACAGGGGTGGCGTAGGGCCCGGTAAAACGCGCTACAGCGGGTAGTTCAGGAACAGCAATAAATGGGTGATCTAGCCAGAGAAATTCTTCCGGTCAACATCGAAGACGAGATGCGCCAGTCCTACCTCGATTACGCCATGAGCGTGATCGTGGGCCGGGCCCTGCCGGATGTGCGCGACGGGCTCAAGCCCGTGCACCGCCGGGTGCTGTTCGCCATGAACGAGCTCAACAACGACTGGAACAAGGCCTACAAGAAGTCCGCCCGCGTGGTCGGTGACGTCATCGGTAAGTACCATCCCCATGGCGACTCCGCGGTCTACGACACCATCGTGCGGATGGCCCAGCCCTTCTCGCTGCGCTACATGCTGGTGGACGGGCAGGGCAACTTCGGTTCCATCGACGGCGACAACGCCGCTGCGATGCGCTACACCGAAATCCGCATGCAGAAAATTTCCCACCAGATGCTCGCCGATCTGGACAAGGAAACCGTGGATTTCGTCGACAACTACGACGGCACCGAACGCATCCCCGAAGTCCTGCCGACGCGGGTGCCGAACCTGCTGGTCAACGGTTCCTCCGGCATCGCGGTGGGTATGGCCACCAACATCCCGCCGCACAACCTGCGCGAGGTGGTCAACGGCTGCCTGGCCTTGCTGGCGGAGCCCGCACTGGACGTCGACCAGCTGATGGAATACATCCCCGGCCCGGATTTCCCCACCGGGGCGATCATCAACGGCCGCGCCGGGATCATCCAGGCCTATCGCACCGGCCGCGGTCGCATCTACGTGCGCGCCCGCGCGGAGGTCATAACCGACGAGAAAAAAGGCCGCGATGTCATCATCGTCCATGAAATCCCCTACCAGCTGAACAAGGCGCGCCTGATCGAGCGGATCGCCGAACTGGTCAAGGAAAAGAAAATCGAAGGCATCTCCGAGCTGCGCGACGAGTCCGACAAGGACGGCCTGCGGGTGGTCATCGAGCTGCGCAAGGGCGAGGTGGGCGACGTGGTCCTCAACAACCTCTATGCCCAGACCCAGCTGCAGTCGGTCTTCGGCATCAACATGGTGGCGCTGGTCGACGGCCAGCCGAAGGTGCTCAACCTCAAGGAAATCCTCGAGTGCTTCATCCGCCACCGCCGCGAGGTGGTCACCCGGCGCTCGGTTTACCTGCTGCGCAAGGCGCGCGAGCGCGGGCATATCCTCGAAGGCCTGGCCATCGCACTGTCCAACATCGACCCGATCATCGAGCTGATCAAGGCCTCGCCGAGCCCGGCGGAAGCCCGCGAGCAGCTGATCGCCCGCGCCTGGACCCCCGGCGACGTCATCGGCATGCTGGAACGGGCCGGCGAGAACGCCTGCCGCCCGGACGACCTCGAGCCCCAGTTCGGCCTGCGCGACGGCCAGTACCACCTGTCGCCGGCCCAGGCACAGGCCATCCTGGAACTGCGCCTGCACCGCCTGACCGGCCTCGAGCACGAAAAGCTGCTCAACGAGTACGAGGAAAAACTGCGCGAGATCGCCGATTACCTCGAAATCCTCTCCGATCCGGAGCGCCTGAAGGCGGTCATCCGCGAGGAACTGGAGGAGATCGCCACCGAGTACGGCGACGAGCGCCGCACCGAGATCAACGCCTCGCAGCTGGACCTGACCGTGGAAGACCTGATCACCGAGGAAGATCGCGTGGTCACCATCTCCCACGGCGGCTACGCCAAGACCCAGCCGCTGTCTGACTACCAGGCGCAAAAGCGCGGCGGCATGGGCAAGTCGGCCACCGCGGTGAAAGACGAGGATTTCGTCGAGCACCTGCTGATCGCCAGCACCCACGCCACCATCCTGTGCTTCTCCAACCTCGGCAAGGTCTACTGGCTGAAGGTTTACCAGATACCCCTGGCCGGGCGTGGTTCCCGCGGGCGCCCCATGGTCAACCTGCTACCCCTGGAAGAGGGCGAGCGGGTGACCTCCATCCTGCCGGTGGAGGAATACACCGAGGGCTACTACATCTTTATGGCCACCGCCGGCGGCACGGTGAAGAAAACCGCGTTGACCGACTTTTCCCGCCAGCGCAGCGTGGGCCTGCGCGCCCTGGAGCTGGACGAGGGCGACGTACTGGTGGGCACCGCCATCACCAAGGGCAGCGACGATGTCATGCTGTTCTCCAGCGAGGGCAAGGCGGTGCGTTTCGGTGAGGGCGAGGTCCGCGCCATGGGCCGCACCGCCCGCGGCGTGCGCGGCATCCGCCTCAGTGAAGGCCACCAGATGATCTCCCTGATCGTGCCCCGCGAGGGCGGGCGCATTCTCACCGTGTCCGAGAACGGCTACGGCAAGCGCACCGAGGTCAGCGATTTCCCCACCAAGGGTCGCGGCATCATGGGCGTGATCGCCATGCAGACCTCCGAGCGCAACGGCCAGCTGGTCGGCGCCGTGCAGGTCTTCGACGGCGACGAGCTGATGCTGATCTCCAACCAGGGCACCCTGGTGCGCACCCGCTCCGACGAGGTGTCGGTGCTCAGCCGCAACACCCAGGGTGTACGGGTCATCCGCACCCGAGAGGGCGAACGCCTGGTGAGCGTCGAGCGCATCGACGAGCCCGAGGACGACAACCTGCCGGAGGCGCTCGCGCCCGAGGAAACAACCGCAAGCGACGACAACAATACCGGCGTGCAGGACGCCGCCGGCGAAACCGAGGATTCAGCAGAATGACCCGTTGTTATAACTTCTGTGCCGGACCGGCTGCCCTGCCGGAGTCTGTACTGGAACAGGCGCGCGACGAGATGATCGACTGGCACGGCAAGGGCCTGTCGGTCATGGAAATGAGCCATCGCAGCCCCGAAGTGGTCGGTATTTTTGAGACCGCAGAGGCCACGCTGCGCGAGTTGCTCGGGATCAGCGATGACTACGCGGTGCTCTTCCTGCAGGGCGGCGCCAGCACCCAGTTTTCCGCCGTGCCGCTGAACCTGCTGGGCGAGGGCGGCAGTGCCGATTACGTGAACACAGGGCAGTGGTCGAAAAAAGCCATCGCCGAAGGCAAGCGCTTCGGCAAGGTAAACGTTGCCGCCAGCTCCGAGGACACCAACTTTTCCACCATTCCGCCGCAGGACACCTGGCAGCTGGGCAGCGATGCGGCCTATCTTCACTACACGCCCAACGAGACTATCGGCGGCGTCGAGTACTTCTGGACGCCGGAGGTAAGCGCACCGCTGGTGGCGGACATGTCGTCGACCATCCTCTCGCGCCCCCTGGACGTGTCGAAATTCGGCGTGATTTACGCCGGCGCGCAGAAAAATATCGGACCCGCCGGCCTGACCCTGGTCATCGTGCGCCGCGACCTGCTCGGTCGCACCAGCGGGTCCTGTCCCGCGATGCTGGACTGGAAGATCGCCGCCGACAACGAATCCATGTACAACACCCCGCCGACCTACGCAGTGTACCTGGCAGGCCTGGTATTCGAGTGGCTGAAGGCCCGCGGTGGCCTCGCCGCCATGGAAACCGTCAACCGGCGCAAGGCGGAGAAACTCTACGGCTATATCGACGCCTCCGGGTTTTACGCGAACCCCGTGGAAGTGCCCAGCCGTTCCCTGATGAACGTGCCGTTCACCCTGGCCGACGAAGCCCTGGACAAGGCCTTCCTCGCCGGCGCCGACGAGGCCGGACTGCTCAACCTGAAGGGCCACCGCTCGGTGGGCGGCATGCGTGCCAGCCTCTACAACGCGGTCCCCGAGGCCGCCGTCGACGCGCTGATCGACTATATGCGCGACTTCGAGGCGCGCAACGGGTAAGTCATGGCCGACGGGAAAGACATCAGGACACTGGATGAAGTCCGGGTCGACATCGACAGCATCGACAGCCAGATCCAGGAGCTGATCAGCCGCCGCGCGGAATGCGCGCAGCGCGTGGCGGAAATCAAGCTGGCGGAAGTCAATGCCGCCGGGGAGGGCGCTGCCGGCGATACCGAGGTGGTTTACTACCGGCCGGAGCGCGAGGCCCAGGTGTTGCGCAAGATCATCGAGCGCAACCGCGGCCCGCTGGGCGGGGAAACCGTCGCCTATATCTTCCGCGAGATCATGTCTGCCTGCCTGGCCCTGGAAAAGCCCCTGCAGGTCGCCTATCTCGGGCCGGAGGGCACCTTCACCCAGGCCGCTGCGACCAAGCACTTCGGCCACGCGGCGGTGTGCGTGCCCCAGGCCACCATCGATACCGTGTTCGCCCAGGTGGAATCCGGCGAGTGCAATTACGGCGTGGTGCCGGTGGAGAACTCCACCGAGGGCATGGTCAGCCACACCCTCGACAATTTCATGGACTCGCCGCTGAAAATCTCCGGCGAGGTAGAACTGGCCATCGCCCACCATCTGCTCGCGGCCAGCCACACCCCGCGGGAAAAGATCACCCGTATCTGCGCCCACCAGCAGGCCCTGGCCCAGTGCCGCAACTGGCTGGACCGCCACTGGCCGGATGTCGAGCGGCAGGCGGTAAGCAGCAACGGTGAAGCGGCCAGGCTGGCGGCCCAAACCCCCGGTATCGCCGCGATCGCCGGCGAGACCGCGGCCGAGCTCTACGGTCTGGAGAAGCTTGCCGAGCACGTCGAGGATTGCGCCGACAATACCACGCGCTTCCTGATCATCGGCCGCGAGGAAGTGCCGCCCTCGGGCCGGGACAAGACCTCGATCATCGTCTCCAGCCGCAACAAGCCCGGCGCGCTCTACCAGTTGCTGGACCCCTTCCGCAAGGCCGGGGTCAGCCTGACCCGGATCGACACCCGGCCTTCGCGCACGGAAAAGTGGGCCTACGTCTTCTTCATCGAGTTCGAAGGCCACCTGCAGGACGCCAATATCGCCGCCATCATCAACGAACTGGAAGAGCAGTCGATCCTGCTCAAACCCCTGGGTTCCTATCCCCGGGCCGTACTGTAGGCGTGCCGGGGATGAGTTACCGCGTCGATACCGTCGCTATCGCCGGGCTGGGGTTGATTGGCGGCTCCCTTGCCGCGGCACTGCGCGCAAGCGGCTTTGCCCGCCGGGTCATTGGCTGGGGACACCGCGAGCAGTCCCTGCAGCGCGGAATCGAACTTGGCGTGATCGACGAATACACGCTGGACCTCGACGCAGCGCTGTCCCAATCCGACATCCTGGTCCTGTGCACCCCGACACTGGTCGCCTCGCAACTGCTGCGCGAAATCTTGCGCAGGCCCCTCGGCGATACCATTATTACCGATGCCGCGAGTGTGAAGGGCGACCTGTACCGCGCCGCGCTGGAAACCTGCAATGGGCAGTTCCCGCCGCGCCTGGTGCTCGGTCACCCGATCGCCGGTTCCGAGCAGAGCGGGGTCGAGGCGGCGCGCGCCGACCTCTACCGCAACCACCGGGTGATCCTGACACCCGTGGCGGGCAACGATGCCGGTGCCGTGGCCCAGGTGCGCGACATGTGGGCGGCAACCGGCGCCGAGGTAGTCGATATGGAAGTCGAGCGCCACGACGCCGTGCTGGCCGCCACCAGCCACCTGCCCCACGTACTCGCCTATGCGCTGGTGGACGCTCTTGCCCAGTCCGACGCCAGTGAGGCGATTTTCCGCTTCGCCGCCGGGGGCTTCCGGGACTTTACCCGGATCGCGTCCTCGGACCCGGTGATGTGGCGCGACATCGCACTGGCCAACCGGGAGGCCCTGCTGGCGTCCATCGACATGTTCAGCGAACACCTGGGCAGTCTGCGCAAGGCCGTCGAGGACAGTGACGCGGACACGCTCGAAGCGACCTTCCGCCGCGCCAAGTCCGCCCGCGACGGATTCGCGGCCCTGCTGGCAGAGCGGGGCCTGTCCCGGGGCGACAAAGACTAGTACGCGCTCCCGTTCCCGCCCGGGAGCGGCGGTGAAGACAACATACAAACAGATCCCTGCCAGAGAGTTAGCATATGGAATTCAGGTTATCCCCCGGGGGAAGCATCAACGGTGAAGCACGGGTTCCGGGCGACAAGTCGATGTCGCACCGCTCAATCATGCTCGGCGCGCTGGCCGAGGGTACCAGCCGGGTTACCGGTTTCCTCGAGGGCGAGGATGCGCTGGCGACCCTCGCCGCATTCCGCGCCATGGGTGTCGATATCCAGCGCCACGGCGCCGGTGAAGTGGTGGTCAACGGTGTCGGCCTGCACGGCCTGAAAGCGCCGGCCCAGCCCCTCGACCTCGGCAATGCGGGCACCGGCATGCGGCTGATGGCGGGCCTGCTGGCGGGCCAGCCCTTCGACAGCACCCTGACCGGCGACGCGTCCCTCTGCTCCCGCCCCATGGGCAGGGTGATCACCCCCCTGGAACTGATGGGCGCACACATCGAATCCAGCGAGGGCGGTCGTCCTCCCCTGCATATCAGCGGTGGTCGCCGGCTGCAGGGCATCCACTACGACCTGCCCATGGCCAGCGCACAGGTCAAATCCTGTGTGCTGCTGGCAGGACTGTACGCCGAGGGGCGCACCTCGGTCACCGAGCCTGCACCTACCCGCGACCATACCGAGCGCATGCTGCGCGGCTTTGGCTACGAAGTCCTGAGGGAGGGTGAGGTCATCAGCCTCGAAGGCGGCGGCACCCTCAAGGCCTGTAACATCGATGTGCCGGGCGACATTTCTTCCGCTGCATTTTTCCTGGTGGCGGCGAGTATCGCACCCGGCTCCGATGTGCTGCTCAACCACGTCGGCATCAACCCTACCAGGGTCGGGGTGATCAACATTCTCCAGGCCATGGGGGCCGACATTACCCTGAAAAACCAGCGTGAAGTCGGCGGCGAACCGGTGGCGGATATCCACGTGCGCCACGCCCCGCTGCACGGTATCGAGATACCCGAGGACCAGGTGCCGCTGGCGATCGACGAATTTCCGGCCCTGTTCATTGCCGCGGCCTGCGCCGAGGGGCGCACCGTGCTGCGCGGCGCCGAGGAACTGCGGGTCAAGGAGAGCGACCGCATTGCCGCCATGGCCGAGGGCCTGACCACGCTGGGTATCACCAACGAGGTCCTCGAGGACGGTATCGTGATCGACGGCGGAACCCTCGGCGGGGGCAAGATCCGCACCTTCATGGATCACCGCATCGCCATGGCGTTTGCCATCGCGGCCCTGCGAGCGCAGGAGGAAATCCTGGTGCTCGATTGCGACCACGTCGCCACCTCCTTTCCCGGTTTCGACGCGCTGGCGCGCGGCCTCGGCCTGCAGATCACCGTGCAGCGGGAAGAGGCATGATCCCGGCGCCGGTCATCACCGTCGACGGGCCCAGCGGAGCCGGCAAGGGCACCATCAGTCACCTGCTGGCGGAGCGCCTCGGCTGGCACCTGCTGGACAGTGGGGCGCTGTACCGGGTGACCGGCCAGGCCTGCCTGATCGAAGGCGTGAGCTGGGATGACCACCCGGCGGTCACCGAGATCGCCCGGCATCTCGACGTGCGCTTCACCGTGGATGCGCGGGGGGAGGTCCGGGTAGCTTATAAAGGCACCGATGTCTCCGCTGCGATACGCACGGAGGAGGGTGGTCGCGGGGCGTCCACCGTGGCCGCCATACCCAGCGTGCGCGACGCCCTGCTGGCGCGCCAGCGCGATTTCCGCCAGCCCCCGGGCCTGGTCGCCGACGGCCGCGACATGGGCACCGTGGTGTTCCCGCAGGCCGAGCTCAAGTTCTTTCTCACCGCGAGCGCCGCAGAGCGTGCGGAGCGTCGATATAAGCAGTTGATTTCAAAGGGTGAAAGTGTTACTCTCGCGCGCCTTCTGCAAGACATTGAGGAGCGTGACCAACGGGATTCCACCCGCGCAGTTTCCCCCCTTGTTCCGGCAGAGGATGCCATCGTCATCGACAGCACGGCCACGCCCATCGAAAGGGTTTTCGAAGCGGTCATGCAAGCGGTGACAGATCGCGGACTTGCCTCGAAGTAATCCCCGCAAGTTCCTGATTTTAATGGCAAATACATCGCCGAAATAGCCGACACCAGCCAGGGCTATCGACGCGGTGGACCATGAACGAACCCCGTTCCCGGCTGGGGGCACGGATGAACTACTCTACAGGTAATGTGTAATGAGCGAATCTTTCGCCGAACTCTTTGAAGAAAGCCTCAAGACCGTCGACATGCAGCCCGGTGCCATCGTAACCGGCGTGATCATCGACATCGACAGTGACTGGGTTACCGTTCACGCGGGTCTCAAGTCCGAAGGCGTTATCCCCCGTTCCCAGTTCATCGATGCCAACGGCGACTGCAAGCTGAGCATCGGTGACGAAGTACAGGTAGCCCTGGAGTCCGTAGAAGACGGCTTCGGTGAGACCCGCCTGTCCCGCGAGAAGGCCAAGCGCGCCGAAGCGTGGAAGGAACTGGAAGCCGCTTACGAAGCGGACGAAGTGGTCAAGGGCATGATCAACGGCAAAGTCAAAGGTGGCTTTACCGTCGACCTGAACTCCATCCGTGCGTTCCTGCCCGGCTCCCTGGTGGATGTGCGCCCGGTGCGCGAAACCACCCACCTGGAAGGCAAGGACCTCGAATTCAAGGTCATCAAGCTGGACCAGAAGCGCAACAACGTGGTCGTCTCCCGCCGCGCGGTGATGGAAGCCGCCAACAGCGAGGAGCGCGAAGCGCTGCTGGAAACCCTGCAGGAAGGCATGACCGTCAAGGGCATCGTCAAGAACCTCACCGACTACGGCGCCTTCGTCGACCTCGGTGGCGTGGACGGCTTGCTGCACATTACCGACATGGCCTGGAAGCGTATCAAGCATCCTTCCGAGATCGTCGAAGTCGGCCAGGAAATCGACGTCAAGATCCTCAAGTTCGACCGCGAGCGCAACCGGGTTTCCCTGGGCCTCAAGCAGCTGGGCGAGGATCCCTGGGTGGAAATCACCCGTCGCTACCCGGAAGGCAGCCGCGTTGCCGCGCGTATCACCAACCTCACCGACTACGGCTGCTTCGCGGAGCTGGAAGAGGGTGTGGAAGGCCTGGTACACGTTTCCGAAATGGACTGGACCAACAAGAACGTCCACCCCTCCAAGATCGTCCAGCTGGGCGACGAGGTGGAAGTCATGGTCCTGGACATCGACGAAGAGCGTCGCCGTATCTCCCTGGGCATCAAGCAGTGCCAGCAGAACCCGTGGGACGCCTTCGCTTCCCAGTTCGCCAAGGGCGACAAGGTTTCCGGTGCGATCAAGTCGATCACCGACTTCGGTATCTTCATCGGCCTGGAAGGCAACATCGACGGCCTGGTTCACCTGTCCGACATCAGCTGGAACGAAGCTGGCGAGGAAGCGGTGCGCAATTACAAGAAGGGCGATGAAATCGAGACGGTTATCCTCTCCATCGACCCCGAGCGCGAGCGCATCTCCCTGGGCATCAAGCAGTTGGAAGACGACCCCTTCGGCAACTACGTATCCACCAACGACCGCGGCGCGATCGTGACAGGTGAAGTCGTGGAAGTGGACGCCAAGGCGGTTATCGTCAAGCTGGCCGACGAAGTCGAGGGCGTACTGAAAGCCTCCGACATCTCCCGCGACCGCGTGGAAGACGCCCGCAACAGCTACAAGGTCGGCGACACCGTGGAAGCCAAGATCATCTCCGTGGATCGCAAGAACCGCAGCGTTGGTCTGTCAGTGAAAGCCAAGGACTACGAAGACGAGCAGGAAGCTGTGAAGTCTCTGAAAGACCAGGACGAAGCTGCTTCTCCGGGCACCATCGGTGACCTGATCAAGGCGCAGATGGGCGAGAAGTAATCGCCCCCTGTAGCCAGTGGAAAAGGCCCGCCTCGGCGGGCCTTTTTTATTGCCGCAAGAAATGCTGCGGGCGCATGGCTGCGGCCTGCCGGGCGAGGCCGCTACTGCCTCCGGGCGCCGCTGGATCCTTCGGAGGCGGGTCCCAGGGCCGCCCGAGCACCCAGCCCTGAACTGTGTGCGATACGCCCAGTTATTGACCAGTTTTTCCGTTATAAAATAATAACTTGCGCGATTCGGTAAGTTGGGCAAAAATAAGCTCTGGTGAAAAAACAATCGATAAGCCAATGACAAAGAGCGAACTGATAGAGACCATTGCCGCCCGGCAGTCACAATTGTCGGCGAAGGACGTGGAACTGGCGGTAAAAACCATCCTCGAACACATGGCGCAGGCACTTGCCAGCGGCGAGCGTATCGAGATTCGTGGCTTTGGCAGCTTCTCACTGCATTACCGGGAGCCCCGTCGCGGTCGCAATCCCAAGACCGGGGATGCCGTCCAGCTGAGCGGCAAGTTCGTGCCGCACTTCAAGCCGGGCAAAGAATTGCGCGAGCGTGTTAACATGGGCCTGCAGGCGGGGTTATAGTTTCCCCCGAGTGCCTGCGGCGGCCCGATGCGTTGATCGGGTTGCCATTAACGCCCGGCCCCGGATCACCCGATGACTTTTTTGCGCAAAATCCTGCTTCTTGTCGTGCTGCTGGCGATGCTCTCAGTCGGCGTCCTGTTCGCCGTGCAGAACGAAGTGCTGGTGCCCCTGGATCTCCTGGTATACCGCTTCGAAGCCCATAGCCTTGCACTCTGGCTGCTGCTGGCCTTCGCCCTTGGCGGTATCTTCGGCCTGCTGGCCTCCAGCCTGATCCTGCTGCGCCAGCGCACCTCGCTGGGTTCTACCCGCCGGCAACTGAACCAGGCCCGTGCGGAGGTCGACAGGCTGCGCACTGCCGGCCTGCAAAGCGGTGAATGATTTTCTCGTATTCGGCCTGCTGTTCGCTGCGGTAGCCATTGGCTGGTATCTCGGACGCCGCAGTCGCGATGATAAATCCGAACTGCCGGGGGAGTACTACCGCGGCTTTCGCTTCCTCCTCGACGGCGGCCACGACAACGCGATAGACGCCTTTATCGACGCCCTCGAAGTCAACAGCGATACCCTCGAAACCCATATCGCCCTCGGCAAGTTGCTGCGCCAGCGCGGCGAGGTGGCCCGCGCCATCCGGGTGCACCAGAACCTGTTGGCGCGTCCGAGCCTGCCGCGGGCGCAGGTTGAACAGGCCCACCTGGAACTCGCCAGGGACTACATTTCCGCGGGACTTCTCGACCGGGCAGAGCGCCTGTTGCTCGACCTGGGCACCGAATCCCGGGAATTGCGCCGCAAGGCCTGGCGCTACCTGCTGGAGATCTACCAGAGCGAGCGCGACTGGGGCCAGGCCATCGAAGTGGCCCGCAAGCTTCTCCCGCGCAAGGGCTTCCTCGGTTCCGGTGTCGAAGTCGACGAACCCGGGCAGGCGGTTCCGGTGATACTCGCGCACTATTACTGTGAACTCGCCGAGGACAAGCGGGACAAGGGCGACATCGATGCCGCCAGGGAATTGCTGCAACTGGCGCTGGAATATGACGCCGACTGTGTGCGTGCCTCGATCCTGCTGGGCAGTGTCGAACGCCAGTCCGGCCGATACCGGCAGGCGATCAAGGCCCTGCGGCGGGTGCAGCGCCAGGACCCGGATTACGTCTACGAAACGGTGCCGGCCCTGCGCGACTGTTACCAGGCCCTCGGCGACAGCCGCTCCCTGCGGGTCTACCTGCGGGACTGCCTCGACGAACATCCCTCGCCACCGCTGGTGCTGGCGGTGACCGAGGCACTGCAGCAGGCCGACGGGCCGGAAGAGGCCTACCGCTTCCTGGTCACCGAACTGGAGCGCCTGCCGTCCCTGCGCGGTGTCGAAAAACTGCTGCAACTCGAAGCCGGCGCCACAGCGGGCGAAAAGCGCGCCGGACTGCAGCGCCTGCAGGGGCTCGTCCGTCGCCTGCTCGAACAACGGCCGACCTATCGCTGCAGCCACTGTGGTTTTTCCGGCAGGCAGTTGCACTGGTTCTGCCCCGGATGCCGTTACTGGGGTACCCTGAAGAATATACGTGGCACGACTATGGAATAGTCGGCGCACAGCAATTTGTGGAGGAACAATGTCTGATAATCCGGTGATCGTCGCCCTCGACTATCCCACTGCCGAACCGGCGCTGCAGCTTGTACAACAGCTCGACCCGGCACTCTGCCGCCTCAAGATCGGCAAGGAACTGTTTACCCGCTGCGGACCGGCGCTGGTGGAAGATATCCAGTCCCGCGGGTTCCAGATTTTTCTCGATCTCAAGTTCCACGATATACCCAACACCGTCGCTGGTGCGGTGCGCGCCGCCGCCGGCCTGGGCGTGTGGATGGTGAATGTCCATGCCTCGGGCGGTCGGCGCATGATGGAGGCCGCCGCGGAAACACTGGCCGGCCTGCAGCAGAGGCCGCTGCTCATCGCCGTTACCGTGCTGACCAGCATGACCGAACAGGACCTGCAGGAAACCGGTTGCGAGGAAAGCCTCGAACAGCGGGTCAGCCGCCTCGCCGGGTTGACCGCGGATAGCGGGCTGGATGGGGTGGTTTGTTCGGCCCGTGAGGCCACCCGACTGAAAGCTGAACGGGGCGCCGGCTTCGCACTGGTCACGCCGGGGATACGCCTGGCTGGCGACAGCGCCGGGGACCAGCGCCGGGTGCTCACCCCGGCGGACGCGCTGGCGGCGGGGTCGGACTACCTGGTGATCGGCCGCTCGATTACGGCAGCGGCCGACCCGCTGGCGGCACTGCAGCGGGTGCACGCGGAACTCTCGCAGGTTCAATAGCATCAAATACGGGCAAGCGGCTCCCGGCGCAATCCGGCCTGCTAAACTGACTCCCTGATACGGATGCCTGCAAGGATGCAGTTAACTGATCAGGGAGATCACCTATGAATACAAACCGACTCGTAAATACCAAGGCGGATTCCGGGCGCACTGTCAGCGGCCGGCTGTTCGCAGTTCTCGTATTGCTTTGCAGCCTCAGTTTGCTGCCCGTTCAGGCGGTTTACGCGGAAACGGCCCAGGAAACTGCCAGCGTTGTAAACATCAACGTCGCCGATGCGAAGGCACTGGCGACAGCATTGAAAGGCGTGGGCCTGAGCCGCGCCGAGGATATCGTGAAATACCGCGAGGAATATGGGCCCTTTACCACGGTCGAGCAACTCGCCGAGGTCAGGGGTATCGGCCTGGCTACCGTTGAAAAAAACCGCGACCGGATAACACTGGAATAACGCCGCGGCATCCGTATCATCTGGGGGCTTATGCCCCCAATCCAAGTTTATATTGCATGAAAGCCCTGGTAACCGGCGCGAGCGGTTTTATCGGACAGCAACTCTGCGCCCGCCTGTCGGGGCAGGGCAGGGAACTCCTGCCCTTCAGCCTGGGTGGCGGCAGCCTGCCCAGCGGCCAGCGAATCCTTCCCCTCGACCTCACCAATGAATCAGTCTCAGCGCGACACCTGCGCGAGGCACACACGGTTTTTCACCTGGCGGGCATTGCCCACCGGGCAGCTGCTGGACAGGCTTACGACGCCGTAAATCATCGGGCAGTAATAGAACTCGCCACACGGGCAGCGGACGCGGGCGTGCGCAGTTTTATCTTTCTCAGCAGCGTCAAGGCTATGGGGGAGAGTGCCACAGCCGCCCCCCGGGATGAAGATGACTGCATTCGGCCCGACGAGCCCTACGGCCTGTCCAAGTGGCAGGCGGAGCAGTCGCTGCGCGCGGCCTTTGCCGATACAGGTATGGCGGTCTACATTCTGCGCCCGGCACTGGTGTACGGGCCGCAGGCGAAGGGCAACCTGCACCTGCTCGGACGCCTGGTGGCAGCGGGCCTGCCGCGACCTCCCGCTCTCGGCGCCCGCTCCATGGTCGCGCTGGCCGACCTGGTAGAACTGATGTTACTGGCGGAGCGCGAAGCCCGGCCCGGCGTACATACGCTGATCGCCGCGGACGGGGAATCCTACAGTACCCGGCGCATCTACGACGCCCTGCGCATGGCCGCTGGCAAGGCGCGGGCGCACAGCTGGCTGCCGCAATGGGCCTGGCGCGGTGGTGCGGGCCTCGTCGATATTCTCCGGCCCGGCCCGGAGCCCACCTGGCAGAAGCTTTTTGGCACCGAGCTCTACAGCAACCAGCGCGCCCGGCAACAGCTCGGCTGGGTGCCGCAGCAAACCTTTGAAGCGATGCTGGCTGCAGGCGGCGCCGCTGCATGTTGAGCCTCCCACTGATCGCGATCTGCCTCTCCGCTGTGGCCTGTGGCGCCTACCGCTACGCGGCACTGCACTGGCGCATTCTCGACCAGCCCAATCACCGCAGTTCCCACGCAACCCCCACACCCCACGGCGGGGGACTGCCGATGATGCTGGCGCTGTGTGCAACAGCCCTGGTGGCAGTTTTGACAGGCTGGGACATAGGCGGGAACTACCTGTGGCTCCTCGCCATTGCCATGGGGCTCGTCGTCGTCGGGGTCGTCGATGATATACAGGGTTTGCCGGTACGCGTGCGGCTGGCGATTTACCTGCTCGCCTGCCTGCTCGCGCTGCCGCTGGCGCTCGGCGCGCCTGGGACCTGGCCGCCTGCCATCTGGTGGGCGTCGCCACTGCTGCTGGTCGGCCTGCTCTGGCTGGTCAACCTGTACAATTTCATGGACGGGATCGATGGTCTGGCGGCAACCCAGTGCATCCTGGCGGCCGGCACCGCCGCATTGCTGGTGCTGCTGGGCGGGGGCGATGCGGGTTATGCCCTGGCCTGCCTGTCGCTTGCCGGGGTGCACGCGGGCTTCCTGGCCTGGAACTGGCCACCCGCCCGCCTGTTCATGGGCGATGCCGGCAGCGTGTCCACCGGGTTCCTGCTCGGTGCCCTGGCGTTGCTGGGCGCCGGACAGGGGGCTCTCCCGCTGGCCTGCTGGCTCATCCTGCTGGCGGGGTTCATTACTGATGCCAGCGTAACCTTGCTCTGGCGGGCGTGCACCGGCCAGGACATAGCCAGCCCGCATCGCCTGCACGCCTACCAGCGGCTCAGCCGGGTTTTCGGCGGGCACCGCCCCGTGGTTTTCCTGCTGCTCGGGCTGCACCTGATCTGGCTGGCGCCACTCGCCACGCTCGCGGCGAGTTTTCCGGAGATAAGTTCCTATTTGGTAATTTTGGCATATATTCCGCTTCTGCCTGGCATGGCTAAAGCACTGCGATTGGGCTAGTATCATTCTTGGGCCGCAATACCTACAAAGTTCCATTTTCCAGTGGCCCCGATCAGACCAGAAGAGTGAGGAAGGGGCTTGCTGAACTTTTGTGGCCGTTTAGTGACGCGCTCGGTTTCCGGAATTATCGGAGGCCTGCGGGACGGTCTTGAACGCATAATCCAGCTCCCCCGAAACATCAAACAGGCCTGCCTCCTCGCCATCGACATGAGCTTCGTCGCCTTTGCTATCTGGGCGGCAGTGGCCTTCCGCTATGGCAGTACCGACTTCCTCTTCGGCCCTGTGGAAATTTTCTGCGCCGGGTTCACGGTCATTGTCAGCGCATTTATTTTCCTGCGCCTCGGACTCTATCGCGCGGTCATCCGCTTCATGGGCCAGCAGGCCATCTGGGCGGTCATTACTGCCGTCAGTTACTCGACCCTGATTCTCGGCGCCACCATTTTCTTCACCCAGGCCCAGGTGCCCCGGTCGATGCCCTTTATCTACTGGGGTATCGCCCTGCTGGGAATCGGCGGCATGCGCCTGAGCGTGCGCGCCTACTATCAGGCCAAGCTGCGCTCCATGTCGGAGAACGTGCTGATCTACGGCGCCGGTGAATCCGGCAGGCAGCTCCTCACAGCGTTGAACCACGGGGACCAGTACCGGGCGGTGGCCTTCGTCGACGACGACCAGCGCCTGCACTATTCGGTGATCAACGGGCTCCAGGTGGTGCCTCCGGTAGAGATCGAACAACTGATCGCCCAGCACGACATTACCCAGGTGCTGCTCGCCGTACCCTCGGCATCTCCCGAGCGGCGCAAGGAGATCATCAACTCGCTGGTCGGCCTGCCCGTCTATGTGCGCACCGTCCCGCGGATTACCGAACTGGTGACCGGGGAGGCCAGCGTCAACCAGATCCAGGATATCGACCTCGACGACCTGCTGGGTCGCGACCCTGTCCCTCCGCACCCCGAACTGATCGATCGCTGTATCACCGGCAAGGTGGTGATGGTGACCGGGGCAGGTGGCTCCATCGGTTCCGAGCTGTGCCGGCAGATCGTGCTCTCCAGCCCCAGTGAACTGATCCTGCTCGATAACAGCGAGTACGCGCTGTACAACGTCGAGCGCGAACTGCGCGAGCTGATGAGCCCAGCCAACCTCGATTTCAAGATGGTGGCGCTGCTCGGTTCGGTACAGGACGGGCGTCGCCTGGAGAGTATTTTCCGCACCTTCCGGGTGGACACGGTCTACCACGCGGCCGCCTACAAGCACGTGCCGATGGTTGAGTACAACGTGGCCGAGGGCGTCGCCAACAATGTTTTCGGCACCTGGTATTCCGCCCAGGCGGCGCGCAAGGCCGGTGTGGCGACCTTCGTCCTGGTGTCTACCGACAAGGCAGTCCGGCCCACCAACATCATGGGCGCATCCAAGCGCTTCGCGGAGATGATCCTGCAGGGCCTCGCCCAGCGCGATACCAAGACCCGCTTCTGCATGGTGCGCTTTGGCAATGTGCTGGGTTCGTCCGGCTCGGTGGTTCCCCTGTTCCGCGAACAGATCGAGAACGGCGGCCCGGTCACCGTGACCCACCCCGAAGTCACCCGCTATTTCATGAGCATCAAGGAAGCCGCCCAGCTGGTATTGCAGGCCAGTGCCATGGGGACCGGCGGCGATGTTTTCGTGCTGGACATGGGTGAACCGGTGCGCATCGTCGACCTGGCGCGGCGCATGATCCGCCTCAGCGGCTACGAAACCGACCACGACTCCCATGTCGGCGAGCACATCGACATCGAGTTCATCGGCCTGCGGCCCGGTGAAAAGCTCTACGAGGAATTACTGCTCGGCAGTAACGTGGCCGGCACGGGACACCCGATGATCATGCGCGCCGAGGAAGAGTGTCTCAGCTACGGCCAGATCCACAGCTATGTCACCGACCTGATGCACTACTGCGATGCCCTGGATTGTGTCGGCATTACCTCGGTACTGCGCAAGGCGGTCAGCGGCTTCAGCGACCACGAGGTTCGCCACGACCATATCTGGAACCGCCAGTCAGAGATCGGCGAGGTGCCCCGCGCGCCCGCCCGTGCGGTGTCCAACGTCAAGGAACTGTTCCCCGAAAAATCCTCCTGAGGTCAGTCCTCGATATCGTCCACATCGACCTGCCCGGACAGGCGCCGGCGGATATGCGACCAGGACATTCCCACACCCAGTATCAGCGATATGAGTATCAGTACTACCCAGCTCATCGTGCTGCTGGAATCCAGGCTGAGCCAGCCAATATCCACCAGCAACCAGACCACACAGGCAAAAAATACCGCCCCGAGGATAATGCCCAGCCAGCCGAGGGAGAGAAATGTCGCGCGCAGGAAGATGATCCAGCCGATGAGCAGGACAACCCCGACCAGTGCCGGTATCGGACCAAACTCGGTATGCATCACCCAGGACACGTAGCAGTAAGCCGTGGGGTTGTAGGTGCCGAGCACCAGTAACAGGGCAAACAGCCAGCGGCTGACGATACTCAGGGCGTTGAAGTCCTTGGCCATTTGTTGGTCCCTCGGGTATGGAATCTTACCGGGTCAGAATAGAAGAGACCCTCGTGTTTAGGCAAGCCGACATCGGCCCGGTAATCCCGGGCTTTGTGCCGCCACCGTTTCTGGCGACACTTCAGGGTTATGGTGCGCCCGGGTGCTTCCGGCGTATCCTACGGGTCCATTTTCCCGTTTCCAGCCCATGGTCAAACTGAACTCGCTGCTGCTTACCTTGCTGATTGCCGTGCTCGGCTTTGCCGTCCCCACGGCCTTCGTATTCTGGTTTGCCCAGCAGCAGGGGATGGAAGCCGAGCAGGAGCGCTCGCTGGTCTACGCATCGGAGGTGCTGGCAAAGTCAGAGACGGTCGTCACCAGCTTTACCGACCTGGTAACCCGGTTGTCACCGCTGATGGTGGGAAATCCCTGCGATCCAGAAAATCTCGACCTGATGGAGTACGCGTCGCTTTCGGCCCGGGACATCAAGGCTCTCGGCTACGTTGAAAACAACCAGTTGCTGTGCTCCTCCCTGAACATTCCCGGGCGCACGTTCGACATGGGCACAGCGGACTATGTTCTGCCCCTGTCGCCGCCGCTCATGGTCCGCAGCGATGTTTTTATCCCGCGTATCGGCGATATGGAATTCGTGGTTTTCGAACAGGGCGGTATCTCCGGCATTATCCAGGCGCAGCAACCCCTGGAAGCCGTCGCCGACAGCGAAGACATCCTGGTGGCGGTCTACGGCATTGGTCGCGAACGTTCCCTGTTCGAGAATGGCGCTATTGGCCTGGACTGGCAGTCACACCTCCCGGAACCCGGAACCTCCGCCAGTTTTGTCGAGGACAACTATATTGTCGCCATCGCCCGGTCCGTGGACTTCGGGCTGATCGCGGTTGCCGCCCGGCCGACGACCTACCTGCAGGCCTATTCCCAGGAATTGCTGGCCTACCTGCTGCCCATCGGCCTGATTGCCGGTGCTGTCCTGATCTGGGCTATCGCCTTTCTCTCCCGCCACCAGCTGGCGATGCCGCAGGCGATCAAATCGGGCCTGCGACGTGGCGAGTTCTACCTCGTCTACCAGCCCATCATCGACCTGAAAACCGGGCGCTGGACAGGCGCGGAGGCCCTGATGCGCTGGCGCCGCTCCAACGGCGAAGTGATCAGCCCGGAAGTGTTCATGGCGGTGGCAGAGGAGTCCGGGCTGATCCACCTGATGACCGAGCGGCTGTTCGAACTGGTGGAACAGGATGCGCGCAAACTGTTCGCGCTCCACGATACCTTTCACCTCTCACTCAACCTCGCCGCCTCCGATATTCACGATCCCGCGGTGGTCCCCCGCCTGCAGCAACTGATGCGCAGCTGCAGGGCCCGCCCCGGCCAGTTGTTCGCGGAAGTCACTGAACGTGGCCTGACCCGGCCAGATCAGGCGATCGACATCATTCACCGACTGCGGGAAGAGGGCATTCCGGTCGCGGTCGACGATTTCGGCACCGGGTATTCCAGCCTTTCCTACCTCGAGACCTTCGATCTCGACTACCTGAAAATCGACAAGTTCTTTGTCGACTCTATAGAGGCGGACGCCAGTGTCGCGACCAGTACTGTTCTCCTGCATATCATTGAAATGGCAAAGAGCCTGAAACTGCAGATGATTGCCGAGGGGGTCGAAACTGAAGCACAGCGCGCCGCGCTGCTGGAATATGGCGTGGATTACGCCCAGGGCTGGCTGTTCAGCAAACCGATGAAATGCTCACTGCTGCTGAAGCGCCTGCGCAATGAAATGAAGCAGGCACCACCTGCCTTGACCGGTATGCACATTCCCTAGTCAGGGGGAGGGGCTGCCTGCAGCGCCAGGCCCCCGGTTCTCACACCAGGGTAAGCGCGACGGCCGCCTGCTCGATACGCTTGAACGCGGTGTCGTCGGTCATGTCGTCGAGGCCCAGGATAAGGCGTGTTACTCCCGCCTCGGCATAGGCAGGCAGCAGGTCGCGGGCATCGCCGAGGCTGGTTTCCAGCGCCCAGGGCGGGCGTTCGCCGATGTTGATATAGGCTGCCGGAACCAGCAGGCTGATGTCCATGGCACTGGCGTCACGACCCGCTTGCGCGCAATACTCGCGCAACTGGGCCAATTGTTCGCGAACCTGCAGCGGGCTGAGCATCGAGGGTAACCAGCCGTCGGCGATGGCGGCCACCCGCTTCAGGGCGCGGGTATTGTCGGTCTTGTCGTTGCCGGAACCGAGCAGTACCGGCGGATGGGGTTTCTGCCAGGGCTTGGGGTTGGAGTGCAGGGGCGGGAAGTTGTAGTAGTCGCCGCTGAATGACGCCACCTCCTCCGTCCAGAGGGTTTTCAGCGCCTGCACGGCTTCGGTGGCCATTTTTACCCGCAGCCGGTAGGGCGCGCCCATGATCTCCGATTCTTCCTCGATCCAGCCGTGGCCCACACCCAGTACGAAGCGACCCCGTGCGATCCGGTCGAGTGTTGCGACCTCCTTGGCCAGCACCAGTGGATTGCGCTGGCTGACCAGGCAGATATCCATGCCAAATACGAGGGTCTCGGTGACCGCCGCAGCAGCCGCCATGGTCACGAAGGGGTCGGGCATATGCCGATAGTTCTCCGGCAGCGGAACACCGTAGCGCTGGGGATCGGCGATGTTGGCGGGAATGACGATGTGTTCCCCGGTCCACATGGACTCGAAGCCCAGGGCTTCGGTATGCTGGGCAAGCTCGGTAAAGGCGGGGCCAAACCAGGGGTAGTTCGCTGAAGTTCCTATTTTCACGTAGTTCGCCTGTTGTTATGGTGTTGCGTGCCTCCCGGGGGAAGCCACGGCGATTGAAAAGCCAAGTTTCACTCTAGCCGACACCGGCGTCAGGGTAAATGGCGCGCGGGCGCCAGTAGAGCGCGAGTAAAGTTCTCGTGCCATGAGAGTACAGACCCTTGCCGAAAACCCGCAATAAAGTAGATCCTGGAAATGCCGGACCTGATCGTTACCCCCACATTGTCGATTCCTGAACGCGAGATCGAAATCACCGCTATCCGTGCCCAGGGCGCCGGCGGGCAGAATGTGAACAAGGTCTCCTCTGCCTTGCACCTGCGCTTTGATATCAGTTCATCGTCGCTCCCCGCGCTCTACAAGGAACGCCTGCTGGCGTTGCGCGACCAGCGGATCAGCAAGGACGGGGTGATTGTCATCAAGGCGCAGCAATTTCGCACCCAGGAAAAAAACCGCGACGATGGACTGCGGCGTCTCGCGGACCTGGTGAGGAAAGTTACCGTCGTCGCCAAAACCCGGCGAGCGACAAGGCCGAGCAGGGCGGCGAAAGCCCGGCGGATGGACAGCAAGACCCATCGCGGGAACATCAAGTCGCTGCGCGGAAAGGTGACCGACTGAATCCCATGGGCTTCAGGCAAGGGGAGACACTACGCCATTAACCGCCATACTTCAGGCTGACCTGTAGCAGGTAGGTAGCGCGACTGACATATTTACCACTGAATGTACCGAGCCCCGGTATCGGCTCCGTGCTTACCGGTGAGTCACCAAAATCCATATAACTGAGTGAAGCCTCGATGCAATAATCCGGCTTCCATTGCCATTCGGCGGCAACGCCCAGCGACGCGATCGAGTCCAGTCGCAGCGACATGGTGCGCTCCTCGTCATCAATCATCTGGCTGGTGACCATGCCGCCAATACCCAGCATCCAGCGCTCCGCGACCGGCCAGGAGTAGCTGACAGCGAGGGCGAGGATATCCTTGAACTTCTGCTCTGAAGCAAGAAATCCCTGGCCGTTGAAGTAGAATTCGGAAAGGCGGAATTCGCTGAAGTCGATCCACGCTCCGTCTATGGTCACCGCATGGCGATTGGAAAATTCGTGATACAGGCCGAGCAGGACAGACTGCGGCGACTGGCTCTGTACCTCGATATCGGCTCCCAGCACACCCAGGTTGCGCATCACTTCCTCGGTCCTCGGCCCCAGCCCCGAGAGTCTGTTCTTGCCTTCCTGGGTGGCGTCAATCTGCGAGGACCAGGCAATTCCCAGGCGTGTCGCTGCATCCATCTCATACAGCGCGGAAAGGCCAAAGCCGAATTCCACACTGTCGGTTTCGATGCGTGATTTGCCATCGCCATAGCCCGGGTCAAAGAGATTGGCCACGGCCCGTTCCTGTTCATAGCTGGCGTAGGTTATCGCAACGCTGCCAGCCACCGACCATTTGTCATTCAGGCGCCGGGCGAGGCTGGGCAGCGCGCTGATATACAGGGCGTCATACTCCCGCAGAAAATAGCGCCCGGGCCAGTCGCCCAGGTCATCGGAAAATCCCGCGCCGAGAACCGTGAAGGAAAATGCAGTATTTTCGTTGATGGGTTCCACGTAGAAGATGCGCGGTACCACGGTATCGCTGGAACTCTTCGAGGTGGAAGGATCACCACTTTCCTCGAAGCCGCTTTCCCACTTGGACTCGCTGCGAAACCACATGGCTTCAACTTCGATTGCGCGTTTCTCCAGGCGGGTACTACCGGCCGGGTTATTGCCCGCGGTAGCGGCACTGTCGGCAGTTGCGGCCAGCCCGGAAAAGCCGGGGTAGGGGCGAGCGGTGACATCGGTCACGTGGAGTCCTGCAGCCATCAGCAGGGCAATCGCCAGGCGCTGACACATCACGAGCAGCAGCCGGGTTCAGCAGGGAAATAGTGGCGTTCAGTCATCGCATAACAGTTCAATCTTGGTTCTGGCAAGCTGAACAGCCTCGACGGTCGCCGCGTCCACCAGTTGCTGCTTGGCCGCCAGGCATTCCTCGGCTTCCTGGCGCGACTCCCCGGCAACCTCGGCGATTGCACTGGCGTTTTCTGTCTTGCAGTACGCCGGCGTAACCCTGCGCAGGTTGGCAGTGTCTCCCGCCTTTTCTACCGCCACGCAGTCCCCGCCGCGTATTTCACGCTGGTCGGTCACCACCTGGATCAGGCCAGCCGAGCCGAGATCCACTTCGTAGAGCATGCCGCGGGTGCTGCCCTGTGCCCCGCTTGCAATCGCACTGCCGGCGATACCGCCAATGATCGCGTTGCGCGCCTTTTTGCTGGACGACTTGCCTTTCGCGGACAGCAGGCCGAGGGAGCCGCCGACAACCGCACCAGCGGGCACCGCGCCGCTTTTCAGGTCTATTTCACGCCCGCCCTGTACCACCCCGTACTGCACGGTCACGCTCTGTCCGGCACGCTGGGCCAGTGCGGGGGATGACGCTACCGTGCAGACCAGCAGCAGGGAGAGTGCCGCGCCGTTGAACGTTCTGCTGAAAAAGGTCATTTCCGCCTCCGGGAATTTCCTGTCATGGGTTGTGCTCACTGGTTAACGTGTGATCCCAGGCGTTGCCCTCCAGCGCCATCGTCCTGCCAAGTGCAAAGAGTGATTGCATATACACCGGATCGAAGGGTTCACTGGACGTGTTCTGGACATCCTGGGGGATATAGGCCAGGTGAAAGTCGAGGTTGTCGCGATGGGCGGTGGTGAAAATACGCAACAGGTCGCCCAGCCCCTGCTGTTTGATCAGCATGGCCATGGCGCGTCCGGCTATCGCGGTCAGGCTGGGATTGACCACGACAGAACTGGCCTGCAGTGTCGAATTGCGAATCACGTACAAACTGCGCTCGCGCCTGAGGCCTTCCTCCCGGGACAGCTTGCCCAGTTCCATCCACAGGGGATAAATAAAGGCCTGTGCGGCTATGCCGCCGTCCACGTGCATTTCGGTGTAGGTCTGTCCATCGACCTGCACACTGAAATAGACGGGGGGAAATGCGACGGGGATCGATGCCGATGCGACGAGAATGTCCCGCAACAACTGCAGTGCCCCGGGCTGGCCGCTGGCGGCAATTTCCCCCAGGTCCCAGAGAATACCCCGGCCAGCGTCGAGGTTGGTGGTGCCGACCAGCAACCGCCGCCCTCGCAGGTGTTGTACCGCAATTTTCGCCATCAACTTTTTATCCACCAGCGAGGCGACCTGGGCGCGCAGCGGGGCAGAATCGGAAACCGCGTCACCGCGCAGTGCCGCCAATGCGGAACGTTTCTCGAGGATGTCACTGGTACTGGTGCCGGTGTAGAGTTTTTCCAGTACCGGATCGTAATCACTGCCGAGGAACGCGAAGGGGGCCATCAGGGCGCCGGTACTGATGCCGGTGACCACGTCGAAGTCCGGCCTCGACCCCTCCTGTGTCCACCCCACCAGCAGACCGGCACCGAAAGCGCCGTTGGCCCCGCCACCGGAGAGCGCAAGGATTGCCGCCGGCGCATCATCGGGAACGCCTGCCGCCCGCTTTTGCGCCAGGATATGGGACAGGCGGTTGTAGATTTCCTCGTCCCCCATGACATCCATGATCCGGGCATGGGGAATGCCGGGGATCATTGCATCCTGCTCCCGCCCCGTGGGAACCGGGTGACGCTCTGGTGTCGAGGCGCAGCCCGCCAGCAGTGCCAGACACAGCAGTACGAGGATTACAACCCGCGTTCTGATCATCGTTTAGGGTGTGTACCAGATCGGCGAAGTGTAAGCCCGTTCCTGTTGCGTGGGCGGTATGCCCTCAGGTAAATCCACACCGAAAAAGGCCGCGTCGTAGGTGGTCCAGTTGGGCGTGGGTATTTCCAGTACCCGCACATAGTAAAACGCGCGTTCTGCGGGATCGAAGTCCGGGTCCTGCCAGTAGGCGAGCATCAAGGCGTCGCCAATGCTGTTGGTATAGGTTGCGTTGGCGACATCCACGGTATTGCCTACTGCCTGTTCACAGCGACCTTCGTCGGTGATCACCCGGTCGTCTGAACAGGAGGCGTCGTAGACGCGCTCGTGCAATTCGCCCTTGCCGTCCATCCAGCCCTTGATCACCTCCACCCGATCGAGATTGGCACCGTCGAGGTCGCGCAGTGCGCGGATCACCAGGACCGGCGATTTGCCCTCGGGTGCGGACTTGAGGTCACCACCCATGGGCACACCGCGCTGGTAGCCCGCTTCGGCAAAATCCGGCCGCTGCACATCGGCTTCGCTGAAATCCCAGCCGCCAAACACGCGCACCGTTATCCGGGTACCTGTGGTGGCGTAGACTTCCTTGCGGGCGAGGGCATCCCAGATGCTCTCCCGGGTATTCTCCTTCGCCCAGACGCCGGCCAGGCCCGCCGCCAGTGATTTGACGTGGCGGATGGTAATGTCGGGACCGCCTGGTTCCTGCAGGTATCCGGTTATTATTTCCTCGAAACGGGCCGGCTCCTTGTCCGGCTCAACAGGTGTCGCCTTGCCAAAGAAATTGTCCTCCTGGGTGGTCGCCAGTGAGGTATGGGTGTCCGTGGAGCCAAGCATGCCGAACTTGAAGGGGTTGGCGCCCAGCTTCTGCTCGTATTGCAGGCCGCGCTTCAGGGCTTCGCGCGCATACTCGCGGGGCAGCATCTCAGGCGTCTTCGGCTGCGGCCCGAAACTGCCCTTGTCCCAGGTGCCATAGTCGGCAAACTCATCGCTGGGAGAGAGGGCGGGGTGCGTCTCGCCATCGCCCTTGATCTGTGTCACTTCCATTACCGGCTCCCAGCGCATCCGGCGCTGCGCGTAGTCCTTGCTAAGGCGTTTGCCGCTCTGGGTCCTGTCATCGAACATCAGGCCGTTTGACAGGTTGCCGTTGTGGGGGATGGCCAGCAGGTGTCCCCCTGTCCGGCTCTCATAGTCAGCCATCCACTGCCACAGGTCTTCCGGGTCTGTCGTATCGTAATTGGATATCGGAATCACCTGGTCGGCCAGGTGCTTGCCGTCGCGAAACAGCACATTGCGGTGGAGGTTGTTGCCGCCGGGACTCGAGGTCCACTCGAAACCGATTATCGCGCTGAACACCCCGGGCTGGTTGTATTTTTCCGCGGCGCTGGTCAGGCGCTCCCACGCTGTGCGGGTAAGTGCGTCGTTCCCCGCCAGCGGATCCTTGCGCACGGTCATGCCCTGGCCCCAGAGGGCGTAGGCGTCGCCGTAGCGGCCTGCATAAACCAGCGAGGAAATCTGCCGACCGAAGTCTGTTTTCAGCAGTTCCGGGTTTCTCTCGGCGATCATCGGGGCGAGTCCCAGGTTCTCCGAGTGGTCGGAGACGACGATGAAGTCCAGCGGCCGCTGCAGGCGGGCGCGGACTCCGTTGCTGGCGACCACCAGCTCCCCACGGGCAAAACGGTAGGCTTCCTCCGGCCCGAGGATGTTGCCTACCATGCCGGCGTCCGTGGAATAGGCGGTGTGAACGTGGGTGTCCCCCCAGAACACCTGCTGTGGGTAGCCATCGTTGAGGTAGGGAGAATATTCGGCTTCGCCCAGGTGGCTATCGGCGGAAGGTTCCTCGCCGTAGCCGGCATAATCTCGGGAAAACGCTGGTGCGACAAGTACAACTGTCGCGCCAAGAAAAACCGCTGCAAGCTGTGTCTTCATTGAAAATGCCTCCGCTAGAAACTCCAGGTAAGCCCGAGAATGAAACCGTACTGTTCAACGTCGTAGACAAAGCCACTGTTGTCGTAGTCCACGTCGAAAATCCGGTAACCGACAGTGGTCCCAATGGCGTCACTCCACTGGTAGCCGAGATTGATCGAGGCGTCGTAGAACATCTCGGAACTCACGCCGAATCCACCCAGCCCCGCCCAGCCGGTAAGGTAGAAGCGGGAATCCCCCAGTGGCGTGCGGCCTTTCATGCCGACAAAAGGATCGATCCAGTCTTCCTGGCTTTCGATGCGTTGCCCGGCTAGCTGACCGAGGCCGCCGCTGAACTTGAGCGTCGTGTCGACATCCCAGTAACGGGCACCGATAAACGTATCCAGGTTCGCGCCGTTGCGGTTATAGATTTCGTAGTAATAGGCGAGTGAGAACAGCGTATTTTGCGAAATCGACTTTAACTTGAGGTCAATCTGCTTTACCAGGTCTTCATCGGACTGGGTATCGGTGTAAAGAAAGTCCATCAGGAAACCGTGCCGTCCTTTTTGGCCGGTAAGGATCAGCATGTAGCTGGCTTCATTGTCGTCGAAGGCGTCACTGGGGCTGATATCGATCGGCACGTCGGGAAGACCGGGAATGGTAGCGACGTCACCATCGACACCGGCAAACCAGATGTAGGGGCTGAGTCTGAAATCCCAACTGTCGTTCGCCTGTGCGCTGCAAGGCATCGCCAGTGCCACGAGTAGTCCACCGACCAGGGTCTTATTCATTGTCGCTATCCTCACGTTTTAGCGTTGGTTTTACTCGCTGATTTTCTGCGCTTTAGGCAACTCGTAATGGGCAAATGCGTCGAGATCGGGGTCGTAAATACGCATAATGACGTCCAGGTCCTGATCCTTGCGTACGATGGGCAGCCAGTTTTTTTCTGGCACACCCTCGGGCTTCTCTGCCGCGATATGGATGGTAATCCCACCCTCGGCATCCAGTTTCATACCGCCATTTTCACCCACGCTGTATTTCTTGCGTTCGTTGGGAATAAAGAAGCCGTTGGCGGAGTCGTAGAGGGTAACTGACCAGAATGCCCTGGCGGGCGGGAGTTGGTCCCTGGCCATCTGTATGACGTAGTCATTCAGGGCATTCATCACCTCACCGTCGTCGGTCAGGATCGCGGGGTAGACCGCCTCTGAGGCGGGCAGCCCAATCGGGCCGACTACAGACTGGAACAGCAGCGTATCCGCATCGATGTGTCCCCGCGTCCTGAACATCCGGGGAAGCAGCGCGTTCATGGAATTCCCATCGAGCATTCTGGAAAACTCTTCCTGCCTGATCTTGTCAGCTATATTCCGAAAGCGAGTGCCGTCATAGCCATGGATCTGAACCGGATCGTATGGATTACCCGGTGCTATGCCCATGGGTGCCAGCGCGGCGAGCAATTGCTGGTCCACCGGATCGTTGGGGTCGAGCGTCGAATGGTTGATCGCAAATTGCAGCACCTGGGGGAAATTGTTGGCGTAGACATCGGAATCGGTCTGGCCCACCTGGGGAAAACCGGGATCTTGCAGGGGTTTCGCTGGATCACCCTTGAACTCACTGAGGCCACGTGCCTCTACCGATTTCATCTGCTCGATAATACGCGCGAATCGCTCGGGTTCATTCGCGTGGGGCATCACCCGGAATACAGCGGAAACAAAATCGCCCGTCATCTCGAAATTTTGGTCAATTCCGTCAACCGGTGCACCCTCGTATCCCGCCGTGCGCGAGGTGTAAAAAAGCACTTTACCCGGTGTATGGAAATCACCCTTGGTCACCGAAAGAGGTACGTTCACGTAGTGGTCATAGCCGGTAACCATCAGGGATACGTACTTTGACTCGAAAGCCGGAAACTCGATTATTACGGGTTCCGCGCGCAGGTCTAGCATGCACGAAATGTACAGGGTATCGTTGTTCGGCCGCGCGATATCGGTCATGGTGGCGTCCTTGAGTACCGTATCCGCCACGCAATTGTTCCAGCCCTGTTTCAGGGCGAACTTGTTGTTGACGTTGTACATCGCCACGAAGGGGTAGGAGTGTCGCACGATGGCGTCGATCTGGCTGTCGTCCAGGGCGTCCGGCTTCGGCATCGATTGTGCAGCAACCGGAGCCGGAGACTCGCTCGGTGCGAGGGGTGGGGGCTCCTGGCCAGAACAGGCGCACAGGTTGAGCAGCAGTGCTCCGAGCGCGATGCGGCAAACATTTTCCATTTCTTTCTCCCTTGCTGTTTAGCCTCTGCCGGTGGTTACCGGAAAATCAGGTATGGGCGTGCTCCCCGGGTCACCAGTGGACGGGGAATGGTTTTGTCCGGGCTCGCGATGTGCATATGTATTCTTCCAGTAAACTCGTACCCTGGAATGGGTCAATGGACCGACTCGCGCGATGCAAGCCCCCTGGGTGGCGCAGAACATGTGGTCCGACTCGGCACGTACGGAATTCCCGACAGCGACCGGTGTGTCGCGACGGGCGTTCGCGAACCGGCTATCAGGCCGATATCCGGAACGAGAAACATGGTCCGTGCTTGTCGAATGTTGTCAGTAGACCGATGCATTTTTCTTGTCCTTTCTGGTCATGACCCGTTTCAGGCTACCAGGGCAGTGCCACTACGGACGACACGGTGAAGCGTAACTGGTAATCCGGGTCGAAGTCGTCAGGCGACTCCAGGTAGTGCAGGGTCTGGCGGCCGGATACGGGCCCCCAGCTTTCGGCGTACAGGGGCGCAATACCGCCGAAAAATGACAGTGCAATAACAGGGTTGGGGTCCGAATCCTCGCCATATGTGCCAATCCTTCGGAACAGGCCGGTATCGCATCATCCCCCGGCAGTTTTTAATGTTCTATCGTGTAGCTATTTACGTCAAAATGAACAGAGCCTGCATTGATCAGGGTCAAGGTTTGACGGTTTTGGGCTTCGGCACCAGGGGCTGAATCAGAACCGCCGGAACAAGCCCACGGTAAAAGCGGTAACGGAAGCGTCATAGAACTCGATGTCGTGGTCCTCGGTGAAGTAACCCGCCGTCAGGTTCAGCGCCCAGGGTTCCCAGCCAAACGGAGCTGAATAGAACACCGTGGCAGATGCACCGAAGCGCTGCGCATCGTCGCGCTCACCGTAAACCGGGTTGCTACGATCGTATTCCATATCCTGGTAAGCGACGTTGAATACCCATCGCCAGCGTGGATTGTGCAGGTAGATATAGTTCAGGCTCGCCCCGTAGCCGTCGCTGGCCATGGCGCCACCGTCGAGGTCTGCCTCACGAAACTCCAGGGACGGGGTAAGGATGTGCCTGCCTTCGCCGAGCTTTGCCTCGTAGCTCACCTTGAACTGGTTCAAATCGCCATTGCGGTCCAGCAGCTTGCGCTGGCCCGTACTCAGTCCCAGGCCTTGCCCGCTGCGTTCGTTGTCGATATCGATGGACTTGCTGGAATATTCCATCTCGAAGCCGCTGCCGAACATACGTTCCCAGGTGAGCCGGTAGCCTTCTCCTGTGCGTTCGGTATCCCGTCGCTTTACGTCAGTCTGGTAGGGGTCTTCCCAGACATCGGCCGCCAGGCTGGTCGAAACCAGGGCGAGACCGAAGATTCCGGCGCCACCGGCATCCTGGCGAACGCCCGCAAGGGCTGAGAGGTCGAAGGTCAGGAAATCTTCCAGCAGGTTGCCCGCGTAAATCTGTGTGCGGGTCGAGGCGAAGGTGTAGGACAGTTCGAAGTTCAACATGGGAACGACGGCGCTTTCATTGTCCGGCTCACCGCTGATGTCATCGGTGACCGCATCGCCAACGTCCACGATGCCACGCGCGAGCTTGGCTATCATGTTGCTCTCTATATCGAGTACGCCAGCGCCGACATTGACGTAACCGCTCAGGCCGCTCTTCTCGGGGATAATGGTGACCGCATTGACTGGACTACCGAAGGTCGTCAGGCAAAGACCGGTCAACATGGGCACGGCTGCCTTGAGAAATTCCGCTTTTCGCTTTACGAACATAACACCTCCCCGAGCTGTGCAAATTTTTTAGTAGCCTCTTTAATATAGTCACAATTTTTATGGGGGTAAAGAATACACCCTACAGAACATACGTGAAGATTTATCGCGAGTGGGATTCGTGACGCAGGTTGGGGAAAGATCGCGTGAGCAGGGCGAAGAGAGATCAATGCAACAGGATTGCGTGGATTTCAGGCAGGCACAAAAAAGCCCGCAGAATCTTCGACTCTGCGGGCTTTTTTGTATATGGCTCCGCCTGCTGGGCTCGAACCAGCGACCCAATGATTAACAGGCCCCTCAAGTGCACTTTGGTGCTCTGCGGTACTCTTCGAAACACCATTGAAAACAAAGATATAGCGTAACTTCCTATGAGTCAAGAAGAGTGGGAAAGTGTACAAAAGAGGGGCGTGTTGTTCCCTAATTTGTACCCTCGATAGGGTCAGTTCGAGCAATGTTTAGCCAGGTGCTATATTGTCCGGCAGACTACTAAGACAATCCGGATGTCATCCAATGGGAATTGATTCCCCCCTCTACATAGGCATTGATCTGGCGATTGCTAAGAAGAAACGCCTTCCTGTAGTGGCCTGCCAGTGGCGTGAGGAACAGTGTCTTCCACTACCGCTCCGATCGCTCGATATTGTTCCACCCATTGGTTCCGGAAACATCGGTGCTCTTGATCCTGTAGCGGTTTGTGAATTCGCCAATGAGGTTAGCTGTTATCTCCAAGAGATCAGCCGCTACTACAGTGCACCAATTGCTCGAATAGCCATAGATGCTCCTCGTGCCCCAGCACTGGCCGTGCAAGGACGTCGCCAGTGCGAGGTGGCACTAGATCGAGCGGGTATTAGTTGTATACCAACACCTGTCGACGTACAGGTTGTGCAAATATTAGCCAAGGCAAGGATGCACATCGAGTCTGGCGGTGCTGAGTCTCGAATCCCCCATGCGAATCAGCTTTGGATGATCTACGGTTTCGAGTTGTTCCGTCAGCTGGAAGAAATCGCTCCCTGCCTTGAGGTGTATCCCCAATTGACGGTTCGACTATTGGAGGCGGGTGATACTCACAAATCCAAACCAGGTGCTGTCGAATACCAGCGGATGGTAGCCGCAGTTCATACAGGCTGGCCCGAAGACTTCGGCCCCCAATTGGGGGAGGTCGGTCATGGAGCACGGCATGATCAGTTGGACGCATTTTTAGCTGCATGGGTCGCAGCGCTACCTGAACCACGTCGACAAGCCTATGGGGTTCCTCCACACGATGTTATTTGGGCGCCTAGGGTAGAGGCGAGCAAGTTTAGGCCTACTAACGAGGAAAAGACTGCTAAAGCAAAACCTGTCTCCGAGCCCATCAGTACCAGTCTACGCGAGCACATGGTGTGCCCCGCATGCCAAACGTATAACTTCAAGCGATGGCCGTTGGGCTGGGATGCGCATGCGGCTCATCGCTGCGAAGGTGTAGAAGGAGATAGCCCTGAGGCTCGCAAAGCTGACTTTAAGGCTCGGTTTCTCGTTCCGGTAAAGCGTTGAAATTTGGCGCCTTTGGAGTACAGGGGGGGGGCGGCGAGTTGGGCCGTGTCGTGAAGAGTATAAAGGCGTGTTTTATAGTTATCTCTTTGATAATCTTAAGGTTGTTTAGATCAGTCAACAGATCAATGGGATTCAGATGCCGTTTGAGAAAGGCCAAAGTGGAAATCCGGAGGGGCGGCCCAAAGGTATCACGGACCGCCGTATGCGGGTCCGCGATCTTCTGGAGCCGAGTGCCCCCGAGCTGGCCGCGAAAGCCGTCGAAATGGCGCTGCAAGGAGATTCGGTCATGCTAAAAGCGTGTCTCGATAAATTGATCCCTAACGCCCGTGCGACCGCGGATTCACCCGTATTCGAAGGGAAATCCTTGGCGGAGCAGGGGCGCTCGGTCATAGCTTTAGTGTCAGGGGGGCATCTCCCCGTGGAGTCTGCTCGTGCGGTAATGGGGCTACTGGAACAACAGGCTCGCCTCGAAGAGCATGGGGACCTGGAGGAGCGAATAGCTGCATTGGAAGAGGCTAAAAATGTCGCTTAGAAATCGGATTCGCAACTTAGAAAAGGCGCGGCGCGCAAAGCAGCGCGCTGGTCTTCCCTCCGTAGTTCTTGTCCGTGAGGGTGAGAGCGAGGAAGAAGCCTTCGAACGCACTTTTGAAGGGTTCGAAGTACCTGAAGACCACGCGGTCATCATAGCCCCAGAGCCGTTATCGATAGAGGAGTGGGAGGCGAAGTACTCGCCGCAATGAGCCCTTTGTATACCCATACTGTATCCTGCGGCGGCTCGAGTCAGACCGATTGGGGGCGAGCGAATGATAGGCTATCAGCCATATTGAAGAACATACATTGGGGGCGCCGTGTCCACCACATATAAAAGATTGATAGAGGTGAGTCGCTGCATCGACGGGATTCCGGTACAGCTGGTTCTCCAGCGAAGAACCACTTCTAGCGAAGAAAGTTCCTGGTTTGTCCTTTGTTGGCGCACTCGGTATCCCGATTCAGGCGCCAACAGGCGCTTTTATTGGATCAAATCAGGCTATTGGCTAATGCCCGCAATAATTGCTCGTGACATGCTGCTCGAAATGGATTCTTTGGGTGGATTCGACGAACAGTATTTTGATCTTCGCCGTCGACCGAATTTTGCAGTGACAAATTCGACTGATTTGGGCCATGTCCGCCGCGATTACGTTTTAGAAGAAATTACAGCGGAGGAAGAAAATTGGGGGGATAGCCCGCAGTTTCTCGTATGCTCAGATCCGAGTAGTTATTGGAAGAAGGTCATGTTAGTAGACACCAACCGTCAGATGGTAATGTTTCGGTCAATTACCTTGGACCCTCTATACAAGCCCAAAAAAACTATCCGTAACGGTGCTGACTGGTGGTTGGATAACTCAATGATCGATGCCAACGTCCAACAGATGGGGGCTATGTCAGATGCGCTGGAAACGTTTCTAAGATAGTACGATATTTCAGATTCACTCGGAAGGAGGCTGGTGGATTCCACAATACATTCTAATATGTTGCGTGTAATCGCGTGTTTAGCAAGTGATAGGCTGTCAGCGTGCGTGGTGTTCAGTACCCGATAGGCCAACTGCTATCGACACGTGCCTCATTCCTCCAATTCCGTTATAAGATGATGAAGCTGATCTGATTCTGAACGAGGATCAAGGAGAGATAGTTGGATTTAATAGAGCAGACAACGAATTCATTGTCATCAGCTTCTGATCCTGAATCATCGCCTATCAGTAAAGCGATGACCGTACTTTGCGCCTATTTCCGTGAATTCCTAGAGACAGACTTTAAAAAAGCAAGACTACCCAAACGTAGGTACTCAATGCGGGATTCTAAGAGTAACCGAATGGGGGTGCGGATAGAGCGGTTTAGCCAATTTCGTCATCTAATAGCCCAAAAACTAACACAGCGCACCGCGAGTTTGGCGATCAATCCTGGAAAGTATCGTGCAGACCTAAGCTTGACCGTCCGTGCAGGTATTGACAGTGCAATCGATAGTGTCGATGCCACTCAGCTTCGTTCCTCAGCGCTTCTAATACCCAATGCTTTGATACAACGCTACAAAATTGAAAAGAATCTTGATAAAGCTACGAGCGACGCCCGTCAAGCTCTTGCAACCGGGCTCCGACGTGAAATAGTCGAGCCTCTAATTCTGCTCCTAGAACCCGTATTCAGTGACAAAGATGACATTGACGATTCGTCCAGTGCACGTCAGCTAGAAGGATACACTGACGAAGTAGTGGAACTGTTGCTTGATGAGGCTGTAGAAGTGCTACCCGGGGCTGTGGCTGACTGCTTAGTCAAGAATGAAACCGGCACATTTGTTAGCCTGGTTGAAGATTTATGTGACGTCAACCGTATAAAACTGGTACTCCAGAATTATTTCTCTCACTTCGGTGCGGCAGATCTTTTTATTGATCTGCGTGAATTACTTTCTAGTCGACAGCTACTTGAAAATACCTCCATCTATCTCAACGTTGGAGAGATTCAGCACAAAACAAATAAATTTCCTTTGTATTATATCCCGCTCGATGTCGACCTCGATGGTTCTTCCATTCGAATGGGGTTTCAAAGCTTTATCTATGTGAACAAGCCTGCATGCGATTACATCGCTGGTGAACTAACGAGACAAACCGACCGCACGGTTCCAAATCCAATCAGTGAGCGAATCTTTCATCAAGAAGATCAGCAAACATTCATTGATCTCATCGAAGTTACGTTGCACAAGATTCTCGTTGGATTGCAATGCAACGGTGAGGTAGATTTCTTAGCCTCAGTACTTCAGTCAGCCATAGGAGATGGCTTTAGAATTTCCAATGAAATGAGTCTATCTTTGGCTGATCAAACGGATGAGGCCATCGTAAATGACTATGAAATGCTGATGTCGGGTCTGGAATCTGATAATCCGCTTGTTATCGAATTCGAATCGTTAGTAAGTTCCTTTTTGTCGTCCAATCCCGTCTCTATAGAGAGGCAGATTGATACCGAATGGCGAGAGCTCGGGGTTCCAGATCGACTGGTATTTGAAAGTCCGCTGCCACTAGCGGAAGAACAACGTAAATTGATGCAGGCAGTTCATAATGAGAAATCGCGGGTAATTGTTGTAGAGGGTCCCCCCGGAACTGGTAAGTCACACTCCCTGGCCGCTCTAGCATTTGATGTTATACAGCATGGGAAAAATGTTCTTATCCTTTCTGACAAAACGGAAGCACTCAATGTTGTTGAAGGGAAGTTAAATGACGTTATCGAGCGCATACGAGGCGATGAGGCGGAGTACGTAAATCCAGTACTCCGGCTTGGTCGAGATTCTGTAAATTACGCAAACATCGTAAAAACAGCATCTATCCACAAACTTAAAACTTCTCTTCAGAGCTTTAAGTCTAGTGAGAGTATATTCAACCAAGAATTTGATGGTTTGCGTAGCACTTTGACGAAAGACGTACGCGACAGAATTGATGCGGGTAAGAATCTAGACCTCCGCGAAGTCACTTCCTTTTACCAAAGAGAGGACGCGTATCGAGAACTTGTGCCTGAGTCTGATTATTTTAGCGATGAGGATATACGTTCACTCAATATATTGTCCCGGTTCTTCAACTTGCTGGATGAAAATAGAGCCTTCTTCGGACAGTTTTTTCGTGGAGATAATGACTTAGAGAATTTGAAGTCATTGCAGAGATTACGTCCTGCGCTAGGCGATGTGAGTAAGGATCTTAAAAAGCTCATCAAGACGTGGCCAAAAATTAATCTCGACCGAGCAGAACAGTTAAAAACTTTACAGAGAGAGATCGAGGACGAAAAGATGCCTGTCTTCGGTTATTTATTTCGGAAAAAATTTTTAAAGCAGGCATCTAGAACAGCTTCTGACATCCTGGGAAGCGACGTTGATGACGTTCGAAAGATGAGAGAAACATTTCTTGAATTGGCTAGTATACGAAATGACATTGAAAACGTCCTGAATGGCCGAGCTGTAGGTCCTAGTTTGTATCGCGAATTTCACTCATGCATTTGCGCTGGAATTACATTGAATAGAAAAGATGTTGTACTTATCGAGGAGTACCTTGCGCTCGATCATCAATCGTTACGTAACTACGAGGTCCCAGTTGATATTAGAGAGCTTCTTGGTGCAACTGAACAGGATCAAAGAAAACTAAAAGAGTTTTTTGAGCTCCGTGAAGAAGAGCGTACGCTTTCCGAAAAATTTGATGCGATTCCGGAGTATGACTACCTAAAGATAAAGTCAGACTATGAGGACCTTTGTGCCAAACGCATTGCAAATATAATTGATGAACGCGTCGTAAATTTTGTTGAAGAGAAGAAGAACGACGCGAAACTTATAAAAGATATTATTCGCAACAAGTCAAAGTTTCCGGTCGATAAATTTGGAGCGCTACGAAATGCTTTTCCAGTAATGATTGCTGGCTTAAGAGATTATGCGAACTATATCCCTTTAGAAAAGGGACTATTTGATCTTGTTATTATTGACGAAGCATCTCAAGTTTCAATTGCACAGGCACTGCCGGCAATACTTCGTAGTAAAAAAATAGTGTTGATGGGAGATCGTAAGCAATTTGGTAATGTAAAAGCGGCCACGGCTAGTAAAGCGCTCAACAATGCGTATTTCCAAGAAGTTAAGGAAGCTTTTGAAGGCCTTGAAACAGTGCTAGATACTGGCTTGCAAACACGCTTGAAAAATCTCGACGTTACCAAGAGTGTCATGGATTTCGGCGAAATGACTTCCAATTTCTCTATCATGCTACGCAAGCATTTCAGGGGCTACCCTGAAATAATATCTTTCTCGTCTAAGCACTTTTATGGCAATGCTCTGCAGGTCCTAAAGTTGAGAGGCAAGCCTATTGAAGATGTTCTCGAGTTTGTGATTTCGGATCAACCCGAATGCTTTGAAGAAATTCGCAATGCCAACAAGTGGGAGGCTGACGTAATCATCGAACGCCTAGAGGCACTAATTAATCTTGATGATCCTCCCTCAGTAGCCGTAATCACCCCTTTCCGCGAACAGCAGAGATATATAAATGACCAGGTAATGCGTCATCCGAAAGCTGTCGAATTTCGGGAAAAGCTCCATATCGCAATATTTACTGCGGATACCTGTCAGGGAGAAGAAAGAGACATCATCTTTTATTCGTTCGTTGCTACCCGCGGGCAAGACCGGCTTAACTATGTATTCCCCAAAGATATGGATGGCGTAACTGAAGATGAGACGGATGGCCTACTCAAATTTCAACGCCTAAACGTAGCCTTTAGTCGGGGTAAGGAGAAGCTAGTCTTTGTATGCTCGAAGCCAATAGAAGAGTATAAAGGATCAGCCAGACATGTTCTGCAGCATTATAAGAGAGTCTTGGATGGTGCAAAGCAACTACCCTCTAAGGATCAAACTGATTCTAAGTCTCCAATGGAAGCTCAATTGCTTGAGTGGCTGGCAAGCACCTCATTTGCAACAAAGCATCAAGGTAACCTCGAGATGATTCCTCAATTTCCCGTAGGTGAATACCTCAGATCAATAGACCCATCATATAGACATCCTGATTATAAGGTTGATTTTCTTTTACGTCTGAGAACAGACGATTCTATACAGCAGGTTATTGTAGAGTATGACGGTTTTGAATTTCATTTTGAAAAAAATAGGGCTATCAATAGTGGTAATTGGCAGCATTATCTCTTGGAGTCAGATGTAGAACGAGAGGCAATACTGGAAGGTTATGGGTATAAAATGCTTCGAGTAAATCGCTTCAACATAGGAAACGACCCTATCTCATCGCTCGACAAGCGACTTAATGACGCCTTTGGTGTACTTGACGCAGCAGAATACGAAAATGAGGTCCTCTATGGAATCAAAACGCGTACTGAAAAAAATCAAAAAGGCTTGGAGGAGGGCACCCATAAAACGTGTAATAAATGCAATGAAATAAAACCGCTCGGGCAGTTCAAGGATTCCTCGTTAAAGAGTGGCTATGGGCGTATTTGTAAAAGTTGTAAAGGGAAAGTACGTATTACCCGGTCCTGGTACAGTTAAGAGTTCTCGTTCCATAAAAGTTCGTTTGAATTGAGTTATATAAGTGCTCTGCATGGAACTGACCAATGAAATCGATCATTAGCGTGTCGCAAGCCACAAGATTTACTCTGGAGCAAATGATGGCCGGTCATGGGCTCTTTCTGATTTTTGGATAATGTCCGCTTTCGCCTAGGAGCGGAAGCTCCCATTGTGAAGGTGGGGATGTGAGTTGGCTTACTCCATGCGAATGCCAAAATCCATTATCCGACCTACCCTCGTTGAAGGGTCGCTTGGCGTAAAGATGTGAAATGACCACTTGTCGACTGCTAGTGCAGTACCTTCGGGCCAATACCACCCGAAGCCGTCGGCAGCACGAGTCAGACCAGTGACTTCAAGCCTAATTTGCGGAGTCAGTTCGACCGCCTTTACGGCATCGATCAGGCTTTGCTTCAGCGTGTCAAACGCTGCGGCGGTCGCCTTGATCTGGATATTAATAGAGAGGACTCCTGGCTTGATTTCGCCGTAGGGCGGAGCCACTTCATTTTCAGACCTGAACACGTCTAGCTGAACGTCAACAGGCTCATTATGGTTCCACACAGCAATGCTGACGCCAAGCATGGTCAGCCTTTGAGAGTGGCCTCCATTTTCAAACTCGCTGGCGTAATTCCATTGAACCGGATTGAATCCCATAATGCTCAAGGGCATATTCCTTGTCAGTTATCTTCCTGGCATCGTATCTCAGGCCGTTATGTACAAAAAGCCTTATAGATTTTCAGAGTAAATCCTCTGGTTCCACATCACAGTCCCTACCGCATTTCGGACAGATGGGATAGCCTGGCACCCGGTTTGTCTGTGGAGGTTTAAAGTCGATCTTGCAGTCAGGGCAGGTCCACACGCGAGAGCGGCGTTCGCGCAGTGCTTTAGCTTGGCGTTTTCGGTGAGCTGGCAGGGCCTTTTTCACCATTTTTTCCATGAACTTGCCCATGCGATGGCTCCTTCTGGCTTGATCGAATGGATGCTTCGATAGAACACTACAATCAAAGTCCCCGTTGGTACAACTTATGTCGGTCTAGGAAATGAATGCCCATGCAGTTCTAGGGCAGTTGTGATCGAAGCAAAGTTTGGCGTCTGGCACAAAGCACTCTTTTAGCTCGCCCTATACCTGCTTAGATAAAGTCGCCTATGAGGTGGAAGCGGACATTGAGCTCACACTGCAGCTGCACACTCTAGTTACTTTGCCAAAGAAGGGGCACGGAAACCGAATGATTGCCGCTCATATGAGTAAGAGCTAGTTGAATTTTGGCCAGCTAAACCGGATGCCGTCGATCTTCTACAAGAGTCGCCAGGTTGTTTGTCACATGTGTCCAAGTTCACATCTGTAACATGTCGTAATTGATTGTCAGTAGTAAGCCTGGTTTCATATTGGTGTCCGGTTTAGGACGAATACGGATCGATCAAATATACGGCGGATTCAAAAATGAAAAAGACACTTTTTACCGTTCTGTTAACTGTAGTGGCGAGTGGTGTTGCTTTCGGCGTGGCGATAGAAGATCACAATCACGACGATCCAACTGTCAACAGCCACGGTGGCGGCCTAGATAGTAGAGGAGGGCATAACTGTTCGGCAAAGTCTAAGGAAAAAGGTCTCTGTACCGGATATCACTACCACCGTTAACGCCACAAGAGCCCCCCGTGAGGGGCTATCTCCACCTTAGAGCTACGCAAGTACAACATGCGAAAACCACTCCTAGGCCAGGGGTGGTGGGCGGCTTTCTGTAATATTAAACGAGTTCTCTTAGCGAGATAGAGATAGATACTAACGTTTGCCTTTACGCCAGTCATAGGGATTTATTGGATGAGGGTCAGACCACAAGCCCCATTTTCGGCCTTTCGCCTCATCCTCTGCAGACTCATACCTCTCTTGGTCTTGGGGTGTTTGTTCAGATCTGTAATACCGGTACCACCAGGCCATACCTGCGGTGACCTGAGCAAGGTTGGCATCAAGTGTTAACCCGCAGGAAGGGCAGTCATTGGGCTGGACCCAAACTTTGCCGATAGTCCTGCCATACCGATCAGTTTTGGTAGCCTCAATTTTGACCATCTTTCCGGCTACGAGGTCTGCCAGATGGTCTCGGGAAGCAGTCCCAAAGGGTTGGCCGCGCTCTGGCGCATCTATACCACTCAATCGGATTCTGTGTTGTGTATTTGATTCATCAAGGACCTTGATAGTGTCTCCATCAGTGACAGCAACAACCCGACCGCCAATATCGGCAAAAGTGGGGGAGACGAGCAGTAATATGAGGAAGGGTAAAAATCTGTTCAATGTAACGTTCTCTGGTGATAGGGCTGTGTATGAGATTCTAAGACTAATTCAAGATGTCTCTCAATTTCTTGAAACCAATATTCTGAGGCGGCCGAGGAGTCAAGTTCTTCGAGACGCTCGAGTGCCGCGTACAACGAGGCAGTTAGTATGTCACTGGTGTCATCCATAACAGCCAGGTTAACTGCTTTTTGAACAGTTGATCATCTATTGATCGAAATAGATGGAAATCACTATGTATGCTACCAGGAAAGTTATTGTATATATTTCATCTGAATACCAGTAATGCTCACTTTTGTACTGTACCAACCTAATTTCCTAACGGACCCAATGATCGAGGATCATGAGATATGTAGACTTGCATGATGTTCATTCGCGTCGTTGCTTAGAGTGTCGCTTAATTCCGCGATTTGGGTAGTATGTGTATATCGAAAGAATGAACTCGCGGAGAGGAAGGGGTAGATTATTTAAGAGCGCCGTGGATTTGTATAGGCATTAATTGATGCATCAACTGTCTGTCGGAAAAGCCTGTACTCTGGCTTAGTCGTATGAAGACTCAGAGTTTGTTCTCCAATTTTTTCGCAATGCCATAGATATGCCATTCGATAGTTAGGAAACGAAATAAGTGCAATGTTGCTTATAACCTGAAGAAAGGTTTTATAAACATCTGCTCGCTGTAATTTGACGTGCGCATATAAAGACCCGATTCTATTTGCTGAGGACCCCCTCTGGTTGGATTATGTAGGTCGCCTCATGAGACGCTAGGATTGCATCATGACTCCAGATCAGAAGATTATTGAGATAGTCGATTCACTGTACCTGGGTGTGTCTACTCACGAAGGCGATTCTGATTTCATTAAAAAAATGAATGGTGCGTTTGGCTTTAGTCTTGGTGCAAAACAAATAGTCAACCTAGTGGACGGCACTAGCCAATTTTCTGACGCATATGCTAAAGAGTATGAAAATAACAAAAATGATCTGAGGAGTCTGGTGAGCTTTTATAATAGTGAGCTCTCGTCGATCAATCCACTTCCAACAATATCTTTTGAAAAGTCTCTTGTGCATGACGGAGCAATAATGTACTCAGAGAGCTTTATGCCAATTAAGGATTGGGTCGCTACTCAGTATTTTGATGAATTTTTTGTACCACATGGCTGGTTGGATCATCTGGCGGTAATAGCTCAAGTCGGACCTCAGTCACTTACGTCCTTTTCTTTTACCAGAGACAAGAACCGAGGCCTATTACCTGACAATGAAAAGTATCTACTTAGTATTCTGTCTCGACATATCGTCCAAGCCTACAGGATTAGATCCAAGCTACAGGGGCTGAGGTTAGATCGAGATGCGGCATGGCTGGCTCTGGACGCTCAGGCCTATGGTGTCGCTATCATTGATTCGAGTTGTAAGGTGGTATTTTTAAATAGTGCTGGGACGAAAATTGTTAATAGCAGCATTGGAATATTGATTCGAAAGGGGCAATTGGACTGTACCGAAAATAACCTATCGAGAAAACTAAAGCATCAAGTTTCCAGTGCTGTAGCCGCGGGCATCGCCAAAACATCATTGCACATCCCCAACGCAATTAGAGTGCCTAGTTCAGCCGGTAAAAAGTCATTAACTGTCTTCGCTTATCCATTGCGTATGGATTGTAACACTCAAGTTGTTGGTCGACCGGCTTGCTTGGTATTCCTTTGTGACCCATCTAAAGAACTTGGAGTTTCAATTCGTGTGCTGAATAAGCTCTTTGGGTTAACAGACACAGAGGCGAGAGTCGCAATAAATATCGCCCGCGGAATGTCGTTGGAGCAAAGTGCAATTCACTTGTCCCATTCACTGGCGACTTCCAGGACAGTTGTGAAACGCGTCTTCTCGAAAACAGACACTTCAAGACAAAGTGAGCTAGCGTGCTTAATACTTTCTCTCAATTTCGATCATGAATATCGATAAGATTTCAGATCTAAAGGCCCGACTGTAGTACTCACTAGAATAGGTGGATTACTTCCGTCTATTTTCAAATTGTGTAGCGACATCACCCGCTAAAAAATATATTCAGCGTACACCATCTGGTGCATGCTAAATCCGTAGCTTACGGCAACAATGAGCCGATCAGAAACTGGTTAGACGTATCGCATTGCACATATCACTGAAGTATCAACTCATATATTAGTGAACCCGATCAATATGATCTTGTTCTGTGTATTCGGTTGATACTATTTTGATAAGCCGAAGGCCTACTCGAGTGACTTCTATGAATATCCTAAAGTTGAGCAAATCCCTTAGGCATATAGTTACTTGGAGAATGGCATTTTTGCTCACCATGCTAATGACGGCACGTAATCCAGCCTATGGCCTCGCTGAAGGTTATGTCCTTGAATTGTATGGAAATATGTGGCGTTTCCACGATATGAATATCCACGGAGAAGTCACCTATACCGCCTTTGGCGGTGTAAATTTGGGAGTAACTGATGGGGACGATCGACAGGAATTCACAACTGGCATAAGTATGAATCTGCCCAGTGGTGAAATATTCACAGCCTCGTTTTGGCCTCCGGTGTGTCGCCCGATCAACAATAATGGCGAGGTACTGACGCCGCTGTCCGGTGCGGAGGGCCAAGCGTATGCCAGTATAACGGCAGTTTCGGATGCGCTTAGTCACGGCTCAAATGTGCCAGGAGGTGTACTTGAGGGCTATAGCCTTCCTGTAGGTCCGGATTGCGATCTTAACCAAGCCCGCGTAGCAGCATATATGGCACGCAATACGGCCAACCAGTCTCTGGTGATTGTGAGGGCGCCCGGGGGGGTAGACCCCACAATCATCGTGCCTTTCGATTCCTATGTAAGCGTACAGTTAAATTCACCCGTTAAAATCAACAACCGCGATGACGTTGTCTTTTTTGGCATCGATAAGTCTGACTCATTGTTGAGAGGTATCTATAAATTCTCCGACTTAGCGGGGCTCCAACTTGAAATTCAGGCGTCTTCGCAGCACGGATTTTTAGGTGTTCTCAGAATCGGACAGTTAGACGTTAATGATAATGGAGACATCGCTTACATACATGCTAGTCGGATTTGGACTCAGGACGGATCAGGAGGCGCACGAGTTATCGCAAGCGGCCTTGATGACATATGGTCGCGACTCTCTATCAATAACTTCGGTGAAATCGCCTACATTAGTGGTGGTGGCTTCTTTGCGCCACATACTGCGTACTTGCTCGCTCCAGATGGAACTTCAAAAGCATTACTAGAAGTTGGCGATACAATCGATGGTAGAGTTGTATCCCAGGTAGGCATTCTTCCCGCAAACGATTACGCAATTGCGCTCAATGATGCAGGACAAATAGCCATCCCCGTCCAGTTCGAAGACGGCAGTTTCGATGTTGCCGTACTCAATTCGGTCGGATCAGATCCCTCTAATCCGCTACTTCCAGATCTTCTCCCCGGTGGGGGATTCGTGTTCACGCCTGGCGTGATTCCTCCATGGGCCTGGGTTCCTTCACCACAATTTCCGAATCCTCCGATTGGGTCTGTTCCTTGTTGCGTCCGGCGAGTAGTGGCCGTAGACCCCGAAGTCGCAGTCGGCTATACCTATAGTACCGCGGGACAAGAAATGCTCTTTGGCGGGGTAGAAATTCCTTTCGATTACGGAGATGGGATATTTGATCTGTGGCTCTATGAAGTAAATTCAGATTCCTATGTCGACGCAGATATTGAAATTCAAACGGGAATCTATTTCGATTTTATACGCGAATTTGGCGGGGGGGTGCAACAATTCCAATTGCGTGGTATCGAAGTAGAAGCAGCAGTTGATCCAATTGACCCTGCCGGTTTTGTTACAAATTTGACGTTTACCGGCAACGAACCGCTTGAATTCTACATGGCGCCGATTACTGTCAATTCAGACAATGAATGTTCGCAGGGCGCTGCAGATAATGACGCAGACGGAATTCTCGACGCTTGTGATCCGGATGATGATAACGATGGTATTGAAGATCAAATTGATAACTGCCCAATCGCTGAGAATACTGATCAGGTCGATAGTGACCTAGATGGTATAGGAAATGTTTGTGATATTGATGATGACAATGATGGTGTCGCTGATGAACTTGATAACTGCCCGGCAATATCAAATCTATCGCAAGACGACGCAGATTTTGATGGATTCGGTGACGCGTGCGATCTAGACGATGATAACGACACCGTTCTCGATGAAGAGGATAATTGTCCTTTCACACCTAATCAGGATCAGTCCGATGATGATGGTGACGGTCGCGGTAACGTTTGTGACGTCGACCTAGACTCTGATGGTGTGCCTAACGATGCGGATAACTGCCCCATCACAGCAAATCCATCACAGGCCGATTATGATGGCGATGCGGTAGGCGACGCCTGTGATGAAGATTTGGATGGCGACGGACTTGGCAATTCTCAGGACGAGTGTGAGTTCACGATGATCGAGGATCAGGTTGACTCAGCGGGTTGTAGTGTCAATCAACTATGCCCATGCGTAGCGCCAATGGGCCACTCCATACCATGGCGGAACAAAGGCAAATATGCATCCTGCCATGCGAAAGCATTACAAAGTTTTATTAAAGCTGGCCTTATAACGGAAGCAGAGAAAGATGCGTTGCAGAGTGATGCAGTTGCAAGTGAGTGTGGTAAAGCACCGTAATTGCTATAGCTAGATAATGCCTGTGATAACCAGGTCAGGAGTGGGGTATCCCCCTCTTAGTACTGATTTGTGAAATGTATGCCTCAAATAAGTACAATTTATTTTCAAACTGTGTTGAACCATTCCGCTTCTAGATGTGAGTTCAACCGGTCAAACTAGCCGAGTGCCTGAACCAATGATGAACAATCATAGGGTCTTGTGCATATGTTCATAGTATCAGCCCTCCAGGGTACAAATTCAGTTAAACATCGTACATTTGGCGGGTGGTGACTGCAGGGATATGTACTACGAGAGAAGCTCTGCGAGGCGGCGCTTCAACGGCACCCCTTGGGTGGTACTGCTCAAGCCTCGCTAAAATCGATACTGACTTGGCAGTGATCACTCATCCCCCATTTATCTATTTCATTCAGTGCTTTTGTTCGAACCCGTCCCGCAATATTTGACGTACCGAACACAAAGTCGATTTGGCGGGTAGCCCCTGCCGGGTCTCTTTGCCGAGGGTAGTAGGTGGGGACATCCAAGCTGTCTACTGGCAGCTCCGCGGGGTGGGGTAGGGCTTTGCGACCGTTTGGAAACTGAGGGCCTAAAAATTCCAGTCCTAGTGCCATTAATCGATCGAATGCCGACGCGTATCGCTCGCCCCAGTGTTTACTCCCATGTTCTCCATACCGGTTCATAATATTAAAGTCACCCGCCAATAGCACTTTCTCCCCGCGTCCAAGAAAGCCTGATATATCGCTGATTAAGCGGTGTACAGACGCATCAGACAGCTGTGTCGACCCCTTGTGGTGTGGCTCCCAAGCCGCATAACACGAAAATATAGTGAGGGAGTTGGCCTGGTCGCAGTAGAGCCGTGCGCCTGCAAGTGTACCCATTCGACTGGTCGGAATCTCTCCTTGAGTCGCTTCCGCCAATGGCTTCGAATTGATCCACTCTACACGCACATTCTCCGTGAGTCTTACGATGGCGGTTCTCCAATTGCGCGTCTTGGTGCCGGCGGTTGTCCACACTCCGGGGTTGACCTCAATGCGATCGAGCAGGTGTCGAGGTGGCGGCACGGCTTCCTGTAGCAATGCTATATCGTACTGAGAATTAGCGAGCACATCCCAAGCACGCTTTTGGCGATTGATGTTCCAACTGACCAGTTTCAGGTTGCTCTCCTTTATATTGGAAGCGCTCAAGGCCTTACACGATCGGACGACTCCATAGGTGTGTGTACTCTAGTGTCGCAGCAGGTCTAGTAGCCCCCTTTACCTGGAATCAAGTGACGAATCCCACCTCGTGGACTGGTGACATCCCCAGCCCGTCGAGGTATCACGTGAATATGCGAATGAAATACTGTTTGCCCTGCAACTTCCCCAGCGTTCATGCCGAGGTTAAAGCCTGCGATGGTCTCATCGTTGTCGAGTAACAGTGTCCTCAACTCATGTACGAGCGCGTGGCAGGCGAGCAACTCCTCCGTGCTCAGTCCAAAGTAATCCACTACATGGCGTTTTGGAATGACCAGAGCGTGGCCAGGTGTCACTGGGTAACCGTCCTCAATGGCAAACGCCAGATCATTTTCGATCACTAACCGGTCTTTTGGGATGGTACAGAACGGGCAGTTGGTCATAATTTCACCAGTTGGTAGCGGTCATTTGGTGCCAGGTATGTGTTGAACGCTCGTAGACAGCTGGCACTTCGTCACAGAAATCAAAGCACATTGACCAAAAGGAAGCCAGGTTGGCTATACTGGAAAGCTGTTGTTAAAAATACCAACATCGATAGTCTCTAACTATCTGATTAATTGAGATTAATTTGGGTCGGGGTAATGGTCGAGGATATTGCCAAGGAGCTGAGGCGATTTGCTTCGGAGCGTGACTGGGAGCAGTTCCACTCCCCAAAGAATATTGTCATGGCGCTCGGGGTCGAAGCCGCTGAACTCATGGAGATCTTTCAGTGGCTCTCAGAGGAGCAGAGCTTTTCCCTTTCGGATGAGCAGCGTCGGCAGGTCGAGGAAGAGGCGGGCGATGTCCTCAATTACCTGATTCGGCTCTGTGACCTGCTCAATATTGACCTCCTCCAGGCTGCGCGCGACAAGATCAAGGTCAATGCCGAGAAATATCCAGTCGACCAAGCCAAAGGCAAGGCGCTGAAGTACACCCAGCTTGGGAAGGACGACGATGCCTGAGCACCGATTATTTGTGTTCACGGCTGGCAATGCCGCAGCGAGAGCTCATCTCGATGATTCAATCCGTAAACCGATTGATTGGCCAAAAATTAGCCACTGCTTTAACGGGGAGGCTGCCCAGTCTCTAGAGCAGCTCCATCAGCAGGTAGGGCTGTATGCCTGGGGGGCGGTACCGGGAGCACGCAATATCCCAAACTGGGAGCTGATGGCGCCAGGTGACTGGGTACTGTGTGTCTTCGACAGCACCTACCATTATGTTGCTCAGGTTATCGAGAAGCACCACAACCCGGCAGCAGCGGAGACTGTCTGGAGTACCGACCCCGAGGGTCGCACGTGGGAGTACATGTACTTCCTAACTAAGCCCACGAAGATCGAGGTGCCGCTCTCGGCTGTCAACCAGTACCTCTCCCAACAGTACATGGGGTTCGTGCCGATCTCTGATGCGAAGATTGGTCAGATTGAACAGGATTTTGGGTCGGTTGAGCGCTTCATCCAGCAGTCCCTCGTAGATCCGGTCTCCGATGCGTTGCAGTTCAAAGCGATTCTGTCGCGCTATAAGGAAGCAGGCGTCGTCTTCCAAAGCCTTCAACGAGGCCAGCAATACTTTGTGTCCGAGGTAGACGAGTCGCGCGCCCAAGTAGAACGTATCGACGCTAATGCGCCAGCTACGGTCACCTTCTCATCGTACGAAACGGCTATCGGTCGGGCAAAAGAGGCGGGTGGGCGTATACCCTTTGCCGAAGTTCAGGGCACTGTTGCTATAGGTACCACTTGGTTACAGGGTGACCGGCTCTGGTGTGATACTGAACGGCGCAACGTCATTCTGTTGGACTCGCCTGCCGAAACTGAAAACGCGCTGAAAGCTGCGATTTCTGCCTTGCGCGTAGATCGCTCTGGATCTGATGTAAAGCTGTATAAACCTGCAACCCTCGAAGCCGTGATTCGCGGCATCGAAGGCGGTGTACTTAAGACAAACGAATTCACCTTTGAGACACTGCTCCCAATAGTGCTCTCTATCTTTGAGCGGCGTAGTATTGAAGGAGAAGCGACTCAAGCGGCCATGGCATATTTCCACCTTGCCAGCGATCTGTTGTGGATGCTTGCTTACCACCAACCAAGCCAACCGATAACAAGCACACCTTCGCAGTCACAACTGGTAGAGCGCGTCCGGTTTGCCACGCTCAAAGGCGCATTCTGGGACATCCTTCAAAAGCCCGATGTGCGCGCGAGGGTACTCCAGCACATCGAAGATACCTGGTTTTCACCGATGCATTACTTCCTTATTCGATCAAATTCAGATACGAGTTATGGCGATAAGCTGGGCGAGCGCTATGCCTACCACAATCGGGTGCCGAATAGTCGGCGATTACTGGAAGGCGGGAAGATTATTGTCGACCGGAAAGTTAATGGGCAAGTACTGTTGCTCGGCCACGGCACGATGGCGATGGGTGAAGACTTAGGGAAGGGCGCTGATGGCAATACCCACTTTGCAAATGACTATTCTGCGTGGACTTCGTCGATTCCCGAAAAGCCGCTAACCGATGAACTGAAGGCGTTAGTCCAGACGGTACCTAACTACAACGTGCAGCACGCTATACGCCCCCTCGATAAAGCGACGTTCGACGCGTTAGCGTCCTATATCGATCCCAGCTACTCCGATAAACCCGAGCCGAAATCTCCGGAGCCGGTTATGACAGATGAGCCACTAAACCAAATCCTGTATGGGCCTCCTGGGACGGGTAAGACTTATATCACTCGTGAAATCGCGGTGAAGATTGCTGATCCGGCGTGGTTTGAACATGCCAAAACAACCCTTTCTGGCGACCAGTTTACGAAGGCGATTTTTGATCGTTACCAGGCGCTAGTGGACGAGGAGAGGATTGTTTTCACCACATTTCACCAAAGTTTTGGCTATGAGGACTTTGTGGAGGGCATCCGAGCTAATACGGATGAGGAAACCGGAGGGCTCCGCTATGACCTCGAGCCTGGTGTATTCAAACACATTGTGGATCGGGCAGGCCAGTCAGTCGGCGTTCATTCGACGCCTGGCCTCGCCGATGAGCCGACCATCTGGAAAATTTCTATCGGTCCGGTCGGTAAGACCGAACTCCGTAACTATTGCTTCGAACACGGGGAAGCAAGGGTCGGGTGGAATAAGCTCGGTGATTTAACGATTCCTTACGAAGACAGAACAGATGCAGCGAAGGCGGCATGGGATACGATGAAGGACGTGAATCGCCATGACATTGAGCAATTCACGGAGACGGTAAAAATTGGCGATGTATTTTTGTGTTTGAAATCGAAAGAAACTATACAAGCTATTGGTATCGTGACATCCGACTACTCGTACGACAATAGTCTCGAAGGTCATGTTGAGCCCAATTACCCTCAGGTCCGCAAGGTTAACTGGCTTGCGACTGATCTCGATCTGAATATTCTTAAATTCAACAGAAAAAAGAAACTTCCCGTAAAAACGTTTTGTAAGCTCAATCGCATCAGCTGGGATAGTCTCGCGAAGGCTCTTGAAGAGGGGGGGCACCCGATCGGAGGCTCGCCGGCCTCGCCGGAGATGAAGCCTAATTATGTTCTCATTATCGATGAAATCAACCGCGGTAACGTAGCCCGGGTGTTTGGAGAGCTCATTACGTTATTGGAGCCCAGCAAGCGGATCGGCGCCAACGATGAAAGGGAAGTCGTGCTGCCCTATTCGAAAGAGCCGTTTGCGGTGCCCGACAATCTGTACGTAGTCGGCACGATGAATACGGCTGACAAATCCCTCGCACAAATTGATATAGCGCTGCGACGGCGCTTTGTCTTTAAAGAGATGCCGCCTCGGATGGAGCTCCTTTTGGGGACCAAAGTTCACGGTGTCGATCTTGGAGAGATGCTGGATATTATCAATCAGCGTATTGAAGTCTTGCTAGACCGCGACCATCTCATTGGACACAGCTATTTTATGGATATAGCTACGCGTTCTACAGAGGCGGATAGGGCGGAGGAACTTAGCCGCGTATTCCAACACGCAATTTTGCCCCTGTTACAGGAGTACTTTTTTGATGATTGGGAGCGTATCGCCTGGGTCCTAAATGATGGCCAAAAAGCTGAGGGTGACAAGTTCATCCAGATAGGGGGCTCGAAATCGGTCGCAGATCTTTTCCCGGGTGATACGCAAGAGCAAGTGATGGATCGGCGGAACCGTATCAATCAAGGCGCGTTTTTGAGCGCTGCAGCGTACCAGGGAATTCTCTAGTACTATGCAGCCACGTCGATGTCATACGGTCCGAGAGTACGGCATGGTGACCTACGACACCAGCCGCCGCCCTGACATCGACACAGCTGTAGTAGAAAAAGCTACCTTTGATTGGTTGTTGGAGTTGCAAGGACATTGGAAGGGGGAGGGGGCGCTTCTAAGGTTAGTGAATCGGCGAGCCCTGCGCCTTGAGAATTATGTCGGCTACTTAGAGAGCCCAGCAGGTGAGGGCATCGAAATTCTGCCAAAAACCGAGCAGCGAGTCCCTTCAGACGCAACGCTGAAAAGGTCGCGTACCTTGTTACGGAGAATGTTGGCAGCCACTTCGGCTCTATCGCCCCGCGAAGCTGACGCAGCGGTCCTTGAGCGCAGTGACGACCCGCTTCATGAATGGGTGATTGGTTGTTATTTGAGCGAACTGAAGGAGTTGGTCCGTCGAGGGCTACGCTTTGATTATCTCGATGTCGAAGAAGAGACGACGCACTTACGGGGCCGGTTGCTGCTAGAGCGCCAGCTCAGACAGCCACCAAGTCGACAACACCGCTTTCAAATTCGACACCAGCTCTATACCCCTAATCGTCGAGAGAATCGATTACTGCGCAATGCACTCGACATTGTACTGCGACTCACGCATCTACCTGAACACTGGCGCCTGGCTAATGAGCTGCGACATCAATTAAATGAGATTGTGCCCTACCGTGAGCCGCTCAAAGAACTGCCTCGCTGGGCCCATAACAAGCTCATGCGCCACTATGCCGCCATACGTCCTTGGTGCTCGGTTGTCCTCGAACAGCTCAATCCGGATTTTCAGCGTGGGCAATATCGGGGTATTGCGATGCTCTATCCAATGGAGCGACTGTTTGAGGGCTATGTGGCCAGCCAATTCCGGCAATCGTTGGCTGGTCAGGGCCGGCTGCGTACGCAGGTCTCACGCCATAGCCTCGTCCATCACCAACCCGAAGGTGCTGCTGAACCTCAGCCTTGGTTTCGCCTGAAACCGGACCTCGTCTATGACCAGTGCGATGTCCGTATAGTCATGGATACCAAATGGAAGCTCATCGATGGCAATAAGGCGTCAAGCTCTGAAAAATACGAGCTGAGCCAAGCGGATTTCTATCAGCTGGCGGCTTACGGTGAAAAATATCTTGAGGGCGAGGGGCACCTCCTACTGATCTATCCGGCGTATCAGCTTTTTAGCAGTCCCTTGCCTGCGTTTCGTTTTCGCGAGAAGTTGGTGCTATGGGTGGTGCCGTTTGATTTAGAGAAGGGCGTTCTGATTTCGGGTGCCTGGTGCGACGCGGTGCCAGCGTTACTACCGACAACAGTTCCGCATGGGAGAGGTACGAATTCTGTGCCTCACTCAGATCAAGCAGCCTAGAGTAGGGCAGGAGCGAATGATACCCCCCTCTGATTCAGATTTTTAGTTAAAGCTAGAAATTGCTAACGGTCATTAGGAAAGCAATAGAAATATATTTAATTCTGGAAAAGATGGCAAAATATGTATAGTAAACACCTATTTCATTTCGCGATGATACATGAGGAATTTGGCCGGAGCGGGGACATTTTTCGAGGGCTTATGCCTCTTTTTGCCCCTATAGTCGCTCAAAATTCGGGGAAATATTTCTCGAGTGAAAACTTCTGTAATCAGGTTGATACGTTTTATGGGATAAAAATGCATCCGTTTGTTGCCGAAGACTTTGCACCAAAGATGGCCGAATTCGGATTACTTGAAGAGCATGTTACTGAACATTTACGACAATACAAATATAAGACCATTGACACCACAGATAAGAGCAATGAGGAGGAATTTGAAGGGCTCTTTATCCGTTTTAAAGAATTTGCTTTGAAACTATTATCACGTTTAAAGAGCGATTTAAGTGATGTTGATTTTGACTCAGAGTTCATGTCTCGATTGGCTAGGTATGGTTTGGATACTGAGGATTCTGCTACAAATGGAGACGGTGAAAATCAGTCAGGCCAATTAGGACAAGAACTGGATTACGCATTTGCCAGATTTGTAGAAAATGTATATTTGGAATCTGGCCGCGATCAAACTCTTTTAGAGGAGGCATTTTCTGGGGCCGTATTAGCTGAAGTGGTCTTGAGCCTACGAGAGCCTAGTATTGATAAGAAAGATATTCATGGAAAATGCTTTTACATCGACGCCCCCATTTTGATAAACCTACTTGGTTTTTCAGATGATTATTCAATTACATGCTCAAGAACAATCGCAGAACAAATTGTTGAATTAGGTGGAGTTTTAACTACTACTGATTTTTATTTGGAAGAGCTTCGTACGATAATAAGAAACTCTCTGGAAAACTATAGAAATAGAGGACCACGTAGATCTAACTTAGATAGTTATCTGTTCCAAAATCCCGGAAAAGTAGCTGAAGTGAGAGCCTGTCAGAATCGAGTAAGCTCTCTCCTGGAGTCGAAAGGGTTTAGTCTTGGCAACCAATATGTTGGAGTAGCATCAAAGGAGTCATCTCAAAGGGCAGTAAGTCTAAAAAATAGCTTAATGCCTCATTTGGGACATTACAGAATTCATGACTCGTTAGAGCATGATGCATTGATGATTTCCTACGTAGTCTCTCATCATGGATTTGACTCTATACAAAATGTCGCTGAATCAAAATCATTTTTTGTAACCAAAAATAGCAGACTGGTTCAGCGCGCTTCTACATACTTGTATAACGCAGGAATATTCAATAAACCTGATTTAGCACCAATGCTTACGGAAAAGAATTTAGCTATGCTCCTCTGGATAATTGCTGGGGGGAAAGGGAAAGATGTTTCTTCATTGGTGCTAGTAAGTAACTGCAATAGGGTTGTACAGCATCGACGCAATCTATTCGAGGGCATTCGAGAGTTTCTGTCCTCTGTTGATCCAGAAAAACGCGCCTTATACGAAGGAATGATAACAGACGATAGAGCGCTTTACTTTTTAATGGATGAGGCGTGTGGTGACTTCGAGACAATTTCGCCTGAGAACGTTACATCTGTTTTTGAAAGAGCCATGATTAAAGTAACTGAGCGTGTCGAGGAGGATGCGAAACAAGATTATGAGAAAGCCCTTAGAGCGATTAGGGCCGAGTCACAATCTGAAATTGAGAAAATTCAAAACGAACTCGACAAAATTAGAGGAATGTCCGAGGTTGAAACCTCCAAAGCACGCAAGGAACAATTGCTTGAGGACCAAATTGAGCTAGACAAGATGAAGCGCGAGCTAATTGACTCATCACTTGAAAACAGGAGTTTGCATGGTGATCTCTCTAAAAAAAGTGAAGAGCTAGACAAGCTAAAAGCGAGAATTTCAGAAATTGAATTTAGTTTCGAAAAGATTAAGCAGGCAGCTGATGATGAGCGACAGACGAATATCGATAATGCGCGTCAGATGTTTGCGAGAACAGAGTATTACTCAAAGATTTTTCTTTCTCTGCTCTTTGCCGTGCTTGCATATTATTTGACGCATGTAGCGATAGATGAACCAATTGATACGCCGGTAGTTGTGATTAAGCCGCTTTTTGTGCAATGGCTCACCGCATTGATCACCTTTATCACAACTCTATATTTTCCTGAGATTATATTTGGACGAGTTGTTCGTGCGGCCGCTAAGTTTGCTGTCTCGTTACGTTACGGAAGGAAAATTGCGCGTAATTTACCTGGTTCCGATTTTAATGGTTAACCGAAATGAATAAAAATATCTGTAATGTCACTTCGCGAATTTTTTGTATATTTGACGTGTTAATGCAAGAAAAATATAAATTGGTCGACAGACGACTAATATCTATTTGAACCGGAGAGAAAAATTGCCAAGTTTCAATACAGAAATTTCTACGTTTAAAGACATCGTTTCAAAGGCGAACTCTGGAGACTACAAACTTCCAGCTTTTCAGCGAAAGTGGAAGTGGAATAAGAAGCAGGTTCTATCTTTATACGACTCTCTACGAATGGGTTATCCCATCGGCGCTATATTGACTATGACTTCAGAGGATATAGCCAAGCTCAATCCGCGTCCGTTCTACGGCGTCAGCAAGAAAGCGGCTGCAAATTTGGTAACTTCTACGCTAATTCTCGACGGACAGCAGAGAATTACAGCAGGTATTTCAATTTATTTTGGTATCTCGCAAGACCATGGCACTGAGTATTATATAGACGTAGGTAAATTGATGGCATTGGCGAAGGAGAGAAAGCTAAATGTCGAAGACGAGGATGCTGTAAAGAGTTTTGCAGATAGCATCGATACAGATGACGGTTATCTAGTTTCTAAGCCCAGGCGTAAGGATAGAGAGAGTCATTTGAAAGAGAATAATCTTATGTGGACTCCATATCTCACACAAGAGAATGAATCGAGATATAGCGAACTTTTAGACGAGCTATTCGATGCTAAGTCATACGAAAAAAAGTTTATTCGGAGAGTTGTTAAGACACACTTTTCTCCGAATCTCACGCATCAGGTTCCGATGATTGAACTGCCAAAGCATTTCGACCTTTCTGCCGTCAGTAGAGTGTTCACCACTATAAATACGACAGGCAAGTTGTTGACGCCATTTGAACTCGTCGTGGCCATATTGTTTCCGAACGATATTTTTCTTGAAGACGAAATAGAGGCCTATAAAAGTAAGTTTACTCATTATTCGAATATGGATAGCAACGGGGAAATTCTCCTACAGACGGTTGCCATGCTGTCTAATCTATCTCCAAAAAAGTCGGATTTGCCTAAGAATATAGACCACATCAATTATTCGAGATATGCTGATGAGGCTGCTCAGAAGCTAGAAAGGCTCGGCGTGTATCTTACGAACACGATGGGTGTTGCTCTAGATGTTAAGAGTAAATATATACCGTATGACGCGGTATTCGCGCCGATGGCCCTGGCGCTTGATTATGCAGAATCATTGACAGTGGCCTCTAAAAAAGGCGCTGCTAAAGATAAAATTGAAAAGTGGTTTGTCGGTTCTGTATTGAGTCAGCGTTATCAGGAGGGGGTGCATAACAAGCAATCAAAGGATTTCCATGATTTCAAAAGATGGGTTGATGGAGATATTGAGCCAGAGTGGATTGGTGATGTTGTAGTGCCTTTGCATCTTAAGTCCGCAAGTCCGTCCGGAGCTCTCGGTAAACTCGTGATCTGCATGCTAAATCGAGCGAAACCCAATGACCCTGTGCAAGGGGGGCAGATCGGCTATTTTAATACTGCGCCTAACACTCAAGATCACCACATATTTCCGACTCGTTGGGCAGCGAAAGGACTTATTGATGGAGAGGCAAAGAAGGATGATTACACTACTAATCTCGCGTTGAATATTATGCTTGTTGAAGCCACAACCAACGGTGATTGGCTAAACTTCTCTCCATTAGATCAAATTAATAATGCCGAAAGTGCTCGCGGTGACAAAGTTTACAGCGAATCCTATGAGAAACAGTTTATATCGAAGGAGGCGTATTCAATTTTGAAGAAGAGTTCACTCAACGTATCCGACTACGATACTTTTATAGCAAAGCGGTTTGAAACTTTAGCGGCGCATTTTTCAAAAACGTATGGGTTTGCTACCCCAATTGGAGCTAGTGAAGAAGATGAAGAGCAAGACCTTGAAGAACCTGCGTAGTCAATTCTTGTCAATTCACTCGTAAACTTAATGCATGAGTTGCATCTGTCCTTGGGGGCTTCGCCTATACTATGGTTTGTCCCCACATGGTCAGTGCGTGAAGTGTGCCCTCCGTAGGTATCAGTGTTGAATCTTGGTTTCTAGTAGTTTTCAATTCCCTGGCAAGGCTAATGAGAGGTGGTCATATTCTAATCAGGTGGCATCGTTCCGTCGAATCTAGCTGAAGGAAACCGGTGCTGCTATAGTGCCTGTTCCCAGCTTTAAACACACGGATGTGTTATGCATCTGCTCATTACATTTTTACTTGCCGGCCCCTTTTGCCTTGCGACCTATTTGCTAGTGAAGTCGCAGACAGACCGGCAAGCTCGGTTCAAAAATCCTTTGACTAAGTCACTCCGGCGGCCGCCAGGTGCCGAACTTGGGCGAAAGTTGGGTAACGCTCAGTTTGAAGCCGGATTTGATGCATTCAGCGTAATCTTGCCTTGCCTAATCCCTGGAATTATCTACACCGTGTTTCAAGGTAGAGGTCATGTTGTATTTCAATCAACCATGGTTGGCCTGTCAGCAATCGTGGCGTGTGCCTTGTGGTTTCAAGGTGCCAAGAAATTTCGCAAGCGATTCGAGGAGATCAGGACGCTCCGGTTGGGATACGAATGCGAATTGGCCGTTGGACAGGAGCTCGATCTCTTGATGTTGAGAGGCTACCGGGTCTTCCATGACCTACAAGCTGAAAATTTCAATATCGACCATGTGGTGGTAGGGCGCTCTGGCATTTATGCGGTTGAGACGAAAGGCCGCTCAAAGCTCACACCTACGGGTGAAAATTCAACTGCCGAATTTCGCGTGACCTATCAATCGGGTCAGCTGCGGTTCCCGGGTTACACGGATAAGACCACCGTTCCACAGGCGGCACGACAGGCACAGTGGCTCTCAACCTGGCTTTCGTCAGCGACCGGGCTCAATTTGAAGGCGATACCTCTGGTCGTGCTGCCAGGCTGGTATATCGAACTGAAGGATCGCCCAACGGTACCAGTGATAGCCTCAGGCTATATCGATGGCTTTTTCAGTCGTCGCTATGAGCCTCTGTTGGACGACGAGCAACTAACTCGAGTGATCCATCAACTGGACGCTAAAGTTCGTGACCTGAAACCAGGTGAGGTGGTTCGACCGAAACCCGAGCCGGGCTAGTAAGGCTAGTGCTCGTATCGGTGTTGCTGTTACCGAATGACGTCATTAGTTGTTTGAATTGGGCTACCTTGGATTCAGTTGGTACTACGCAACTATAGGCTAGGAAGGGAGATAAGAGAGATGAATAATGTTGATTCGCTGATGGCAGGGCCGGTTGGGGTGATGATTGGCTTCTTCCTACTCATTTGGGCCATCTTGATGTTTTTCTCGCCCTTTTTTTGGTACGGAACGAACCGACGGACCAAAGAAATCAGCCAGAAAATGGATAAGCTGATTGAGCTTGCAAAGGACAAAAACACGAACGCATCATAGGCGGGATCATCAGAGCTGATCGAATTTATGTTCACCTGCTAGGTGCTGCATGAGAACTATCTACCTCGTCTCCTGTGTCTCAAAGAAGCGAACAGAACCAGCTGCTGCCAGAGATCTATATATTTCCAACTGGTTTATTAAAGCCAAGCGGTATGTAGAACAGTTCGAGCAGGACTGGTTCATCTTGTCTGCGCTGTATGGCTTGATCGGCTCTGATGAAGTTATTCAGCCTTACAACAAAACGCTCAATAACATGCCCATAGCTGATCGGCGAGCCTGGTCAGAGAAAGTGATCCGGCAAGTTCAAGAGGTGAGCTATGAAGTGGATCAGATAGTCATCTTGGCTGGCGAGAGGTACCGAGAGTTCATTGTAGAAGTGTTGGTTGATGCGGGTATATCCGTTGCTATTCCGATGAGGGGTCTTCGGTTAGGAGAGCAAATGCGTTGGCTGGATGAGCATACACCGAATCATTAGCTACGAAGATTGATTGCCCTGAACCACTTTGGTACGCAAGATCAACAAAGCGACTGCCGATGTCTGAACGATCGACGGATAGACAATCTGTTTATGTAGGATGTATTGTTCACCAATATCGAACATGGAATAGTGTGAAGAGAAAAATGAAACTGGACGATGATAGACTGATTTATCTTGATCTCGAGTTTATTTCCAGAAAATATGAAGAAATATTTGAGACAGATCCCAATACGAGGTTTACCAAACAGCAAAGTGGAAAAGCGGAAATTGGCGCGCTTTTCGCGACTGCTGGCGTAAATACGCAGGAATCAAGATCATATAGTCTCACCTCTCGGCAAATGCTTCATAAGCTATGGGATGAGCTCAAAAAGAGATACGGGAAGCTGGAGAGCTTCGAAAATTATCAAGGTACACAGATCGGATGGATTAAAGGTGATTTGACATTAGGTGAATGGTCAACGCGTGGTAGTGATGAGCCTGGATACGAATTTTATCAACTTATTCAGAATGACGAGCGAACAGCATTTCTAACCGAGCTAGGCTATTTCTCAGCTGGATTTGCTAACATATTTGGTGCATCTTCAGCATTAAAAGGAAATATTTCTATACCCGTTAAATGCCTGATAAGGGTTATGTGGCATGTAGAAGACGCAAGAAATTATGTAGCCTGCCCATACGTAATTATTGAAAATTCCTAGAATTGTTTCTTTCGAGACACAGAGTCATACTCATGGCCTATTCGAATGATAGGTACTCATTAGGGACCGGCTAGTTTATCGACAATTAATTTTGAGATCGGGATTTTCTGTAGCAATGAGTTCTATCCCAGGATAAATCAGCTCGGACATTGTTTTGAATTCTTCACTTGTTAATCCAGACAATGCTTCTTTTTTAAATATATCTAATGCACTGCGTTCGACAAAATATTCTTTCAAGTAGTTACACATGTCCTGACTAATATCTTTCGCGGGACCCGAAATTTTAGTGACGACGTAAATTTTCCCATTTTCCTCCGTGATCATGGAATCTCGTATCTCAAACTGTCGATACTTCTCGGGCCGTTTCCCTTTGATGTGTAATGTCGCCTCAAGAGCCATCGTTCTCATTCTTAGAACTACCAGATCATATTTTGACGCGGGTGTATTCTTTAGGTCTTCAACTGTCAGAGAGATGGCGTTGTTTGAAAGTAGGATTAATATGAGTATTGGTAGAATCTGTTTCACTGCAGCCCCTATTTAAACTGGAATTCATTTCACTGTATTAGTCTAACCTAAAGAACTTCGTGACCGGTAGCATTGAAACTGCTCACTCATTGTCCTTTGGAATTCAGAAGATAATACCAACGAAAATATCTCAAATCAGTTTGTGTTTCTCTAAATATGATGGGGATGATTAACGCGCTAGAGAAGCATACTTAGTGATCACGTAAACTATTTGTATTGTGTAGTTACTGTCGCTCGAACCAGGCGCTAGATCAATACACCACGACTTCGGTTGCTTTAAAAATGTACTCGGTGAATTTTGTGCGTATTGGTAAAGCAACGTTACTTGTCGCTGTTACATTGTAGGTGCCACTCGGCGACCAATAACCGCCGGATGCTGCATCTAGTGTTGCAATGGCATTGCCACGATTGAACAATACTCCAGTGAATTTCAACTTATCGATAGCTCTATTGCCATTATAGTGAACGGTGAACCTCCACTGATTCGGCGAAATCTGATCAATTTTTTTCACTGTCAGTAGGTCGTTCACGGCCTCGAGCGTCTCTATTTTTCGTTGCTGGCGCATTTCCTCAATTTTCGCTGCTTGGTGCTGGTTAAATGATTCAAGGGTTGTTAGAAGGGCCGCAGCAGTGCCGGATCCATCGCCCCCTTGACCACGTGGCGCCTCTTTATACGTAAATAGCGTATTATCATTTAAGATCCTTTCATGATCTGGGTTGACTTGGCCAGGCATATAGTATGCCTCGACTAATGATGCAGTCTCTATGGATTGTGCAGTTCGTTCAGAGTAGACGGGATGATCTACGAATGTCTCGTTGTGATCACCATACTCCTCGTAGAACCGTTGCCATATACGAGAAGCCCCGTAAGGATCATATCCAGCGAGCGAGGCATACAGTGTGCCAATTTTGTCGGCTTCTTTTTCATCTTCGTGTGTATATGCTGATTGAAACGAAGATCTGGAGGCTGAGTCTGAACCTGTTAGCGACGCAAACGTAAGGTGGGCCTGTCTCTCTCCAATGTGGTTAGCAGATACATGTGCGAGCTCGTGACCGATTACGGCAGCGAGTTCAGCGTCGTCATCGAGTTCCTTTTCTAGCTGTTGGTACACGACTACGTAAGTACCGCCCGTTACGTACGCGTTGAACTGGTCTCCCGGAATAAACAAAACGTGCCACTCTTCATCTTTCAGGTGGCTTACAGAATGTATATCGTTAAAGACTCGTTCTAGGCGCGCGTACGCTCGCGAATCCAGGGTTTCGTTGTACCTGATCCCCTCAGCATTCGCGGCGTCAATCAACTTTTCAATGCGAGCATTACCCTCCGAAATTTGCGACTGTCGATCCTTCGATAGTGTTCTCTTGCCTGTGATTTTGTCAGTTTCTGTGAGAGCATCGGTCGCTTGGTACAAGGCCTTATCGATGCTTTTCATTGTCTCACAACCCTGTAAGAGCACTATTGCTGCAGTGATAGCAAGAAATTTCTGGATGCCTAGCCTCTGAAAAAACAGCCAGTTTGTGATCAACATGCTATTTACTTTTCCTAATGGACTACCATAGATCAATAATGAATGACCTATGCGTATTAAATTGGGAGTTAGTTGTCTAACCGTGATAACGGTCCATGTTATCTATCGATTTGATTAGGTAGCAAGCAACGACTCTAGATAGTTTGAAACGATTCACAATGTTAGGGTCTATTGGACTTCAGTGGCTAAAAAGCGAGCAGGTTTGCTGTGTCAATGTCGCGCTATCCCGATTAAATTGATCAACAAACGGACAATTATCATAATCCGGAACAGGTCACATGTTACTAGGGGGCTGGGGTTTACATTCTTATTGTTCGATGACTCATCACCAGTTTTTCATGCGCATATTTCAAACTTAGCTATCGCGAGCTACTAGTGGGTTTGTGAGCTGAAACAATATGCGGAAAAATGGTTAGCGACATTCAAAAGTAGTATGTGCACATGTTTCCTCGATTTTTCTTGTACCTTCATCTCTTCTAACCTAGGAGGCATGGTATAAACCAAATGTTTGGCGATCATATTCTGAGCGATTTTTTAAAGGGAGCGATGTAATTTGAGTATTGCGGAGTCAGCTATAGTTGACTCTCAAATTCTCTGTAAACGGATGTATTCTGCATCGTCTCATACCCATTGTATTGGCAACGCCACTCGCTTTGGCTATCTAGTTTTAAGCCAAATCGAAAAATATTCGACTAGCCCGCTCCAATAATCTGCCAGTACGAATTACTTCGTCAATCTCTTGCTTCAGGACTGGATAGGAAATTTGAAAACTCCAAATTTGACGTGGGCTTCGAAACAAAAGGAATAGATTTTATGTGCTTCATCTCAATAATTTATTAGACCAATTTGCAGGGACGCGGCCTTATCGTATCCCAAGGACGCATGCTGTGCTCTACGATTGCGATTGCATTTTTTCATTTTGAATCAAGTTGCAAAAATTTTCGGTAACGCTTGAAGAAATTCGAGCCCCTGAGACTAGTTTACGAATGTTGAAAATCCGTCTTCAGGAATTCGATCTCTTAACGTTGAAAGGTATAACGTGACCTTCAGGCGGGCAACTAAATATAGAACATGTTGTAGTGGTACCTTCGGATGTTCATGCCGTTGAAACTTAGAGACAATCAAAACTGGTGCCAGAAAGAGACGGTCACGCTGTCAAGAATCGAGTAATTGATCGGTGGCAAGAAGACTACGCTTCCCTGGTTATGCAGGCGGCACTTTACTCGCCCAGGCTGAGAGGTAATCCCAGTGGCTATTGAAGTGGATCGGTTCCGCTACCGGTCTAACGCGCAAGATGAAACTTCTAGCTGTTTTGTATGGATTGTATGTATTCATCAAAGATTCCCCAGCTTCCCCTGCTATTACCTCAGGGTATATCAATGGACATTATAGTCGAAGATGCGAACAGATCTTGAGCCTTGTGGATATTAAGCGAGTTCTCCATCAATTTGATGCCAGGAGCACAATCTCAAACCTTGTGAACTAGTACGGACCGAGCTAGAAACCGGCTAAAGATATAATAGCTGGAACGAATATTGGATTTTTAATATTGAACTATTGGCCGAAATTTTCGTGTTAAAGCAAAGTTGGCTACCTAACGTTTTAATTGGTCGCTTCTCAGGTTACCTGGATAGGGATAGACGAGATGATAGTCAACTAATCTTAGTAGAACACTAGCGGTTTAAGATTTCTCTATGAATGTAACGTGGGTCTTAAATATATGGGGTTTTAGCGCTACTATGGTAATAGCACGCTTGAGACCTTTCAAAATGAAAGTAAATTGGGGGGGATACACTGGATGTCTCTCGATTTCATTGCAGAAATATGGATTAGGGCTACTAGAGGATTTAAGGAACAAGCTACCTCCATATTACTGGTTTTGGCGTATAGACTAGAAGTTTATTTTGAAGCTAATACCTATATTTAGACGAACATGAATTCTGGATTAGACATGAAAAATATATTATTAGTTTGTATCTTTTTCACTATTGTGTCGTGTACAGAAAACGAGATGGATAAAGTGCCTATGTCTAATCTCGAAAAATATGGTGGAATTCATGAAGCAGATGTTAACACGTTAGTGGTAATGCGACGTGAATTATTGAATGAATTGGCGATTTTATTGAGTAAAGTGAAAAATGAAACGGATGCGAGAGGTGTTTTACCCGATATTCAAAGCTTGTCTCGGTACTCCACTATTTTAAAAGACCGAATCTCCGAAAATGAAATGCCAAATTTGATTCAAGAAAATATTACGAAATCTGAAGCACTATTACTTAGAGAGAGTATACAGAGGGTTTCTGAAGAGATGGTCAGAATCGAATCGGATAAAAAGGCACAATTGATTATAGAAGCTGATGTGATGAAGATAGTCCAAATAGTATCGAATTCATGAATTACTATCTGATTGAGTATTGTATTTTTTGATAGCAAAATGTTAGCGAACATCATATTGATTCAAAATTTGAATAGGATAAATTTTGTTTGGATCATCAGATCCAGCGGGTAGAGGTAAATTCTCAGGATCCCAAGTGCTAGGTGGATAACTTTCGATATGTTTTGACCACAGATTATCTCCAGGCTTCACCAATCTGTTCTGTAAAAATAAATCCGAAATCATCCAAAGAGGAAGAATTTTTAATTGCTGACCAGGATAAATAGTTCCGTCTGCTATAATATCTGTGTTCGCGAACCAAATATATAGGTAAAGATTTCCTAATCCGTACTCTTCCTTAGCTATATTCCACAAGCTATCTCCCGGTTTGACGAGTCTTTTAGTTTCATCTTTTGAGTATGATTTGATCGTTTCTATTTCCTGATTGAATGTATTCCAATAGAAAGGGAGTTCGGCTGTTTTCCAATAACTCAAATAGCTAATAGTTAAGTCAAATGATGAATCTGAAATCGAGAACTTCACGTTGTTTGGATCGACATACCAGTTTTCGTCTCCATCCACTAATTCGGTAAATCGACCAAATTCTGAAATTCCACTGGAATAGCTAGCAGCTATGACATTTTGTCCAGCGGCTAGGTGAGCGTCGACCACTTTTAACTGTTCCCGAAGTTGACCCTCAGGAGTTTTACCTGATAAGTCAATTTCATCTGATCGAAATAAGCGAATAACCCAATTTACAGGTGATAGTTCAAATTCGATGAATATATTATTTATGATTGCACCCAACGTTGAATCAAGATCGATGAAGCCGAAGCAAACTCGATCTGAATAGTTTGTCTTTGTTTGAGGTTCATTAAACTCGATAGATCCTAGGTCCGAAGCATTGTATTCTCTGGCGATAACACTTGGGGGAGTTGCATGTAGGCTGAGCGATACCGAATATCCCCCCTTTACCTTACAATTTTGATAACTCCACTCACCCCCCCAGGGCCAGTCACCGCAGGCGTTGTCTTTGTAAACATACCCTCCCGAAAATGTAACCGTATCCGCGGTGACCTTAATCGGATGTTGATTAATTCTAAGACTGCTACACTTTCGAAAAGCTAACGACTGAATTTTTTCTCGAATTAATCTGCTAGTCTGGGCTCCATGCAATACAATCTTGCGTCGTACAATTGCAAAATTTTGCCCTTGACATTGGTTGATGTCTGCAAATGGGCAGGCAAGTGAGGGTTCGGATTCGAATTCGTATCCGTATTTAGCAATCTCTCCCAGGAATGCCAAGTCACTGGGGCTCGGTGTATCCAACACTTTAATGAGATTTTTTTGCGCTAAATCAGACTTAAACGGATTTTCAACGAAGACTGGCGGGTATTCTTCGGAAAGGCATTTCAAAGGAATAATAAGAAATAATATGCATATATCCGCGCAAAATCGCGATATAGCCCAAATCCTCAATTGCTTAGAGTTCATCGCCAATAGCTGGTATAGAAAGGCAGCCGTTGGATGTTGCTAAGTAAATTTTATTTTCTAGTTTAGCCGCGTGTTGAATCCAACCACCGTACTCCCGATTTAGATTATCCGACCCTTCTCCGGTAAACAAAATATAGGACGAATGACTGTCATCTTGAAATGAAGTAATTTCAAAGTCTGCTACGTTGCCCAAACCTAAACTCGAAATTGAGGTACTACCAAGAAGTTTAGGAGGTAATACAATTCTCAGATTGGATAGCTCGGTAACTGACTCAGAATCTAATTCCAGTTTTTGTGCGAGATCCTCAAATGCACTTAGTTCACACCATTCCTGGTGGTCACCACTATTTGAAAATTCGCCACTTTCGGCTAGAAAAAGATCGGAGCGATTGCATCTATCGAGTCTCTCTTCTATACCATATGCCGCGAGAATTTTTTGTTTTTCAATGCTCCTACTATTTTCCTGTTGAGCTTCGCTAAATAGCCTATTGATTGGTGCAACTATTCTCCAATGGCTATTTCTCAGTGGTAAGCAGCCATCAAAACCTTTGCAGGATTCCATACACTCTAAAATGCGGGCGTGGTCTGGACTCACTGACGATACATTGATTGCTAATTGTGATTTGGGAGGTTTGTATATCTGCTTGATTCGGAAAGTTGACAAAGAATCACAGGAAGGCGCTGGACCTACGGTGCAACCTAAGAATGCTACTTCACGACTATTGAGGCGAATGGTTTCAGAGAATTCTGAAGACTCTTGTCCTGTTGCTGTTGTTTTTGACCAGTGAACAAAACGATCGGTTCCTTCGTTGAAAAGGTAAGTAGATTTGGCACCTTCGCATTCACATTTCGATACCTCAGAACCGTATCGAATCTCAATTCGATCAGGGTCGGTCGGTGAAAAATGAACCTTCGCGCAACCAGCTAAAAGAGATATGGTGAATGTACTAATGAAAAGTTGCTTTTTCATGACGTATCTCAATAGAGTAACGATCGATTTTATCGTTGTCTAATTAGTAACTGGTATAGAAAGGCAGCCGTTGGATGTTGCTAAGTAAATTTTATTTTCAAGTTTAGCCGCGTGTTGAATCGAACCACCGTATTCGCGATTTAGATTATCCGACCCTTCTCCGGTAAACAAAATATAGGACGAATGACTGTCATCTTGAAATGAAGTAATTTCAAAGTCTGCCACGTTGCCCAAACCTAAACTCGAAATTGAGGTACTACCAAGAAGTTTAGGAGGTAATACAATTCTCAGATTGGATAGCTCGGTAACTGACTCAGAATCTAATTCCAGTTTTTGTGCGAGATCCTCAAATGCACTTAGTTCACACCATTCCTGGTGGTCACCACTATTTGAAAATTCGCCATTTTCGGCTAGAAAAAGATCGGAGCGATTGCATCTATCGAGTCTCTCTTCTATACCATATGCCGCGAGAATTTTTTGTTTTTCAATGCTCCTACTATTTTCCTGTTGAGCTTCGCTAAATAGCCTATTGATTGGTGCAACTATTCTCCAATGGCTATTTCTCAGTGGTAAGCAGCCATCAAAACCTTTGCAGGATTCCATACACTCTAAAATGCGGGCGTGGGCCGAACCGCCAACCATCAGATTATTTGCATATGTTGGTTGAGAGGGGGGGTATACTTGTTTTATTTGGAATGTTGACAATGAATTACAAGAGGACGGTGATTCAACGCTGCAACCTAAAAATGCTATTTCACCACTTTTGAGGCGAATGGTTTCAGAGAATTCTGAAGACTCTTGTCCTGTTGCTGTTGTTTTTGACCAGTGTACTAATCGGTCACGATCGCCTGCATTCTTCAAAAACGCAGCGAAATTTTCATCCTGAGGACATTGACATAACAACGGCGAGGGCCTCATTTCAAGAGTGACCCTATGTTTAAAAATATCAAACTCTGGGTGAACTTCGCTGCAAGCAACATGAACTAATGTGAATACCATCACTGCAGATATTCGAATTATCTTGCCCATGTTGGCTTCCCTGCGCGCAATGATGATATGAGGCTGCTTGTTAAATATATGAAATATTATAAGGAAGTCAAGAAACACGCAGGCTTCGCTCTTAATCAAAGTCAACGGGCGAATTTATTGTGGTGCTAGTACGCTCCCGCGAATTGTCGATTGTCTATAACACCCGTACGTATCCAATTAATCGGATGTATTCGTAATCTGTATCTTTGTGTTTTTCAATAGTAGGTGGTCAGACTCTTCATAACCATTTTTGCTCACTCTCCATAAAGCCAATACGATCTCCCTTGAGTCTAGTCGGAAGACAGGGCTTTACTAGTTGAAAAAGGTTCTACGATCAGGACAGACGGAGTCTGACCCGGGCGGCGTACAACTGATACTAACCCTTCGCGCTCTAACGCCTTAAGTCCACGGTAGGCTGCATGTCGGTTAACACCAAGTTCACCTAGTACTTTGTATGAGAGCTTGACACTGGGTTCGCCCCTTATGCCCGCCAAGAACCAGAGTACAATCCCAACGTGGAGTGCTCTACCAGGTAGTTGGGCTGAAAGTGATAACCAGGTCCAGGGAATGGGACCTTTCAAGAATCTCTCACCTTTACCGTGCCGAGGGAGAATATTCCGCCTATTTTGTTTGTGTCCAACGCCTTCTCCTGCGTTGAACACGTCAAGAATGTCAACAATCAATTAATACACTCCTCTAGATATAGAATAGAAGGTACGGGTGAGCATGAGTGCGCAGGATTTGTTGCAGTTATGCACAAGGTATCTCTATCTATAGTTCACCCATGAATTGCCCTATCAAGGACCAAATCGCGTCTCCTCGAGCATCGTGGTAGCTATTCGGGGACTCAATGACCTCTACTTCCGTTTCTAGCGGAAACCCGTCAAGAAGAATGATGCTTGCCTCGCGCATCGCGCCTTGCATTGAGGCAACCTGCGCCTGTAAGGATTCAATTGGTGCTTCTATTAATACCGCGTCATGAACCGTTGCACAGACTTTGATTCCCTGCTCTACGGCCAGGCAACAGGCGAGCCGAAGCATCTCAGCACCGTTCGCTTGCATTAAAAAGTTTTGCAAGAAGCGAGGGTTTGGGGATTCAGTTACATGAATTGTCCAGCCAAATCGAGTCCAAAGCCGCCCATGAAGCATGGCATAGTCAACGACTCCATCCAGCCACCGCCAGAAAACTCGATAGGTTGTTCTGTGGAGGGAAAGTAACTCCCGACCCTTGGCTACGGAGACCCCCAGGCGTTTTGCGAGTCCTTCGGCGCTCATCCCGTACTGCACGGCGAGCACACAGGCCTTAAAAAGAGCACGCACCTCGCCATGCGTTTCCTTTGTCGCCTCTTTGGGTGCGGCTCCTGCCTGAATCGCGAATGCAAGGTACGGATCGCCAGACCTGTACGCAGCTGCCATCAATGCGTCACCCGACAGCGCCGCGGCAATACCAAACTCCTGTTGCGACCAGTCGATGTAGGCTATGCCCATACCCGGCAGTGGACGTATCAGGGTTCTGAGCCAGGCCGCAGCGCCGAAAATATAGTGGGAATTGCTCGGCTGGTTCCTCCCTGTTCTAGAACGGTAGGGAGACAGAAGACATCTATTCCGCTCATCTGGGCCGACAGCTAAGTCTGGCAGCCGAAGTTGTGCGAGAACACCTCTGACGTGTTGTATAGGGGCGACTTCGGGGTAGAGTTGCGCCATCCGGTCAAAAGTTTCATCGGACATGTCCAGTTGACCGCTAGCCAGAGTTGGCCAAGGGATGTTGTGCACGCGCAGCCAATGGATCCACTTCGCCAGCTTAAAGGTGCTACCTTCGTAAACGTCAGTACCTTTATCAAGATGTTTGATTGCCGCAAGCCGTACCTCGTCCCAGCAGCTACGCAGGAAAGTCAAGCGGGCGGCATCAAGGGGGATGCCGTTCCGTTCGATATGAGCAACGGCCTTCATATACCGGCCCCGATAAATGGACCTCGGAAGGTCCAGCGCTGGCAGCATTGCGGGTAGCAATCTACCAAGCGCTAGAACATCACTCTCACAGTAATCCAGAATTTTGGCTTTCTCGTTGGTGGTCCAGGGCCCACCACCGAGAATGAGATCACGCATCGCCTCCTTTTCAACGCATTCCATGCTGGGAAGGCCGTGGTAGGCCAATGCGCCCAACAAGCCGCTTCCTTGAAGAAGGGTGTATCCATTGGTCAAGTTACGAAATTCAACGTACAGATCCAGCACGTGCACCGGTAACCCCCAGCCCAAAGCGAGGTGACACCCGAGCTCAGCACTTGCGTAGTAGGCCACGAAGAGGCCTTTCTCCCCGATAGAATAGGGTGGCGAAGTCTGGCTCCGAAGTTCATCTTCCCAGAGCTTGATTGTCCTGCCGGAATACCATTCATGCGCGACCAGACAAACCACTCTAGGAATGTGGCCAGGCGGTGCAATGAATTCAAAATCAACCAGCCAAACTTCGTCAAATTGGTGTAAGCCGACGTCCACTAGACCTTACCGTAAAGCCGTTGAATGACGGGATGATCCAGTGCGGTGACGAGCCGGCCGGTGAATGCGACCCTGAGAATCTCTTCCAACGGCCTGTCGGGCCACTCAGGTTCAGGGATATCAGCTGCTGCTGGATAGACGTCATAGGCACCTAAGCTCATATTGGACGCAATACGAACCCAACGGGTCTCTGCTATCTCTGCTGCTTGGAGAGCAGAGTGACTCCAGTTATCGAGGCGCCCATCCGCTCCGGGCAATTTGATGGGCCAAAGTGTCAAGACACCCTGGCGATTCATGGTCACACGAAGTACCTTCCTGCTAACCTCGTCGCCCAGCGTTGAGACCAGCTGTGGAGCGATAAGGTAGGTTTCGCGTTCTTCCTTGAGCTCGAGCACGGCCACCTCAAGGCGGTTTTCCTCACCCGGTTTGACCCTGATAAACTCATGGCGATTGGGTTTCCTCACAGGAATGGTGAGGAGGGCTTTTGTCACAGCGCTGCCACCCCCAAAGTCCTGTGGCAGTGTTAAGTTCCTGGGGTCAAACTCAGATCCCCTCGTGGCTATATCGTCGATATTGGTCTGTTGATTTGCATCAGGTTTGTCTTGTTCCATGGCGTTCATCCTTCTCTGTCTCGTTCGGCTTTATTGCAGTGGGTAGCGGCCCGCAGTGAGGTTAGATTCGATATTCTCCAGCAGTGGGAGCCTGGTTTGGCGACGCAACAGGCGGTGCCCACACGGAGTACACAGGAAGTAGCTGATCGGCTTACTCCCATCAGCGGGAATATATATAGAGGGGATTGTGAACGACTTTATCTTCCGCATCTGATTACATCCGGGGCAGAAAACTTTCTCAGACATTGTTAACTCTCCTATTTCGTGAAGTAAAAATGGGGAAGGACAAGGAGGCATTGGTGGAAGTGCGTCAGCGTCCGTGCAAGGCCCAGCGCAACCTGCCCCCCCCAAAGGTGCTGGGAGTGGCTAGTTGCGTTGGGCGACCACCCAGTCCCTGAAACTCGGCAGGTGCACGTAAAGCTTTTTACCGAGTCTGATGACGGCGTGCTCCAGCCCATTGACATGGCGCTGGCGCATAACCCACTGGATTTGCGCTGTGGAGAATTGCCTTGGGAAAAGCCTCGGCAGGTCAGAAGACGCAACGTATTCGCGCAGTTCTTCTGCCGCGTCAGTATGAGCAGGTGTTTGGGGGTGTGTCATGGAAGTTCCTCCCGGTTTCTCGTGCTCTCGTGAGCTATTGAGGTTGATTTTCCGGGAGGATTGGGGCTATAGCACGATCAGCTATTCAAGCCATTTAGCTGGTATTGAAGAGATAAGGGCTTCTGCAGTCAGCGCATCTACAAGGTCGAAATCTCCGGCAGCGATCTTGCCTTTGTAGTGCTGCAGCGCTTGTCGAATGTCTTGCGCTGTAGGTATGGTCTGGAGCCCATGAGTGGCTTCGAGTACCACTAGGAGTGGCTTGAACTCGTGCACTGCACGCCCTACGCTCGCTTCGCTAATGGCTACGCCTTGTTCCTCGAAGTACGCACTAACACTGTCGTAGTTCAACTCATTGGGCGGTTGCTGTAGCACGCTCCCTCGCCGCGGTTTCTTGCCTCCTTTTTTGTTCTTTTCGCGTGCATTTTTGGCATTGGTTTTCTGCTGCGCTCGTTGATGGGTGAGTACGCGTGAGTAGATAGCCGCATCTCGGCGAATGCGAAGGGGTATTTTGTCATCCCGCTCCTGCCGCGGCTTCGGGGGGATGAGCAATTTCGCGTATTCGAGTTCAAGCATCTTTGAGAGGTAGTGGGTCAAACACGTGGGCATACTTCCCGCATCATCAACCTCGAGATATGCGATGCATTGGTCACGAAGATCCCGGGCTGCTTGATGTTTCTCTCCACTTTTGGCTGACGTATCGAATACAGTTTTTATACGTTTGCGCACTTCCGATTCCGGCAGGTAATACTCGGTGAGCGGGATGTCGTTCCAGTCAGTCACCATGGTCTAGAGCTCCAACGTGTTGAATACACGATCTGTCAGCTGTTGCTTGTGTTCAATCGACAGGTGGGCGTAACGCTGCGTGGTCTGGAGGGATTTATGACCCAGGACGTCCGCAATTTCAATTAGCGAGGCGCCGTTCATGGCCAGATAACTTGCGGCAGAGTGGCGCAGATCATGGAACCGGAAGTTCTGAATACCTGCCTGGCTCAACGCGCGATCCCAATGCTTGCGGAAATGGTAGGGTTTTTGGGGGTACTTCTCGCCAGGGAACAACAAGCCGGCGGGGGCCCGGAAACGCATCAACTCTTCGATGACCGGTTGGGGGAGGGTGATTACCCGGCGCTCCCCGTTCTTGGTGTGCGCCAGATACGCGGTGCGAGCGGCAAAATCGATCTTCTCCCAGGAGAGGGCAAGCAGTTCCCCCTGACGGGCTCCAGTCATTAGCGCCATAAGGACTAAGAGGTAAAGACGACGCCAGGGGCTAGCCCGGCACGCGGCGAGTAGTGCTGTGCGCTCCTCAGCAGACAGGTAACGAACGCGCTTGTTGTGTTCTGGGCGGCTCCGGACACTATGAACGGGATTGCGGGACAGCCAGCCCTGATCGATGGCATACCGGAACAGGCTCGCCAAAGCAGCCCGCATCCGGTTGACCGTGGCAGGTTTGCGGCGAGTGCCTCGAGAGGTGAACTTCGGTTTACCACCGGACGCGACGCCGTCCCAACGCAGGGCGTCGCCTTGGGTGTAGTCGTCCAGCGCGCCACGAATATCATCAGCGGTGATAGTGGCCAAAGCGCGGTCGGCAAATTTCGCCGCCCACCAACGGATTTGGCCCAGCCTGGAAGTGTCCTTTCCTTTATAGGCATCCAAGTAGTGGCGTACCAGCGTTGAGAAAGGCAGGCGTGCACCGACCTCGCCGAGGGCTACCATGGCTTCCTGGTCGGCTTCCATACGGCGTGCCCAGGCGCGGGCGTCGGTCTTACGAGTGAAAGTTTTGGAGCGGATGTACCGCCCTTTGGCGTCGCGCAGAACAGCCTTATATTTGCCGTTCTGGGTAGTCAAAATGGTGGCCATGAGGACCCTCCCGTGAATGAGAAACGGGCTGGGTACTTATTTTGTACCCAACCCTTTTGCACTTCACTTGAGGGTTTAGATAACGTCCTGTTATCTAAAGATAAAAATGGCTCCGCCTGCTGGGCTCGAACCAGCGACCCAATGATTAACAGTCATTTGCTCTACCAACTGAGCTAAGGCGGAATGGACTTAACCAGAGGTCGCGTATATTAATGATCGGACCCGTAGTGGTCAACAGCAAAATGGGCTCGAACAGAGATTTTTTCTGTTCCGCCGCCAAGGCTGAAAAATAGGGCTAAGTAGATGATAATACGTGGCTATTTTTCAGCCAGCACGAGGTCCCGATCGCTGTGTCCCGCCCCTTCAAGGTCGAATCAAGCTACCAGCCCGCCGGCGACCAACCCGCGGCCATCCGCCAGCTGGTGGAGGGCGCCCAGGCGGGCCTGGCTTCGCAGATCCTGCTGGGGGTAACCGGCTCGGGCAAGACCTTTACCATGGCCCACGTGGTGGAGGCCTTGCAGCGGCCCACCCTGGTGATGGCCCACAACAAGACGCTGGCGGCCCAGTTGTACGGTGAGTTCCGCGAGTTCTTCCCGCACAATGCGGTGGAGTATTTCGTTTCCTATTATGACTACTACCAGCCCGAGGCCTACGTGCCGTCCTCGGATACCTACATCGAGAAAGATTCCTCGGTCAACGACCACATTGAGCAGATGCGCCTGTCCGCCACCAAGGCGCTGATGGAGCGCCCCGACTGCCTGGTCGTGGCGACCGTGTCGGCCATCTATGGCCTGGGTGACCCGAAATCCTATTTCCGCATGGTCCTGCACCTGTCGCGGGGGGAGTTTATCGACCAGCGGCAGATCCTGCGCCAGCTGGCGGAGCTGCAGTACACCCGCAACGATGTGAATTTCACCCGCGGTACCTACCGGGTGCGCGGCGACGTGATCGATATTTTCCCCGCAGATTCCGAGCGCGACGCCATCCGGGTGGAGCTGTTCGACGAGGAGATCGACAACCTGATGATCTTCGACCCGCTGACCGGCGCGGTGGAACGCAAGGTGCCCCGGGTGACCATCTTCCCCAAGACCCACTACGTCACCAGCCGCGACGTCATGCTGGATGCCGTCGAGCAGATCGAGCTGGAACTGGACCACCGCCTCAAGCAGCTCAACGAGGCGGGCAAACTGGTGGAGGCCCAGCGCCTGCAGCAGCGCACCCGCTACGACATCGAGATGATCCGGGAACTGGGTTACTGCCAGGGCGTGGAAAACTACTCGCGCTACCTGTCCGGGCGCGCGGCCGGGGAGCCGCCGCCGACCCTGTTCGAGTACCTGCCCAGCGACTCGCTGGTGATCGTCGACGAATCCCATGTCACCATTCCCCAGATCGGCGCCATGTTCAAGGGCGACCGCTCGCGCAAGGAGACCCTGGTGGAGTACGGCTTCCGCCTGCCCTCGGCGCTGGACAACCGGCCGCTGCGTTTCGAGGAGTGGGAGCGGCTCTGTCCCCAGGCGATTTACGTCTCGGCGACGCCCGGTCCCTACGAAACCGAACACGCCGGCAGGACGGTGGAGCAGGTGGTGCGGCCCACGGGGCTGGTCGACCCGGGCATCGAGGTGCGCCCGGCCAGCAACCAGGTGGACGACCTGCTGGGCCAGATCAACGACACCGTCGCCCGCGGCGAGCGCGTACTGGTCACCACGCTGACCAAGCGGATGGCCGAGGACCTCACCGAATACCTCGGTGACCACAATGTCCGCGTGCGCTACCTGCACTCGGATATCGACACGGTGGAGCGGGTCGAGATCATCCGCGACCTGCGCCTCGGCAAGTTCGACGTGCTGGTCGGCATCAACCTGCTGCGCGAAGGCCTGGATATGCCCGAGGTCTCGCTGGTGGCCATTCTCGACGCAGACAAGGAGGGCTTCCTGCGTTCCGAGCGCTCCCTGATCCAGACCATCGGCCGGGCCGCCCGCAATCTCAATGGCCGGGCGATACTCTACGCGGACGTGATGACCGGTTCGATGGAACGCGCTATCGCCGAGACCGAACGGCGCCGGGAAAGGCAACTCGCGCACAATGCCGAACACGGCATCATCCCGCGCGGGGTCGAGAAGTCGGTACAGGACATCATGGAAGGGGCGCGCCGCTCACCGGCAAAGGGCAAGGGTCGCAAGGCCGCCGAACCGCGGGTCAGCTACGCTGCGGAGGTGGAAAACCTCACGCCGGAGGCACTGGCCCGCAAGCTCAAGCAGATGGAAGCGCAGATGCTGGAGCACGCGAAAAATCTCGAGTTCGAACAGGCGGCCTCACTGCGCGACCAGTTGGCGGAACTGAAGCAGCAGGCATTTGTCAGGTAACCTGCTGGAGCAGGCAGGTGACTGCACTATAGTCAGGTAGCGTGAAAATCCGCTTTCAAACCCAGGAGCAAGCAATCATGAATACTCTGAAAGCAGTCCCCGTCATTTTCGGCCTGTTGCTGGCCGCGGCTCCCGCGCTGGCGGACAAGCCACGACTCATTGACTGCAATGCGGAGAAAGCCGCGCGCAATGCCGCGATGCAAGCCACCGTCGGCGTACATGGCCCCTGCGATCCGGATAAGCTTGCCCAGCAGAAAAAGGAAGACGCCAGGGGCAAGATGGACGACGCCAGGGAGAATGTCCTTGACCAGCAGGATGACCTGCGCGACAAGCTCGATGATCGCGATCACAAGAAGAAAGACGATTAAACCGGGCGTTTGCGCGGCAGCAGCAGGCGCAGGGTAACGCCGCCCTGGTCGGGCCGGTTGAATGCGTACACCTGGCCACCCATGTGCTCCACGATCAGCTTCACGATATACAGCCCGAGTCCCAGGTGAACGTCATTGCCCCGGGACTCCCTGATCGAAACCATCGCTTCGAACAGCCTGCCCTGCATACCCTCGGGAAGCAGGGGACCCTGGTTTTCCACTTCCAGCGCATAACTTTCCCCCAGTTCCTTCAGGGACAGCCGGATACTGCTTCCCTCGGGGCTGAAGGAGGCAGCGTTATCGACCAGCTTGTCCAGGGCCTGGACCAGCAGGTCCGAGGATCCCTGGATCAACGCGCGTTCCGGGGCACAGTGCAGGACAAAGTTCCGCTGCGGCCAGGCGCTGCTGTAGGCGGGAAGAATCTCCCGCAACAGGGCTGAAAGATCCACCGGCTGCAGCATTTCGCCGCGCACACTTTCCTCCACCCGGCTGGCCTCGGTCATTGCGGTCAGGATCCGGTTGAGGCGGGAAAGGCCGCTGCGGGCCCGCTCGAGGTAAGGCGCGGCGCTTTCCCCTGGGGTATTTTCCAGGTTGTCCAGGGAGGACTGGATAACCGCGATCGGCGTGCGCAATTCGTGGGATAGTTTGCGCGACAATGTGCGCAGGTACTCGTTATAGGTATACAGCTCGCCCAGCAGGTGCGCATAGTTGCGCGAGAGGTCGCCGATTTCGTCGGGCACCCTGCTGCGGGGAAATGCGTCCAGATTGATCTGGCCGCGCTGTACCACGCGGTTGGCCGCCCGGCTCAAGCGGCCGATTCGCCAGGACAGCAGGCTGGCATAGCCGAGCAGCCCCAGCATGGCCAGGCCGATGGCAAGCAGGCTGTATCCCAAAAGGCTGCCGAAGGCCTGGTCGGTCAGCGAGAGATACTCTTCACTGTCCTGGCTGATGCGCACACTCGCGCGCACCTGTCCCAGTGAGTCGCGAACGGGCGCGGCGGTGGCAAGCACCATCCTGCCTGTGCTGTCGCGGTACCAGGTGCTGGCGACAAGGCCCTGTATCGCCTGTTCCACCTCCGCCGCAGCCAGCGTTCCATCGGCGGCCACCGGGGGCGGGTCCGGGTATTCACCGGTAGTCAGCAGGTGGCGATAGAGCCAGCGCAGCAGCCAGAAGGGGCGGCCGGTACTGGCGGGTGTCCCAGAGGCAGGCGCGCTGATCCGGGCGACTTCCCGCGCACTGCCCTCGAGGACCTGGAGAACCTGGCCGGGTTCGGCGAAGGCGCGCAGGGCGTCGCGCAGGGGCGTGGGGGAATACAGCAGCCAGGGCGGGGCGCGGGTGGCGAGGAGATCCATATTGCCGGCGGTAGTCGGATTCGCCTGCCCCGGACCGACATTGATCGCCAGGATACCCAGGCGGCCCCCGGTGATAGCCAGCGGCAGGGTCAATTCCAGGGTGTAGCCATCGGCGGTGTCCTGCCAGTAGCCCTGGATGCTCTCCGCTGCAATGCCCGGGTGGCGACGGCCGGCAAACTGCCCGCGCACCTTGCCCGGTGCAGCGGTGGAGATGACATACTCCTGGCGCCTGGCGTCCAGCCAGGTGCTCAGTAGCACGCGATCGCCATTGGGTTCCCTGGAGATACCGGGGTTGTCGTAGACCGGCTGCTTATCCATTACCTGCAGCAACAGGTACAGCTGGTTGCCCCGCGTGGCGGCGCGATAGCGTAATACCAGCGGCAGCGTCGGGCTGTCGTTGACGAACTCGCCGCTCCAGCCCGAGGGCCAGCCCTCTGCGTAACCGTCGAGCTGGATCGGCGCCTCCGCCGGCGGGGCGTAGAGCGAGCGTGCCCCGGCCGGTGGTTCGCTCATGCGCCCGGCCTGCGGGTAGATGAGTTGCAGGCGGTCGCTGAAGCTCGCGGCAATCGCGCGCGCGGCGGCCTCCAGCGAACGAACCTGGCCCTGTCGCAGGGCGAACTCGGTTTCCCGGATGAACTGGCTACCGGCCCAGGGAATCGCCAGCAACAGCAGGCTGACCAGCAGCAGTTGGCGGCGCAGGCTCATGCGTGCTGGTCGTTCCAGCGATAGCCCATGCCGTAAGCGGTGGCGATGGCGTCAAACGCCGGGTCCACCGCCTGGAACTTGCGGCGAATGCGCTTGATATGGGAGGTGATGCTGCTGTCATCGAGAACGACATTGGCGGCGTCCATCAATTGCTGCCGGTTGCGCACGTGACCCGGCCGCCGCGCCAGTGCGTGAACCATCCAGAATTCGGTCACAGTGAGAGGTACCGGCTGGGAGCGCCAGTGCGTACTCATACGTTCGATATTCAGTGACAGCTGCCCGCGCTGGAATTGCTGCTCGCCGGTTTCCGGTGCGCGCAGCGCCTGTACCCGGCGCAGCAACGCCACGATACGCGCCAGCATGTGAGCCTGGCTGATGTTCTTGGTCAGGTAGTCATCGGCGCCCAGGCGCAGGCCGGAAATAATGTCCAGTTCGGCGTCCCGCGCGGTCAGGAAGACGATGGGCAATTCCGCCGAGAGCCCGCGCAGTTCGCGGCACAGTTCAAAACCGCCCTCGAAGTCCTCGCCCAGGCCGACGTCGATGATGGCGAGATCGGGCAGTTGCTGCTGGAAGGCGCTGCTGGCGGCGCGCCGGCTGGGGTAAAGGGAAACCTTGAAGCCGTGACGCAGCAGGGCATCGCGGTAATTGTCAGCGAGGTCCTTTTCGTCTTCCACGATTGCAATATGTCGGGGCATGTCGCCTGCGCCATTGGGGGCAAACGCACATGGTTCCAGATACGCGCCTGTGGCTCAAGCGCACGCCATATTTCGCCACAATTGATCACCGCTTTGCCGCATTCCAGCCCCGCCCGTGCCGCAATGGCGCGCTGTAATGAGTCCGCTACCAGCAAAGGAGGCTCATTATGGAATGTTCGATCATGGCGCGGGCAAAGTCAGGCGCTGTATCACCGGTGCGCGCCAGCGGCCTTGTACGCTACTGCCTGGTCGTTGCGATTGCCTGTGTGTCCATCGCACAGGTGTCTGCCACGACGGTCGCGGGTGACACATCACTACCGGAATCCGCGGGAAGTTTTCGCGACTACAGCCGGCCAGTGGAGGAGGGCGCAGGCGCCATCCTGTGGCACGACAGTGCCAGCGGCGCTTTTACCCCCGCGTTAACCCAGGAAACCCGGGTGCGCATGCAGATCACCGGGATGGTGGCGATTGTCGAAATGGAACAGCGCTTCGAGAACCAGACAGGGCTGTGGCAGGAGGGTATCTACACTTTCCCCCTGCCCACCGACGCCGCCGTGCGGCGGCTGGAAATGCAGGTGGGTGACCGCCTGGTGCTCGGCCGCATCCGCGAACGCCAGGCAGCGGCAGCGGCGTACCAGGCGGCGAAGTCCGAGGGGAAAAAGGCGGCGCTGGTGGAACAGCAGCGGCCCAACCTGTTCACCAACCGGATCGCCAATATCGGCCCGGGAGAATCCGTCACGGTGCGCCTTGAATACGTGCAACTGGCCAGTTTCGACGGCGGCGAGTTTTCCCTGCGGGTCCCCACGACCCTGACGCCACGCTACATACCGGGCACGCCCATCGACAGCCATCCGGAAGGCGGGACCCTGCTCCTCGATAACGCCAGCGGCTGGGCGATACCCACTGACCAGGTCCCCGATGCAGCTGCAATTACCCCCTACCACTACCCCCGGGAGGGCTCTGACCGGGATCCCCTGAACCCGGTGCGTTTCGATATCCTGCTGGATGCGGGGATGCCATTGGCCAGCGTGGAAGCGCTCTATCACCGGGTCCGCCTGTCCCGTGATGGCGAGCGTTATCAGTTGGAACTGGCCGATGGGGTCAGCGAGATGGATCGGGACTTTGCGCTCCACTGGCGCCCCGTGAGCGGCACCAGCCCGCGCGCGGCACTGTTCACCGAACGGGTAGGGGAGGATTATTACGGCCTGCTGATGATAGTGCCGCCAGCCCTGGCAAAAGCCGCCAGCGTGCTGCCCCGGGACCTGGTGTTCGTGATCGATACCTCCGGCTCCATGGGCGGCGAGTCGATTCGGCAGGCAAAGTCGGGGCTGCGCAAGGGCTTGGCGCAACTGCGCCCGGAGGACCGCTTCAACATCATCGCCTTCGACTCCAATATCCGCGCGCTCTACCGCAGCCCGCAAGCAGCAAGCCCCCACCGGCTGGCCCAGGCGGGCGAATTCGTGCGCCACCTCGATGCTTCCGGCGGTACCGAGATGCTGCCCGCACTGGCACTCGCGCTGGCGCCAGAAGGTGACGGCGAACCCTCGCCAGCCGCGCCACCGCGTATCCGCCAGGTCATATTCATCACCGATGGCGCGGTCGGCAATGAGCAGGCACTGTTCGACGCAATCCAGCGGCAACTGGGCGACAGCCGCCTGTTTACCGTGGGTATCGGCACGGCGCCCAATCACTGGTTCATGCAGCGGGCCGCCGCCGCGGGCCGGGGGTTCAGCGTCCAGGTCAGCCAGGCGGATGAAGTGGACACGCAGATCGATGAACTGTTCCAGCGTATCAACAGCCCTCTGGCCGCGGGTTTAAAGGTCCACTGGCCCACAACCAGTGACGCCTGGCCGGCGCGGGTGCCGGACCTCTATCGCGGCGAGCCCCTGGTGCAGGCGGTACATTTTGGCCGCCAACTGCCAACCGGCAGCGTGACCGTCTCGGGCACCCTGGCGGGAGAGGGGTGGCGCCAACAGATACCCTTCCCGGCCCAGGCGGAGAGCGGGGCTGGGATCGGCAGTGTCTGGGCCCGTCGCAAGATCGCCGTGCTGCTGGCCCTGCGCAGCGCCGGGGAAGACGAGGAGAAAGTGCGCCAGCAGGTACTCGAGGTTGCCCTGACTCACCAGTTGCTCAGCCCTTACACCAGTTTTGTCGCGATCGAGGAACAGGTTTCCCGGCCCGCGTCGGCGCTGCTGCGCAAGGGTGCGCTCCCCAACACCCGTCCAGCCGGCCAGGCTCCACAGCCCTATGCCTATCCCCGGACGGCGACCTCTGCGCGGGCCAACGTCCTGCTCGGCAGCATGTGCCTGTTCATTGCGCTGCTGGTGTATGTCCTGCGCCGGCCGGAGGCTGACCGTCATGCCCCGGCACACTAGGAAGGCCCGCATGCGCTGGTACTGGCTGCTTCCCCTGCTCGCCGCCGGGTTGCAGCAACTGGGTACGGCGGGCCTGATTCATGCCAAGGCACTGCTGGCGCCCCTGCTGGTGGCGTCCGCCTGGGACATGCAACTCGCCGATGGCGTGGCTCACAAACCCTGGCCCTGGGCCGATACCTGGCCGGTGGCGCATCTGCGTGTGCCGGAGCTGTCGGTAGAGCAGTTCGTGCTTGCGGGTACCCGCGGCAACGCCCTGGCCTTCGGCCCCGGACTGGATGCCGCCGGCGCCATACCCGGAACGCCGGGCATCGCTGTCATCGGTGGTCACCGCGATACCCACTTCAGTTTCCTGCGGGAAATCACCCCGGGCATGCGCGTGGCGTTGCAACTGCAAGACGGAAACTGGCGGGTGTTCGCGGTGAGCGGGGCGGAGGTCATCGACACCCGCAAGCCGGCAGCGTTGCCATATGCGCCGGACACGGCGCAGCTGCAACTGGTCACCTGCTACCCGTTTGACTCACTGGACCCCGGCGGACCGCTGCGCTACGTGGTCAACGCCACCCTGGAGCAGACCCTCCCGGTTTTTAACCTGTAATCCGGGGGCGGGTTTCTCCAACTCTTTACATCATCCCGGCTGCGCCGGAATAACGGTCTGTGTTACCATGCCGGCCGTTTTTATTCCGGGCCGCCGTTTTGCGGTTGTCGCCCGCAAGCTTACTCACGTGGCCTTTAGTAGGGGTCACCACTGGCAAAAGGAAAGCTCATGCCTGTTATTACCCTGCCTGACGGCAACCAGCGTCAATTCGATAACCCGGTTTCTGTTCACGAAGTCGCCGCCGATATCGGTCCGGGGCTCGCCAGGGCCGCCCTCGCTGGCGTGGTCAACGGTCGCGAAGTCGATACCTCCTACGTGATCGAGGGCGACGTCCAGTTGGCGATCATCACCGAACGCGACGAGGCCGGCCTCGAGATCATTCGCCACTCCACGGCCCACCTGCTGGCCCAGGCCACCCAGCAGCTGTTTCCCGGCGTGCAGGTGACCATTGGTCCCGTCATCGAGGACGGCTTCTACTACGATTTTGCCACCGGCCACAATTTCACCCCGGAAGACCTCGAGAAGATCGAGCAGCGCATGGAGGAAATCGCCCGGGAAGACCAGCCGGTGGAGCGGGTGGTCTGCAGCCGGGAACAGGCCATCGAAATGTTCCGCCAGATGGGCGAGCGCTACAAGGTACAGATCATCCAGGAGTTGCCCGAGGGCGAGGAGATCTCGATCTACCGGCAGGGCGCCTGGATGGACCTGTGCCGCGGCCCCCACGTGCCCAGCACTGGCAAGCTCAAGGCCTTCAAGCTGACCAAGGTGGCCGGGGCCTACTGGCGCGGCGACGCCAAGAACGAGATGCTGCAGCGGGTCTACGGCACCGCCTGGGCCAACCCGAAGGATCTCAAGGCCTACCTGCACCGTATCGAGGAAGCTGAGAAGCGCGACCACCGCAAGATCGGCAAGAAGCTCAACCTCTTCCACACCCAGGAAGAGGCGCCGGGCATGGTGTTCTGGCACCCGCCGGGCTGGAGCATCTACCAGACCATCGAACAGTACATGCGCCAGAAGCAGCGCGAGCATGGCTACCAGGAAATCAAGACCCCGCAGCTGGTGGACCTGTCGCTGTGGCAGAAATCCGGCCACGCGGACAAGTTTGGCGACGACATGTTCATGCTGCAGTCCGAGGAGCGCCACTTCGCGGTCAAGCCCATGAACTGTCCCTGCCACGTGCAGGTGTTCAACCAGGGCCTGAAGTCCTACCGCGACCTGCCGCTGCGCCTGGCGGAGTTCGGCTCCTGCCACCGCAACGAACCCTCCGGCTCGCTGCACGGCATCATGCGGGTGCGAGGCTTCACCCAGGACGACGCCCATATTTTCTGTACCGAGGACCAGATCCAGTCGGAAGTGTCGTCCTTTATTGATTTCCTGCACAGCGTGTACGCGGATTTTGGTTTCAGCGATGTGATCTACCGCCTGTCCACCCGCCCGGAACAGCGGGTCGGCTCCGATGCCGACTGGGACCGCGCCGAAAAAGCCCTGGCTGACGCCCTCGACGCCCAGGGCCTGCCCTGGCAGGAACTGCCGGGTGAGGGCGCCTTCTATGGGCCGAAGATCGAATTTTCACTGAAGGACTGCATTGGCCGGGTCTGGCAGCTGGGCACAATACAGGTGGATTTCTCCATGCCGGGGCGCCTCGACGCCCAGTACGTGGCCGAAGACGGCTCCCGCCAGGTGCCGGTGATGCTGCACCGGGCCATCCTCGGTTCCTTCGAGCGCTTCATCGGTATTCTCATCGAACACTACGAGGGGGTCTTCCCCACCTGGCTGGCGCCGACCCAGGCCGTAGTGCTGAATATCACCGACAAGCAGGCCGAATACGCCAAAACTGTGGAAGATTCCTTAAAAAACAAAGGTTTCAGGGTGATTTCGGACTTGAGAAACGAGAAGATCGGCTTTAAAATCCGCGAGCACACTCTTCAGAAGGTCCCGTACCTCATTGTGGTAGGGGATAAAGAGGTGGAATCACAGACGCTGGCCGTTCGCGCACGTCGTGGTGAAGACCTGGGATCGATGGATCTCGACGCGTTCACGCAGGTCATCACCGGGGACGTATTGCGCCGCGGTCGTATTGCAATTGATTAGTGGAGAACTCAGCATCAGCATCAAGAAAGACACTAAAGGCGCCAGCAAAAAGGCGCTGACCAACGACCAGATCACGTCGGACCCGGTTCGCCTGATCGGAGCCGATGGCGAGCAGGTTGGTATCGTTTCTTTAAGCGAGGCCAAGGCAGCGGCTGAAGCCGCAGGGTTGGACCTCGTTCTGATAGCTGATTCAGACCCGGCAGTCTGCAAGATCATGGACTACGGGAAACATATCTTTGAGGCGAAGAAACAGAAAGCTGCGCAGAAGAAAAAGGCGAAGCGGACGCAAATCAAAGAAATGAAGTTTCGTCCAGGGACGGAAGAAGGGGATTACCAGGTCAAGCTACGCAACCTGGTACGTTTCCTAGAGCAAGGCGATAAAGCCAAAGTCACCCTGCGTTTTCGCGGGCGTGAAATGGCCCACCAGGAAATCGGTATGGAATTACTCAAACGAGTAGAAACCGACCTGGCCGAATTGGGTTCTGTCGAGCAATTCCCGAAAATGGAAGGCCGACAGCTCACAATGGTGATCGCACCGAAGAAGAAGCAATAACGGCACTGTGACGCCTTATTCGCTTCATTGTTTTTACTGCTAAATGCGGAGTATTTGAAAATGCCAAAAGCAAAAGTTCACAGCGGCGCTGCCAAACGGTTCAAGAAAACCGCCGGCGGCTACAAGCGTAAAAGCGCGTACAAAAGCCACATCCTGACCAAGATGACCACCAAGCGGAAGCGTCAGCTGCGTGGAACCTCCATGATTCACAAGAGTGATGAGGTTCTGATCGATCGCATGCTGCGCGCCAAGTAACCGGTTAAATAGGAAAGGAGAAGACTTATGCCTCGCGTAAAACGTGGTGTGGTGGCACATCGCCGTCACAAGAAAATCCTGAAACAGGCCAAAGGTTACTACGGTGCCCGCAGCCGCGTGTTTCGAGTTGCCAAGCAGGCCGTTACCAAGGCCGGGCAGTATGCATACCGTGACCGTCGTCAGCGCAAGCGTCAGTTCCGCGCGCTGTGGATCACCCGTATCAACGCCCAGTCCCGCGCTAACGGCCTGAGCTACAGCAAGCTGATCGACGGCCTGAAAAAGGCTGACATCGGTCTGGATCGTCGCGTCCTGGCGGACCTGGCGGTACACGACAAGCCTGCTTTTGCAGCGGTTGTGGAGCAAGCGAAGGCCGCTCTGGCCTAAGCCCACCCCCACCGCGATTCGTCGCGGTTCGCTGGCTACACTGAAGTACAAGAAGGGAAAGGGCTTCGCTCTTTCCCTTCTTTTTTGCTCGTGAAAATGGTGCCCAAACATCGTCACGCAGCATTTTTGGGATAGAGTCGGGGGCTTTGTCGCCCGCCCAGACCATTCCCCATGAGGATTCGGGACACGCCGTGAACCCGTCCGTGGGGGCTCGGCAGCGGCCATCCATGGCCGCTGACGGTCCCGAATCCTCATGGGGAATGCTCTGTGCTCCTGAGCAACGAGTGCATATGCCTGTGCGTACGCTCCGATACCGGTTTCGGAGCACAAAAGGTAGCGCTGGTGAGGCGCAGGGGCCATACGGGACCGTGGCGCGCATGGATGCGCGCCCCGAGCCTACACGGATGTATTCACGGCGAGTCCCGTATGGCCCCTGCGCCTCAGCAGTGCGGGAATACGCGACACAACAAATCGAACACAACACGACATCGAGACACACCGCATGGAAAACCTCGAAGCACTGGCCACCGAGGCCAGGACCAAAATCGAAGCCGCCGAGGACGGCGCCACGCTGGAACAGCTGCGCGTCGACTACCTCGGCAAGAAGGGCCAGCTGACCGCGCTGCTCAAGGGGCTCGGCCAGTTGTCGGCCGAGGAACGCCCCAAGGCCGGCGCGCTGATCAACGTGGTCAAGCAGGAATTGCAGGACCTCATCGGCACTCGCAAGAGCGACCTCGAAACCAGCGCCGTGGCGGCCAAACTCGCGGCGGAGACCATCGACGTCACGCTGCCCGGACGCGGCCAGTCCACCGGCGGCCTGCACCCGATCACCCGCACCATGGAGCGGATGGAGGCTTTCTTCAGCGCCATCGGCTTTGATGTGGTGGAAGGCCCGGAGATCGAGGATGACTACCACAACTTCGAGGCGCTCAACATTCCCGCACACCACCCGGCGCGGGCGATGCACGACACATTTTACGTGGACGAGCACACGGTGCTGCGCACGCATACTTCACCGGTACAGGTGCGGGTGATGGAAACTACCGAGCCGCCGCTCAAGGTGATCTGCCCGGGGCGCGTCTACCGCTGCGATTCCGACCTGACCCACACGCCGATGTTCCACCAGGTGGAGGGGCTGTTGATCGACGAGCACTCTTCGTTCGCGGACCTCAAGGGCCTGATCGAGCAGTTCCTGCAGGTGTTTTTCGAGAAAGACCTCGCGGTACGATTCCGTCCGTCCTACTTCCCCTTCACCGAGCCCTCGGCGGAAGTGGACATCCAGTGCGTGAACTGCGGCGGCAGCGGCTGCCGCGTGTGCAGCCAGACCGGCTGGATCGAGATTCTCGGCTGCGGCATGGTTCACCCCAGCGTATTCGAGAAATCCAACATCGACCCGGAAAAATACAGCGGTTTTGCCTTCGGCATGGGCGTGGAGCGCCTGGCCATGCTGCGCTACGGCGTGAACGACCTGCGCCTGTTCTTCGACAACGACCTGCGCTTCCTCGAGCAGTTCTGACCAGGGTGAGAGACGAAACATGATTATCAGTGAACAGTGGTTGCGGGAATGGGTCAGTCCGGAACTGTCGACGGAAGAACTGGCCCACCAGATCACCATGGCCGGCCTCGAGGTCGACGCGATCGACCCGGTCGCCGGGGACTTCAGCGGCGTGATTGTCGGGGAAATCCTGCGTGCGGAGCCGCACCCGGACGCCGACAAGCTGCGGGTTTGCGCGGTCAGCACCGGTGCGGAAACGCTGCAGATCGTCTGCGGCGCGCCCAACGCCCGCCCGGGCCTGAAAGCACCGTTGGCGATGGTTGGCGGCGTACTGCCCGGCGATTTCAAGATCAAGAAGGCGAAATTGCGCGGCGTTGAATCCGTCGGCATGCTCTGCGCCGAAAAGGAACTGGACCTGTCCGACGCGGACGAGGGCCTGATGGAGCTGGCCGCAGACGCGCCCCTGGGTGTCGACCTGCGCGACTACCTCGGCCTGGACGACAGGATTATCGAAATTGGCCTGACCCCCAATCGCGCCGACTGCCTCGGCCTGCGGGGTATCGCCCGCGAGGTCGGCCTGCTCAACAGGTTGCCGGTCGAGGGGCCGCAGATCGCACCGGTGGCGCCCGCCATCGACGACGTTTTCCCGGTCACGCTGGAAGCGCCGGAGCGCTGTCCGCGTTTTGTCGGCCGGGTAATCCGCAATATCGATATTCGCCGCCCGAGCCCCCTGTGGCTGCAGGAAAAACTGCGCCGGGTGGGCCTGCGCTCCATCGATCCGGTGGTGGACGTCACCAACTACGTGATGATGGAACTGGGCCAGCCCATGCACGCCTACGACCTCGCCAAATTGAGCGGCGGCATTCGCGTGCGCACCGCCACGGCCGGCGAGGAACTGGTCCTGCTCGACGGCCAGTCCATCGAGATGGACGCGGAAACCCTGGTGATCGCCGACCACGAGCGCGCCCTCGGCATGGCCGGGATCATGGGCGGGGAGGGCAGTGGCGTGGGTGAGATGACCCGCGACGTGTTCCTCGAAGTGGCCTTTTTTACGCCTGACCTGCTCGCCGGCAAGGCTCGCTCCTACGGCCTGCATACCGATGCCTCGCACCGCTTCGAGCGCGGGGTCGACTTTGAACTGCAGGCACAGGCGATGGAGCGCGCGACCGCGCTGCTGCTGGACATCGTCGGCGGCGAAGCCGGTCCGCTCGAATCCACCGTCGCCGCCGAACACCTGCCGGTCCGCGCGGACATCACTCTGCGTGAAGAGCGTATCCCGCGCATGCTCGGCTTTGGCATGGCGGGAGACGAAGTCGAACGTATCCTCTCCGGGCTCGGTCTCGGCGTCCACAAAATCGATGGCGGCTGGCGCTGCAGCGTGCCCAGCTGGCGCTTCGACATGAGCATCGAGGCGGATCTGCTGGAGGAGTTGGCCCGCGTCTACGGCTACAACAACCTGCCGGTAACCGCGATCAAGTCGGCGCTGCATATTCCCGCCTACCAGGAAAGCCAGGTCGGCATGCCGCGGTTGCGGGCGCACCTCGCCGCGCGCGGCTACCGCGAGGCGATCACCTACAGTTTTGTCGAACCGCGGGTACAGCAGCTGATCGACCCCGGCATCGAGCCGGTGTCCCTGAGCAACCCGATCTCCGCGGACATGTCGGTGATGCGCACCAGCCTGTTGCCCGGCCTCCTGTCGGCCCTGCTGCGCAATACCAGCCGCCAGCAGGGCCGCGTGCGGATGTTCGAATCCGGCCTGCGTTTCCTGCCGGGCAAGGATGGCCTCGAACAGGAACCCGCGCTCGCCATGCTGGTTTACGGCCCGCGCCATGCGGAGAGCTGGACCCAGAAAGCCGAAGCGGTTGATTTCTTTGACCTGAAGGGCGACCTGGAGAGCCTCTTCGAACTTGCGCGCGTAAGCGGGGAAATCCAGTTCAGCGCCGCCCAGCGGGATGCACTGCATCCGGGGCAGACAGCCAGCGTACTGCGCAATGGAGAAGTCGTAGGCTATATCGGCGCGCTGCATCCCCAGGTGGGCAAGGCGCTGGATATCAATGGCACTGTCTACGTCTGCGAAATCCTGCTGTCGGCGGTCCTCACAGCGGGGATACCGGCCTTCAGCGAGGTTTCCAAATACCCGGAAGTGCGCCGCGACCTCGCCATCGTGGTGGACAAGGAAGTAGCGGCCGGAAATATCGTCGCAAATGTTCGTGCCTCAGCGGGAACTTACCTCAGGGACTTAACCCTCTTTGATGTGTATGAGGGCAAAGGCATTGATCCTAAAAGAAAAAGTCTAGCTATTGGTTTGACATTCTGCGATCTATCGCGCACTCTTAGTGAGGAAGATGTCAATCTGGCCGTGAATCAAGTAATTGATTCATTGGAAAAAAACTACAATGCCGAGCTCAGGAGCTAGGTGAGGGGACATGACCGCGCTGACCAAGTCCGAAATGGCTGAGCGCCTGTTCGAGGAACTGGGGCTCAACAAGCGTGAAGCCAAGGAAATCGTCGAACTCTTTTTCGAAGAGATTCGTTCGTGCCTTGAAAACAACGAGCAGGTCAAATTGTCCGGTTTCGGCAATTTCGACCTGCGGGACAAGAGTCAGCGCCCCGGGCGCAACCCCAAAACCGGCGAGGAAATCCCCATCTCTGCGCGCAGGGTGGTGACATTCCGTCCAGGGCAAAAGCTGAAAGCCCGAGTGGAAGAATATGCTGGAACCGAGCAACAACCATGAATTGCCCGCGATCCCGGGCAAGCGGTATTTCACCATAGGGGAAGTGAGTGAACTCTGTGCGGTCAAACCGCACGTGCTGCGTTACTGGGAGCAGGAGTTTCCCCAGCTGAAGCCGGTCAAGCGGCGGGGCAACCGCCGCTACTACCAGCGCGAGGATGTCCTCACCATCCGCCAGATCCGCAGCCTGCTCTACGACCAGGGCTACACCATCGGCGGCGCCCGCCAGCGCATGACCGACGATGTCGAGAGCAGCGACGACACACACATCCAGGCCGTGATCCGGGAAACCATCGAAGAGCTGGAAGAACTGCTGAAAACCCTGTCTCCATCGAAATAGAGTTTGTAAGCAGGGCGGTTTTGAGTATAATGCCGCCCTCGCAAACGATGCGATTTTCGGGGCGTAGCGCAGTCTGGTAGCGCACCACACTGGGGGTGTGGTGGTCGTAGGTTCAAATCCTGCCGTCCCGACCAAATTTCAAAAATTCCTGCTCAGTCGAAAGCCGATCACACTACAGTGATCGGCTTTTTCATTTCAGGCATACTCTCATCCGGAAACGTCCGGTTCGCTCTCCCAGTCCACGTCGCAAACCAATATCGCGATGAACTACCGCAGGCTATTTCCCCGCCCGCTGCCAGGACTCGTCGAGACGCAAGCCGATAACCGAAAAACGAATAAAATAGCCTGGAGTCGATGTCCATGTCGCAACATCCCGAGAGTGCGCCCGACTGGTTTGTTCGCGCCATCCACACGCCTCGGGAAAGCTGTATCGTCCAGGTCGACGGTTGCGCGATACACTACCTGCGTTGGGGTGACCGGAAGCGTCCGGGACTGGTGTTTGTTCCGCCCAGCGGAGGTCATGCACACTGGTTCGCACACGTAGCCCCCCTGTTGGCCGACCAGTTCCACGTTATCGCACTCGATCCCGCCGGCAGTGGCGATTCCGGTCGGCGTGATTCCTACGGGCAGGACTCGATTAGCGCAGAGATACTCTCAGTCTGTGCTGATTCCGGTATGTTTTCAGCAAAGTGCCCGCCCACTGTGGTGGGGCATAGCGCCGGTGCCCAGTGGGTCGTGCGGACGGCGCAGGCTCATGGAAAACAATTCCTGGGTGTGATCGCCATCGACGGGCTGCGCTACGACGAACTGGAAAAGGACCATGCCGTCAAAATCCTGAAGGGGCGGACCTTCGAGCCGCGCCCGGCAAAAGTCTATCCGAGCCGGGAAGAGGCGCTAGCGAAATTCCGCCTTGCACCCGCTCCCCTGCAGGAGGTCAGCAATACGTTTGTCGTCGATTACATCGCCGAACATTCATTTCGCGAAACCGACGGTGGCTGGACGACGAAGTACGACCCGGCCCAGGGCGCGACCATCGACCTCGCCCTGGAGTTGAAAGATGCCCTGGGGAAGCTCGCCTGTCACGGCGCCGCCCTTTATTCCGAGTTTACCCACCTCGCTGAAGCCGATGTCGCCGACCGGATGGGCGAACTGAACGGGCCCGCAGTACCGGTCTTTATCATTCCCGGCACCAGTCATTACCCGCAGATCGACCAGCCCTTCGCGTTTGTCGCCGCGCTCAAGGGCGTCGTGCTGACCTGGATAGCGAGTCGCGGTTAGGGGGCAAGACTTAGAACCCGGTGTTTGCCAGCACCTGTCTAATTCAAAGCGTTTTCGCTACGAGAGTGGGCCTGCAATAAAAAGCCGCGGTCCTGACAAACCGCGGCTGTGGACCAAATGGCGTGCTGGTACCGCCTGGCACAGTCAGGGTGATCAGTTCAACTCGTTGACCCGGTCAGTCGGTGGCGGCGCGACCGGGCTGAACTCACCCAGGAAGGAGGTGAGCGCGTCGAGGTCCAGGCCCCAACTGATCCGGTTGGATGCCTCGGGGAAGGTGAAGAACTGGTCACCGCCGTCGGCGAGGAAACTGTTGACGGCTACAAGGTAGTCCGCCCCCATATCCAGGGGTATGCCGTTGAGCGCCACGTTGGTAATTGCGACATCGACGCAGTTGCCGTTTTCAATCACTTTGAACAGGTCGTAGCTGAATCCGCTGGAAACCCCGAGGTGCAGGAAAGGGCGGTCCTGTCCCGCGGGCTGGCACTGTTCCTCCAGCACGCTGACGATCTGGGCTCCGTTCATGGTCAGGACTTCCAGGCCATTGTTGAAGGGCTGGAAGGAGAAAGCCTCCCCGAAAGTCACATTGCCGTCACCTTCGCTGTCGGACTGGGCATAGACCAGGTCGGAGCGCACACCACCCGGATTCATGAAAGCAATCTGGCTGCCGAAATCGCGGGTGGCCCAGAGCTGGGCGTCGGCCACCAGGTTGCCTGCGGCGGATTCTGTCGCGCGGTCGGGACCCCGGTTGATGTCTTCGGTAACGCTGCCGACGATCTCGTTGGCGAAGGAATCGTAGAGCGGTTGCCATTTTTCGATCACGGCGCTCACGCCGGCGTCGGCTAACAGTTCATCCCGCACCACGGCGTGGTTGAAGGCGCTGCTTCTCTCCCGGTCGACATCCCCGGTCTTGCGGTCGAGCACCAGGGTAACCTCGGTCACCACGCGGCCGTACTGGTAGGCGGAGGTGACGATACGGTCGTTCCCGGCGGCATCCGGCAGGCGGCAGTTGTAGGGCTGGTGGGTGTGCCCGGTGATCATCAGGTCGATCTCGGGGTCCAGGGCCGCATTGATCGCAGCGACCGGGCCGACGAAATCTTCGCAGGCGTTGTAATTGCCGGGGGAGGGCTGCTGGTTGCCGCCTTCATGCAGCAGTACCACGATGGCCTCGACACCCTGTGCCTTGAGCAGCGGGACCAGATTGTTGGCAGTCTCGGCTTCGTCGACGAAGTCCCAACCCTGGATGCCGGCTGCGGCGACGATATCCGCTGTACCCTCGAGCGTCATGCCGATAAAGCCGACCTTGACGCCCTGGAACTTCTCGATCCAGTAAGCGGGGAGGGGTGTGCTGGCGCCATCGACATCGCTGACCACGTTGGCGCTCAACCACCTGAAGTCTGCCCCGGAAAAAGGGGTGTCCGGGAAGTAGCAGCCATCCAGCGGGTGGCAACCGCCGTTCTGCATGCGCAGCAGTTCATCGACACCCTCGTCGAACTCATGGTTGCCCACCCCGGAGAGGTCCAGCCCCATGGCGTTCAGGGATTCGACTGCGGGTTCGTCGTGGAACAGGCCGGAAAAGGCGGGGGAACCACCGATGAGGTCACCGGCGGCCACGGTGACACTGAATTTCTTGCCCGCGCGCAATTCGGCAAGCTTGGCCGCGAGATACTCGCCGCCGCCTTCGGTGACGCCGAAGCCGACAGCATCTGTCTTGATGTGGCCGTGGTAATCGTTGAAGCCGAGTATCTGGACTTCCAGCAACCGACCTTTCCCCGAGTGGGCAACACCCTTCAAATAACCGTCGCCGCCGGCCTGCGAGGGCGCGGCCAGGAGCGCCAGCGACAGTGAGGCGACTGCCGGCAGAGATAATGCGGAAATATTCAGTTTCATTGTATAAACCTTCGCTTTCTCAATCCTGTGGATGGATTGGCAGGCTGTGGAACATAACCTGCCGCGCTTTTTCCTTGGTTAAGGTAAGCGGAACAAGATCACGAAGTTATGAAGCAATTGTGACGTTTGCTTTGCGCCTGGGGCAGGCGCGCTGATGTCGGGAGGGGCAGGTATTCGAAGCGCTCCGCGGCGCATGCGTGTTGCGCCGGTTCAGCCTGTCAACAGGTCCTCGAGAAACCAGGCGGAAAAGGCGTGCCGTCCCTCGAGGCCAGACTTGGTGTAGATAGTGGAGGCCTGCTGCCGGACGGTTTTTTCGCGGGTGTCGCGGACCAGGGCAATCTCCCTGAAACTCAGGCCCTTGAGTAACAGCATTGCGACTTCCCTTTCACTCTGGGTCAGGCCCCAGTCGGTGAACTGCTGGAGAATTGCCTCACTGTAATTACTGCGGGCACGACGCATTTCATCGGTGATGGTCTGCAACTGTTTATCAGTAGCCGAGAGGTTGCGGGCCAGGATGAGCACCTCGCGCTTGCGGCGCCGCATTTCCCAGAGCATGTAGACGAAACACATCCCCGAGGCGAGAACGATCATGCCTTCCTCGACGATATGCCACAGCGGGACACCGAGGCCGAGGTCCGTCACCACATCCATCGAGTTGAGCAACATGATCAGGCCGAGTACCACGATAATCAGGATATCTTTCATTTTCCCTTTATAAACAGCCAGTTACCACACATGGGACAAGTGTACCACAGGGTACTGACGAACACTTGCCCGATGTGTAACAGGTCGCATCGGATTACCGTGGCCACTGTTTCCGCCCTCGGGCCCCCACTGGACTGGATCGGACATGCCCCTGTCTACACGATTACTCTGCGCCCTGTTTACAGCCCTCCTGGCACCTGTGACGCACGCCGCCGGCGCTTCCTCAGCGCGTGACCTGGCGCTCAACGAGGTAGTGGACGTGATGCTGTCACGGCCCACGGCCGCCCGGGCGGAGGCGCCGTTCTCCGCCTCGGGCTGGCTCGCCGGGCTGCCGTCCCTGGATGCCAGCTACCTGCAAAGCGAGGAGCGCCTCGGCACCGACGAAACCGAGATCGGCCTGAACCTGCCGATCAAGTCTCCTTTCCTCTACTGGCAGGACAAGCGGCTGCGGGAGCTCGATAGCGCATTGCACAGTGCGGCAGTGGAGCGCCGCCGGCTGTATTTTTCCGGCCTGCTGCGCGAAGCGGTGTGGACCGCCAGGATCGCCGGGGACCACGCGCAGCAAGCAGGGAAAATGATTGCCCTGCTGGAACAGTTGCAGCGCCGCGAACAGGATCTCTTCGAAGCCCGCGGAAGCTCCCGCTATGCCCTGTTGCTGATCGAGCAGGAACTGGCCGACGCGCGTATCGTCCAGGAAGACCAACAGGCCGAGGCGCAGCGCTGGCTGGCCCGCTACCGCTCGCTCACCGGACTCGGCAGCCTGCCCGTCGATATCGACGAGCCCGCGGCGCCCGCCGGCGAAGCCTGGCAGACCCACCCGGCCCTGCAACTGCTGGAGCTGGAGCGGGAACAGCGCCAGGCGCTGGTCGCGGCCGGCAGTTCGAGGGGCACGCCCTGGAACCTGCGGATCGGCGCCAAGCGGGTGGAGAGCCCTGAATTCGACGAGACCCAGTACGGCGTCGCCGTCGAGCTACCCCTTGGATTTACCGGTACCGACAGGCAGTCCAGCAGCAGCGAGTGGCAGTCGCTCGAGCGCGAGTTCACGCGCAACCGTGACGAGCTGAGCCAGGAACTGGCGCGGAGCTGGCAAAACCTGCAGATCCAGGCGCAGCACCTGCAGCGGCGCCAGCAGCTGCTCGACGCGGCAGCATCCATCAGCGGCCAGCTGTACAGCGAAGCGGAGGCTCTGTCGCAACTGAACGAGCTCGGTAGCGAGATCCGCATCAAGCGCCTGATCGGCGAACTGGAACGCCAGGCCGAAGCATCCACCAACCAGCTGCTCATCGGCCAGAACCGCGCCATGAGCCGCCAGGCAGCAGGAATCCCCCTATGAGATCACGACTACGGATACTGGCGCTGGCCGGTATCTTCGCCATACCGGTATCCGCTGGCACCCTCGATACGACGCAACTGGGCGACCTGCAGCTGGAATACGCCCGGGTCACGGCGCGCGCCGGTTACGCCGGTGCGCCACTGGCGGCCCGGGTGGGATTCCGCCCCGGGGACGCCATCAGCCTGGTATCGGAATACCGTATCCAGCAGGTCCGCTACCAGGTCAATCCCGGCGATCGCGTCGAGGCCGGACAGACCATTGCGGAACTCGCCGGCCCCGAAATCCATCACTTCATCACCGCCTATGCGGTCACCGGTGAACGCTACGAGACAGCGCGCAAGCGCTTTGAAAGCAACCGCGAGTTGTACCGTCGCAAGGCCATCGACGAGAACCGCTGGGTCGAGATCGCCGATGCCTATTACAGCCTGCAACTGGAATACGAACACATGAGCCACTTCCGCGAGCTGCTGCGCGAGGATTCCGCAGACCCGGATCGCATCCTCTTCACCGCGCCCGCGGCGGGGCGGGTGATCTATGATCGCAGCGCGCCGGGTATCGACGAAGGCGGCGAGCTCGCCCAGGTGGTGCCCGACGACGCCCTGCGCCTGCAGGTCGCCATTGCCATCAGCCAGGTTCCGGCCCCGGCGAGCCTGCAAGCAGGGGAGTGTGAGCTGGCCCTGGAGGCTATCGGCGGCGTCGCCGAGGGCTTTTACCGTCGCGCCTGGAGCGCGCCGCTCACCGCGGACTGTAACTGGCTACCGGGAGAAGAGGTCATGGTGACCCCGTACTACCAGCGCACCAGCTACGCCATACCGCGCGAAGCGCTGCTTCACCTGGAAGGCCAGCCAGCGGTATTCCTGCGAACGGGCAACAGCCTGGACGTGGTCCCGGTGGAAGTGCTCGGTTACAGCGGCGGGGATTACATCGTGGCCTGCGATGCGCCACTGGCCGAACGCGAGGTGCTCGCCAGTTCCGTCAGTGCCGTACAGGGCATTCTGCTCGGGCTGGGAGGTGAATAGTGTTTGACGCCGTCCTGCGTTTCGCCCTGACCCAGCGGCTCTTCATCCTGATGCTGGCGGCGCTGGTCGTCGCCCTCGGCGCACGCGCCTGGCTGCAGATTCCCATCGATGCGTTCCCGGATATCTCACCGACCCAGGTGAAGATCATCCTCAGGGCGCCGGGGATGACCCCGGAGGAAATCGAGAAACAGGTCACCCACCCGGTCGAGACCGAGCTGCTCGGCATTCCCCACCAGCAGATGCTGCGTTCGACCACCAAGTACGCGATTACCGCCATCACCCTGGACTTTGTCGACGGCACCGATATCTACTGGGCGCGACAGCAGGTCAATGAGCGCCTGGCCAACCTCTGGGACAACCTGCCGGCGGACATCAGCGGCGGTATCGCGCCAATGAGTACGCCCCTTTCCGAGATGTTCATGTTCACCCTGGAAAACCCCTCGCTGAGCCTGATGCAGCGCCGCGAGCTGCTCGACTGGGAGGTGCGGCCGGCGCTGCGCGGGGTGGCCGGCGTCGCCGACGTCACCGTCCTCGGGGGGTATGCCCGCACCTACCAGATCACGCCCAACCTGGCGCAAATGGCAGCGCTGGGGCTGACGCCAGCCGCGCTCCGGGAACGCCTCGATACCAACAACCTCAACGCGGGCGCCGGACGCATTGTCGAGGGCAACGACACCCTGATCGTGCGCACCGAGGGGCGCATGGAGTCGACGGAGGATATCGCCTCCCTGGTCGTCCTCTCCCGCGATGGCATCAACTACCGGCTGTCGGATGTCGCGGACGTGGGTATAGGCCACCTCAATCGCTATGGCGCGGTCACCCGCAATGGCGAGGAAGCCGCCGAGGCCCTGGTGATCGCCCTGAAGGACAGCAATACCGCGGATGTCGTCGCCGGAGTCAAGGCCAGGCTCGCCCAGCTGGAGCCCACCCTGCCACCGGGTACCCGGCTGAACGTGTTCTACGACCGTTCCAACCTGATCGACACTGCGGTGGGAACCATCACCGAGGCGCTGGTACTGGCGGTGATCCTGGTGATCGGCGTGCTCTCGCTGTTCCTCGGCGACCTCAGGGCCTCGCTGGTAGTGTCCCTTTCCCTGCCGCTGGCAGCCCTCGCCACCTTCCTGTGGATGTCGGGCTTCGGGCTTTCCGCCAACCTGATGAGCCTGGGCGGCCTGGTGATCGCAATCGGCATGCTGGTCGATGGCGCCGTGGTGGTGGTCGAGAACATCACCACCCAGCTCGCCCACCGGCCGGGACTGCCGCGCCTGCACCTGATCTACCGGGCGAGCAAGGATGTGGCGGCGCCGGTAGTCTCCGGGACGGTCATCGTCCTGATCGTCTTTTCGCCGCTGCTGACCATGACCGGGCTGGAGGGCAAGCTGTTTACACCGGTGGCGCTGACCATTGTTTTCGCCATGCTTTCCTCGCTGCTGCTTTCCCTGACGGTTATCCCGGTGCTCGCCTCGCTGCTGCTGAAAGCGGGCAGCGACAGTACGCCACCCTACATTCGCAAGCTGCAGGCGTTGTACCGCGACAGCCTGCACGCGGTGCTGCGGCGGCCGCGCACACTGCTGACAGTCCTGCCTCTGCTCCTGCTGCTGGCAGTGGTCCTGTTGGGCTTTGTCGGCAAGGCCTTCATGCCGACCCTGGATGAGGGCGATGTGATCGTGCAACTGGAGAAGTCCCCGAGCATATCCCTGGAGGCCTCTGTCGCACTCGATCACCAGGTCGAAACGGCGCTGCTCGCGGCGATACCCGAGATTCGCCAGATCGTCGCCCGCACCGGGTCCGACGAGTTGGGCCTCGATCCCATGGGCCTCAACGAAACCGACGTGTTCATGGAGCTGAAACCGCGCGACGAGTGGACGGTCGACAGCAAGGAGGAGTTGATCTCACGCATGCGCGAGGTCCTGCAGCAATTTCCCGGCATCAACATCGGCTTTACCCAGCCGATCCAGATGCGCGTCTCCGAGATGCTCACCGGTTCCCGGGGCGACCTTACCATCAAGGTGTTTGGCGACGATATCGCGGTGCTGGCCGAACTGGTCGGCCAGGTCCAGGACCAGGTCCAGCAGATGGATGGCGCGGTGGACGTGCAGGCAGCGGTGATCGAGGGCGGGCGCTTCCTCAATGTGCGCCTCAACCAGCAAATCGCCGCCAGTTACGGCATGACCGTCGCCGCGATGGCGGACCATCTGCGCTCGCAGCTGGAAGGGCTGGTCACCGCGGAAATCATCGAGGGCAAAAAGCGCTTCCCCCTGGTCATCGCCAGCCGCGGCTCCCCGGCAGACCCCGCCGCCAGCATCGCCAGCCTGAAACAGCAGCAGGTCATACTGCCCGACGGCAGCCTTGCGCCGCTGGTGGCGATCGCGGATATCAGTTTCCGCGAGGGCCCATTGCTGATCAGCCGGGAGCGGGGCAATCGCTTCGGCGTAGTCACCAGCAATGTCAGCGGCCGCGACATTGTCGGCTTCGTCGGGGAACTGCAGGGCCGGATCGAGGGCGCCATCGCCTTGCCGACCGGCTACTCGGTGGATTTCGGCGGGGAGTTCGAGAACCAGGCCCGCGCCACCCGCAACCTGTTGCTGGTTGTGCCGGCGGCGCTGCTGTTGATCCTGGTGATCCTGTTCACCACCTTTCGCTCGCTGCCGCTGGCCATGCTGATACTCGCCAACGTGCCTTTCGCCCTGGTCGGCGGTATCGGCGCGCTGTTCCTCAGCGGGGAGTACCTGTCCGTGCCAGCGTCGGTGGGATTTATCGCGCTGCTCGGGGTGGCGGTGCTCAACGGCGTGGTCATGGTAAGCCATTTCGAGCAGTCGGCCTCGGTGATCCCCGAACACGAGGAGCGGGTGAGCAGAGGGGCGGTCAAGCGCCTGCGGCCGATCCTGATGACCGCCATGACCGCCATGTTCGGCCTGCTGCCGCTGATCTTTGCCAGCGGCCCCGGCGCGGAAATCCAGCGGCCGCTGGCCATCGTGGTGACCGGCGGGCTGCTCAGTTCGACCTTTACCACCCTGTACGCGCTGCCACTGGCCTACCTGTGGCTGCAAAGGAGAACGGCATGAGCGACCAGTTGCTGGTGGCAATTTTCCCCGAGAATATCCGCGACGACCTGATCGATACGCTGATCCAGGCCCGGGACATCTCCGGCTTCAGCCTGCAGGCGATCGACGGGTACAGCCGCGAACACAGCCAGTACGACCTGCGTGAGCAGGTCGCCGGCTACCGGCGCATGTGCCGGGTGGAGGTCCTCCACCCGCCGGAACTCGAGGCGACCCTGCTGGCTACCCTGGAAGGACTCTGCACGGCCAGCCCGATCCGCTATTGGGTATACCCACTCAGTCGCAGCGGCCACCTGCATGCCGGCCCAGGCTAGAAACAAAAAACCCGGCAAAAGCCGGGTTTTTCGCCTGCCATCCGGCTCGCGCCGGAAGGGTATTATGACACTCAGCGCTGGTCCAGCGGCAGGAAATCGCGCTGCGCGTGGCCAGTGTAGAGCTGGCGGGGACGGCCGATGCGGTAGGAGCCGCTTATCATCTCGTGCCAGTGGGCGATCCAGCCCACGGTGCGACCCACGGCAAAGATCACGGTGAACATGCTGGTGGGGATGCCGATGGCCTTGAGGATGATGCCGGAGTAGAAATCGACGTTCGGGTAGAGCTTCTTCTCGATGAAGTAGGGGTCTTCCAGGGCGATTTCTTCCAGGCGCTTGGCCACGGCCAGCAGCGGGTCATTGACGCCCAGCTCTGCCAGCACTTCGTCCGCGGCTTCCTTCATGACCTTGGCCCGCGGGTCGAAGTTCTTGTACACGCGGTGACCGAAGCCCATCAGGCGGAAGGGGTCGTTCTTGTCCTTGGCCCTGGCCACGAACTCGTCGATGCGCGAGACGTCGCCGATCTCCTCCAGCATTTCCAGTACCGCTTCGTTGGCGCCGCCGTGTGACGGTCCCCACAGCGCGGCGATACCCGCGGCGATACAGGCGAAGGGGTTGGCGCCGGAGGAGCCGGCCAGGCGCACGGTGGAGGTCGAGGCGTTCTGCTCGTGGTCCGCGTGCAGCAGGAAGATGCGGTCCATGGCCTTGGCCAGTACCGGGCTGACATTGCTCGGTTCACAGGGCACGCCGAACATCATGTGCAGGAAGTTTTCCGCGTAGCCCATGCTGTTGTCGGGGTACATGAACGGCTGGCCGATGGAGAATTTGTAGCTCATCGCGGCGATGGTCGGCATCTTGGCGATCAGGCGGAAGGCCGCCACCTGGCGGTTGTGCTCGTCAGCAATATCCAGTGAATCGTGGTAGAAGGCGGAGAGGGCGCCGACCACACCGCACATGATGGCCATGGGGTGGGAGTCGCGACGGAAACCATTGAAGAAGTGGGCCAGTTGCTCGTGCACCATGGTGTGGTTGGTGACGGTCTTGACGAACTTCTCTTTCTCCTCCTTGTTGGGCAGCTCTCCGTAGAGCAGGAGATAGCAGGTTTCGAGGTAATCGGAGTGCTCCGCGAGCTGCTCGATGGGGTAGCCGCGGTGCAGCAAAACACCCTTGTTACCGTCGATATAGGTGATCTGGGATTCACAGGAAGCGGTGGATACGAAGCCGGGATCGTAGGTGAACATGCCCTTGGCGGTCAGACCGCCAACGTCCACGACATCCGGGCCTATCGTGCCGGAGTACACCGGCAGCTCGATCGCCTCATCAATACCATCAATCTTGAGAGTGGCCTTTTTCTCGCTCATAGGGGGTCCTGCCAAGTAAATGAAGTAAATCGGGTGGGGGCTCCACTATAGAGTTTCCGATATTTTTGTCAATTGGCTGGCAGCAAAGAGGGTCGGTCCCGCAGGAACAGTCGAGGCGTAATCCGGAGGAGGGCATTGCCCGGTTCATGTCAGTAGGACGTCGACAACATGGGGTGTTTAAAGTTCATGACAGATTTGTAATTCATAAAATGAATCCTTATAATTTCGCGCGTTTTGGAGTGTCGCCTGCAAGGGGCAGCGCTTCAGAAGATCCGCCCCGACCACTAAACCGCCTTCTGGCGCCAACGATGGTACCCAACGTGAAAGACAATCGTCCCGTGAATCTGGACATCGGTACCATGCGGCTTCCTATTACCGCATGGGCGTCCATTACTCATCGCGCTTCTGGCGTGCTTCTCTTTGCCGGCGTTGCCGTGCTGTTGTGGATGCTGGATACCAGCCTCTCTGGCCCCGAAGGTTTCGCCGCGGTTCGCGAATGCCTGGACAGCTTCATCGCCAAACTGGTGGTGTGGGTCATTGTCGCCGGCCTGATCTACCACAGCCTCGCAGGCATCAAACACCTGGTGATGGACTTCGGCATCGGTGAAACCATGGCCGGTGGCGTGCTCGGCGCGCGCATCGTCATCGTTCTGTCGGTCGTTCTCATTCTGCTTGCAGGAGCTTGGATATGGTAAAGTCAGTTACCAGTTTTGGCCGCTCGGGTCTCTCCGACTGGTTGTTGCAGCGGGTCAGCGCGGTCATTCTACTGGCCTGGTTCCTGTGCGTCGGCGCAACCCTGGTCGGTGGCGTGGACTACCTGGAATGGAAATCACTGTTCGCCAGCACCAGCATGCGCGTCTTCACCCTGCTGGCAGTACTTTCACTCGCAGCCCACGCCTGGATCGGCATGTGGTCTGTCGGCACCGATTACCTGACCGAGCGCCTGATGGGCACGACAGGTAACGTACTGCGTATCGCCTACCAGATCGGCTGTGGCCTGCTGGTGTTCATCTATGTACTCTGGGCCATCCAGATTCTCTGGGGTTAATAGACTATGTCCGCAATTCGAACTATTTCCTTTGACGGCGTAATCGTCGGCGGCGGCGGCGCAGGCATGCGCGCGGCGCTGCAACTGGCCCAATCCGGCTACAAGACCGCCGTAATCTCCAAGGTATTCCCGACCCGCTCGCACACCGTGTCCGCCCAGGGCGGCATCACCTGCGCGATCGCCAGTGCCGACCCCAACGATGACTGGCGCTGGCACATGTACGACACCGTCAAGGGCTCCGACTACATCGGTGACCAGGACGCCATCGAGTACATGTGTTCCGTCGGCCCTGAAGCCGTATTCGAACTGGAGCACATGGGCCTGCCGTTCTCGCGCACCGAGGAAGGCCGCATCTACCAGCGCCCCTTCGGCGGCCAGTCCAAGAATTTCGGTGAAGGCGGCCAGGCCGCCCGCACCTGCGCCGCGGCGGACCGTACCGGTCACGCGCTGCTGCACACCCTCTACCAGGGCAACATGAAGAACAACACCGTGTTCTTCAACGAGTGGTACGCCACCGACCTGGTCAAGAACCAGGACGGCGCGGTGGTCGGCGTCATCGCCATCTGCATGGAGACCGGTGAAACGGTCTACGTGAAGTCCAAGGCGACCGTTTTCGCCACCGGCGGGGCAGGGCGCATCTACGCCTCCACCACCAACGCCCACATCAACACCGGTGACGGCGTCGGCATGGCCCTGCGCGCGGGCTTCCCGGTCCAGGACATCGAAATGTGGCAGTTCCACCCCACCGGTATCGCCGGTGCCGGGGTACTGGTCACGGAAGGCTGCCGCGGCGAAGGCGGCTACCTGATCAACAAGGACGGCGAGCGCTTCATGGAGCGTTACGCCCCCAACGCCAAGGACCTCGCCAGCCGCGACGTGGTTGCGCGCTCCATGGTGCTGGAAATCATCGAAGGCCGCGGCGCCGGCCCTGAAGGCGACCACGTCTTCCTGAAACTCGACCACCTCGGCGAGGAAGTGCTGCACTCGCGCCTGCCCGGCATCTGCGAGCTGGCCGAGACCTTTGCCCACGTGGATCCGGTCAAGGCGCCGATCCCGGTCGTACCCACCTGTCACTACATGATGGGCGGCATCCCGACCAACGTACACGGCCAGGCCCTGACCGTCGACGCCAACGGCAACGACGTGATCATCCCCGGTCTCTTCGCCTGCGGTGAAGTCGCCTGTGTATCCGTGCACGGCGCCAACCGCCTGGGCGGCAACTCGCTGCTCGACCTGGTGGTCTTCGGCCGCGCGTCCGGCCTGTTCATCGAGAAGGCCCTGCGCGACGGTATCGAGATGCGCGACGCCTCCGGCAGCGACATCGAGCAGGCCATGAGCCGCCTCGACCGCCTGAACAAGTCCACCAGCGGTGAAAAGGTCGCCGACCTGCGCAAGGAGCTGCAGAACGTGATGCAGAACCACTTCGGCGTATTCCGCAACGGCGAGTACATGCAGGAGGGCATCAAAAAGCTGTCCGACCTGCGCGGCCGGATCGAGAACGCGGTCCTGGAAGACAAGAGCCAGTCCTTCAACACCGCCCGTATCGAGGCGCTGGAACTGCACAACCTGTTCGAGGTTGCCGAAGCCACCGCGATCTCCGCGGAAGAGCGCAAGGAAAGCCGCGGCGCCCACGCTCGCGACGACTTCCAGGAGCGCGACGACGAGAACTGGCTCTGCCACTCCATGTACTTCCCGGCCGACAAGCGGGTGGGCAAGCGTGCGGTGAACTTCGAGCCGAAAACCGTTGATACCTTCCAGCCGAAAGCACGGACTTACTGAGGTCACTATCGATGTTGCAAGTTAGTATCTACCGCTACAACCCCGAGACCGACAAAGAGCCCTTCATGCAGGACTTCCAGGTCGACACCGCGGGCAAGGACCTGATGGTGCTGGACGTCCTGGAGCTGATCAAGGCCCAGGACACCACCGTGGCCTACCGTCGCTCCTGCCGCGAAGGCGTGTGCGGCTCCGACGGCCTGAACATGAACGGCAAGAACGGCCTGGCCTGTATCACCCCGCTGTCCGAGACAGTCCGCGGCAACAAGCTGGTGATTCGCCCGCTGCCCGGCCTGCCGGTGGTACGCGACCTGGTGGTCGACATGAGCCTGTTCTACAAGCAGTACGAGAAAGTACAGCCCTACCTGCAGAACAGCTCACCGGCACCGGCCATCGAGCGCTTGCAGTCACCGGAAGATCGCGAGAAGCTTGACGGCCTCTACGAGTGTATCCTGTGCGCCTGTTGCTCGACGTCCTGCCCCTCGTTCTGGTGGAACCCGGACCGCTTTATTGGTCCCGCCGGCCTGCTGCAGGCTTACCGCTTCCTGGCGGACAGCCGCGACACCGCCACCGAGGAACGCCTGGCGAAACTCGACGACCCGTTCAGCGTATTCCGCTGCCACGGCATCCAGAATTGTGTAAATGTGTGTCCCAAAGGCCTGAACCCGACCCGAGCGATCGGTCATATCCGCAACATGCTCCTGAGTCGAGCAACGTAAGCGTTAATTTTTAGCTTTAAGTTAGCTTTAGCTTAACTTTACAAGCTATTAATATTTTAGGCCTTTTTGACTCGGGGCCGCTGGTCTGACCCACCGGCGGCCCAACCCTTGGCGAGATTGCCGGTGCGCCAGCCGCATCCCCGGTAAGTCGCTGCTAGAATTCGGTAGACGCGCCCACAGGCGGGCGCCCATTTCTCCCTATCCGGAAGGGCCGTGATGCAAGAAAGCTCAATGGAACAGCTGTGGCGGAGTTCTCACATCGCCGGCGGCAATGCCACCTATGTCGAGGACCTCTACGAGTCCTATCTCAAAGACCCCAACGGGGTGCCCGAGCAGTGGCGTGATTACTTCAACAAACTGCCGCGGGTAGAAACCAGCGAAGTCCTGACCGAGGACATTCCCCACTCGGTGATTCGCGACCGCTTCGCCCAGATCAGCAAGATGCGGGTGCGCACCGAGGCAACCGTCGCCCACGACTCCCAGGCCACCGAGTACGAGCGCAAGCAGGTCCGGGTGGTACAGTTGATCTCCGCCTACCGCCAGCGTGGCCACCAGAAGGCCCGGCTCGACCCCCTCGGCATCGCCGAACGGGAACACGTGCGCGACCTCGAATTGTCCTTCCACGAACTCTCCGAAGCGGACTTCGACACCGTCTTCCAGACTGGCAGCCTGCACATCGGCAAGGCCGACGCCACCCTCGGCGAGATTCACGACGCACTGGAGCGCACCTACTGCCGCTCCGTCGGCGCGGAGTTCATGCACATCGTGAACACCGAGGAACGCCACTGGATCATGAGCCGCATGGAATCCGTGCGCAGCGCGCCGGACTACGGCAGGGACATCCGCATCCAGCTGCTGCGCCGGCTGATCAAGGCGGAAGGCCTGGAGAAATCCCTCGGCTCCAAGTACCCCGGCACCAAGCGTTTCGGCCTCGAGGGCGGCGAAAGCCTGATCCCCATGCTGGCGGAAATGATCCAGCGCCTGGGCGGCTACGGCGTCCAGGAGATCGTCATAGGCATGGCCCACCGCGGCCGCCTCAACGTGCTGGTCAATATCCTCGGCAAAAACCCTTCGGAACTGTTCGACGAGTTCGAGGGCAAGGCCTCATACACCAGCTCCGGCGACGTAAAATACCACCAGGGCTTCTCCTCGAACGTCATGACCCCGGGCGGCGAGATTCACCTGGCCATGACCTTCAACCCCTCCCACCTGGAGATCGTCTCTCCGGTGGTCGAGGGTTCGGTCCGTGCGCGCCAGGAGCGCCGCCAGGACGACTGCGGCGCGCTGGTCACGCCTATCGTGATCCACGGCGACGCGGCCTTTGCGGGGCAGGGCGTGGTCATGGAAACCTTCCAGATGTCCCAGACCCGGGCCTACAAAACCGGCGGGACCGTGCACATCGTGCTCAACAACCAGGTGGGTTTTACCACCAGCAAGCGCGAGGACGCCCGCTCCACGGAATACTGTACCGACGTGGCGAAGATGGTCCAGGCGCCGATCTTCCACGTCAACGCGGACGATCCGGAGGCGGTGCTCTTCGTCACCCAGCTGGCGGTGGACTACCGCACCGAGTTCAAGAAAGACGTGGTTGTCGACCTGGTCTGCTACCGTCGTCGCGGCCACAACGAAGCCGATGAACCGGCGACCACCCAGCCGCGCATGTACGCAGCCATCCGCAAGCACAAGACCACCCGCGACCTGTACGCGGCGCGCCTGATCGCCGAGAATGTGATCACCGAGAAAGAAGATACCGGCCTGGTGGACCGCTACCGCGATTCCCTCGACCGCGGCGAACCGCTGGTCAGCTCGCTGGTATCCGAGCCCAACAAGTCCCTGTTCGTCGACTGGTCTCCCTACCTGGGCCACCACTGGACCGACGAGGCAGACACCACCATCGACCTGCACAAACTGCAGGCCCTGGGCCACGAGATCAACGTCGACCCGGAAAACTTCCCGCTGCAGCGCCAGGTTACCAAGATCCTGGAAGACCGCCGCAAAATGGCGGCCGGCGCCACCCCGGTCAACTGGGGCTTCGCCGAGACCATGGCCTACGCCACGCTGCTGGAAGCGGGTTATCCGGTGCGTCTCACCGGCCAGGACGTCGGCCGCGGCACCTTCTCCCACCGCCATGCGGTGCTGCACAACCAGAAGGAAGAGGAAGTCTACATTCCGCTGCAGCATGTCGCCCCCGACCAGGCGCCCTTCGTCATCTACGACTCGCTGCTCTCCGAGGAAGCCGTGCTGGCCTTCGAATACGGCTATTCCACCACCATGCCCCAGGGCCTGGTGATCTGGGAAGCGCAGTTCGGCGACTTCGCCAACGGCGCCCAGGTAGTAATCGACCAGTTCATCACCAGCGGCGAACACAAGTGGCAGCGCCTGTCCGGCCTGACCATGCTGCTGCCCCACGGCTATGAAGGGCAGGGCCCGGAGCACTCCTCCGCGCGCCTGGAGCGCTTCCTGCAGCTGTCCGCGGAACACAATATCCAGGTCTGCGTGCCCAGCACCCCGGCCCAGGTCTTCCACATGCTGCGCCGCCAGGCGATCCGCCCCCTGCGCAAGCCGCTGGTGGTCATGTCGCCGAAGAGCCTGCTGCGCCACAAGGAGGCAATCTCCACCGTGGAGGAGTTGGCCCAGGGCCGCTTCCACACCGTGCTGGACGACCCGGACGGCCTGGATCGCAACAAGGTCACGCGGATCATCATGTGCAGCGGCAAGGTCTACTACGACCTGCGCGCCGCCCGCCAGGAGCGCGAGATCGACAACATCGCCATCGTGCGCATCGAACAGCTTTATCCTTTCCCCGAGGACGACCTGCTCGCGGTATTCCAGCAATACCCGAATCTTCGCGAAGCGGTCTGGTGCCAGGAGGAGCCCATGAACCAGGGCGCCTGGTACTCCAGCCAGCACCATATGCGCCGGGTGCTGTTTAACCACAAAAAAGACGTGTACCTGCAATACGTCGGTCGCGAGGCATCCGCGGCCCCGGCGGCAGGCTACATGGCGCTGCACCTGCAACAGCTTGAAACGTTTATCAACAACGCCCTGGCGCCCGAAGTGCCCTGGGTGTCATAGCGCGAAGGACAAGAAATGGCAATTGAAATCAAGGCTCCGGCGTTTCCCGAATCGGTAGCTGATGGTGAGGTCGCCACCTGGCACAAGCAGGAAGGCGAACAGGTGGCCAGGGACGAGCTGATCGTCGAGATCGAAACCGACAAGGTGGTCATGGAAGTGGTAGCGCCCGAAGACGGCGTCATCAGCAAGATCCTGGCCCAGGAAGGCGAAACCGTACAGAGCGAGCAAGTGCTGGCGGTACTGGAGCAGGGCGCATCTGCCGCTGCCAGTGGCGCAGCCGCGACACCGGCGCAAGCAGCACCCGCGGCCGTGGACGATGACGCGGAAGGCCCCGCGATGGGCCCCGCGGCGCGGCAACTGGTCGAAGAGCACCAGCTCAACCCCGCGGAGATTCCCGGCAGCGGCAAGAACGGCCGGGTCACCAAGGAAGATATCCTCGCCTACCTGAAAACCCGCGACAGCGCGCCTGCGGCCAAACCAGCGGCTCCCGCGGCCGCCGTCCCGGCCCCGGCAGCGCCCCAGGTACAGGCCAGCGGCGAGCGCATCGAGAAGCGGGTGCCGATGACCCGCATGCGGGCCAAGATCGCCGAACGCCTGCTGGAAGCCACCCAGAGCACAGCCATGCTGACCACCTTCAACGAGGTCAACATGGCCCCGCTGATGGAGCTGCGCAACAAGTACAAGGACCAGTTCGCCCAGGTGCACAACGGCACCCGTCTCGGCTTCATGGGCTTCTTTGTCAAGGCCGCCTGCGAAGCGCTGAAACGCTTCCCCGCGGTGAATGCCTCGATCGACGGCAATGACATCGTCTACCACGGTTACCAGGACATCGGCGTGGCCGTCTCCACCACCGACGGACTGGTCGTGCCGGTGCTGCGCGACGCCGACTTCATGTCGGTAGCCGACGTGGAAGCCTCGATTCGAGACCTCGGTGAGCGCGCCCGGGACAAGAAACTGACCATCGAGGACATGACCGGCGGTACCTTCACGGTATCCAACGGCGGGGTATTCGGTTCGCTGCTGTCAACACCTATCCTCAACCCGCCGCAAACGGGTATCCTCGGCATGCACAAGATTCAGGAGCGCCCGATGGCGGTGAACGGCGAAGTCGTGATCCTGCCCATGATGTACCTGGCGCTGTCCTACGACCACCGACTGATCGACGGCAAGACCGCCGTCCAGTTCCTGGTGGCGATCAAGGATCTGATCGAGGACCCGGCGCGGATTCTGCTGCAACTGTAAACTACCGGACGCGGGAAGGGCGGAGGCCCTTCCCGCATCGTCTCGCAAACAGGAAGAATCATGTCAGACAAATTTGATGTAGTGGTCATCGGCGCGGGACCCGCGGGTTACGTGGCGGCGATCAAGGCGGCCCAGCTCGGCCTGAACACTGCCTGTGTAGAGCAGTGGATCGACGACAAGGGCAAGCCCCGCCTCGGCGGCACCTGCCTGAACGTAGGTTGCATCCCCTCGAAAGCCCTGCTGGATTCCAGCTACAAGTACCACGAAGCCAAAGAACAACTCTCCCTCCATGGCATCAGCGTCAAGGACCCCACCATCGACGTGCCGGCGATGATCGGCCGCAAGGACCAGATCGTCAACCAGCTAACCACCGGTATCACCGGGCTGTTCAAGGCCAACGGCGTCACGGTGATCCAGGGCACCGGCAAGGTCCTCGCCGGGACCCGCGTGCAAGTCACCGACAAGGACGGCAATGTGTCCGAGGTGCAGGCGGGCAACGTGATCATTGCGGCGGGTTCGCTGCCGGTGAACATCCCCCCCGCGCCGGTTGACGGCGAGCACATTGTCGACTCCACCGGCGCACTGGAATTCCAGGCCATTCCTGAGCGCCTCGGCGTCATCGGCGCCGGCGTGATCGGCCTCGAGCTCGGCAGTGTCTGGGGCCGCCTTGGCGCCGAGGTGGTGGTTCTCGAGGCACTGGACGAGTTCCTGCCGATGATGGACGCCGAGATCGCCAAAGAGACCGGCAAGATCCTGAAAAAGCAGGGCCTGGATATCCGCCTCGGCGCGCGCGTCACCAATGCCGAAGTGAAAAAGGGCAAGGTTGCCGTGTCCTACAGCACCAGCGCAGGCGAACACACGGAAGTCTTCGACAAGCTGATCGTCGCAGTCGGCCGCCGTCCGCGCTCCGAGGAACTGTTCTCCTCCGACAGCGGCATCACCCTGGACGAGCGCGGCTTCATCTTCGTCAATGACTACTGCGAGACCGAAGCTCCCCACGTCTACGCCGTGGGTGACGTGGTGCGTGGCCCGATGCTGGCACACAAGGGCTCGGAAGAGGGTGTGATGGTCGCCGAGCGCATCGCCGGCAAGAAAGCCCAGATGAACTACGACATCATCCCGTCAGTCATCTACACCCACCCGGAAGTGGCCGCTGTCGGCAAGACCGAACAACAGCTCAAGGCCGATGGCGTTCCCTACAAGTCCGGAACCTTCCCCTTCGTGGCCTCCGGCCGGGCGCTGGCTTCCAACGAGTTCGAGGGTATGGTAAAAATCCTCGCCCACGAGGAGACCGACCGTGTCCTCGGCTGCCATATCGTCGGCCCCTCGGCCGCCGACCTGGTGCAGCAGGTAGTAATCGCGATGGAATTCGGTTCCAGTACCGAAGACCTTGCAATGATTGTGTTTGGCCATCCGACCCTGTCGGAGGCCGTACATGAAGCCGCTCTCGCTGTGGACGGCCACGCCATCCACATGCCGAATCGGAAAAAGCGGAAGTGACAACCGCGCCGGGTAAACAATAAAACCTATCGCCGATACCCGGCGCATTAAAGGGGCCCGCAAACGGCAGCTGCCGGATCGGGCCGAAATTCATGCAGCAGTAACGAAACAGAGCAGGACGACACATGAATCTTCATGAGTACCAGGGCAAACAGCTGTTTGCCGAATACGGACTGCCGGTCTCCAAGGGGTTTGCGGTGGATACCCCCGAGGAAGCGGCAGAAGCGGCGAAAAAGATTGGCGGCGATATGTGGGTTGTGAAAGCCCAGGTACACGCCGGTGGTCGCGGCAAGGCCGGCGGTGTGAAGCTGGTCAAATCTCCCGAGGAGTGCAAGGAATTCGCAGCCAACTGGCTGGGCAAGAACCTCGTAACCTACCAGACCGACGAAAACGGTCAGCCGGTCAGCAAGATCCTGGTTGAAACCTGCACCGATATCGCCGAGGAGCTGTACCTCGGTGCGGTGGTGGACCGCTCCACCCGCCGTATCGTATTCATGGCGTCCACCGAAGGCGGCGTCGAGATCGAGAAAGTGGCCGAGGAAACTCCCGAGAAAATCCTCAAGGCGACCATCGATCCCCTGACCGGCCCGCAGCCCTACCAGGGCCGTGAACTGGCCTTCAAACTGGGCCTGTCCGGCGACCAGATCAAGCAGTTCGTGAAGATCTTCATGGGCCTGGCGCAAATGTTCCAGGACAAGGACCTCGCCCTGATCGAGGTCAACCCGCTGGTGATCACTGAAGAGGGCAACCTGCACTGCCTGGACGCCAAGCTCGGTGTCGACGGCAATGCCATCTACCGCCAGAAGCAACTGGCCGAGATGCACGACCCCTCCCAGGAAGACGAGCGCGAAGCGCACGCTGCCAAGTGGGAACTCAACTATGTGGCCCTCGACGGCAACATCGGTTGCATGGTCAACGGCGCCGGCCTGGCCATGGGCACCATGGACATCGTCGCCCTGCACGGCGGTTTCCCCGCCAACTTCCTCGACGTGGGTGGCGGTGCAACCAAGGAGCGGGTCTCCGAGGCCTTCAAGATCATCCTCTCCGACGAGAACGTGAAAGCCGTCCTGATCAACATCTTCGGCGGTATCGTCCGCTGTGACCTGATCGCCGAAGGCGTGATCGGCGCGGTTGAGGAAGTGGGCGTCAAAGTGCCGGTCGTGGTGCGCCTCGAGGGCAACAACGCCGAACTCGGCAAGAAACTGCTGGCCGATAGCGGCCTGAACATCATCGCTGCGGACAGCCTCACCGACGCTGCCCAACAGGCGGTTAAAGCAGCTGGAGGTGCAGCGTAATGAGTATCCTGATCGACAAGAACACCAAAGTCATCTGCCAGGGCTTCACCGGCTCCCAGGGTACTTTCCACTCAGAACAGGCGATCGCCTACGGCACCAAGATGGTCGGCGGTGTAACCCCCGGCAAGGGCGGCCAGGAGCACCTGGGCCTGCCGGTGTTCAACACCGTAGCAGACGCGGTTGCCGAAACCGGCGCCGAAGCCTCCGTGATCTACGTACCGGCTCCCTTCTGCAAGGATTCCATCCTCGAAGCGGCCAACAGCGGCATCAAGCTGATCGTCTGCATCACCGAAGGCATCCCGACCCTCGACATGCTCGAGTGCAAGGTCAAGTGTGACGAGCTGGGCGTGCGCCTGATCGGCCCGAACTGCCCCGGCGTGATCACCCCTGGCGAGTGCAAGATCGGCATCATGCCCGGTCACATCCACCTGCCCGGCAAGGTCGGCATCGTGTCCCGTTCCGGCACCCTGACCTACGAAGCGGTCAAGCAGACCACCGACGCGGGCTACGGCCAGTCCACCTGCGTGGGCATCGGCGGCGACCCGATCCCCGGTTCCAACTTCATCGACATCCTGGCGATGTTCGAGAAGGATCCGGCCACCGAGGCGATCGTCATGATCGGCGAGATCGGCGGTACTGCCGAGGAAGAAGCGGCGGCCTTCATCAAGGACAACGTCACCAAGCCGGTGGTTTCCTACATTGCCGGTGTTACCGCACCGAAAGGCAAGCGTATGGGCCACGCGGGCGCGATCATCTCCGGCGGCAAAGGCACCGCGGACGAGAAGTTCGCCGCCCTGGAAGCGGCCGGTGTACGCACTGTGCGCTCCCTCGCGGAGATCGGTACCGCGCTGGGTGAAGTTACCGGTTGGTAATTGCCCCTGTGGTACTGCGAAAAGCCCGCCTTCTGGCGGGCTTTTTCGTTTCCGGGGTCTGTGGTTTGGAGTTCCGGTGTATTTGGTGCTGAGCAAGGGACCCGCGCTTCGCCTCCTGCAGTGCCCCCGGCGCCTGCGTTTTCAAGGCACCTGCCGGGGATTCAACACTCGCCAGTAACGATTCAACCCGGTCTGGTGAATTCCGCGCTATAGCCTTGAATTCAGCCAGAGAACCCCCATATCGGAGTCATTGCGTTAACCCCGAACCGAGAAGAGGACGCCATGACCGCCGAAGTACAACAAGAGACACTGGGTTTCCAGACCGAGGCGAAGCAGCTGCTTCACCTGATGATCCACTCCCTGTACTCGAACAAGGAGATTTTCCTCCGCGAGCTGATTTCCAATGCCTCCGACGCCATCGACAAGCTGCGCTTCCAGGCGCTGGCCGATGACAGCATCCTCGAAGGGGAGGGCGACTACGAGATCCGGGTGGATGTCGACAAGGACGCGAAGACCGTCACCATCAGCGACAACGGCATCGGCATGACCCGCGAGGAAGTGATCGAGAACCTCGGGACTATCGCCAAGTCCGGCACTGCGGCCTTCATGCAGAACCTCAGCGGCGACCAGAAACGGGACTCCCAGCTGATCGGCCAGTTCGGCGTGGGGTTCTATTCCGCGTTCATTGTCGCGGACCGGGTACAGGTGCATACCCGCAAGGCCGGCGAGCCGGCTGAATCCGGCGTGACCTGGGAGTCCCAGGGCGAATCGGAGTTTTCCGTAGGCCAGGCCGACAAGGCCGGGCGCGGTACCAGTATTGTCCTGCACCTGAAATCCGGCTGTGAGGAGTTCGCCGACGATTACCGGGTGCGCAGCGTGATCAAGAAGTACTCGGACCACATCTCCGTGCCGGTAAAAATGCTGGAGACCCCGTTCCCGGCGCACGCGGGCGAGGACGAGGGGGAGCCAGAACCTGCGGCACCCGAGTACAAGTCCGTGAACTCGGCGACCGCCCTGTGGACGCGCAGCCGTACCGAGGTTTCGGACGACGAGTACAAGGAGTTCTACCACCACGTTTCCCACGACTTCGACGAGCCGCTGACCTGGAGCCACAACCGGGTCGAGGGCAAACTCGAGTACACCAGCCTGCTGTACATCCCGAAACGCGCGCCCTTCGACCTGTGGAACCGGGAGATGGCGCGGGGCCTGAAACTCTACGTACAGCGCACCTTCATCATGGACGAGGCCGACCAGTTCCTCCCCCTGTACCTGCGCTTCGTCAAGGGCGTGGTCGACTCCAACGACCTGCCGCTGAACGTGTCCCGTGAAATTCTGCAGAAGGATGCCTCGGTCGACTCCATGCGCGGCGCGCTGACCAAGCGCGCGCTGGACATGCTGGAAAAACTGGCGAAAAACCAACCCGAACAGTACGCCGCCTTCTGGAAGGAGTTTGGCCAGGTCCTCAAGGAAGGGCCCGCGGAGGACTTCGCCAACAAGGAAAAAATCGCCAAACTGCTGCGCTTCTCCACCACCCACACCGACAGCCCGGAGCAGGACCAGGGCCTCGACGATTACCTTGCACGCATCAAAGAGGGTCAGGACAAGATCTACTACGTGGTCGGCGAGAACTTCAACACCGCGAAGAACAGCCCTCACCTTGAAATATTCCGCAAGAAGGGCATTGAAGTCCTGCTGCTGTGTGACCGGATCGACGACTGGCTGATGAGCCACCTGCAGGAGTTCGACGGCAAGCAGGTGCAGGACGTGGCCCGCGGTGCTCTCGACCTGGGCGAGGACAGCGAGGAAGAAAAAACCGAGCGCGAAAAACTGGAAAAGGAGAGCGAAGCCCTGGTCGAGCGCCTTGGCAAGGTCCTCGAGGAGAAAGTGGCCGAGGTGCGCGCCACCGTGCGGCTCACCGAGTCCCCGGCCTGCCTGGTAGTCGGCGAACACGACATGGGCGCGCAGATGCGCCGTATTCTGGAAGCGGCTGGTCAGGCTGTCCCCGACAGCAAACCGATCCTCGAGATCAACCCGCACCACCCCTTGCTCGAAATGCTCGACCAGGAGCAGGACGAGGAGCGCTTTGCCGATCTCGCCAGTGTCGTGTTCGACCAGGCCCTGCTCGCCGAAGGCGGGCAACTCGACGACCCGGCCACCTATGTAGCGCGCCTCAACCGCCTGCTGCTCACCCTGAGCGGCCGCTAGTACACTCCGCCAGGACCTCATGAAAGCGGGCTCACAAGCCCGCTTTTTTGTTAAACTGCGCCAGAAGAAGATAAAGGAACCCCGGAGCCTGGATGATCCTTACAATCTGGCGGCATGGACAGGCGGCCAATGCCGCGCAGGACATTGATCGAGAACTGACGGAAACCGGCCTCGACGACATCAGTTTTGGCTGTGACCAGTTTCACCAGCAGTGCGAGATGCGCCGCCTGGCGCTTCCGGAAATAATCCTCCACAGCCGCTGGCTGCGGACCGCACAGACCGCGGATATTATCGGCCGGCAATTCTCCCAGGCGGTCCTCGAGTCGGCCGAAGCCTTGGTCCCGGGGAGCCGGATCGGCGATGTCAGCGCCATGCTCGACCCGCTGCTGGAGGGCGGTGTCGAACACGCCATCCTGGTGTCGCACCAGCCCCTGGTTTCCGCGCTGATTGACCACTACCTTGGCGATCCCGGCAGGGTCGCCGCCCTGGTACCCGGCGGGTTTGCCATGCTGCGCCTCGATATCGCCATGGCCGGTACCGCGGAGCTCATGTTCAGCGCCCAACCGCCCGAATACCGGGCGCAGGCCTGATGCCCGCAAACCCCACTGAAATCGGCTGGGAAGTCGACGGACTGTGGTATGCGGGGCTCGCCTGGGGCAATCCACACCATCCGCCGCTGCTGGCCCTGCACGGCTGGCTCGACAACGCCGCAAGTTTCGCCAGGCTGGCGCCGCTGCTGGATGACTTCCACGTGGTGGCGGTCGACCTCAGCGGCCACGGGCGTTCCAGCTGGCGCTCCCGCGACGCGACCTACCAGATCTACGACGACCTGCCACAGCTGCTGTCAATTCTCGATCAACTGGGCTGGCAACACTGCCACCTGATGGGCCATTCCCGCGGTGCGATCATCGCGACACTGTTTGCGGCCTGTTTTCCCGAACGCATCGCCCGGCTGGTGTTACTGGACGGCTTGTCGCCGGAAGCCACCGGTGAAGAGGCATTTGTCACACAGTTGCGCCAGTTCGTGGAACAGCGCGAACGCTACCTGGGCCGCCAGCCAACCGTCTATCCCTCGGCGGAAAGAGCCATGGCCGTAAGAACCGCCAATGGCCTGCCCTTGAAGGCAGCCGAACTGATGCTGCCGCGCAGTTTACGGGCGGAGGGCGCGGGCGTTTGCTGGACCTCCGACCCGCGCTTGCGCGGCGCCTCGGCAGTCAAGCTTTCGGTCGGGCAGATCGAGGCGATGCTGCGCGCCGTTACCGCCCCGACCCTGGTACTGGTAGCCGAAACCGGACTGGTTCCCCTCATGTCCAGCCGCTTTGCCGAACTGGTCGCGCAGATGGCCGCTGCGCGAATGGAGAGCCAGGCGGGTGGCCATCATTTCCATCTGGAGGATGGCGTGGCTAGAATTGCCGGCACCATCCAGACATTCCTGCAAACGAACTGACAGGCTTCCATGCCCCATAAAAACACCTTCGCCATCGTCGCTACCCTGGTTTTCCTGCTGGGACTTTCCCCGCAGCTGCGGGCGCAGACCGCCGCCGGAATACTGGCTGAACTGGACCAGTTCCCCCACACCCAGCGCATCAGTTTCAGCGAGAGCGATGTCGTCGATTACGAAATCGGTCTCGGCGCCATCCAGAAACGCAGCGGTGTCTGGGGCTTCAAGCGCAGCGAACGGCTGAGCGGGCACCGCGTGCGCTACACCTGGCAGATTGTCGACGGTTACGACGCGGAGCGCGTTCTCGAGAACGTGGGGAGCAAACTGTCGACCAGCAGTGAGCTCCTGTTCAGCTGTGAAAGCCGCGGCTGTGGCCAGGGATCGCAGTGGGCCAACCAGGTGTTCGGTGAACGCCTGTTGTACGGGCGGGATGAGTACCAGAATTACCGGGTATATGGTCCGAAAGACCCGGGTGCCGGTGACTACCGGGTGCTCCTGTTCAGCGCCGCACGGCTGGCGGACCGGCAATATCTGCATGCGGAGTTGGTGACGGTTTCAGAACCGGCAACACCTGAGGAGTAAAATACCGGGGACTTTGTCAGCTTCGAGCCGGGCTTCAATGCAACATAGCCCCCACGGCTCGAGAGCGCTTTAACTCACCGTGGGGGCTATGTTGCATCGAATCCCTCGCTGGGAGGCAAAACTGGATACACAGTGCTCCGCCAGAATCAGCCGCCAGGGGAGCGAGTTCAGCCAAATGTTCCGTGCGTCGAGTTAAAAGTCATTCGAGTAAGCACGGGACATTTGGCTGTAATTGCGGCTAAAGTGCGCCAGTAACCGCGACAGGACACGAATATCCCGACCGGGTTGCGGGAATTAACGGCGCAGCTGCAGAATCTGCAGAAACTCGTCGCGGGTCTTCTGGGAATCCCGGAAGCTGCCCAGCATCGCGGAGGACTTCATTACCGAGTTCTGCTTTTCCACCCCGCGCATCATCATGCACATGTGTTTCGCCTCGATAATCACACCGACACCCTCGGCACCGGTCACGTCCATGATGGTCGAGGCGATCTGGGTAGTCAGGGATTCCTGGATCTGCAGGCGACGGGCGAAGATATCGACGATCCGCGCCACCTTGGACAGGCCGAGCACGTAACCGGTGGGGATGTAGGCCACGTGGCACTTGCCGATAAACGGCAGCATGTGGTGCTCACAGAGGGAGTAGAGTTCCACGTCCTGCACGATGACCATTTCGCTGGAATCAGAGGGAAACAGCGCGTTGTTGACGACTTCCTCGACCGACTGCTCGTAACCGCGGGTGAGGAACTCGAAGGCCTTGGCGGCCCGCTTGGGAGTGTCGACGAGACCGGGACGTTGCAGGTCTTCGCCAATGGCTTCGATGATAGCGGCCCAGTGTTGTTCCACGTCAGGTTCTCCTGAATTATAAAATGTCGCTGGCCACTGCGGCCGGGGTGGGGATGTTAACAATCGCACCGCGGCATGGCAATTCGATGTCAGGGAGGTTTACACTCTCGCCATGAGCGAACAGCACCTCAATATTGCCGCCCCGGAGACCCTCGGGGACTTCCTGCGCCACTGCCACGAAGCGCTGCGCAACAGTGACGTTTTTTACGGCCACGGCACGGACAACGCCTGGGACGAGGCGGTGCAGCTGGTCCTGCACGTCGCGGGGCAGGCGGCCGATGCGGGCCGGGAAGTGCTGGAGCTGCCGCTCGACGACGCGCAGTTCCAGAGCGGCATGGCCCTGCTGCGGCGCCGGCTCGATGAGCGGGTACCGCTGCCCTACCTGCTGGGCAAGGCCTGGTTCGCGGGGCTGGAATTCAACTGCGACGAGCGCGCCATCATTCCCCGCTCGCCCATCGCGGAACTCATCCTCAACGATTACCAGCCCTGGTACCAGGGGCCGGAACCTGTGCATATCCTCGACCTGTGCTGCGGCGGGGGCTGTATCGGCCTGGCCGCGGCCCACTACGGCGCGGCCGATGTCGTGCTCGCGGATATCGACGGCCAGGCGCTCAGCCTGGCCCGTGAAAATCGCGCCAGGCTCGGTCTCGAGTCGCGGGTCACGCTGGTGCAGTCGGACCTGTTCGAAGCGCTGCCGCAACAGCGCTTCGACATCATCCTGTCCAACCCGCCCTATGTGGATGCCGCCGACCTCTCGGTCATGCCCGCGGAATATCACCATGAACCGCCACTGGCACTCGGCAGCGGCGAGGACGGGCTCGACCTGACCCGGCGGATCCTGGCCAGGGCGGAAGAATTCCTCACTGATGAGGGCTTGCTGGTGGTGGAGGTCGGCAACAGCTGGGAGTCACTGGAAGCGGCCTACCCGGGCGTTCCCTTTACCTGGCTGGAATTCGAGCAGGGCGGGCACGGCGTGTTCGCCCTCGCCGCGCGGGAACTGCGAGAACACCGAGCAAGCCTGCGCCATTAACGGCTATAATAGCCGGCTTTGATTTTCCGGATATGGCGCAGACATGGCAGGCAATTCCATCGGCAAACTTTTCACCGTCACCAGTTTCGGCGAGAGCCACGGCCCGGCCCTCGGCTGTATCGTCGACGGTTGTCCCCCGGGACTGGAGATCTGCGAGGCGGACCTGCAACGGGACCTCGACCGGCGCAAGCCGGGCACCTCACGCTTCACCACCCAGCGGCGCGAAGCCGATGAAGTGCGTATTCTCTCCGGAGTCTTTGAGGGCCGCACCACCGGCACGTCCATCGGCCTGCTGATCGAGAACACGGACCAGCGTTCCAAGGATTACTCCAATATCGCCAGTACCTTCCGCCCGGCGCACGCTGACTACACCTACAACCAGAAATACGGTTTCCGCGATTACCGCGGCGGCGGCCGTTCCTCCGCCCGGGAAACCGCGATGCGGGTCGCCGCCGGGGCCATCGCCAAGAAGTACCTGCAGCAAACCTGCGGCATTCAGGTCCGCGGCTATCTGTCGCAACTGGGCCCCATCCATGCCCGCAAACTGGACTGGGACATCGTCGAAACCAATCCCTTCTTCTGCCCGGACAGCGATGCGGTGGCCGAGATGGAGACCTACATGGCGGCGCTGAACAAGGAGGGCAACTCCATCGGCGCCCGGATCAATATCGTCGCCAGCAACGTGCCCCCCGGCCTCGGCGAACCCGTGTTCGACCGCCTCGACGCGGACATCGCCCACGCGATGATGGGCATCAACGCGGTGAAAGGCGTGGAGATCGGCGCCGGTTTCGCCAGCATCGAGCAGAAGGGCAGCGAACACCGCGACCTGCTCACCCCAGAGGGGTTCATCGGCAATAACGCCGGCGGCGTGCTCGGCGGCATTTCCAGCGGCCAGGACATCACCGTCAGCATTGCCCTGAAGCCCACCTCCAGCATCCGCCAGCCCGGGGCGACTATCGACACCCACGGCAACGCCATGGAAGTCGCCACCCACGGCCGCCATGACCCCTGCGTCGGCATCAGGGCCACGCCCATCGCCGAGGCCATGCTGGCCATCGTGCTGATGGACCACCTGCTCCGGCACCGCGGCCAAAACGCCGGCGTGACCAGCGAGACCCCGGTCATCCCGGCAACTGCGCCTACCCGGAACGAGGGCTGAATGGCGGGTTTGCGCAGCGTCCGGCGCTACTACCGCACCCTGGTCCTGAGTATCCTGGCCCTCGGGGCGCTGATCTATGTCGCGGTAGACCAGTTCGACATCCCCTGGCAGAGCATGCGCGAGCTGATTCTGCTCACGTTACTGACCGCGGCGGTGGTGATCCTCGCCGCGGCCTTCTTTGCCGGGCTTTGGCTGGGGTTGCGCAAGTTGTTGCAGAGGTTTTTTTGAACGCCGTTGGCAAGAATGCCCACCGTCTATAGGCGAGTAGGGCTATTGCCCCTCACACGCTGGGATTGCATGTGGGCCCGCTAATTCCGGGCCCCGATATTTGCGCATTACACACGCGACCACAGGCGAATGTCCCGTGCTTACTCGAAAGACTTTTATGTACAGGATGTACGGTATGTCGCGAGAGCCATGGATGGCGGTAGCGACTGACTCGACGCACGGGACATTCGCCTGCACTCGCTGCTGACAAGCGTAATTCTTTATAGAAAGGAAGTGGAGTGGGGCAACACTGGTAGTGAGTGTTTCAATGCCACAGTGCCCCCACGGTGAGTTAAAGCGCTCTCGAGCCGTGGGGGCACTGTGGCATTGAAGCACGCATCGGGCACTACCGAATCTACAGCCAGTGTATCTCCCGTAGCTACCGGACCCTGGGCTCTGATCAGTCGAGATCTATCTCCAGTGTCATCTGGTTGGCAATCGTGTCCAGTGAATCCTGCAGGTCGCCCATGTCGGTATCCGCGGGCACCAGCGCCCGGATAGCGGCCCGGAACAACAGCTCGCCGCTCATCGGCGCACTTTCCACGCTGCTTTCCATCTCCGCGACATTGATCTGCCGCTGGGCCAGGGCCCGGGAGATTTCCCGCACGATGCCGGGACGATCGGGGCCGAGCACACTCAGGGCGATGCTGTGCTCACCCTCGGTGGAAGCGACCGCGCCGGAACAGGGCGTTACCCTTACGCTCAGGCCGCTGGCGGCCAGGCCTTTCAGGGCTTCTTCGAGCTCGGTGCCGTCCGCGCCGGCGAGGCTGACCAGGATCAGGCCGGCAAACTTGCCGCCGAGCTGCGAGAGCTGGCTCTCCTGCCAGTTGCCGCCGTGCCGCTCGATAGTGCTGGATAGCTGTTCCACCAGTCCCGGCCGGTCGTCGCCGATAAAGGTTATTATGTAGGTCTTGCTCACGGGGTCTGTCTCCACAATCCTGGACGCAGGCCGTATAGTAACGCGCAAGTGAGCGGGGCAGAAGGAGAGCGGATTGTGACGTCTTTTGTGGAAGTGCCAGTGGCAAAACTGGCGCCGGATACCCTGCAGGCGCTGCTCGAGGAATTCGCCAGTCGCGACGGCACCGACTACGGCGAAGTGGAATTGACGCTGGCGCAAAAGGTGGGCAATCTGCGCCGCCAGATTGAGCGCGGCGAGCTGTGCATTCTCTTCCACCTGGAGACCGAGGACTGGGACCTGGTCAAGGGCGAGGACGCGCGGCGCCTGCAGCAAGACGCATGAAGGTTTGATTACTATGTCCATAAAGGCAGATCACATTCTCGACGCCACCGGCCTGTTCTGCCCGGAGCCGGTGATGTTGCTGCACAACCGTATTCGCGACATGGACGACGGCGAAGTATTGCAGGTGCTGGCGACAGACCCCTCAACCCAGCGCGACATTCCCAAGTTCTGCAATTTCCTCGGCCACGACCTGCTGCAACAGGACGAACACGAGGGCCAGTACCGCTACTGGCTGCGCAAGCAGGGCAACGACTGATGGGCAGTGCGCTTCCGCGGGACAGTTTTGTCGCGACCCGGCTGGAACAGGTCTTTCACCGCTGCTTCGCTGCTTCCGAGAACACCCGGCTGATCGGCGGGGCCAGCGAACCGGTGTACCTGCCGGCAGGCGGGGAGCGGCCTTGCAGCGAGCTCTACTACCGCGAGGATTTCTTCGCCAGCGCCCTCCACGAAATCGCCCACTGGTGTATCGCCGGCCGCGAGCGCCGCCTGCAGGTCGATTTCGGCTACTGGTATGCCCCGGAGGGTCGCAACGCCGGGCAGCAACAGGCGTTCGAAGCTGTCGAGGTCAAACCCCAGGCGCTGGAGTGGATCCTGTCCCAGGCCTGTGCCTACCGCTTTCGCCTGAGTGCCGACAACTTCAACGCCGACGGCAGTTGCCCGGACAATCGCGCGTTTGCAGACGCCGTGACCCGGCAGGCGGCAGCGTGGCAGGCACAGGGCCTGCCGCCGCGCGCCGCACTCCTGTTCACTGCGCTCGCCGCGGAATTCCGCAGCGGCGCCAGGCTTGCAGCGCTGGTTTTCGAGCGCGACAGCATCCTGTGACAACGCAGCCCCGGGTCTGGCTGATCGACGCCTCGGTGTATATTTTCCGGGCCTGGTTCTCCATGCCTGACCGCTGGTACACCGCCGACGGCATGCCGCTGAATGCGGTCATCGGCTACGCCGGCTTCCTGTATGACGCACTCACCCACAACGACGCCTGCACCCATATCGCAGCTGCGTTCGACGAGAGCCTCGGCAGCTGTTTCCGCAATGAAATCTACGCCGGGTACAAGGCCAGCCGGGAACTGCCGGATGAGGCGCTGGCCTTCCAGTTACTGGCCTGCCGGGAAGTGACCGAGCGTGCCGGAATTCCCTGTTACGGCGGGCCGCGCTACGAGGCCGACGATTACATCGCCACCCTGGCCCGCCTGGCGCGCCAGGAACAGGTGCCGGTCACGGTGCTGACGCGTGACAAGGACCTCGGCCAGCTTCTCGAGGAGCAGCACGACTGCTGGTGGGATTTTGCCGCCGATCACCGCCTGGACCGTCTGGCCTTCGTCGAACGCTTCGGCGTGAAACCCGAGCAGTTTGCCGACTACCTCGGGCTGGTCGGTGACGCCATCGACGATATTCCCGGGATTCCCGGCGTCGGCCCCAAGACCGCGGCGGGCCTGTTGCAGGCCTACGGTGATCTCGAGGGTATCGCTGCACACGCCGGGGAGATCGCCTCACTGCCGCTGCGCGGCGCCAGCTCCCTGTGGGGAAAAATGGAACCCCACTGGGCACAGGCGCTGGTATCGCGGCAGCTGGCCCGGCTGGAAGCGGCCATCCCCGGGCTGGACCGCCTGCCGGCATTTTCACCGGCGGTGGCCAGGGGCGAAGCCGTGGCCGACTACCTGGCTTCTCTCGGCGTTGGAGGCCGCCTGCGGGAACGCTGGCATGGTCTCGGGGAAGGGCTGTGAAACCGCGCGTACTGGTCGACGAAAACATACCCGGCGCCGAGGCCTACCTGGGGAATTTCGCCGAGATTACCCGGGCGCCCGGCCGCCAGATAGCTCGCGAGCAACTGCTGCAGGCGGATGCACTGCTGGTGCGCTCCGTAACGCGGGTGGACGCGGCACTGCTGGCGGGCACACCGGTTCGCTTCGTCGGCACCGCCACCAGCGGATTCGACCATATTGACCGGGAATGGCTCGCCGCGCAGGGGATCGGCTTTTGCCACGCCCCGGGCAGCAATGCCAATTCTGTGGTGGAATACCTGCTCGCCGCGATTGCCGAGAACGGCGACTTCCTGGAGCGGCTCCTGGCCGGCGCACGCATCGGCATCGTCGGCTACGGGCATATCGGTCAGGCTGTGGTCCGGCGCCTGCAACACCTGGCGATCGATTACTGTGTCTGCGATCCCTGGCTCGAGGCGGGCGCTGTACCCAATTGCGCTTCGCTGGATGACGTCCTCGCCTGCAGCGTCGTCAGCCTGCACCCCTCCCTGGTCCGCGCACAGCCCTGGCCGAGTTACCACCTGCTCGGCGCCAGTGAGCTGGCGCAGCTGCAGTCCGGGCAGTTGCTGGTCAATGCCAGCCGCGGCCCGGTGGTCGACAACCGCGACTTGCTGGCGCGCCTGCAGCAGCCCGATGCGCCCGCAGTGGTGCTCGACGTCTGGGAGCCGGAGCCCCAGCTGGACCCGGAACTGCTCGCTGGGGTAGACCTCGGCACCGCCCATATCGCCGGCTACAGCCTGGACGGCAAACTGCTGGCCACCGGGATGCTGGCGACCGCGCTGGCGCAAACCCTCGGCCTGGATGTTCCCGCACCCCGGGCTCCCGATCCGGGGCCGCTGTTCCTCGCCGCGCCGGGGTCACCCGCGGATGCACTGCGCCAGCTGCTGGCGCAGCGCTATCGCGTGGCCGATGACGACCGGCGACTGCGCGATGCCGTGTTGGGTGCACCAGCGGAACAGGCCGCCCGGAATTTCGACCTGCTGCGCAAGCACTACCCGGAGCGCCGGGAACTGGCCGGCAGTGTGGTAAACCTGGACACTGGCGCGGAAAGTCATGCGGGCCTGGTGCGCGCATTGGGGGCCATTCCCCGCGAGGCATCCTAGCAATGGGGCTACGGTTGGGGCTGGTGATCAATCCGCTTGCCGGGCTCGGCGGCAGCCGCGCCTTCAAGGGCAGTGATGGTCACGAGGCCCGGCAACTGGCCAGCGAACAGGCATCCGCCACCCTGTTCCGCGCCGAGCAGCGGGCACTGCGCGCGCTGGAAGCATTACCGGGCCTCGATCTCGAAGTACTGGCATGGGCCGGGCCGATGGGCGAACGCGCGGCGAAGACCGCCGGCTTGCCGGTGACGGTAACAGGACAGGCCGGCGACGGATTGAGTACAGCGGCGGATACCCGCGAGGCGGCCAGCACACTGCGCCGGTCGGGAATCGACCTGCTGCTGTTCGTCGGCGGCGATGGCACTGCACGGGACATCTGCGACGCCATTGGCGATGACTTTCCCGTCCTCGGTATTCCCGCCGGGGTGAAAATGCACTCCGGAGTCTTCGCAGTTTCACCCGAAGCCGCCGGTGAGCTGCTCAGGCAACTGGCCAGCGGTGGACTGGTCGGCCTGCAGCCCCGTGAAGTCAGGGACATCGACGAAGCGGCCTTTCGGCGCGACGTGGTCAGGAGCCGCTTCTACGGCGAAATGCTGGTACCGGGGGAGGGCCGTTTCCTGCAGCACACCAAGGTCGGCGGCCGCGAAAGCGAGGAGCTGGTCGCGGTTGAAATCGCCGAATGGCTGGTACAGCAGATGCGCCCCGAAACCACCTACCTGGTCGGTCCCGGCTCCACCACGGCGGCAATCATGGAAGAGTTGGGCCTGCCCAATACCCTGCTCGGCGTGGACGTCGTCCGCGCCGGCAAACTCCTGTGCAGCGACGCCGACGAGGAACAACTGCTGGCGCAACTGGCCGGGGCGCCGGCCGATGCGGAAATCATCGTCACTGCAATTGGCGGGCAGGGGCATATTTTCGGCCGCGGCAACCAGCAACTGTCCCCCGCGGTCATTCGTGCCGTCGGCACCGACCACCTGCGGATCGTCGCCGGCAAGGGCAAGATAGCGGGGCTGGAAGGACGTCCGCTGCTGGTGGATACCAACGACCCGCAACTCGACGCGGAACTCTGCGGCTACCGGGAGGTCGTCACGGGGTACGAGGATCGTATACTCTACGCCGTGGCAACTTATGAGGTGGAGGACCAGCCATGAATCACGACGACGAACAGTGGCGCGACAAGCTCACCCCGGAAGAATTCTGGGTCTGCCGGGAAAAGGGCACGGAGCGGCCCTTTACCGGCGAATACTGGAACACCACCGACGACGGGGTCTACAACTGCCGCTGTTGCGGCGAGCCGCTGTTTATCTCCGATACCAAATTCGACGCCGGCTGCGGCTGGCCGAGTTTCTTCCAGCCGGCCAGTGAGGGCGCGATCGAGGAAACCCCCGATTACAGCCACGGTATGATCCGCACCGAGATTACCTGCAAGAAGTGCGGCAGCCATGTGGGTCACGTGTTCACTGACGGGCCGGAACCGACGGGCCTGCGCTATTGTGTCAACAGTCTGTCAGTGAAACTCGAGAAGGACTGAAGCTAACTTACTGTCGGGCAATCCTGCCATGGTGACGAATCCCTCAGCGCGCCCGTCGCAACTGGGTGATTTGCGCCATGATGGCCACTGCAATTTCCAGCGGCGTCTTGCTGCCGATCGACAGACCCACCGGCGCGTGCAGACGGGCGATGTCCGCCTCCGGCACACCCAGCTCCTGCAGCCGCGCCAGGCGTCTTTCCGTGGTGCGCACCGACCCCAGAGCCCCCACGTACCAGGCCTCGGTGGACAGCGCCTCCATCAGCGCCATGTCGTCGATGCGCGGATCGTGGGTGAGCGTGATGATGATCGAGTGCCGGTCCGCGGCCTTTTCCATGACCACCTCGTCGGGCATACCCTGGATCAGGGGGACCTCGGGTCCCGCCCACTGGTCCAGCGTATGCTGGCGTGGATCGGTCACCAGGACCTCGTAGCCCATCGCCAGTGCCAGCTCCGAGAGCGTCTGGGAAAGCTGGCCGGCGCCGACCAGCAGCATCCGCATCTGCGGGCCGAAGCACTGCTTTAAACGGTCTTCGCGGTATTCCAGTGGTTCGTGGAATTCGACAGGGGCAAGTTCGGTGGTACCCGTGGCCAGGTCCAGCGTCCGGCACAGGCACTCGCGGCGCTCCAGGCACTGCAGCACCTGCTCCAGCCAGGGCAGGTCCGGTTCTTCGAGGCGCTGGACCAGTACCAGCAGGCGGCCGCCGCAGGGCAGGCCGAGGCGCTCGTTTTCTTCCGCGGTGACGCCGTATTCGACGACGGTGGGCAGGCTGGCATCGATGCTGTCGGCGGCCAGTTTCTGCAGGAGGTCGTCTTCCACGCAGCCGCCGGACAGGGTGCCGGCGAATTCGGAGCCATCCAGGGTCACCAGCATGGAACCCGGGGGGCGGGGCGAGGAGCCGATGGTTTTTACGATGGTGCAAAGCCAGGGGCGGTGGCCCCGGCGACACCAGTCGGTGGCGCGTTGCAGTACTTCGAGTTCCACTGTGTGCATGGAACAGATATCTCCATTATGCGTTTGCGCATAGGGTACTACAGGAGAGAGGTGAGTGGCGTCCCCTAGGGGGTTCGAACCCCTGTTACCGCCGTGAAAGGGCGGTGTCCTGGGCCACTAGACGAAGGGGACATGGTCGCTCAGAATCGAGAGGCGCGCATTTTAGGGGGCGCTCCCGGGGTCGTCAAGTTGCAGTCGAGGCTGCTCAGTTGTCGCGCAGGCGCTGGCGCGCGGCTTCCATATCCAGCACTTCACCGCGTTCAGAAGCCGCTTCACGCTCCTCGTCCAGCCGTTGGAACAACTGGATTTCGTCGTCGGGCATGTAGTGCAGGCATTCGCCGCCGAGGAACCACAACAGTTCGCGGGGAAAAGTCGGCGCGAAATCGGGGTAGGTGGTGAAAAACCGGTCCACCAGGCCCGGCGCCTCGCTGTAGACATATTCCGGGGACAGTTCGTCAAAGGCCTGCGCCAGTTCGCGCAGGGAATCGCCCTCCGGCAGGCTGGCGGTGCGGGTCACCAGGGTTGCGGCGAACTCCTTGAGTCGCTGGCGGCAATATCGGGCGTATTCGGCGTCGTTCACAGTGGCAATCGTTTCAGGGCGGCTTAACGGGTACAATAGCGCGCTTTCCAGCAACGCTGACTCGGGCGGACATGTTACCAGCTCTCACCATAGAAAACCTCAGCAAGACCTACGGCAACGGCTTCCAGGCCCTCAAGGGTATCAGCCTCACGGTGGAGCAGGGCGACTTTTACGCGCTGCTGGGGCCCAACGGCGCGGGCAAGTCGACGACCATCGGTATCATCTGCTCGCTGGTGAACAAGACCGGTGGCCGGGTCCGGGTGTTCGACGCCGACATCGACGTCAATTTCCCCGCGGCGAAAAAGTACATCGGCATCGTACCGCAGGAATTCAATTTCAATATCTTTGAAAAGTGCTTCGATATCGTCGCCAACCAGGGCGGCTATTACGGCATGCCGAAGGCATTGGCCGAGGAGCGCGCGGAAAAGTACCTGAAGGAGCTGGGCATCTGGGACAAGCGGGATACCGTGGGTCGCGCGCTTTCCGGGGGCATGAAACGGCGCCTGATGATCGCCCGGGCCCTGGTGCACGAACCGAAACTGCTGATCCTCGACGAGCCGACCGCGGGCGTGGACATCGAGATGCGCCGCTCGATGTGGGATTTCCTCAAGAAGATCAATGCCGAGGGCACCACTATCATTCTCACCACCCACTATCTCGAAGAGGCCGAGGCGCTGTGCCGTCACGTGGGCATCATCAACCACGGCGAGATCGTCGAGAACACTTCCATCAAGACCCTGCTGCGGCAGTTACAGCGCGAGGTGTTTATTCTCGATTGCGTCGAAGAGCTGCCGGAAGTGCTGGAAATCAACGGCTTCGTCACCCGCCGCATGGACGCCCACAGCATGGAGGTGGAAGTCGAGAAAGGGCAGCCGATCAACAGCGTGTTCACCGAACTGGACCGGCTGGGCATACACATTTCCAGTATGCGCAACCGCGCCAATCGCCTGGAGGAAATGTTCGTGAAACTGGTGGAGGGCGGCAAGTGAACCCGATCGAGCAATACAATGCCTTCATGACCATCGTGCGCAAGGAAGTTCGCCGCTACCTGCGCATCTGGACCCAGACCCTGCTGCCCTCGGCGATCACCATGTCGCTGTATTTCATTATCTTTGGCTCACTGATCGGTTCGCGCATCGGCGAAATGGGCGGCTTCACCTATATGCAGTTCGTGGTGCCGGGCCTGATCATGATGGCCATCGTCACCAACTCCTACTCCAACGTAGTCTCGTCCTTCTACGGCGCCAAGTTCAATCACAGCGTGGAAGAACTGCTGGTTTCGCCGACCCCGAATTACATCGTACTCATGGGCTACGTGGTCGGCGGCGTCAGCCGCGGCATCTTCGTGGCCATCGTGGTGACGCTGGTATCGCTGTTTTTCACCCACCTGCATATCCACAACATCTGGGTGATTATCGCCATTGTGCTGATGACCTCGACCCTGTTTTCCCTCGCGGGTTTTATCAATGCCGTGTACGCGAACAGCTTCGACGACGTCTCCATCATCCCGATTTTCGTCCTGACACCACTGACCTACCTGGGCGGGGTATTCTATTCGATGGACCTGCTGCCGGATTTCTGGGCGGCGGTGTCCAAGCTGAATCCGCTGGTTTACGTGGTAAACGCCTTCCGCTACGGCGTGCTCGGCGTATCCGATGTCAGCCTGCCCTTTGCCTTCGGCATGATCGGCGTATTTACCGTCATTGCGTTCTGGTATTGCATGCACCTGCTCAATACCGGCAAGCGCCTGAGGCAGTAGGGTCACGACAATGAATAGCGGCTCAAAGGGTTCCGACAGCGGCCTGCTGCTCGGCAAGCAGGTACCGGTTGCGGACGAATACAGCCCCCACCTCCTGTACCCGATACCCCGCAGCACTGCCCGCGCGCAATTGGGCATTGGCGGTACCCTGCCTTTCCACGGCTGTGACCTATGGCACGCCTATGAGCTGTCCTGGCTGGATAGCGCGGGCAAGCCCCAGGTAAGGGTAGGGCGTTTCCTGATTCCAGCGGATTCCCCGAATATGGTGGAATCCAAGTCCTTCAAGCTGTACCTCAACTCCCTCAACAATACCCGCTATCCATCGGATGCCGCTGTCGCAGACCTGCTGCAGGCCGATCTCGGCCGCGTACTCGGCAGCGTGCTCACCGTAGAGATACTGCCGGTAGATGATCCGGCCTTTGCCGGCAAAACGCCCGGGGGCCTGTGCCTGGACTCACTAGACCCAGGCGAATCCGCGGCGGCGCCCGACGCCAGCCTGCTGGCGTGCGGGACACAGGTCGTCGAGGAGCAGCTGTACAGTCATTTGCTGCGCTCACTGTGCCCGGTGACCGGGCAACCGGACTGGGCGACGCTCTGGATCGATTACCGGGGCAGGGCGATCGACCACGCCAGCCTGCTGCGCTATATCGTGGCCTTCCGCCGGCACCAGGAGTACCACGAGCAGTGTGTGGAACGCATGTTTGTCGACCTGAACGAACGCCTGCAGCCCGGGAAACTTTCGATCCAGGCGTTCTACACCCGCCGGGGCGGACTGGATATCAACCCCTTCCGCAGCACCGATGCGACCGGGACGCCGCGCCCGCGAATGAACCGCCAGTGACCCGGGGCCGCCTCGCGCCGGTTCCAGTCCGCCAGGCCGTATCAGGCGACAGGAGCTAACCATCAGCCGGATGCAGCGCCGACAATTCCTCCAGGGTGTGGCCCTTGCCGGCCTCGGTGTCCAGTGGGCTCCGGCGCCGCTGTTTGCCGCCACTTCTCCTGCCCACTGGGAAGAGGCGACGGACCTGCTCTTCGCTGTACAGGAAATCTACCCGGCGCTACACGAAAGCGCCATCCATAGCGCCGGCGGCATCGTCGCGGTGCGCGAGGGCCGGGTGGTGCCGACTGACCGGCATGTCCGCTATGACCTCAACCAGGCGCGCTGGAGTGAATCGGCCCCGCTGCCCGCCGCCCGTCACCACATCAGCCTGGCTTCCAGCGATGGCGCACTGTTCGGGCTCGGCGGCTTTGCCGCCAGCCCTGCGGGGAACTGGTCCATGCACGCCCAGACCTGGCGCTACGTCAGTGCGGATGCGCGCTGGGAGCAAGTGGCTGCGGCGCCGGAAGCACACGCAGAGACAGTCACCCTGGCCAACGACGGCGTGATCCACGTGATCGGGGGTCGTGTGCCCGGCGGGCAGGGCAATGCAGCCTGGGCTGATCACCGCGATAGCCGGCGGCACCTGGCCTATGACGTACGCGCGGACAAATGGGAAACCCGGTCCCCGGCACCAACGGGGCGAAACAGCGCTGCCGGTGCTGTTATCGACGGCCTGGTCTACGTCGTCGGTGGCAGAACGGTGGCGGGGCCGAACCTTTCCCTGCTGGAGATCTACGATCCCGCGGCCGATCGCTGGTACACCGGCGCCCCGCTGCCACAGGCCCAGGGCGGACTCGCGGCGGCCGCACTGGATGGCAGGCTTGTCGCCTTTGGCGGAGAGTATTTCGGTGCCGCGGGGCAGGGCGTACACGCACAGGCCTGGCTCTATTCCCCCGCCGAAGATCGCTGGAGCCCCCTGCCGCCCATGCCGCGCCCGCGACACGGCCTCGGCGCTGTCAGTGCCGGAGGCCTTGTCTTCGCCCTCGGCGGTGCCACCAGCGTCGGCGCCGCTGGTACCAGCGCTGCAATGGATACCCTGGCTCTGGCGCGGGCGTAAAAATCGCCGTCGGGGACTGGCAACCTATCGCGCTTGTGGTATCATGCGCGCCCTCACGGTGAGGTGGCCGAGTGGTCGAAGGCGCACGCCTGGAAAGTGTGTATACGGAAACGTATCGAGGGTTCAAATCCCTCCCTCACCGCCATATGAAAAAAGCCCCCTGTTCAGGGGGCTTTTTGCGTTTGGGGAGCCAGAAAATTCTTTGCGAAAGCCCGCTGCCTTGAGCGTGCCGCTCATCAGCCTACGGCGCGGACCGTGAGCAGTTCCCGCAGCACCGCCTTCAATTCCTGCAGTTCCAGTGGCTTTTCCAGGTAGGCGGAGCATCCGAGGCTGCGCGCCTTGCCGATATTGAACACGTCGTCGTGGGAACTGAGCATGGCTACCGGGATATCGGCGAAACCTTCCTTGCTGGCGCGAATCAGGGTGAGGGTCTTGAATCCATCCAGCGGTTGCATGGTGATATCCAGCAGGATCAGGTCCGGACGGGTGGTATCCAGGCGCGTAACAGCGTCCCAGCCGCTGCTCGCAGTCGCGGTCTCGTAGCCGAGTTGCTCCAGCATCTGCGTCGCCTTCGCCAGGATGGTCTCGTCATCGTCCACGACAAGCACGCGTGGCCGCTGACTGGTTTGCTCCTTTGACATGGATTCGTTCCCTGTAACTCTGCGGCGATTATAGTTCACGGCTGCTGGCGAATACTATTTTGAAAGTGCAATTGCAGCGATTTGTCAGTGCTTTTTGCAAAAAAACAGCAGTTTTTTGTCACTCGTCGGCGACCCGCATTTTTCCGGCACGTTGCACTTCCCGAGGTCGCCCGCCGAAAAGGGGGAAAATTGCCGCGCTTGTAGTAGAGTGGCCCCTTTGTCCAACCAACAGGATTCCTCCGTGTCGCGCTCTGTTTCCGCTTCCCCCACGGCAGACTACCCACCCCTCGCAGTGAGCTGGTACGCCACGATAGTCCTCGGTTTTCTCTACTGGATGTCGCTCCTGGACCGCTTCATCATTTCGATGCTCATCGACCCGATCAAGTCGGACCTCGGCTTGAGCGATGTTCAATTCGGCGTGCTGCAGGGCCTCGCGTTTATCATTTCCTTTACCCTGTTCGGCTTCGTCTTTGGCGCACTCGCTGACCGCAGGGACCGGCGGCGGCTCATCTTCATCGGCGTCACCCTGTGGTCGGTCGCATCCACTGCCTGTGGCCTCGCCCAGAATTTCTGGCACCTGCTGATCGCCCGAGCGGGGCTGGGGGCTGGGGAATCATCCCTCAACCCCAGCGCCACCTCGATGATTTCCGACCTGTTCCCGCGTGACCGACTGACCTTTGCGATGGCGGTGTACTCGCTGGGGGCCACCATCGGCAGCGGCACAGCGCTGATGCTCGGCGGTGCGATTATCTACTGGGTGACCAGCCTGGGAGAGGTTGTATTGCCGGTGCTCGGCCCGGTATCCCACTGGCAGCTGGTATTCTTCATCGTCGGCCTGCCCGGATTCCTGTTCGCCTTCCTTGTGTTCTCGTTTCCGGAGCCGGCCCGTCGCGGCCGCAAGGACAGCGCCGGTGCGGAGAGCCGCAACTGGCTCCAACCCTACAGGAACCTGTTCCACTTCGTTCGCGGTCACCTGCGTTTCTTTCTCGCCCATTACACGGGTTTCACCATTACCGCGGGCGTCGTCGCCGGTTGTGTGGGCTGGTATCCGGTACACCTGATGCGCGCCCACGCGTGGAACGAGGGGCAGGTCGGCGCCTACCTCGGCATGTCACTGCTGGTGTCGGGAATCATCGGCAAATTTCTCGGAGGGCTCTCGGTAGATGCCATGTACCGCCGCGGCTACCGCGACGCCCAGTTGCGCTGGTTCGGTGGCTGCCTGCTGGTCGCCGGCCCGCTCGGGGTACTGGCGGCGGTCAGCGGCAGTCCCTGGATGTTCCTGGCCCTGATCGGCGCGTTCACCGCCATACTCACCTCCCTCCAGGCCTGCGCCATGAGCTCCCTCAACCTGGTGACGCCGAACCACCTGCGCGGTGCCGGCGTGGCATTCTACTCCACCGTCGCCGGGCTTCTCGGCGGCTCCCTGGGTTCGGTGCTGGTGCCGGTTTTTTCCGGTTATTTCAGCGATCCCGCCACCGCCATCGGCTATGGCATGGCGACACTGATGGCGATCGGCTGCCCGCTGGCGGCCGTGGCGCTGTTCGCCGGCATGCCGGGTATGCGCAGGGCCATCGCGGAACAGGAGGAATCCGGGCTGGACTGATTCGCGGGATCACCCGCCCGGGGGTATTTCATCAAATCATCACCTTCCTGCAACACCGGGCGCATAAATGCGTCACGGAGTTGGCCCAGGATGTGTGGTGCGCAAAAACCGCGCACCACACAGGGAATCACCAGGAAGGAGTTACCTATGCGTCTCGTATACGCATCTGCACTGATAGTCACAACACTGAGTCTGTCCACCGCCGTCTTTGCCGGCCAGAAAAACAACGATCAGCAATGGGGCGCGAAAGCGCAACGTCCGATCCAGTCCATCCAGCTGGGACCGCGGCCGTTTTTTCTGGTAGCCGACATGGATGAAAGCGCGCTGAAAAACAAGCTGGAAAGCTGCAGCGAAGGTCCGTTCCGGCGCACGGATTTCTCCATCGGTCACCGCGGCGCACCGCTGCAGTTCCCGGAGCACACTCGCGAGTCCTATGCAGCCGCAGCTCGCCAGGGTGCCGGTATCATCGAATGCGATGTGACCTTCACCCAGGACAAGGAACTGGTCTGCCGTCACTCACAGTGCGACCTGCACACCACCACCAACATTCTCACCATTCCCGATCTCGCGGCAAAATGTTCGACCCCGTTCCAGCCGGCGGTACTGGATGAGGAGGGCAACGTGGTAACTCCGGCGAGCGCCCAGTGCTGTACCAGCGATATCACCCTCGCGGAGTTCCGGCAGCTGCAGGGTAAAATGGACGGCGCCAACCGCGCAGCCACCACGCCCGAGGAATACCAGCACGGCACCGCTGGCTGGCGCACCGACCTCTACGCCGACCGCGGCACCCTGCTGACCCACAAGGAGAGCATCGCACTGTTCCAGGAGCTCGGGGTGAAAATGACGCCGGAGTTGAAGTCTCCCAGCGTCGCCATGCCCTTCGACAGCGACGGCGACGGTGTCGGCGACTACAGCCAGGCGGACTATGCCCAGCAGATGATCGACGAGTACAAGGCCGCAGGGGTACCTGCAAGTGATGTCTTTGCACAGTCCTTCGACCTCAACGACGTCCTCTACTGGATTGCCGAGGAACCCGGTTTCGGCACCCAGGCCGTATTTCTCGACGGCCGCTACGGAATGCCGGGCTTCGATCACCGCGATCCGACCAGCTGGACGCCCTCCATGGCTGACCTGGTGGCGGATGGTGTCCAGATCATCGCACCGCCAATCTACATGCTGGTCGAAGTCCAGGGCGGCGAGATTGTGCCCTCCATCTACGCCCAGGAAGCGCGCAATGCCGGCCTCGATATCATTGCCTGGAGCTTCGAGCGCGACGGTCCGCTGGCCAATGGCGGCGGTTTCTACTATTCGTCGCTGAACGGCATGAACCCCAACCCGGTCAGCCCGGAGCCCGGCGTGATCGACAATGACGGCGACATGCTGGAAGTACTCGACGTACTGGCCCGGGACGTCGGTATCATTGGCCTGTTTTCCGACTGGCCGGCGAGCGTGACCTATTACGCCAACTGCATGAACCTGAAATAGGCCTGCCGCCTCGCGGCGCTCCCACCGGAGTGCCGCGTTTTCCCGCCACTACAGTGGCAGGCACTGGTACGGCGCAGATTTTGCGTTAGACTCTCCGACGAGTTTATTGCCCAGGTTTACCGATGCGCCTGCAACCCGTCCTGCTGCCCCTCGCGATTGTCCTCGGCGTCCTGGCAATGGCACTGCTTGCCCTGGCGCGCTATGCAGGTATCCCGCTGCAGGGCATTCCCCAGGCACCCGCCGTTGGCGCCGGACTCGCGGCAAAGCTGGCCTGTTCGGGGCGCTTCCTTTCCGGCTATGACGAAGCGCGCATAGCCGCCGATATCATCGATTACTCGCCGGCACTGCAACTGGTATCACTGGATTTCAGCGCGCCCGACCGGGTCAGCGCGTCCCTGCTCGGGACCACAGCCACCGCCCGCTACTACCCGGGGCTGGGTTGCACCCTGGATGCCCCCGGGATGCCTTCCCTCGCAGCCATCCGTATCCCGGCATTGCCGGTGGCGTCGACCCTGCCGCTGGCGGCAGCGGGCGACACTGCGTTGCAAGTGGCCCTGGAGGAGATACTGCAACAGGACAATGACCAGGGACTGCAAACCCGGGCCCTGCTGATTGCCCGCTCCGGTGCGATCGTGGCGGAGGCCTACGCGGAGGGCGTCAGCCCCGAAGCGCAATTGCTGGGCTGGTCCATGGGCAAGAGCCTCACCGGCCTGATGATTGGACGGCTGGCCGCGCTGGGCCAGCTGCGGCTGGAAGAGCGCCGGCTGTTTCCGCAGTGGGAGCGCGACGCGCGCAGCGAAGTCAGCATCGAGGATCTGCTGCAGATGCGCTCCGGACTGGCCTTCAGCGAAACCTACCTGCCGGGCAACGATTCCACCCGGATGCTGTTCACCGCGGCAAGTGCCGCGGCTGTGGCGCTGGACAAGCCGCTGGCTTACCCGCCCGGCGAGCACTTTGCCTATTCTTCGGGCACCACCAATATCCTCTGCCACCTGCTGGGCCAGCGTCTCGGCGGTCCCCAGGCCCTGGTGGACTTTTTTGCCCGGGAAGTGGCGGTCCCCCTCGGCCTGCAGGACACCACCCTCGAACTCGATCCCTCCGGCGACTGTGTCGGCAGTTCCTACGTCTACGCCAGTGCCCGGGACTGGGCGCGGATGGCCCAGCCGCTGATCCATGCGGGGCGAGTGGGGGAACAGCAGTGGCTGCCCGCGGGCTGGGTCGAGCGCGCCACCGCACCCAACGGCAGCGACAACGATTCCCGCTACGGATACCAGCTGTGGCTCAACCGCGGCGCCGGGGCGGCATACTGGCCCGGATTGCCGGCATCGGCATTTGCCATGTCCGGCCACAGCGGGCAAGTGGTCATGATGCTGCCCACGCTCGACGCGGTCATCGTCCGCCTGGGCTGGAGCAGCGGCGAATATCCGGTGGACCAGCGCTTCGCGCCCCTGCTGGATTACCTGCACGAACCTGCCGCTGTCTTTCCGTGACGCCTTTCGCTAGACTTTGGCGCTCCGCTGATACAGGGTTTTACCATGTCGCAATTCACTCACCTGGACAAGACCGGCGCCGCGCACATGGTCGATGTCGGCGGCAAGGACGTTACCGAGCGCATCGCCAGGGCGCGCGCCTCCGTCTACATGCAGGCCGAGACCCTGCGCCTGCTGCGCGAGGGCGGCCACAAGAAGGGCGATGTCATCGCGGTGGCCCGGGTGGCGGGAATCCAGGGAGCGAAAAAGTGTTCCGACCTCATTCCGCTGTGCCATCCCCTGATGCTCACCTCGGTGAAGCTCGACTTCGACTTCGACGAGGCCAACAGCGCCGTACACATCGAGGGGCAGTGCAAGGTGGCCGGCAAAACAGGCGTGGAGATGGAAGCGCTGACCGCTGTTTCGGTCGCAGCGCTGACTCTCTACGATATGTGCAAGGCGGTCGACCGCGGCATGGAAATCCGCAATATCGGGCTGGTGGAAAAACTCGGCGGCAAGTCCGGGCACTGGCAGCGCGGGGAGACCGACTGAAATGCTGCAGGTGTTGTTTTTTGGCCGGCTGCGCGAGGCACTCGATTGCGAGCGCCTGGAGATCGCCGCCGACCTCGCTGGCCCCGACCTCGACAGCCTGCAATCCTACCTCTGCGCCACCTACGGCGACACCTGGCACGCGGAACTGGGCGCCCCCAACGTTATTCGCGCCCTGAACCAGCAGATGGTCCAGGGCAACAGCGCCATCAGCGACGGCGATGAAATTGCGTTTTTTCCACCGGTCACCGGAGGTTGATATGCGCGCAGTACTCGAAGTCAACGTCCATCCCCAGGATTTCGACCTGCGGGTACTTCAGGCCAGCCTGCTGCAGGGCCGGGCCGGGGAGGGCGGTATCGCGACCTTTACCGGTTATGTCCGGGCCAGCAACGAAAACCGCGGCGTGCGATCGCTGTACCTCGAACATTACCCGGGGATGACGGAGCGCAGCATCCTGCAGATTCTTGAAGAGAGCGCGGAACGCTGGCCGCTGCTGGCGGCGCGCGTCGTACACCGGGTGGGAAGGCTGGAGCCCGGCGAGCAGATCGTCTGGGTCGGGGTAAGCGCGGCGCACCGGGAAGCCGCGTTCGCCGCCTGCGAATTCGTCATGGACTACCTGAAAACCAGGGCCCCGTTCTGGAAAAAGGAACACGGGCCCGAGGGCGAACACTGGGTCGACGCCCGCGACAGCGACACCACGCGGGCGCAGCGCTGGCAGCAACAACAATAGGACCTGCGCAGGGCAGGCCACCAACCAGGAGAACGGCATGAGTATCGAAGGGCGTGAACTGCGCAATCTGCTGGGGCGCTTTGCCACTGGCGTCTGCGTTATTACGGCAATCAACAAAGACGGCGAAGCGCTGGGGATGACCGCCAACTCCTTCGCTTCGGTATCGCTGGAACCGCCCCTGGTGCTGTGGAGCCTGCAGAACAACTCCGAGGTGTTCGACACCTTCTCGGCACCCGCTTACTACGCCATCAACGTCCTCACCAACCAGCAGCTCGCGCTGTCCAACCAGTACGCGCGCAAGGGCGATCACCTGCTGAGCCCCGAACACTATCGCCTCGGCCGCCACGGTGCGCCGCTCATCCGCGATGCGCTGGTCAGCTTCGAGTGCGAACTGCACGCCACCCACGAGGGTGGCGACCACCGGATCATCGTCGGCCGGGTGCGCGACACAGTCGCCCGCGCGGTCGGCCAGCCCCTGCTGTTCTACTGCGGCGCCTACCGCGAACTGCACTGATCTGCCGCGCCCCCCTCGCGGGGCAGGTTGAATGTCTCTATACTGGTCGCCCTACGGCTAAGCACCACGGCAAGGGCGACCATCTCCCGCATGAAATTCTGTTCCAGTTGTGGCGCCGCGGTAACGCTGCGAATTCCCGAAGGGGATGACCGCGAGCGCTATGTCTGCAGCGCCTGCGAATTCATCCATTACATCAACCCGCGCATTATCGTCGGCTGCCTGCCGGTACACGAGGGCAGGGTGCTGCTGTGCAAGCGCGCGATCGAGCCGCGCCACGGCTTATGGACACTGCCCGCCGGGTTTATGGAAAACGGGGAAACCACCGCCCAGGGCGCCGCGCGCGAGACCTGGGAGGAAGCGCGGGCGAAGGCGACCAACCTGCACCTTTACCGTATTTTCGACCTTCCCTACATCAGCCAGGTCTACATGTTCTACCGCTGCGAGCTGGAAAACGGCGCCTTCGGTGTCGGCCCGGAAAGCCTCGAGAGCGGCCTCTACGCCGAGGACGAGATTCCCTGGGAGGAACTCGCCTTCCCGGTCGTGCGGGAAACCCTGCGCGACTATTTCCGCGAGCGTGACAGCGGCGTCTTCCCGGTGAAAATCACCGGGCTGGAATACCAGCCACGCCCCCCATCAAGCACACAGGAGTAAACCCATGGCATTTCCGAAAGTCGGCAACCTGGCGCCCGCGTTCACCCTGCTCGACCAGGACGGCAACAAGGTGAGTCTCAAGCAGTTCCGCGACAAGCAAAATGTGGTGCTGTACTTCTATCCCAAGGCCATGACCCCCGGTTGCACGGTGCAAGCCTGCGGCATTCGCGACAGCCAGAAAGCCCTGGCCAAGGTGGATACTGTGGTACTGGGCGTGAGCCCCGACCCGGTGGCCCGGCTGGGTAAATTCATCGAGAAGCAGGGCCTCAACTTCACCCTGCTGTCCGACGAGGACCACGCTGTGACCGAAAAATACGGCGCCTGGGGCCTGAAGAAATTCATGGGCCGGGAATTCATGGGCGTCCTGCGCACCACCTTTATCATCGGCAAGGACGGCCGACTCAAGTACGTCATGGACAAGGTCAAGACCAAGTCCCACCACGATGACGTGCTGGCACTGATCAAAGAGCTCGGGCTCGACAAGGCCTGATCGTGCTCGACTACCCCTTTGGCCGGCAGCTGCCGGAGCCTGGCAAACTGCTCGAAGTCGCCAGCGGCATCTACTGGTTGCGCATGCCACTGCCGATGGCGCTGGACCATATCAACCTCTACCTGCTGGAAGACAGCGACGGCTGGTGGGTGGTGGATACCGGGATGTCCCTGCAGCCCACCCAGGAGCTGTGGCAGGAGATCTTCGCCAACCAACTCCAGGACAAACCGATCAAGGCGGTGGTCTGCACCCACTGGCACCCGGACCACACCGGCAACGCCGGCTGGCTGTGTGAGCGCTGGAACGCCCCCCTGTATATCTCGCGCACCGAATACCTGACCGGCATGTTCTACACCCGCTCGGACCCCGAGGACCTGAGCGCCGCCAGCGAACAACACCAGCTGCGGCTCGGGCGCAGGGGAGAGGACATCCACGCCTTCCGCAAGACCATGGGTGGCCTGCGCGACATGGTGTCACCACTGCCGGGGTCCTATCGGCGACTGGTGGACGGTGCCGTGCTGTCCATCAACGGGCAGCGCTGGCGCGTGGTGATCGGCCGGGGCCATTCACCGGAGCACGCCTGCCTGTTTAGCGATTCACTCAACGTACTCATCTCCGGCGACCAGGTGATTCCCCGGATCTCCAGCAATATTGCGGTGGGCCCGGAAGAGCCGGAAGCCAACCCGCTGCGCGAGTGGCTGCAGTCGCTGGAACATTTTCTCGATGTCCTGCCCGCCGACGCCCTGGTGCTGCCGGCCCACAATGTACCCTTTACCGGCCTGCACCACCGCCTGCGCCACCTGATCGAACACCACGAGGACGGCCTGCTCTCGCTGGAGGAGGCCTGCGTGGACCAGCCGCGTGCGGCGCTCGAACTGCTGCCGGCGCTGTTCCAGCGGGAACTCAACGAAGAGCAGGTGAACATGGCCCTGGGGGAGTGCCTTGCGCACCTCAATTACCTGGTGCAGCGCGGGCAGGTGGCCCGCCACAGTGACGAAGCGGGGGTTTACCGCTACCGCTCCGTGGACGATACCCTGCCTCTGCGGCTGCGCCAGCGGAAGACACCCCGGGACGGGCGTCAGCCACTTCAGGTTTGAAAATTCAATAGCTTACGCTGCTTTGTTAAAGCAAGAACTGGCTTGAAGTAGGGGGATCAGCTACCGTCGGCCCAGGATTCCGGCAGGTAATCCAGGTCCAGCCTGGCCACCGCGTCGCGCAGGTTGTTCTCCAGTTCGGCGAGGCGGCGCACGCCAATTTTACTGGCGTAGTAATCGCGTACCTCGTCGACCACTTCGAGGGCGTCGGCAACCAGTTGCAAGCCGCGCGCGGTAAAGCGGATTTCCTTGGCGCGCTTGTCTTCACTGTCGATGGCGCGGTCGACATAGCCCATGCGCTCGAGCTCCTTCAGCAGCTTGCCCATCGCCTGCTGGGTGACCCGGGCCCGTTCCGCCAGCTCAGTGACCCGCACCGAGCCGGTGCCCAGGTTCGCCAGCACCTGGCTGTGCGAGGGGCGGATATCGGTGTAGCCGCGGGCGGCGATGCCGTCCAGGACCCGGCGATCGTAGTCGCGAAAAAATTCCCGCAACAGGCGCGGCAGGTTGTTGGACAAGCGGAAGGCGATTTCCCTATTGGACTCAGCGGCCGATTTTCCCAAGACGTGGTCTCCGTTCCGTGGTGCGGTAAGTGCCCCATTTATTGGAATTCGCGGGCAATTTTCCCAGCGAATAAGTGTAGCCTGTTTCACCCGCCGGCGGTGCGAAAAGATCGCTCCAGTCGCAAAAGAAAGGCCGCGCCACTTCCAGCGGTAGCGGGAACCCGGCCGCTTCAATTGCTAGCGCCAGGGAAACCCGGTAAATTTACCCCGCGAACTATCCCGCGATTCAATTCACTACAATTAATTTATCAAGGTATTTCTCATGAGCCTGTTTATTGCCAGTGCCCACGCCCAGGCCGCCGGCGGCCAGCCCCCGCCCGGCGGCGAACTGTTCCAGATCGGTTTCCTGGTGCTGCTGTTTGTGCTGTTCTATTTCATCGCCATCCGCCCCCAGCGCAAGCGGCAGAAGGAGCACGCGGAACTGGTGTCCAACCTGTCCAAGGGCGATGAAGTGGTTACCAGCGCCGGTATCATCGGCAAGGTAACCGCCCTTGACGACAACTACATGGTGCTCAACGTGGCCAGCAACGTGGATATGAAATTCCAGCGCATCCACGTCCACGCCGTGCTGCCCAAGGGCACGCTGAAGTCCATCGGCTCCTGAGGCCATCCATGGCGCGCGCCGGGCTGAACTTTCCACCCAGGATTTCACTGGCGCGCACCCCGACACCACTGCAGTACCTGTCACGCGCAACCGATCGCTGGGGCGGCGAGCACCGGCTGTGGATCAAGCGCGACGACCTCACCGGCTGCACGCTCAGCGGCAACAAGGTGCGCAAGCTCGAGTTCATCACCGCCTTCGCCCGCGACAATGGCTATGACGTGCTGATGACCTGCGGCGGCATCCAGTCCAACCACGCCCGGGCAACTGCCTTCGCCGGAGCGCAGCTGGGCATGCCGGTGCACCTGGTGCTGCGGGGCGAGGCCTCCGGGCCCGCGGAGGGCAACCTGCTGCTGGACCGTCTCGCCGGCGCGCAGGTGAGCTGCTACTCCCTGCCCGAATACCTTTCCGGCCTCGAGCAGATATTCCGGCACTGGGAATCCCACTACGCGGAGCAGGGCCTGAAAGCCCTGGCGATTCCTACCGGTGGCAGTGACGGGCTCGGCGTCTGGGGTTATATCGCCGCCAGCGAGGAACTGGCGGGCGATTTTGCCCGGGTCGGCATTGAAAACGCCCATATCGTCTGCGCCACCGGTTCCGGCGGCACCCAGGCCGGGCTGACCCTCGGCGTGCAATTATTTGAACTGGATGCCCCGGTCTGGGGCGTCAATGTATGCGATGACGAACAGTATTTCCTGGACAAGGTGGCACACGACACCGCGGACTGGCGCCAGCGGTTTCCGCAGGCACCTGCCATCCATCCCGAAACACGGGTCATCGACGGCTATGTCGGCGCCGGTTACGCGAAAGCCGGACCTGCAATATTCGATCTTATAGCGGAATTCGCCGCACTGGAGGGGATAGTCCTCGACCCGGTTTACACTGGCAAGGCTTTTGCAGGCATGGTTGAGGAAATCGCCGCGGGGCGCTTCGCCGGCGTACGCGATATCGTCTTCGTCCATACCGGCGGCATTTTCGGGCTGTTCCCGCAAAGCGGGGGCTTTCGCTGGTAGGCCCTCGGAACCCGGCAATTCGGGGTTCGATAACAACACATCTGATCAGGGGAATATTTAATGGCGGATATTATCGCTACCATCAACGGCTGGGCCTGGGGACCGGTCATGCTCGTCCTGTTGCTGGGTACCGGGTTCTACCTCAGTCTGGGCCTGGGCTTCCTGACACTGCGCAAACTACCCACGGCATTTGCCATGCTGTTCCGCGGCCGCACCGGCAGCGGTGCCGGCGACATCTCCCCCTTCAGCGCCCTGATGACCTCGCTGTCCGCCACCATCGGCACCGGCAATATCGCTGGGGTAGCCACGGCGGTGGCCCTCGGCGGCCCCGGGGCGCTGTTCTGGATGTGGATGACCGCCCTGGTCGGGATGGCCACCAAGTACTCCGAAGCGGTTTGCGCGGTGACCTTCCGCGAGCAGGACGAGGCGGGGAATTACAGCGGCGGCCCCATGTACTACATCCGCAACGGCCTGCACAAACGCTGGCACTGGCTGGCCTATGCCTTCGCCCTGTTCGGCTCCCTCGCCGGTTTCGGCCTCGCCAATACCGTGCAGTCCAATTCCGTCTCCCACATACTCCACGATTCCTTCGGCGTCCTGCCGATCATTACGGGTGGCGTGCTGATGGTACTGGTGGGCTCGGTCATCCTCGGCGGCATCCAGCGTATCGCCCACGTGGCCAGCGTTCTGGTGCCTTTCATGGCGGTGACCTATTTCGCCGCCAGCCTGCTGGTTATCCTGATGAACATCACTGCGGTACCGGGCGCCATCGTCACCATCGTCGACAGCGCCATGAGCGGTTCCGCGGCGGCGGGCGGCTTTGCCGGCGCCTCGGTCTGGGCGGCCCTGCGCTTCGGTGTCGCCCGCGGCATTTTTTCCAACGAAGCGGGGCTCGGCAGCGCACCTATCGCCCACGCCGCGGCGCGCACCAACCAGCCGGTAGAACAGGGACTGGTAGCGATGCTCGGCACCTTCATCGACACCATCCTCATCTGCACCATGACCGGACTGGTCATCGTGATCATGGATGTCCTGCCCAGCGGCCAGAGTGGCGCGGCGCTGACCGCCATGGCCTTTGCCCAGGCCATTCCCGGCGGCGAATACGTGGTGACCTTCGGCCTGTGCCTGTTCGCGCTGACCACCATGATCGGCTGGTCGTTTTACGGCGAGCGCTGCGTGGTATTCCTGCTCGGCGCCCGCGCCGTGCTGCCGTTCCGCATTCTCTGGGTGCTGGCGATACCGGTGGGCACGGTCGTGCAACTCGACCTGGTCTGGCTGATCGCCGATACCCTGAATGCCTTCATGGCCATCCCCAACCTGATCGCCCTGCTGTTGCTGGGGCCCCTGGTGTTCCGGGTGAGCCGGGAGTACTTCGCCGCGCGGCGCAACAAAGCGTGAACCGCCGCCAGCCAGGGAGCTGGCAGTTTGGCGAGCCTGGCGTATAGTTAGCGGATAAGCGCCTGTCGATGGCCCCTGGCCGAGGAGGAATGGCGATGACGCCCTGGGAAATCGAAGCGGTAGAACTCGTCACCTGCAACTGCGCCTACGGCTGCCCCTGCCAGTTCAATGCACTGCCCACCCACGGCAACTGCGAGGCCGTGGCGGGCATGGAAATCAAGCGGGGATTCTTTGCTGATACCACCCTCGACGGACTGAAGACCGTGGCGGTGATGTGGTGGCCGGGGCCGATCCACGAGGGTGGTGGCAAGGCCCTCATCATCGTCGATGAACGCGCCTCGGATGCGCAGCGCGACGCCTTGCTGGCGATCCTCAGCGGCATGGAGACCGAGCCGGGCGCAACCATCTGGAACGTGTTTGCCGCGACCCTCGAGGAAGTGTTCGAACCGGTTTTCAGGTCCATCGACTTTGCCGCGGATGTCGATGCGCGCCTCGGGCACGTCCGGGTCGAAGGTCTGGTCTCCACCAGCGGCAAACCCATTCGCAATCCCGTTACCGGTGAGGAACACCGCGTGCGGATCGACCTGCCGAACGGATTCGAGTACACCCTGGCGGAAATGGGTGCCTCAACGATCCACACCAACGGGCCGATCAAAATGGATTTCGAAAACCGCTATGCCCAGTTCGCGCATATCCACCTGAACAACCAGGGCGTCGTCAGGGACCGGGCTGCCTGATCCAGCCGGGCAGGGCAGGGCAGGTGAACGTTACACCGGGCAGTCCCCACAGGCAGTTGTCGACAGTCACCGAAAAGCTGCTGCGCCAGGAACGCCTGGTGGTAGTGGCCGGTATCTGCCTGCTCCTGCTGCTCAGTTGGTGGTACCTGCTTGGCGGCGCCGGAACCGGCATGGACCCGCGCCACATGACCACCTCCGCCTTCCCGCCACCACCGTTGCGCGGGCGTACCAGCGCCTGGGGAATCGACTACTGGCTGCTGATGCTGCTGATGTGGTGGGTGATGATGATTGCCATGATGCTGCCCAGCGCGGCGCCCACCGTGCTGCTGTTCGCCCGGGTGCAGCGCCACAACCAGGCCGGCCAGGCAGCGGTCTCCGCGGCGCCAACCGGTAGTTTCCTTGCCGGTTACCTGCTGGCCTGGCTGCTGTTCAGCGCCGCCGCGACATTCCTGCAATGGTTGCTGGAGCGGGCAGGCCTGCTGCACAGCATGCTGATGTGGAGCAGCAGTACCACACTGTCGGCCATCGTACTGCTGCTGGCCGGCGCCTACCAGTTCACACCCGCCAAGCGCACCTGCCTGCGCCACTGCCGCGGTCCGGCGGTGTTCCTCAGCCGCCACTGGCGGCCGGGGGCGAGGGGGGCGCTGGCGATGGGCCTGCACCACGGCCTGTTCTGCGTCGCCTGCTGCTGGGCAATGATGCTGCTGTTGTTTGTCGGCGGGGTCATGAACCTGCTGTGGATCGCGGGCCTTGCCCTGCTGGTCCTGCTGGAGAAACTGCTGCCCAACGGGGAAAGGCTGTCCCGGGTGTTCGGCCTGGCCGCGCTGCTGGCGGGCCTTTACCTGTTGCTGCTATGGACGCCGGCACCGGCAACTGGTTAAGCTCTGCCCATGCCCGAATCTATCTCCGACAAACTGGTACTCGCCATTTCCTCGCGCGCGCTCTTCGACCTGAGCGAGAGTCACCGCGTGTACGAAAACGAGGGGCTGGAAGCCTATTCCGCCTACCAGATCGATCGCGAGGAGGACCCCCTGGGCCCGGGCGAGGCCTTTCCGCTGGTCAATAAACTGCTGCGCATCAACGAATTGCTGGGAGAGCAGCGGGTAGAAGTCGTACTGCTCTCCCGCAACAGCGCCGATACCGGACTGCGGGTGTTCAACTCCATAGAGCACTACGGCCTGGCCATTCGCCGCGCGGCCTTCTGCGGCGGCGAGAGTCCCTGGCGCTACATCCAGGCCTTCGGCTGCCAGCTGTTTCTCTCCAACGAGGCCGAAGACGTCCGCTACGCCCTGGATTGCGGCGTGGCCGCGGCCACCCTGATGTCCGGGCGCAGCCAGGACACTGGCAACGATCAACTGCGCTTCGCCTTCGACGGTGACGCCGTGCTGTTCTCCGACGAGGCCGAGCGGGTGTTCAAGAGCGAGGGGCTGGACGCCTTCACCGCCAGCGAGAAAGCCGCCGCGAGGGAACCGCTGGCCGGCGGCCCGTTCAAGGCCTTCCTCGCGGCCCTGCACCAGTTGCAGCAGGCCTTTCCCGCCAGTGAGGCGCCAATCCGCACCGCGCTGGTCACCGCGCGCTCCGCGCCTGCCCACGAGCGGGTTATCCGCACCCTGCGGGCCTGGAATATCCGCATCGACGAGTCGATCTTCCTCGGCGGCCTGGACAAGGGCGACTTCCTGCGCGCCTACCGCGCCGACGTGTTTTTCGATGACCAGCAGGCCCACTGCAAATCGGCCAGCGCGCATGTCGCCACCGGCCATGTACCCCACGGCGTGGCCAATACCTGAATCCCGGGCTGTAAATGTTATTCCTTTTGCCCGTGGCATATAGCGTCTTCTATGGCTATTCTTTATAAGAATTTTTCGGAATGGGCGCGGTAGCCGGCACCGGCGACCGCGTTTACGTCCACCTTGATCGAAGTTCCTCTTGCCGGAGGGCGGTATGAAGCTACAACAATTGCGGTACATCTGGGAGGTGGCCCACCACGATCTCAACGTTTCAGCCACGGCGCAGAGCCTGTATACCTCCCAGCCCGGTATCAGCAAGCAGATCCGCCTGCTGGAGGACGAGCTGGGCGTGGAAGTGTTCGCCCGCAGCGGCAAGCACCTCACCCACATCACCCCTGCGGGCGAGGCCATACTGGCCGCTGCGGGTGAAGTGCTGCGCAAGGTCGAAAGCATCAAGCAGGTCGCCCAGGAATACTCCAACGAGAAAAAGGGCAGTCTCTCCATCGCCACCACCCACACCCAGGCGCGCTATGCGCTGCCGGCGACCATCCGCGGCTTCATCGAGCGCTACCCGGACGTCTCCCTGCACATGCACCAGGGCACGCCAATGCAGATTTCCCAGATGGCCGCGGACGGCACCGTCGATTTCGCCATCGCCACCGAGGCGCTGGAGTTGTTCTCGGACCTCATCATGATGCCCTGCTACCGCTGGAACCGCTGCATCCTGGTGCCGAAAGACCATCCGCTGGCACAGGTTTCACAGCTCAAACTGGAAGATGTGGCCGCGCACCCCATTGTCACCTACGTATTTGGTTTCACCGGCCGCTCCCGGCTGGACGAGGCCTTCGTCGAGAAAGGCCTGATTCCGCGCGTCGTCTTCACCGCCGCCGATGCCGACGTGATCAAGACCTACGTCCGCCTCGGCCTCGGCATCGGCATCGTCGCCGCCATGGCCCACGATCCGGAAATCGACGAAGATCTGGTGGCGCTGGATGCCAGCCACCTGTTTTCCAGCAGCGTCACCAAGATCGGCTGCCGCCGCGGCACCTTCCTGCGCGGTTACATGTACGAATTCATCGAGGATTTCGCCCCCCACCTGACCCGCGACGTCGTCGACGACGCCTTCCAGAGCCGCACCAAGGCGGAAGTGGAAGAGCTGTTCTCACACCTCGACCTGCCGGTCTTCTGAGCCGGCACGGCCGCGCCCAAAGGCCGGCCGGCGAACGGCCAATTCACCTTTCCCCCTTGTACCGCGCCGCCCAAATCCGTAGATTGGGCGGCTGTTTTGCTACCCCCCTCAAGGAGATTAACTGTGGAACTGGCCTGTCTCGACCTGGAAGGAGTCCTCGTCCCGGAAATCTGGATCGCATTTGCCGAGAAAACCGGCATCGAGGAACTGCGGGCCACTACCCGTGACATCCCCGACTACAACGTACTCATGCGCCAGCGCCTGGCCCTGCTGGACCAGCACAACCTCAAGCTCGACGATATCCAGGCGGTCATCGCCACCCTGGAACCGCTCCCCGGCGCCATCGACTTCGTCAACTGGGTGCGCGAGCGCTTCCAGCTGGTCATCCTGTCGGACACGTTCTACGAATTCTCCCAGCCGCTGATGCGCCAGCTGGGCTGGCCGACGCTGTTCTGCCACCGCCTGATCACCGACGAGTCGGGCAGGGTGGTCGACTACAAGCTGCGCCAGGAAGACCCGAAGCGCGCCTCGGTAAAAGCCCTGCACAGCCTGCACTACCGGGTGATCGCGGCGGGCGATTCCTACAACGACACCACGATGCTGGGCGAGGCGGACGTGGGCATCCTGATCCACGCGCCGCAGAATGTGATCGACGAGTTTCCGCAGTTCCGTTCGGTTGAGTCGCTGGCGGAGCTGAAGGTTGCGTTTGTCGAGGCGAGCCAGCGCGATTTGACTGTCTAGGATTCACCCTCGGCTCAGGGATTTTGTGGCCCGGCCCAAGGTGCAAGGTTCAAGGTTCAAGGTTCAAGGTTCAAGGTTCAAGGTTCAAGGTAATGGTCAGGGCTTTGGGCTGGGCGCGAGAGTCAGGGCCTGAAAACGTAATACGGGTCCCGAAAAACGCAAAAGCGCCATCCATGGCAGCTCGGCCTCGGACATCCGTGTCCTCGGACGTTTTCGTGACCCGTATTACGTCTTCAGACCCGGTCTGGAGTAAACCATAGCCGCTGTGGTATCTGTTCATCTGATTTTGGAGCAATGCATGCTCTGGTCAGTATTCGATGAGCGCTGGAAACCAGCTTTAAATCCGGATTTTTGGAAAAAACGAAGCGCATCCAAACGCTGCGGCAACCAATTCGATATTTGCTTGATACCACGCTTTTGGGAACGCTTGACTGTGTGATCCGTTCGAGGCACACAGGTAGGACTGAATGCGTGGTATGGCCTCACGAAAACGTCTGAGGCCATGGATGGCCGAAGCCGAGCTGCCATGGATGGCGCTTTTGCGTTTTTCGGGAGGCCATACCACGCATTCAGGCCGGCACTCTTCTGCCCAACCAAAATCCACCCAACCAAACCTACATATCTTCAAGCACCCGCAAAAACCGTCCGACCTTGTCGAAGGTCTCCTGGTACTCCGCCTCGCACACCGAATCGGCGACAATCCCGCCGCCGCCCCAGCAGCGAATCTCGCCCCCGGAACACAGCAGCGTACGAATGGCGATATTGCTATCCATCCGCCCATCCGCACTGACATAGAACACGCTGCCACAGTAGGCCTCGCGGGAATCCGGCTCGAGTTCCGCGATGATCTCCATCGCCCGCCGCTTCGGCGCCCCGGTGATCGAGCCGCCGGGAAAGGCGTCGCGCAGCAGGTCGAAGGCGGAGCGGCCGGGGAGCAGTTCGCCGCTGATCGAGCTGACCAGGTGGTGGACCGTGGGGAAGCTCTGCACCTCGAACAGCGCGTCCACGTGGATGCTGCCCGGCAGGCAGTTGCGGCCAAGGTCGTTGCGCAGCAGGTCGACGATCATCAGGTTCTCCGCGCGGTCCTTGACCGACCTGCGCAGCTCCTGCGCGTTGCGCTGGTCGCGTTCGGGGTCGCTGTCGCGGGGCCGCGTGCCCTTGATGGGCGCGGTTTGCACATGGCTGCCGTGGACGGCGATAAAGCGCTCCGGAGACAGGCTGAGCAGTGCTTCGCCGGGCGCTGCGGCCAGGTAGGCGGACCAGGGAGCGGCGGCAGCTTCGCGCAGCAGCAGGTAGGCCGCCCAGGGGTCGCCCTGGCAGGGCGCCTGGAAACGCTGGGCCAGGTTGATCTGGTAGCAGTCGCCGGCCTGGATGTAATCGCTGATTGCGGCAAACGCGGTGCGGTAGGCGTCTTCGCTGAAGTTGGAGCGGAAAGGTTCCAGCAGGCTGAATGACCCCGCCGGGCGTGGCGCCGATTGCAGTCGCCTGCGGATATCGCCGCGTCGCTGTACTGGCACATCCGGCTGGAATACCAGCGTAGCGCGTTGCAGCAGGTGATCCTGGACCACCGCCCAGTCGTAGGCGCCGACGCTGGGGGAGGGTGCGCCGCCGGTTTGCGCTGGCGGCGATCCAATGCCATGCAGCGCGTTGCCGGTGTCGTAGTCCAGAACGCCGAGCAGGCCGCCGCAGAAGGGGATGTCCGCGGAGGCAGTATGCACCTCCCGGTAGCGCTCGCTGTGAAACTCCGCGAGGGCGCTGAACCAGGCCCGCCATTGCGCGGTCGACGCCGCGGCTTGCGGTGCGGCGGGCGCCGGCTCCGGCTGTGCACATATAATGTCGTAGCGCCCGCGCTGGCTGTGGGGCTGGCTGGAATCGAGGAAGGCGGCCCCGGGCAAATCGACGATGGTCGCGAACAACTCGGCCCCGTCCGGTCGGTAGTCGATCTCTTCCAGCGCGACCGTTTTATTCATGCGAGGGGGCTCACTTCATGTTAACAATGATAACAATGCAGCAGTTGCACGCTGTAGTCAGTTTGGGCGGGCGCTATTGTAAACTATCCGCGAATGTGCGTATGTCGGCCAGGTTAATTTGCAGTTAAAACATGGCTTTACGTGCGCTCTGTGATTGACTTTGGGACCCCATGGAAATAAAGTGTGACGCCGAATTTCTGGTGGTTCCGGCAATGTAGCCGAGTCACCTGTCCCGTCTTGCAATTCCAGTGCCTCGTAAGAAGGTCGCGCAAGCTTCCCCGGCCCATGGCCGACTTTTGGATCAAGGAAATATGACAACAGACAGCAGCCAAGACCTGATCGCCAGCCTTGAGAACCCATTTGCGGAAAAGGATGAACAGGAATTCCGTGTTCCAGGACAGGTGGATTCCGAACCGGGCTTGTTCGAGAAGGCGATGAAGCACGGCTGGGACCTGCAGCAGCGTCCCTACGAAGCCGCCGGCGTGAAGAACATCCAGCGCCAGCACCTGAAGAACCGCATGACCGTATGGGAGCGGATCCAGTGCCTCGCGGACGGCGAACCGACAGTCCTCTACCAGAACTGGGGTCCGAACCTCGACGGCGCCTCACTGGTGACCGCGCTGATCAAGGTCAACGGCCGCGACGTGGCGATCTACGGCCACGATTTCACCGTGCGCGCCGGTTCCATGGACGCCACCAACGGCGAAAAGCTGGCGCGCCTGTTTGAACTGGCCGCCAAGCGCCGCATCCCGCTGGTCGGCATGAACGATTCCGCCGGCGCCTACATTCCCGCGGGTGTGGGTGGCCTCGACGGCTATGCCGACGCCTTCACCGCGTTGCGCAAGATTTCCGGCGTGGTGCCCAGCATCATGTGCATGTTCGGCTTCAACGCCGGCGGCGGTTCCTACCTGCCGCGCCAGGGCTCTTTCCTGATCCAGCCGAATGAAACCTTCTTCGGCCTGACCGGCCCCGGTGTCGTGAAGTCGGTGCTGGGTGAAGACGTCACCCCGGACGAACTCGGCGGCCCCGGCGTGCACAGCCAGAGCGGCGTGACCGACTTCGTGGTACCGGACGAAGTGGCGGCCCTGCGCAAGGTGCGCGCGCTGCTCGAATACCTGCCGAGCAACAACGCCGAACTCGCGCCGCACCGCAAGTCTTCCGACCCGGTCTCGCGCAAGACCTGGGACATCGACATCCTGTTGAAGAAAGCCTTCAACTCGCCGACCGGTTTCAACACCCCGTTCGACATCACCATCATGATCCAGCAACTCTGCGACCACGGCGACTTCCTCGAAGTCCAGCCGGAACGGGCGCGCAACACCATTACCGCGCTGGGTCGCATGGGCGGCAACGTGGTCGGCTTCGTCGCCAACAACTCAGCGGTTGCCTCCGGCCAGATCGATATCGCCGCGGCTTACAAGAACGCGCGCTTTATCCGCTTCTGCAACCTGTACAACATCCCGATGATCTTCCTCGAGGACACAACCGGCTTCCTGCCCGGCAAGGAACAGGAAGCGGGCGGTATCGTGCAGGCCGGCCGCGCCATGCTCGACGCCATCGTCGACCTGCGCACCCCGCGCTTCCTGGTGCTGGTGCGCAACGCCTTCGGCGGCGCCTACGCCTCCTACAACAACTACCCCACCGGCGCCGACTTCGTCGTTGCGCTGCCCACCACCCGCGTGGCGGTCATGGGCCCGGCCGGTGTCGACTACGTCTACAAGGACGAACTGAAGAAAATCCGCGGCTCGGTGAAGGAGCGCATCGCCAAGGAGACCGAAGCCCAGAAAGGCGCCGGCCTCAGCGACAGCGAAGCCAAAGCCGCAGCGGAACAACTGGTTGCCGGCTGGGTGAAATCCGAAGAGGCGCTGCTGGCGCAACGCTACGAACGCGAACTCATGAACCCCGACGAAGCGCTGAGCCTGGGATCCATCTCCCAGATCGTCATGCCTTCCGACCTGCGCCAGGTACTGGCGGAGCACATGGACTTCTGCCTGCGTCACTACCAGCCGGAACCGCTGCAGGGTGTGCAGCGCGAATTCCACTGACCGGCCGCCAGAGAACTGATTTCGAGGAATACTACGTGTCCAACGAACACTACCTGAACAACTCGCTGATCCACCGTGACCGCCGGCTGGGCCGTCGCCACAGCGCCTGGGTCAACCAGTTTGACTGCTCGCACATGCGGCCGCTGATCATCTGCCGCGGTCCGATTCGCAAGGAAGCCATGGACGTGTTTGCCGAGATGGGCATCACTGACTACGGCATCCTGCTGTCGGAAAAGGACTCCATCGTCTACCAGAACGCGCTGGCCCCCGAACTGCGCACCCTGACCGAGCCGGAGCGTATCCACCGGGTACCGGATTACACCGGCGCCAACAAGGAGGAGCGCGACCAGCGCATCCGCCAGATCATCTCCATCGCCCGCGAAAACGGCTACAACTCGATCTTCGCCGGCTACGGCTTCATGGCGGAAGACGAGACCATGGTTGCGGCCATGGAAGCGGCCGGCCTCAACTTTATCGGCCCCTGCTCGCGCACCGTGCACGACGCCGGCCTGAAAGACGAAGCCAAGCGCACCGCGCTGAAAGCGGGCGTGTCAGTCACCCCGGGTATCGATAATGGCACCGCGCTGACCCTGCTGAAGAAGCACCCGGATATCGCCGCGCTGAAAGCGCTGGTTGCCGAACACGGCCTCGCCGTCGAGGCTTCCGTACTGGACGACAGCAGCATCGAACTGGCGGACAAGGCGGACATCGTCCTCGCCGCATCCTACGACAAGGGCGTCGACCTCTACACCGTCGACGAACTCTGTGACACGCTGACCGAAGCCGTGCAAAAGATGCAGGCCGACTACCCCGAGAACCGGGTGCGCCTGAAAGCCATTTCCGGTGGCGGCGGCAAGGGCCAGCGTATCCTGGCCATCGGCGAAGCCAGGCGCACCCCGGAAATGGTGCGTGAAATCCTCAACGAGGTGAAAACGACCGGTGTCGGCGACAACAAGAACGTCCTGGTGGAACTGAACATCGAAACCACCCGTCACCAGGAAATCCAGGTGATCGGCAACGGCGAGTGGTGCATGACCATGGGCGGCCGCGACTGTTCCCTGCAGATGCACGAGCAGAAGCTGCTGGAAGTCTCGGTCACCGTCGAATCCCTGAAATCCGCGCTGGCGCAGGCGGAAAACACCGGCAACGCGGTTGAGGCCCGGGTGCTGAAGCAGGACCTCAAGACACTCGAGACCATGGAAGACGAGGCCGCGCGCTTCGGCGCCGCGGTGGGACTGGACTCCGTGTCCACCTTCGAGTGTATCGTCGACCGCGACAAGCACTTCTTCATGGAGATGAACACCCGCATCCAGGTGGAACACCGGGTAACCGAACTGTGCTACGCGCTGGAATTCGCCAACCCGGAAAATCCCGAAGACAACTTCATCGTGGAATCACTGGTTGAAGCGATGGTCCTGCTGGCGGCCCACGGTCCCAAACTGCCGCGCCCGACCCGCATCCTGCGCCACGACGATTCCGTGGAGGCGCGCCTCAACGCCACCAACCAGGCGCTGCAGCCCAGCGCCGGCGGCGTCATCGAGTTCTGGTCCGACGCCTCCGACGGCGAGATCCGCGACGACCAGGGTATCAGTCTGCACAACCCGGATACCGACCAGTTCATGAAATACACCCTGGCCGGCGCCTACGACTCCAACATCGCGCTGTTGCTGACTGTCGGCGAGTCCCGTCTCGATACCTACGAGCGGATGGCCGAGGTGATTCGCCGCACCACCATGCGCGGCAAGGACCTGGCCACCAACCTCGAATTCCACTACGGGCTGGTCAACTGGTTCATCGGCCAGAACATCAACGCGCGCCCGACCACGCGATTCATCGTTCCCTACCTGACCGCGGTGGGCGAACTGAAACAGCAGGCCAACAATATCGATCTCGAGTATGCCTGGAACAAAATCTGCGCTGCCGCGCTGGCGAACGAGGGCGAGGGCGGTACAGCCGCACTGCGCAGGACCCTGGAGCGCAAGCAGACCCTGTTCCTGCGCCCGCTGCAGAAGTTGCTGGCCCAGGCCCACACCCTGAGTGGCTGGCTGAGCGTCAACCGCGACAGCTATACGTTGATTGACGGCAGCGTCAGCTGGAATGAAAACCCGCTGGAACTTCTGGCCGATACCTACCACTTCCTGAACATGGATTACATCCCCGGCGCGCCGGCGGCCAGCATGATCTGGGATCACGACCACGAGGTCCTGCAGTCCGCGCTGGACTTCTACAACGACCTGAACAATCGCCTGAAGGCCGGCGACTGGATCGAGCTGCAATCCATGCTTGCCGAGGCCGAAGCGCCCGAAGGTTTCAGCCCGGAACTGTGGGCCCAGGCCCGCGCGGCACACAAGGGCTACCAGGCCGGCGCCGAGATTCTCGCGGTGCTGCCCAGCATCGCCGAGTTCACCGGCTTCTTCGCCCTGACTGTCAACGAAGACCTGACCATTCACATCCCGGCAAGCCTGCTCGACGGCGACCACCAGAGCGCCATGGCCAAGGTACTGGCACCGCCGCCGGTGGCCAAGTCCGACGAAATCGTCGCGGCCAGCGGCGGCATGTTCTACAGCCGCGAGACACCTGCACACGAGGTGTACGTGAAGAAGGGCGATCACTTCGAGGCCGGCGACCCGCTGTTCATCATCGAAGTCATGAAGATGTTCAACAAGGTCTATGCGCCCTTTGCCGGAACGGTCGACGAAATCCTGGTAGACACCGACGGACTCATCGTCCACAAGGGCCAGGCGATCTTCAAGGTGACCCCGGACGAGAAGATCGTCGTGGAAACCCCAGAGGAAATCGCCAGGCGCCGTCGCAGCGCAACCGATACATTCCTGGCGCAGATTGCCTGAGGAGCACACCCATGATTACAGCACTGGATCATATCGCCATCGCGGTACCCGACCTGGAAAAGGCGATCAAACGCTTCATGGAAGATTTCGGCCTGGATTACAAGGGTTCCGAGGATGTCGAGGCGGCCAGGACCTCCACCGCGTTTTTCCCGGTTCCCCCGACCCAGATCGAACTGGTACACCCGCTGAACGGGGAGGGTCCGATCGCCAAGTACCTGGAGAAAAAGCCCGGCGGACTGCACCACATCTGCTTCCGCTCGGACAACATCGACGAGGACGTGGAGCGACTGAAGGCGAAGGGCTACCAGTTCCTCAGCGACGCACCCAGCCCCGGCGCGCACGGCTGCCAGGTGATTTTCATCCACCCCAAGTGCTGTGACGGGGTACTGGTGGAGATCAACCAACCGGGCGAGGAGCATTGATCAGGGGGTCGATTCCATGGGGTCAGAGCCCTTTTTTGCCAAGCAAAAAGGGCTCTGACCCCAGTACTCCAATCTACACCGCGGGCAGCAGGCCCAGAAGACGCAGCAGCGCAGAGATCGAACGATGAGTGACAAGATTTACGACAAGAGCAAAGCCACCCCGGAAACCTGGGCGGCCCTCGCCGAGAAACAGATGCGCGGCAAGCCGCTCGCCGACCTGAACTGGCAGACTCCCGAAGGAATCGAGGTAAAACCGCTGTATACCGCCGCGGATACCGCCAACCTCGAGTTCGCCGACACCATGCCCGGCATGTCACCCTACATCCGCGGTCCCCAGGCCACCATGTACGCCGGCCGGCCCTGGACCATTCGCCAGTACGCGGGCTTCTCCACCGCCGAGGAATCCAACGCCTTCTACCGCAAGGCGCTGGCCGCAGGCGGGCAGGGCATATCCGTCGCCTTCGACCTGGCGACGCACCGCGGCTACGACTCCGACCACCCGCGGGTGACCGGTGACGTCGGCAAGGCCGGCGTGGCCATCGACTCGGTCGAAGACATGAAGGTCCTGTTCGACGCCATCCCCCTGGACAAGGTCTCCGTCTCCATGACCATGAACGGCGCTGTACTGCCGGTACTGGCCGGCTACATCGTCGCCGCCGAGGAGCAGGGCGTTTCCCAGGACCAGCTGGCGGGCACCATCCAGAACGACATCCTCAAAGAGTTCATGGTGCGCAACACCTACATCTACCCGCCGGCGCCGAGCATGAAGATCATCGGCGACATCATCGCCTACTGCTCCGAGCACATGCCCAAGTTCAACACCATTTCGATCTCGGGCTACCACATCCAGGAAGCCGGGGCGAACGCCGCACTGGAACTGGCCTACACCCTGGCAGACGGCAAGGAATACATCCGCACCGCGATTGCCGCGGGCCTGGGCATCGACCAGTTCGCGCCGCGCCTGTCCTTCTTCTGGGGCATCGGCATGAACTTCTACATGGAAATCGCCAAGATGCGTGCCGCTCGCCTGCTGTGGGCGAAAATCGTCGGCGAGTTCGACCCGCAGGACCCGAAAAGCTCCATGCTGCGCACCCACAGCCAGACCTCCGGCTGGTCGCTCACCGAGCAGGACCCCTACAACAACGTCGTGCGTACCACCATCGAGGCCATGGCAGCCGTGTTCGGCGGCACCCAGTCCCTGCACACCAACGCCCTCGACGAAGCCATCGCGCTGCCCACCGAGTTCTCCGCGCGTATCGCGCGTAATACCCAGCTGATCATCCAGGAAGAAACCGGCATCACCAAGGTGGTCGATCCCTGGGGCGGCTCCTACATGATGGAGAGCCTGACCAAGGAAATCGCCGACAAGGCCTGGGAACTGATCGAGGAGATCGAGGCAGCCGGCGGCATGGCCAAGGCCATCGAAACCGGCATGCCCAAGCTGCGTATCGAGGAAGCCGCCGCACTGAAGCAGGCGCGCATCGACCGCGGTGACGACGTTATCGTCGGCGTCAACAAGTACAAGCTGGCCTCCGAAGAGGAAGTCGACGTCCTCGAGATCGACAACGAAGCCGTGCGCAAGTCGCAGATCGCTCGCCTGGAAAAACTGCGCGCCGACCGTGACGAGGCCGCCGTCGAGGACATTCTCGAACAGATCTACGCCGCCGCACACAGCGGCCAGGGCAACCTGCTGGCACTGGCCGTCGAAGCCACCCGCCGCCGCGCCTCCGTCGGTGAAATCTCCTTCGCCATGGAGCGCGAGTTCGGCCGCTTCAACGCCCAGGCGCAGACTGTTTCAGGCGTCTACGGCAGCGCCTTCCAGGAGGACGAGAGCTGGATGAGTATTCAGAAAGACATCGACACCTTCGTCGAGCAACACGGCCGCCGCCCGCGTATGCTGGTGTGCAAGATGGGCCAGGACGGCCACGACCGCGGCGCCAAGGTTGTCGCCACGGCTTTCGCTGACGTCGGCTTCGACATCGACCTCTCGCCGATGTTCTCCACCCCGGCAGAGGTCGCCCGCCAGGCCATCGAGAACGATGTCCACGTGGTTGGCGCATCTTCATTGGCCGCCGGTCACAAAACGCTGGTGCCGGAACTGATCGCGGAGCTCCGCAAGCAGGGCGCTGACGACATCGTGGTCATCGCCGGCGGCGTGATTCCGCGCCAGGACTACGATCACCTGTACAAGGCCGGCGTGAAGTGCATCTTCGGCCCGGGCACGCCGATTCCGGATTGTGCGCGGCAGGTGCTGGATGCGGTGAACGAGGCGCAGTCGGCTTAAGCATTACGTTGCTGAATGCGGCCGGGGAGTAAAGCGCATTCTACGAGCCCGCGCCGCGTCAACGCAGTTTGGCTGGCCGGACACGCCAAAAAGCGCACATGCCCGAAAAAGAGGGGCAGGCTCTCCATGTGCAGGCTCGGCGGCGGCCGTCCATGGCCGCCGACGGTCCGGCCAGCCAAACTGCGTTGCCACGTCGCTATGTGCTAGTTCCCAGCTTGTTGCGTGTTCGATGTGATTACTCGAACTATGCTTTTTACTGGCTTAACGAGCGCAACAGACCAATCGTTACTTCCGGACCAGCGACCTGGCACCGGCTAATCCCTTGGCGGAACGTCGGCGGCCAAGGATGGCCGCCGCCGAGCCTGTACATGGATGTACGCTTTTTGGCGTTTCCGCCAAGGGATTAGCCGGTGTCAGGGCGCGGCAAAGAATGGGACAATGCCCAACGCAGGTAAACATTTCTAAACTGGTCCACTGAACTGCAATTCAGCCGCAACCAGATATCCAAGAGCGAGTAATAACAACACGATGCAAGTATTCGACCTGGAACAACTCCTCAGCGGCAACCGCCGGGCCCTCGCCAAGGCCATTACACTGGTCGAGAGTAAACTCCCGACCCACCGCGAGCAGGCCCAGCAAATCCTCGAGCAGGTCCTGCCCCACAGCGGCAACAGCATTCGCATCGGCATTACCGGCGTGCCCGGCGTCGGCAAGTCCACCTTTATCGAAGCCTTCGGCCTTTACCTGATCGGGCAGGGCAAGAAAGTCGCCGTGCTGGCCGTCGATCCCAGCTCGCCCATCGCCGGTGGCTCCATCCTCGGCGACAAGACCCGTATGGAAGAACTCTCCCGCGCCGAGGGCGCGTTTATCCGGCCTTCGCCCTCCGAGGGCGCCCTCGGCGGCGTCGCGCAGAAGACCCGGGAAACCATGCTGCTGTGCGAGGCCGCCGGCTATGACGTGATCCTCGTCGAGACCGTGGGAGTAGGGCAGAGCGAGTACGAAGTCGCCGGCATGGTGGATTTCTTCATGGTGCTGATGCTGCCCGGCGGCGGTGACGAACTGCAGGGCATCAAGAAAGGCATCATGGAACTGGCCGACGCGCTGGTGATCAACAAGGCGGACGGCGACAGCGAGCGGCTGGCGCAACTGACCCGGCAGCAGTACACCAGCGCCATGAACCTGCTGCGCCATACCAGTTTCTGGACGCCGCGGGTGATGACCTGTTCCGCGCTGAAAAACATCAACATCGACGCGGTCTGGGGCATGCTGGTCGATTACTGCAGCCAGTCGAAGCAGGAGGGCGCCTTCGACGCCAAGCGCGCCAGGCAGAACCGCGACTGGATGCACCACCTGGTCAGGGAGATGCTGATGCTGAAGCTGCAGCAGAATCCCGCGGTGAAGGGCATGCTGCCCGGCCTGGAAAAGGATGTCGCCCAGGGCCAGACCACCGCCTACGCCGCCGCACGGCAGATCATGGACGCCCTGTAGGACGAGTGACCCGTATGGGTGATATCAGCTAAAACCGGGGCATTTTCCGCTTTGCTCTTTTGAGAATCGCGCCCGCAAGTGCGAAACTGGCGTGTCTGGTGGCAGCTCTGGTGACAAGGATGTCTTGCATGCGTTTCCTCTGTATTTTTTTCCTGGTGATGGCCCTGAACCTGGCAGGTAGCGGGGAGATTTACGCCTTCGGCAATCCCAGTACCAGCGGTGTCACGTACCAGCTGCTTGGCAAGAGCCTGTCGCCCGCCTGCGCCTTCGAACCCCGTAACGATCCCTCCGCCACGGAGGCGGAAATTGTCTTTCATCGTCCAGGGGCGCCGGACAACATGTCCGCCGGCGGGACTTATTATCTCGGCGGTTCCATCCAGACCAGCACCGGCGGCCCGATTATGGCAGGCGCGCTCGCCAGCGATTGTGACTTCAGCAGTGTCACGATCATCTCCCAGAACGGCGCGGACAGCACCTATGCGGCGGACAACTATATTGGGATTGTTTTCGAGGCGATAACCAATGGCGATACCGCCACCTATCGCTACGAGGTGGCGCTGGCGGGCGCTACAAGCACAACGTTCATCATTACCCGAGCACTGGTGCCCGGCAATACCCCTCCCACGGCCAATGCCGGGCCAGACCAGAGCGTCGCATCCGGGGCCGCCGTGTCGCTGGACGGTAGCGGGTCCTCGGCCAACGATGCAGGCCAGAGCCTCACTTACGCCTGGACCCAGACCGGTGGAATGGCGGTCTCCCTCGTCAGCGCGGCGACCTCCAGCCCCGGCTTCACGGCACCGACTCTGGCCGCGGGTGCGCCGACGGAATTGCTGACCTTCGAGTTGGTCGTGAATGACGGCATCGTGGCCTCCGCCGCCGATAGTGTGGAGGTCAGCGTGAGCGCGCCCACCGCGCCAGAGCCAGCAGCGCCTCCACCCGGGGCACCGGGCACGCCGCCAGTGGCAGCGGCGCAGCCAGTACCGCTTGGCGCGCACTGGATGTTGTGGGTCCTGGCATTATCGCTGGGTACATCCGGCATGGCGGTTTCCCGCCGGCGGCGGCGAGCGCCCGAATAGGGCGATAGCATTCGTCTCCGTATCCCGGCGCAAGCTGCCAGACTCACGTCCAGCAGGCTGTCCGGCGCTGCATTGCGGCCATGCCGGGCTCGGCGTATGCTTCCACGCAGGCAGCCTGTAGACGCCTGGTACACAAGGGCCCCTCCCGGTGAGGTGACCGGGGTCGGGCCTCCGGTTCGATCGAGCCCGGACACCGCGGGCTCGCGGACACCACACCTGCAACCGCTAGCGAGTCAGCAGCCAACGAATCATGCGTTTCTACCCGCTGGAAAAACTCATCAACCTGCACGACGGCTATACCGGCCAGTTCAAGATCGATCACCGGCAGATTCTGCTGATGCAGCGCGACAACCGCTGCTACGCCCTCGAAGCCCGCTGCCCGCATCGTGCGCACCCGCTGGATACCGCCAGCATAAGTGGTGAGCTTATCCAGTGCCCCCTGCACCAGTACCGCTTTTCACTCCGCGACGGCAGTCTGATCCAGGCCACGGAGGAGCCCTGCCGGGCCCTGCGCACCTACGAACTGGTCTACGAGGGCAACGAGGTGGGTGTGATGCTGGAGGAAGACGGTTGAGTCTCGCAGGCTTGCCCGCGTCCCACCCGCCGGGGCAAGACTAGCTGTAATCCTGTGGCCTAGACCGACAAGCCGCGGATATCGGGATCTTCCTCCGCGTAGCGCCACAGGCTGTCGAACAGCTCCAGGCGCTGCTGCGCTGACGCCGGCGCCTCCTGCTCCCAGAAGGCACGGTCGAGGGAGCCCGCGGGCTTGAACAGGACCGCGTCGCGGTCGAAGATCATGACGGTCTCGTCCTTCCAGTCCGGGTGCTCGCGCAGACGCCGCACGTGGATACGGCTGGGCAGGCGCCGGGCGAGATAGAGCAGGCGATGGCCGCGACCGAGCATCGCGGCGGGGTTGCGTATGAGGATGCGGACCTCGCTCTGGGCGCTCTCGGTCAGGAGCTTGCGCAGGGCATCCGCCAGCGCCTCGCAGTCGAAGGCGGCGGGATCGAGTTCCGGGCTGAGGATGGCGACGTAGCGGCGGGTCGACTGGCAAAGCCTCGCCGCGGCCTCGTCGAAAGGGTGCGGATAATCTACCGCTTCAAAAGTCGTCTCGTTCTGCATGGATACACCCGACCTCCAGCAGGAAGTCTAGCAGCTCCACAGCGTCTTCGTCGCGGGCCAGTTCGGCCAGTCGTGAGGCTTCAATGATGCCGTTATCCGACAGCTCCCTGAGCAGTGCAAGGTGCTGCAGCGGGGAGGGCACGCTCTCGCCGTTGGCGAACACCGTGAGCTGCCGGTCGTCCGGCAACCAGGCCAGCTTGGCGCCGCCCGCCAGCACTGCCGCGCAGCGGCCCGCCAGCAGATCATCACGGTCCTCCCGCCAGTTTTCGCGGTGCATTTCGTAGCGCGGTTCCGTGACCAGCTCGCCGAACCAGCGGTCGTCACTGCTGTCGTCCAGGGCACGCTGCACCGCCTGCCGGGCGAGTTGCAGGTCCTGAAGCGAGATTTCACCGGTACAGGCCGCCACCGGCCTGCCGGGATCGGTGAAAAATACCTGGTCGTCCAGCGACTCCAGCACGCTGTCGCTCAACCGGCAAACGAGTTCGTTGACCCGCGGCGCACGGAAGCCGATGGAAAAGGTCGTACATTCGCCCTCGGCAATACCCCAGTGGGCGACGCGCGGCGGCACGTACAGCACATCACCGGGTTCCAGCAGATATTCCTCGGTCTGCTCGAAATGCTCGAGGATACGCAGCTCCTCATGGGGAAGCAGTCCGGACTGCGGGCCGCAGGTCTGGCCGATACGCCAGCGGCGCCGGCCCTCGCCCTGCACCAGGAAGACATCGTAGTTGTCGTAATGGGGGCCGACACTGCCGCCGTCCACCGCGTAGCTGACCATGACATCGTCCATGCGCCACTGGGGGATGAAACCGACACTGCGACGCAGGGCTTCCACTTCCGGCAGGTAGTGATCCACCGCCTGGACCAGCAGGGTCCAGGGCGTATCGCGCCGGAAGTCCTCGACGGCAAAGGGGCCGTGGTGGAGCTGCCAGCGGCCCGCGGCAAACTCGATGATCCGCGATTCGATGTCCTCCTCCAGCGCGAGGCCGGCGAGGGTATCGCTGTCGATGGGCGGTTCGAAGTCGCGGAAGCCACCGCGAATCAGCAGGGGCTTGCGCTGCCAGTAGCGGGCCAGAAACTCCTGCGGAGAAATGCCGAGCTGAAGAACGTCCACCGCGGGATTACTCGATGGCCGAGGCCTGGCTGACCGCGTTGCCGATATAGCTGGCCGGGGTCATCGCCAGCAGTTCCTGCTTCGCGGCCGGGGGAATATCCAGCTTCTCGACGAAGTCCTGGATGGTCTGTTTGTTCATGGCCTGGCCGCGGGTGAGCGCCTTGAGTTTCTCGTAGGGCTTCTCGATGCCGTAGCGGCGCATGACGGTCTGGATCGGCTCGGCCAGCACTTCCCAGCTGTTGTCGAGATCCTCGGCCAGGCGGTTGGCGTCCAGTTCCAGCTTGCCGATACCCTTGAGGCAGGCCTGGTAGGCGATCATGCCGTAGCCGAAACCGACACCCATGTTGCGCAGCACGGTGGAATCGGTGAGGTCGCGCTGCCAGCGGCTGATCGGCAGTTTGGCCGACAGGTGGCCGAACACCGCGTTGGCAATGCCGAGGTTGCCCTCGGAGTTTTCAAAGTCGATGGGGTTGACCTTGTGCGGCATGGTGGATGAACCCACTTCCCCGGCCACGGTTTTCTGGCGGAAGTAACCGAGGGAGATATAGGCCCAGATATCCCGGTTGAAGTCGACCAGGATGGTGTTGAAGCGGGCCACGGCGTCGAACAGTTCGGCCATGTAGTCGTGGGGTTCGATCTGCGTGGTATAGGGGTTCCAGGTCAGGCCCAGCGAACTGACGAACTGTTCCGCGTTGGACTGCCAGTCCACCTCGGGATAGGCCGAGAGATGGGCGTTGTAGTTCCCCACCGCGCCGTTGATCTTGCCGAGGAATTCGACCCGGCCGACCTGTGCCAGCTGGCGGCGCAGGCGCGCGACCACGTTGGCGATTTCCTTGCCCATGGTGGTGGGGCTGGCGGTCTGCCCGTGGGTGCGCGACAGCATCGGCACCGCCGCGTGTTCGCGCGCCAGGGCAGCGAGGGCATCGGCGATTTTTTCCATGTCCGGCAGTACCGCCGCCAGTCCGTCACGCAGCATCAGGGCATGGGACAGGTTGTTGATGTCCTCGGAGGTGCAGGCGAAATGCACAAATTCCTCGATCGCCTCCAGTTCCTCGTCGCCGGCGAAACGCTCCTTGAGGAAATACTCCACCGCCTTGACGTCGTGGTTGGTGGTCGCCTCGATATCCTTGATGCGGCGCGCATCCACCTCGCCAAAACCATCGGCAATGGCGTTGAGGCGTTTGCGAGCGGCGGGGGAGAGCGGCGGCACTTCGCTGATGCCCGGGTGCGCGGCGAGGCATTCCAGCCAGCGCACCTCGACCAGCACCCGGCGCTGGATCAGCCCGAACTCACTGAAAATCCCGCGCAGGGCAGCGGTTTTCCCGGCGTAGCGACCGTCGATGGGAGAGATGGCGGTGAGGGCTGAAAGATCCATGGGGGAGGTTGCTCCGTTGAATGCGGGGGCGGATTTTACACCACCGGCAGATTGCGTGACAGTTCCTGGCTGGCGGCGAGCAGTTGCTTGCGCTGCAGCAGGAGTTTCCAGCGGCGCCCGCCGAGCTGCCGCCAGAGAAAGGCGGAGCGAATCCCGGCCAGCAGCAGGGCGCGAATGATGTCCGCATTGGACTCATCCTGCAGGTGCTGGGCGGCCCCGGTGACCTTGATGCGGAAACGCAGCTTGCTGAGCGTGTCCTGGTAGATACCGGAAATGCTGTGGCAGGTCGCGGTGACATTGGTGGAGAAATGTTCAGCGCGGAAACTGGCGTGTTCCAGCCGCGAGTGCACGACCGACATCATCTGCGGATTGGCGGCGAACTTGCGCTCGAGGTAGAGCAGGCTGAACACGTAGCGCACAACATCGCGGGCCTCTTCGTCGCGCCGGCTGGAGAGCATGGCACTGAGATTGATCAGGCCAAGTTTGACGTTGGCAATGCCGCCGTAGACCGCGATGACGTCGTCGGCATCGAAAGTAAACAGGCTGTTCACCGAGGCCTCGAGGAACTCCAGCGGGTAGGTGCCGGTGCGGGAGACCTGGTCGACGATGCGCGCCGCCTGGGTGACACCGGCGAGGGCCACGGCCTGTTGTTCAATTCGGCTAAGTTCGCGGCTCATCTCAACGGGCACTCTCGATCACACCGCCACCGAGGCAGATTTCACCGCTGTAAAATACGGCGGACTGCCCGGGCGTCACCGCGCGCTGCGGTTCGGCGAACTCGACGCGGTAGCCAGCGCCTTCCGCGTACACTGTACAGGCCTGGTCAGCCTGGCGGTAGCGGACCTTGGCTGTGCAGTGCAGGGGCATGGCCGGCGCCTCTCCCGCCACCCAGTAGACTTCGCCGAGGCGCAGGCTGTCGCTGTACAGCGCGGGGTGCTCGTTGCCCTGGGCAACCAGCAGCACATTGTTGTCGAGATCCTTGCCCACCACGTACCAGGGCGCGTCGCCGTGATTGGCCAACCCGCCGATGCCGAGGCCCTGGCGCTGGCCGATGGTGTGGTACATCAGGCCCTGGTGCCTGCCCAGGTACTCGCCGTCCAGCGAATGGATGTCGCCGGGCTGCGCCGGCAGGTACTGCTGCAGGAAGTCCTTGAAACGCCGCTCGCCGATAAAGCAGATACCGGTGGAATCCTTCTTCTTCGCGGTCGCGAGGCCGTGCTGTTCCGCCAGCGCGCGCACCGCGGGCTTTTCCAGTTCGCCCACGGGAAACAGGCTCTCGCCAATTTCCTCGTGGCCCACCGCGTGCAGGAAGTAACTCTGGTCCTTGTTGACGTCCAGGCCCTTGAGCAGGGCAGCGCGCCCGTTCACCTCGCCGCGGCGGACATAGTGGCCAGTGGCGATGCGGTCGGCACCGAGCATCCTGGCGTAATCGAGGAAGGCCTTGAACTTGATTTCACGGTTGCACAGGATGTCCGGGTTCGGCGTGCGACCGGCGCGGTATTCGGCGAGGAAATGCTCGAACACGTTGTCCCAGTACTCGGCGGCAAAATTGGCGCCGTGCAGGGGAATTCCGAGATTGTCCGCCACGGCCTGGGCGTCGGCAAAATCCTCCTTCGCGGTGCAGTACTCGGTGCCGTCGTCCTCTTCCCAGTTCTTCATGAACAGGCCTTCCACGGTGTAGCCCTGCTCCAGCAGCAATACGGCGGAAACAGAGGAGTCGACACCGCCGGACATGCCGACGATGACTTTTGTGGAGGCGTTAAAGCTCATGCGTAAATGAGATCCATGGGGGCGCACAGTCCCTTGCGGTGTTGCTCGATAGCCGCCAGTACCAGCGGGCTGCGCATTCTAGCAGAATTGGCGAGGATTGCCTCGTAACTGAGCCAGTGAATCGCGTGAATATCCGGGTCCAGCCGGGCCGTGGAATCCTCTGCCAGCGGCTCCGCGAGGAAGGTGGTGCGGTAGTAGAGCACCCCGTTCTGCGCGGGGTAGAGGGCCATGCCCAGCACTCCCGTGAGCCTGACCTCCCAGCGGGTTTCCTCGCGGGTCTCGCGCAGCGCAGCCTCCGCCAGGCTCTCGCCCGGGTCGAGGTGGCCCGCGGGCTGGTTGAACACCAGTTCCCCGGTGAATTTATCGCGCTCCTCGACGAGCAGGTACAGCCCGTCCCGCTCGACCACGGTGGCCACCGTGACATGCGGCGGCCAGTGGCATTCGGTGTTTTCGTTCATCGGCGTTTCCCCCGCTTCGATCGCGCGCCGCCAGCGCGGTTGTGCGGCGCATTGCCGGCGGGTTTCGCCGGGCCAGGTGTACGTGGAAGGTGGATGTGGACTTCCCGGTATTCGCCCGGGGCCAGGCCGGCCAGTTCCCAGTCGCCGATGGACCAGCGCACCAGCCGCAGGGTGGGCAGGCCAACCGCCGCGGTCATGCGCCGCACCTGCCGGTTGCGGCCCTCGCGGATGGACAGTTCCAGCCAGCTGTCGGGAACCGACTTGCGCTCGCGGACCGGCGGGTCCCGCGGCCACAGTTCCGGCGGGTCGACCTGCCGCACCCGGGCGGGCAGGGTGGGGCCGTCCTGCAGTACTACACCAGATTCCAGTTTCCTGAGCATGTCCGGGGCGGGCTCACCCTCCACCTGTACCAGGTAGGTTTTCCAGAGTTTGTGCCGCGGGTTGGCGATGCGCTGTTGCAGGGCGCCATCGTCGGTCAACAGCAGAAGCCCCTCGGAGTCGTAGTCAAGGCGGCCGGCGGCGCGAAAACCCGGCGCCCGCAGGTAGTCGCCGAGGGTCTTGCGACCTTCGCTGTCGGTAAACTGGCTGAGTACCCGGAAGGGCTTGTTGAACAGCAGGATGGTGGCCATGGTCGAGGCAGGATGAAATTTCCGTCAGGTCAGGAGAAAACAGGGCTATCGTGGTAAAATACGTGCCGCTTCCAACGACGGGGCGCCCAAGGGGAGTCCCCGCATTTCCAACGAACCCTGTCTAAAATAATGAATGGAGTACATACATGGGCTATAAGCATATCCAGGTTCCATCCGAGGGTGAGAAAATCACTGTCAACGCGGACCACAGCCTCAGCGTCCCCAACAATCCTATCATTCCTTTTATCGAAGGGGATGGTATCGGCGTCGACATCAGCCCGGTCATGATCGACGTGGTCGACGCGGCGGTTGCAAAAGCTTACGGCGGTGCGAAGAAAATCTCCTGGATGGAGATCTACACCGGCGAAAAAGCCGCAGAACTGTATGACGGCGACTGGTTCCCGGAAGAGACCCTGGACGCGATCAAGGAATACTCTGTGGGCATCAAGGGCCCCCTGACCACCCCGGTCGGCGGCGGTTTCCGCTCCCTCAACGTGGCCCTGCGCCAGGAACTGGACCTCTACACCTGCCTGCGCCCGGTGCGCTGGTTCGAGGGCGTACCTTCACCGGTAAAAGATCCCGGCGCCTGCAACATGGTGATCTTCCGTGAAAACTCCGAGGACATCTACGCCGGCATCGAGTACAAGGCCGGTTCCGAGGAAGCCCAGAAGGTCGTCGACTTCATCATCAACGAAATGGGCGCCACCAAGATCCGTTTCCCCACCAACGTCGGCATCGGCATCAAGCCGGTCTCCGAGGAAGGCACCAAGCGCCTGGTGCGCAAAGCCATCCAGTACGCCATCGACCAGGACCTGCCCTCCGTGACCCTGGTGCACAAGGGCAACATCATGAAGTTCACCGAAGGCGCCTTCCGCGACTGGGGCTACGAGCTGGCCCAGCAGGAATTCGGTGGCGAGCTGCTCGACGGCGGCCCCTGGGTATCGGTGAAAAACCCCAATAACGGCAAGGAAATCGTCATCAAGGACGTGATTGCCGACGCCATGCTGCAGCAGATACTAACCCGCCCGAGGGATTACAGCGTGGTCGCCACCCTGAACCTGAACGGCGACTACCTGTCCGATGCGCTGGCTGCCCAGGTCGGCGGTATCGGCATTGCTCCGGGCGCCAACCTGTCAGATACCGTGGCCCTGTTCGAGGCGACCCACGGTACCGCGCCGAAGTACGCCGGCCAGGACAAGGTGAATCCCGGCTCCCTGATCCTCTCCGCGGAAATGATGCTGCGCCACCTGGGCTGGAACGAGGCCGCCGACCTGATCATCGACGGCATGAACGGCGCCATCCAGGCGAAAACCGTCACCTATGACTTCGAACGCCTGATGGAAGGGGCGACCCTGCTGTCCTGCTCGGAGTTCGGCAAGGCAATCATCGCGGCGATGTAGGCGGGGCGATAAAGCCACCGCGGAAATGGCTCGCCCCGGCGGGCCATTTTTTTGCCCGGGGTTTTCCGGCGATGAAGGGGAGACTGCGGGGAAGAACGCCACTATAGCATTAAAAATATTCCCCCTGTCCAGTTTGCGGGCCTTTAAAAACCCGAGTATCGTAATCATATAGAACCGAGTGCCAGCGCAACCCGGAGGGAGGTTTCGACCATCACCTGCAGGCACCGGAATCCCCCAAGACCCGGATTGAGTAGTCCCGTGAGATATATCCACACAGGTAAGCACTGGCTGATGAGCGACGAACCACAGCGCAGTGATGACGGCGATACCGCGCTGCAGGAATCGAAGCCAGAGCTCAAGCGCCCACCCCTGTACAAAGTGGTGCTGATCAACGACGACTACACGCCGATGGAATTCGTGGTGGAAGTGCTGGAAATGTTTTTCCGTATGAACCGTGAACAGGCTACCCATGTGATGCTTACGGTGCATACCCAGGGCAAGGGCGTCTGCGGTATTTTCACCCGTGATATCGCCGAGACCAAGGCCGCGCAAGTCAACCAGTACGCCAGGGAGAACGAACACCCCCTGTTGTGCGAAATCGAAGCATCTGAGGGCTAGTCCCCGGGAGTGGTATATGCTGAGCAAAGACCTTGAACAGTCGCTGAACGATGCATTTCGCGGCGCTAAGGCCAAGCGGCACGAATTCATGACGGTCGAGCACCTGCTACTGGCGCTGCTCGACAACAATGACGCGATTCGTGTGCTCAAGGCCTGCGGCGCAGACATTGGCGCCCTGCGCGGCGACCTCACCGAGTTCGTCGATGCCACCACCCCCCTGATCCCGGATGACGACGAAGAGCGCGAAACGCAGCCGACCCTCGGCTTCCAGCGGGTGCTGCAGCGCGCGGTATTCCACGTACAGTCCTCGGGCAAGAGCGAAGTTACCGGCGCCAACGTGCTGGTCGCCATCTTCAGCGAATCCGAGAGCCAGGCGGTATTCTTCCTGAAAACCCAGAGTGTTGCCCGGCTCGACGTGGTCAACTACATCACCCACGGCATCTCCAAGGTGGCCGGTGAAGGCGAATCATCCGACCCGGAATCCTCCGCGGAGAACGAGGCCGGCGCTACTGGCGAGGACGGCGAGGGCAACCCGCTGGACAACTTCGCCACCAACCTGAACCGGGAAGCCGCGGAAGGCCATATCGACCCCCTGATCGGCCGGGTTCCGGAAGTCGAGCGGGTGGCACAGATCCTGGCCCGCCGGCGCAAGAACAACCCGCTGCTGGTGGGCGAATCCGGCGTCGGTAAAACCGCCATCGTTGAGGGCCTGGCAAAGAAAATTATCGATGGCGACGTCCCGGAAACCCTGAAAAATGCCGTGGTCTACTCCCTCGACCTCGGTTCGCTGCTCGCCGGTACCAAGTACCGCGGCGACTTCGAGAAACGCTTCAAGGGCCTGCTGGCGGAGCTGAAAAGGCGCGACCACGCCATTCTCTTCATCGACGAGGTGCACACCATCATCGGCGCCGGCGCGGCCTCGGGCGGCGTCATGGACGCCAGCAACCTGCTCAAGCCCCTGCTCAGTTCGGGCAAGCTGCGCTGCATCGGTTCGACCACCTTCCAGGAATACCGGGGCATCTTCGACAAGGACCGCGCGCTGTCGCGCCGTTTCCAGAAGATCGACGTGATGGAGCCCAGCACCGAGGACGCCTACAAGATTCTCAAGGGCCTCAAATCCCGCTTCGAGGAGCACCACGGGCTGCGCTACACCGACAAGGCACTGAAGGTCGCAACCGATCTCTCCGCGCGCTATATCACCGACCGTTTCCTGCCGGACAAGGCCATCGACGTCATCGACGAGGCCGGGGCCTACCAGCAGCTGCAGCCGGTGTCCAGGCGCAAGAAGGTTATCGGCCCCTCGGATATCGAGGCGGTGATCGCCAAGATTGCACGCATTCCCCCGAAAACTGTCAGCAGTGACGACAAGGAAACCCTGCAGAAGCTGGAGCAGAACCTGCGCATGGTGGTGTTTGGCCAGGACCAGGCGATCTCCAGCCTCACCACCTCGATCAAGCTGGCCCGCGCCGGCCTGCGCTCCGGCGACAAGCCGATCGGCTCCTTCCTGCTGGCCGGGCCCACCGGGGTGGGCAAGACCGAGGTGACCAAGCAACTGGCGCGGCAACTGGGGCTGGAGCTGATCCGCTTCGACATGTCCGAATACATGGAGCGGCACACGGTTTCCCGCCTGATCGGCGCGCCCCCCGGTTATGTCGGTTTCGACCAGGGCGGCTTGCTCACCGATGCGGTCACCAAGCACCCGCACTCGGTGGTCCTGCTCGACGAGATCGAAAAGGCCCACCCGGAAGTCTTCAACCTGCTGCTGCAGGTCATGGACCATGGCACCCTGACCGACAACAACGGCCGGCAGGCGGATTTCCGCAACGTGATCCTGGTGATGACCACCAACGCCGGTGCCGAGAGCATCAGCCGCCGCACCATCGGCTTTACCACCCAGGACCACAGCACCGACGGCATGGAGGCGATCAACCGCATGTTCACCCCGGAATTCCGCAACCGGCTGGATTCCATCGTGCAGTTCGAACCGCTGGGCGAGGACGTCATCCTCACAGTGGTCGACAAGTTCCTCACCGAACTGCAGGGCCAGCTGGACGAGAAGCGGGTGATGCTGGATGTGGATGAAGAGGCGCGGCTGTGGCTGGTCGAGAAGGGCTACGACCGGCACATGGGCGCGCGACCGATGGAGCGGGTCATCCAGGAGCACATCAAGAAGCCGCTGGCGGAACTGGTGCTGTTCGGGGAGCTGGCACACGCAGGCGGCACGGCGGAGGTCCACCTCAACAAGGCGGAAGATCGCCTTGAAGTGCGGGTCAGGGAAGAGGAATCGGTACTCGAGGAGAGCTGAGTGCCTGGGGCGGGCCAACAGCCCGCCCTGCGCCCAACTTAACGTTCGCGGTAGGTAATGCGGCCTTTGGTAAGGTCATAGGGCGTCAGCTCGACGCGAACCTTGTCACCGGTAAGAATACGGATGTAGTTCTTGCGCATCTTGCCCGAAATATGGGCAGTCACCACGTGTCCGTTCTCGAGCTGGACACGAAAAGTCGTATTGGGAAGGGTGTCGATGACTTCCCCTTCCATTTCAATCTGGTCTTCCTTCGCCATTCTAGTGGCTTTCCTCAGTCTGGAACCGGGGCGCATTTTGCCTCAAACCCGCGCACGATTCTACCTCCGGGGTAAATAAGCCCGGAATTCGTTTCCCGGGGCGTGTTAGAGGAGGGCGGTCCAGCGACCGTTGATGAACAGTTCGAGGGGCCGGTATTCGGATTTGTAGGCCATCTTGCGGCAGTTTTTGATCCAGTAGCCGAGGTAGAGATAGTCCAGGCCCAGTTCGGCGGTGTGCTCGACCTGCCAGAGAATCGCGAAGCGACCGAGGCTGCGGTCGGTCGCCGCGGGGTCGAAAAAGGTATAGATCGCGGACAGGCCGTCCAGCAGTTCGTCCACCACCGCGATGGCCGTCAGCTTGCCGCCGGTGTAGAAACGGTAGTAGCGGGTGCAATCCCAGGCGTTGTTGAGGAACGACAGGTACTGCTCACGGTCCGGCGGGTACATGTCGCCGTCCGAATGGCGCTGTTCGATATAGCGGCGGTAGAGGTCGTAGGCGGCCTCGTCGCGAATATCCGGGGTGCATTCGACCTCGAGGTCGCGGTTGTCGCGCAGGGTCCGCCGCTGGGCCCGGTTGGGGGCAAAATCCGCCACCGGGATACGCGCCGGGATACAGGCCTGGCAGTGGCTGCAGTGGGGGCGGTAGAGATGGTTGCCGCTGCGCCGAAAGCCCAGCAGGGACAGGTTGCTGTACAGCGACTGGTCGACTTCCTGGCGCGGGTCCACGAACAGCGTGGTGGCTTCCCGGTTTTCCAGGTAGCTGCAGCTGTGGGGATAGGTGGTATAGACCTTAAGGTCCCGCAATGACGAGGTCACGACAGTTCTCCGCAGGTGTCCGGCAATGTCCACACCGACTGATCGTGCGGCACATCGGCAAATTCGTCAAGCAATCCCTCAAATTCCGCGCGACTGATGTTGCAGGCCCCCAGGGAATTCAGGTGTGCGCTCTCGACCTGGCAGTCGATCAGGCGGAAACCGCCACGGCGCAGGATGTCCACCAGCCCCACCATTGCCACCTTGGACGCGTCACTGACCCTGCTGAACATGGACTCGCCAAAAAATACCCGCCCCAGGGCGATGCCGTAGAGGCCGCCGACCAGCGCACCTTCGCCGTCGTAGACTTCAATCGAGTGGGCATGGCCGATGGCGTGCAGGTCGCAATAGGCGCCGATCATGTCGCTGCCGATCCAGGTGCCGAGGCCGTCGCCGCGCAGTTCGGCACAGGCGGCCATCACCTGGGGAAAGCGCTGGTCGACCGCCAGCCTGAAGTGATCCCGGCGCAGGGTGCGGCGCAGGGAGCGGGATACCCGCAGGTTTCCGGGAAACAGCACCGAGCGTGGGTTCGGGGTCCACCAGAGCACCGGCTGGGGCTCCTCATACCAGGGAAAAATTCCCCGCCGGTAGGCCCCAAGCAGTCGTTTGGCGCTGAGATCGCCGCCCACGGCGAGCAGCCCGGAGGGATACTCCAGGGCCTCGCTGGAGGGCGGGAAATCGTCCCCGCTGTGCAATTGGGTCAGGTGGCGCATGACTTCAGTTTAGGATCGGGAGTGCGCCTCCACCAGTCGGCGGGGGCTTCGTCGGGTCACAATTGGGATGTGAGTCACGGCGGGAAGTTCCGCCGGGGGAATCGCGGGAGCCGGACCGCAGAAGAGGGCGATACGGCTCCGCGCGAGTGCTTTACAGGTTGTCGAGGTACTTCTCCGCGTCCAGCGCGGCCATACAGCCAAAGCCTGCGGAGGTGACCGCCTGGCGATAGACGTGGTCGCCCACGTCACCGGCGGCGAATACACCGGGTACGCTGGTGGCGGTGGCGTTGCCCTCGAGACCACTGCGAATCACGATATAGCCGTCTTTCATCTCGATCTGGCCGGCGAAGATATCCGTGTTGGGCTTGTGGCCGATGGCAACAAAGACGCCGGCCACGTCCACATCCTGGGTGGCGTCAGTCTTGGTGGATTTCACCCGCATGCCGGTGACGCCGGTCTCATCGCCCAGTACCTCGTCGAGCACGTGGTCCCAGAGAATGGTGACCTTGCCTTCCTTTTCCTTGGCGAACAACCGGTCCTGCAGCACTTTCTCCGAGCGCAGGGCGTCGCGGCGGTGTACCAGGGTCACGTGGCTGGCGATATTGGCCAGGTAGAGCGCCTCTTCCACGGCGGTATTGCCACCGCCGATCACGGCGACCTTCTGGTTGCGGTAGAAGAAGCCGTCACAGGTCGCACAGGCGCTGACGCCCTTGCCCATGAACGCTTCTTCCGAGGGCAGGCCGAGGTACTGGGCGGAGGCGCCGGTGGCGATGATCAGGGCATCGCAGGTGTAGCTGCCGCTGCCCTTGAGTTGCATCGGGCGGGTGGACAAGTCCACCGAATCAATATGGTCGAAGAGCACTTCAGTGCCAAAGCGCTCGACGTGCTCCTGCATGTTCACCATCAACTCGGGGCCCTGGAGCTCGGCGTGGCCGCCCGGCCAGTTTTCGACCTCGGTAGTGGTGGTCAGCTGGCCACCCTGTTGCATCCCGGTAATCACCACCGGGTTGAGGTTGGCGCGCGCCGCGTAAACCGCCGCCGTGTAGCCCGCGGGTCCGCTGCCGAGAATGATCAGGGGGATATGTCGTACATCGCTCATCTATCGCGTTTCCTTAAGTCAGACTGGTTCCATCCCACAGTTTAGCGTGGCTGTGGGCGTGGCGGGCGAACCCGTGGATTCGAGAATTCTTTCCCGTATCTGGGGGCGACTTATGGTACTTTAAAGGGCAGAGGGCAGCAAAGCCTATCCCATTTCTAAATAAACCCTTTAAGCCTTTGAAAATAATCAGGATATGAGGGAAAATTAAAGTACTTTATAAAGGTCGTGCCAGCGCTGCGCGACCTGTGTATGCCAGGGGCCAGTGTAAGGACGAACCGCAGCGTGCCAGATACACCCAGTAGTGAAAACTTTCTCGGCACCCGCCTGCGCGAAGGGGCCTTCATCGGCGTCAGCGCAGTGTGCCTGTACCTGCTGCTGGCGCTGTTCACCTACAGCCCCCGGGACCCGGGCTGGTCCGCCAGCGGGGCGGGCACCCGCATCGCTAACCTCGGCGGCCCCACCGGCGCCTGGCTGGCAGATGTCTTTTTCTCCCTGGTTGGTTACGCCGCCTACCTGTTCCCCCTGTTGCTGGCCTACCGGGCGCTGGTCATCCTGCTGGAGCGCCACGAGGCCAAGCCCTTCGACTGGGTGACCCTGGGTATCCGCGCCCTCGGCCTGGTACTGGTGATGATATCCGGCACCGCCCTCACGGCGATCAACGATGTCGGCGGCTCCGGCCTGCCACAGGGCGCCGGGGGCATCCTCGGACAGGCCATCGGCCACTCCTTTGTCGCCGCCTTCAGCGACGTCGGCAGCCGGCTGATCCTGGCCGCGGTATTCCTCTTTGGCATCACCATCTTCACCGATCTCAGCTGGCTCGCCCTGATGGACCGCATCGGCGCCTTTGCGATACAGGCATTTACCCGCTCCCGCGACTGGGCAATGACCACCGTGGACAATTTCCGCGACCGGCGCGCCCGGGAAAAAGCCGTGGAAGCGCGCAAGATCGTCATCGAAGAGCATGTCGAAAAGGAAAAAAAGCGCAAACCGCCGAAGATCAAATCGCTCAAGCCGAAGGCCGAGATGTCCGAGCGGGTGGAAAAGGAGAAACAGCAGCCACTGTTCGACGCCCCGGTCACCGGGGAACTGCCGCCCCTGGAACTGCTCGACCCCGAGACCCGGGACCCCAGCCTCGGCTACTCCCCCGAGGCGCTCGAGGCCCTGTCCAAGTTGCTGGAACTGAAGCTGGCGGACTTCGGGGTGACTGCGGAAGTGACCGCGGTCTATCCCGGGCCGGTGATCACCCGCTTTGAAATCCAGCCCGCGCCGGGGGTCAAGGTGTCGCGCATCTCCAACCTCGCCAAGGACCTGGCGCGCTCGCTGGCGGTCATTTCCGTGCGCGTGGTGGAAGTCATCCCGGGCAAGTCGGTCGTCGGCATCGAGATCCCCAACGAACACCGCGAGATCGTCAATTTCCGCGAAGTCCTGTCCTCCCGCGCCTTCGACCAGTCGCGCTCGCCGCTGACCCTTGCGCTGGGTCACGACATCTCCGGTGAACCGGTGGTGGCGGATCTCGCCAAGATGCCGCACCTGCTGGTGGCGGGCACTACCGGCTCCGGTAAATCGGTGGGCGTGAACGCCATGCTGCTGAGCCTGCTTTACAAGTCTGGCCCGGATGATGTGCGCCTGATTCTCGTCGACCCCAAGATGCTCGAACTCTCGGTCTACGACGGCATTCCGCACCTGCTGACGCCGGTGATTACCGACATGAAAGACGCCGCCAACGGCCTGCGCTGGTGCGTGGCCGAGATGGAGCGGCGCTACAAGCTGATGGCCCAGCTGGGGGTCAGGAACCTTGGCGGCTACAACCGCAAGATCATCGACGCCAATAAGGCGGGCACCCCGATTCCGGACCCGCTGTGGAAGCCGGACCCGATCTTTGCCATGACCGAGGAAGAACAGACCCCGCCCAACCTGGAGAAGCTGCCCTCGATCGTCGTCGTCATCGACGAGTTCGCCGACATGATGATGATCGTCGGCAAGAAGGTCGAGGAGCTGATCGCGCGGATCGCGCAGAAGGCGAGAGCCGCGGGCATCCACCTGATCCTCGCCACCCAGCGTCCCTCGGTGGACGTGATCACCGGTTTGATCAAGGCCAACGTGCCGACGCGGATCGCCTTCCAGGTGTCCTCGAAGGTCGACTCGCGGACCATCCTCGACCAGGGCGGGGCAGACCAGTTGCTCGGCCACGGCGACATGCTCTACCTGCCGCCGGGCTCCGGCGTGCCCAACCGGGTGCACGGCGCCTTCGTCTCCGACGAGGAAGTGCACCGCGTGGTGGCCGACTGGAAGCGCCGCGGCGAACCCCTGTACATCGACGGCCTGCTCGACGAGGGCGGCCAGACCCCGGTCACCGCCGGGGAACTCCAGGCCAGTAACGGGGACGAAGGTGAGGAGGAGGATGCGCTGTACGACGAGGCCGTGCACTACGTGACCCAGAGCCGCAGGGCGTCGATTTCCAGCGTACAGCGCAAGCTGCGCATCGGTTACAACCGCGCCGCCCGCCTCATCGAAACCATGGAAGCTGCCGGCGTGGTGAGCGCCATGGGCAGTAACGGCCAGCGCGAAGTGCTGGCGCCGCCACCACCCGAGGATTGAGATTCCCAATGCGACGTTTTCTACTGCTCGGCGCGCTGACCCTGTGCCTGGTCATCGGTGTTGCGCGCTCCGAAGAAGATGCCACAGCCCAACTCGCCCAGCAACTGACCGCCATCTCGCAGCTCAGCGGACATTTCAGCCAGAGCCAGCGCGGCGCCGGCGCAGAGGGCGAACTGACCTACGCCAGCGGCAGCTTCCGCCTGCTGCGCCCGAGCTATTTCGCCTGGATCATCAGCGCCCCCGACGACCAAGAGATCATCGCCGACGGCGACACGTTGTGGCACTACGACCGCGACCTCGAAACGGTTACCCGGCGTCCCCTCGGCGGCGCGCAGATGCAATCGCCACTGCAGGTGCTTTCCGGTGACTACCAGGCCCTGCGCCGCGACTACGAGGTTACCGCAACTGGACAGGGCCGTTTCCAACTGGTGCCGAAATCGGCGCAACCGGCTTTTCGCGAGCTCACCCTTGTATTCAGCGACGGCACCCTCGGCGGCATGGAAATCCTCGACAACCTGGGCCAGCTGCTGCTGATCGAATTCACTGACCTGGACCGCAATCCCGGCCTGACACCGGCAGACTTTGTCTTCAAGGTCCCGGAGGACGCCGACTTCTTCGACTATGCGCAGTGATCTGTTCAGCGGCGAAGAGGACAGCGGTTACCAGCCCCTGGCCTCGCGACTGCGCCCCACCGACCTCGGCGCCTATGTCGGCCAGAGTCACCTGCTGGCCCCCGGCAAACCCCTGCGCCGGGCACTCGAGCAGCGGCAACTGCATTCGATGATTTTCTGGGGGCCGCCCGGGGTGGGCAAGACCACCCTGGCGCGCATCGCGGCCCAGTCTGCCAACGCCCAGTTCCTGCAACTCTCCGCCGTGCTCTCCGGGGTCAAGGACATCCGCGAGGCGGTGGCCCGCGCGCGGGACTTTCGCGCCCGCGGCAGCGACACCGTGCTTTTCGTGGATGAAGTGCACCGCTTCAACAAGGCCCAGCAGGACGCCTTCCTGCCCTACGTGGAGGACGGCACGCTGATCTTCATCGGCGCCACCACCGAAAACCCGTCCTTCGAACTCAACAACGCCCTGTTGTCGCGGGCCCGCGTCTACAAGCTGCGCTCCCTGCAACGGGATGAAATCCTCGACGTGCTGCAGCGCGGCCTGGCGGTGCTGGACAGTGACCTCAAGGCGGCTCCCGGCACACTGGACCTGCTCGCGGCCCAGGCCGACGGCGACGCCCGCCGGGCCCTGAACCTGCTGGAACTGGCCGCCGACCTGGCGGAGCAGGGCGAGATCACCGAGCGCACCATCGCCGAGGTCCTGCAGGATTCCCTGCGCCGTTTCGACAAGGGCGGCGACGTGTTCTACGACCAGATCAGCGCCCTGCACAAGGCGGTGCGCGGCAGCGCACCTGACGCGGCCCTGTACTGGTTCTGCCGCATGCTGGACGGCGGCTGCGACCCCCTGTACATCGCCCGGCGCGTGGTGCGCATGGCCAGCGAGGATATCGGCAACGCCGACCCGCGGGCCCTGACCATAGCTCTGGACGCCTGGCAGGTACAGGAGCGCCTCGGTAGCCCCGAGGGCGAACTGGCGATTGCCCAGGCGGTGATCTACCTCGCCTGCGCGGCCAAAAGCAATGCGGTCTACACCGCCTACAATGCCGCCAGGGCGGAAATCGCCGACAGTGAAAGCCTCGAAGTGCCCCTGCACCTGCGCAACGCCCCCACCGCACTGATGAAGTCGCTGGACCACGGCGCCGAGTACCGCTACGCCCACGACGAGGAGGGCGCCTACGCCGCCGGCGAGAACTACTTCCCGCCGGAACTGCAGGACCGGGTCTACTACCACCCGGTGGATCGCGGGCTGGAACAGAAGATTCGTGAAAAGCTCGCTTACCTGCGCGAACGGGACAAAACCAGTACAATACGCCGCTACGACTGAGGCCCCGGGGAAGCATGAAATACCTGCTGTTCATAGCGTTGGGTGGCGCCGGCGGTGCCGTGTCCCGCTACCTGATGGCCAACTGGGTGCACCAGCTGTGGGAGGGCAAGTGGCCGCTGGGCACGCTGCTGGTCAACATGATCGGCTCTTTCGCCATCGGGGTCATATTCGTGCTGATTGAACGCCAGGTGATTCACCCGGACTGGCGCAGTGTATTGATGGTGGGCTTCCTCGGCGCGTTTACCACCTTTTCCACATTCTCGCTGGAAACGGTCGCGCTGCTGGAACAGGGCCACTACACCCACGCGTTCGGCTACATGTTTGCCAGCGCAATCCTCTGCGTGGCGATGGCGGGCCTGTCCGTCTACCTGACCCGCGCATTGATTTGAGTGACGTTCCGCAGTGTCGGGACACCGGATTAACGACAGGAACACACACCTATGTTGGATGTAAAAGCCGTCAGGCAGGACCCGGAGGCGGTAGCCGCGGTATTGAAGAAACGCGGTTTCGAGTTTGATGTCGCGCAGTTCCAGGCGCTGGACGCGCGGCGCAAGCAGGCCGATATCGACAGCCAGAACCTGCTCGCCGAGCGCAAGGCGGCATCGAAGCAGGTCGGCGTGCTGATCCAGCAGGGGGTCAGCGTGGAGGCGGCGAAGGCCCAGGTCGAGGAGACCCTGCAAAAAATTGCCGGCCAGATCGAAGCCCTGACCAGCGAAGCCAAAGAGGCCCAGGCGGCCCTGGAAGAACTGCTGCTGTCGGTGCCCAATATCCTCGACGAGGCGGTGCCCGAGGGCGCCTCGGAAGCCGACAACACCGAAATCAGCCGCTGGGGCGAGCCGCGCCAGTTTGATTTCGAGGTGCGCGACCACGTCGCCCTCGGCGAGGGGCTCGGCGACATGGATTTCGAAACCGCGGGCAAGATCACCGGTTCGCGCTTCAATGTCATGTACGGCCCCCTGGCGCGCATGCACCGGGCCCTGATCCAGTTCATGCTGGACCTGCACACCCGCGAGCACGGCTACCGCGAGATCTACGTGCCCTACATCGTCAACCGCGACTCCCTGCGCGGCACCGGCCAGCTGCCGAAGTTCGAGGAAGACCTGTTCCGGCTGGAGGGGGAGCAGGGCTACTACCTGATCCCCACCGCCGAGGTGCCGGTGACCAACGTCGCCCGCGACCGCATCTTCGAGGACGGCGAACTGGGCGGACAGGGCGTGCGCTTCACCTGCCACACGCCCTGTTTTCGCAGCGAGGCGGGCAGCTACGGCCGCGACACCCGGGGCATGATTCGGCAGCACCAGTTCGAGAAGGTCGAGCTGGTGCAACTGGTGCGTCCCGGCCAGTCCGACGCCGCGCTGGAAGAACTCACCGGTCACGCCGAACAGGTACTGCAGCGGCTGGAATTGCCCTATCGCAAGGTGCTGCTGTGCAGCGGCGATATCGGCTTCTCCGCGCGCAAGACCTATGACCTCGAGGTCTGGCTGCCGGCGCAGGACACCTATCGCGAGATTTCCTCCTGCAGCAACTTCGGCGACTTCCAGGCGCGCCGCATGCAGGCGCGCTGGCGCAACCCGGAAACCGGCAAGCCGGAACTGCTTCACAGCCTCAACGGCTCCGGCCTCGCCGTCGGCCGGACACTGGTGGCAATCATGGAGAACTACCAGCAGGCGGACGGCAGCATCACGGTACCTCTGGCCCTGCAGCCCTACATGGGCGGCGTTGAAGTCCTGAGTCCCTGACCATGCGCTACCTGCCGGTCTGTCTCTCCCTGCAGGACGCCCCGGTTACCCTGGTCGGCGCCGGGATTGTCGCCACCCGCAAGGCGCGCCTGCTGTGCCGCGCGGGGGCGCAACTGACGGTCATCGCGCCCGAGGCCACCGGTGAACTGCAACAGCTACTGGCGCAACACGGGGGAAAGTGGCAGCAGCGGGCCTACGCTTCCGGGGACCTCGCCGGCAGCACCCTGGTGGTGGCGGCGACGCCGGATAGCGCTGTCAATGCCCAGGTCTCCCGGGACGCCGGTGGGCTCAACCTGCCGGTCAACGTGGTGGATTCACCCGAGCTGTGCAGCTTCATATTCCCCTCGATTGTCGACCGCGACCCGCTGTTGATCGCCATCAGCAGCAGCGGGCAGTCGCCGGTGCTGGCGCGCCTGTTGCGGCGCAAAATCGAGTCCCTGGTCCCGGCGGCCTATGGCCGGCTGGCGCAGTTTGCCGGCCGTTTTCGCGACCGGGTCAAGACGGCCCTGCCCGAAGATACCCCGCGCCGCCTGTTCTGGGAGCAGGCGATGGAGGGCACCATCGGCGAGCAGGTCATGGCCGGCCGCGAACAGCGCGCGCAGGAGCTGCTGGAGCAGCGCCTGGCCGAGACCGACGGCCTGTACACCGGCGAGGTCTACCTGGTGGGGGCAGGGCCCGGCGATCCGGACCTGATGACGTTCAAGGCGGTGCGCCTGTTGCAGAGCGCGGACGTGGTGCTGTACGACGCCCTGGTGTCTGCGCCGATACTGGAAATGGCCCGCCGCGACGCGAAGATGATCTATGTCGGCAAGCGCCGCGCGGACCACGCGGTACCCCAGGAACAGATCAACCAGCTGCTGCTCGACCTGGCGCTGGAGGGCAAGCGGGTAGTGCGCCTGAAGGGCGGGGACCCGTTTATCTTTGGCCGCGGCGGCGAGGAAATCGAATTGCTGGCACAGCACCGGGTACCCTTCCAGGTGGTGCCGGGCATCACTGCCGCCAGTGGCGCAGCCTGTTACGCGGGCATTCCACTGACCCACCGCGACCACGCCCAGTCGGTGCGCTTCGTCACCGGGCATCTCAAGGATGGCAGCAGCAATCTCGACTGGGATTCATTCCGCTCCACCACCGAGACCCTGGTGTTCTACATGGGCCTGGTAGGCCTGCCGCAGATCTGCGCACAACTGACCGCTCACGGCCGCAGTGGCGACACCCCGGTGGCGGTGGTGGAACGCGCCACGCTGGACGAGCAGCGGGTCCTGACCGGGACGCTGGCAACGATAGGCGGGGTAGTGGAGCGCGAGCAACCAAAGGCGCCCACGCTGATCATCGTTGGCAGTGTGGTGCAACTGCACCAGTCACTGGCCTGGTTCGGGGAGGCCTGAGGGGCCTCCCGGCAGGGAGTTCGCTTACTTGGGTTCCTCGTGCATAGCGAAGCGCTCCTGCTTCATCACCAGCGCATCCACCAGCACGTTGCCTGCCTCCTGCAGCAGGACATCGTCATCTTCCTCTTCTTCATCTGCTGCCTGCTCGACGCCGGCCTCGACCGCCAGTTCGTCATCGGCGGCTTCTGCGTCTTCGTCGTCGAGGTTAGCCAGCGGTTCTTCGCCCAGCGCAGCGCGACGCTTGTTGACGATCGCCAGGGCCTCGGCTTTCTGCTGGTCGCGCATGGCGATGCGGGCTTTCTCGTTGAGGGGCAGGGAGGTCAACCCGCGGTTTTCCTCTGCCAGGCCGATCTGGTCCTCGAGGTAGATGAAATCCGGGTTGTTGTGGCTGCGTTCCTCAAACAGCGAGGTCAGCCGCGGCAGCACCGTGCTCAGGTCGTTGTAGCGGCGGTGGCGCACGGGGTTGATCTGGTCCCAGGGCAGGGCGTGGTCGAGGGCGCTCTCGCCGATCTCCTCCGGATCGTAGAGGGAGGGGAAAGCGATGTCCGGAATGACGCCACGGTGCTGGGTACTGTCACCGGAGATGCGGTAGAACTTGCTCTCGGTGATCTTCAGCTGGCCTTCGGTCAGCGGGGTCAGGGTCTGGACGGTGCCCTTGCCGAAGGAGCGATCGCCGACGATGATGCCGCGCTCGTAGTCCTGGATGGCGCCGGCAAAAATCTCCGAGGCGGAGGCTGAGAGCCGGTTGATCAGGATCACCAGCGGGCCCTCATAGAAATTGCTCTTCAGGCGCTTGCCGTCGCGCCAGACCCGGCGGGAGGAGTGGCGGATCTGTACGGTTGGCCCGTACTCGATGAACAGGCCGGTCAGTTCGTTGGCCTCCTGCAGGGAACCGCCGCCGTTGTTGCGCAGGTCGATAACCAGGCCGTCGATTCCCTCGGTTTGCAGCTCGCCGAGCAGTTTGCTCACATCCCGGGTAGTGCTCTTGTAGCTGTCATCCCCGCGACGCATGGCTTCGAAGTCAATGTAGAAGGCGGGGATATCAATTACCCCGATCTTCAGCGTTTCATCGCCGCTGGGGATCTCCAGCACCTTCTTCTGCGCCGCCTGTTCCTCCAGCTTCACTTCATTGCGGACGATGGTGACGGTCTTGCGCTCATCGGCAGCGGCCTTGGCGGGAATCACCTGCAGGCGCACGGTGGAGCCCTTGGGGCCGCGAATCAGGTCGACAACGTCATCCAGGCGCCAGCCGATCACGTCGACGATATCCCCGTCGTCATCCTGGCCGACACCGACAATACGGTCGGAGGGTTTCAGCTCACCCTGCTTGTCCGCCGGGCCCTTGGGCACCAGGCGGGCCACCTTGGTGTACTCGTCCTCCGCCTGCAGCACTGCGCCGATGCCTTCGAGCGACAGGCGCATGTTGATGTTGAAATTCTCCGAGCGGCGCGGGGAGAAGTAGTTGGTGTGCGGGTCGTACAGCTCGGTCAGGGCGTTGGCGTAGATCTGGAACACGTCCTGGCTGTTGTACTGCTTCACCCGGTTGAGCTGGTTCTGGTAACGGTGGGTGAGGGTCTCCGGGATATCCTCCAGCGCCTTGTCGGCCAGCTTCAGGCTGAGTACCTGGTTCTTGAGATGCTTGCGCCAGCGGTCGTCCAGTTCCTTTTCACTGGTCGCCCAGTCGCGATCCTCTACGTCCAGGTCGTAGTACTCATCGATGCTGAAATCCATCGCGGCAACCCGCTCCGGCATGCTGTCGATGAGGTCCTGCAGGCGGGTTTCCAGGCGCTGCTGGAAACGGTTGAAAATCGCATAACCTGCATCGAGGTTACCCTTGTGCAGTTCCTCATCCATCTTGTTGCGGTACTGCTGGAACTCGGCAATATCCTGGGCGGTAAAGAACATCTTGCCGCCATCCAGCGCATCGATATAGGCATCCAGGTGCTGGGCGGACAGGGTGTCGTCGTAGGGCAGCTTGGAGTAGTGGTTCTCTTCCAGTTGTTCGACGAGCTCGACAATCGTATCCCGCTGCTGGTCGGTGTATTCGATCAGCGCCTGGCTGGGCAGTGAAATACCGAGCAGGCAGAACGTCAGGAGGAGAGGGCGGACGGGCGCCCGCAGCATTTGCAATTTCATCTGGATATTATCAACCGCGTTATCAGGACAGCGTTCACTAACTTACCCCTCGACGGGACCGTGTTCAAGACGCATACAGCGATTAGTTTGAGTGTAGCTCAGGCGACAAGTTCACTGTGCGAATTCTGTCACGCAATCACCTTGCAGGCCCGCGACCCAGGAAGCGCGTGGCGAACCCTGGCTATCGAGGGCCAGGAGGTTGGCGCGATAGCCCGGTGCAAGGCGTCCCAGCTGGTCCTCGAGGCCGAGGACGCGGGCCGGATACAGGCTTGCCATACGCGCCGCCTCGAACCAGTCGATGCCGGCAAAGGCAGCGGCGTTGTTGACCGCAGCCAGCATGTCGAGGTGCGAACCCGCCAGGGTACCCCCGGGATTCAGCAGCCGGCCATCGCACAGGGAAATCGACTCGCTGCCCAGTTCAAATTGCGTGAGGTCGCTACCCACCGTGGGCATGGCATCGGTGACCAGCAGCGCCGCCCCCGCTTCCCGGGCGCGCACGGCAACCCGCAGGGCCGCGGGGTGTACGTGATAGCCGTCGGCGATAATGCCGAACCAGCCGCGATCCGCCGCCAGCGCAGCGCCGACAGCACCGGGCGCCCGACTCTGCAGGGGCGACATGGCGTTAAACAGGTGGGTAAAGCCGGTGAGCCCGGCATCCATGGCGTCGCAGACCTGCTCGTAACTGGCCCCGGTGTGACCGGCGGCAACAATCACGCCATGCTCTGCCAGCCGGCGTATTTGTTCGGGGCGACAACACTCCGGAGCGATCGTGACCAGGGTGCAGCCCGGGGATTGCCGGGTCAGCAGGCTGAACAGTTCCTCATCCAGCTGGCGGAACCACCGGGCGTCGTGGATGCCGCGCCGATCCGGGTTCAGCAGGGGCCCCTCGAGGTGGATGCCGAGCACGCCCGGCACCTCCTGTGCGATAGCTTCATCGACCGCGGCAATGGCCCGGCGCATGGTGTCGAGGTCGGCGGAAATCAGTGTCGGCAGGAATCCCGTCGTGCCGAATTGTCGATGGGCCTCGCCCATGATGCGCAAGGTCCCGATATCCGGGCTGTCATTGAAGAGGACTCCGCCGCCGCCGTTGACCTGCAGGTCGATAAACCCCGGGAGCAGGGTGCCCCCCTGCAGGTCGTAGCGCGACGCTGTGATGGCCTGCGCCTGGGCGCGGGGCAGCAGCGCAGCGATGCGCCCGTTCTCGAGCAACAGGCTGTATCCCTCGAGATGTTGCTCGCCGGTGAAAATCCTGCCGTTTTCGATCAGTTGCATCGGCTGCTGCTGTCCTGTGCATTGCGCGGGAGGGCCAAAGGCTGCCATCTTAGCGCAGCGCGGGTCACCGCGTATAATGTGTTGGTCAACAGCGACAATCCCGCTCGCTGCGAGGGCCGGAAACGCTGGAACAAAGAAAACCGGACTGGAGAATGCCCGATGGCCCAGGTGGGTGGCGGCGGCAAGAAAATACTGTATACCCTGAATACGGCGCGCCGTATCGGCCTGATCAATTCGGCGCGGGCGCTCAAGTCCCACAATGCCTGCAAGGCCTGCGGGCTTGGCATGGGCGGGCAGCGTGGCGGCATGACCAACGAACTCGACGAGTTTCCCTCGGTCTGCAATAAAAGTGTACAGGCCCAGTCCACCGACATTCAGCAACCGATACCCGGGGAGGTCTTTGCGCACACGCTCACCGAATTCCGGGAGCTGTCCGCCCACCAGCTCGAGCACCTCGGCCGCCTCGGCCAGCCGCTGTACAAGGCGGCCGGGGAGGACCGCTACCGGGAGGTCGACTGGGACTGGGCCCTGGCGCGGGCCGCCGACGCCTTCCGCAAAACCCGCCCCGACAGGTCCTTTTTCTACAGCTCCGGGCGCTCCTCCAACGAGGCCGGTTTTGTCCTGCAGTTGCTGGCCCGGCTCTACGGCACCAACAACATCAGCAACTGCTCCTACTACTGCCACCAGGCAACCGGCGAAGCGCTGGCCTCGACCATTGGCACCGGCACCGCGACGGTCGAGCTGGCTGACCTCAAGGGCTGTGACCTGTTCTTCCTGATCGGTGCGAACCCGGCCTCCAATCACCCGCGCCTGCTGCACAAACTGATTGAACTGCGTCGCCGCGGGGGCCAGGTCGTCGTGATCAACCCGCTGCGGGAGGCGGGACTGGTGCGATTCGCGGCGCCGAAAATGCCCAGTTCCCTGTTGAAGGGCGGCGACGAGATTGCCAGTTTCTACCTGCAGCCGCGCATCGGCACCGACATCGCCCTGTTTACCGCGCTGGCCAAAACCGTGGTGGAGCGGGGCGGGACAGCGATGTCATTTATCGAGCGGTATTGCAGCGATTACCCGGCCTTCGAGCGCTACCTGCAAAGCGTCGATAAAAGCACGCTGCTGGAGACCTGCGGGATCGCCAGCGAGGACCTGGATGCCGTTGCCGAAGCCTACCTGCAATCGGAAAACTGCATCTTCGCCTGGGGCATGGGCATGACCCACCACCGCCACGGCGTGGAGAATATCGAGTGGATCAGCAACCTCGCCCTGCTGCGCGGCATGGTGGGCAAGCCCCACGCCGGCCTGCTGCCGCTGCGCGGCCACAGCAATGTGCAGGGCATCGGCACCATCGGGGTAAAACCGGTGCTTGCTGAAGAGGTTTTCCAGCGCATACAGGATACCTTCGGCGTCAGCCTGCCGCGCTCGCCCGGCATGCACACCCTCGCCTCACTGGAGGCGGCGCACCGCGGCGAGATCGACGCGGCACTGCTGCTGGGCGGCAACCTGTACGAAGCGACACCGGACAGCGCCTGGGCGCAACAGGCCCTCGACAACATCGGCTTCAAGCTGTTCCTGACCACCACCCTGAACCGGGGCCACGTCACCGGGGTAGACGCGGGGGAAGTTATCATCCTGCCGGTATGCGCCCGGGACGAGGAGCCCGAACCGACCACCCAGGAATCGATGTTCAACTATGTGCGGCTCAGCGACGGCGGCATCACCCGGATAGCCTCGGTGCGCTCCGAGATCTCGATCCTCGCCGACCTCGCGACCCGGGTGCTGGCCGGCTCGCCGGTCGATTTCCAGCAGTTCAAGTTGCATGGCAAGGTGCGGCAGGCGATCGCCAGGGTAGTGCCGGGTATGGAGGAACTGGCCAGCATCGATGTCGCCCGGCAGGAGTTCCATATCCGCGGACGGATCAAACACAGCCCCGAGTTCAATACCAGCGATGGCAGGGCCCGCTTCAGGACCCCGCCGGGGCCCGCAAGCGACCCGGCCAACCTGCGCGACTTCACCCTCATGACGCTGCGCAGCGAAGGACAATTCAATTCCATCATCTACGAGCAGGCGGACAGCTACCGGGGCACCAGCCATCGCTGGATCGTGTTCATCAGTCAGCAGGATGCGCTCGAAATCGGGGTGGGAGAGGGCGAGACGGTCGACCTGTCCTCCGACTGGGGGGAAATGCTGGCCGTCCAGGTCAAGCTGGCCGAGCTGCCAGCGGGCAGCGTGGCGGCTTACTACCCGGAGGCGAACATCCTCACATCCCGGCTCTGTGACCCGCGCAGCCATACCCCGCAATTCAAATCGGTACCCGTTTCCCTGCGCCGGCATGGCAGCGCCGCCACCTGAGTAATCCACGCCCGCGCCGTTGCGGACAAAAAATCGCCCATCATCCGCATTTGCCCATACAACGAAGCCAGTTATTTCGGTACAATACCGACGCTCCAAACTACCCGTACCATAGAAACCTGCGAATACTTCCTGCAGCGTTTGCCTCCCCAGGAATTGTTCACAGACCCCTGAACATAAGGCTCGACAGGGTGACCAAAAGTCTCCCTTTCCGGGTTTCGTCGGCCACATCATCCACTCACCACTTGGGAAAAGAATGACGACTTCAAACCAGAAAATCATCTACACCATCACGGACGAAGCACCGGCACTGGCCACCCACTCCCTGCTGCCTATCGTGCGTTCTTTCGCTGCCGCCGCCGGCATCGAAGTTGACACCAGTGACATTTCTGTCGCGGCGCGTGTACTGGCCGCGTTCCCGGAGCGCCTGAGCGAAGAGCAGCGCGTTCCCGATGCACTGGCCGAGCTGGGCGAACTGACCCAGGACCCCGACGCCAACATTATCAAGCTCCCCAATATCAGCGCCTCTGTCCCGCAGCTGCGCGCCGCCATTGCCGAACTCCAGTCCCAGGGTTACGACGTGCCGGAGTACGTGGAAGAGCCGAAGAACGACGAAGAGAAAGAGTACAACGCCCGATACAGCAAAATCCTTGGCAGCGCTGTCAACCCGGTTCTGCGGGAGGGCAACTCCGACCGCCGCGCGCCACCGGCGGTGAAAGCCTTCGCCCGCAAGTTCCCGCACTCCATGGGCAAATGGAGCAAGGCCTCCCAGTCCCACGCCGACTACATGCGCGGCGGCGATTTCTTCTCCAGCGAACAGTCCTTCACCATGCCGCAGGCCGGCGCCGTGCGTATCGAGTTTGTCGGCAAGGACGGCAGCGTCGAGGTCAGGAAGGAGCTTTCCCTGCTGGATGGCGAAGTGTTTGACGGCATGTTCATGAGCGCCGCCAAACTGCGCGCCTTCTTCGAAGAGACCCTCAACGATTGCAAGGAAAGCGGTGTCATGTGGTCCCTGCACGTCAAGGCCACCATGATGAAGGTGTCCCACCCGATCGTTTTCGGCCATGCCGTGACCGTCTACTACCGGGACCTGTTCGACAAGTGGGGCGAGACCTTCCACGAGATTGGCGTCAACCCGAACAACGGCCTTTCCAGCGTGTACGACAAGATCAAGCAGCTGCCCAAATCCCAGCAGGAAGAAATCCTGCAGGACATCCACGACTGCTACGCCGGGCGGCCTGAGATGGCGATGGTCGACTCGGTCAAGGGCATTACCAACCTGCACATCCCGAGCGACGTAATTGTCGACGCCTCCATGCCGGCCATGATCCGCAACTCCGGCCAGATGTGGGGCCGCGACGGCAAGCAGAAGGACACCAAGGCGGTTATGCCGGAGTCCACCTACGCCCGCATCTACCAGGAAGTGATCAACTTCTGCAAAACCAATGGCGCCTTCGACCCGACCACCATGGGCAGTATCCCCAACGTCGGCCTGATGGCCCAGAAGGCGGAAGAGTACGGTTCCCACGACAAGACCTTCGAGATGAAGGCCGATGGCACCATGCGGGTTGTCGATGCCGCCACTGGCGACGTGCTGATCCAGCACGAAGTGGAGCAGGGCGATATCTGGCGCGCCTGCCAGACCAAGGATGCGCCGATCCGCGACTGGGTCAAGCTGGCCGTGACCCGCGCCCGCAACTCCGATACCCCGGCAATCTTCTGGCTGGACCCGGAGCGCGCCCACGACATGCAGCTGAAGGCCAAGGTCGACACCTATCTCCAGGACCACGACCTGGCGGGTCTCGACATTCGCATCATGGATTACAACAGCGCGATCCGCGAATCCATGGAGCGCGCTATCCGCGGCCGCGACACCATTTCGGTCACCGGCAACGTGCTGCGCGACTACCTCACCGACCTGTTCCCGATCATGGAACTGGGAACCTCCGCAAAGATGCTGTCCATCGTTCCGCTGATGGCCGGCGGTGGCCTGTACGAAACCGGCGCCGGTGGTTCCGCGCCGAAACACGTGCAGCAGCTGGTCGAGGAAAACCACCTGCGCTGGGATTCGCTGGGCGAGTTCCTGGCACTGGCGGCCTCCCTGGACGACATGGGCATGAAGTACGACAACCCGCGAGCCCGCGTACTGGGCCAGGCGCTGGACAAGGCCACCGGCCACATCCTGGAGGAGAACAAGTCACCTTCGCGCAAGGTTGGCGAGCTGGATAACCGCGGCAGCCACTTCTACCTGGCCATGTACTGGGCGCAGGAACTGGCAAACCAGACTGACGACGCGGAACTGGCAAAGGTCTTCAAGCCGCTGGCAGAACAACTGGGCGCCAACGAGCAGAAGATCGTCGCTGAGCTGAACAGCGTGCAGGGCGAACCGGTCGATATCGGCGGCTACTACCACGCCGATCCGGTCAAGGCTGCCGCGGCCATGCGCCCCAGTGGCACCTTCAACGACCTGCTGGGTTCACTGTCGGTGTGATTGACCGCGCCTGAACAGCCAGCGCCTTATCGGGCGCACAGCACAAGCCGGCCTCCCTGAGGCCGGCTTTTTTTTGCTCCTGGAAAAGGGCAATCACTCATTGCGAGGGCAGGGGTGGTCAGGGTGACCGATGAGCCGATTGTCGGCAGGACTCTGGCTGATACTTCGAGCCACCTCTACTGAGCCGCCCGTCAACAGGGGCAAAATCCCGGCTGCCTGCCATTACTCAGTGTTGCTGGATGCCTTGTAGTGAACCGGGCGCGTGCTCACGGCAGGCGTCAAGGCGGCTACGCAAACCTTTTCCGCCACAACGTGGCCCGAAAGCTCCCGAGGTCGCGCCAGCACCCGTAGACGGCGAAAGCGAACGCCAAATCCGAACCTAGCGTCCAATCCGGTTTCGCCCGGTTCAGTCCGTTACCCGCTCACAGGACCCAAGCGGGGCCTCCGCATAACCTGGAGCGCCAGGCCGTTTCGGGATCACTGGTCTTTCAATCCACAGTATCCATCTTTCAATCAACAGACAGCAGGCCCTGGCTGGAAGAGGGCTGTGGACAAATATGCGGGCAAATATATTATTTAACATAATATATATTATGCGCAATGTGGATAATTCTATCCACGCCGCGGGACAAGCGAAATTCCGCGCCTTATTCCCTGTTTAAGAGATTTCAGAAGGAATTGGCTGTGCAGACAGGTTAACTGCCTGAATGTCACGCTCGTGAGACAATCGAACTAGGGGCAAACCTGCGACAGCAAATCGCCGTCGAGGTCGTATGAATGTATGTCGCTGTATAAAAAGGACGGCTAGCAGACCATCCTCGATGCAATCAGGGAATGACGGCCGACTCTGACAGCCGGTGCCGATACGAAAAATCGGGAGCCCATACCACATTACCGCTATCAGGCAGTCGCAAATTCCAATAAGCAGCAACTATTGAAACGTTGAAGAAGGCTGGTATCAAAAAGGACTTTGGGGTTGGCGGCTCCAATGCTGATGACTGGAGCCTGTAAATCTATGAACAGTCCGGGCTTAGTGCCTCAGCGCGGCGGCATCCTGATAGCGCCGTCGAGACGCAGGCACTGGCCGTTGAAATAGGAGTTTCGCACCAGTTCCAGGGCCAGCGAGCCAAATTCCTCCGGCTTGCCCAGGCGCTTCGGGAAAGGCACGGAGGCGGCCAGAACTTCAAGCACTTTCTCGGGTACACTCAGCATGGGCGGCGTAGCAAAAATCCCCGGCATGATCGAATTGACACGGATGCCGAGATCCATGAGGTCACGGGCCATCGGCAGAACCAGGCCATTAACGCCTGCCTTGTTGGCGCCATAGGCGACCTGCCCGATCTGGCCATCCTGCGCAGCGGCGCTGGAGGTCAGGGTAATCACCCCGCGCTCGCCGTCTTCCAGGGGCTCCAGTTCCGCCATGCCGAGTGCCGAAATTGAGGCCACGCGATAGCTGGCGACCAGGATTCCCTCTGCGGAGAATGCGAAGTCCTCGGTGGACATGCGCTTGAATCCGCCATTTTCCTTGTCCCTGCCGACGGTTTTCCCGCCCTTGCTGGCCATGGCGCAGTGCACCAGCACCCTCTCCTGCCCATGGGCGGCGCGCGCTTTCTCAAAGCCCTGCAGGACACTGTCCTCGTCGAGGATGTTGACCTTGCAAAAAACCCCACCGAGTTCCTCAGCAACCTGCTGCCCTACTTCCTCGTTCAGGTCGAAAATGGCGACCTTGATACCGACACCAGCGAGTGCTGTGGCGGCCGCGCGGCCTAAACCGGAGGCGCCGCCAGTTACAATTGCGGCGGTATCGTTATTGATTTGCATGTTGTTTTCTCCCGTCGAAATAATTGGGTTGAGACAATACCATTAAAAAAGCCCTGATCTCACCTTTCGCACGCAACCTCGTTGCCACGCATTCCCGGCTAGCCAGGGCGCCGCGGGATTTTGCCAATATCTCCACGAATCCCGCATAAACTGTCGGATCGTTGGCCTGGTCGTAATGCGTGACAGGTGTTCAGGACCGCGGTTACGCCCCCTGGGACATCGCCGCCTGCAACAGGGGCAGGATTTTCTCGTTCACTGTGTTCTGGTTCATGAACTCGCCCAGCCACGCGACCCGGTCATCGCGAATGCGAAACAGGAACACGTGGTCGTTGCGGAAATCATCACCGTTGCTGAGAGTACCGGTGGAGGTTACCTGCGCCGCGACACGCTCGTCCTCGATGGTCAGGGCGTCGATATGATAGGTCAGCGAGCCATTGAAGATAGACGCGAGAAAGCTGACCCCCTGCAGGAAGCGCTCCCGGTCCGCATCGCCGGATGAGACGATCCACGCGCTCATATCGTCGGTGATATAGGGGCCGAGGTCGTCGCCCCTGCCGAGGGCGCGGAAGAAGTCCGCTACCAGCTGTCGCTTGTCATTATTCATTGTGTCGGCCTGTTCAGGGGGCTACCAGGGTGATGCGAGAGCCCGGCAGGGGCATCGCTATTAGATAGCAGATACTATCATCTGGCCGGCAAATCAATCCAGCCGGCGGGGGTTGCCACAGCAGTGGCTCCCCCGCCCCGCTCCGGGTTCTGGCGCGGTATCAGGCGGCCCGGCCCAGGCGCTCAGCGAGCATCTGCGCCAGTTGGCGGCGGGCTACCTTGTTGCTGTGCAACATGGGAATTTCTTCCCGGCTGATAAATACGATAGCGCGCGGCACCTTGAAGGACGACAGGCGGTCCCGCAGTTCTGCCTGCAGGGCTTCCGCCTCCAGCACGGCGCCATCCCGGGGAACCACCGCCGCGACCACCAACTGGCCGCGCTCTTCGTCGGGTATGCCCAGCACATAGGCGGTGTGTACCCCCTCGAGATCCTGCAGCTCCATCTCCACTTCCGCGGGTGAGACATTGGCGCTGGCGGTCTTGATCATGTCACCGTCGCGACCGACGAACAGGATTCGCTCGCCCTGGCGAATGCCCATGTCGCCGGTGTGGTAGAAACCGTCGGCGGTAAAATAGCCCTCCCGCTCCAGCTTGTGCAGTCCCGGCGTCAGCGCGTAACCGCGAACCTGGATTTCACCGCGCTCGCCCTCGGGCATCGGATTACCCTGTTGGTCCGCGACCCGCACCTCGAAACCCTCGGCAAAATGGTCGAGGGGCGGACACAGGGGGTAGCCAGGTACCCGCAACTCATCGCCGTAGGAATAGGGTCCGATGGTCTCGGTCATGCCCAGCGCCCAGACCGGCCAACCCTCGGGCGGCGCCATGACCTCGCCCTTTGCCGGCACCGAGCCCATCGCGAAGCGGCTGTCACTGAGCGTACGATCGGCGCAGCGGGTGCGCACCCCGGCCAGCAGGTTGGGCATGAAATACATGATTAACCCACCAATCCAGAACATGGGCATGAGCACCGCCTGCTCGTCGCCGCGCTTGAGGGGCTGCATCGAGTGGATATAGCGGGCGCGGGATAGCAGCGGGCCCTGATTGTGCCTGACCCCCTTGGGCATTGCCATGGAGCCGGAAGTATAGATTTCCATCACCTGGTCAGTGGGATAGACCTCGGCTTCGATAACCGCGAGCAGCCCCTCCGAAATGTCCTGCGCGCCACCCTCCAGCCAGTCCCAGCTGCGGACGGAGGACGGCAGGGCCTCGCCGTCGGATACAATCCAGCGCAGGTAAGGTACATCCTCGAGGCGCAACTCGGGACCGGGAGCATTCGCCAGATCCGGCAGCGCATCGACCATGCGCCCGACATAGTCCTTGCCCAGCAGATTGCGTTGCACTACCAGGCCGGCGACATCGGACTGGCGCAACACCCGCACCAGTTCGTTGGACTTGATCAGGGTACTGATGGGAATCGCAATGGCGCCGACACGGGTGATCGCCGCGAACAGGACGGCGAAAGTCGGTGAATTGCCGTAAATAAAACCGACCCGGGTGCCCTTGCCCACGCCCCGCGCCACCAGCCCCCGCGCCAGTTCCGCGGAGCGCTGCTCCAGTCCGGCAAAGCTGATGGACGTCTCCCGGCCCGCATCATCCTGGTAGACCATCGCAGTCTCGTCGCCATAGGCGGCGGCGATACTGTGCAACAGGGCCGGCATCGTCGTGCACTCTATCGGGTTCCCACCTGAATTGCTCTGCGTGTTCAACTCACTGCTTCTCCTGTGTTGTTATTGGTCTTCACCCAGGGCGGCTATCGCTGCGGCCAGGGCGAGGGTGCGCCGGGCCTCCTCCACGTGCAGGGCCTCGACCAGGCGGCCATTGACCACCACCACCCCCTGCCCTGCTGCGCTGGCTGCCTCGTGGGCATCGATGATCTGCCGGGCGCTGGCCAGTTCTGCCGCGTCGGGCGCGAAAGCAGTATTCGCCGCTTCGATCTGTCGCGGATGGATCAGGCTCTTGCCGTCGAAACCCAGGTCGCGCCCCTGCAGGCAGGCGGCCGCCAGCCCCGCGTCGTCCTCCAGGTCGAGGTGAACACCGTCGATCACTACCAACCCGTTGGCCCGCGCCGCGTACACGCACAGGTTGAGCGCCGCGATAAAACCCAGACGATCGGGTGTGTGGCGCACGCGGGTATCCTTGGCCAGGTCCGATGTCCCCAGTACGATGCCGGCCAGCCGCGGGTGCGCACTGGCGATGGCGTAGATCTGCAGGATGCAGCGCGGCGTCTCGGCCATGATCCAGACCGGGATGCTGTCGACACAGCCGGCGGAGTCCAGCGCGTCAATGGCCACCAGCAGGTGCTCGGGGGAATCGATCTTGGGGAACAGGATTGCATCCGGTTCGACGCGCGCCGTGGCCAGCGCGGCCAGGTCATCGCGCCACCACTCGGTGCCCTGAGCGTTGACCCTGACGATCAGTTCCCGCTGGCCAAAACCACCCTGTTTCAGCGCGCTGATCACCTGCTCCCGGGCACTGGCCTTGGCCTCCGGCGCCACCGCATCTTCCAGGTCGAGGATCAAACCGTCCGCGGGCAGGCTGCGGGCTTTTTCCATGGCCCGCGCATTCGAGCCCGGCATGTAGAGTATGGAACGTCGGGGCCGTACCGCGTCTGTCATTGCATTTGTTCCTGCAGCTGATTTCAGGGCAGTGCCTGCTTGAAGGGTTTGACCTTGACGCTGCTGTGCACGCCATTGATCACGTAGGGGTCCGCCTCCGCCCAGGCCTGCGCAGCCTCCAGCGAATCGAACTCGGCGATAATCAGACTGCCGGTGAACCCCGCTTCGCCGGGAGTTTCACAATCGACGGCGGGGTGTGGGCCAGCGACCAGCAGGCGGCCCTGCTCTACCAGTTCTTCCAGCCGCGCCAGATGGGCGGGCCGATTGGCCTGTCGCAGGGCCAGGCTGTCGTCAATATCCTGGCTCAAAATGGCGTACCACATGGGTTTTGCCTCCTATGCAATTAGTTGAATAAGGGGTCGGGGGCTGTCTCAGGCCTTTTTGCTGCGCTGGCGCAGCTGGGCGAGGCGCTCCTCCATGACCGAGACATCGACCCGGCTGTTGTAATCGCGGGACAGCCGGCCCTCGAGTTCCAGGCCATCGGCCAGGCTGGTGTCCCAGCCGTCGTTCATCAGGGCCTTGATACGCTGCAGGGTATCGGGAATACAGGTGGCGATATCGCGGGCGCAGGCAAGGGAGGCCGCGACTAATTCCTCCGGGGCAAACACCCGGTTTACCAGGCCCCAGGCACTGCCCTCGGCGGCGCCGAAATAGTCGCCGGTGAAGCTGATCTCCCGCGCCCGGTTTATGCCCACCAGCCGTGGCAGCTTTTGCGACAGGCCCCAACCCGGGATCAGCCCGACCCGGGCGTGGGTGTCGGCGAAGCGGGCCTTTTCCGAGGCGTAGATAAAGTCGCAGGCCAGAGCCAGTTCAAAGCCACCGGTGACAGCGACGCCGTTGACCGCGGCGATCAGGGGCTTGCGACAGCGGGAGAAGGCGCGCAGCAGGGGCGTGTCGTAGCCGAGGAAGTCGTCGCGGGCGAGCAGGCTGTTATCTTCAGCCAGGGCGTTGAGATCCAGTCCGGCGCAGAAAGCCTTGCCACGGCCGGTCAGCACGATGGCGTTTACCTGTTCGTCCACAGACAGTGATTCGAGGGCCTCACGCAGGGCATCCAGGGTCTCCAGAGTGAGCGCGTTATACTGTTCAGGCCGGTTCAGCTCAACCAGGGCGATGCCCTCCCCGCGGCTGACCAGTAGTTGGCCACGGGCCAGTTCGTCGGTTATTTGCAGCATGTTATTGCGGTATCCTGTTTTTAGTGGGCGTATTATGCGCTGCAATTCACTGCGTTAACACCCGTAGCCTGCCGGGCCTGCGGAGAATCCCCCCTCGCCAGGGTCGCAACTGCCGCGCAATGCGGCACGGGATGACCTCTCCTGCGACATCAATGGACGGGCTGTCGCGCAGTCCCGGACGGCAAATTTTCACCCCGACAACTCTTCCTCCCGAATTCCCGGATGCGGTCTATACTGGCTCGATATACCACCACTTCCACGCCGCGTGACAGAGACTGGAATCATGCTATCGATGTATGACAGGGGGCGAACCAGTATGCGCAAATACCACCTCACGGCCGCCATGGCACTTGCCAGCCTCGCCAACATTCCGCACAGCCTGGCCGGTGGCCTGTGGCTCAATGAATTCGGCGATTTCGCCGGTGGTCGCGCCTCTGCGGGCGCCGCCGCGGGCGTCGACGAACCGAGCACGCTCCTGCACAACCCCGCCAGCGTCACCCGCCTCAAGGGCAGCCAGTTACAGGTGACCGGCGCGGCACTGCTGCCGTCGCTCAAATTCGACCAGACCAGCGATCCCGCCGGCGGCCCGGGCGGTGGCGATGGCGGCGATGCCGGGGTTCTCTCCCCCGCCGGAGGCCTGTTTTACGTGCACGATACCCAGAGCGACAGGTGGGGCGCAGGCATGTATTTCAGCGGGCTGGCGGGCATTGGCCTGGACTACGACAAGGACTGGGTGGGCCGCTACCAGGCAATCGACAGCAGCCTGCTGATCGCAACCTTCGCCCCCACCGCCGCCTATCGCGTGACTGACCGGCTGTCCCTGGGCGCCTCGATGCAATGGTATTTTGCGTCACTGGACACGGGCCTGCGGATTCCCAACCCGTTGCCTGGGCGCGAGGATGGCACCGCCCGTCTCGACGGCACCGACAGCGAGGTCGCCTACACCCTGGGCCTGCTGTACCAGTTTTCCGACAGCACCCGCCTCGGCATCAAGTACCAGAGCGAAATGAGCCCGGATTTTGACGGCAATCTTTCTCTCAAGAAACTGCCGGTTGAAGTAGACACCAATACCAGCCTGACGATGGCGCAGTTTGTCCGCGTCGGGCTCTACCATCAGTTCACTGACAAGCTGGCGCTGGACCTGACCCTGGGCTGGGATGACTGGAGCGCCATGGACGAGGTATTTGTCAGCGTCGCCAACACCGGTGCCGGCCTCGACCGCAACGCACGGGACACCCAACAGGTGGCCGTGGGCATGGAGTATGTGGTCACCGAGCGCTGGACCATGACCGCGGGTGTCTCCTATGATACCAACCCCATGGATGCCGATTACCGCACTGCTGATATGCCGCTGGACCGCCAGATACACGTCGGGCTGGGTAGCCAGTACATGTACAGCGATGAACTCAGTCTCTCCGGGTATCTCAATTACGCCGATCTCGGCGAGGCCCGTATCACCACCCCCACTTGGCAGGGCAAATACGACACCTCAGTTATCTACCAGGTAGGCGTCAGCGCGCGTTGGCATTTCTGATTTCCCCCGCCTCTCCTGCCATCGGGATCAGGAATGCCATAACCGGATGCCTGTGGTTTGCGGCTGCCGCGCTGTTCCTCCCTTTTCAGGCCGCAGCCGATGACGGCCTGATGGCGCGGCAGACCAGGGCCTTCGAGGAAAGTGAATTCATCTTCGCGCGCTCCGGTTCCAACGTACCGTTTCCGCCGCTGGCCTTCGCCGGCGTCAGCCACTACGGCGATGCCCGGGTGGAAAGTGACTCCCGTGGCACGAAGTTCGATTACGACCTGACCACCGCGACCCAGGCCGCGGCCCTGCCCCTGCTGCTCGGGGAGCGCGATGCGCTGATCATCGGCGAATACGTGAGCTGGTCGGAGTTCCGCGTGCGCGACGGCGGTGACGGCAAATTCAATGTCGCCAGTGTCGGCCTGCCGCTGGGCTGGCTGCGCCAGGTAAACAACGACTGGCAGGCCGCCGCCTTCGTCTTCCCACTGGCGCACAAGGCGGACTTCGACGACGCGGAGTGGAGCTGGCAGTACATGGGCGGCGTGTTTGGCCGCTACGTACAGAGCGAGCGGCTGTGGTGGGCCTTTGGCTTCTACGCCGACATCGCGCCCGATGACAATTTCTACATTCCCTACCTGGGAGCGACCTGGGCCTTCGACGACCACTGGACGCTCAGCGCCATCATGCCCTGGCCGGCGGTACTCTACGCGCCCAGCCAGGACTGGCTGTTCCGCATTGGTGTCTCCCCGTCGGGCGCTTCCTGGTCGGTCTCGCCCCAGGGAACGCAGGACGACGTGGCCCTCAACCTCGACGCCTGGGACCTGGGAGTGAGCGTAGAGCGCCGCCTGACCGGGGGTATCTACGCCAGCCTGGAGACAGGAATCGGCGGTTTTCGCGGCCTGCGCCTCGATTCGGGCAGCCTGGAAGATACCGATTTCAGCGTGCATTCCAGCCCGTATATCCAGCTCGATATCAAATTCCGGCCCGGGGTGTGGGCACCATGAAAAAATACTTCCCGCTGGTCATTGCGGGCATCCTCGGCGCGGCCATTGCGCAGGCAGACTTTTCCGGGGACTACCTGACCGACCCGGAGGACGGCAACGTCGATGTCAGCCGTTTCCTGACCGATGTACCGCTGGGGTTCCTGCCGATTCCCAACCTGATTACCGAACCCGCGGTGGGTACCGGCCTTTCCCTGGGCGCCCTGTTCTTTCATGAATCCGCGGAACAGCGGCAGCAGCGCACTGCCCACCAGGCCATGCTGCCGGCCAACATCACACTGGCCGGCGGGGCCTATACCGAGAACGGCACCTGGGGCGCGGGGCTCGGCCAACTGGGCTTCTGGCGCAGGGATACCATCCGCTACCGCGGCTTCCTGGCCTATGTTTCTCCCAACCTGGACTTCTATTCCTTTCCCGGCATAGGAAACCTGCCGCGGCCGATCGAACTCAACCTGGAGGGACCGATCGTCTTCCAGGACATCAAGTTCCGCGTCCCCGACACCCGGATTTTTGTCGGTGCGCGACAACTGTACCGCAAGGTGGAAGCATCCCTGGCCAGTTCCCCGGATCTCTCGGCGCTGCCGCCGCCAATCCTGGACTATTTCAGGACCCACCTGAAAACCAGCTTCACCACCTCGGGGCTGGGCGCGGTCATCGACTACGACAGCCGTGACAATCCCTTCAACCCCCAGCACGGCTATTACTACAGTGCCAATTACACGATTTTCGACGGGTCAATCGGCAGCGACGTCGACTACGACAGCTACCAGCTGAGCGGCCTGAACTTCTGGGAACTCGGCGACAAGTGGAACCTCGGGCTGCGGCTTGACCTGGAAGGCGTTGAGGCGCCCGGCGGCGAACGCCTGCCCCCCTATGTGCCGCCTTTCATCGACATGCGCGGCATTCCGAAATCCCGCTACCAGGGCACCGCCATCGCGGTCACCGAGGTGCAACTGGATTACAAGCTGAGTTACCGCTGGAAGGTCGGTGTCTTTACCGGCCTCGGGCGCGCCGCCAACAGCTGGGGGGACATCAGCAATGCCGACAACGTGGACAGTTACGGCACCGGCTTTCGCTACCTGATTGCCCGCCGCTACGGCTTTGTCATGGGTATCGACGTCGCCCGCGGCCCCGAGGACACCGCGGTGTATATCCAGGCCGGCTCCACCTGGTAAGCCGGCCGCGGCGTCAGCCCGGCCGACCATGAACGGCGCAGCGTCTTGTGCGCCAAACCCCGCATCATCGGCTCAGTCCGCTTGCGCGGGCGGATAGACCTGCTTCCAGTCCTTCTTCATGTCCACCACCAGCCAGCCCTGCTCCGGCGCCGCGTCCAGCGCCTTGTCGAGCTTGCCCATGGCGGATTGGCGGTCATAGGCGAATTCGCGCTCCCCGTCGGTGTGGTGGACGATCAGGCCAAAGCGCGGGGTTTTGTCGTCGGGTCCTTCGGCGATGGTCGTGTATTCGAGCATCTGCATGTCCCCATCGGAGTTTCCCGCGGCGAAAATCGGACGGCGGCCAATGTGCCGGTAGATGCCGACCGGCTTGCCCGCCTTGTCGTCGACCAGGGTGATCTTGCCTTCCTTCACGATGGTGGGAACCCCGTCGCGCATTTCAAAACGGGCGTCGGCGGTTGAACCGATGACCTGCTCGGGCGGCACACCGTAGCGCTGCTCCGCAAACACCCGGATAAAATCGATACCACCGCCGGAGACTATGTACACCTTGAAATCGTTGGCGCGCAGGTAGTCCATCAGCTCCAGCATGGGTTGGAACACCATGTCCGTATATTGCATGCCTGTGGTGGGGTGGCGCGCTGAAACCAGCCATGCCGATACCTCGCTGGCAAAGTCATGGGCAGTGACGTTGGCGTGCGGCACCATCAGCATTTTCAGCAGCGGCCCTTCGCCGCCGGCCAGCATCCCGTGAATATCCCCGGCCAGCGCGCTTTTGAAAGGTTCCTGCTGCTGCCATTCCGGGTGGGACGGGGCCATCTTGCGAATCTGGTCGAGGGCCCAGATACCCTGGAAGTACAGGGGCTGTTCGCTCCACAGGGTACCGTCGTTATCGAACGTGGCGATACGCTGTTCCGCAGGCACGAAACCCGGTGACGCTGTATCGGATACTTTCTCCACGAAGGCAATGATGGCAGTTTTTGCACCGCCATCCTGCCAGGAAGCCAGCGGTTCGTCTCCCCAGGCCAGGACCGGCAGCAGCAGGCACAGTAATGGCAGGATACGTATTTTTCTGACAAGGCTTGCAAACACTGACATGGGGAAATTCCTCGACTCCTGAAAGGAACCCGGGCGCCGGTCTCGGCGCCCGCAGGTGTTACTGGGCAGCAGCGGTGACCTTGTCCAGCCCGTCGCGCAGTTCTTTCCCCCAGCGGTTGAGAATGCGCTGGGCATCGGCGCGGTTGGTGACCGAGTTGGTCCACTGCAGTTGCATGTCGTCGAAGTCCTTCTGCCGATCGACGATACGGTAGAGCACATCCCCGGTGGTGGCGTCTTTCAGCTCCAGCAGCAGGGTCATTTCCCCGGACTGCGTGGTATAGCTGCGACTGATTCCCGGGCTCATGATGTCCGGCGCGTTGATATCCAGGTTGATGATGGCCGGCGCCAGTACGAGAACTTCCTCGCCTTCGGTGAACTCCTCCACCAGGGTATAGGGCGGCGGCGCCTGCAGTGCCTTGGTAAAGGTCTCTGTGCACATCTCGCCCAGCTGGGTCTTGATCCGGTCGACGTCTTTCTTGGTGACCCTGTTGGTGAGGTCAATGCGGTTCTGGTTCTGGTCGCGCAGCCAGTTCTTGCGGAAGGCTACTTCACAGGGGGCGACGCCGTAGGTTTTGTAGATGCTGAGATCCGCGCCCGGCTTTTTATAGACGGTGGCAAATTTCGCTTCCGGCACCGGCTCCAAGCCGTCAAAGGTGACACCGGCCGGCGGCTTTTGCTCCGGAGCGGCACAGGCAGTGACACCGACACAGACCGCCAGTGCCAACGCCTTCAAGTTGAAAATGGTCTTGTTCATGTAGCTTCTCCTGATTTTGGTGGCAGCAAGGCTGCTGCGATGGCCGAATGCTGCAGGGCGAGGTGCCAGAAGATTAGACTACGCCGGATATACCGGCAATTTACCTCTACTCGATACCTCTTCCACACCAACTCAGGCAGCGCCTGTACCAAAGACTCCGGTCCTGCCGCCAAGTTCAACCAGGCACTCGCGCATCCAGCGGTTGCCGGGATCATCTTGTGCCCCGCGGGTCCAGTAGAGGTTCAGCACCAGGGGATCGATAGTGAAAGGTGGCTCCAGCATCGGCCAGCCGGAGCCCGCCAGCACGACCTCCGGGACTGTCCACAGCAGGTCGCTGTCCTCGGCGATGGTCCGCGCCGCGGCGTAGTGCTGCACCCGGATCGGCACCCTGCGCCGCTGCCCCATGGCGTGCAGCGCAATGTCGGCGTGGCCGCGCCCCCGCGGGCGACCGGAGACATGCACATGCCCGGCGGCGAGATAGGCCGCGAGGGAAAGTTTCCTCCCGGCCAGGGGGTGACCGGGGCGCATGGTCACCACGTAGCGCAGGCTCGCGAGGCGCTGTTGCTCCAGTTCCCGGGCATTGACCTGGGGCGAATCCACCAGCAGGTCGATATCGCCGGCCTTGAGGGCCTCCACGGCCTTCTCCCGGCTGGCATAAAAACTGGTGATAGTGACGCCGGGAGCCCTGGCGGCAACCAGGCGGTAGAGTTCCGGCAGCCAGAGAGTCTGGCCGAGGTCGTTCAGGCCCAGGCGAAACTGCTTTTCCGACCGCGCCGGTTCGAAGCGCGCCCCCGCCCCGGTGGATTTCTGCAGCAGGGCCAGGGCGCGCCGTACATCGCCAATCACATTGTCGGCCACCGGGGTCGGCTGCATGCCCTGGGGGGTGCGAACAAAGAGCTGGTCATCGAAGTTGCGCCGCAGGCGCCCCAGCGCGTTGCTGACCGCCGGCTGGGTCAGGTGCAATAACTGGGCGACCCGGGTTACGCTACGCTCCCGGTAGATGGCCTCGAAGACCACGAACAAGTTGAGATCCATCCTGTCCAGACGCATGGCACGGGCCCCTATTCATTAACTCAATCTATGTTAATGCATTAGAAAAATAAATTGGAGTGATTTAGAAGCGAGGCCTATCCTCTATCCCAAGAGCCTGATCGCAACCAATGGAGACATCCCATGTACCAATTCAGCGACCGTTCGTTAGAACTGCAAGAACAACTGCAGGCATTCATGGAAGAAAATGTCTACCCGAATGAAAAAGCCTACGCAGACTACCTGCACCACGCAGACAACCGCTGGGCCCCGATTCCCCTGATGGACGAGTTGAAGGACAAGGCCCGCAGCGCCGGCCTGTGGAACCTGTTCGTACCGCCCTCGCTGGCGCAGTTCGTTGATCACGAGGGACTCAGCAATTTCGATTATGCGCCGCTGGCGGAAATCATGGGGCGGGTACTGTGGTCGCCGGAAATCTTCAACTGCAACGCGCCCGACACCGGCAACATGGAAGTGTTCATGAAGTACGCCACACCCGAGCAGCAGGCGCGCTGGCTGACGCCACTGCTGAATGGCGAAATCCGCTCCTCCTACGCCATGACCGAGCCGCAGGTCGCCTCCTCCGATGCCACCAACGTCGAACTGAGCATCGCCCAGGAAGGTGACGAGTGGGTGCTCAACGGCCGCAAGTGGTTTATCACCGGCGCCATGAACGAACGTACCCAGATCTTCATCGTGATGGGCAAGTCGGACCCGGACAACGCCAGCCGTCACCTGCAGCAGAGCCAGGTGCTGGTGCCGCGGGGTACGCCAGGGCTCGAGATCGTCCGGCCCCTGACGACTTTCGGCTACGACGACGCGCCGATCGGCCACGCCGAACTGCGCTTCGACAATGTCCGTGTGCCGCTGGAAAACATTCTCCTGGGAGCTGGCCGGGGCTTTGAAATCGCCCAGGGGCGCCTCGGCCCGGGACGTATCCATCACTGCATGCGCCTGATCGGTATCGCCCAGCGCTCGCTGGAACTGGCCTGCGCCCGCTCGGTCAGCCGCACCACCTTCGGCAGGACACTTGCGCAGCACCAGTCGGTAAAGGAAGATATTTCCCGCTGTTATTCCGAAATCGAAATGGCGCGACTGCTGGTACTGAAAACCTGCGCGCGCATGGACGAGGTCGGCGCCAAGGCCGCGATGGACCTGATCGCCGCGAGCAAGACCAGCGTGCCGCTGATGATGCAGCAGGTGATCGACCGCTGCATGCAGATCCACGGCGCCGGCGGCTTCACCGAGGACTACTGCATGGCCGAAGGCTTCAACTACGCCCGCTGGTGCCGCCAGGCGGACGGCCCGGACCAGGTACACCAGATGGCGCTGGGCAAGATGATCATCCAGCGCTACGCAGGAGAATAGGCCGATGAGCCCCGACACCACTGCCCTGCCCGACATGCGGCTCACCGGCAAGACCGTTCTGGTCACTGGCGCATCGAGCGGTCTGGGCGCGCATTTCGCCCGGGTCGCCGCCGCGGCGGGCGGCCGGGTAGCGGCCGCTGCGCGGCGCAAGGACCGGCTGGACGCCCTGATCGAGTCGATCGAAGCCGCCGGCGGTGAAGCGCTGGCTGTGGCTATGGATGTGACTGACCCGGCCAGCGTGGACGCCGGGCTGGATACCATTGAAAAGGCTCTCGGTGGCATCGATGTCCTGGTCAATAACGCCGGCGTAGCCGCGCCCGCCTACAGCCTGAAGGTCGAAGAGGCCAGTTGGGATTTCATCATGGATACCAACCTCAAGGGTGCCTGGCGCGTCGCCCAGGCGGTGGCCAAACGGGCAGTGGCCGGGAAGCGCAGTTGCAGCATCGTCAACATCGCTTCCATCCTCGGCCTGCGGGTCGGATTCGGGGAGTCCGTTTACGCAATATCCAAAGCCGCCGTGGTGCAGATGACCCGCACCCTGGCGATGGAACTCGCGCCCAAAGGGGTGCGGGTCAACGCCCTGTGCCCGGGTTATTTCGCCACCGAGATGAATACGGAATACCTGCACTCCGAGGCCGGCCAGGCCTTCCTCAAGCGCACACCGGGCGGTCGGGTCGGCGAATTACACGAACTGGACGCGCCCCTGCTATTGCTCGCCAGCGACGCCGGCTCCTTCATCAACGGGGTCGCGCTGCCAGTAGACGGAGGGCATCTCGTCAGTTCGCTCTAGAGGGTACGCTACTCTGGAAAAACTGCGATTCCGGGTCTACAGTTACGCAATGTAATCTCCGGTAATTGAGCGCCAGGTGTTGGAGAAGGACACTTCGCACTGAGGACGACTGATGTGCCGGAGATAATAGCCCCGAGTACGGATACTGGAGGTGGGGAAAGCAATGATCATCAGCCTGGATATTCCATCCGACAAACATGTTGAGCATATGTTTCGCCGTTATCCGCGTGCGGTTTACGGCCTGGCCTTTGCTTACGTCCCGGACAGCGACTACTGCGGTTACCTGGCCCAGGGCGAGGATCTCTACCTGACCGGTCACGGCACACCCCAGTCCATCGGCCATCCCGAGGGCAGGCCGCGATTCGAACCCGGGGACCTGTGCCACTGGCTGCGCCAATCCGTGCTGCCCTGCGGCTACTTCGGCGACCTGTATATCGCGGCCCCCGGATGCACCGCCGGATTCCTCGCCGCGCTGCGGGATTCCCTGGGCTACCGGCACGAGGGCCGCGTATTCGGCCACTTCGACCCGGCACTGTCCTCCCTGCCAACCCCCGTATCCTCGAACTGGGTCAGCGCTGCCTGATCCCGTCGTCCGGCGGGATCAGGCGCACCCGCCCTGCTCGCCAGGCGCCAACCCCTGACTTCACTCCGCAGCGTGTATCCAGCAGTGGCGCTCCTCGCCAGGCAGGCGCGAGGACAGCTCTCCCGGACTGCCACTTCCCACCATATCGGGTAAACCTCAATACGCTCGCGGGACCACCAGATTGCAGGCAAAAAAAAGGCGGCCAATCCGGGCCGCCAAATTCCGCGTGAAGTGCAATCCCATGCACAGGTGTAATGTGCCCCATCTGGCCTGAAACTTCGATTACCACGAATTACACAAATGGCTTGCGGGATAGATTCATTTGATCTATTTTTTCCAAGTCCTTGAATATTTGAGCATTTAACCTTACCACGACTGGGTGCCACCGGCTTTGCAGCGGTGCCTCTACCCGTCCGGCAGCAGTGCATCCATGGCGCAAATTCACGATCTACAAACCCGTCAGCTCCACCCCCTGCGGTCGCACCATACATTTGGCCGCTGCCCGCAGCGCTCGGATACCGTCATCAACAACCCGATCACCTCGCGCATCCACATCGCGCTGGAATGGGATGGCGAGCGCTGGAACGCCAGGGACCTGAGCAAGAACGGCACCTGGCTGGGACGCCGGCGCCTGGTGGCCAACGAAAGCACGCCCCTGGCCCGCGGCGATATCCTGCACCTCGGCGCTCCGGAATTGCCGGGACTGCAACTGGTGGACGACGCCCCGCCGGAATCGCAACTCGTCGGGCTCAACGGGGCACCCTCCCGCCCGCTGAAGTCCTATACCTTCCTGCCCGACGCCGATTCCCCGGAAGCCGTGGTTTTCTACTCATTCCAGCGCCATGCGTGGATGGTGCACCCGGTGCAGCAGGACGGTGCCCAACAGGAAGAACGAACCCTGGGACACGGGGACGAGATCAGTTACGCGGGCGAATGCTGGCAGGTCTTCCTCACCGATACCGGGCAGATGACCGAGTTGAACATCGCCCCGCTGAATCACCTCGACGATATCGAGTTTGTGTTCAACCTCAGCCAGGACGAGGAAAACACTGCGCTGCGCCTGCTCATGGGCAACCAGCAGATCGACCTTGGCGAGCGCTCCCACCACTACCTGCTGGTGCACCTGGCGCGACTCAAGGCTACCCAGGCTGAAGCGGGTTTCGACAGCGACAGCCTGGGCTGGGTGGATAACGAGCAACTGCGGCGGGACCTTGGGCTCGACATGTCCCATATCAACATCATGATCTTCCGCGCCCGCAAGCAGATCGCGGAAAACCTCGCCAGCGAACTCGACTCCGAATTACTGGTCGAGCGCGGCAAGGGGCGCGTGCGCTTCGGCGGCTCCCGCTTCAAGATTTTCAAGGGTTCGAAACTGGCCTACAGCCTGCCCGGTTGAGGTTCCCCCCCCCGGTCACTGAAGAATCTCCTGTTATTTCAATTGCCTGCACGGCCGTTCGATGAAGCAGCCGGAAATTTCGGTTACTATGCCGCGTATACCGCGTGAGAGTTGCAGATGAACGACCAGGCTATCCCGCCGCAAATCGGGAAGTACAGGATTGTACGCCCGCTCGGTAGGGGGGGGATGGGACAGGTCTACCTCGCTGAAGACACCAGGCTTGAACGCCAGGTAGCCATCAAGTGCCTGCGGCCGGAACTCAACCAGGCCCACTGGCAGGAAAACCTCAAGCGGGAAGCCCTGGTGCTCGCCCGGCTCAACCACCCCAACATCGTGCAGATTCACGACATTGTCGAATTCGATGATTCCGTGGCAATCGTTACCGAATACGTAGAAGGCCGGAACCTGCACATCACCCTGCGCGAACGCAATCCGGGTTATGCCGAACGCACCCGGTGGCTGGCGGAAATTTCCGCTGGACTGGCCGCAGCGCACGCCCAGGGTATCAGCCACAACGACCTGAAACCGGAAAATATCCTTATCGGCGCGGGGAACGATGCCAAGATCAACGATTTCGGCATCGCCAGCACCGATTCCGACCTCAGCGAGGACATCCTGGCCCTCGGGCACCTCGCCCAGGAGTTGGTAGCGGATAGCGCCGACACCAGCCCGCTGCTCGGCAATCTCGTGCAGCGGATGCTCTCGCGGCGCAAGGGTCAACGCCCCGGCGCGGAAGAAGTGGCAGCGGAACTGCGCTACATCTGGCTGGAAACCACCCAAACCGAAACCCCCTTGCCCCCCAGCATGATCCGGCCACCCCGCTCCCGCGGCAGGCGCTGGTTTGCAGTGGCGCTGGCGACTATCCTGTTAATCGCCCTGGCGGCCTACCTTGGGGTACATGAGCAGGCCGGAGCCGGCAAGAGCACCTACGTCGCGGTGCTGCCCGCCCGCCTCGATATCGACGCGGAGAGCGATTCCCGGCAATACGCCCTGCTCGCTTCCAGTGTGCAGCAGGGACTCTACCAGGCAGTGATGCAGACGCCGGGGTACTCGCTGGTGAGTCCCTCCGAGGCGGGACGGCAAACCGGCTCGCCCGCTGAAACCGCGGCCGCCCTGAATGCGGACGAAATACTGGTGCCCCAGTTGAAGTGTGTCTTCAAGCACTGCGAACTCAGCACGGAGCGCCTGATAGGACCGGAATTCCAACTGGCGAACCAGCGCACTACGGCCCTGCTGCCGGAACTGACACTGGAGGCCTACCAGATTGCGGCGCGACAGTGGAATTACCTGACCGGATTAACTGCAACCGATGGTAGTGACAGCCAGTCGATCAGCGAAGAGGACTATCGGCAATTCCTGCAACTGTACGAGGGTTCGCACTATGGCGAAATGTCGCTGGAAAACGTAATCACGTCACTCGATACACTTTTCAGTGGGGGGGTACGATTTATGCCCGCCACAAACCTTTATGTCTATGCCGCACTGGAACTCTTTCACGATACCGGAGAATCCACTTACCTGGCTCATGCACAGGATGTCCTGAGAGACGCGGAACGCTGGTCAGGCGACACCATCCTGCTGCATCGTTCCTGGTTCCATGTGGCGCTGGAAAGCGGTGACTTCACAGCAGCAGAACACGAAATCGTGCAACTGAGAAGGTTGGGCGCCGATGAAGCTTATGTGCTTGCACTTGAAGGCGACCTGTTCATGCGGCGGGGACAATTTGCAACTGCGGCCGAGTACTACAGCTCAGTACTGAAGTTACGCCCTACCAAAGTGATGTACCATACCGCAGCTCTTGCGTTCTACTACACCGGAGACGACGAAACCGCGCTTGCACTGATCAACAGTGCGCTCGATGAATACATCGATGACGGGAAGTTTACTAACCTGAAGGGACTGATCCTGCTGGATCGGGGAGAACTCGACGCGGCCATAGCAGAATTCGAAACCTCCATCGACAGACGGCCACGGCCTGCTGGTTATTCAAATCTCGGCCTGGCCCACCTGCTGCGCGGTGACTACCGCGAAGCTTACGAGAATTTCACGCGAGCGGTCGACATTGGCGATGACGGCAGGACGCTAACACTTACTTTAAACCTGGCCGATGCGTTAATGCTGTTGGGCGAGCAGGAAGAAGCAAAGGCCCTCTACTACTCCCTGGTAACAGATTACAGGACAGAGCCGGATTCGGTCCGGGTATCCGATGTCGCCCAGGCTCTTGCACATCTGGGCGAATTCCAGGCAGCCATCCAACTGATCGATGACATCAATGAAAAGAGTTCGGAGACCTATTTTTCAGCTGCACTGGTCTACTCACTGGCCGGCCAATCCCTCGCGGCAATTGCCAAGATCGACCAGGCATTGCAGGCGAACATGGGTTTTGTCTGGTTCAGCTTTCCCTGGTTCGACAAGCTGTGTGCCGAACCTGCGTTTGCGCAAATGATGACAAACGCAGGCGATCCATCTCGCTGCACTGACCTGTGATCATTCCAGCTGCCTTACGGCTTAATTGCCACCCCGGTTGGTACTGCCACCGGGATCCTCTGACGAGAAAATCTGGCATTCACCACTGACCTTGTCCTGGCGAATGGCGAGGAAGGAAAAAGCGAAATCCTCCGCCTGATCGCCCAGGCAGCTCACTGTCAGGGTGAGTGTCTTGCCGTTATTGGAAATCGCCGGCGAGATGCGATCCAGGTAATCTTCCTTGCCGTCGCAATACATCAGGCCATCGCCGAAGAAGCGCCAGTTGTAGCCACCGGCGTTGGATGAGGGAGGAATGCTGAAAACCAGTACCATCTTCTCGATCTGGCGTTCAGCCTTGCTCGAATTCTTGGAGAAAATCATGTCCAGCGTATCGACCTCCACGGGAGGCTTGGCGGTGACGTTGGTCATTTTCCACGGTTGCGCTTTGCTGTTACCGGGGGGCAACGGCTCCACGTTGATTTCACAGACGCTGCTTCCGCCCTGCGGGATAATAAAGTCCATTTAGTCAGACTCCTGAGTCAAAGGTAAAAGTGATGCGGAATGCGCGGCGAACGGTGTTGTGGAAGCAAACGCATTCCACTGCACTCTCTGGCGGTGCTTGCCGTTTCGACACAGGAGTTACTTTGTAGCCAAGAATGGGGAGCTTGGCAAACCGGACCGCCAGATACCGGGAGCTGAATCACACTTCCGGTCCGGGACGACGCCATGGCGGGAACTTACAGCGGCGGTCGCTCCCTGCCCTGCTGCCATATTTTCAGGAAGCTGCGCTCCAGGGCGTTCTCGGTGGCCATACCGAGCTTTTCCTGCCAGTTCTTTTTCTGCACGAAGCGCAGCTCAAAGACATCCCGGTCTTTCAGCTGGGACTGGATAAAGTCGTCGGAGGTCTGGATTGCATCGACCAGGCCGTTTTCCACCGCCTTCGAGCCGTACCAGGTTTCACCGGTGGCCACGGCGGCGATGTCCAGTTGGGGGCGGTTGCCAGACACGAAAGTCTTGAACAGGTCGTGGGTTTCCTCCAGTTCCTGCCTGAACTTCTCCCTGCCCTGTTCGGTGTTCTCGCCGAACATGGTCACCGTGCGCTTGTATTCCCCCGCGGTGAACAACTCGAAATCGATATCGTGTTTCTTCATCAGGCGGTTGAAGTTGGGCACCTGGGCCAGCACGCCGATCGAGCCGATGATGGCGAAGGGCGCGGCGATAATCCGGTTGGCCACACAGGCCATCATGTAACCGCCGCTGGCGGCGACCTTGTCCACCGCGGCGACCAGGGGGATGCCCGAGTCGCGCAGGCGCTGCAACTGGCTGGCGGCGAAGCCGTAGCCATGGACCATGCCGCCGGGGCTTTCCAGCCGGACCACGACCTCATCGCCTTCACGGTACTGGGCAATAACGGCGCTGATCTCTTCGCGCAGGTGCTCAGCGGCGCTGGCCTTCATGTCGCCATCGAAATTCAATACAAAGAGGCGTTGGCGGGCCGGCGTGGCGTCGCCATCACCCTTCTTGCCGCCCTTCTCCTTGGCTTTTTTCTTCTCGGCTTTTTTCTCCGCCTTGTGCAGGGTTTTCAGCTCCTGCTCCTCGAGCACCACTTCGCGGATGGCGTCGCCAATCAGGCGGTACTTTTCGTTCAGCTTGTGGACTTCAATATGCCCTTCGTGCTGCTCCGCCTTGCTGCGCTGGCCGATCGCGACAATACCGCCGACGAGGATAAGTACTGCTGCGACCAGGGTAACAGCCTGGGCCAGAAACAGCCCGTATTGATAGATGTAGTCCAAGCTCCACTCCATGTTTACGCTGACACCACCCCCCTCCAGGGGGGCGACCGGCTATGGTAAGTGGCCACAGGGCCATGGGCAAGCGCGTGCCGCGGCAAATAATTCGCGCGGAATTGTTAACACGCGGGCTTTTTCGCGTATTATCCGGGGCGGGGTTTTTTGAATTTCGGCAGTCATGAAAGAAAGCATAATCAGCGCCCTGTGGCGCAACTTCCTGGGCCCGTCGCCCGTCTGGTACAAGCAGACTATCGTCGCCTTCCTGGTACTCAACCCGCTGCTCCTGTGGACAGCCGGGCCGTTTATCACCGGCTGGGTGTTGATCGCCGAGTTTATCTTCACCCTCGCCCTGGCGCTGCGCTGCTACCCCCTGCAACCGGGTGGCCTGCTGGCGCTGGAGGCCGTGCTCCTGGGGATGACCTCCCCCGAGTCCGTCTACCACGAGGCGGTACTCAATTTTGAGGTGATCCTGCTGCTGATGTTCATGGTGGCCGGCATTTACTTCATGAAGGAGCTGCTGCTGTTTGTCTTCACCAAGATTCTCCTCAAGGTGGAATCGAAGATCCTGCTGTCCCTGCTGTTCTCGCTGGTCGCCGCATTCCTGTCCGCCTTCCTCGACGCGCTGACGGTTACCGCGGTGCTGATCAGTGTCGGTGTGGGCTTCTTCTCGGTCTATCACAAGGTGGCCTCGGGCAAGGGGCTGCCGGACGAGCACGATCACTCCCAGGACGAAAGCGTCCAGGACACCCACCGGGCAGACCTCGAACAGTTCCGTGCCTTCCTGCGCAGCCTGCTGATGCACGGTGCGGTTGGCACGGCCCTCGGCGGCGTCTGTACCCTGGTCGGAGAGCCGCAGAACCTGCTGATCGCCACGGTCGCGGGCTGGGATTTCGTTACCTTCGCCAAGTACATGGCGCCGGTCACCATGCCGGTACTGTTCTGCGGCCTGAGTACCTGCATGCTGCTGGAATTGACCGGCAAGTTCGGCTACGGCGCAAAACTGCCCTCCAGCGTGCGCACGGTGCTCGCTGATTTCGAGGCCCGTCAGTCGTCCCAGCGCAACCCGCGCACCAATGCCCGCCTGGCGGTGCAGGCGGTAGTGGCGGTACTGCTGGTGGTTGCCCTGGCCATGCACTGGGCGGCTGTCGGCCTCGTGGGCTTGATGGTCATGGTGCTGCTCACCGCATTCAACGGGGTCACCGAGGAGCACCAGATCGGCCATGCCTTCGAAGAGGCCCTGCCGTTTACCGCGCTGCTGGTGGTGTTCTTCGCCATCGTCGCGGTGATCCACGACCAGCACCTGTTCCACCCGGTGATCGAGGCAGTGCTGGCGATGAACGCGGAAATCCGGCCGACCATGTTCTTTATCGCCAACGGCCTGTTGTCGATGATCAGCGACAACGTGTTCGTGGCCACGGTCTACATCAGCGAGGTCAAGGCCGCGCTGGACGCCGGCACCATCACCCGGTTGGAGTTCGACCACCTGGCGGTGGCGATCAACACCGGCACCAACCTGCCGAGTGTTGCTACCCCCAATGGCCAGGCGGCATTCCTGTTCCTGCTGACCTCCGCACTGGCCCCGCTGATCCGGCTGTCCTATGGGCGCATGGTGATCATGGCCTTCCCCTACACCATCGTCCTCGGCGGCGTGGGCTTGCTCTGCGTCAAGCTTTTCCTCTGAGTTGATCCCCTGAACTTCAGGAACTGGCCGGCTCCGCCGCCAGTTCCTGCCACAGTACCCTGCCACTGCCGGCGCGAATCGCATCCAGCTGGGCCTGGTGGGCGGCGAGTTCCTCGGCGCTGGCGCGCAATACCGGCAGGGGCGCGCGCCCGGCGTCCAGGCGCCGGATGCCCTCCCCGCCCGCGGCTCCGCCCTCGGCACCGTTATCGGCCCCCTCGGAGAGCTGCAGGGTGGTCTGGCCGCCGGTCATTGCCAGGTAGACATCGGCAAGGATCTCGGCATCGAGCAATGCGCCGTGCAGGTCGCGCTGGGAATTGTCCACCCCGTAGCGCCCGCAAAGGGCGTCGAGGTTGTTGCGCTGGCCCGGGTGCCGGCTGCGCGCCATCACCAGGGTGTCGATGACCTCGCAGAGGCCCTCCAGTGCCGGCTGACTGCCGTCCCAGCGCTGCAATTCGCTGTTGAGAAAGCCCATATCGAAGGGCGCGTTGTGAATGATCAGTTGGGCGCCGCGGACGAACTCGAGAAAGTCCAACGCCACCTGGTCAAAGCGCGGCTTGTCGGCGAGGAACTCGTTGGTGATGCCGTGAACCTCGATGGCGCCCTGGTCGATTTCCCGATCGGGCCGGATATAGCGATGGAAGTGGTTGCCGGTCAGGCGCCGGTTATCGATCTCGACACAGCCGATTTCGATGATCCGGTGTCCCTGGGAGACCTCCAGGCCAGTGGTTTCTGTATCCAGTACGATTTGTCGCAACGACGCGTTCCTTATCCGGTGTCCTACAGTTCGTCTATGCCGCGGTTGGCCAGTTGGTCGGCCAGTTCGTTTTCACGGTGCCCGCTGTGCCCCTTCACCCAGTGCCAGTCCACCCGGTGCCGCTGGTTCTGTTCGTCCAGCAGTTGCCAGAGGTCGGCGTTCTTGACCGGTTTTTTCGCGGCGGTCTTCCAGCCGCGGCGCTTCCAGTCCGGCAGCCAGCTGGTGATGCCGTTGCGCACGTAGACCGAGTCGGTGGTCAGGACCACCTCGCAGGCCTCCTTCAGGGCCCGCAGGCCCTCGATGGCCGCGCGCAGCTCCATGCGGTTATTGGTGGTGTGCTGTTCGCCGCCGTAGAGGGATTTTTCATGCTCGCCAAAGCGCAGCAGTACACCCCAGCCACCGGGGCCGGGATTGCCGCGACAGGCCCCGTCGGTAAAGATTTCGACCCGTTTCAATGCAGTACCGGCCCGCTTTTCTTGCGCGAGGCCGTTTTGCCCGCCTGGGTAAGACCTGTGGTGGCGCCCGGTGAAGACACCGGGCTGGTTACGCCAAGACCGATAAAGCGCTCGCGCCGGCGGGCGAGCCGCGGGCGCTGGCTGGCGCCCACCTGCTTGATGGCGTGAACGAGGTAGATGCCACCCATGGGCAGGCCCACCTGGGCACACCAGTCGTTCAGCCCCTCCAGCGCCGCGCGCAGGCGCCCCTGGCCGGCCGGCGCCAGGTGATAGTGGTAACTGGTGCTTTCGACCTCACAGCCCAGCAGGTTCAGCCAGTCAGTGAGGCGGCGCACGCTGACCGGGCTCTGCTCGCGCCAGGGCGAACGCGGCGCAAGTGCACGCAGGCGCTGTAGCAGGCCCGACCCACTGTAGGGGTTCCAGCCGGTGAGGAAAAGCTGTCCCTGCGGGGTCAGCACCCGGTGCAGCTCGCGCAGTACCTGGTGGGGATTGGGGGAAAATTCCAGCGCGTGGTGGGCGATGATCACATCCACGCTGTCGCTTTCCAGCGGCAGTTCGTCGCCGGCGCAGACCAGCCCGATGTCTGTGCCGCCCTGCTCGCTGGCGCGGATACGGTGGTGAATGCGGCACTCGCCGAACAGCGGGCCGCACTGCACGGGCCCGGTCTGCAGGATATGGTAACCGAAGGCGGTATCGAGCCGCGCATCGAGGCTCGCCTGCAACCGGGACAGCAGGTAGGCGCCGCGTTCGCCGCGGTACCAGGTTTCCAGCGCTGCCGAAATCTCGCTAAACTGTTCTGTCATATCCGTGGTGGCTGTCGTTGCGGGCGCGAAAATTACGCCGCGAATTCCAGCCGCCATGTTACTGCATTCCGACATGATTGAAACGCCTGACCATGCTCCAGATTCGACCAATTCCCGCGTTTGACGACAACTACATCTGGCTGATTACCCGCGAGGGGCACACAGGCGCCTGCGTCGTGGACCCCGGGGATGCCGCGCCGGTCGAGGCCGTGCTGCAGCGTGAGGGCCTGCAGCTGGACACAGTGTTTATCACCCACCACCATTTCGACCATGTCGGCGGACTAGCGCGTTTGATCGAGAGGTACGCGCCGCTTGTCTACGGGCCGGACAACCCCGCCATCGCCGGCATCGGGCAGGCGCTGCATGCCGGTGACGCGATCACCCTGTTCGGCGCCGAATTCCGGATTCTCGAGGTTCCCGGACACACCCTGGACCACATTGCCTATTTTCACCCGGGTAACGCCCCGGTCCTGTTCTGCGGCGACACCCTGTTCGCCGGCGGCTGCGGGCGCCTGTTCGAGGGAACCCCGGCCACCATGTACGCATCTTTGCTGTCCCTGGCGAAACTTCCCCCGCAAACCCGGGTCTATTGTGCCCACGAGTACACTCTGGCCAACCTGCGCTTTGCGCGCGCCGTGGAACCGGGCAATTCAGCCCTGGCCGATCGCGAGCGCAGGGCCCGGCAGTTACGCGAAAACGCGGAGCCCACGGTACCGTCGACGATTGCCGAGGAGCTGGCTACCAATCCGTTCCTGCGCTGTGAGGCCGCATCGGTCATCGACAGCCTGCGCACAGCGGCTCGCCTGCAGGGCACTCGCGCCGAGGAGGTGTTCGCCAGCGTGCGGGCGTGGAAGGACAGTTTCTAGACTTTTTCCCAGGCATTGCTGGCCGGGTATTACCCGGGGGACTAAAGTACTTCAGTCTAGAAATTACTTGAACAAAGCAAGAAGAGAACTAGACCTATTAATATCAGATACTTAAACAAGATATTTGCAGTAATTTCTATTGCGATTCTGGCCGTAGGTTGCCAGTCTGTGCCGCAGTCCAAGTCGCCCCCGGTGGCCCAGGCGGCGCAAACCCGGGCACCGGCGCGGGTACAGAAGACGGCGCCGCGCAGCGCCGGCTCGAAGAACGGTGACAGCACCAGCCCCGAAGTGGACACGCCCGGGGATGACCTGTGGGACCACGTGCGCGACGGCCTGACCTGGCAGGACATCGAGGGACCGGGAGTCGAACAGGCGCGCAGTCGCTACCTGTCCCAGGACCAGTACCTGCCGATGATCAGCGAGCGCGCGGCGCTCTACCTGCACTACATCGTCGCCCAGGTCGAAGCCCGCGGCATGCCGATGGAACTGGCATTGCTGCCGATCGTCGAGAGCACCCTCGACCCCTTCGCAACCTCTGCCTACCGCGCCGCCGGGCTCTGGCAGATCATGCCCGCCACCGGGGAACATCTCGGCCTGGAACAGGACTGGTGGTTTGACGGCCGCCGCGATATCCGCGCTTCCACGCAGGCGGCGCTGGATTACCTCGAATACCTGCATACCAACCTGGACGGCGACTGGCTGCTGGCGCTCGCCGCCTACAATGCCGGCCAGGGCCGTGTCCAGGCGGCCATGGAAAGCAACCGTCGCAAGGGCAAGCCCACCGACTACTGGTCGCTCTCGCTGCCGCGGGAAACCCGCAAGTTCGTACCCCGCCTTATCGCCATCAGCCAGATCGTCGCCGACCCGGACCACTACGCGGTGGAACTGCCGGCACTGGACAATGCCCCGGCGTTCCGCGTGGTGGCGACCGGCGGCCAGATTGAAATGGCCCAGGCGGCCGCGCTGGCCGACGTCGACCTCGGCACCCTGCGCGCCCTGAACCCCGGGCAACTGCGCTGGGCCACCTCACCGAGCGGCGCACAGGAACTGCTGCTGCCGGTGGACGCCGCGCCCGGCTTTGAATCCCGGGTCGCCGAACTGGATACCGGTAGCAGGGTGCGCTGGCGCCACTACCAGATTCGCCGCGGCGACAGCCTCATCGAGATAGCCCGCCGCTTCGATATCCAGGTCGGCACCCTGCGCGCCGCCAACCAGCTCAAGGGCAGCTTCATCCGCGCCGGTGACACCCTGCTGATTCCCTACGGCAACAACTGGGCCGGCAGCCTGGCCATGCAGGCCGACCAGGGCCGCACCCGCAGGGGATACCGGGTAAAACGCGGGGATTCCCTCTACCGCATCGCCAGCCGCTTCCAGGTGAGTATCGACGACATCATCGACTGGAACTCGCTGGACCCCGGGGCCTACCTGCAGCCCGGGCAGCAACTGACTCTCTATGTCGAGGGCGGTTGAACCAGTATCTCCTCCACCAGTTCCCCCACCAGTTCACCCGCCAGCCCTACCCGGTGCTGGTGAAATACCGATGAGGTCTCGCTGCTGTCGCGGTTGACCTCGATGGTGTAAGCGCCGAAGGCGCGCGCCCCCCGGACAAACCCCGCCGCCGGGTAGACCGTGCCGGACGTTCCGATCGCAATGAACAGGTCACAGGCAGCGAGCTTGCGCTCGATCAGGTCCATTTCGTAGGGCATTTCCCCAAACCAGACGATGTCCGGGCGCAAGCCGCCTCTGCCGGCGCAGCGCTCGCAGGCGGTCGCGGCGTCAAAGGCCTCCCGGGTGGCATAGCGCGACCCGCAGGCCAGGCACCAGGCACTGCGCAACTCGCCGTGCATGTGGCAGACCTGGCTGCTGCCGCCGCGCTCGTGCAGGTCGTCCACGTTCTGGGTCACCAGGAAGACATCGCCGCGGTGTTCCCTCTGCAGGCGGGCGATGGCGCGGTGTGCGGGATTGGCGTCCACCTCGTTCAGCTGCAGGCGGCGGGCGTTGTAAAAGCGGTACACCAGTCCCGGGTCGCGGGCGAAGGCTTCCGGCGTGGCGATGGTCATCGGATCGTGGTTTTCCCACAGGCCGCCGGAATCGCGAAACGTCGACAGCCCCGACTCGGCGGACACCCCCGCCCCGGTCAGGATGACAATATTCCCGGCGTGATCCAGGCGCATAGGGTCTCCTCCCCCTCAGGTATCCAGTTCCGGCAGGTGCTGCAGCAGCCCGAGCCGGGTGAAGTACAGTGCACAGCGCAGGGGCTCGCTGCCGAGCTGGGCGAGACAGTCCCGGTAGCCCTGCAACTGCGGCAAATAGCGCGACTTCTCGTGGGCCAGGAAATCCTCCAGCGAAGCGCCCTCCCCGGGAACACTGCTCTTGTAGTCGATCACCCAGCGCTCGCCGCTGTCGCGATCGATGAAGGTGCGGTCGATGACAATGTCTTTCACCCCCTCGCAACTGCGCCAGGTCAAGGCCAGCTCACACTGCGCGTCGCGCTGCCCCGCGTCCAGCAGCCAGCGGCCCCAGCGCTGGTCCCCGAGGGTGCGCTGCAGGCTCTCGCTGACCCGCTCTGCTGCCTGTTCGAGCAGGACGCCGTGCAGGCCCGCCTGGGCGAGGTGATAGCGGCCGAGTGCCAGCAGTTCCCCGGGCAGGGTTGCGGGCAGTGGCGAACGCTGCGCGAGGTGTTCGAGCAGCAGGTGGGTAACCGTACCGACATGCCGGTCGCTGCGGTTGCGCGCCGCGGCCGGCAGGTTCGGCAGCGCCAGCGGCGTCACGCGCGGCGCCTGCGGCGGATTCTGCAGGCGCCGCAGCGGCAGGCTGCGGGCTTCCTGCCCGCCGACCTGGATGCCGCTGTGGACCTGCATGGCGGCCTCGAACTGCGGCCAGATCGGCGCCAGCAGGCTGCCTTCCGCCGGGGGCCGGAGCTCCACCGGACCGCCCGCTTCCGCGGCGTCTTCCCGCAGGGTCGCGGTCAGGGTGAGGCGGCGGATGGCCCGGGTCGTGCCCACGTAGAGCAGGCGGGCGATTTCGTGGCGGTTCTTTTCCCTGCGGGCCTGCTTGAGGTAGTTGTACAGCCCGGGCGCAGCGCTCGGGCTGTGGTCGTCGGCGGCCAGCAGGAAGCCGCTGTGCCCGTCGCGGGCGTTGAATTCGTCCCACAGCAGGATCTCCCGCGCTTCGCCGCGCTGCAGGCGCGACAGGGCCGGCATGATCACCCAGTCGAACTCCAGGCCCTTGGCCTTGTGCAGGGTCATCACCTGGAGTTTGGCCTCCGCCGCCGCCCCCGGTGCGAACAGCCGCGCGATGCGCTCCTCCAGCCACGCCGGATCGAGTCCGACGCCTTCGCGCTCCGCTGCGTCCATCAGCTGGAAAAAGTGCGCCGCATCGTAGAGGTGGCGGGCATCCGGCAGGCAGGCGGGGCCGCCGAGATACTGCCAGAGCTGCTCCAGCCAGACCCGCAGGGCCAGCCGGTCGCGTTTTTCCCAGCCCCACTGCAGGCAGCGGGCAACCCGCTCCAGGCGCTCCCGCCCCTGCGCGGAAAGCCCGGCGGGGAGCTCGCCGCGCAACAGGGCGGCGGGAAGATTGTCGGCGGCCTCGGCGAGACAGCGCAGGTCGCGCAGTTCCAGCGCGCACCAGGGCGCGCGCAGCAGGGCGAACCAGGCCAGCCGGTCCCCCGGGTTGGCGAAGGCGCGACACAGGGTCAGGAGATCGACCACCGCCGGCGAGTTCGCCAGCGCGTCCATATCCTGCGCCGCGAAGGGAATCCCCCGCTGGCGCAGCTGCTGCACCAGCGGGCCGAGCTGGGCGCGGGTGCGGCCGAGCACGGCGATCGAGCGGATACTGTCGTCCTCCAGCGCACCCGCGATCTGCTCCGCCAGCCACTGGGCCTCCTGCCCGGCGGCATCCTCGCCGTGGAACGCGTGCATGTCGGTGGCCGGACCGGCTCCGGGCGGGCGCACCGCAGTGGCGGGGCTGAAGCCCACGGTGCCGCGGCGCAATTCCCCCTGCGCCGGGAACACCTCGGCGAAAGTGGCATTTACCCAGTCGACCACGCCCTGTTCCGAGCGGAAATTGCAGCGCAGCGCCAGCGGTTCCGGCAGCAGGCCGTTGAAGCCCTGTTCAGCGGCCTTCTGGAACAGGCCGACATTGGCGTTGCGGAAACCGTAGATGGATTGCATACCGTCACCGACGATGAACAATGTGCGCGGGTTGTCCGGCCGCTCGCCATTGTGCTGGGCCCAGTCGCGGGTCAGCCGCTCGACCAGCCGGTACTGCAGATTCGAGGTATCCTGGAACTCGTCCACCAGGATGTGCTCGATCCGGTAGTCCAGCCGCAGTGCCAGTTCGGTCGGCGCATCGTCCTCGCCAAGGGCGTCGAGGGCGGACACTGCCACCTGGGTATGATCGACCACACCGCGGCGCGCAAACACCAGCAGCAGGCAGGCGGACAGCAACGGCAGTACGTGGGAGAGGTGCAGCACCAGCTGCCAGGAGTCCGCGTTCTCGTCCATGCCCGGCAACCAGGCCAGGCGTTGCAGGACCTGCGCCAGGCCGGGCGCGGCCTCGCCCATTTCCTCCAGCATGGCAGTGAAGTCATCCTTGTTGGCCTTGTTGAGCCCGCCGCCAGCGGGGAAACCGTTGCGCTTGTCCACCTTCTGGCGCAAATCGCCGTCGGCCTTCAGCAGCATGCGGCCGAGCGCACGCCAGCTCTCGAGCTGGTCGGCGGCGGCCGCGGGAAACGCCGCCGGCACCGGCTGTTCCAGGTTGCCCTGGGCGAACTGGAACAGGGGAAACAGCCGGTCCAGCCAGGGCGCCAGGGCGTCGCCGATATCCGCCAGTTCCTCCGCCACCAGCACCGCCACGGTTTGCCGCAGGCGCTGTTCGGCATCGCGGGCGCCGCGACCGGTCTCCACGTACTCCAGCCACTGCTCCCGCTTGCCCAGCATGCTGGTCAGCAGGCCGGCCAGCCGGTCCCAGTTGTTGTCGAAATGCAGCAGCAGGGCGTCGAGGTCGGCGCTCTCGGCGCGCGCACTGCCCGCCAGGGAAAACAGCTCGGTTACTGCCTCGCGGTACAGGGGGGATACGTCATCCTTGACGCTGGCGCGGCCGCCGAAGCCACTGAGCACCGGCATGTGCTGGGACAGCGAGGCGCAAAAACCGTCGATGGTGCGGATATTGAACCGGCCGATATCCCGGGTCAGTTCCAGCCCCAGTGCCCTGCCGTGCTGCAGCGCGGCCAGGGCGAGATCGCGGGTCTGCTGCTGGTGGGGGCTGTCGACGGGCACATTGGCCTGCGCCGCTTTCAGGGCGTCGACCACCCGCTCCAGCATCTCGGCCGCGGCCTTGCGGGTAAAGGTGATGGCCAGAACCTGCTCCGGTCGGGCGACCGTCGGCAGCAGGGCCAGGAAGCGCTGGATCAGCAGTTCGGTCTTGCCGGAGCCGGCGGGCGCGGTGACCCGGAAACTGCGCCGGGTATCCAGCGCCTGCAGGCGCTCGGGGCTGTCGATAACGCTCACGCCAACTCCTCCGGTTCCACCGCAATCCGGCACAGGGGCTGTAATCCGCAGAAGTCGCAGGCGCGGGGCTGCGGGTCGACCGGCGCTGCGCCGGCGAGGAACTCCTCCAGCAATTGCTCCAGCCGGGTGTGCCACTGGCCGGTGAGATCGGACCAGCCGAATTCCGGGTTGTCGTTGCCGGCCAGCTTGCCGGCATCCTGGCTGATCCCGGGGACACCCTCCACGGCGCCAACCCCGGCGATCTTGCAGTCCCGTGCCCGCACCTGGGCGAAGGCAATGGCTGCGGCGCCGGTGGCGATGCTGTAGAGCGGCAACTGCGGTTCCCGCGGGCGCTCGCCCGACCAGTCACTCACGTTACAGCGCCCGGACTTGTAGTCGAAGACGACCCGACTGCCATCCGCCAGCAGGTCGACCCGATCCACGCGCAGGCGCAGCGTCGTGCCGCCGAGGGTAAATTCGCAGGGGGTTTCACTGGCTTCCACCCGGAATTCGCCGCGGCTGCGCTCGACCTCCAGCCACGCCAGCAGCAACTGTTCCAGCCGCTGTCCTTCCAGCGACAGGCAGTGCAATCCGACATGTAGCCTCTGGGACTCGGAAATACTGTCCAGTGCCGCCTGGACGGCAGCGCCGACCACCTTGGCCAGCGCCCCGGCATCGGCGTTTGCCAGGGCCCGGCTGTCGCCCAGTTGTTCCCAGAGCGCCTGCAGGGCGGCGTGCAGCAGTTTGCCGCGGTCGCGCGGGGAAAGTCCGTTATAGCGTTCACCCAGTGGCTCCAGGCGCAGCCGGTGGCGGGTAAAGGCGCGGAAGGGACAGGCTGCCTGGTCCCGCAACACCCCGGAACCGCCCGGCAGGGGTTGCCGGGGGCCGCTGTATTCACCGGCCGCCACGTCCTCCACGAACTCGATCGCGGCACCCTGGAAGGCGTCCAGCCAGTCCGGGGGAAGCGTATCGTGGGCTTGTTCATCGACCAGCGGCAGGCCGTCGAGCAGCGGACTGGCCAGTTGCGGCGCATTGTCCAGCTGGCGGGCGAAACTCGCGGTCAACGCGCTGCAGCTGGCCCGGTATTGGCGCCACAGGCTTTCGGCGTAGCACCACTGCTGCTCGCTGGTGGCATGGGGCAGGTTGCGTTCACGCTGCAGGCGCTGGGGGATAAAGGGGTTCGGCCGGGGCCGCTCCGGCCACTGGCTCGCCTCCAGCCCACAGATCCAGAGGGCGTCGAACTGCAGGCCCGCGGCTTCCAGGGGACCGAGCACCTGGATCGGCGAGTCCGGCGTCTGCGGCTGCGACAGGCTTGCCTGGCTGCAGCGGCGCAGCAGCGCCAGGGCGCGGCTGAAATCGAGTTCACCGATTACCCGGTCCAGTGCGGCGAAATCTTCCAGCAGTCGGTACCAGCGTTCCACCTGCTGGTATTCCAGGGAATCCAGCGCGCCGCTGCCGGGCCAGCCCCAGAGGCCCAGGAAATCGTGAAAACAGTCGGCCCAGGCGGAGGGCAATTTGTGCCCGCTGTGCAGGCGCAGGGCCTGAGTCGCGGACAGGCGCTGCCACAGCAGCGGTTCGGCGTCATCTCCTGGCCGGCCACTGGCCCGGGCGTGAAAGCGCAGGCGGCCGCTGGCCACGGTCTCGAGGCCATCGTCGAACAGGCGTTTCACCAGCGCGCCCAGCGCCGGGGTTTCCGCAAGCTCGGGAAAACTGTAGCGCGAGCGCAACAGGCCGAGAATATCCGCCAGGGGCATTTCCCGCTCCCCGGTCGCAAGTATGCGCAGCGCGTCGCGCACCACCGGGGCCTGGTCGAGGTTGATCGCGGTGGAAAAATTCACCGGCAGCGCGGTGTAGTTCTCGCCGAAGCAGTCGAACTCGCGGCGCAACTGGTACTCCAGCAGCGCGCGATCGGCCTGCATGTCCTGCAGGATGATACCCACCCGCGAGGCCGGCTGCGCCCGCTGCAGTTGCGCCGCCCAGCGGGCTACCGCAGCGAGTTCGGAGGACCTGTCCGGAAAGCTGCGGGCTGCGAGCTCCGCCGCGTTGTGCAGCGAGGAAACCGCGGTAGCCGACGCGGCGAACTTGTCGATGCAGGCCTGCTGCAGGGGGCTTATCGAGGTGAAATCCACCAGGACGACGGCGGGCGGCACTGGTTTCGCAGTGACCTCCGCCTGCAACAGGGCCGCGTAACAGTCCGCGGCCGTGGCGCTCGCCTGGCGCTCCAATTCGGCGTTGAATGCCTGCAGCCAGCGCAGGAAGGTGGCGCAATCCGCGTCGAGGTTGAACTCGGCACTAACTGCCGCAGCGTTCGTATCGATACGGGCATCGGCCAGCACCGCGCGCGCCCGGGCGGCGATCTCCGCGGCGCCACCGGTCTGCAACAGTGCATAATTGCCGTGGCGGGCGCAGTCTGCCTCGATGGCCCGCTGCCAGATTTCCAGTTCCTCGATCCTGCCCAGGCGGTGGCGGCGGGCACAGCCGCCCGCGTCCAGGGCTGCGCGCCAGAGGCTGTCGAGCCAGAATTCCAGCGCCTGCACCCGGGCCGGCTGCCAGGCTGTCGCGCCCTGCTCCAGCTGCCGGCTGTCCCAGGCTGACTTGATCGCGCGCGCCAGCCGCTGGTTGGGCGTCAGCAGCAGGGCTCCCTGCGCCAGCAACGGTTCCAGGGGGCCCAGGTCAAACCTCGGGGAATATTCGTTCGTGGGCACTCGACCTCCCGTCGCGCCTGCCGGGGGGCGCCTACCCAAATCCTGTCTGCTGCTATAGAATGGCGCGCCCTCCCCGGCCAGGACGGGCTGCGGAGCCGCGAGTTAATGTATCAGGTAAGGCCCATGAGCAACAATGAAGTCCACGACGTGAACGTCGCCTCACAGGGAATTCTGGTTACCCCGGAAGAATTGTGGGCAGCGCTGCCGATGAGCGAATCGGTAAAAAATACCGTGGCGGAAAGCCGTCGCGTGATCCGCGACATCCTCGATCGCAAGGATCACCGCCTGTTCGTTGTGGTGGGACCCTGTTCCATCCACGACACCAGGGCGGCCATGGAATACGCCCGCCGCCTCAGGGCGCTGGCGGACGAACTCTCCGATACGCTGTATATCGTGATGCGGGTGTATTTCGAGAAGCCGCGCACCACCGTGGGCTGGAAAGGCCTGGTCAACGATCCCTACCTCGACGACTCGTTCAAGATAGAGGAAGGCCTGCACATCGGTCGCCAGCTGTTGCTCGATATCCTCGACCTCGGCCTGCCCACCGCCACCGAAGCCCTCGACCCGATTTCCCCGCAGTACCTGCAGGACCTGATCAGCTGGTCGGCGATCGGCGCGCGCACCACCGAATCCCAGACCCACCGGGAAATGGCCAGCGGCCTGTCCTCCGCGGTGGGCTTCAAGAACGGAACCGACGGCGGCCTCACCGTGGCCACTAACGCCCTGCATTCCGTGTCGAGCCCGCACCGTTTCCTCGGCATCAACAGCAAGGGCCAGGTATCCGTGTTCACCACCCGCGGCAACGCCTACGGTCATATCGTCTTGCGCGGCGGCAGCAACGGGCCGAACTACGACTCGCTGCATATCCGGCTCTGCGAAGAGGCCCTGGACAAGGCGAAGCTGGCGAAGAACATCATGGTGGACTGCTCCCACGCCAACTCCAACAAGCAGCCGGAGCTACAACCGCTGGTCGTGGAAAATGTCGGCAACCAGGTCATCGAGGGCAACAAGTCCATTGTCGGCCTGATGATCGAAAGCCACCTGCACGGCGGCAACCAGCCCATTCCGGAAAACCTGGCGGACCTGCAGTACGGTGTGTCGATCACCGACGGCTGCATCGGCTGGGAGGAAACGGAGACCTGCCTGCGCGAATTGCGCGACAAGGTGAAGGATGTTTTAAAGGCGCGTTAAGCGCCTTTTTCATTTGCGGGGTAGCGATTGGCGCCAGCGCGGGCCTGCACCCGCCCCGGCCGCGACGGCCTGTCAGTAATAGGCCTGTGAGGTGTCCGAGTGGTCGGTAAGGTCGCGCACACCGGCGAGCTGCGGCAGCTGTTCCAGCAAAGTTTTCTCCACACCCCCTTTCAGGGTCTGGTCCACTGCCGCGCATCCCTGGCAACCGCCGCCGAAGCGCAGCACCGCGAACAGGTCCTCGGTGATCTCCACCAGGCTGACCTCACCGCCGTGGGCCGCCAGCGCCGGGTTCACTTCGTTGTACAGCACGTAATTGACGCGATCCTCGAGGGGGCTGTTCTCGTCCACCCGCGGCATCTTCGCGTTCGGGGCCTTGATGGTGAGCTGGCCGCCCATGCGGTCCTTGGAGTAGTCCACCAGCGCGTCCTCGAGGAAGGGCACGGAGCGCTGGTCGATCCACACGGTAAATTTCGCCAGTTCCAGGGTCTCGTCGGCTTCCTTGGTGTCGCCCTCGCGGCAATAGGCGATGCAGGTCTCGGCGCGCGGGGTTCCCGGCTGGTTGATGAACACCCGTACCCCGAGCACGTTTTCCTGCTTGGCCAGCAGTTCGGCGAGGTAGTCCTGGGCGGATTCGGTAATGGTGATCATGACATCTTCTATCCGAGTAAATTACTCGGGTATTCTACCAATCTGGTGGTGAAAGTGCGAGTTCAGCGTGCAACCAGATGCGGTAGCCAAGCCCCTGGACACATTACGGCACGTCGAGCGTGAACCAGCACATCCCCGCTGGAACACGCCAAAAAGCGCACGTCCCTGTGCAGGCTCGGGTGGCGACGTCCTGTCGCCACACGGTTCCAGCGGGGATGTGCTGGCCCACACTCTACCTTCAGTACAATTTCCAAACTGAACAGTGGCCCTATGGCTTGTGGGTATCGACTTCCGCCAGTTCTCCCCCGGACCCACAGATCTAATGAGACTAAAAAGTCACGCACGCCAAAACACACAGTACGGGCCAATTCTGCTAAAATGTCGGGCTTTTTGCGGCCGCGACCTTCTTGCGGCGGCGCGTTGAATCGGGAACCAGCATGGCAAGTCAAGGCGACACAGCAGTATTACTGGAACAGGCCCTCCAGGAGCGCATCCTCGTTATCGATGGTGCCACCGGGACCATGATCCAGAAAGTTGGCCTGGTCGAGGCCGACTACCGCGGTGAGCGCTTCGCGGCGCACGCGGTCGACCTCAAGGGCAACAACGACATACTCTGCCTGACCCGCCCCGAGGTGGTCGAGGATATCCACCGCGCCTACCTGGAAGCCGGCGCGGACATGATCGAGACCAACAGTTTCAACGCGACCTCCATCGGCCAGGAGGATTACCGGCTGGGCGAACTCGCCTACGAACTCAACCTGGCCTCGGCGCGCATTGCGCGCAGGATCGCCGACGAGGTGTCTGCACAGACGCCGGACAAGCCGCGCTTCGTCGCCGGGGTCCTCGGCCCCACCCCGAAGACCGCGTCGATTTCACCGGAAGTCAACGATCCGGGCGCGCGCAGCATCACCTTCGAGCGCCTGCGCAAGTCCTATCTCGAGGCGACGCTGGCGCTGGTCGAGGGCGGCGCGGACCTGATCATGATCGAAACGATCTTCGATACCCTGAACGCCAAGGCGGCGATTTTTGCGGTGAAGGAGGCTTTCGAGCAGATTGGGCGCGAATTGCCGATCATGATTTCAGTGACCTTCCCGGACGTCAGCGGCCGGGTGCTGTCAGGGCAGAACCCCGAGGCTTTCTACAATGCCATCGCCCACGCCAGGCCGCTGATTGTCGGCAGCAACTGCGGGCGGCGCTACAAGGAAATCCGTCCTTTCCTCGAGGAACTGGCCAGCGTGGCACCCTGCTATTTCAGCGCCCACCTCAATGCGGGATTGCCCAATGCCTTTGGCGAGTTCGATGAAACCCCGGAAATCATGCACGAGGATTTCCGCGAATTCGCCAGCCGCGGCTTCCTCAACCTCGCTGGCGGCTGCTGCGGCACCACGCCCGAGCACATCCGCGCGATCGCCCAGGCGGTCGAGGGCGTGCCGCCGCGCCCCCTGCCCGAGCCACAGGCTGCGTGCCGGCTGGCGGGCCTGGAACCGCTCAACATCACGGCGGACAGCTTGTTCGTGAATGTCGGCGAACGCTGCAACATTACCGGCTCTGCCGCCTTCAAGCGGCTGATCCTGAACGATGATTACGACACGGCGCTGAACGTGGCACGTACCCAGGTCGAGGACGGCGCCCAGATTATCGACGTGAACATGGACGAAGGCATGCTCGATGCCAAAAAGGCCATGGTTACCTTCCTCAATCTGGTGGCCTCGGAGCCGGATATTTCCCGGGTACCGGTGATGGTCGACTCCTCCAAGTGGGAGGTAATCGAAGCGGGGCTGCAGTGCATTCCCGGCAAACCGGTGGTCAACTCGATCAGCCTGAAAGCGGGAGAGGAGGAATTTCTCGAGCAGGCGCGCCTGTGCCAGCGCTACGGCGCCGCGGTGGTAGTCATGGCCTTCGACGAAAACGGCCAGGCGGATAACCTCGAACGCCGCCAGCAGATCTGCAAGCGCAGCTATGACCTGCTGGTGGGCGAACTCGGTTTCAATCCGCAGGACATCATCTTCGACCCGAACATCTTCGCCGTGGCCACCGGTATCGAGGAACACAACAACTACGCGGTGGATTTCATCCAGGCGACGGATTACATCAAGCAGCACCTGCCCGGGGCGCTGGTCTCCGGTGGCGTGTCCAACGTGTCCTTTTCCTTCCGCGGCAACAACGCGGTGCGCGAGGCGATCCACTCGGTCTTCCTCTACCACGCGATCCGCGCCGGCATGGACATGGGCATCGTCAACGCCGGCCAGCTGGCGGTCTACGACGAACTGCCGCCGCAACTGCGCGACGCGGTCGAGGACGTCATCCTGAACCGCCGCGAGGACGGCACCGAGCGCCTGCTGGAACTGGCGGAATCCTTCCGCGACAGCGGTGCCGGCGAAGGCCGCACGGAAGATCTGTCCTGGCGCGAGCAGGATGTGGCCAAGCGCCTCGAATACGCACTGGTGAAGGGCATCAACACCTATATCATCGACGATGCGGAAGAAGCCCGGCACCAGTTCGAGCAGCCGATCGAGGTGATCGAGGGGCCGCTGATGGACGGCATGAACGTGGTCGGCGACCTGTTCAGCGAGGGCAAGATGTTCCTGCCCCAGGTGGTCAAGAGCGCCCGCGTGATGAAACAGGCGGTGGCCCACCTGCAGCCCTATATCGAGGCCGGCAAATCCGCGGGCTCGCGCAGCAACGGCAAGATCCTGCTCGCCACGGTCAAGGGCGACGTGCACGACATCGGCAAGAACATTGTCGGGGTGGTGCTGCAGTGCAACAACTTCGAGGTCATCGACCTCGGGGTCATGGTGCCCTGCGAGGAAATCCTGCGCGTGGCGAAGGAAGAACAGGTCGACATCATCGGCCTCTCCGGCCTGATCACGCCCTCGCTCGACGAGATGGTGCACGTGGCCGCCGAAATGCAGCGCATCGGCTTCGAGGTGCCCCTGCTGATCGGCGGGGCGACCACCTCCAACGCCCACACCGCGGTGAAAATCGAACCGCAGTACCAGAACGACATCACCGCCTACGTGCCGGATGCCTCGCGCAGCGTGTCGGTGGCGACCCAGTTGATGGGGAACAACAAGGCCGTGTTCGTTGCCCAGCGCCGCGAGCAGTACGAGGAGGTGCGCGAGCGGATCGCCAAGCGCGAGCCGAAGGCGAAACAGCTTGCCTACAGCGAAGCCGTCGCCCGGGCGCCGGAATTCGACTGGGCGAACTACCAGCCGCCCCGCCCTGCCTTTACCGGCATTCGCGTGTTCGATGATTTCCCGCTGGAAAAACTCGTGGAAACCATCGACTGGACACCCTTCTTCATCACCTGGGAACTGGCGGGCAAGTACCCCAACATCCTCAGTGACGACAAAGTGGGCGTCCAGGCCACGGACCTGTTCAACGATGCCCAGGCCATGCTCAAGCGCATCGTCGAGGAAAAGTGGCTGACCGCCCGCGCGGTAATCGGTTTCTGGCCCGCCCAGCGGCTCGGCAGCGATGACATCCAGCTTTTCGCCGACGAATCTCGCAATAGCGAACTGGCAGTGCTGCACCACCTGCGCCAGCAGACCGAAAAAGCCGACGGCAAACCCAACCTCTGCCTGGCGGACTATGTCGCCCCGGCGGGCAGCGGTGTCGAGGACTATGTGGGCGGCTTCTGTGTCACCACCGGCCACGGCGTTGACGAGCGCGTTGCGCAGTACCACGCACAGCACGACGACTACAACAGCATCCTGCTACGGGCCCTGGCCGATCGCCTCGCGGAATCCTTCGCGGAATACATGCACCGGCTGGTGCGCACCGAACTGTGGGGGTATGCACCGGAAGAGTCACTGGCGAACGAGGACCTGATTCGCGAGCGCTATCGCGGAATCCGTCCGGCGCCCGGCTACCCGGCCTGCCCCGACCACACGGAAAAAGCCACGCTGTTCCGCCTGCTAGATGCCACCGCCAACAGCGGCATCGAGTTGTCGGACAATTTCGCCATGACCCCGGCGTCTTCGGTCAGCGGTTTCTACTATTCCCACCCCGAGGCACGCTATTTCGCCGTAGGCAAGATCGGCCGCGACCAGCTCGAGAGTGTCGCCGCACGCAAGGGCATGTCCATCGAAGAAGCCGAGCGCTGGCTGCGGCCTAACCTGGCCTGAAGGAGCCACTGGCAATGAGTGAACAGCAGGACGAAACGCCGAAAAAACGCGGACTCAACCCGCTACAGGTCGTCGGCAGCGTATTCGCGGCGATGTTCGGCGTACAGAGCAGCAAGAACCGCAAGCGGGATTTTGAACAGGGACGCGCGGGCACGTTCATTGCCGCGGGTATCATTTTCGGGATTCTGTTCGTAGTGACGATTTACACGGTGGTGCAACTGGTGTTGAGCAGCGCGGGCAGGTAAGACCTCCCGCGCCGGGGTAAGGGATAACCTCAGGTAGGCATGCCGGAGAGCCAGAGATACATGGTCAGCACGATGATGGAAATAATGGCGGTGGCCGCAATCGCGTCTGCAGCTCCATCGCCGGCGTCTTTATTGGTATGTTCTTCGCTCATGGCACTCTCTCCTGTGCGTCGGGGTGGATGACGCCCACATTATACCCATAGAAGCGCCCGGCCCAAGTGCCAAAATCGCTCCTAATTTCTGGTTCTAACCTTATGAATAAACTCACTATTTACGCGCGGGCCATTTCTGGTAAGGTAGCGCTCCCGCGGCCTGCGGCCGGGGTTTGGAAGCGACAGGAATAATCGATGTACATCTACGACCAGTACGACCAGCAGATCGTGAACGAGCGCGTCGCGCAGTTTCGCGACCAGACCGCACGTTACCTCGACGGCAAGATCACTGACGAGCAGTTCCTTCCCCTGCGCCTGCAGAACGGCCTGTATATCCAGCGCCTGGCGCCCATGCTGCGGGTCGCGGTGCCCTACGGCCTGCTGAGCAGCCGCCAGCTGCGCAAGGTGGCGGAGCTCTCGCGCAAGTTCGACAAGGGTTATGTCCACGTCAGTACCCGCCAGAACTTCCAGTTCAACTGGCCGGAACTGGAGGACGTGCCGGAAATCCTCGCGGAACTGGCCACCGTACAAATGCACGCCATCCAGACCTCCGGCAACTGTATCCGCAATACCACCACCGACCAGTACGCCGGCGTGGCTGCCGATGAACTGGAAGACCCGCGCCCCTGGTGCGAGCTGATTCGCCAGTGGTCGACCCTGCACCCGGAATTCGCCTTCCTGCCGCGGAAATTCAAGATCGCGGTGTGCGCCAGCCAGGAAGACCGCGCCGCCATCCACGTCCACGATATCGGCCTGGAAGTGCTGCACAACGCCAGCGGTGACACCGGTTTCCGCGTACTGGTGGGCGGCGGTCTCGGCCGCACCCCGATCATCGGCGAGGAAATCTGCCCCTTCCTCGAAAAGGAACACCTGCTGAGCTACCTGGAAGCGATCCTGCGTGTCTATAACCAGCACGGCCGCCGCGACAACAAGTTCAAGGCCCGCATCAAGATCCTGGTTAAAGCCATGGGCGTGGACGCCTTCCGCGAGGCGGTGGAAAAGGAGTGGGTAGCCCTCAAGGACGGCCCGACGACCCTGACCGATGCGGAAATTGCCCGCGCCAAAAGCTACTTCACCGCGCCGGACTACGCCACGGGCGACGCTGCCGCGAGCGCCGCTGCGCTGCAGGCCCAGTGTGTCGAAGACGCGATCTTCGCCAACTGGGTGAAGCGCAACACCGTGGAACACCGGGTTGCCGGCTACCGCATCGTCAACGTTTCCCTGAAAGTCACCGGCTACCCGCCCGGCGACATCACCGACCGCCAGCTGGAGCTGGTCGCCGACCTGGCTGACCGTTTCTCCTTCGGCGAGGTGCGCAACACCCATGAACAGAACATGGTGCTGGCCGATGTCCGCCAGGACGAACTCTACGAACTGTGGCAGGCCCTGCAGAAAGCCGGCATGGCCACCCCGACCATCGGCTACCTGACAGACATGATCTGCTGCCCGGGCGGCGATTACTGCTCGCTGGCCAACGCCAAGTCGATCCCGGTGGCCGAGGCCATCCAGAACCGCTTTGACGACCTCGACTACGTCTACGACCTCGGCCCGCTGGACCTCAACATCAGCGGCTGCATGAACGCCTGTGGCCACCACCACGTGGGGCACATCGGCATTCTCGGCGTGGACAAGAAAGGCCAGGAGTTCTACCAGATCAGCCTCGGAGGCCACCAGGGCCGCGACGCATCCCTCGGCAAGATCCTCGGCCCCTCCTTCAGCCAGGAAGATATGGCCGATGTCGTCGAAAAACTGATCCACACCTTCGTCGACCTGCGACAGGATGAAGAAACTTTCCTCGACACCTACCGCCGGGTGGGTATCGACCCCTTCAAGGAGCGCGTTTATGCCTAAGTTGATTCGCGACGGCGCCATCGTCGAGGACGATGACAAACTCGAGGTCCTCGACCTCGAAACCTGGCTGGAATGCAGCGATCGCGCCTCCCGGGCGGTGGTACTCGAGCCGGGCGAAACCCTCGAGCCCCTGTTGGCACATATCGATGAACTGCCCCTGGTGCTGGTGAACTTTCCCACATTTACCGATGGCCGCGGCTTCTCCTACGGCCGCGAACTGCGCCAGCGCGGCTATACCGGCGAACTGCGCGCAGTCGGCGCCTTCATCCGCGACCAGTTGACCTACCTCGGCCGCTGCGGCTTCAACGCCTTCCAGATGGACGACGAATCGCAACTGGAAGACGCCCTGGAGAGCCTCCGGGATTTCAGCGAGTACTACCAGGCCTCCATCGACCAGCCCCTGCCGCTGTTCCGTCGCCGCGCCTGATTCCAATGCCGGTGCCACTTGATTACACTCCCTCTTCACGAGGGAGTTTTTCGTTGTGGATGGCTCGATAACCTATTCTTTTTTCCTGATCTTCTCCGGCGCCGCCGTGTTCGCCTCACTGGCGCTGGCAACCCGGCAACCGCTGATCATCGCGTACATCGCGCTGGGTGCCTGCCTCGGCCCCTACGGCATGTCGCTGGTCACCAGCACCCAGTTGCTGGCAGACATCGGCCATATCGGCATAATCTTCCTGCTGTTCCTGCTCGGCCTCGACATGCAGCCGCAGGCGCTGATTTCCACGCTGAAAAAATCCACCGTGGTCGCCCTGCTCAGCTCGGGGCTGTTCTTCCTGATGGGCGCCGGCGTCGCCATCCTGTTCGGTTTCAGCACGACCGACGCGCTGGTGATCGGCGCGGCCATGATGTTTTCCTCCACCATCATCGGCATCAAGCTGCTGCCGACCACTGTGCTGCACCACCGCCACATCGGCGAACTGATGATCGGTCTCCTGCTGCTGCAGGACCTGCTGGCCATCACCGTATTGATCGTCCTGTTCGGCGTGTCCGCCAACGAAACCGGCGGCATGGGCCGGCAACTCGCCATCTCCTTCCTCGGCCTGCCGCTGATGGTGGGCGGCGCCTGGCTGGTAGTGAAGTTTGTCATGCTCCCCCTGCTCGCCCGTTTCGACCGCTTCCACGAGTACATTTTCCTGCTCGCCATCGGCTGGTGCCTGGGGCTGGCTGAAACCGCTGCGGCGATCGGCCTCTCGGAGGAAATCGGCGCGTTTATCGCCGGTATCACCATCGCCACCAGCCCGATCTCCCAGTACATCGCGGTCAACCTTAAACCCCTGCGCGACTTCTTCCTGATCCTCTTCTTCTTCGCGGTCGGCGCGCGCTTCGACCTGCGCCTGTTGGGGGATATCTGGCTGCCGGTGCTGGTGCTGTCGGTGCTCGTACTGACCGTTAAACCGACGGCGTTCCGCTTCCTGCTCAAGGGGGTCAGCGAGAAGCGCATCCTCGCCTGGGACCTGGGGTTCCGGCTGGGCCAGGGTTCTGAATTCGCCCTGTTGATAGCCTATGTCGCCGCTGGCGCAGCGTTGATCTCGGAACAGGCCTCGATCCTGATCCAGGCGACTACGATTGTGACGCTGCTGGCGTCGTCGTATATCGTGGTGCTGAACTACCCTACTCCGATTGCGATTTCGGATCGGTTGCGGCGGGATTAATTCGGTAGTCGTTCCCCTGGTGCTTCGGAAACCGGGGAGACAAGCAGTAGTTGCTCCCCGGGACCGCCAAAAAGCGCACATCCATGTGCAGGCTCGGCCTCGGACATCCATGTCCTCGGACGCCCCGGGGAGCAACTACTGCTTGTCTCCCCTCGCACCGTGCCAATCCTGAAGCTCGAAACTGCCACAGCTGGAATCTCCACTGAGTTAGGACTGTATGCGTGAAGGCGCCGCACGAAAACGTCTGAGGCCATGGAGGGCCCGACCGGCGCTCCGGGAAGCCGAGCTGCCATGGATGGCGCTTTTGCGTTTTTCGGGCGGCGCCTTCACGTATACAGGCCGACCCAAGTACTCCCAAAGCTCGAATTCACCAAGCCCGGAAAACAAAAAAGCCGGCATTAGGCCGGCTCTTTTGAGAATTGTGCGAAAAGCTTACAGCTTGGACTCAAGCTCCGGCAGCGCGTCGAACAGGTCTGCAACCAGGCCGTAGTCGGCAACCTGGAAGATCGGGGCGTCTTCGTCCTTGTTGATCGCGACGATCACCTTGGAGTCCTTCATGCCCGCCAGGTGCTGGATCGCACCGGAGATACCGACGGCGATGTACAGGTCCGGGGCGACGATCTTGCCGGTCTGGCCGACCTGCATGTCGTTGGGGACGAAGCCCGCGTCGACAGCCGCACGGGATGCGCCGATCGCGGCGCCCAGTTTGTCGGCAATGCCGTCCAGCAGCTTGAAGTTGTCGCCGTTCTGCATGCCGCGGCCGCCGGAGATGACCACCGGGGCGGCGGTCAGTTCGGGACGGTCGGACTTGGCCAGCTCTTCACCGACGAAGCTGGAGATGCCAGCGTCGTGGACGGCAGCGACCGCTTCGATAGTGGCTGAGCCGCCTTCGGCGGGGGCTGCGTCGAAACCGGTGGTGCGCACGGTGATGACTTTCTTGGCGTCGGCGGTCTGCACGGTAGCGATGACGTTACCGGCGTAGATCGGGCGCTTGAAGGTGTCCGCGGACTCGACACCGATGATGTCGGAGATCTGGGCGACGTCCAGCAGCGCGGCGACGCGCGGCATGGTGTTTTTCGCGGTGGTGGTGGCCGGGGCGACGAGGTTGTCGTAGGCAGCGCCGACTTCGGCGATCAGCTGGCTGGTGTTCTCTGCCAGCTGGTGGGCGTAGGCGGCGTTGTCGGCGACCAGCACCTTGCCGATGCCGGGGATGGCCGCGGCGGCTTGCGCCACGCTGTCACAACCGGCGCCGGCAACGAGGATATCGATGCCTGCACCCATGGCCTGGGCTGCAGTGACGGCGTTCAGGGTCGCGCCGGACAGGGCGCTGTTGTCGTGTTCTGCAATTACCAGAGTGCTCATCAGATTACCTTCGCTTCGTTTTTCAGTTTGTCGACCAGCTGATCCACGTCAGCCACCTTGATGCCCGCCTGGCGCTCGGCCGGCGGCTCGACCTTGAGCAGGGTCAGGTGGGACTTCACTTCCACGCTGAGGTCGGCGGGGGTGAACACGTCCAGGGGCTTTTTCTTGGCCTTCATGATGTTCGGCAGCGACGCGTAGCGCGGCTCGTTGAGGCGCAGGTCGGTGGTGACGATTGCCGGCAGGGTCAGTGCAACAGTTTGCAGACCGCCGTCGACTTCACGGGTCACGTTGACTTTATCGCCGTCGACAACCACTTCGGAGGCGAAGGTGCCCTGGCCCATGCCGGTCAGTGCGCCCAGCATCTGGCCGGTCTGGTTGTTGTCGCCGTCGATGGACTGCTTGCCGAGGATGACCAGCTGCGGCTGCTCTTTCTCGACCACGCCCTTGAGCAGCTTGGCAATCACCAGCGGCTCGACGTTGCCTTCGACTTCGACCTGGATGCCGCGGTCGGCGCCCAGCGCCAGTGCGGTGCGGATCTGTTCCTGGCAGGCCTTGCTGCCAACGGAAACGACAACCACTTCGCTGGCTACGCCTTTTTCCTTGAGGCGTACGGCCTCTTCGACAGCAATTTCACAGAAGGGGTTGATGGCCATCTTGACGTTGTTCAGGTCAACGTCGCTACCATCGGCTTTGGCGCGGACCTTGACGTTGTAGTCAACGACGCGCTTAACGGCAACAAGAACCTTCATGGATTCTCCATTCGATTATTCAGGGTGGATTGGCGGTGCCGGAGCGGTGTTTGCGCCGGGACGAGTAGTTCGGCGGGGTATCTTGCCGATTCTGCCCGCCGGGGTCAATAGCGGTTTCGCCCAGCAAAATTGACCCCAACAGACAGTTTCAGGGTGCTATACAGGCCCGCTATTATAGTTTTTTATCTTTCAAAATTATATACTTGCGCCCCTTTGGGGACAGTGTCCCGCCCGCCCCCTGCCCCAGGCAACAAGAAGAGGATATCGCTGTGGAACGTGAATCAATGGAATTCGATGTGGTCGTTGTCGGCGCAGGCCCCGCCGGTTTGTCCGCCGCCTGCCGCATCATGCAACTGGCCCAGGAGAAGGAACAGGAAATCACTGTCTGCGTCGTGGAAAAAGGTTCCGAGGTCGGCGCGCATATCCTGTCCGGTGCAGTGCTCGAACCGCGCGCCCTCAACGAACTCTTCCCCCAGTGGCAGGAGCAGGGCGCGCCCCTGAACACCAGGGTCACCGGCGACACCTTCTACCTCTATACCAGCGCCACCGGTGCCATCACCCTGCCCAACTTCATGATCCCCAAGCCCACCCATAACGAAGGCAATTACATCGTCTCCATGGGCAACGTCTGCCGCTGGCTGGCGGAACAGGCCGAAGGCCTGGGCGTGGAGGTCTACCCCGGCTTCGCCGCCGCGGAAGTGCTGTTCCACGAGGACGGCTCGGTCAAGGGTATCGCCACCGGCGACATGGGTATCAGCGCAGAGGGCGAGCACAAGGACAGCTACATGCCCGGCATGGAACTGCACGCCAAGTACACCCTGTTCGCCGAGGGCTGCCGCGGTCACCTCGGCAAGCAGCTGATCGAGAAATTCGGCCTCGCCGACGGCAAGGATGCCCAGCACTACGGCATCGGCATCAAGGAAATCTGGGAAATCGACCCGGCGAAGCATGAAGAAGGCCGCGTCGAACACGGCCTCGGCTGGCCGCTGTCCGAAAATGGCGCCACCGGCGGCGGTTTCCTCTACCACGCGGAAAACAACCAGGTATACCTGGGCCTGATCACCGACCTGAGCTACGACAACCCCTACCTCAGCCCCTACGAGGAATTCCAGCGTTGGAAGCACCACCCCACCGTCAGCAAGTATCTCGAAGGCGCCACCCGTATTGCCTACGGCGCGCGGGCCATCACCAAGGGCGGCTTCAACTCCCTGCCGAAAATGCACTTCCCCGGCGGCCTGTTGATCGGCTGTGACGCCGGCACCCTGAACTCGGTCAAGATCAAGGGCAACCACACTGCCATGAAGAGCGGCATGCTCGCGGCGGAAGCGGTGGTCGAGGCGATCGGCCAGGGTGATTCACGCCCCGCCGACCTGGCCAGCTATGCCAGCAAGGTGGAGAACTCCTGGCTGCACGAGGAACTCTACAGCACCCGCAACTTCTCCGGTTTCATGCACAAGTTCGGTTTCCTGATCGGCTCCGCGCTGGTGTGGATCGACCAGAACATCTTCCGCGGCAAACTGCCCTTTACCGTGCACGACACCAAACCGGACTACGCGGCCCTCAAACCCGCCAGCGACAGCAAGCAGATCACCTATCCCAAGCCGGACAACAAGATCAGTTTCGACCGCCTGTCATCGGTATTCCTGTCGAATACCAACCACGAGGAAGACCAGCCCTGCCACCTGACCCTCAAGGACCCCAGCGTGCCGATGGAGGTCAACTATCCCAAGTGGGCGGAACCGGCGCAGCGCTACTGCCCGGCGGGCGTCTACGAGGTAGTCGAGGACGAAAACGGCAAGCGTTTCCAGATCAATGGCCAGAACTGTGTGCACTGCAAGACCTGCGATATCAAGGACCCTTCGCAGAACATTGTCTGGGTAACCCCGGAAGGCTTTGGCGGGCCCAACTACCCGAACATGTAATGTAAAAAGCACGAGCAAAAAAGGCGGGGAACTCCCCGCCTTTTTTCTGTCTGTCACTTTTGCGATGTGCCCGGTTCAGGCCAGGCTGTAGCTGTAGTCGCCGCTGTGCACGCGGTTGTCCTCATCCGCCAGTTCCACCAGTCGGTACCAGGCGCTGCGACTGAACAGCGCGGTGAGCCCGTGCCAGAGCGACAGGACGGCCACACCCTCCAGGCTGGGTTCCGGCTGCAGCGGATGGTCAGGGGAAATGGTCACCGTTTTACCAGTGTTCAGGGTGGCCTGCAGGTATCCATCCCGGGAACTGACGTCGGTGACCAGCAGCGGGTGCAATTGAACCTGGATGCGCCACTTTTCCACCGGCGTCACCAGGTAGTACTCGCCATCCTCCTCGCGCCGCAGGATGCTGGCGAACAGGTTGCGCAGGGATTCGCGCTCTATGGCGGTACCCTCGTGGTACCAGCTACCGTCCGCGGCGATCTGGATATCGATATCGCCGGACAATTCAGGGTGCCACAGGTGCAGCGGCGGGCTGTCGAAATCCCGCTTGCGCTGCATCTGCTGTTCTATCTGCTCCAGTGGGTCCGCCATCGCTTCCCCCTCCGGGTTTTGGCCCCTCTCAGGCGCAATTCCCGATCAGGCGCACATTGATTACCCCGTTCAGGGCGCGCATGGTGTCGAGCACGGACTCGGTGACGTCGCCTTCGATATCAATCAGATTATAGGCGATCTCGTCGCGGCTCTTGTTCAGCATGTCGATGACGTTGATGTTCTCGTTGGCCAGGATCGACAGCACGCTGCCGAGGATCTTCGGCACGTTTTCGTTGGTGACGGACAGGCGACAGCCGCTTACCCGCTCCAGCACCAGGGTCGGGAAATTGACCGAGTTGCGGATATTGCCGTTCTCGAGGAAATCCCGCAGCTGGTCGGCGGCCATAATGGCGCAATTGTCCTCGGCTTCATCGGTACTCGCGCCGATATGCGGCATGAGGATGACGTCATCGCGGCCGATAAGCGCGGGCGACGGGAAGTCGGCGATATAGCGGCGCAGGCGATCACCGTTGAGAGCATCCACCAGTGAAGGTTCGTCGACAATCTCCTGGCGCGCGAAGTTAAGCAGGCAGGCGCCCGGTTTCAGCGCGGCGAACAACTCGGCGTTGATAAGGCCGCGGGTGCTGTCCAGTACCGGCAGGTGCAAACTGATGTAGTCGCAGCGGGCGAACAGCGCGGACAGGGTCTCGGCGCGGCGCACCTGGCTGGAAAGTCGCCAGGCGGCCTCAACCGACAGTGCCGGGTCGAAACCAACGACGTCCATGCCCATGGTCAGGGCCATCTCGGCCACCAGTGAGCCAATCGCACCGAGGCCGACGACGCCGAGGGTCTTGCCCACCAGCTCGCTGCCCTTGAACTGTTTCTTCTGCGCTTCGAGGGTGCGGTGCATCTCACCCATGTCCTGCATACCGGCCAGCGTATCGACGTAGCGAACGCCCTCCAGGATGCCGCGTGATCCCAGCAACAGGCCCGCCGCCACCAGTTCCTTGACCGCATTGGCATTGGCCCCGGGGCTGTTGAACACCGGAATACCGCGCTTGCTGCAGGCGTCGACGGGAATGTTGTTCACCCCGGCGCCAGCGCGCCCGACCGCGAGCACGGAATCCGGAATGTCCTCCGGCGCCAGTTTGTGGCTGCGCAGCAGGATGGCGTCCGGATGGGCAAACTCGCTGGCTATTTCGTAGGTTTCCCGCGGCAGGCGCTCGAGGCCGCGCACGGAAATCTGGTTGAGAGTAAGGATCTGACGTGCCATGGGGACCTCAACAGGAAAATTACATTACTTCGATGTCGGCGTTTGCGCGCAGGCCCTGGCGGTACTCGCTGTCCACCAGCTGGCCGAATTCACCACTGACCAGGCGCCGCAGCCCGGTCTTGTCTGCCTCGGGCAGGCCCTGGGCAGATCCGGGGGTAACCCGGGTGAGTTGATACACGTAGTAATCACCGGAGCGGGAGGCCACGAAGTCCACGGCAGATTCGCCTTCAGCTGGCGGTTGCAGCCGGAAAGCGTCGAGGGCCAGGTCTGCCGGCATGGTATTACTGCGGCGGGTCACGCCGATTTCGACCTGCCATTCGAAGTCATTGCCCTTGGCGAAATCCTCCACGGATTCGCCTGAGCGGAGCGCAGCTACCGCTGCCTGTGCAGCAGCTCGAACTGCGGCCTCGGCGTTCTGCTCGTTGATGCTGGCGACGATCTGTTCACGCACGTCAGCGAGGGGAAGGATTTCCGGCTTGTTGTGCTGGCGGGCATGCATGACTACCCAGTGCCCCTGCCCTACCTCGATAACATCGCTGTTCATGCCACCATCGAGAACTTCTTCCGAAAACGCTGCGTCGAGCAGCGCGGCACTGGCGAACAGCCCATCGGCCTGGTTGCGCACAATGGCATCGCTGCGCTTGATTTCCAGGCCCAGTTCCTTCGCCGGCATCTCGAGGCTTTCCGCATTGAACGTCAGGTCCTTGAGGCTTTCGACAACGCCGAGCAGTTCAGCATCGGCCTCCAGCAGGCTGAGACGCTCCTGCAGTGCAGGGCGCAGTTCCTCGAGGCTGGGAGGTTCGCCGGCCTGGTGTTCGGTCACGCGGATAAAATGGGTACCGGCGTCGGTGACCACCGGGCCGGAAACTTCGCCGACCGCGAGGGCCGCAATGGCCTCTTCCATCGGCTCGGGGAAAACGTCGCCGCTGGTGAAACCCAGGTCGCCGCCGTTCATGGCAGAGCCAATATCATCCGAGTATTCACTGGCGACATCGGCAAATGACTCGCCCGCGTCCAGCGCGCCCCGCACGCTGGCAATACGCTGCTGGTAATCGCTATCGGATTCGCCGCTCTGCTGGCTCAGGAGAATATGGGACACCCGGTTCTGGGCCTGGTACTCACCGTGCGAAATCTCCTCGTTATAGGCTGCCTGGATCTGCTCCTCGGAAACCGGCTGGGCGAAATCGCTGTCCCTCAATTCGATATAGTCCACCACCACGGATTCGGGTGAGCGGAAGGATTCCTGGTTGGCCTGGTAGAAAGCTTCGACGTCGCTCTCCGCGACGTCGGCAGCTTCGACACGGAAACGGTCAAGCGGCAGGGTCATATAACGCAGGTCACGTTGCTCCTCGACGATTGCCGCCGCCAGGGCCAGTTCATCGGGAGTGGCAAATTCGCTGCCGGCCAGGCCGGTACGCGCCTGGTTCACCAGCATGTCATCAACCATGGACTGCTTGAACGAGGCCGGCGAATAGCCGGACTCTGAGAGCAGCGCGCGGTACATCTGTTCAGAAAACTGCCCGTCAACCTGGAACTGTTCCATGCTGCCGATCACCGCGCCGACCTGGGCGTCGGAAATCTGCAGGCCCATATCCTGCGCCGACTGAAGCAGCAGCCTGCGCGCTATGATGCCCTGCATGGCCCGCTGCGAGAGCGCCTGGTCCTCGAGCATGGCCGGGTCGAAATTATCTCCCATCGCCGCGATCAGCCTGCGCTGTTCGATATTTACCGATTGCTGCAATTCGGCGGGAGAGATTTTTTCTCCGTTCACCTTGGCAACCGAGTTATCGGAACCACCAAACAGAAGCGTCTCGACGCCCCAGAAGGCGAAGGCGACAACGATCAGACCGATGATGATTTTGGCGGTGGTACCCTGGGTACTCTTGCGAATATCCTGAAGCATGGAAGTTGTTCTCTAACGTGATACAAAGGTGCGCTGTAAAAAAAAAGCGCACCCTGCAAAGTGCGCCTTTTCGTTTTTGCGTTTTTGCTTGCGTCTCGCCTACAACTGTTTTGCAGTGCGCAGCGCCAGCCGGCAACGCTTAGGGGTTAACCGCATCCTTCAGCGCTTTACCCGCTTTGAAACCGGGAACATTGGATGCTGCAATTTCGATGCTGGCGCCGGTCTGCGGGTTGCGGCCGGTGCGCGCAGCGCGGTGTTTTACCGAAAAAGTGCCGAAACCGACCAGGGAAACCTGGTCACCTTTTTTCAGTGCATCAGTGATGCTGTCAACCACTGCGTCCAGCGCGCGACTGGCAGAAGCTTTGGGCAGGTCGGCGGCTGCGGCAATGGCGTCAATCAATTCAGTTTTGTTCACACTTATCCCCTTGGAAGGTTGGTCTGCAGGACAGTTACTGTAATCACCCGGTACGGGCAAAATTCCGGAGGTGCCCCATTTTTTAGTCGATCCGGCGCGGGCTGAAAGCCCAGTAACGCCGCGGTTTTGGGCACCTGTGGCTGACGGACGACTCTATAACAGAGGAGGAAGGCCCGTCAACAAAGAAGCCTTCCATCAATGCGTATTAATCCGGTTTTTTTCTTCCTCTGAGGGCTCTTTCGACGCCGTTACGCTACTGGCGAGATAATCCTCGTCACTGAGCGGTTCAGGTGCAGTTTCAAGCGCAATCGACAGCACTTCGTCGATCCACTTGACGGCCCGGATGTTCAGATTCTTTTTTATATTTTCCGGAATTTCCTTGAGGTCCCGCTCATTCTCTTTCGGAATAATCACGGTCTTGATGCCACCGCGTCGCGCCGCCAGCAGTTTTTCTTTGAGACCGCCGATGGGCAGTACTTCACCGCGCAGCGTGATCTCACCGGTCATCGCGACATCCGCGCGCACGGGTATCTTGGTCAGTACCGAGACCAGTGCCGTACACATGGCGATACCCGCACTGGGGCCGTCCTTGGGCGTAGCGCCTTCGGGCACGTGGATATGCACGTCGTGACTCTCGTGGTAATTGGCGGGAATCCCGAGCAATTGCGAACGGCTGCGAACAACGGTCGTGGCCGCCTGGATCGACTCCTGCATGACATCGCCGAGGGATCCGGTTTTCACGTAACGTCCCTTGCCCGCAACCGCAACTGCCTCGATGGTCAGCAGTTCGCCGCCGACGGAGGTCCAGGCCAGGCCGGTAACCTGCCCTACCTTGTTCTCCTCCTCGGCGATGCCGAAGTTGTATTTGCGCACACCCAGCAGGTCGGGCAGCATGGCCGCCGTGACTTCGGTGCCACTTTGCGCTTCACCGATGGTGATGGCCTTGACCATCTTGCGGCAGACCTTGGCGATTTCGCGCTCGAGGGCGCGCACGCCCGCTTCGCGGGTGTAGTAGCGAATCACGTCGATCACCGTCTCCGGCGAGAACACGATCTCATTTTTCTTCAGGCCATTGAGCTTGATCTGCTTGGGAATCAGGTAGCGCTCGGCGATATTGAGCTTCTCGTCCTCGGTATAACCGGGAATCCTGATCACTTCCATACGGTCGAGCAGCGGCCCGGGAATGTTCATGGTGTTCGAGGTGCACACGAACATCACGTCGGACAGGTCGTAATCCACTTCGAGGTAGTGATCGTTAAACGCGTGGTTCTGTTCCGGGTCCAGCACTTCCAGCATCGCCGACGCCGGGTCGCCGCGATGGTCCATGCCCATCTTGTCGATTTCATCGAGCAGGAACAGCGGGTTGCGCACACCGGCCTTGGCCATTTTCTGCAGCAGTTTGCCGGGCATGGAGCCGATATAGGTGCGGCGGTGGCCGCGGATTTCCGCCTCGTCGCGCACGCCGCCGAGGGCCATGCGCACGAACTTGCGGTTGGTGGCGCGGGCCACGGACTCACCGAGGGAGGTCTTGCCGACGCCAGGCGGACCGACCAGGCACAGTACCGGCCCCTTCACCTTGCGCACGCGCTTCTGCACCGCGAGGTATTCCAGGATCCGGTCCTTGACCTCCTCGAGTCCGTAGTGGTCTTCTTCGAGGATCTGGGCCGCGCGACGCAGGTCGTGCTTGACCTTGCTGCGTTTCGCCCAGGGTACGCTGACCATCCAGTCGATGTAGCTGCGCACCACCGAGGCCTCGGCGGACATCGGCGACATCATCTTGAGCTTGGACAGTTCGGCCTCGGCCTTCTGCTTTGCTTCGGCGGGCATATTGGCGTTGTCGATGCGGGACTGCAGTTCGTCCAGTTCATTGGGCGCCTCGTCCATCTCACCCAGCTCTTTCTGGATAGCCTTCATCTGCTCGTTGAGGTAGTACTCGCGCTGGCTCTTCTCCATCTGCTTCTTGACCCGGCCGCGGATGCGCTTTTCCACCTGGAACAGGTCGATTTCGGCTTCCATCAGGCCCATCAGGTGGTCGAGGCGATCGCGAACACCGGCGATTTCCAGGATGCGCTGTTTCTCCGCGAGGTCCACGCTCATGTGCGCGGCAATGGTGTCAGCCAGCCGGCCGGGTTCGTCGATGCCGGTCAGGGACGTCAGTACCTCGGCGGGGACTTTCTTGCTCAGGTTGACGTATTTCTCGAACTGGGTATTGGTGGAGCGCAGCAGGGCTTCCGCTTCGCTCTCGGGAATCAGCTCACCCTCGATTTCCCGCACCTCGGCGACGGCGAAGGGGCCGTCATCATCGACACTGCTGATCACCGCGCGATAGCCGCCCTCCACCAGCACCTTGATGGTGCCATCGGGGAGTTTCAGCAGCTGCAGGATGTTGGACACCGTACCGACCTGGTAGATGTCGTCGGCACCGGGGTTGTCGTCGGCGGCGTTGCGCTGGGCAACCAGCAGAACCTGCTTGTCGTTCGACATGGCATGTTCGAGGGCTTCGATGGATTTCTCCCGGCCCACGAACAATGGCAGCACCATATGCGGGTAGACCACCACGTCGCGTAGTGGCAGGAGGGGAAGCGCGTTGGCAGAGGGTGAACCCATAGCAATCTCCGGATTAGGCAAAACTGGGTGTTGCACTCCGGATATGGGGTCGACAACCGGAATTGCAAGCACCACTGGCCAGGAAAGATAAGGCCGGGTGCGACGTTCGGGGCGAGCCCGAACGCCCGGTTAATCGTCGGTCGAAGCGGCGCGAGCGGCGGGCTCGTGGTTCTGGTACACCAGCAGCGGCTCGGAATCCCCGCGGATGACCGACTCGTCTATCACGACCTTGCTGACATCATTCCGCGAGGGAATGTTGTACATGGAATCGAGCAGTACGCCCTCGAGGATGGAACGCAGGCCGCGGGCGCCGGTCTTGCGCTCCATGGCTTTCTCGGCCACCGCGCGCAGCCCGTCCTCGCGGAAGTCCACTTCCACCCCTTCCATTTCGAACAGCTTGCTGTACTGCTTGGTCAGGGAGTTCTTGGGCTCGGTGAGGATCTGCACCAGGGCGTCGATGTCCAGTTCTTCCAGGGTTGCGATGACCGGCAGGCGGCCAACGAACTCGGGAATCAGGCCATACTGCACCAGGTCCTCGGGCTCGAGGTCCATCAACAGTTCGCCGGTATTGCGCTTTTCATCCTTGCTTTTGACTTCGGCGTTGAAGCCGATTCCGCCCTTTTCAGAGCGGTTGCGGATGACCTTGTCGAGGCCGGCAAAGGCGCCGCCGCAAATGAACAGGATGTTGGACGTGTCCACCTGCAGGAACTCCTGCTGGGGATGCTTGCGACCGCCCTGGGGCGGAACCGAGGCCACGGTGCCCTCGATCAGCTTCAACAGTGCCTGCTGCACCCCTTCACCGGACACGTCGCGGGTGATCGAGGGGTTGTCCGACTTGCGTGAAATTTTGTCGATCTCGTCGATATAGACGATACCCATCTGGGCCTTCTCGACATCGTAATCACACTTCTGCAGCAACTTCTGGATGATGTTCTCGACGTCCTCACCAACGTACCCCGCCTCGGTGAGGGTGGTGGCGTCGGCGATGGTGAACGGCACATCGAGCAGGCGCGCGAGCGTCTCGGCGAGCAGGGTCTTGCCGGAACCGGTAGGACCGACCAGCAGGATGTTGCTCTTGCCCAGCTCTACGTCGTCACCGCGGCCCTGCCCGTGGCGGAGCCGCTTGTAGTGGTTGTACACAGCGACCGACAGCACTTTCTTGGCGCGCTGCTGGCCGATGACGTACTCGTCGAGGATTTCCTTGATTTCCTGGGGTACCGGCAGCTTGTCCTTGTTGCCCTCGCCTGCAGTCTCCTGAACCTCTTCGCGAATGATGTCGTTACAGAGATCGACACACTCGTCGCAAATGAAGACCGAAGGCCCGGCGATCAGCTTGCGTACTTCGTGCTGGCTCTTTCCGCAGAAAGAGCAGTACAGCAACTTGCCGCCATCGTCTCCGGATTTACTGGATTGGTCACTCATCAAGCTGCCCTACACCAAAATATCTGATTCATCTTTGACTCAGGGTCAAAGATGATGTTTTTTACCGTGTTTTGCAAGCCCGGCAGGGCTGAAAAGCACTTAATATCACCCTACTGTGTGGCACTTCCCCTTTTGCTCACGACCTCGTCGATCAAGCCATAGGCCTTGCTTTCCTCGGCGTTCATGAAGCGGTCGCGCTCGGTATCGCGCTCGATGACCTCGATCGGCTGGCCTGTGTGTTCCGCCATCAACTCGTTGAGCTTCTTGCGGATGATCAGGATTTCGCGGGCGTGGATTTCGATATCCGTGGCCTGCCCCTGGGCGCCGCCGGAGGGCTGGTGGATCATGGTCCGGGCATTGGGTACACAGAAGCGCTTGCCCTTGGCTCCACCACTGAGCAGGAAGGCGCCCATGGAGGCGGCCTGGCCGATACACATGGTGCTGACATCCGGCTTGATAAACTGCATGGTGTCGTAAATGGACAGGCCGGCGGTGACGCTACCACCCGGGGAGTTGATGTACAGGTGGATGTCCTTGTCCGGGTTCTCGGATTCGAGGAACAGCAACTGGGCAACGATCAGGTTGGCCATGTGGTCTTCAACCGGGCCGACACAAAAGATCACACGCTCTTTCAACAGGCGCGAGTAGATGTCGTAGGAGCGCTCGCCGCGGGAGGTCTGCTCGACCACCATGGGAATGAGGCCGAGATTGTTGATGGCATTGGAATTACGCCCGTCTGGCTGAAATGGCATAGATGCTGTCCCTTATGGCATGAGTTGGGTTGGGCCGACAGGAACTGCCGGCCACGGAGTGTGGGTACAGATCAGCCCTCGTCCTGCTGGGCCGGCGCGATGGCCTCCTGGTAGCTGCACTCCTTCTCTACAATATTCGCACCCTCAAGCAATTTTTCAACCACCAAATCCTCAAGAACCTTGGATTCGATCGATGCCAGCTGCTCGCGGTTGGAGTAATACCAGTTGATAACCTCTTCCGGCTGCTCGTAAGTGGAAGCCAGGTCCTCGATGGTGGCTTTCACGCGCTCGGCGTCCGCCTTGATCTCGAACTTGCCAACCAGCTCCGACAGCACCAGGCCCAGGCGCACACGGCTCTCGGCATTCTCCGCGAACATGTCGTCGGGCAGCAGGGAGCGGAGGTCGGGCATCTGGCTGGCGGCGCCGCCAAACTGCTGCACCATCTGCCGGCGCAGGGCGTCGATTTCCTGGGCAATCAGTGCCTTCGGCAGCTCGACCGCACTGTGGGCCGCCAGGACTGCGTCCATTACCTGCTGCTTGACCTTGTTCTCCACGGCGTTCTTGAGCTCGCGGGCCATGTTCTCGCCCACTTCCTTGCGGAACTGCTCGAGACCACCGTCGGTCACGCCATATTTCTTGAACAGTTCCTCGTCCAGTTCGGCCGGAACCAGTTCCTTGACGGAATTCAGCTTGACGGTGAACTCCACGGCCGCACCTTTGAGTTCCTCGGCGTGGTAGTCCTCGGGGAAGCTCAGGGACAGGACCTTCTCCTCGCCCGCGCTCATGCCGACGATACCGTCCTCGAAGCCCGGAATCATACGACCGGAGCCGAGTTCCAGGGTCGCGCCTTCCGCACTGCCGCCCTCGAAGGCTTCGCCGTCGCGCACGCCCTTGTAGTCGATGTTCACGGTATCGCCTTCAGCGGCGGCACGCTCGACGTCGGTCAGGACGCCCTGCTGCTTGCGGAATACTTCGATGATGTTGTCGATATCCGCATCGGTGACGTCGGCGACCGGTTTCTCGATATCGAAACCCTTCATCTCAGCCGGTTCGACTTCCGGGAAGACTTCAAACGTCGCGATGTACTCGAGGTCCTTGCCTTCATCCAGCGATCGCGGCTCGATGCTGGGCTGGCCGGCGGGGCGCAGTTTTTCCTGGACAACCGCTTCCTGGAATGACTGGCTCATCACTTCGCCCACCACTTCCTGGCGCACACCGGCGCCAAAGCGCTGGCGCATTACCTTCATCGGCACCTTGCCGGGGCGGAAACCGGGAAGGCGGACATTTTTGGCCGCCTTTTTCAGGCGCTCGTCAACCTCGCTGTCGATGCGGATCGCGGGTACGCCCACGGTCAGTCGACGCTCCAGTCCTGAAGTCGTCTCAATGGAAACCTGCATGGTCATTCCTCGTAAATATCCAGGTTATGTGACGGCACCCTGTGCTCATGAGGCTGTACGGCCACCGCCATCGGTGTTGGAATCTGGTGCGGAAGGAGAGACTCGAACTCTCACGCCTAGCGGCACTGGAACCTAAATCCAGCGCGTCTACCAATTTCGCCACTTCCGCATTGCAAACTGCCCTTTCTGAAGTGTCTCGAAATCGCTCGAGCTTTTTCCAGATAAGCTATTGAAATTTCAGAGCTATATCCTGCCAAAAAGTCACAAACAGAAGTGGCGCAAGGGCGCAGATTCTGCCACAAAGCACGGGTCGATTCAACTCGCAGAAAGACCGCCTGCGGCGACTCCCGCGGGGGGTATTCCCAGGGCGCTGCCCGGGCGACGGAAAGGGGTGCCAACGGACCACAATCCAATTAGCTAGTAATAAATAATTTTTTAGTTATTTCGAAATGTGCTAAAAACGATAGCTGGAACTGTGGAAAATTACCGCGAATGCGCTGATACTAAGAATGTGGCCACCTGTCCCCTAGTTCAGCCTGGTGGCCATGAGAGCAAACCCAATGCTCTGTGAAGGAAGAAATTCCTTTATGTTTCACTCCTAATGGTCTTCTTGGGTCCCTTTTGGGACCCACTTTTATTTCTGCAATACAATAATAAAAACAGATAGTTACCCCCAGCCCCGAGACTTTACTTCAAGCATTCACATGGTGTGGGTGGGACGGTCGGAATTGAGCGACCCCGCCAGGTAGTTCTCGATCTTGGCGTTCGCCGCGGCGTCCTGGTCACTGAACTGCACGCCGATGCCCGCCGTGCGATTACCCTGCGCACCGCGTGGCGTAACCCATACCACCCTGCCCGCGATCGGTATCTTTTCCGGCTCTTCCATCAGTGTCAGCAGCATGAAGACTTCATCGCCGAGGGAATACGGCTTGTTGGTGGGCACGAACAGGCCGCCGTCGGCCAGAAAAGGCATATAGGCGGAATACAGGACGGCCTTGTCCTTGATGGTCAGGGAAAGAATCCCGTTACGACTGTTCTGCCGCCCGTCATTCATGTACGTGGCTCCACGAAATCATGGGCTGATACTAGCATCGCGGCCCTGACCTCCCAACAGAAAATGCAGTTTTTCGAGAATTACCTCGCACAGCAGCTGGCGATTGGGATTGGCCCCGCTGTTGACCGCCCGCTGGGCATCGCCGACTTCATCCAGCAGGGCGAACAGTGCGCGCGCACGCCTGCCCCGCAGGGTCGGCGCATCACAGGACGCCAGCCAGGATCGCAATGTCGCGGCCACCTGTTCCAGCACCTGGGGAAGTTCGCTGGACTCGACCATGGCAACCGCCCGGCCGACGTCGATTTCACCGGCGAGCAGGGCGGCACAGGCGAGTCGCGGTGCGACCAGGTTGTCGGCTTCCGGATCGCTGTAGAGCTGCTGCGCCAGCAGCGGCCTGCCGTCCGCGAGATCGAGCCACTTTTCGCTCTCGCCGCGCGCGCCGGTGGCGCTGTCCAGCCAGGCGAGGCTCTGCTCCCGCTGCGGTGCCGGCAGGCGCAGCTGCTGGCAGCGCGAGCGAACGGTGGCGGGAATCCGGTGCGGCTGCGCCGCCAGCAGCAGCATGTAGGTTTCCGGGGTGGGCTCTTCAAGGCACTTCAACAGGGCATTCGCCGCATTGACGTTCATCGCCTCCACGGGAGAAAACACGATAACCTTGGCGCGCCCGTGGGTGGCGGTCTTGCTGGCGAGACTCACTGCATGGCGCACGCTGTCGACCTTGATCACCTGGGCCTTGCCCTCGGGACCCAGCCAGTGGAAATCGCCGTGGCTGCCCGCGGCGGTCAACTGGCAGGCCCTGCAGCGGCCACAGTTGAGGCCCCCGTCCGGCTGCTCGCACAGCAACAGGCGGGCCAGCGCAGTGGCAAAACGCTCCTTACCGGTATAGCGCGGCGCAACCAGCATTAGTGCGTGGGGCAAGGTTGCACCCTCGATCTGCCGGGCCAGCTGTTCCCACGCGGGATACTGCCACGGCAGCGGCGGACTGACTTCCGGGAGTTGTACCGGGGCACTCACGGGCGGCGTGCCTGCCAACAGCCCGCCAGCTCCTGGCAGATTTTGGCCAGTTGCGCCTCCACCTCGGGCAGGGATTGCGCGGCGTCCACTACCCGGTAGCGGCCGCTGCTCTCCCGGGCGAGCTGCAGGTAGGTGGCGCGCACGCGCTCGAAAAACGCCACCTGCTCGTTCTCGATCCGGTCGAGGTTACCGCGGTCGCCGGCGCGGGAGAGGCCGATTGCCACCGGCGCGTCCAGCAGGATGGTGTAGTCCGGGCGCAAATCGCCCTGCACCAGTTGCTCGAGTTCCCGCACCAGCGGCACCGGCAGTTGGCGGCCCCCGCCCTGGTAAGCGTAGGTTGCATCGGTAAAGCGGTCGCAGAGTACCCAGTGCCCGGCGTCCAGGGCCGGCAGTATCACCTCGGACAGGTGCTGGGCGCGGGCCGCAAACACCAGCAGGAGTTCCGCCTCCGGCGCGACCAATTCCTCGCGTGGCTGCAACATCACCTCGCGAATCTGCTCGCCCAGGGCGGTGCCGCCCGGCTCGCGGGTCACCACCAGATCCACGCCCGCGGCGCGCAGGCAGTCTTCGAGGAAGCGCATGTTGGTGGTCTTGCCAACGCCCTCCCCGCCTTCGACGGTAATGAACAAACCCCTGGACTCCATCATCTGCCCCGTTACTGGCCCCCGCCCGCCTGCGGACTGGAGCGGTAATCCTGGCGGCGCCGCAACTGGTACTCGCGCACCGCCTTTTCATGTTCGGCGAGGGTGCGACTGAAGTAGTGACCGCCGTCGCCCCGAGCCACAAAGTACAGCGTATCACCCTGGTCCGGGTGCAGGGCAGCCACGATTGCCGCGCGGCCGGGCAAGGCGATCGGTGAAGGCGGCAAGCCAGCGTGGCTGTAGGTATTGTAGGCATTGGCCGGGTCCCGCAGGTGCGCCCGGCGCAGGTTGCCATCGAAGTCCTCGCCGAGGCCGTAAATCACCGTCGGGTCTGTCTGCAGGCGCATACCCCGCTGCAGGCGGCGGACAAACACGCCGGCAATCTGTTCGCGCTCCTCGGGCACGCCGGTCTCGCGCTCGACGATACTGGCCATGATCAGGGCCTCGTAGGCGTTCGCGTAGGGCAGGCCCTCTGCCCTTTCCTCCCAGGCTTGCGCCAGCACCTCGCGCATCGCGGTATGGGCGCGCTGCAGTATTTCGAGGTCGGTGGTGCCGCGCTGGTAGTGGTAACTGTCGGGGAAAAACCAGCCCTCGGGGTTCTCGTAGGGCGCAACCAGTGCCAGCAGGCGCTGGTCGCCGGCGCCATCGAGCACGGATTGCAGGCTTTCGGCTGCGGCCAGGCGACGAACAGCCTCGGCGAGCGTGATACCTTCGGGAAGCGTCACCTGGTAGCTGATCACCCTGCCCTCGTGCAGCAGGTACAGCAGGTCCCGCGCGGTGGCACCACGCTCTACCCGGTACTCGCCGTGCCGGATCTGCTGGTCCAGGCCCGTGATTCGGCCGTAGATCCGCAATAACAGGGGGTCCGGATACACCCCCTCCTGCTCCAGGCGACCGGCCACACTACGCAGGCTGTCGCCCGGCTCGACCACCAGGATATAGTCGTCGCCCGGCAGGTTGAGGGGGCGCTGCCACCTCTGCTGCAGTTCAGCCGCGGCCAGCAGGCCGAGGAGTAAAAGCACAAACAGCGCGACAGCCAGTGACCTCAGCATGGCAGCTCCCGAACATAGCGGGCGTGAATCGCGGAACACAGGGGAAACTCCGACCAGCGACGCGCGCCGATACGGCCCACGGGTTGCACGCCGCGCAGGCTGCTGGTGCAAAAAACCTCATCCGCAGCCAGCAGGCGGGCCAGCGAAAAGTCCTGCTCGAGCACCGCAATACCCAACTCCACCGACCAGCGCTCGACCAGCAGGCGCCGCCGGGTACCGAGGATACCGCAGTCGCGCAGGGGTGGTGTGACCAGGGTCGCGGACTCCAGCATGAAGATATTCGCCGCACTGAGCGAGCGCACCTGGTCATTCAGGTCCAGCATCACCACCTCGTCGAGGCCCTGGGTGCGGGCTTCCGCTGCGGCCATCACCTGCTCCAGCCGGTTGAGGTGCTTGATACCCGCAAGCAGGGGCTGCACAGAATAGCGTATGTCACACAGCCCCACGTCAAGGGGCCGGGGCAACTCTGCAGAGGGCAGGTCCAGGGGGCTGGCACTGGCGATCACACGGGGAATGGCCAGTTCCGGCGGCGCATAGCCGCGCGGGGCGCTGCCGCGGGTCAGGGTCAGGCGCAGGGCCGCGCAGTCCCAGGCTTCGCCGACAGCGGCCAACGCGGGCGCCAGGCATGAGTGGACACCGGCAAGCGCATCCTGCGGAAACCCGAGGCGCCGGGCCCCCAGCGCCAGGCGCTCGAGATGCAGGTCGGCAAACAGGGGTATTCCGCGCACCACCAGCAGGGTTTCGAACAGGCCGTCGCCGAAATCCAGCCCCCGGTCCGGCAGCGGCAGCGCGTTAGCCCGTTCTCCGTCGATCCAAATCGCGGGCGTGGAGAGCGACATCAGACCTGGCTGAATACCAGGGACCCGTTGGTTCCGCCGAAGCCGAAGGAGTTGGAAAGCACATTGCGAATGGGGCGTTCCTGGGCGGTGTGCGGCACAAAATTCAGCGGCGCCGCGTTCTCGTCGACGTTGTCGAGATTGATCGTCGGCGGACAGACCTGGTCGCGCATCGCCAGTACTGAGAAAATGGCTTCAACCGCACCGGCGGCGCCCAGCAGGTGGCCGATCATCGACTTGGTGGAACTCACCGCAACTTGCCCGGCGGCACTGCCCATAACCCGCGCCACTGCGAGGCTTTCAGCCACGTCACCGGCATTGGTTGAGGTGCCGTGGGCATTGATGTATTGAATGTCGGAGGGGTCGACGCCGGAATCGCGAATTGCGCCACTCATGGAGAGCGCGGCACCGCGACCGTCAGCCGGCGGCAGGGTCATGTGGTAGGCGTCGCCACTCATACCGAAACCGGTGATTTCGGCGTAGATTTTAGCCCCGCGGGCTTTGGCCCCCTCGTATTCCTCGATCATCAGCACCCCGGCGCCTTCGCCGAGGACGAATCCGTCGCGGTCGCGATCCCAGGGACGGGAAGCCGCCTGCGGGTCGTCGTTGCGGGTCGACAGCGCACGCGCCGCGGCAAAGCCGCCGAGGCCGACCGGCGTAGTGGCCATTTCCGCACCGCCGACCAGCATCGCATCGGCGTCGCCGAGGGCGATCAGGCGCGCGCCGAGGCCGATATTGTGGGTTCCGCTGGTGCAGGCCGTGACCATGGCAAGGTTGGGACCCTGCAGGTTATAGCGCACCGACAGGTTGCCGGAGATCATGTTGATAATGGAACCGGGCACGAAAAATGGTGAAATCCTGCGCGGCCCCGAGGTCTGCAGAATCTCCGCGTTTTTCTCGATCTGGCCTATGCCGCCGATGCCGGAGCCGATGGCGCAGCCGACGCGGGGGGCATTTTCCTCGGTAACGGTAAAACCGCTGTCCTCAAAGGCCTGGATACCCGCGGCCATGCCGAACTGCACGAAAGTGTCCATTTTTCGCGCTTCTTTCGGTTCGAGGTAGGGGGATACGTCAAAATCCCGCACGCTGGCGGCAAAGCGTGTTGTATAGGCGGATGCATCGAAGAAATCGATGGGCGCCGCGCCGCTCTTGCCAGCCAGGATATTCTCCCAGGTCGTCGCGACGGTGTGCCCGATCGGACTGACCATACCCAGCCCGGTTACTACCACTCTTCTGCCTATCAACGCGTTGCCCTCTACAACTACAGGATTATTTTGGCGTGCCCCAAAAGAAGAAAAGCCGCTCTATCCAGAAAATAGAAACGGCTCTACGTACGTCAGCTGAAATCAGGCGAGGTTTTCGTTGATGTAGTTGATAGCCAGCTGAACGGTGGTAATTTTTTCTGCTTCCTCGTCGGGGATTTCAGTTTCGAATTCCTCTTCAAGTGCCATTACCAGTTCTACCGTATCCAGAGAGTCGGCGCCAAGGTCCTCGACGAAGGAAGCCTCTGTAGACACTTCTTCCTCTTTTACACCAAGCTGTTCCGCGACGATTTTCTTAACGCGTTCTTCGATGCTGCTCATGATTCTATGTCACTCCTGAGTTTAGTGCTGTATCAAACCGGTAAACCTGGTTTTACGGCCTGAGCCGGCATTTTACTAGGTTTTGTTTGATTGTTAGAAGGTTTTTTTCCCGCTGAAGCGGCCAAACTGGCACCCCAATCATATCAGCGAATCAGGACATGTACATGCCGCCGTTGATATGAATGGTTTCGCCCGTAATATAGCCCGCCGCGTCGCTGCACAGGAAGTTGACCACGGCCGCGACCTCCTCGGGCGCACCGAGCCTGCCCAGGGCGATCTGCCCGAGCATCAACTCGCGCTGCTGGTCGGACAATTCGCGGGTCATATCGGTATCGATAAACCCCGGCGCCACGCAGTTCACGGTGATCGAGCGCGAACCCAGTTCCCGCGCCAGCGCGCGGGAAAAACCCTCTGCGCCGGCCTTGGTGGCCGCGTAGTTGGCCTGCCCGGCATTGCCCATGGAACCGACCACTGAGGTTATGTTGACGATGCGTCCCCAACGGGCCTTGGTCATGCCCCGCAGGCAGGCCTTGCTGACCCGGTACAGGGCATTGAGGTTGGTGTCGATAACGTCATTCCACTCGTCGTTTTTCATCCGCATCATGATGTTGTCGCGGGTGATACCGGCGTTGTTCACCAGCACCAGCGGCGCACCGAAGCGCTCGCCAATGGCGTCCAGCACCTCGCTGACAGATGCCTCATCGACGACATTCAGGCGCATGCCGCAGCCGGGATTGCCCGCTGCGGCCAGGTAGGCGCTGATCGCCTCGGCGCCGGTGTCACTGGTCGCGGTACCGACCACCACGAAGCCGGCGGCCGCCAGTTGTTCGGCGATGGCCTTGCCAATACCACGGCTCGCCCCGGTGACCAGGGCTACTTTTGCTGATTCGCTCATTCCCCTTCCCTACTCCTTATTGCTGACTCAGGCAGTTTTCAATGCGTCGAGTGCCGCCGCAAGTTCGGCCGGCTCCTCGATGGCATAACACTCTATGGTCTTGTCGATCCGGCGCGCGAGGCCGCTCAGCACCTTGCCGGGGCCGCACTCGACGCTGTTCGTCACACCCCGCTCAAGCATGGTCTCTACACAACTGGTCCACTGTACCGGGCTGTAGATCTGCTGTACCAGCAATGCGCGAATCTTTTCCGGATCTTCCTCGGTACGGGCATGCACATTGTGTACCACCGGAATAGCGGGCGTGGCAATCGCAATGTCCGCTATCGCCTCGGCCAGTTTTTCACCGGCGGGTTGCATCAGTTCGGTATGGAAAGGCGCGCTTACCGGCAACGGCAGCGCCCGCTTGGCGCCCGCCGCCTTGAGCGCCTCGATGGCTGCGGCTACCGGCCCGCTGTGCCCGGCGATCACTACCTGGCCCGGGGAATTGAAGTTGACCGCGGCGACCACGCCGTCGGTTTCCTCGCAGATGCGGTTGATGGCGTCGTCATCGAGGCCGATGATCGCCGCCATGGCGCCCTCGCCCACCGGCACCGCAGTCTGCATGAACTGGCCGCGCTGGCGCACCAGCTTGACCGCGTCCGCGAAACCCAGCGCACCGGCGCAGACCAGCGCAGAGAACTCACCGAGGCTGTGCCCGCCCATCAGGCCGGGCAGCGGACCGCCCTCGGCCTGCCAGGCCCGCCACAGCGCCACTGACGAGGTCAGCAGGACTGGCTGGGTTGTCTCGGTCAGGTTCAGCGCTTCCTGTTCACCGTTCTGGATCAGGTCCCAGATGTCGTAGCCGAGTGCCTCAGCGGCCTCCGCAAAGGTGTCGCGCACGGCAGCGTAACTGGCGTACGCAGCGGCGAGCATGCCCACTTTCTGCGAGCCCTGGCCGGGGAAAACAAATGCTGTATTGCTGTCGGTCATTTTCGGTACACCTTATTGGAGGATCTATTGCCGAAAGTCTAGAGTTCACGCCGCCCCGACGCCAGACAAAATCAGGCCGTCGACCGCGCGGCGACAGGGCCGGCGATTCGGTGGGAGTCGTTTGGGGGTACTGCGGGGAGGAGAAATACGGGCGCCACCTGCGTGGCGCCGCGAAGGATACGAGGAAGGATCAGTCTTCCGCGCCTGTCTCTACGACCTTCTTGCCGCGATAGAAACCATCGGCGGTCACGTGGTGACGACGATGGGTTTCGCCAGAGGTCTGGTCAACGGACAGGGTGTTGCCGTTGAGAGAATCGTGGGCACGACGCATGCCGCGACGTGAACGGGTTTTCCGGTTTTGCTGAACTGCCATGACTAACTCCTGGGTTCCTTATCCGGTTTTAACCGGGCCAGTACCTCGAAGGGGTTGGGGCGTTCGGGCGCCGCTTCCTCTTCAGGTTCCTGACCGGAGTAGCCGGACAGTATCTGTTTACAATCCTGTGTGTCGTGATAGCTGAAGGCCGGCAACATCAGGATCAACTCCTCTTCGACCATGTCCCACAGCTTGCCACCCTCCTCCGGCACCACGATCGGGTCCAGGTGCTTCGGCAGGTGTTTGGCCTGCTCGTCGGTCCATACGATACCGAGCGTCGTGTCACCGGACACCGTGAGCGGCATGGGCCCGAGGCAGCGCTGACAGGCCACCGATACCTGGGCGGTAGCCGCAAGGGCTACGACCGGCCGGTTTTCCTCGTCGCGCGAGAAGTCCAACTGCACTTCGACCTGCCCCTCGTCACTGGCCAACAGGGACCGTAACTGGGGCAAATCGCGGACTTGCAACACGCCGCTGACACTCACGCCACGCGCTGCGGCCTTACGGACGTCCAGCGCATTCGGGAGGGGGTCGCTCAACATAGGCGCGCATCATAGTGAGAGGTCCACCCTTTGTCAAAGAAATTTCTATAGAATACAAGCAGTTCGCCCACTTATTCACATTCCCTGGCAAATTGACGATGACATTGATCCTGGCGTCCACCTCGCGCTACCGAAAATCGCTGTTACAGCGCCTGCAAATTCCCTTCGAATGCCGCTCCCCGGAGGTCGACGAGAGCCCCCTGCCCGGCGAGCCCGCGGAGGCGCTGGCCCTGCGCCTGGCCGGCGCCAAGGCCTCCGCCATTGCCTCGCAGGCCCCGGAAGCATGGGTGCTCGGCAGCGACCAGGTAGCAGTGGTAGACGGTGAAGTTCTGGGCAAGCCGGGCAACTTCGAACGCGCCTTCGCCCAGTTGCAGTCGAGCAGCGGCAGGGAAGCCCGCTTCCTGACCGGGGTCGCCCTGCACCGCCACCGGACCGGCGAGGCCTATGCCGCGCTCCACAGCACCACTGTGCGCTTTCGCGATCTCTCCGCCGCGGACATCGAACATTACCTGCGCGCCGAGGCGCCCTGGGACTGCGCCGGCAGTTTCAAGTGCGAGGGACTGGGCATCGCCCTGTTCGAGGCCATCCACAGTGACGACCCGACCGGCCTCGAAGGCCTGCCGCTGATCACCACCTGCCGCCTGCTGCGCCAGGCGGGCATCGACCCGCTGGCCCCTGCGGCAGCAAACTAGCGGGAGAGGATCGCCAGGTCCAGCAATTCGGGCAGGCTGTCGACCACCACCAGCGGATTGTGGGCCAGCAGGCGCTCCCGCTCATGGGCGCCGAAACTGACCCCGACCGAGGCAATCCCGGCATTGGCCGCCATCTCCAGGTCGTATTCGGTATCACCCACCATGATCACCTCGGCCGGATCGAGCTGTCGCTCCTCAATGATTTCCAGCAGCATCAGGGGGTCGGGCTTGGAGCGGGTCTCATCCGCGCAGCGGCTGGTATCGAAAAAACTGCCCATATCCAGCGCTCCGAGCACCCGGTCGAGCCCGCGCCGGCTCTTGCCAGTGGCCACCGCCAGGCCGAGGCCGCGCCCCCTGAGCGCGTTCAGTGTTTGCAGCGCCCCGGGAAACAGGCGCGGCCGGCCCGTGTCATTGGCCACGTAATGCCCCGAGTAGACCCGCGCGATCTCCTGCCGCAATTCAAGCGGCTGGGAGGGAAACAGCACCTCGATCGCCTGGGGCAGGCCGAGCCCGATAATGTTGGCGGCGGCGGCCTCCGAGGGCGGCTCCAGGCCGATCTCCAGCGCCGCGGAGCGCACGCTGGCCACGATTTGCGCGACCGAGTCGCACAGGGTTCCATCCCAGTCAAATATAACCATATATTAATTACTTACGAAGTCTTTGGAGAATTTCGTTTAACTCGTCATCGAGGGGTGCCTGAAGCTCCAGGCGGCCGCTTTCGGGCAGTTTCAGGGACAGCCGGGCCGCGTGCAGGAACAGGCGCCTCAACCCGAGCTGCTTGCACAATACCTCCCCCTCCCGGGAGCCGTACTTGTCGTCGCCGAGCAGCGGATAGCCCGCGTGCAGGGCGTGCACCCGGATCTGGTGGGTGCGGCCAGTCACCGGCTTGGCCTCCACCAGGGTGGCACCCTTGAAGCGCTCGACCACACTGAACTCGGTCACCGAACGCTTGCCTTCGCGGTCCACCCGCACCATGCGCTCACCGGACTTCAATACGTTCTTCTGCAGTGGTGCCTCGACCCGCGACAGCGCCTTCGGCCAGCTACCCTGCACCAGCGCGAGGTAGCGCTTGTCCACCTCGTCGCCGCGCAGCTGCCGGTGCAGCTCCCGCAGCAGCGCGGGCTTGCGGGCGATCAGGATCAGCCCGGAGGTGTCGCGATCCAGCCGGTGCACCAGCTCGAGGTAGCGATCCTGCGGGCGCATCTGTCGCAGGCACTCGATCAGGCCGTAGTTCAGGCCGCTGCCCCCGTGCACCGCCAGCCCCGAGGGCTTGTTGACGACCAGCAGCGACTTGTCCTCATAGACGATGCCGGCCTCGACGCGCCCGACCCACTGACGGGAAACCACCGGCGCCTCGGTCGGCGCCGGGGTCCGCAGGGGCGGCAGGCGCACGTTATCGCCCGCCTCCAGGCGGTAATCGGGCTTCACGCGCCCCTTGTTGACGCGAATCTCGCCCTTGCGCAGGGCCTTGTACAGCCGCGTGCGCGGCACGCCCTTGAGCTCGCGCAGGAGAAAATTGTCGAGTCGCTGTCCGGCGGAGTCTTCATCGACCGCCAGATGCCTGACCCCTTGTCTGGCACTTTCAGTTTCTGTCATAAATTACGGAATTCGTTTAACTTTCTTTAAACATACTGGTAGTATACTCCGGCGTGTGGCTGTACCCACCGGGCAAAATGCCGCGGCGAGGTAACTTCCAGCGACTGGCGACGATTGGGCCTGCCGAAACAATTGCAAGGTACCGCCAGCCAAACCACACGCTCAGGCGCTGATTCGAAAGGCACTGCGGGCACATCCCCAACGGGCGAGTCCCCCACCAACACCTCTACGCGATCAGCATTGTAACTAACCGGGCAGCAGAATCTGCCGGGACACCGAATCAGAATGTGACTTTTCTGTGGTGTCGCCCTCTCCAGGTGCGGCGACACTACCAAAAAGGCGGAATGCGCACCATTCCCCCTTCATCCAGCAACCGGCAAAGTACCGCCGAAGTGCTGGAGATTGATGCCAATACGCATCGACAAAGTGCACCTGGATGCCGGGAGGCGCGATTTTCGCGACAGGCGCCGGACACCAGCCCACAACTACCCGGGCTTCCGAAGGCCTCGCCCTCGCCCACTCCCGTTGGCCCCGCTCCTGATATGGGGCCACGCATAGTACTGATTCCTGCCCCGCCAGGCCTGACCGCCCTCAGGTTTATGGCACATTTATGAAGAAAATGCTTATCAACGCAACTCAACCCGAAGAGTTGCGCGTCGCGCTGGTCGATGGCCAGCGTCTCTACGATCTCGATATCGAGAACCGCTCCCGGATCCAGAAAAAATCCAACATCTACAAAGGCAAGATCACCCGGGTTGAACCCAGCCTGGAAGCCGCCTTCGTCGACTTCGGCGCCGAGCGCCACGGCTTCCTGCCGCTGAAGGAAATCTCCCGCGAGTACTTCCAGCGCAAACCCGACGGCGACGGCCGCGGCAAGATCAAGGAACTGGTCAAGGAAGGCACAGAAATCATTGTCCAGGTGGAAAAGGAAGAGCGCGGCAACAAGGGTGCCGCCCTCACTACTTTCATCTCCCTGGCCGGCCGCTACATGGTGCTGATGCCCAACAATCCCCGCGCCGGTGGCATCTCCCGCCGCATCGAGGGCGACGACCGCTCCGAGTTGCGCGAGGCGCTCTCCGCCCTGGAAATCCCCAACGGCATGGGCGTCATCATCCGCACCGCCGGTGTGGGCCGCTCCGCCGAGGAACTGCAGTGGGACCTCAACTACCTGCTGCAACTGTGGGAAAAGATCACCGCCGCCAATGAAGAGGTGAAGGCCCCCACCCTGCTGTTCCAGGAAAGCAACGTCATCATCCGCGCCATCCGCGACTACCTGCGCGAGGATATCGACCAGGTAATGATCGACCAGCCGGAAGCCTTCCAGCAGGCGAAAGACTTCGTCAGCATGGTGATGCCCAAGTTCAGCAACCGGCTGAAGATGTACGAGGACAGCATTCCCCTGTTCAACCGCTTCCAGATCGAGAGCCAGATCGAGACCGCCTTCCAGCGCGAAGTGCGCCTGCCCTCCGGCGGCTCCATCGTGATCGATCCCACCGAGGCACTGGTCTCCATCGACATCAACTCCGCCCGCGCCACCCGCGGCTCGGACATCGAGGAAACCGCGCTGCAGACCAACCTCGAAGCCGCCGACGAGATCGCCCGCCAGCTGCGCCTGCGCGACATGGGCGGCCTGGTGGTCATCGACTTCATCGACATGCTGGCGGCCCGCAACCAGCGCGCGGTAGAGAACCGCGTGCGCGACGCCCTCGCCATCGACCGCGCCCGGGTCCAGGTCGGCCGCATCTCCCGCTTCGGCCTGCTGGAGATGTCCCGCCAGCGCCTGCGCCCCTCGCTCGGCGAGACGTCCAACATCGTCTGTCCGCGCTGTACCGGCCAGGGCACCATCCGCGACACCAAGTCGCTGGCCCTGTCGATTCTGCGCCTGCTGGAAGAGGAAGCCATCAAGGAACGCAGCGCCGAGGTCCGCGCCATCGTGCCGGTCGATGTCGCCGCTTTCCTGCTCAACGAAAAACGCGTGGCGCTGAACGAAATCGAGCGGGTTACCCGCGTGCGGGTACTGGTACTGCCCAACCCCAACTTTGAAACACCGCACTTCGAGGTGCAGCGCCTGCGCGATGACGAGGTCGAAGGCAACCATGAAGTCAGCTACGACGTCGATATCACGCCGCCGGACATGGAAGCAATCACCGACTCCCAGCAGTCTGTTGTCAAACAGCCGCAGGCTGTGGTCCAGGGCGTCAAGCCCGAGGCCCCCGCACCGGCAAGCGTCGACAAGCCGCCCCGCGCGGAGCGTCCCCAAAGCCCCAGGCAGGCTGCCGCACCGACCCCGGTTGCGCCCGCCCGCCCCGGCCTGTTTACCCGCCTGTGGAGTGCCATAGTCGGCGAAGCGGAAGTCGAACCCGCCCCCGTAAAACAGGGCAAGAAAGCGCCTGCCGGGGAAAAAACCGGCGCCGGCAAAGGCCAGGGCGATCGCAACCGGCAACGCAGCACCGCCGACGCCAGTGCCGAAGGCCAGGGCAAAGGCAAGGGCAAGCAGCGCAAGCCCCGCAGTGATCGCGGAGAGCGCGGAGAGCGCGGAGAGCGTAAAGAGGACAACCGTTCCGAAGATTCCCGCCAGGAGTCCCGGCAGCCTCGCGAGCGCGGTGACGACAACCGCGGCAAGCCGCGCGATGACAACCGCAAACGCCGCAGCGGCGGCGGCCGTCGCCGGCAGGAAGCCGAGGCCCAGGAGGCGGTTACCGAGGAAAACCTGTTCCAGGCGGAACCCCGCAGCGAAGACGCCAGCGACTCAGTTGATGGCCAGCAGCCGCGCAAACGTCCCTCGGACATGAAACGCGAGCAGCCCGCCCGCCGCCGCCGCAACCGCGGCCGCAAGCGCGATGGCGAAGCGACCTCCCCGGAAGCCACCAACGCCGTAGAAACCGGTAACGAAGTCTCTCCAAGCAAGCCCGCTGGCGAGGTCGAGTCCGAACTACTGCAGCCCAGAGAACCTCGCGAGCAGCCTGTTCCGGCACCGGTTCTCGAGGACAGCCCGGCCAGCAATGCGGCAGCACTGGCCGAAGCCGAGCAAATCCAGGCCGGCCTCGCCGCGGCCATCGCCGAGGCGCCAGCCAACGAGCCTGCACTCGTCTTCGAGCCCCAGTCCGCCCAGCAAACCGGCGCAGCGGAGGACTCCCAGCCCACCCAGGTGGCAGCGGAAATCCCCGCACAGCAAGCACCTGCTTTCGAGGAAAAAACCCCAGTGGCAGAGGCACCAGCGTCCGAGCCGGTATGGGAAACACCCGCTCCCGAGCCCGTCATCGAAGCCGTCGCTGAACCCGAGCCGGTAGCGCAAGCGCCGGCCGCACCGGCGCAAGCGCCTGCGGGCGTCACTGCCGACGGACGCGCAGTCAACGACCCCCGTGTCGCTGCAAAGCCCATCGACAACCTGCTGATCGATACTGCGTATCCGACGCTGTTTGGCGACTACGTAGCCCCGCCCGCCGCTCATAGCGGCCGGGTCGTTGCACGCGCGGCCAACGATCCTCGCGGACCGCTGGCGGTAGCTGCCCCGGTATCCGAAGCGGCTATTTCGTAAGCGGTTGCAGGGAAAATCGCGGCGTTCTGTATGAACGCCGCGAATATTCAGCCGGCTTCCCTTGCCTCGTTATTGGTTACAGGTATAATGCCGCCTGCTTCGCAACACCACGGCGCGAAGTGACAATTCAAGTTTACGGTGGGCTGGCTGAGTGGTCGAAAGCGGCGGTCTTGAAAACCGTTGAGGGGAGACCCTCCCGGGGTTCGAATCCCTGGCCCACCGCCATACAAAAAAGGGCTTACAGCAATGTAAGCCTTTTTTTTGGCCCTGCTCCACGCACTCTTCCTGCGGCTTTCCCTGTACGCGAGCCGTCTTTTCGGGTCTATTCGATGCTGCTGCCCGACGGCGGTGGGCGCCGGCACCATGACTTCGGCTGGCGACATCGCCCTCGAAACATCTCGGCGTATCCCCTGAAAAGCCGCAAAAAGTGTGACCCGCATTACAAACCCACGCTAAAACAGCGACTTACCACTTCCGCCGCACACCCCGGCTGTATAAAGTTTAGACAGGTACCCGGCCCGCAGAGACCGGGGCGGCACAATCTGACTTTCCCGTATTGTCACATAGAGCGAATCGAGAGCGATGGGTGACAAGAGCACACTGGATATTCTCTGGGTACTGCTGGCATCGGTACTGGTCCTGCTGATGCAGGGCGGCTTCCTGTGCCTGGAAAGCGGGATCACCCGCACCAAGAATTCGATCAACGTGGCGCTGAAGAACGCCGTCGACCTGGCGGTAGTCTGGGTGCTGTTCTGGTGTTTCAGCTTCGGCCTGATGTTCGGCAACAGCAATACCGGCTTGTTCGGCACGCACCTGTTCGCGCCGGATCTCGGCCGCGGCGGCACCTGGCTGGTCACTTTCTTCCTGTTCCAGGTGATGTTCTGCGCCACCGCGGCGACTATCGTCTCCGGCGCCGTCGCGGAGCGCATGCGCTTTCGCGCCTACATCCTGATTTCCATCCTGATCGCCGGCCTGGTGTACCCGATCTTCGGCCACTGGGCCTGGGGCGGTGCCTTTACCGGCAGTGCCGGGTGGCTGCAGGAACGTGGCTTTGTCGATTTCGCCGGCTCGACCGTGGTCCACAGCGTCGGCGGCTGGGTAGCCCTCGCCGCCATCATCTGCATCGGCCCGCGCATCGGGCGCTTCAATCCCGGCCCGGTCGCCATTCCCGCATCCAACCTGCCCATGGCGATGATCGGGGTGATCCTGTTTTTCGTCGGCTGGGTCGGCTTCAACGGCGGCAGCACTCTCGGGATGACCGAGCGGGTGCCGGGCATCGTCGCCAATACCCTGCTCTCAGGAGCGGTCGGTATGCTGGTGGCGTACCTGGTTCGCCCCCTGTTCTCCCCCGACTGCGACGCGATCGGCTCCGCGCTCAACGGGGCACTCGCCGGGCTGGTGTCGATTACCGCCAACTGCCACGCGGTTTCCAGCCAGTCGGCGGTACTGATCGGCGCCGGTGGCGCAGTCGCCATGCTGCTTACCGACCGGGCGCTGGCACGCTTGCGCCTGGACGATGCGGTGGGCGCCATCCCCGTACACCTGGGCGCGGGCATCTGGGGCACCCTGGCGGTAGCACTGTTCGGCGACCTGGAACTCCTGGGGACAGGACTCAGCCGCGGCCAGCAGTTGCTGGTGCAGGTCGAGGGCATCGTGGCCTGCGCGCTGTGGAGTTTTGCCGTCGGCTACGCCGCGCTGCGCCTGCTGGCGTCTGCGGTGCCCTTGCGCGTGTCCGCCGAGGACGAAGCCCAGGGGCTGAACGTTTCCGAACACGGCGCCCGCACCTACCTCAGCGATCTGCTGGGCTGCATCGAGGAGCAGCAGCGCAGCGCGGACCTGACCCTGCGGGCGCCGGAGGAGCCGTTCACTGAAATCGGCCAGATTGCCTCCAGTTACAACCGGCTGATCGGCGCGCTGCAATCGGCCACGGAAAAAACCGCGGAAATCGTTCGCCAGGTGCGCGACGGCATCTTCACCTTCGATGAACAGGGCATCCTCACCAGCCTGAATCCCGGCGCCGAGAAACTCCTGCAGGTGCCCGCCGGCGCCGCCGTCGGTCGTTCGGCACTGGATGTATTCCAGCAGGCGCGCTTTGAATTGCAGCTGGAAAACGGCCGCCGCGCGAACAGCGCGGCATCCCTGCAAAGTATTACCCAGTGCGAGTTCGTGCGCGAGGAAGACAGCGGCAAACGCACCGTGCTCGCCTTCGAAGCCAATCACGGCAGCGGGGTTGGCGGTGTGGACTACACCGCGACCCTGCGCGACATCTCCGAGCAACGGCGCGCGGAAGAACGGCTGTTCGAGGAAAAAGAGCACGCCCAGGTCACCCTCGCCTCGCTGGGTGAAGCGGTCATCACCGCGGACGCCCACGACCAGATCCTGTATATCAACCCGGTGGCCGGGGACATCATCGGCCTCAGCGAGAACGAAGCCGTGGGCCGCAGCCTGGCGGAGGCATTTACCCTCTACGAGGAAAACAACAGCGACATGGTGCGACTTGGCCTCTCCGCCCTCGGGCAGGAAGGCACCCGCATCCGCCGCCACGACCCGCTGGTCCTGCACCGCGCGGACGGCACCGAGGTCACCATCAAGCTTACCGCGGCGCCGATCCGCGACCGGCAGAGCCGGATGATCGGCACCGTGCTGGTATTCCAGGACATCTCCACCGCACGGGCGCTGGAGCGCACCCTCTCCTACCAGGCCTCCCACGATGCCATCACCGGCCTGTTCAACCGCCGGGAATTCGAAAACCGCCTGCACGCGCTGATCAACCACACCGTGGAAGCCCACCAGCACCACGTGATCTGCTACGCCGACCTCGACCAGTTCAAGATCGTCAACGACACCTGCGGCCATCACGCCGGCGACGAACTGCTGCGCCAGTTGGGTGTGTTGCTCGGCGAAAGCGTGCGCGGCAGCGACACCCTCGCCCGCCTGGGCGGCGATGAGTTCGGCATACTGCTGCATGATTGCTCGATCGAACAGGGCTGGAAAATCGCCGACGAGATCCGTCGCCGGGTGGAGGAATTCCGTTTCAGCTGGCAGGGCCGCACCTTTGCCGTGGGGGTGAGCATCGGGCTGGCCGGCTTTACCCGCGAAAATCGCAGCGCGGCGGAACTCATGACCATGGCCGACGCCGCCTGCTACACCGCCAAGGACAGCGGCCGCAACCGCGTGCACCTGCACCAGGAGCAGGATGAGCAGGTCGCCGAACGCCGCGGCCAGATGGCCTGGGCCACGCGGATTCGCGAGGCGATCGACAGCGACCGCCTGCGCCTCTTCTACCAGCCCATCGTCGCCACCCAGGACACCAGCCGGGTCGACCACTACGAGATCTTCGTGCGCATGCTCGATGAGGACGGCGTACCGGTCCTGCCCGGCGCCTTCATTCCCGCTGCGGAACGCTACGGCCACATGAGCGGGATCGATCACTGGGTGGTGCGCAACATGCTCGCCTGGATGGGTGCGACCAACGACCGCGACAGCGCCTTCTCCATCAATCTATCCGGCGCCTCGGTGGACAACAGCGAACTGCTCAGCGATATCAAGCGGGGGTTCCGGGACTACCGGGTCAACCCGGAACAGGTCTGCTTCGAGATCACCGAGACCGCGGCGATCGCCGACTTTGCCCGCGCCCTGCAATTCATCGAGGAGCTCAAGGCCCTCGGCTGCCGCTTCTCGCTGGACGATTTCGGCAGCGGCCTGTCCTCCTTCGGCTACCTCAAGTCCCTGCCGGTGGACTTCATCAAGATCGACGGCATGTTCGTGCGCGACATTCTCGCCGACCCCTTCGACGACGCCATGGTGCAGTCCATCAACCGCATCGGCCAACTCATGGGCCTGAAGACCATCGCCGAGTTCGTGGAGAACGAACCGATCCTGCAACGCCTGCGTGAAATCGGCGTTGACCTCTGCCAGGGCTACCACTTCGGCGAACCGCAGCCGCTGGAGCAGCACTCCCTGGCCTGCCTCTGGCCGCGCTGAGCACTTGCCAAAAAGGGCCTTGAATGGCCCAAATCACCTACTGCGCATACGGTTTTTACGCCGGTGAACAGCCTCCGGTTTTGCTTGAAATTGAACCCCGAGGCCGTATCATCTGTCACAGGAATGTACGCGATAACGCGCAACCACTGACGGAGAAGTCGATGCAAGAGACAAGTATGTACAACGTCCACAGCGCTGGTATGGACAGTGTGCTGGCCACCAACAAGGTGCTGAAAAACACCTATTTACTGCTCGGCATGACCCTCGCTTTCAGCGCCCTGTGCGCGGGGATTTCCATGGCCATCGGCCTGCCCCACGGCGCCGCCCTCATCCTGAGCCTGGTCGGTTTCGGCCTGCTGTTCGTGGTCCACAAGATGGCCGACACCAGCAAGGGCCTGCTGGCCATTTTCGCCTTCACCGGCGTACTCGGCGCTTCCATCGGTCCAATGCTCAACGCCTACCTCGCCATGCCCGGCGGCCCGGCGCTGGTCATGCAGGCCCTCGGTGGCACCGCCATCGTGTTCTTTGGCCTGTCCGCCTACGCCCTGACCACCCGCAAGGATTTCTCCTATATGGCGGGCTTCCTCACGGTGGGCCTGCTGGTGGCCGTCGTGGCCATGATCGCCAACATCTTCCTGGCGATCCCCGCGGTATCGCTGGCGATTTCCTCGGCGATGGTACTGATCATGTCCGGCCTGATCCTCTTCGACACCAGCCGGATCATCCACGGCGGGGAAACCAACTACATCCGTGCGACGGTGGCCCTGTACCTGGACATCTACAACCTGTTCGTCCACCTGCTGTACCTGCTCACCGCCCTTGGCGGCGATGACTGAGCACGGCTGCGCAGTAACCAAACCCCGGTTTGCGCCGGGGTTTTTTATTTTGCGACCCGCCCCATGATCTACAGCCTGCTCGTCCTCTCCCCGCCGCTTTCCAGCCACGGCGCCCGCGCAGCCGTGGCTTTTGCCGGGGCGGCCATCGCCCGCGGCCACAGCGTGAACCGGGTGTTCTTCCTCGATAACGGCGCCGCCACCGGTGACGGCAACGCGGTACTGCCCCAGGATGAAACCGATATCGCCGCGGCCTGGCGCGAGTTCGCTGACACCCACGGTGTCGAGCTGGTGCTGTGCATTTCCTCCGCCCTCAAACGCGGCATGCTGGACGCGGGCGAAGCCGCTCGCTACGGCAAGGCCGGCGCCACGCTGCAGCCGGGCTTTGAAATCGCGGGGCTCGGCCAGCTTATCGACGCCGCCAGTGCGGCGGACCGGTTGCTGACCTTCGGGGGCTGAGATGACGGAAATCACCCGGCACAAACAACTGGTGGTGCTGCGCCAGCCGCCCTACGCATCCACCCTGTCGCGCTCCGCGATCGACCTCGCGCTCGCCATGGGCGCCTTTGAACAGGATGTCCAGTTGCTGTTCCTCGGCGACGGTGTCCTGCAACTGCTGCAGGACCAGCACGCGGAGGCCATCGGGCAGAAGTCAGCGGGGAAAATCCTTTCCTCCCTGCCTCTCTACGATGTCGAGTCCGTCTACGTGGACGCCGCCGCCATCGCTCGCTATGGCCTGCAGGCCGATCAACTGGTGGTGCCCGTCGAACTGCTGGACGCCGCTGACATCCGCTCGATAATGACGCAGTGTGACCACCTGCTGAGCCTGTGACATGATCCTGCACACACTCAATGCCACCCCCTCCAGCGCGCCCTTCGCCCAGTGCCTGGCGCTGGCCACGGCGCAGGACTGCATCCTGCTGATGGGCAGCGGCGTGTATGGCGCCCTCGACGCCAGCGAGGGATGGCGGCAACTGAGCGCCAGCCCGGCGAAAATCTGCGCCCTGCGCCCGGATGTGCAGGCAGCGGGCGTGGAAGCGCGACTCGCGGCGGTGGAACTCGTCGATTACGACGGTTTCGTCGCCCTGAGCGAACGCTTCCCTCGCCAACTGGCCTGGTACTGAGCCGTGCTTCCGCCGGAGGCATTCGACCGGGAAGGATTCCTCCACGACCTGGACAGCTGGTCGCCGGAGGTCGCGCGGCAGATCGCCGCCGGCGAAGGCATTGAACTCGGCGATGAGCACTGGGAAGTTATCCACCTGCTTCGCGAGTATTATTCCAGCTTCGACAGCTCACCTGCGATGCGTCCTCTGGTAAAATACTGCGCATTGAAGCTCGGCCCCGACAAGGGCAGGAGCATCTACCTGCTGAAACTGTTCCCCGGCTCACCGGCCAAGCTCGGCAGCAAGATCGCCGGCCTGCCGAAACCCGACAATTGCCTGTAACCGCTGTGACCAGACCCCTGTCATTCCAGATACCCGCCACTGAGCACCCCTTCGCGCCCTATGTCCGCATTCTCGGCAAGGGCAAGACCGGCAGCCGCTCGCTGAGCCGCGAGGAAGCCGCCAGCGCCTTCGCCATGATCCTGCGCGGCGAAGTGGAAGCCCTGCAGCTCGGCGCCTTTCTCATGCTGCTGCGGGTCAAGGAGGAAACCGGGGAAGAACTGGCGGGCTTCGTCGACGCCTGCCGCAGCGAGATGCTGCAGCCGCCGGCCGGGCTCGCTGCGGATCTCGACTGGTCCAGCTACGCGGGCAAGAACCATCACCACCCCTGGTACCTGCTGTCGCTGCTGCTGTTGTCCGGGGCCGGATACCGGACCCTGGTGCACGGCAGTGACGGCCATACCGCCGGCCGGCTGTACACCGAACAGGCGATGCAGCAGCTCGGGCTGCCGGTTGCGGCAAACTGGCTGGAAGCGCAACAACAGCTGGACCGCGACAACCTCAGCTACCTGCCGCTGCGGGCCTTCTGCCAGCCGCTGCACGAACTGGTGCAATTGCGCCCGCTGCTCGGCCTGCGCTCCCCGGTCAACACCCTCACCCGGATGCTCAACCCGCTGGGCGCCGCCGCCAGTATCCAGAGCATATTCCACCCGGCCTATGGCAGCCTGCACCAGGACGCGGACCGCCTGCTCGACCAGCCCTGCTCACTGGTCTTCAAGGGCGAGAGCGGCGAAGTGGAGATCAAGCCCCACGCGGACACCCGGCTGCAGCTGCTGCAGGCCGGCGAGTCGCGGGAAATCCTGCTGCCGCGCAGTATCCAGGGCCGGGTCGCGGATGTGGAACAACTGTCCGTAGAGCCCCTGCGCGCGCTGTGGCGCGCTGAACAGGATGACGACTATGGCAGGGACGCGGTTATCGCCACCACCGCCAGCGCGCTCTACTGCCTCGAGGCAGGCAGCTCAGGCAACACCATTGATCACTGCCTGGAGCGCGCCCGCGCACTCTGGGATTCCCGCGACCGCACACGACTCGACTGATGCCCCTTTCCAGAATACAACCAACGCAGTACGCAAGCCTGCTGCGCGACAAGGTCGCGGCCACCTGCGCCCTGCTGGCGCCCTTCGCCGCACCGGCACCGGAGGTCTTCCCCTCGCCGCCCACCGGCTTTCGCATGCGCGCGGAGTTCCGCATCTGGCACGAGGGCGGCGACCTCGACTATGTGATGTTCAATCCCGCGGACCCGAAGACACCGGTGCCAATAGCGGAATTTCCCATCGCCTGCGCCACCATCCAGCAGCTGATGCCGGCGCTGCGGGACCGGCTGCAGTCGAGCGACACGCTGCGTCGCAAACTGTTCCAGGTGGAGTTTCTCTCCACCCTGGCCGGCGATAGCCTGGTCACCCTGGTCTATCACCGCAAACTGGACAGCGCCTGGGAGAACAGTGCCGAACAACTGCGCGCGGAACTGCAGTCGATCGCACCGCAGCTCTCGGTCATTGGCCGCAGCCGCAAGCAGAAACTGGTTCTCGGCCGGGACTGGGTCCTCGAGGAATTGCCCATCGCCGGGCGCGATTTCACTTACCGGCAGTACGAACAGGCATTCACCCAGCCCAATGCGCTTGTCAATATCGCGATGATCGGCTGGGCCTGTGAGCGGGCCGCGGGACTGGGGGGCGACCTGCTGGAACTCTACTGCGGCAACGGCAACTTTACCCTGCCCCTGTCGCGGCAATTCGATGCGGTAATCGCCACCGAACTGGCCAAGGTCTCGGTGCGCGCCGCGCAGCACAACATCGAAGCCAACGGCACGGACAACGTGCAGATGATCCGGCTGGCGGCGGAGGAAGTCACCCAGGCCATGAACGGGGTGCGGGAGTTCCGCCGGCTGGCCAACCTGCCCCGGCCACTGGGCGACTACGACCTGCGGACGATTTTCGTCGACCCGCCCCGCGCCGGGCTGGACGAGCACACCGTGGCCATGGCCGCGGGTTTCGACAATATCATTTACATTTCCTGCAACCCGCACACGCTGGCCGACAACCTGCAGCAGCTGGATAAAACCCACCGCATCGAAAAGTTCGCACTGTTCGACCAGTTCCCCTACACGGATCACATGGAATGCGGCGTGTTCCTGCGGCGCCGCTGACTCAGCAGCGAATCCCGAAAGCCAGCAGCCCCCTGCCCAGCACCTCGTCGAGCCGGTCTACATCGTCCTCGTCCACCTCCAGCGAACGCAGGTTCATGCTGCTGTAGATATCCCGCTTGCGCAGGCGCTGGCGCATCTCCGCCGGGCCGGAGGCCTGTTCCCAGCAGTCGATATAGACGTTGCCGACAGGCAGGTAGAAATCCGCGTAGATCAGCTCCTCCACCGGCAGCGCCCGGTGACAGGCGTGGGCGAGCTGCGCCAGGTACAGCCAGTTGCAGACCAGCATCTGCAGCGGGGTCTTGAGGATGTGGCCATCCACACCTTCGCACTGGGCGGGCCTGGAGGCACTGGCGAACAGGTCGGGCGCCGAATCCCCCTCGGCGGCTTCCGCTGCGGGAAACTGGTCCGACTGGCGACTGAGTTCCCGGTGCACCACCGGGTTGTCGACTATCTCGTGGGGCCAGGTCACATAGAAGGCGCCGGTGGCCTCGCTCTCCGACTGCTGCCCGCCCATGGTCTTGCCCAGCGGGGTGAGCTCCCAACCGATGATGGTGTGCTGCTGCAGGCCGATTTCCGCCAGCGCCCGGTTGATCTGCCGGGTGTGTAGCCGCGGGTAGTAACGGCGCATGGCCGCGGCAGTGATGCGCTGGTTGGATTCCAGTGCGGCCAGCAGGGGGTGATGGCCGAGGTTGGCGGGCCAGACGATGTACCGGCCAAAGCGTTTGCTCTGCTGGTAACTGCCGCCCTCGAACTCCCCCTTCGGCAGCAGCACCCAGGTATCCCCCCGGCGCTGAATCCAGCCGTAGTCGCGCAGGGTGGCGAACAGTTGCTGGACCGGAATCTCCAGCTTGCGCGCCAGCGCGGTAGTCGAGAGTTTGCCCTCGCCGTCCTCGTCGCTCATGGCTTACCCGGAGACGTGCTCGCGGTAGCGGATTTCCAGCGAACTGTAGACCTGCTCGGCAAAATCCGGGGTGCTGGCGTCGAGTTCAGCCTGCACTTCCACCAGGTGTTCGTTGTCCTCGCGGCCGCCCCAGTTCTTGATGTAGGTGCCCTCCTTGTAGCCGTGGTCCTGGCGGAAGAAATTGAGCACGTTCTTGCCGACGTAGGCACGGTACAGGTCGTCGAAATCGAGCTCCGCCGCGTACATCAGGTCGCGAAACAGGACCGGCGAAAACGAGTGGGTCTGCAGGCAATCCAGCGCCAGCGCCTCGGTGGCCTCGCGCACGCCGAGTCCGGAGAACTCATGGCCGCTGAGCGCGCGGTCGATATCATCGGCGATGTCCTCGATGCTCTTGCCGTCGCGGAACAGCGCGGAGAGGCCGAAATGCCAGATATCGATCACTTCCAGCCGCACCTGCTCCAGGTCGGGTTCCTGTTTCTTCCACCACTTGAAGCCGTAGTGGTCGATCAGTTCACCACACTCGATCCAGGCCGCCCGGTACCACTCGAAATTCTGGCTGACCCATTCAGGGTGCACTCGCGTATTCATGCGATCCTGCATGGTAAGCATGTTGATCAGGGCCTGTTTCAATGTATTCCTCGCTGATAGATAGACCTGTGACAGTCTGCAGAGCATAGCAGCGCAGGCCGGGGGGAAGGAAGCTCGCCGCGGCCGTAGCGCCCGCATCCAGAGCGGATAGAATGAGGTGGCGCGGTGATCACCGGAGACGGAACCGCGCTACAATGTCGGCGAATAATACCGGACCGGGCGGACGCATCCAGCCTGGCGGGCACAGGGGCGCAAGCATGATACGACTGTTCAACATCCGCAACGGGCTGATTCGCGAGTTTGACTACCCCGAAGGCCAGATTGCCATGCACCTCCGGGAGGCGGACTGGATCGACGCCCACGAGCCCGACGAGGAAGAGCGTGCCCTGTTGCAACAGATGCTGGCCACCGACCTGCCGGAGTCCGACGAGGTCGAGGAAATCGAAACCTCCGCCCGCTGCTTCGTCGACCAGGCCGGTATCCACATCCACTCCCTGTTCCTGGCCTACTCCGAGGGCCGCCACAACCCGGTCTCGGTGGCCTGCATCCTGCAGAAGCAGCGCCTGATCACCATCCGCGAGGGCGACCTGGCGGACTTCCGCCTGCTGCGCATGCGCGCCCGCCGCGGCCAGGTGGAAGCCCAATCACCGCAGGACCTGCTGGTTACCGTGATGGAACAGAAGGTGGAAAACCACGCGGACTCGCTGGAGGACCTGCACCGGCAACTGGAGAACGTCAGCTACCTGGTGCTCGAGGACGAAACCGCGGAACTGGAGGATGCCATCAGCAAGCTGGCGCGCCTGGAGGACAGCAACGGTAAAATCCGCCTGTGCCTGATGGATACCCAGCGCGATATCTCCTTCCTGCTGCGCCACCTGCGCGCGCAGCCCGAGCAGCAGGAAACCCTGCGCGAGATCATGCGCGACGTGGAAACCCTGATGTCGCACACCACCTTCCTGTTCGACAAGATCAACTTCCTGATGGATTCCACCCAGGGCTTTATCAATATCGAGCAGAACCAGATCATCAAGATTTTCTCCATCGCCGCGGTGGTGTTCCTGCCGCCGACCCTGGTGGCGAGCATCTACGGCATGAACTTCACCTACATGCCGGAACTGCAATGGCTGCTCGGCTACCCGGGGGCGATTGGCCTGATGGTGCTCTCGGGCATGGCGCCCTACTGGTACTTCAAACGCAAAGGCTGGTTGTAGCGCTGCGGGATGCCTCGCATTCATTACCGGCGCACGCGGGACTGTCGCCAGCGGACGCGACGTGACACGGACTTGCGCACTTGCCTTTCAAGCACCCCCCGATTGTGGGAACATGCAGTACATGAGTCCGGCCCCGGCAACAGGCGCGGTCATCACCTGGTATCGAAGGACACACTGAATGGGTAGCCGGCTTCCCGGTGCGTGATTATTTCCTCCGCAGATTGCTGCTGATACCCCCGACCCTGCTCGGGGTAACCCTGATCGTCTTCGCCATCACCCGGCTGGTGCCCGGCGGACCGCTGGAACGCGCCCTGATGGAAGCCCAGCAGGTGAACGCCCAGTCGGGCATGAGTGCAAGCCAGGACGCCGGCCAGGGCATGGCCCTGTCCGCAGAGCAACTGAACCAGCTCAAGGCCTACTACGGTCTCGACAAACCGATGCTGCAAAGCTACGTCCAGTGGCTGTGGAAGGTGGTCCGGGGCGACCTCGGCACATCCTACCGTTACAACGAACCGGTCTGGGATGTCATCCGCGAGCGTTTTCCGGTATCCCTGTTCTATGGGCTTACCACGCTCATCATTACCTACGCAGTGTGCATACCCCTCGGCGTCCTCAAGGCCATCAGGCACCGGACGCTGGTCGACAACGTCACCTCCATACTGATCTTCATCGGCTATGCGATTCCGGGTTACGCGCTGGGCTCGCTGTTATTGCTGTATTTCTCGGTGCGGCTGGACTGGTTTCCCATGGGCGGCTTTGTCTCGATGCAGTACGTCGAAAAAGACAGCATTGGCAAACTCGCCGACCTGGTCAGCCATTCCGTGCTGCCACTGACCTGCTACCTGGTCGGCAGTTTCGCGCTGGTCACCCTGTTGCTGAAGAATCACCTCATGGACAACCTCGCCGCGGATTATATTCGCACCGCGGTGGCCAAGGGCGTGTCCTTCCGTCAGTCGGTCACCCGCCACGCCCTGCGCAATTCGCTGATCCCCATCGCCACGACCTTTGGCCAGAACATCGTCCTGCTGGTGTCCGGCTCTTTCCTGATCGAGTCCATCTTCGATATCGACGGATTTGGCCTGCTCGGCCTCACCTCGATCATGGATCGCGATTACCCGGTGGTCATGGGTGTATTCCTGCTGGCCAGCCTGTTGCTGCTGATCGGCAATATCATCTCCGATGCACTGGTCGCACTGGTCGACCCCAGGATTCGCTTCCACTGATGCTGCGCTTCAATCCCCAGACCCTCAAGAAATTGCGGCGCTTCCGGGAGATCAGGCGCGGTTACTACAGTTTCCTGATACTGGCGGGATTGCTGCTGGTCAGCCTGCTCGGTGAGCTGCTGGTCAATAACCGCGCGGTCGTCGTCAGTTACCAGGGCGAGCTGTACTTTCCCACCTATGGCGCCTTTCACCCGGGCAGCGACTTCGGCTTCGATTACAGCTACGAAACCAGTTACCGGGAACTGCAGCGGGTACTGGCGGCGGACGACGATCCGGACAGCTGGGTGATAATGCCCCCGGTGCCCTACAGCCCCTATGAAAACCACACCCGGTCCGGCGCCTTCAAACCGGAACCGCCGAGCGCGGCCAGCAAACACTACCTGGGTACCGACACCACCAGCCGCGACATTCTGGCCAGGCTGTTTTACGGCACCCGCATCGCGCTGTTTTTCGCCATCGCCTTCCTGGTATCGGTGTACGTGATCGGCATCAGTATCGGTTGCGCGATGGGCTATTTCGGCGGGGTTTTCGACCTCCTGTTCCAGCGGATCATTGAGATCTGGTCGAACGTGCCCTTCCTCTACATCGTCATCATCGTGTTTTCGGTGACGCCCGCGACCTTCTCGATCCCCCTCAGGATCGCGATCCTGCTGACGGTGCTGGTGCTGTTCAGCTGGACCGGCATGACCTATTACATGCGCACAGAAACCTACAAGGAAAAGTCCCGGGACTATATCGCCGCGGCGCGCACCATTGGCGCCTCCAATACGCGGATTATTTTCCGCCATGTGCTGCCCAACGTGCTCGCGACGCTGGTGACCTTCATGCCCTTCACCATAGTCTCGGCGATCACCTCGATCACCGCGCTCGACTTCCTCGGTTTCGGCCTGCCGCCACCCACGCCCAGCCTGGGCGAACTGCTGAAACAGGGGACGGCGTCGCTGCGCACAGCCCCCTGGATCGTGACCTCGGCATTTGTCACGCTGGTGGGGCTGCTGACCCTCGTCACGTTTATCGGCGAGGCAATCCGCGAATCTTTCGATCCAAAAAAATTCACCATGTACCGATAGCAATGGGGAAAACGATGAAATTACGCTTGATCTCGGGGCTCACACTGTTACTGATAACGGCACTGAGCGGCTGCGGCGGATCGGAGGACAAGGCGCCAGCCGAGGTCGCGAAGGACAATACCGCCGAAGTGGAAGCCTACTACGCGGAGCACCCGGACTTTTTCTCCTTCAAGACGCCGGCTGACCTGCCCGCGGACCTGCACTGGGAAAACGGCATGGACCTGCCGGACATCGGCTCACCCGAGGCAAAAAAGGGCGGCACCCAGTACATGGCCCTGCAGGACTTCCCGCGTACACTGCGCCTGGTGGGGCCCGATGCCAACGGCAGTTTCCGCACGTATATCCTGGACTACAACCACGTCAACCCCGCCCACCGCCATCCTGACAAGTTTACCTTTTACCCCGGCACCGCCGAGTCCTGGGCGGTCGATATGGAAAACAGGACCGTCTACGTTAAGCTCAATCCCAAAGCGCGCTGGTCGGACGGGGAGCCGCTGACCTCCGATGATTTCCTGTTCATGTTCTTCATGTTCCAGTCGAGTTACATCGTCGCGCCCTGGATGAACAACTGGTACAGCACCCAGTACACCAATATCACCCGCTACGACGAACACACCTACTCCATCACTGCGGTCGAGGCGAAGCCGGACCTGGATTTCATGGTCCTCAACCTCCCCGGAATGCCACAGCACTTTTTTCGCGAACTGGGCGAGGACTATGTTGATCGCTACCAGTGGCGCAATGTCCCGAGTACCGGCCCCTTTGTTATTCGCGATGAAGACATCCAGAAGGGGCGCTCGATCGCCCTGACCCGGATCAAGGACTGGTGGGCCAGGGACCTGAAGTACTGGCGCAACCGCTACAATCCGGACCGCATCCAGCTTTCGGTCATCCGCGAAACGCCCAAGGTCTTCGAGGCCTTCAAGCGCGGCGACATCGACGTGTTTGGCCTGGGGCTGGCGGAATACTGGTACGAGAAACTGCCCGACAGCGACCCCGATGTACAGCAGGGCTATATCCACAAATCGGTGTTCTACAACGACCGGCCGCGCGCCACCTGGGGCCTGTGGATCAACTCCTCCAAGCCGCTGCTGGACAATCGCGACATCCGCGTGGGCATCCAGCACGCGTCCAACTGGGGCCTGGTGATCGAGAAATTTTTCCGCGGCGACTATACACGGCTCAACACCGCGTCGGACGGTTTCGGCGAATTCAGCCATCCGACCCTGAAAGCCCGGGATTTTGATATCGATGCAGCCCTGGCCGCCTTCGCCCGCGCGGGCTTCACCCAGCGCGGGCCCGATGGCATCCTGGTCAACGACCAGGGCCAGCGCCTGTCATTTACCCTGACCACCGGTTACGAGGGCCAGAAGGACATCCTCACCATCCTCAAGGAAGAAGCCGCCAAGGCCGGGCTGGAATTCCGTCTCGAGGTTCTGGACTCAACGGCTGCCTTCAAGCTCGCCCGGGAGAAAAAGCACGATATCCAGTTCACGGCTTTCAGCACCTTCCTGGAGATGTACCCGCGCTACTGGGGGACCATGCACTCGGATACGGCCTATGACGATGCCTTCCTCGACGATGGCAGTGTCAATCCACAGCGCAAGGTCAAGACCCAGACCAATAACCTGGAAGAGTTTGCCGACCCGGAAATGGACCGCCTGATCGACGCCTACCGGAAGTCCAGCGACAAGGACGAGATGATTGAGCTGGCCCACCGCATGGACGAGTTGCATCACGACTATGCCGCCTGGGTGCCCGGCTACTACGATCCGTTCTATCGCATCGGGCACTGGCGCTGGGTGCGTTTCCCGGAGTTCTTCAATCACAAGCACTCGGAAAATTACCTCGAGTACTGGGTGCACTGGATCGATACGGACCTGAAGCAGCAGACACTGGATGCCAGAAAGACAGGAGAGGCCTTCGAGCCGGAAATTACCGTTTACGAACAGTTCAGGTAATTCGCCCGTGAGCCAGCCACTGCTCGAGGTCGAGGGCCTTGTGACCGAGTTCGACACCGACGAGGGCCGCGTCTGCGCCGTCGACGGTGTCAGCTTCTCGGTTGGCGCCGGGGAAACGCTGGGTATTGTCGGCGAGTCCGGCTGCGGCAAGAGCGTCACCGCGCTGTCGATCATGCGCCTGCTGCCACAACCGATGGGCCGGATTGCAGGCGGCCGGATTCAGTTCGATGGCCGCGACCTCGCGACCCAGGACATCGCCGCCATGGAACGCATTCGCGGCAACGACATCGGCATGGTGTTCCAGGAACCGATGACCGCCCTCAACCCGGTGCACACCATCGGCCGGCAACTGACGGAAGTGCTCCTGCTGCACAAGCCCCTGGACAAGCTCGAGGCGACCCGCGAGGCGGTGTCGATACTCGACCAGGTCGGCATCCCTTCGCCGGAAGTGCGCATGGGCGAATACCCCCACCAGTTGTCCGGCGGCATGCGCCAGCGCGTGGTCATCGCCATGGCGCTGGCCTGCAAGCCGCGCCTGCTGATCGCCGACGAACCGACCACCGCGCTGGACGTGACCATCCAGGCGCAAATCCTCGACCTGATCAAACAACTGCAGGGGGAGATGGGCATGGCGGTGATTCTCATCACCCACGACCTCGGGGTGATTGCGGAGACCTGCGACAAGGTGGTGGTCATGTACGCCGGCAAGGTCGCCGAGACCGGTTCCGTCTACCGCCTGTTCGACGCGCCGGGGCATCCCTATACCCGCGGCCTGCTGGCCTCGATCCCGACCCTGGAGACGCCGCCCAAGTCGCGCCTCAACACTATCGAGGGCATGGTGCCGGGCCTGCTCGACCTGCCCCCCGGCTGCCGCTTCGGCAACCGCTGCGCCTGGAAGCAAGACCCCTGCGCCACTGCGCCGCCCGGCCTGGAGACGATTGAAGCCGGACACGAGGTCGCCTGTTACCGCTGGCGTGAATTATGAGTGAATCCCCCTTACTGCGGGTCAGGGACCTGCGCATGCACTTCCCGGTACGCGAGGGTGTCCTGCTGCGCGCGCGGCGCGCCAATCGCGCCGTGGACGGCGTGTCCTTCGACATCGCACCGGGCGAAACCCTCGGCCTGGTCGGCGAATCGGGCTGCGGCAAGTCCACCCTCGGCCGCTGTATTGCACGGCTCTACAAGCCCAGCGCTGGCAGTATCGAATTCGATGGCACGGATATCGCCGGACTGTCGCAGCGCGCGCTGCTGCCCTTCCGCCGCGATATCCAGATGATCTTCCAGGACCCGATGGAATCGCTCAACGCCCGCCACACCGTCGGCGACATTCTCGAGGAGCCCCTCATCATTCACCGCATGGGCGACCGCGCCTGGCGCACCCGGCGGGTGGCGGAACTGCTGGAGATCGTCGGCCTGCCCGCCCGTTCGGTCTCCCGCTACCCCTTTGAGTTCTCTGGCGGCCAGCGCCAGCGCATCGGCATCGCCCGCGCCATCGCGCTGAACCCGCGCCTGATCATCTGCGACGAACCGGTATCCGCCCTGGACGTATCGATCCAGAGCCAGATCCTCAACCTGCTGGTCGATCTGCAGCGGGAATTTGGACTATCCTACCTGTTCATCGCCCACGACCTCGCGGTGGTGAAACATGTGTCGGACCGCATCGCGATCATGTACCTGGGCAAGTTCGTCGAAACGGCAGCCGGAGCAACGGTCTACCGCAACCCGCGCCACCCTTACACCCGCTCGCTGATCGATGCGATACCGGTGCCCGACCCCCACCGGGTGGCACAGCGGCAGATCATCGTCGGCGACGTGCCCTCGCCCATCGATCCGCCCCCGGGTTGCGCCTTTCATCCGCGCTGTCCCCGGGCCGTGGCATCCTGTGCGGCGACGGCGCCACAACTGGGCGAATTCGCCCCCGGCCACCGGGTCGCCTGTATCCGGGAATTCGAATAGATATCACTGGCTGACGCCAGCCAAAGGAGGAAGCCCGATGCCATCGGAGCACTATCGCGAAATCACAGACAAGCTGCTGCAACTGGTCGGCGAATCGGTGGACCTGAGCGTCAGCGTGGGGCTTCCGGATCACCTTCATCGCCTCGGCGATCCCTCGCTGGAGGCCAGGGACCGGGAACTCGAGAAAGTCAGGCAACTTATCGCGTCCATCGATACCTCGCAGGGAGAGGGATTCTACGAACGCCTGGACCTGGAACTCACCAGGCTCTATCTCGAACAATGGCTGTTTGCCGATACCCTGCAGCTCAACGGCCAACCGCTACGCCGCCAGAAACCCGCCGGTGTAGACGGCGTGAGCGAAGGCATTTTCCAGCTGTTCGTGAACGACGAACGGGCACCTGCGGCCCGTCTCGACGACATCCTCTCGCGGCTGCGCATGGTGCCGGAGTACCTGGAGCGGGAACTGGCGGTGCTGACCACGCCAGTGCGCCGCTGGCGCGATATCGAGCTGAACCAGGCCGGTGAGATACCCGAACTCTTCGAGACGGTCCTGAACTGGGCCCGGGAGAGCGGGTTTACGCGTATCGACGAACTGGAGGACGCCACGCAATCGGCGGTTGCCGCCCTGCAGGATTACAGCCAGCGATTGGCACAACTTCCCACCACCGACGCCTTCAGTATCGGCCGCGAGCAGATGGAAGACCTGCTGGCGATCAAGCGCCTCGGCAAGACGCCTGAGCAATTGCGCCAGATGGCGGCGGACTATATGGGCGGCCTGCAATCATCCCTGCAGGAGTTGCGGGAGCGCCTCGTAGCTAAATATGCACTGGATCCGGCCACCAGCCTGGAGCAGCTCCACGAGTTCCTCAACCAGCGCTTTGCGGTGCAGATCGAGGACGGCCAGCTGGCATCTGTTCTCGACCACTACATGCTCGAAAAGGAAAAGATTTTCCGCTGGAATCAGGAGCGGAATCTTTTTCCCGTCCCCGAGGCCCAGGACATGGTCATCATGCAGACCCCGGGCTTCCTCGAACCGGTGATTCCCGCCGGCGCCATGTGGCCGCCACTCGCCCTGCGCGAAGGCGTACGCAAGAGCATGGTACACCTGACCCTCAAAGCGGACGAACTGGCGGAACACACCCACCTGGGCATTCCCATGATGATGGTGCACGAGGGCATTCCCGGTCACCACCTGCAGTTCGCCTGCGCCTCCCTGCAGGACAGCGTAATCCGCCGGCTGTTCAGCGCCAATGACCACGCCGAGGGCTGGACCACCATGCTGGAGGACTACATGCTGGATAACGGCTACGTTGATGATGCAATCATCGACGAAGTGCGCTTTGTCACCAAGCGGGACATCGCCCGCCTGGTCGCGCGGGTCGGCATCGATCTCTACTTCATGAGCGGCGACAGCCACTTCCTCGATGTCGGCCTCGACCTCGAGTTCACCTCGCAGGCCCCGTTTGAAAATGCGGCGAAACTGCTCAAGGCGGCGACCGGCTTCACCGACGGCCGGGTGCAGTCAGAACTCAACTGGTACTCGAAAGAACACGGCTACCCGCTCAGCTACCTCACCGGCAACCGGCTGGTCTGGGAACTGAAGAATGACATTATCGAAGCCAATCGCCGCGAACTGGAGGCTGCTGATCTCGACCGCGAGTTTCACCGCGTTTACCTGCAGTCAGGCTGCATGCCGGTAACGGTTTTGCGCGAGGTCTACCGGCACGAAGGGCTGCTGTAATTTGGCTCAACCACCAAAACCGGAAGCCCGGGTTTTGCCGGGACACTGACCAGCAGACCAGAATCTGGCGGACCGGCACCGGCCGGGTTGGCGCTTTAATGAAAGGTGTTTTTGTCGTGGTGCCCGGAGCCGGAATCGATGGTCCGACACTTCGGCCGGCGCGGCGTGCCGGTTCGATCACCTGTGGATTTTTCGTGTGGTGCCCGGAGCCGGAATCGAACCGGCACGCCGTATAAGGGCGGGAGATTTTAAGTCTCCTGTGTCTACCAATTTCACCATCCGGGCGCATTCGGGGAAGGAGGAATCCACCCCGTGGAAGGCGGCGGCATGATAACACAACGCAGCCGCCTTACGGCAATGCATACCCCTCCCCGTGCTACACTGCTGTGAAACAATGGGGTCGAAGGCCTGCAATGCGTAAACTGCTGTTTGCCGTAGTGATTCTGGCAGTTATCCTGCTTGCGCCATTACTGGCGATGCGCTCGGAAACAACACTCCTGGTGCTCAGCGACTGGGCCGTGGATTCCTTCACCGACCTGCGCCTGGTGCTGCGCGACCCCGTCCTGCGCCCCCTCGAGGGGAAGGTTTCCGCCAGCGAGATACACCTCTACCCCAAGGCTGACGACGGCCCACCTTTTCTCAGTGTGCTCGGCTTTTCCGGCAATATTACTGCGATGGATATCTACCGCGGCGACCTCGACCATACCTCGCTGCAGGCTTCGGAGGTGATTGTCTATGTTTCGAACCGGGACCAGACCAGCGACCCTGAGCCAAGGGACTGGCTGGGCTACGCCGGCTGGCTGCCGGAAAACCTGCATATAGGCAAGGTTCACCTGGTCAGTGCGTCCGAAAAGACCTATGTGTTTCCCCTGCGGGATGTCAGCGGCCGGCGGACGGATCACGATCACTATCGACTGACCACTACGGCCCAGTACGATGGTGAACCGCTGACGCTCGAGATCGGTATCGCCGCCCTGCGCAGCGGGCGCGATTTCAAGGGACTGGGGATCGATGCCCACATCGTCGCCGGCGACAGCAACTCCGTGGTCAACCTCCGGGGGGATCTGCGCGGCACCGCCGCCGACCTGACCTACAACCTGCAACTGGACGGCAAGTACACCGAACTGGCGTATTTCACCCGGGGATTCTCGGCAACCGCCATGCTGGAAGGGTCACTTGATGTACATGCCACGATGAAGGGCGACAGCAAGGGATTTCTCCTCTCCGATGCCACCTTCGAACTGGACAATGCCCCGGAATACCGCCTCGACGCCCGCGGAGAACTGCAGTACCAGTTCGGCGGCGAGAACCAGTTGCAACTGTCCGCCACTGGCGAGATGGAATCGATGGCGCTGTTGCTGAATTGGCTGAAATTTGACCTCACCCCCCTCGGCCGCGCCCGCGGTTCCGCACAAGTCAGCGGCAGCCTGCAGGACACCAGGGTCGAGACATTCACTCTCGAAAGCCAGGCGGATAGCGGATTGCTGGTGAAGGTCACCGGCAATTTCGACCCCCTCGATGCGGACGCGCAACAGAACGAAATTTCCCTGCAAACCTCGGCTCCGGCCCTCGCTGCCCTGCAACAGTGGACTGGGAAATTGCCCTTTGAACCGGGCCCCTTCAAAGCCTCCGCCAAACTGCGAGCCGACCAGAAGCCCTATCGCCTGAACGACCTGGCGATTGAAATCGGGACTGCGGATTCGGCGCTACTGCACCTGACGGGAAGCGTGGGTGCGCTCGGCGCGGACGGCAAGCAAGGGCTCGCCGCCCTCGAAGACCTGAAACTCAAGCTGGCGTTGAGCGCCCCCGACAGCGAACAGCTCAGGCCTTACCTCGGCGCATGGGTCCCCGCGGGCTTCAAGGTGGATGGCAACGCCGCGGTTGCGGGGAACGGCGAGCGTCTGCAGATCCAGGGCGGCACCATTCACGCGACGGGCCCGGGCCTTGCCCTGTCCATGCGCCCTTCCGCGGGCACCTTCAAACCCGCGGCGGATTTCCCCCTGGACGGTCTCGCGGCGGCCATTGCGATGCAGGTCGCGGATACCGCCAGTATCGGGAATATCACCGGCAAGCACGTTCCCCACCTCGGACAACTCGCGGGTACGGCGCAACTCCAGCAGTCAGGAAAACGCTTTTCCCTCGAGGATATCGACCTCAGCCTCGGCGGCGCGGGTCTGGACGCGACAGGCACTGGCCGCATCCCCGATCTGGCCATGCCCGCGGCAGCGGACCTGGCGCTGAGCGTGAAACTCGACAACCCGGAGGCCCTGTTCAAAAGCACCGGGTTACGGCTGGCCCCGGGCGGCGGTACGTTCACCCTGAATACCGGCCCGCGGGACACGCAGTTCAAGGGCGATTTCACCCTTGGCAAATCCAGCTTCAGCGGCAGCGGCGCCCTGGCCTACCGGGACGGGGCCATGCAGCAGCTGCAGGTGGCCGTCGACAGCCCCATGTTGTACCTGCGCGACCTCGGCCTGCAGGCGGAAATCAAGGAGCAGGAAGCCTACAAACCGGCGGACAAGCTCAACCAGCTGGAGTTTGGCAACCGCCTGGAAAAACTGCTGCGAAAAGTGCCGGACCACGACACGGATATCCGTATCAACCTCGGCGGGGTCGAAGGTGAGAATACCCGTATCCAGGCCTTCCAGCTGCACATGACGGGGGCGGAAAAACGCTACACGCTGCGCCAGTTTTCCGTCACTTATGACAACTCCCAGGCCGAAGTGCGCGGCATCATCGACCTCAACGCGAACCCGCCCTTCGCCAGTCTCGCGGTGGAGGCACTGTCCCTGCCGCTGCAGACCCTCACCCGCGACCTCGGCATCGATTACCCGGTCAAGGGCTACGCCAATTTGCGCGGCGGCCTCACCGCGCAGGGCACCACCAGCAGCCAGTTGCTGGGCCGGCTCGATGGCAGCCTGGCTGTCGCACTGGAGGACGCGGAGATAGCTGGCGCCGCCTACGACGTGCTGGCCACCGACCTGCTCGCCTGGTTTTACTCCGGCGCGGCGCTGGAGAAATCCACCCACATCGACTGCACAATGGCGGAGTTCAAACTGAACCAGGGGGTCGCCGATGCCGACGACCTGTATATCGAGACCAGCCGGATGGTGGCCACCGGCAAGGCCAAAATCAACCTTGGCCGCGAGCAGTTGAACGTCACCATTACGCCGCGCTCGAAGTCCCGGGATATTCAGGTTCCGTCCGAGATTCATATCAGGGGGCCATTCAAGGACCCCTCGATCACCGTATCCCCCATGGCCGCCGCCTTTGACGCCACCGCGGAACTCATCACCCTGGTACCGCGGATGGCGCGCAAACTGTTTGGCATGGAAAAACATGAGGGCGAAAAGCGCCCCTGCATCGCCGGATAAAGCGCCGCGGGAGTGCATGCAACGGGGCTGAAGGCCAATTCGCCGTGATACACTGGGTGCGAATAACAGGGTTTCGGGGAACGTGATGGCAGCTTCTCGTGGGGAATTTTCCTCCCGCTTCGGCTTCGTGATGGCGGCGGCCGGCTCCGCAGTCGGGCTCGGCAATATCTGGGGCTTCCCGACACAGGCCGCAAGCAATGGCGGCGCCGCATTTCTGCTGGTCTACCTGGTGCTGGCCTTTACCCTCGCCTACCCCGCGCTGATGGCCGAGCTGATCATCGGCAGGCATGCCCATGCCAACGCCACGCGCGCCCTGCGCAGCCTTTCCAGCAGGCCGCTGGTGAGCCGGTTCGGGGCCTTCACCGGTATTTTCGGGCTGGTGGTGGCCAGCCTGATCCTCAGTTTCTACGCGATTGTCGCCGGCTGGATGATCGCGTTCGGCCTGGGCTCACTAGCCCAGTTGCTGGGGATCGAGTCCGTCGCCAGCTGGAGCACCGGGTTCAGCCTGCCCCGCAACCTCCTGTTCATGCTGCTGTTCATGGCACTTACCATCGGCATTATCTCCGAGGGCGTTCACCGCGGCATCGAGCGCTGGTCGGAAAGGCTGATGCCCGCCCTGCTCATCACCCTGTTGCTGTTGATGGCTTATGTGCTGACCCTGGACGGCGCCATGCAGGGTCTCAGGGTCTACCTGTTGCCGGACTTTCACCGCGCCTTGTCCCCGGACCTGATCATCGCCGCGCTCGGCGCCGCTTTTTTCTCGCTTTCCCTGGGGGTCGGCACCATGCTGATCTACGGTTCCTACCTGCCGGACCGCGAAAACCTGCCGCTGGTCGGCGGCATGGTGACCCTGGTGGATATCTTTATCGCCGTGTGCGCGGGCTTCCTGATCCTGCCCGCCATGTACGTGGCGATGCACAACGGGGTGGAGATCTTCTCACCCAGTGGCAGCCTGCTGTCCGAGGACACGCTGATCTTCACGGTATTGCCGGAACTGTTCGCCACCATGGGCGTACCCGGGGCGCTGGTCAGCATTGTGTTTTTCTTCCTGATGAGTATTGCCGCGCTCACCTCCTCGATCTCCATGCTGGAAGCGCCGGTGGCCTACGCGATAGAAGAGCACGGGATCGAGCGGCGCAAGGCTGCGTGGTTTATCGGCGGTATCATTGCGCTGGTCAGCGCCGGCATCCTGCTGGATTTCGGTACGCTCTTCGGTCTGGTGGTAAGCCTGACAACCCGCTACAGCCAGCCCCTGCTGGGCATCATCCTGTGCATTTACGCCGGTTGGGTCATGCAGCGCAACGCCCTGCTGCAGGAACTGAAACAGGGCAACCCGCGCGCCGAGCACGGGCTGTTCTGGAAAATCTGGCCCTGGTATGTGCGGGTGGTCTGCCCGGCGATCATCCTGGCGATCTTTACCCGCTCGATCCTCGGCTAGCGCAGTTTCAGGGTACCCGACTCCGCCACCCGCTGGGTCGGGATGAAGCCGCGGAAATCGATCTTGGCGCTGAAGCTGTAATCCAGGCTATCAGTAGCCTCCATTCCGAGATCCGCGAGCAGGCGCAATAACTGGAACAGCTCCAGTCCCGCCTGCATGGTCACCGTCTCCTCGCTGTAGCCCTCGATACGCGGCACCTCGTTACTGACCCCGCTGATCAGCTTGCGCTCGCGCACACTGACTGTGTAGGCGATTCCCGCGATATCCAGGGCTTCCTTGTTCGGGTTGGCGATGCGCAACACGATTTCAAAGCGCGGCGCGCCGCCTTCGGAGGGCAGAGCGCGGAAGTTCTCCAGCGACACGATGGGGGGATCGCGCTCCGCGGTCAGGCTGGTGCATCCCGCCAGCAGGACTATCAACAGGAGCGGCAGGAAGAGGAAGCGTCGGCAATACATGGGCAGGGTCCCCGGGGTTGTCGAAATGGTCGTTGGCAACAGGATTCTAGCCGCTGGACCCTCCGCTGTAACCCGGCGTGAACCTGTAGCGGCGATCTTGCGTATCAAGGGGGAGTTTCACTTGCCTCATGCCAGCCCCGGGAGTAATTTGGATTCATGTCGACAACCAGTTCCAGTGAGCGCCCCGTTATCGGCATCGGCGCCTGTCTCGCCGGTAACCCGGTGCGCTACAACGGCCAGACCAAGTCCGCCAACGCGCATGTCCGCGCGCTCGCCGACCACTTTGAACTGCGGCCATTCTGCCCGGAAATGTCGGCCGGGCTGGGCGTGCCGCGCCCCCCCATTCACCTGGTTGGAGAGACGGACGCCATCCGCGTCCTCGACGTCGATACCCACGCACACGACTACACCGACGCCCTGCGCGATTGCGCGCGCCGCTTCCTCGACGCCAACACCGGCGTCTGCGGCTATATCCTGGTCAAGGGCAGCCCCAGCTGCGGTTTCGACCGGGTCAAGCGTTTCAACGCCGCCGGCAACCTGGTGGCGCGCGATGCACAGGGCATGTACGCCAGTACCCTGGCTGAACTGGATCCGCTGCTGCCACTGGAAGATGACGAACGGCTCAACGATCCCGGCCTGCGCGAGAGCTTCGTTACCCGCGCCCTCACCTACCACGACTGGCAGCAGCTGTGCGCACAGGGCCTGAACGCGGGGCGGCTGGTGGCGTTCTACAGCCGCTATAAATACCTGGTCATGGCACACGACGTCCCGGCCTATCGCCACCTCGGCCAGATGCTGGCGGATGCGGGCAAGCACGATCCCCAGGTCCTCGGTGCGACCTTCATCCGCGAACTGATGCAGGCGCTCAGGCGCCGCGCCACCCGCCGCAGCCACAGCAATGTGCTGTTCCACATCGCCGGCTATCTCAAGCGACGTGTCCAGGGTGAGGAACGCCAGCGGCTTGCCGGGCTGATCGAGCAGTACCGGCGCGGCGAGGTGCCCCTGGTGGTGCCGGTCACGATGCTGAAACACCATTTTGCCAATCACCCGGATGCCTACATCGACAACCAGGTTTTTCTCTATCCCTACCCGGATGAACTGGGGCTGCGCAATTCGCTCTAGGCGGGTTGGTATATGGCCTGCAGGGCGCTTGCGACTGTCGGGTAGCGGAACTCGAAGCCCGCTGCCTGCAGGCGGGCCGGGATCACCCGCTGACCCGTGAGCAGCAATTCGTCGGCCATCTCGCCGAGCAGCAGTCGCGCTGCCGAGGCGGGCACCGGCGCGCTGAACAACAGGCGATAATGCGCGGACAGGGCCTCGGCGAAGGCCCGCGCCGTCACCGGCTGGGGTGCCGTGAGATTGAACGGCCCGGTCAACACCGACTGGTTGAGCAGGAAAATGATTGCCGCTACAACGTCGTCGCGGTGCACCCAGCTCAGCCACTGCTCGCCGGAACCAATCCAGCTGCCGACGCCGAATTGAAAGGAACGGGACATCTCGCGCAGAGCCCCACCGCCCCGCGCGAGCACCACGCCGAGGCGCATCCTGCAGGTCCTCACGCCCAGCGCTTCCGCCTCCAGGGCGGCGGCTTCCCAGTCGGCACACAGTGACTGCGCAAAACCGTGAACCACCGGGGAATCCTCGTCCAGCAGGGTGTCCGGGTGGTGACCGTAATAGCCGACGGCGCTGCCGCTGATAAACACACCGGGTGGAGTTTCCAGCCGGGCTATCAGCCGGACAAGGTCTTCAGTCGTCTCGATGCGGCTGGCGTAAATCTCCCGCTTGTAAGCCGCACTCCAGCGCCGCCCCGCGAGCGAGGCGCCGGCGAGGTTGATGATGGCCCCAACCGCGGTGGTGCCCTCGATTTCGCCCAACCCCCCGATATGGGTCACACCCGGCGTATCCTCCCGGCGTTGCCGGGTCAGCAGCACCAGTTCATGGCCGTGCGCGCGCAGCGCAGGTACCAGCGCCTGGCCGATGAAACCGGTAGCACCTGTCAGTAATATCCGCATTCCGGCATACCTTGCTAACCCTGCCATCACTATAGGCCGGTATGGCGCCGGCAACCAAACCAGCGGCGCTCTTGCAGCGTATACTCAGGCGATGGCAAAGACAGTTGATGAAATTGGGCAATTGCGGGAATTCCTGCGGCGACACCCGCGACTGGTAGTACTTACCGGCGCCGGCATCAGTGCCGCCTCTGGTATTCCCACCTACCGCGATGACAGCGGCACATGGCGCTACCGCACGCCGATACAACACCAGGATTTCCTGCGCGACAAGGCCACCCGCCAGCGCTACTGGGCGCGGTCCATGGCCGGCTGGCCCACCCTGCGGGACGCGCTTCCCAACGCGGCGCACCACGCCATCGCCAGGCTCGAGTCACGGGGCAACATTGAAACGGTCATCACCCAGAATGTCGACCGCTTGCACCAGCGTGCCGGCAGCCGGCGGGTGATCGACCTGCACGGGCGGGTCGACCGGGTACGCTGCATGCATTGCGGTGCGCTCAGTGAGCGGGAAGCACTGCAATCCTGGCTGGAGCAGCACAACTCTCTCGACATCGCGGGTACCCGGGCGCGGCCGGACGGGGACAGCGACATCGCGGCTACCGACCTGGCACAGTTTGTCGTTCCCGACTGCGACCATTGCGGCGGCGACCTGACGCCGGACGTGGTGTTCTACGGCGGCAACGTACCGCGGGCGCGGGTGGACTCCTGCCGACTGGCCATAGAACGCGCGGACGCCCTGCTGGTCGTGGGGAGTTCGCTGCAGGTGTACTCCGGCTACCGTTTCTGCAGGCTGGCTGCCACTGCCGGGAAGCCCCTTGCCATCATCAATACCGGCGTCACCCGGGCAGACCAACAGGCGACGCTCAGGCTGTTTGAACCCGCCGCCAGCCTGTTACATGGCGCGCTGGTTTAAGTCCACCTGCCCGGATCGGGCTGTCAGCAGACCATCGCGTGGTAGTGTGTCCGGCCCCCGGCATGTGACAGGGTGCCGCCGAAGGGGTCGGGAAAATGCGCGGGAATCAGCAGGGCATTCTTCTCCAGGCAGGTAGCGATCAATCGCCGCCGGGTCACCAGGGTATCGGCAAAACACTCACAGGTTCCCGCGTCGATCTCGGGAAAGCGGATTTCCAGCGGGTGATGGAAGGCGTCGCCGACAAAGTAGGCTTCGCGTTCGCCGGTCACCATACGCAGCAGTGAATGGCCCGCGGTATGGCCGTGGGCGGGTTCGACAAACAGGCTGTCGCTGATACGGAAGCTGTCTGGCACCAACTGTACCAGACCGGCGTCGCATACCGGTCGCACACTGTTTTCGAAGGTGCCTGCGTTGGCCCGCACGGGAACATGGTCCGGGTGCCCTGGATCCCAGCGCTCATATTCCCTGCGAGCCATGATATAGCGGGCGTTGGGGAAGGTCGGCACGTAACGGCCGGCGCGTAACTGCGTGTTCCAGCCGCAGTGGTCCATATGCAGGTGAGTGCAAAACACGAAATCGACCTCTTCCGGCCGGAAACCCGTCGCGGCGAACCGTTCAAGGTAAGGGGTATCCAGCATGTGTGCAGGCGGAAAGTCCGGAAAATGGCGTCCGTTCCCCGTGCAGGGATCGACCACCACCAGTTTGCCGTCCACAGTCACTACCCAGCTGCGAATCACGTTCTCCCATTCGCCCTGCGTATCCAGGTACCGGGGCTCCAGCCAGTCGCGTTCAGAGTGCAGTTGCTGGTCACTGAGCCCGAACATCGAAAATGGCATCCTGATCGTGGTTTCCTCGACTTCAAGAATTTCCACCTGCCCGAGTTGCAGCGTATTCAACATGACCTTGGCTCCGCTGTGCTTATTGTGTAATAGCCCGCCAGGACGTTATCGCAATTGACTTTAACAGCACTACCTGCCTTTATAAAACCTTACTTTCTTTATTATTGATCCCTGCGCCGGTACAGTTCCCCGGCACGACTCATAACAACGCTAACGCGATCGCCGCAGGAAAAAGGAACAGGAATGACCACAACGGCCTCTCAGTACGCGCCCGCCGGCAGTGGAAATCCCCCCTCCCGCGAGCGCCAGGGACTGCTCGCCTTCCTGGCGGTTGCCAGTGCCGCCTGCCTGAACGCGGTCAATGGCACGCTGATCGTTACCGCCTTCCCAACCCTGGCCGCGTCCTTTGACCTGCCCTACGCCCACATCTCCGCACTGGTCATGTATTTCCTGGCCGCGACCGCAGCGTCCCAGCCCATCGCCGGGGCGCTGGGCGATTTGCTGGGCCGCAAAAACGTGTTCCTCGCGGGTATTGTCGGCTTCTGTGTGGTGAGCACCGCGGCGGGCTTTTCCTCCAGCTACGGTGAACTGATCTTCTGGCGCGTCGGCCAGGCCATATTTACCGGTACCATCACCGCCAACGCGGCGACCCTCATCTATCGCATCGCCCCGGAGGCGAAAATTGCCACCTACCTGGGATTCCTCAGTTCCGCGATCCTCGGTACCAGCGCCCTCGCCTTTCCCCTCGGCGGCCTGTTGATTCACAATTTCGAGTGGCACCTGCTGTTCTGGTGCAGCGTTCCCGTCGGTGTGGTGTCGCTGGTACTGGTACTGTTGTTTGTACCGCCGGATCGCACGCGTTCGCGGGAATTCTCCGCACTCAGCCTGATGGGCCTGCCCTTCATACCGTTCGCCGCGAGCCTGCAGTGCCTTATCGAGGGACGACCGGTGACGCTGCCGGTTGTCGCGTTCGTGGTCACGACACTGGTAACGGGACTGGCCATCCTGCGCTCCCCGGGTTCCATGCAGCAATTCAGCCGCATCAACAACGCCACATTCAACCTGGGCAGCCTGGTCGCCCTGTTTGCCGCAGGTATTACCTTCGGCCTGATGTTCATGCTGCCGGTCTGGGCGCCGGCGACACTCGGCATGAACACCGCGGAACTCGGCACCTACCTCGCCTTCTATACATTCTCGATGATGCTGGCCAGCCCCCTCAGCGGCCGGCATATCGACCTGCACGGCGACACCCGGTCGCGCCTGGTGGCGCAGTTGTTCATCGTCATCGGTATGTCCCTGCTCCTGCTGCCGCTGGTGCGCAGCACCTTCGTCGCCGCAATGCTGCTGGTGGGCGCCAGTTCGGCGATCTGCCAGATAATCGCACAGCGGGCCACACTGCTCGCCGCGCCACAGGAGGTACAGGCGCTGGCCATGGGTATCTTCAATACCTACCGCTCAGTCGGCTGTATCCTCGGCAACGCGATTCCCGCGATTATCTATACCCTGGTGCCACACAGCGCCGACGCCGGCGATCATACGGTCATCTGGTGGCTGACCGGGACCTACGCCCTGCCGCTGTGTTTCATCCTCCTGTGGATGGGCCGCCATGCCGCGCGCCAGCAGGTACGGGTATAGCCCCGGCGGAGGCAATCGGCTACAGTCTGCCGCTGGTTTTCCTGCAGTCGACCCATAGGATGTGTCCATGCGCCACCGATTTTTCCCGGCAACCCTGCTGCTTTTAGCCGCCCTGTTCGCCAACGCGGCAAAGGCCGATGCTACCGCGGCGGTCAACCAGGTGCTCGACCGATTCCACGCCGCCGCCGCCATGGCGGACCGGGCAGGCTATTTCAGCCTGATGACCGAGGACATGGTGTTCCTCGGGACCGACGGCAGCGAGCGCTGGGCGGGGCAGGACTGGCGCGATTTTGTTACCGAGAATTTCGACCGCGGGCGCGGCTGGACCTACACGGCGCAGACCCGCAACGTGACCGTATCCGCAGACGGCAAAACCGCCTGGTTTGACGAGAGCCTGGAACATGCCGAGTTGGGACCCTGTCGCGGTTCCGGTGTACTGGTACTGGGAAACAGTGGCTGGCAGCTCGCCCAGTACAACCTCAGCGTACCCATTCCCAATGCGATGGTGGATGCCGTCGCGGAAGCCATTCGCAATGACGCTAGCAGCTTCGCCCCGCCGCCCGCGACAGGCGACGCCACCGCTGGCGACAGTGCGCCCGCGGCGAGCGACGAACCGGAGGCGCCGGAGTCCGCGGAAAAACGCTGCCCTATCCGCCACAAGACCGTGCGGGCAGCCCAGTGCTAGCGCGAACGGCTAGGCGGTACTGAGTTCGGCTGCCTCGCCGGCGGTATCGCCCGGTTGGGGCCCCACCTCCGGAATCGGCGACGGCGCCATCGGCATGTGTGACCAGGTTTCGGTAAAGGCCTTTACCAGCAGGCCACCCAGCATCGATACCGGCGACCACACCCCGGCCCGGCTGAGTATTTGCCGGGCCAGCATGCCGCTTTGCTGGCTCAGGCGCCGCCCCAGTGCCGAGCGTTTTTCCGGAAAGGCCACTTCCAGCAGCTCAAAATAGGCCAGGGTGTGCTGGTAGAGTAACTGGCCAACCAGGTTGGCGATGGGCGGGGCCAGGCGGAAGACAATCTCCTGCTTGATCCTGCCCGCCAGTTCCACCGGACTGCTGTCGATCTGCTTGTAATCGATCCCCTTTGACGCGGTAATCAGGAAATCGACTGCACGGTCCCACAGCGGGTCGCGCATCAACTCCGGCGAGTACAGCGCCTTGAGTTCAGAGAGGTCGGCGACATCCCAGGCGTGGGTCACCACATCCTTGGGGTTGTATATCCGGTGCAGGCGGTCGCCAAAGCGTTTCTCGATGTAGTCGGCAAATACGGCATCCCCCGGGGACGGCCCCGCATAGGCATAGACCGAAATCTCCGCGCGCAGGCGCGCATCCCAGTCCGCCTGGGTATCCAGCAGCCACAGCGCGGCCGCCGGGGCCAGGGCGCCACCCAGGCTATGCCCGGCTACCGTCACCGGAACCGCTTTCCTGCGCTTGTTGAAATAGCCTTCGAGAAACCTCGTGAGGCTGAGATTGGCGCCCGGTACCTGGCGGGGCGGCACCATGCCCTGCAGGGCCCGCAGGCCAGTGAGCGTGCCCATGGAAATCGCCCCGCGCTTACCGCCACTGCCGTAGACCCAGTCGCTGGTCTCGTCGACGTGAAAATCCTCGGCGAACCAGGCATAGGGGGAATAGGGATTGGTACCGGCAATGCTGATAAACAGCTCGCCGGTACGCCCGTGTTCCGCGACAAACATGGTATTGGCGGGCACCGCCCCCGGCACCGCCTGGAACGTACCGGGGCCCCAGAGCAGTCGCCAGGGGCCGAGCGGCCCCTGCAGGGCTTCGAGGGCTTCACTCACCAGCCGGCTGGCTTTGCGACTGACCTCCAGGCCGGAAAGCGGTGACCCGAGGTAGGGCAGGAACGCCAGGACCAGGTTGCGCTGCGCCAGGTCGAGGCTGTTCTCGGACATTGCACAAAGCTGCGGATTGAACTTGATTGTGGGGGTCATATCGCGGCTCCCGATAGCTTGTTGAGGTTGGTTTCTCCCTTTCAACTTCCCGTGCACAGGAACGCTCCGCCTGCTCGTTCCCTCAGCCTACCAGGGTTCTGCGAGATACGGCGGTTTGCTCAGGAAGGGTTTGTCGTTGATGGTCTGGCGAGGCCACGCTTCCGAATCCGCATAGGACAGTTCCCACAGCAGGCAGTCACCAGTCTGGCAGGCCAGCGCGGCGATGTCATCCGGAAGGCGCCGACCGTTGGGATAGCCCGGTACCCGCCGCGTGGTGTAGATGGCCACATCCGGAAACAGGTCGTAGTGGCGAATGGCGAACAGCGGCGCCAGTCGCGACATCAGCAGTTTCTGGAAAAACCCCGGGGAATCGTGCCGCTTGCGGATAGCAGCGACATGCTCGCTGGGCGGCAGGGTGTTGAGAAAATCCAGCCGCGGGTTCATGGTGCGCAGTGATCGCCCCACATGGTCAAGCTGTTTGAGCGAGCCCCCCCACCGCGAGGACGCTTCGCTGGTCCCCCAGATAAGGAAATCCTCGCGCCCGCCGAAGGCCGCCATGGGGATACGCACCACGATAGCGATCACGTTGGTGCCGAAAAACTTGGGGAAGATAAAGGGATCGTCGCGCACACCAGTCCAGATAGTGACCGCCCCCGGGTCGAGCCCCTCTACCACGCTCTCGCGGACGCTGACGTCGTCGTTCAGTGAGACGCTGATATGCACGTCGCCAGAGATTCCCTCGGGCTGGTCGATACTGCCGCCATAGCGACGCAGGTCCTGGTCGTCGTCGTAGCTCACCTTTGTGTGCGTGTCGAAAAACAGGTTGTAGCGATAATCCGCGAGATCGAAGGGAGGCTGGGTATTCAGGCCGGGGTGAATATTCAGGATAGCCACCAGCTGGTCACCGTCGGGAAAGATGAACAGTCCCGTCAGCCCCGCGTCCGATTTCTTGTTGAAAATCGGGTCGGCGTGGTCCGATGCGCTCACGCTGGCAGCCAGGAGAAAACCGAGGCTGGCGCAGCACAACCCGAACAGGAACTTCTTCATATTACCTCTCCCCTACTCTAAAAATACTATGGCAAATGCGCCATCGCGGTTGGACTGGAAACACACTGGCGGGCGAGCTGGTAACCCAGTTCGCGATAGGACTCGAACTGGCGCTCATCGAAAAACTGGTCCACGGTAGGATGATTCGGGAAATCCGCGTGGGCGCATTTGTAGGCGTAGAGGTCCTCGGGCAGGCCGCGGGTGAGTACCGCCTTGATGTACACGAGCTTGCCGACGAAACCCGGCGTGTCCGGCAGGTCCGGGTAGACGATGTCGCCGATCGCGAAGCCCCGCTCCGCCAGGTTGAAACGCTGGTCGAAAGCCGTCTGTCCCGCTTCGCCGCGGCTGCTGCCAGGCTGCATGGCGGTGAGGTCCAGGCGCTCGTCCCGAAACCGCACCGTGACGCCGAAATCCACGCGAATACGTTCCAGCGCATTGCCGAAATCCTCGAATTTGGCGTCCGGGTCGGCGGAGCCGTCAGCGAGAATGATGACCGCCAGGCGGCGCCTGACCAGTTCATAGAGCCCGGAATTGTCGAAGTGCCCGCCATCGGAGAGTTCCAGCATCGCACTGCGCTCACTGTGCACGAACACGTTGAGCAGGCTGGGTAGCCCCGGCCAGAGATAGTTGGGACGCATCACCGCGGACATGCCGCCCATCCAGCTTGTGGGGTTGAGTACCCAGAAGCCCAGCCGCAGCCCCAGGAAGGTCATCAGGAACGCAACCGGAGACGTCGTCGAAGCGCCGAGACCCGCAACACCCGCGTTGGGATTGGTAGCGGCACCCGAAATCGCCATGGCCGTGGCCAGCGTCATCTGTCCGTCGATGAATTGGTCCGTGGTCACGTAGCGGGTGGCATCGCTGCCGCAAAAGCGCGATGACAGCAGGAAACTGTCGCCCAGTCTGCCACGGTATTTCGGGTGAAACGCGTTATCGAGGATGATATTGCAGTTCACCAGGTGGTAGGGCGACCAGTGTGGCGTATCGCGCAGGTCGGTGAGCAGGACCTCGTTCGCCATGCCGCCGATCCTTGCCAGCGGTGCGTCTGGCGGCACCTCCGGATCCTTCAGGAAGGTCTCCATGAGGCGGTCCCGGTAGAGCTTGTGCGGCGAAATCTGGTTGACGTTCACGGTCACGCAGATCACCAGCGTTACCAGGAAAAACAGCAGCAGGCTCAGTGAAGAACCGTGGCGGTAGAGGATTTCCCCCAGCGCATAGGAAGTCACCAGCAACAGGAGTATCAGCAGTAGCGATACCAGTGCGGTAAACGCAGCATTGACCACCCCGCTATCCGGCTTGCCGCTCGCGCTCCTGCGCAATTGGTTGAACGACATGATCGCACTGAGCAAGCCGGAACCGGTCGAGGCCCCCAGGAGGAAGTGGTCCTCCACGCCTATGCGCATGCCGATCAGGTGATGGGCGATTACCGGGATGGTTGCCAGGAACAGGGAGGCTACCGCCAGCAACAGCGCGCGGCCGTACCAGAACTGCACCCTGATGCGGTAGGCATAGTGCCGGGTGAAAAATTTGCGAAACTGGCTGCTGAAGGCGTAGACCAGCAGCAGCAGGAAGTACCCCACCAGCGAAAATATCGCCAGCGCGATAAACAGCAGCACCACGTGGGCGCGCAGGGCCAGCACCAGCGCCATGCCGTCGCTCTGGTCCACCGCCTCCCCCGCTCCACCGAGCAGGGCCAGCAGCAAGGTGTGGAAGTAGCCGAACACCTCGCCCAGCCAGGGCAGTTCAAGCAGCCGGGCTACCGGGCCAAAATCGGCAAATACGACGACGCCCAGGAACACCACGGCAAACAGGAGGGTGTAGGCCAGCAGGGAGTGAACGACACTGGAGAACACAGTCGCGATTAGCGATGCGAAACCGAGTTCGTGGGGCGTCAGGTATTTGCCGTGCTGGCGCAGGTAACTGAGTATCTGGTTTTCCCTGTCGCGGCTATTCTGGCTACCGGAGAAGGTATCGAGGTTGCCGAAGGGAAACAGGCCGAAGCGCCGCTGGTACCAGGACAGCGCCGCCCCGGTATAGCCCCCACCGGAAACCGAAGACTGATAACGCAGCTTTGCAAACAGGCTCGGCTTCGCACCGAACAGCCCCGGGTTGTTCAGCGCCTGGATCACACCGATGGCGAACGAGGCGGAGCGGATGCCGCCCCCGGAAATGGCCAGGCCGAAATCCGGGCGCTCGGGAGAGGGATAGCCGGCGGGGTCAATGAAATCGTACTGTTCCGCGACGTAGCGCGGATACTCCACGTCCACGTAGCGGCGGTAATCTGTCTCCAGGTAGTCGGGATACTGCGAATCGAAGAATGCCGCAAATTCCCCACCGACCACGGCGCGTTCCGCGGCGACCACCTGTCCCGCGGAGTAATGCCGCTGCCGGCTATCAGCCGACTCGCCCTGACTGCTGGCCTCGCCCACGTTTGCGTTCCCTCGCAATGAACTGCTGCGGCGCCTCGCGGTCGCCGCACGTTAGCCCTGCTAAGTGTTCAATATGACGTCTGCCGCCTTTTCCGCCGCGGTATAGACGGAACTGACGATGAAGAAGCCCGGAATCCGCGGGAAGATCGACGCGTCGACCACCCGCAGGCCACGGGTACCGCGAACCTGGAACTTGCTGTCCAGGACCGCCATGGGGTCGCTATCTGCGCCAATCGGGCAGGTGCACGACGCGTGGTGCCCCCAGGCATGGTAGCGGACGAAATCGCGCAGTTCCTCGTCGCTCTGCAGCGCCTCGCCGGGCAGTTCTTCCTCGGCAATCAGGCCCTGATCCTTCAGCGGCTGGGTCATGCTGCGCACAAACCTGATACCCTCCACCACGGAATCGAGGTCCTCGTCCCTGTCATCGGTGCCCGCGGCGAAATACCTGAAATTGATGTAGGGCGTATCGCGCGGGTCCGCGGAACGCAGCTTTACAACACCCGCTCGGTTGTTGGTATGCGCCTTGAGAATTGCCCACGTCAGGTAATTGAGGTGCTCCACGATCAGCCGCGAGTAACCGGGGAAATAGCCGCGGAACAGTGCCAGCAGGGCAAAACAGAACAGGTCGGGCAAGGGCCGCTCTGCCACCGAGCGCTTGATCACCGCGAGCACCGCGCCGTTGGTGGTATACACGCCCTCGCGTTTTGTTTCCCACTGGGCGTACTGTGGATCACCCTTGGCGTAGCGCGCACCCTCGAGGACTTCCCAGTTATCGAAGTTCATGCGATTGACGACGCCGACTTCATAGCGGTCCTGGAGGTTCTGCCCTACCCCGGGCAGGTCGATACGCACTTCGATCCCGTGTTTTTCCAGCTCTGCCCGCGGCCCGATACCGGAGAGCATGAGTAACTGCGGGGTATTGAAGGCGCCGCCGGACAGGATGACCTCGCGGCTGGCGCTGGCCACCATGAGCTCGCCCGACGTTCCCGCGGGCAGCGCCGAGGCCCGGTAAAGTTTTTTACCTTTCTGGTACTCCACCCCGGTAGCCACGTTGTCCGCGTCGAACAGTACCCGGGTTACCAGGGCATCGAGCTCGATGGTGAGGTTGTCGGGAAAACGTTTTTTAACGTCGATCAGGCGATCGCGGGTGCTGGTGCGCTGGTGGCCATCGGTTGCAAGTGGCGGATACCTGAGGCCCGTGGAATTATCCTTTACCAGGCGCCAGTCGTTGGGGTCGCCAGCACCCTCGACCAGCCAGACCTTGCGGCGCAGTCTTTCTCCGAGTGACTTGAACGCGGTTTCCACCGAAGAAACAAGCGTATCAACCAGCCCCGCGTCACCCAGCGCCGACACCGGGATGGCCTTTTCGGTCGTGAGCCAGCCGTTCCAGCCGTGTCGTGTCGGGTTAATACCGAGTTTTGCGAGGAAGCGCCAGACCGGACGGTACTGGCAGTTTTCCAGCTTCTGGAAGTAACCGCGCATCTTCTTTGCCGACCAGCTGCTGTCGCCGGTCAGTCTGGCGATATTGTCCCAGTCCGCGTTATGGGGGTAGACCGTGATCATGGCATTGTGGGCGGTGCAACCGCCCAGGCAGCCGGCCCGGGGGTAGAGAATACCCTGCGATTCCGGCACATACTTGGGATCCCGCTCGTCGCGTTCGTCGCCGTAGTGCTTGACGAAATAGTCCCATTTCATCGCGTCGTTCTCGGTCGAGATCGCGTGGAATACCGGGACCTCGTAATCTTCAGGCAGGCGGTTTTCCGTCGACACCGCATCGCCCCCCTGCGAGAGCAGCGGATCGTCGCCGGCCTCCAACAGCAGGACCCGCTTGCCGTTTTCCGCCAGCCGCGCAGCGACGGTACCGCCACCCGCCCCGGATCCTACAACGATGTATTCAAACTCGCTGTTCATGTTTGACTCCCCTTGTTGTCGGCTCAGAACGTCAGCAGGAAACTGATCAGTGCTTCCTTGTCCGCGTCGCTCAGACCGGGGGAATCATCGAACATCGGGTTGAGATAATCGGTACCGAAATAGTGTCCCTTGTTCACCACGTAGTCCGGGCACTTGCTGACGCCCACCAGTGGATCCACCAGGCCGGAGAATGCCTCCTTTAGGTCCTGGTCGCTTTCCGCGCCCTGGGCGGCCTTGAGGTCGTGCTTGGCTTTCAGCAGAACCTTGAGCACGTCCTTTTTCTTGTCCATGTCGATGTTGGAGATCAGGTTGATCGGCGTTCCGGGCGGGATGGGGCCGATGGAGATACCGTCCTCGTCGGCAATCCAGGGCAGCCAGCGAGCGAAGAAACCCTGCAGCGGCGCCAGGAACTCCGGCAGGTAGCCTTTACTGATGCGCAGGAAAGTCCTGCCCTCGGTGCGGTCGATTACCCCCGGGTGTTCCTTGCCGGAGGCAGTGACCACGGTAAAGTCACCACTGCGCAGCTCAGGCCACAGCAGCTTCTCGATGCTGTCGCGGAAGGAATCGACGCGGTCGTCGACACTGCCGCTCCAGTTGAATTTACCGAGTGAGTTGTTGAGCAGGAACGGCGCCGTACTCCAGACACTGACCAGCGAGGCGGGACGGGTATATCCGCGCCCGCCAGCGGGCATCTCGTAGGTGCTTTGCTCGCCGCTGATCGGGTGCTGTACCTTGATCACGCCCACCGAGGGCAGGTCCTTGTAGGAGGTGGAAGAGAAGTTGTCCCAGATGTTGTCCTCGATGGCGTTGGTCGCCAGCGGGCTGCAGGCGTTGGTCTCCAGCAGCGACACCGGAATGCGGAATTCCGTCGACAGGAAGTTGTTGTCGAGGAAGTCCTCCGTTTTGACGATACTGGTCATCTCCTCCTTGAAGGCATCGGACTTGCTCCACTCCCAGTAGTCGCTGAAACAGGCGAGGTAGTTGCTGCCGTTGCAGCCTGCGGGGAATTTCGACTCGACCCCCTCGGGCAGCTTGCTGGAGTGGCAGCGGGCACAGGTTTCGGCAAACACTTCCTTGCCCCGCTCCAGTTGCTCCGGGGGCGCCTGCAGGTACTGCTCACCGCCCGGCGCTGCGGACAGGTGATCCGGGCGCGCGGAGGCCAGGAAGAACAGCGCCAGGTCGGCGGTCTGCGCCTCGGTCGCCTGCCAGTAGCTGGAGTACTCGCGCCCGACCTTGATTTCGATCGGCGAAATTTCCTTGCCGCCGACCAGCGGGCGGAAGTGGGTCAACCACTCTTCGCTGAACAGCCCGATGTTGATGAATACCCGGTTCAATGCGCCAATCGCGCCCACCGAGTCGGCCCCGTCCTTCAGGACGCGGGGGGTGAACACGGTGTCCGGCTCCTTGTAGAAATTGTTCAGGGGGCTGCCGGCCGGTGCGTACTCATTCAACTGCTTGTTGTCCCGTTCGCCGCCGGTCAGCTTTTCCTCGCCAAAGCGGGCAGCCAGTTCCAGCCGCGCGCCGAGGTTGTAGACCGCATTCATTGTGCGCGGGTTATTGATGTAGTCTGAGGAAACCAGCGAGGTATCCAGCGCGCCGGGGCGGGAGGTGTGGAACAACTGGTACACGTAGTTGCTCTCGTCCGCGGCCCACATGAAGATGCGATCGATCCAGAAATACTGCGCCCCCGGGTTGGAATTGAGGTTTGCCCAGGTGGGATTCTCGGGGTCGACCGGCGGGTTGGAGGGGTTGGGGCCGACGTGACAGAAACCGCAGGACATACCTACCCGGTAGGGTTTCACCAGGTCCTTGCTGAGGTAGTAATCCTTGTCCGTGTAATATTTGACGGGATCCCATTTCTTCTGGGCTTCCGCGTCGAAATCCGGGTTGGGGAACAGCCGCAGGCCGACGATGCCGGTGCCATAACCGTAGTAGGAACCCAGTTCAAGGTCGCCCTCGCCGCGGGCGCCGATTTTCACGCCGGGATATTTTTCCTCGTTTTCAAAGGGATCAGGGCCGCAGTTTTCGTCGCGCACGTCGAGGTAGAGTCCCCAGCGATCCTGGCGCGGTTCCGCGCCTTTCTTGTAACAGGGCTCGTTGACCAGGCCGAAATACTGCCAGCGGTTGTCGCGGCTGAAGCGGGTTCCGGGATAATTGGAGATCGTTTTCAGGAAGTCGAGATTGCCGAAACTGGCCTTGGACAATTCATCCCAGAGGCGATCGTTGCCGGCGGTCCAGACAATCCAGTTGTTGCGCCCGACCGCAAAGGCCTCGACTGCCTTTTCCTCGGTAATTCCGGGGACATAGGGGGACAGGCGCCTGACCAGTTCTGCCGGATCCTTGCTGACCCCGTAGTCCATGTCGGCGAAGTAATCCACCGCGGACCCTTCGAGCGATTCGGCTTCGCGGCCGATACACATTGCCTCGTCGCGGAACTGGCCATCAATCTGGCAGGGATCTTTCTCGCCGCAGCCGCTCAGGAAACCGACATAAGCCAGAAGTAGAAAAATCGAAAACTGCGCACACCCCAAGCCTCTCATCGGCCTATCCTCCCGGGTAGCGACAGGTGTACTGGATTAACGCAGGATCGGTTTCATCCGGTGCTTACCCTGAACATCCCTGTCTGGTAAATCACTCCATTGAACGTGGTTGGCGCGGTAATCAGCCAGGACGGCGCGCGGGTCAACCAACCTGCGATAAGCATAGTGGCGGCAAATGATTAATCAAGACGGCGCCAGGGCCAAAGCAACAATAACTGTAGTTTTTTAAAAAAACCCAGGAAATGTTGCCAGTGCCAACTGCCCTTCCAGTCATTCCGTGAAATTGGGGCCGGGTAGCTAATTCACTGTTTTCAAGCAGGTTTTACTGCCTGGAATCAGGACTGATTGTCTTTTTCAGCCTTTCGCGAAGCTCCCGGAATACCCTGCAAGCGCAGCTTGTACAAAGATTACAGAGACTTACACGACCGCGGGTTCCACCTGCCCACACAACAGGACAGCGAAAAATCAACTGCATTGGCTATCGGCCAGGTTTCCCGATTTTTGCACTGGTACACTTTGACTCAAACGGGTCATACCGCAAAGGCAACGGTCAGCTGCCGAAATATTTCCGGGTCCTGCCGCGTTCCTGTTCGACCTGTTTGCCGACCAGGGTCTCCCACAACTTGATGCCGGCGTACTTCTCAACCTTGGCCGTAGGGACCTGGTAATCGGCTACTGGTTTGTCAGCCGTATCGTTGGGAAAGATGAAAGACCACATGTGCAGGCGCCCCTTGCGGTCCTCCGTGAGCACCGACTTGAAGTAGGCGTTGGGTACCGGGATGCTCACGTCGTTACCGTCGTCGCCTTCACCGATTGAGATGACCGGTTTATCGAAGTAGAAAATCGGGCCGCAAATCACGAAGGTTTCGAGAATGTCGTCCCGGTTGTTGAGCGCACGAATGGCATTTTCGAGCTCCCGCCAGATGCCGCGGTTAAAGCCCGGAGCCTGGGGTGACATGTTCGACAGCAGGAAGGTTTCACTGTTCTGCAGTTCCGTTTCCCGCTGATTGGCGCTGGCGATCAGGTGCCCGCGATCGAAGCCGGAACCGATATAGTCCACGAGATCCGGCCTGAATTCCTCGGGAATCCGGAAGTCCGGACGAAAATTATCCATACGTTCAAGCCCTGGATTATCGGGGTCGACGATTTCCAGCGCCCACTTGGCCTGGCGGAAATAAAAGGAATACCCGAGGACGTAATGACGGTTGAAGAGGACCTGGTCTGCGGCGGGCACACCGTAGCGTACTTCCCGGCGCCCGGAAAAATTCAGGTTCATGGTGCGGTGACTTCCCTGTCGAGTGCTCAGTTAGGGATAGATCACCCCGGGCAGAGTGTCAAGGAGGCAGCCTTCCGGCAGAACTTCCAGCATCGTGGTCGCAGTGTTTGCGCCAAACCGGGAGGCCGCCAGGCAGTTGGTCACATCCCGCCCGCGGCTATTTGCCGAGGTACAGGTCGATTTCCCCCCGCACATCTTCCAATTGCTGCTGCAGAAACGCGAAGCGCTCTTTCATTGTCTGGCTGGAGGCGATAAAGCCGAGTAAATCGTTGGTCATCGTTGGCGACCGGGGAAATTCGTTGAGGGGTACGGCAAACGCGATGTGTGATTTTCGCGTCGTGGAAAAATCCGCATCGGGCACACGTTGCAAATCACGGTAGATAGTGTTCATGAGATTGTCATAGCGCTCGATATGCCTGATATTCAGGGAATACACCCAGGGTTTTTGCAGGGTAAAGAAATTCCGCAAATGTACCGTGAGTTCGGGATTGTCGACCCCGGCGAATCTCCCCGCTTCCAGCAGGCCCTCATAGGCGGTCCTGTCCTGCGCCTCGCCAATCAGGTAAACATGTATACCGAGAATACTTTCGAGGTACTTATTCTCGTCGGTGTTTTCTGCGGCAATCAGCTGTACCAGATCCGATGCGCTTTCAGTCGCAGCATCCAGCGAGCCCGCCGCCTCCGCTATCGCCTTCTCAATATTGTCAAGGTCTCCAAGCACCTCCCGGAAGGCCCTGGTCTCCATGGCCTTGTCCTCGTGCTGCTGCCGCCACTGCTCCACCTGGAAGGCAATCGAGATACCGAGGACAATCACCAGCAATTCGGCAAACAGCCAGCGCAGCGACTTGACTTGGGTTACGTGCATGGATCACCCGGTGGGCATTACGCCGTCAGTAGCAATGAAGAAGCTACTGTCCACGAAATCCGGCACACTGTAAACGTCAGCCGGCGCTTTACTGGAGCCAGTTCGGGACAGCGATCGCGCAATTGCCGCCCGCGATCGGCGGGAGATCAGAAGTCAGCACAATTCAGGTCACTAGCGCAGCGTGCTGCTGCGCACAACGGCCATGGCAATCGGCTCAGCCGATGTGACAACACGGGTACTGGCACGGTTTCTTGCGCGTGGGATTTTGCCCGGAAAAATGGATCAGCAGAACCCGGGAGAATACGCGGGAGTGCGAGTTATTCAGCGTACTGTTGCATTTTAAGGGGGTGGGTCATCCCCGAATAAGGTTTTAATCCAGTTTGTAGTTATATATTTTTACACAATAGAATTTGCATTTTAGTCACATATACCCCCATTTTGATATTCACCCCATCATGACCAGCAGGCTTTCGATGCTCTAGCGCCTGGTCCCCTTCCACCTCATTTCTGCCGTGCTCTTGTGGAACTGAAAAGGCCGCTCTACAGCAAGCGTGACCTGGTAACTGCTCGGATTACATACGGACGAGCTTTGTTACCAAGGCAGCGCTACCACCGGGGACACGATGAAACGAAGTTGGTAATCCGGCCCGAAGTCGTCCGGCGATTCCAGGTAGTGCCAGTACTGCACACCGAACTTCCACGGGCGCCCGCCGAGGAACATGGTGCGGGAAACGCCAATCGCCAGCGGGAGCGTCAGCTTGTTATCGCTGTTGCGCGCCTCGTGGTTGTAGGAAAACGTTGGCGAGCCATTGATTTGCCAGCCACCGCCGAGGTTGAAAGCGTAGAAGTATTGCCCGCCCGTCACATTGGTGTCGTAATCGTTCTTGCCGGCAACATCCCATTGTTGGGTGACCAGCACGCCCAGCACGCCCCAGGGGCGCACCATGGCGACGGCGGCTTCCGGACCCAGCAGCCACTGGTCGAGACCGGCATTGTCGTCGGTCGCCGTCGGCAGTGTGCCCGTCACGCCGCCCAACAGAACGATGCCGCCGGGGAGTGTCTTGCCCAGCGAGAGGTCGAAACCGATGTCGCCCAGCTCCCAGGTAACATCGTTGAATTGGCCGGCCCCCGAAGGCACATCCTGCTTGACGATCACCGGGATCGCCGGCCGCACGAATACGTTCGTGGTCTCGTCCAGGGGATAGGGCAATGAGGGCTGGAACAGCAGGCGGGTAGCCTCCTGGCTCCCCGCACCGGGGAGATCACCCTGGTAAGCGACGTAATCGAAATTGAAATTCATTGTACCCATGGCGGTGTTGGGGTTGGACAGCTCCGCAGCGACTTCTTCAGCCGAGGGCCTGGCCAGCCCGCCCGGTGCCGCCTCTTCGCCGCTGGCCAGCTTGTCGCCGACCAGGTGAAAATGGGTGAATTCGCCGGTACCGGTATTGCGCACACGGTAATGCTGGAGGTCGTCCCGATCCTGCTCGAAGGTGAAGCAATTGGTTTGCTTTTCAGCCGAGGTGTAACAGACACGGTCCTCGCCCTCGACCTGCCAGGTCCGGCGAAAAACTTCGCCCCAAGCCTCGATACGCGCGGTACCGTCAGGTGCGTAGTAACCAGTTACCGTGCGGCCTGGCTTTACCTCAATTTCCGCGGTGGCGCCGCTGACCAGGTCGATCAGGTTCTGGCGGCCGGTGACGGCTGTCCAGTCCTCGGCATGCAGTGCAGGTGTTACCGCGGCCAGTAAGGAAAGTCCTGCAAGCTTATTGGTGAGTCGATTCGACATGTGCTAAAGCCCCCATTGAGGATCGGTGCTGGTTACCAGGGGGTGGCCCCAAACTTTATTCATTCATTGAATCCGGGCAGTACCAGCCCGGAGTAGCCCCCAACATCAGTCATCGTCTGGCGAACGCGCATACTCTGGAGATTTTTCCAGGAGGTTCGCAAAATGCAGGCGCTTCAGGGTTCCCTCGAAAGCGAAAGGTGCATTGTCGAAGTAGGCATCCGCGACAGGCGAGTTTGTGTCCCGACCTACATCGAAGGTTTCCGAGGCTGTGAAGGTGCCTGGAATCGTGCGTTCAACAGTGCCACTGGCCGCTTCCTTACCGTTGATCCAGAACTTCAGTTTCGCAGGCGCCGCCCGCTCAAGCGGTGTGCGCATCTCGAACGCGATCTTGACCTCACCCGCCGGCAGCTTCCCGACCTTTATCTTGTCGCGTTTGAGCATGAGTGCACTGTACTCGTAGTACAGATAGCCATCGAGCGCGTACAGAGTCACGCCGCCGGCATAACCGCCCATGGCGAAGATTACGCCGTTGACGTTTTTCGGCACCTCGGCGTCGATCTCTGCGCGGAGATTGCCGTTGCGTACGTTGGGCGCCTGACTCTCGGGTATGCGTGTGAGTCCGTCGAAGAGGGTCCATTCGGTATTGCTGCTGCGCTTCATTTCATGTGGGTTGAAGGGGCTGAACAGGCCGCCACCGATTGGCAGAACCTTGTTTTCCTTTGCTACCTCCAGGAAGAGCGCTTTCATCTCAGCGAGTTTTTCAGGCTTCTCGTCGGCAAGGTTATGCATCAGGGAGTAGTCGTGTCGTGTGTCGTACAGCTCCCATTTATCCTGCATCGGGTCCCAATTTCTAATGTCGGGCAACTTGGCAATCCAGGGCGCCCGGGGGCCGAAGGTGCTGGCCATCCAGCCTTCATGGTAGATGCCGCGACTACCCATGATGTCGAAGTACTGCGTTTTCTTTCGTTCTGGCGCGGTAGCTGAGTCGAATGTATAGGCGAAGCTCTCCCCGTCAATCGGGTCCTGCTCGAAGCCATCCACTACCTTGGGCAGAGTAATGCCGAGAATCTCGTAGATCGTCGGGACCACGTCGTTGACATGGGCGAACTGGGGGCGGGGGGTTTTGTCAGGCTTGATGCGCTTCGGCCAGGAAATCACCATTGGGGTACGTGTTCCACCCCAGTCGGCAGCAATCAGCTTGGTGTAGCGGAAGGGGCTGTCGCCGGCCCACGCCCAGCCGGAGTGATACATGTTATCCGTCTTCGGACCGCCGATCGCATCGAGTCCACCCAATGTATCCAGTACGGCGATGTGTTCAGCAACCGTGCTGGGGATACCATTTTGCGCGTTCAGTTCGGCAATGCTGCCGCTCATTCCCTCGGCGGAGGCACCGTTGTCAGAGAAGATGTAAATCACCAGAGTATTGTCGCGAATGCCCCTGGCCTCCAGTTCGTCGATCAGTCGACCAACCTGAACGTCGGTATGCTCCAGAAAGCCGGCATAGACCTCCATCAACCGCGCCTGGAAAGCACGCTCGTCTTCAGGGATATCCTTCCAGGCGGGCATGCCTTCAGGACGCGGCGCCCGTATTGTATCTGCCGGAATCCATCCCATCGTTTTTTGCCGCTCGAAGACCCGCTTCTGGTAGGCATCCCACCCGTCGTCGAACTTGCCTTTGTACTTGTCCGCCCAGGCTTTCGCGACCTGGTGCGGGCCGTGAACGGCGCCAGGGGTCCACCACATCAGGAAGGGTTTATCGGGCTGCAGGGCCAGGTGGCGGCGCATCCAGGTGATCGCCTTGTCCGCCATGGCCTCAGTAAGGTGGTAGTCCTCGTAGTTGTCGACATGCGGCGCCGAGATCGGCGTAGTGTTCTCCCACAACGTGGGCTCCCATTGGGATGTCTCGCCCGCGATGAAACCATAGAAATAATCAAAGCCGCGTCCCGTCGGGGTTCGATCATAAGGGCCGTTGGCGATCTGGTCGACCGGCGTATTGTGGTCCTTGCCGAACGCCGCGGTGGCGTATCCGTAGTAGCCCAGCACTTCAGCGATGGTTGCCGAGGATTTTGGAATTACGCCCGTGTAGCCGTCCCAGTCGTTCGCCAACTCGGCAATCTGTCCGAATCCAACGCGATTGTGATTCCTCCCGGTCATCAACGCCGCCCTGGTCGGCGAACACATGGCGGTAGTGTGAAAGGCATTGTAGGCAATGCCTTCATTGGCCAGGCGGGATAACGTCGGCGTGTTGATATCGCCGCCAAAGGTGCTCGCTTGTCCGAACCCGGCATCGTCGAGCATGACAATGAGTATATTGGGGGCGTCCTCGGGCAGGTGGCGTGGTTGCTGGCGCCACTTATGCACGGACTCCTGCATGGTCAACCCAACCTTGCCGCCCATAGGGGGAGTCGGGAAGGGCAAAACATCCTGAGCGGTCACGAAACCGGCAGCAAGAGACAGGACAGCAGCAACGCTGAGTATAAGGTATCGATGGACGCAACGATGTATTGTATTCATGCCGACCCCGGAATTTAAGCTCGATAGGATCTTCTTAGCTGCAGTAAACTTAGCAAAAAATTCGTCTTGCGGGACGGCAACCTGCTGAGGAAGTCCGGAATCACGTGGTGATTTGACTCAGATCAATATTTTGAAGCCAGGGGCGGCCTGTATATTTCACTAGCGGAATGATTCGGAACGAAAACCGCTTGCTCCAGTGGGCGATGTGATGTCCCCGAATAGGCGAAAGCGGCCAGGTCCGCTTCCACCTCAAAGCGGAAGGTAGCCCTCACGATCGCCACTACGGCGGGGTAACCTGACTCCCTATGGTGAATACCAAATGGGACTGGACCATGCTCTCTCCTGAATCGATTCAGGCAAATCTTCCGGAGTCTCCACCCCCAGTCTGGCGCTGTCATACGTCGACCAGCGAGGGGTTGGTATCTGCAGTACCCGCACATAATAGACAGAGTAACGCTTGGGATCGAAGTCAGGGTCACTCCACACGGCACTCAACTCTGCAGCGCCTATCGTGTTGGTATAAGTCGCGGTTTTGACGTCGACAGTACTTCCAACAGACGGAATTTTTCCGTCCTTGTCAGCCTTGCGGTCGTCGGACACTGCCACATTGTAGATTTTTTCGTGAGTCTGCCCATTGCCGTCAACCCAGCCCTTGATGACCTGGACCCGGTCGAGGTTGGCGCCGTTCGCCTCCTTCATCGCCGCGATCAGGAAGGTCGGAGACTTCCCCTTGGGCGCTTTTGCAAGATCTCCACCCATCGGTACACCGCTAGCGTAGGCCGCATCCAACCAGCCAGATTTGGCGAGCGCATCCTGTTCAAATCCATAGCCGCCAAAAAAGCGCACTTTCATTCGCGGGCCGGACGTGGCGTAGGTTTCCTTGCGCGCGATAGCGGCGAAGACTTCCTCGCGAGTATTTGCTTTGGCCCAGACAGCCGCAACCCCTCCACTGCTGAACTGCCTTACCTGTTTGGCGGCAGCCTTGCTGACTCCGGGCGGGCCATACAGCCTGTGTTTGGGGTCATTCTCAAAACCGAACTTGCCAGTGTAATTGTCTTCCTCGATGGCGCTGGCGGAATTGTGTGTATCGGAGTCACCGATAAAGCCGTACTTGAAGGGATTGCCCTTGCCGTCCTGCTGCAATTGCAGCCCGCGGATCAGTGCTTCACGCATATAGCCCCCGCGCTTGTGCTCAGGAGGTGTCGCGGTGGAAGCCAGCGTGTAATCCCAGATTTCAAAGCCGGCGAACTCGTCATTCGGTGACAGCGAAGGGTGAACCTCCGATGTTCCTTTTATCTGGGAGATTTCATACAGCGTTTCATTGTGCATGCGTGCCTCGGCGTAGGCCTTGTTGAGGCTGCTTCCGCCGTAGGAGGTTTCGAGCGGGAACATCAGTCCATCGCTGGCATTGCCGTTGTGGGGGATTGCAAGTAGTTTCGCACCCCCGGCGCGCTCCTGGTCCATCCACTTCCACAAGTCTTCCGGCACGTCGGAGTCGATCGCGGAGAACGGCTGGGCGGGCAGATTATCCGTGTCGGCAAAGAAGACCACGCGGTGCAGATTGCGCCAGCCCGGGTTCGAGGTCCATTCGAAGCCTGCAAATGTGGTGAACTTGCCCGGTTCATAATGCTTGTTTGTTATATCGACGACCTGCTTCCAGAGCGATGCCGCAACTGCCGGATCGCCGAGGATTTCGTCCTTGCGGCGGTTGGAGATGCCATCCAGGATTTCGGTGTAGGCGTCGAAGGAGGCCTTGGGGTCGTCTCCTGTGATCGCCGCGGCGAGGGGATGCTTGCTCACCGGGCTGTCGGGATCGCCCATCAGCGGCAGTGCCCCGAGATATTCGGCGTGGTCCGACACGACGTACCAGTCCAGGGGAACTTTGATCTGCAGTGGCGTTCCATCGCCGCCTCCGGGGATCTCCTCGCCCTTGGCCCAGCGGTACGCTTCGTCCGGGCCGGATATGGCTCCGTTGATATAGGCATCAAAAGACCATGCGGTATGAATATGAAAATTGCCGAAATACACCTCGCGGGTTGGAATGAGGGGAATCTGATTGTCGGCGTGCGCGACTGGCAAGATGAACGAGGAAAGCACAATCGACATTAAAAAGACGTTATTTACGAAAGTCTTCATATCATAGCCTCTGTTATAGAGGGAGGTGCCGAGGGAAGCAGCTCGGAAAGCGCTCATTAGATTTGCTGGGATTATAGTCAAAGAATCCTGCAAGCGGAGAATTGATAAACGAATAAACGGTCGGCTAATAGGCGAAGGCGGCCAAGTCCGCTTCCACCTCAAAGGAGTCCTCGCTGTGTGACTTGGTCATCATGCAGATTGGCAACCGGTGCGCGGCCGTGACAATTGTTCAGGGCTGCACACCCCTGGCGACTGCCCGCAAGGGGTTTTTTTTAGCTGATGGATGCAATAGAAAACCCAATACTGCTCCGAACGCAATGTAGGACGCCACAATTTCGAAGCCATGCACCAGGCGAACTTCAGGGGGCATCACCGGATTAGGCAGCAACAGGGGAGCTATTCCACCCAGTATCGGGAACACCAACGCAAATACCCCGACAGCAGCGAGTGGGCCGGCGGAAAAACTCGCTATCAACGGGATCGTCGATACGGTGAATACCATCCCTCTCAACCACTGCCAGAGCATCAGTTCAGGCAGGGGTGGAATGATCCCTGCGTAGAAGCCCTGTACGAAGGGCAAAATGGCGATACCCGCCAGGAAATACAGTATGGGAAATGTCGTTGCGCAAACCGTGACACGTAACAGATATACAGGGCAAAGAACCAGCCTGGAAAAGGTCCCCTTTCGCAGGTTCGACCTTGTGTCAAAGAAGTGGCTTGCCACTACAAATGGAGCCGCCACGCCGACGGCAAGCAGTGATAACCCCACGACTGCAGCCGAGTCGAGTTGCCCGAGGCTGAATATCTGTGCCTCCAGTTGGATCATCAGAAAGTGCGCAAGTAGAAACAGGCTCAGTGCAACCAGCAAAGCCATACGCGCAAGATTGGAAAAGCTTGCAAGGATGAATAGGCTTGCAGCGGTCAATACTGCCGACAAAGCTATCGGGGCACTGAAACCCGCTACATCGACACCCAATGTGATGAACAGGAAATAAATGCAACAGCTGAAAAAAGACGCACAAAGAAGCGCAGGAGAAAATCTCTTATCCGGCAATGTAACCATAGAATGACTCTGTCCTATGGAAATTTTGCTATTGGGAAAGACCGCCAAGGCCAGCTATATCTCGAAAGTTGGCGCTCAGGAAAGAGTAGACCAAATTCTCGCAATTAGGCGAAACCGGTCTTCCGCAAATTACTTGCGTCTGGGATGTGGCAGGTGGCCGCTGTCACCTCAAGGGGGACTCAACATTTCTATAGTGAAGACGCCATTACGCAGTCGCGTACCAGCTGGAAGTAACTCCATAGACAGAAACCCCCAAGCAATACTCCAACATACCGATGCCTCGATCCGAGCGAGACGCTCGCACCGAGACAAAAGGCATGTAGAGCCATCAATGCCCCGGAAACCAACTACCCGGGGATGGAACGCAGCTACATGACTTCTGCCGGCCAGATGACCTTGCTGCTTGAATTGGTGGATGCCACCACGGGGGATGTACTCGCGAGAATCATCGACCCCCAGGCAGACGCCGACGACAACATGTTGACCTGGACCAACAGCGTGACCAACAAGGCGGATGCTGACAGGATCCTGCGGCGTTGGGCGAAAGAATTGCGCGAGGGGCTGGATAAAACCCGCCAATTGCCACCGAGCGGTTCCTGATAGCCCTGGAAGGAGTGCTGCCGTTTCGGCTCGCCCCAGCTGACCAGGCCGGCTGCTCACAAGGGTTTAACAGTACGCAGGGGGCGCATGAGCGTTAGCGCTTCCTGCATACTGGTTTGCAGCTGGTTCTGCACGGCATTCAGAGACAGGCCGGAAGCATCAGTGATCACGCTTGCCGGAAGGTTGTCGCTATTCCACCTCCAGCAAAAGAGACTTGAACTCCTTGTGCGTTGCTCAGGTCGCTGCATTAGCGACGGTGCCCTGTTTGCCTATAAATAACGGGTATTCGAGGAAAAGTTTGGGAGAGGTAAGTATTTGATACGATTGGAGGCTCGGGTCGGAATCGAACCGGCGTACACGGAGTTGCAGTCCGCTGCATGACCACTCTGCCACCGAGCCTTTTGACTGGAACCAGTCGAGGAAGTTGGAGCGGGAAACCGGGTTCGAACCGGCGACCTCAACCTTGGCAAGGTTGCGCTCTACCAACTGAGCTATTCCCGCTTAAGAAGACTGCTGCTTCGCTACTTCTCACTTCCCGATGCGCGGCTGCACACTCGAGAGGCGCTCATTGTATTCATCCGTGGATTAGTGTCAACAGGTATTCCAAAAAAATCTTCCAAGCGCCTGAATCAGAAGGTCTTATCCCGTTCGCGGATGACGATCCAGGCGGCTTTCAGGTACACAAACATGGACCACAGGGTCAGCGCCGCGGCGATGTAGAGCACCACGAACAGCAGAGCCGTTAACCAGTTGCCATCCCTGCTGGGGTCGACGGCCAGCAGGCCGGTAATGGCGACCATCTGGAAGGCGGTTTTGACCTTGCCGATGTAGGACACGGCGACCGAAGTGCGCTCTCCCAGTTCTGCCATCCACTCGCGCAGGGCGGAGATGACGATCTCCCGGCCGATGATCACGCAGGCCGCCAGGGTGAACAGGATGGTGTCGTGGCGTTCCACCAGCAGCACCAGGGCCACCGACACCATCAGCTTGTCGGCCACCGGGTCGAGGAAGGCGCCGAAAGCGCTGGTCTGGCCGAGGCGCCGGGCGAGGTAGCCGTCCAGCCAGTCGGTAATCGCCGCCACGGCGAAGATCACGGCGGCCACCAGCAGGTGATTGCGGAACGGCAGGTAGAAGACCAGTACCAGGACAGGGATCAGGCAGATGCGCAGCATGGTCAACGCATTCGGGATATTCAATTTCACCTGGGTCCTGTCTCCGCCTCTCCTGTGGTATGCAGGTAATCATATATCTGCGCGGCCATTGTGGCACTGATACCGGTAATTTTTCGCAGCTCCTCGACACTGGCGTTCGCCACGCCCTGGGCGCTGCCAAAGTGCCGCAGCAGTTCCCGCCGCCGCTTCGCACCCACCCCGGGGATGTCCTCCAGCAGCGAACGCTGGCGGGACTTGGCCCGGCGCGCGCGGTGCCCGGTAATGGCGAAGCGGTGCGCCTCGTCGCGCACCTGCTGGATCAGGTGCAGGGCCGGGCTGTCGCCGGGCAGCTGGCGCTCCCGGCCGTCCGCGCCTTCCACCAGGGTTTCGAAGCCGGCCTTGCGGGTCACCCCCTTGGCCACCCCGACCACGCGGATGCCGTCGATCTGCAACTCCTCCAGCACCGCCATCGCCTGGGCCACCTGTCCCTTGCCACCGTCGATCAGCAGGATATCGGGCTGCGCCCCCTCCCCGCTCTTCAGGCGCCGGAAACGGCGTGTCAGGGCCTGCTGCATGGCGGCGTAGTCGTCGCCCGCGGTGATGCCCTCGATATTGAACTTGCGGTAGTCGGACTTGCGCGGGCCCTCCTCGTCGAAGACCACGCAGGAGGCAACTGTCGCCTCACCGTGGCTGTGGCTGATATCGAAGCACTCGATGCGCCGGGGCCGGTCTTCCAGCGCCAGCACCTCTTGCAGGGCCGTGAAGCGCCCCTGCACCGTCTCGCGGCCTGCAAGGTGGGCCTTCAGGTTGGTCTCGGCGGTTTGCAGGGCGAGGCGCAGCCAGCGCGCGCGGGCATCGCGCACCTTGCTGCGCAGTTTGACTTTTTTCCCGGCCTGCACCGAGAGCGCCTCCGCCAGGGTCGCACTGTCCTCGGGCGCCTCGTTGACGATGATCTCCCCGGGCACCGGTCGTGCACCACCCAGGTAGTACTGGGGCAGGAAGGCCTCCAGCACCTCGGCCGGGGTGGTCTCCAGTTTCAGTGGCGGGTGGTAGGTCTTGCTGCCCAGCACCCGGGCGGCGCGCACAAACAGCACCTGTACACAGGCGCGGCCGGAATCCACGGTTGCGGCGAGGATATCGAGGTCGCCCTGTACGCCCTCGATTCCCTGTACCGCCTGTACATGCTGCAGTTGGCTGATCTGGTCGCGATACTGGGCCGCCTTCTCGAAGGCCAGTTCGGCGGCGGCCTTTTCCATGTCGTCGGCCAATCGCACCATCAGCTCCTGGGACTTGCCGGCCAGGAACAGCTGGGTGCTGTCCACCTGCCCCGCATACTCGGCCTCCGAGACCCTGTCCACGCAGGGCGCGGTGCAGCGGTCGATCTGGTATTGCAGGCAGGGCCGGGAGCGGTTGTTGAAGTAGCTGTTCTCGCACTGCCGCACCTTGAAGACCTTCTGCAGGAAGTGCAGGGATTCGCGCACCGCCACCGCGCTCGGGTAGGGGCCGAAGTAGCGGCCCTTGCCCTTCTGCGCGCCCCGGTGCAGCGAGATGCGCGGGTATTTGTCGGCGGACACGTAGATATAGGGGTAGGATTTGTCGTCCTTGAGCAGGATGTTATAGGGCGGCTTGTGGCTCTTGATCAGGTTGTGTTCCAGCAACAGCGCATCGACTTCCGTGGTCGTCACGGTGATCTGGATATCGTGGATGCGCGCCACCAGCGCCATGGTTTTTTCGGTGAGGCCGCTGGCGCGAAAATAACTGCCCACGCGGTTCTTCAGGTTGCGGGCTTTGCCCACGTACAGCAGTTTGCCCGCCTCGTCGTACATCTGGTACACGCCGGGACGGGTGGTAAGGTTCTTTAAAAATGCCTTGTGATCGAAGGGGTTCACGGGCGCTTGCCGTAGATACGCGGCTCCATTTCCAGGGTGACTGCGAAGCGTTCACGGACAGACTGCACCACCTGTGCCGCCAGTTGCAACAGCCCCTCGCCACTGTCGCCACCGTAATTGACCATTACCAGTGCGTGCTCGGGATGAATACCGAACTGCCCCTCCCTGTGCCCCTTCCAGCCGGCCTGCTCGATCAGCCACGCGGCGGCCAGTTTTACCCGGCCATCTGCCTGCGGGTAGCGCGGAAGCCCCGGGCACTCGGCTGCCAACGCGTCTGCCCTGCCAGCTTCGACCAGCGGGTTCTTGAAGAAACTACCCGCGTTGGGCTCCCGGGCAGGGTCCGGCAGGCGGCGTCGGCGCACCGCCACAACCGCGTCGAACACGTCCTGCGGCGTCGGCGCCACCACGCCGCGGGCCTCGAGTTCGGTCGCCAGGGCGGGATAGCGGCACTCTGCCGCCGGAATCCTCGGCAACCGGAAATCAACGGCGGTGATAATGACCTTGTCGCGCAGGCGGCTCTTGAACACGCTGTCGCGGTAGCCGAATTCGCAGGCGTCCCGCTCCAGCAGAAGTTTTTCGCCGCTTTCGACAGCCACGGCGTGGACGGCCTCGACAAAACGCTCCAGCTCGACCCCGTAGGCGCCGATGTTCTGCACCGGCGCCGCACCCACCGTTCCCGGAATCAGGGCGAGGTTTTCCAGGCCGTACCAGCCCTGCTGCAGGCTGCGCGCGACCAGTGAATGCCAGTTCTCGCCGGCGCTGACCCGCAGGCGCACGGACTCCGCATCCCCGGCGAGCACGCTCCATCCCGCGGCGTGCTGGTGGATCACCAGGGCCTCGAGGTCGCCGGCAAATACCACATTGCTGCCCTCGCCCAGCGGCAGCGGCGGCAGGCCCTCTGCCCGTGCCCAGGCCAGCGCCTCAGCCAGTTCCGCCTCACCCGCAACCTCTACCAGTGCGGTGGCGCGGGCTTCCAGGGCGAGGGTGTTGAAGGACCTGAGGGATTCAGCGCGCCGTATCTGCACCCAGGATCTCCCGCAACAGGCCTGCGCTGGCATTCTCGACCAGGTCGAGGACATGGTCGAAGCCGTCCTCGCCGCCATAGTAGGGGTCGGGCACTTCCCGCTCCGCCACCTGCTGCGCAAAGTCGAGAAACAGGGAGAGGACGCCATCGAAATGCGCCGGGCGCATCGCCTCCAGGTCGGCCAGGTTCTGCGCGTCCATGGCGAGCACGTAATCGAAGGCGTCGAAATCCGCGGGAATGACCTGCCGCGCCCGCAGGTGGCTCAGGTCATAGCCGCGCCGCGCGGCGGCCGCCGCGGCACGCCGGTCCGCGGGATGACCGATGTGCCAGTCACCGGTGCCGCAGGAGTCGATCTCGATACGTTCGTGGAGCCCCCTCTCGCGCACCATCTGTTCGAAAACACCGTGGGCGGTGGGGGAACGGCAGATATTGCCGAGGCAGACGAACAGGACACGAACCGGCTGGTTACTCATGGCCGGCCTCCACCCGTGCGCGCACCGCGTCGAGGTCCGCCTGGGTATCCACGCCCGCCGGTACGGCCTCGCAGGCCCGGGCGACGTGGATGCGCTCGCCGTTGTACAGCGCGCGCAGTTGCTCCAGTTGTTCCAGCTGTTCCAGCGGTGCCGGCTGCCAGGTCACGTAGCGGTGGAGAAAGCTGGCGCGGTAGGCGTAGATACCGATATGACGGAACCAGCTGCCCTGCGGCATGTCACCGCCACCCGCCGCAAAGGCGTCCCGCGGCCAGGGAATGGTGGCGCGGCTGAAATACAGCGCCAGGCCGTTTATATCGGTCACCACTTTCACCGCGTTGGGATTGGTCAGTTCCTCGTGATCGCTGATCGGCACACACAGGGTGGCGATGCTCGCCTGGGGGTTGCCCTGCAGGTTGTCCGCCACCTGGCGGATCAGCGCCGGCGGGATCAACGGTTCGTCGCCCTGTACATTGACGATGACCTGCTCCCCAGTCCAGCCGCGCTGGGCGGCCACTTCCTGCAGGCGATCGGTACCGGAGGGGTGTTCCGGCGAGGTCATCGCCACCGCCGCGCCAAAGGCCTCGCAGGCCGCCTGGATGCGCGTATCGTCGGTGGCCACGATCACCTCGCTGGCGCCGGCCTGCATCGCGCGTTCCCACACGTGCTGCACCATGGGTTTGCCGGCGATCTCCAGCAGGGGTTTGCCCGGCAGGCGGCTGGAGGCGAAGCGGGAAGGAATGACTACGGCAAAGGACATCGATTGTTCCTGTTCAGGACGTGTTGACGGCGAGCGCTGCGGCCGCCGCGACCAGGTCGTCCGGCAGGGAGGCATCGATACACAGGTACCAGGCATCGTCTCCCGCCAGCGCGCTGCATTTTACCGCGTCTTTTTCCGTCATGAGAATTGTGTGTCCGGCCATCCCGCTAAAATCGCCGGCGCCGAACTGGTGATGGTCGGGAAAGGGATGGGGCCTGAAGGCGATGCCCAGGGCTTCCAGGCTGGCAAAAAACTGCGCGGGCTGGCCGATGCCCGCCACCGCGTCGACCTCCCCCACCCCACTGAACGCAGTCAGCGGCCGCCGTTCAGCGCTGCGGATATTCACCCAGTCGCGGGATTGGTAACTTACGCCGTCGCGCGGGCTATCGCTGCCCCGGTACAGTACATGGTCCACACTGCGCAGGCGCGAACGCGGTTCGCGCAGGGGCCCGGCCGGCAGGCAGAAGCCATTGCCGAGGCCGCGCTGGCGGTCGATGAGGACGATTTCCAGATCGCGCTGCAGGGCGTAGTGCTGCAGGCCGTCGTCGCAGACCACGATATCCACCGGCGCCGACAACAACAGCGCGCGCACCGCTGCGGGGCGGTCGGGATCGATGACCACGGGCACACCGGTGCGCCGGGCGATCAACAGGGGTTCGTCGCCGCACAGTCGCGGATCGCTGCCCGCGTCGACCCGGCGGGGAAACTCCCCGTCCGCGGCGCCGTAGCCCCGGCTAACCACACCGGGCCGCAGTCCGCGGGCCTGCAGCGCTTCGACCAGCGCGATGACCACGGGCGTCTTGCCGGTGCCGCCGACAGTAATGTTGCCCACCACGACGACGGGCACAGGGGCGCGGTAACTGGACAGCAAACCGCTGCGGTAGAACTGGCGCCGCAGCGCGGTGGCGGCGCGAAACAGCAGTTCGAGGGGGCGCAGCAACCAGAGCCAGCCGGCCCCGCGATACCAGGCCGCTACCAGCCCTCGCTCGCTCATGTCGCGGTGAATTCCTGCTGGTAGAGCTGGGCGTAAAGCCCGCCGGCAGCCAGCAGCTCGGCGTGCGGGCCGGTCTCCACGATGCGCCCGGCGTCCATCACCACGATACGGTCCGCGTGCTCCACCGTCGACAGGCGGTGGGCGATGATGATCGTGGTGCGCCCGCTGGAGATGGTTTCCAGGGATTTCTGGATGCGGAACTCGGATTCGTTGTCGAGGGCGGAGGTCGCCTCGTCAAACACGATGATCGGTGCGTCCTTGAGCAGCGCCCGGGCAATGGCGATACGCTGGCGCTGCCCGCCGGAGAGCCCGCCGCCATCGTCGCCCAGCCGGGTCTGCAGGCCCTCGGGCATGGCGCCGATGAAATCCTGGGCATAGGCGGCTTGCACCGCCTTCTCCACCGCTTCCGGGGAGGCGTCGGCGAGGTCGCCGTAGGCGATATTGTTGTAGACCGTATCGTGGAACAGGGTCACCTGCTGGGAGACCATGGCGATCTGCGCGCGCAGGTTGGCCAACCGGTAATCCTCGATGGGGACTTCGTCGAGCAGGATGCTGCCGCTGGAGGGCAGGTAGAAACGCATCAGCAACTGCACGAGGGTGCTCTTGCCGCTGCCGGAGCGCCCCACCAGCGCCACGGTCTCGCCGGGGGCGATTTCCAGGTTGAGGTGCCGCAGCACGTCGACCTCGCTGCCCGGGTAGGCGAAGCTGAGATCGCGCAGGCTGATCCGGCCCTGCGCCCGCGTCACGCTGTAGGTACCGGTGTCGTTTTCAGATTCCATATCCAGCTGGGTGAAAATATCCTCCGCCGCTGCGAGGCCGCGCTGGATCTCGCTCTGGATACCGGTCAGCGAACGAATGGGCTTGCTCAACTGGGCGGCGGCGGTGAGGAAGGCCACCAGCGACCCGGCGGTAAAGCCCGCCATCCACTCCGGCTGCAGGGCGAGGTAGACCAGCATGGCCATGGCCACCGCCAGCAGGGTCTGCACCACCGGCGTACTCAGGCCGTCCAGCAACGCGAGCTTGAGGCTTTGGGCGCGGTTGTAGCCGCTAGCGCGGCGAAAACCCGCCTGCTGCTGGTACTGGCCGCCGTAGATGCGCACCTCGCGGTAGTTGCCGATGCTCTCGTTGGACACCTGGGTCACATCGCCCATGGAGGCCTGGATACGCCGGCTGTAGCGGCGGAAATGCTTGCCGACCACCGACACCACCAGCCCCAGCAGCGGCGCCACCGCAAGGAACACCAGGCACAGGCGCCAGTTCAGGTAGAACATGTAACCGAGCAGGCCTATAACGGTCAGCCCCTCCTGCACCAGGGTGCGCAGGGATTTGGTGACGGCGCCGGACACCTGCTCGACATTGAAGGTGATCTTGGAGATGAGCGCGCCCTGGCTGTGGCGGTCGTAGTAGGCGCTGGGCGCCGCGAGCAACTTGTCGAACAGTTCGCAGCGCAGTTCGTGTATCAGGTTGCGCGCCACGTGGCTCATGAAATAGTTGCCGACGAAATAACCCATGGCCCGCAGGAAGGCCAGCACCACGAGGCAGATGGGAAAGGCAATCCGGGTGAATTCCAGGCGGTCGGTGCCCGGCTCGTAGAACAGCGCGTAGACCGTGCGCGACACCAGCCCGGCGTCCTGGCTGGTCGACTCCCCCAGGGCATCGAGCAGGAACTGCATCATGTCCGCCGCCAGTACGTTGCCGGCGGAATAGACAATGTAGCCCAGCACGCTGAGCAGGAATACCCACCAGTAGGGGGCGATGTAACCCAGCAGGCGTTTGTAGAGCTGCCAGTCGCTCATGTTGCCCTGGCGGTTCACCGGGTTGGGCCTGGCCCTAGCCATCGGAGGCGTCCGAGGGCAGGCGGGTGGTGATGGAAAGGTGCACGAAACCCATCTGGCCGGCGGCATCCATCGCCCGCACCACGTCCTGGTGGGCGGCCTGGGCATCGGCGGTGATGATCAGCGGCATGGTGGTATCGCCGGCGGACAACTTGTAGATGGCCGCCTGCAGGGTGCGCATGCGCGAGTCCACCAGCGCCTGGCCGTTGATGCGGTAGGTGCCGGATTCATCGACCAGGATCTCGATTTCGTCATCGCGGGTTTCCGAGGCCTGGCCTTCGGCCTCCGGCAGGTCGACGCTGAGCTGGGTCTCGCGGGTAAAGGTGGTTGAAACCATGAAGAAGATCAGCAGCAGGAAGACCACGTCGATCAACGGCGTCAGGTTGATATCGACTGCGCCGAGGCGCTGGCGGCGGAATTTCAAGATTTGCCTTCCACGTTGTCTTCACTGTGCAGGGCGTCGACGAGCTTGATGGTCTCCTGCTCCAGTTCAACCACGATGGCGTCGATCTTGCCGGTGAAATAGCGGTGCATCGCCAGCGCGGGGATAGCCACCGTAAGCCCCGCGGCGGTGGTGATCAGCGCCTGGGAGATCCCGCCCGCCAGCACACTGGCGTTGCCGGTGCCCTGGGACATGATCTCGGCGAACACGCGGATCATCCCCACTACCGTGCCCAGCAGGCCGATCAGCGGCGCCACCGCGGCAATCGTGCCGAGGGTGTTCAGGTAGCGCTCGAGGTCGTGGACCACGTGCTCGGCGGCCTCCTCGATACTTTCCTTCATCACGTCGCGGCCGTGGTAGGCATTGGCGAGGCCCGCAGCGAGAATCCGCCCCAGCGGCGAAGACTGTTTCAGGGTCTTCAGCCGGGAGGCATCCATCTCCCCGGCCTTGAGCTGTTTCCACACCGTCGCCAGCAGGTGCGGCGGCGCGATTTTTTTCGGGTTGAGGACGTAGAGACGTTCGATACAGATAGCCAGTGCGACGATGGAACACAGTACCAGCAGTACCATCAGCCATCCGCCAGCGAGCAATAAATCCAGCACAATTACACCGATTCCAGTTATAGTGGCTCAATTATACGCACAGCCCGCAAGCCTCAGGAACCTGGAAAGTTCACTTCCACCAGGTTTTCCCCTCGCCCCGCCAGGACACAACTTCCAGCTCGCCATTTGCCGTTGCGCGCAGGGAAACAGCCCCGTCCAGCGCCGACTGCCGCAGGCTCACTCCCTGCTGTTCGAGCCGCGCCACCACCGCGGGATGGGGATGGCCAAAGCGGCTGGCGTAGCCGGCGCCGATCAATACCACCTGGGGGTCGACAAAGTTCAGCCAGGACTGCGAGGTCGAACTCGCGCTGCCGTGGTGGCCGGCCAGCAACACGTCGCTCTCCAGTGCCCCACCCCAGCGCTGTATTAAGCGGCGCTCCTGCGCCTGGCCAATGTCTCCCGGTAGCAGTATGCGCACTCCCCCGGTGTCGATCTGCAGCACGCAGGAGCGGTCGTTATCGTCTCCGGGAGCGCCATCCAGTGGCGACAACAGGCGAAAGCGGGTACCCCCGGGCCACTGCCAGGCCAGGCCGGCGCGACAGGGCAAAGCCGGACGCGACAGGGACACACCGCCGCCGGTCCACAGCCGTTCCACCGGCAGCGCGTCGATCACATCCGCTGCGCCGCCGCTGTGGTCGTAATCGCCATGGCTGACTATGAAGTCCGCGAGCCTGTCGATGCCGTGATAGCGCATCCAGGGCAGCACCACACTCTGGGCGAGACTGGCGCCAGCGGGATTGCCGCCGCCCGTGTCGTATAACAGGGCCCTGCCGCCGGCGGTAAACACCACCGCGGTGCCCTGCCCCACGTCCAGCAGGTGCAGGGTGGGCCGCGGAGCCAGCCGGTTGGCTGGCTGGCCGAGGGGGAGCAACAGCAGGAGCAGCGCGACCCGTGCGCAATGCCCAACAGGCAGGAACGCGAGGGCGAGAGCGAGAAAACCCAGGGCCGCCGCGGCGCCCCCGCCTGGCAACTGCAGGAAAAGATCCTGCCTCATCGCCACTGCCGCGGCCAGCGATACGCTGGCGTCCACCGGCCAGGCGGCTACCTGCCAGGCACTGTCGGCACCGGGCAGGCCACACCACCACAACAGGGCGCCCAGTAGTGCCAGGGGTACGACCACAATGGCAAACAGGGGCACCAGCACCAGATTCGCCAGCAGCGCCACCGCGCTGGCGCCGCCAAACCACAGTGCCCCGGCCGGCAACATCAGCGCGGCCATCGTCCCGTGTGCCCGCAGCGCACGCCCTGGAGCGGTGCAGTGTCGTCGCCACTGGTCCTGCCACAGCAAGCCGCCGACCGCACCGAAGGACAACCAGAATCCACTGCCCAGCAGGGCCAGCGGCTGCAGGGCGAGCACCAGCGCAGCGGCCACCAGCAGGCCGGTAGCCGCAGCGCTGCGCCGCCAGAGCGAGCGCGCGAGGAGAACCACCGACAACATGCACAGGGCGCGCTGGGCGGGCAGCGCGAAGCCCGCGAGTGCGGTATAGGCGGCCGCCCCGGCCAGCGCCGCCAGCGCCGGCAACGACCGGGCTGCGCGACTGCAGCCGCGCAGTTGCAGGGCATGTGCCGGAATCCGCGCGCCCACCAGCCCGAGCCCGGCCACCATCGCAACGTGCAGTCCGGAGATCACCAGCAGGTGATTGATGCCCAACTGCTGGCAGAGGGTCCACAGCTGGTGGTCGATACCGCTCTTGTCGCCGACGCTGACCGCGCGCAGGACGGCGGCCCCGGGGACGGACAGGGGCGCAGACTGGATCGCCCGGGACAGTTCCTGGCGCAGGTGCCCGATTCCGGAACCAAGGGCCTGCTGAAACAGCCGGCCCTCCCCGGCCACGGCACCGGTGGCGTGTACCGCGGTTACGGCATACCAGCTTTGCACATTGAAGGATCCGGGGTTGGCGAGGCCCCAGGGGTGCCGCAACCGCACCTCGAATTGCCAGCGCTGTCCCGGCTCGATGTCGGCGCTACCGTAGTAGGACAACAGGATGTTGCGCGGCCCCGCGCATGAACCCGGATGCAACGACGCCACCGCGAAATTGAAGCGTTGGCGAGCGGCGCCACCTTCAAGAAGGGTGCGCGCCGGCAGCGACATGACTTCACCGACGACGGTCAGCGGCGCCCGGTTGCACTCGACCGGCAGGCGGGCAGCCAGCAGGCCATGACCGCGCAGGCCACTGCAGGCGAGCGCAAGCAGCAAACCCGCAAGCAGGGCCAGTGCCGGCCGCAGCGACGCGCAGCGGGCAAGCGGCGGGACAGGCAGCGCCAGTAACGCAAGCGCCGCTCCCCCCGCGCCGCAGGCCCAGAGCCAGCTTCGCGACGGCAGGGCCGGCAACACGGCCACCAGCACCATTCCCAGTAACCAACCGGCCATTGCTGTGCGCATCTGGAGAACCTGAGAGCATGGCGGCATAATACCGCCCGGTTTACCACCGCACCGGCCTGCTGCTCAGCGCGGCGCCAGCCCCCAGTGAAACACAGGCCGGGTGTCGCTCAAACGTCAGAAATGGTCACCGGGTCAATGCCGAAAAAAACCCTGAAATCCATGATGCCCACGCCGGAACGCCTGCGTGAAATCAAGTCCCTGGGCATCCTGGGCGATTGGATCTATGCCAACAACCTCTGGCATATCAATCGTTATTCTGCGGCAATGGCGTTTTTCGTCGGGCTGTTTGTGGCGTTCATGCCGATTCCCGGGCAGATGGTACTGGCAGCCGCGCTGGCATTACTGCTGAGCTGTAACCTGCCGATTTCGGTGGGGCTGGTCTGGATCACCAACCCGCTGACCATGCCCGCGATCTACTACCTCGCCTACCGGCTGGGCGCCGCCATCCTGCGCCACCCGGTGAAATTCGTCCACTTCGACCTGAGCATCCACTGGCTCACCCACCAGCTCAGCGAGATCTGGCAGCCCTTCCTGCTCGGCTGCCTGCTGATGGGCCTGTTTTTCGGCTCAATGGGTTATTTCATCATCAATCTGCTGTGGCGAATCCGGGTAAAACGGATGTGGCACCACCGAAAACACCGACGCGCCGCGCGCGACGGTCGCGTCAGCTCCGGTCCTCGCTGAGCACCGCCGCCGGCGCCAGCCTGGCCGCCCGGCGGGCGGGATAAATGGCCGCCAGCAGGCACATCAGCCAGGCGACACCGCCCACGACCAGAAGGTCGCGCCACTGCAGGTCCACCGGCAGGAACGACACCGGGTAGACATCCGTGTTGAGAAAGTGGAAGCCCAGCAGGCGTTCCAGCGCGCTCACCAGTGGCGGCACCACCTGGCTGAGCCCCGCCCCCAGCAGGCTGCCCGCAATCACCCCGACCAGGCCGATCAGGCAGCCCTGCAGGATGAACACCCAGGCGATGTCTGCACGGGAACTGCCGAGGGTGCGCAGGATGGCGATATCACCGCGCTTGTCGAACACCACCAGCACCAGCGAGGACACCACGTTGAAGGCCGCGACGGCAATGATGGAAAACAATAGCAGGCTGACCAGTTCCCGGGAGAGCTGGATCGCCGAGTAGAGATTGCCGTGGGTCATCATCCAGTTGGTGGTGAAATACCCCGGCGGCAGGTCCGCCACCAGTTGCCAGGCCAGTCGAGAGGCGTTGAACAGGTCGTCGGTACTGAGCCGCAGGCCGCTGACCGCGCTACCCAGTCCGGCCAGGTTCGAGGCCGTCGCGAGGTGCAACAGGGCCACCGATTCATCGAGCTCCGTGCCTGAGCGGATCAGTCCCGCCACCGGCATCGCCTGGAAATGGGTCGGGCCATTCTGCCCGGCCAGGCCGTTGCCGGGTACGATGAGGGTGACCTGGTCTCCCGGCCCCACGCCGAGGCGCTCGGCGATGCCGGCGCCCAGTAACACGGAGTCCGCCTGGGTGACGAAGCGCTGGCGCTGCTGCGCTGCGACGTTATCCAGCAGGCGGGCATTTTCCGGGGCGTCCACGGCGATACCGATACCCTTCGCTGTCTCGATATCCTGACCGCGCATGAACAGCGCGTCGAACTCGGTAAAAGGGCTGGCGCTGGTGATCCCCGGCCTGTCCAGCACATGGTGCGCGAGGGAGGTCCATTCCTGCATCGGCTCGTGGCTGTAGAGCGTGATGTGCGGCACCAGGGCGAGAATGCGCTCGCGCATCTCCCGGTCGAAGCCGTTCATCACCGACAGCACGACGATCAGCAGCGCGATCGCCAGGACCAGTCCAAGCATGGACAGCGACGACAGGAAGGTCGAGAGGTGCCCCTGCCCGTGGGCGAAGGTATAGCGCAGGGCGACCCGGCTACGCTCGCCCCAGTTCATTCCCGGGCTTCCAGGCGCCCGTCGCGCAGTTCGAGGGTGCGGTTCATATGCGCAGCGATATCCGGAGCGTGGGTGACCACAATAAACGCGGCACTCGACGCGCCCAGTTCGTCGATCAGGGCCAGGACCTGCTGTGCGCTGTGGGGGTCGAGGTTGCCGGTGGGTTCATCCATCAGGACGCAGGCCGGTTCGGTGACCAGCGCCCGGGCGATGGCAACCCGCTGGCGTTCGCCGCCGGAGAGCTGCGCCGGGCGATGGTCGAGGCGCTGCTCGAGCCCGACCCGCTGCAGCACCCGGGCGGCGCGTTCCAGTGCCGCCGCCCGGCCCTCACCGCGAATCAGCAGCGGCATGGCCACGTTTTCCCGGGCGTCGAACTCCGGCAGCAGGTGGTGAAACTGGTAGACAAAACCCAGCTGCCGGTTGCGCACAGTGCAGAGCTTGCGCTCGGGCAGCGCCGCCAGGTCTTCGCCGCACAGCAGCACCCTGCCAGAACTGGGCCGGTCGAGTCCGCCGAGCAGGTTCAGCAGGGTCGACTTGCCGGAGCCGGAGGCGCCGACGATGGCAATTTTTTCTCCCGGGGCGAGGTCGAGATCGACACCGGCCAGCACCTGGACCACCCGGCTGCCATCCGCGTAACTGCGCGCCAGGCCCTCGCAGCGCAATACGGCCTCACTCATAGCGGAGCACCTCGGCCGGCGCCACGCGCGCCGCCCGCCAGGCGGGATACAGCGTCGCCAGCAGGCTCAGCACCAGGGCGGCGGCCATCACCGCCGCCACGTCGCCCCACTGCAGGACCGAGGGCAACTCGGTGATGAAATACACGCTCGGGTCAAAAATCCTGGTCCCCAAAAGATCCTCCATAAACCGCGTCACCGTCGAAATATTCTGCGCCAGCAGCACCCCCAGGACCGCCCCGGCGGAGATCCCCACCATCGCCAGGGCCAGGCCGTGGCAGATAAAGATCTGCATCACCGCCCCCGCACTGGCGCCCATGGTGCGCAGCACCGCGATATCGCGGCGCTTTTCCGCCACCGACATGACCAGCGTGGAGACGATATTGAATGCGGCCACGGCGACCACGCTCAGCAACAGCAGGCTGACCATGATTTTCTCCATCTTCACCGCCCGGAACAGGGAACCCTGGGTCTGGCTCCAGTCGCGCACGCGCAACTGGCCGGGCAGCGCGTCGGCGGCGGCGTGCAGTATCCCTGGCGCCTCGAACAGGTCGCGGGTGCGCACCTGCAGGCCATCTACCGCGTGGCGCGGACCGAGCAGTCTCTGCCCGGCGGCCAGCCCGATATAGGCCTGGTAGCTGTCCGGCTGCGCGCCCACCTGGAACACCCCGGTGACCAGCAGGCGCTTGCTGCGCGGGAAGGCGCCCAGCGGGGTAACGGTAATCCGCGGCACGGTGACTTCCACGCTGTCACCCACGACGACGCCGAGCATGCGTGCCAGCGAAGTGCCGAGCACGACGTTAAAGTCATCCCCGGCCAGCGAATCCAGGCTGCCCTGCTGCATGCTGCCGGCGATTCCGGACACCGCGGTTTCCAGTTGCGGATCGATCGCGGTCAGTTGCCCCCCGCGCAGGCTGCGGCTATTGGCGAAGATCACCTTGTCACTGATATAGGGCGCCGCGGCCTCCACACCGGGAACCTGCAACAGCGCAGCGGACTGCTCGCGCCAGTCAGCCATACCCCGGGGGCCGGCATCGACATAACCGTGCGGGACGAGGGAGAGAATGCGCTGGCGCAGTTCGCCGGAAAACCCGTTCATCACCGAGAGCACGGCGATCAGCGAGGCGACGCCGAGCACCATGCCGAACATGGAAACCAGGGAAATCAGGGCGGCGAAGCGGTTGCGCTTGCGGCTGAAGCTATAGCGCAGGCCGATAAATGCGGCAAAGCTCCGCTGCGAGTGGCCGCTGGCAGTCAACGCGCGGGCGCCGGATCAGGAACGGCGATCGGCTGGGTAGAAGGAAGCCTTTGCCGGCTCCGGGGATGATTTGCCCTCGCGGGTCTCCTCTTCGCAGCGCTGGGGGTTGCCGCCGCAAATTTCACAGGCCTGGTCGATACCGAGTGCGCCAAGCCCGCCACAGGAACCCTTGATCGGAGCGCGCCCAAACAGCACGCCCACAGCCATGATCGTGATTACCAGGCCGATTACCACTGCACTGATCAGAAATGTCATCATCATTGCGTTCCCGCAAGCCCGCTGCGGGGCTTACTCCGTTGCTGTGAGGTAGGTTTCGAACGCGCTGGTATAGCGGCTCTCAAAACCCTCCCCCTTCCGTTGGATGAAATATACCGCCAGTCCCTGTGCCTGCGCCACTTGCCAGGCTGCATCGGGGCCGAGCACGGTCAGGGCGGTGGCCCAGCCATCCGCCACCATGGTACTAGGGTGGACAACAGTGACCGACACGAGTTCATGGGCCACCGGGTAGCCGGTGCGCGGATCGATACTGTGCGAGTAGCGCACCCCGTCCAGCTCGAAGAAATTGCGGTAATCGCCGGAGGTGGCGACCCCCGAATTACCCGGTTCGATCATGTTGGCGATGTCGAAATGCTCGCTGTCCGGTTGCTCGATGGCCACTCGCCAGGCGTCATTGCGCGGGCTCCTGCCGGCCACCCGCAGCTCGCCGCCCACTTCCACCAGGTAGTCGTGGATACCCTGCTGTTCCAGCCATTCGCAGACCCGGTCCACCGCGAAGCCCTTGGCGATGGAGGAGAAGTCCAGGTAGAGGTCGGCGGTTTTACGCAGTGCACCGCTGTTGCGATCAAATTCGAGCTTGTCCTGCCCCATGCGCTGTGCGGTCTGCGCGATGACCGTTTTCTCCGGCGGGCCATTGACCGGCCCCTGCGGACCGAAACCCCAGAGGTTCACCAGGGGGCCGACAGTAATATCGTAGGCGCCCCTGCTCTTTTCACCGATATCCAGCGCCGCAGCCAGCACCGTGTCGAAATCCGCATCCGGCTTGAACCATTCGCCGACCGGCGACTGGTTGAACCGGGAAATGGTGGAGTCTTCCCGGTAGGTCGACATGCTGTCGTTAACCGCTTCGAGTAGCCCAGCGATGCCGCTGGAAAGTCCGCTCTCGTCGTAGCCGGCACCGTCGTGACTGACCAGGGTAGCGTGCCAGGTGGTGCCCATAGTCGCGCCTTCGAGGCGATAGACTGCGGGCGTGTCGCCGCAGGCGGCAAGCAACGCCAGCAGCGCGCCGAACAGGCACCAGCGCAGGCAAAAAAGCCACTCCGGGGAGTGGCTTTTGCGAGCTGCGCGAGCGCCGTGCGCCACGCGGGGATCAGCCGCCGAAGTCATCGAGCAGGATATTCTCGGGCTCGACACCCAGGTCGGAGAGCATCTGGATCACTGCCGCGTTCATCATGGGCGGTCCGCACATGTAGAACTCGCAGTCCTCCGGCGCCGGGTGATCCTTCAGGTACTCCTGGTAGAGCACGTTGTGGATGAAGCCGGTGAGGCCGGTCCAGTTGTCCTCGGGCTGCGGGTCGGAGAGCGCCACGTGCCAGCTGAAGTTGGGGTTCTCCGCGGCCAGCTGGTCGTATTCCTCCGCGTAGAACATCTCGCGCAGCGAACGTGCGCCGTACCAGAAGGAGATCTTGCGCTTGCTGGAAAGCCGCTTGAGCTGGTCGAAGATATGCGAGCGCATCGGCGCCATACCGGCACCACCACCGATGAAGACCATCTCTGCGTCGGTGTCCTTGGCGAAGAACTCACCGAAGGGACCGTACACCTTCACCTTGTCGCCGGGCTTCAGGTTGAACACCCAGGAGGACATGATACCCGGGGGGATGCCCTGGCTGCCGGGGGGCGGCGTGGCGATACGGATGTTGAACTTGACGATGCCCTTCTCTTCCGGGTAGTTCGCCATCGAGTAGGCGCGGATAGTGGTGTCCTTGACCACCGACTGCAGGTCGAAGAACTTGAAGCGTTCCCAGTCGCCGCGGTATTCCTCGTCGATGTCGAAGTCGCGGTAGTTCACGGTGTGCGGCGGGCATTCCAGCTGCACGTAACCGCCGGCGCGGAAGTCCACATTTTCGCCTTCCGGCAGGCGCAGGGTGAGCTCCTTGATGAAGGTCGCCACGTTGGGGTTGGACTCAACGGTACACTCCCACTGCTTCACGCCGAAGACTTCTTCGGGTACTTCGATTTTCAGGTCCTGCTTGACCGCGGTCTGGCAGGACAGGCGCCAGCCCTCAGCGGCCTCGCGCTTGGTGAAGTGGGTTTCCTCGGTCGGCAGCATGGAGCCGCCGCCCTCATTAACGATGCACTTGCACTGGGCGCAGGTGCCGCCGCCGCCACAGGCGGAGGCCAGGAAGATGTTTGCTTCAGACAGGGTCTGCAGCAACTTCCCGCCGGCGGGAACGGTAATGGTCTTCTCGCCGTTGATCTCGATATTGACGTCACCGCTGCTGACCAGCGCCGACCGGGCGAAGAGGATGATGAACACCAGTGCCAGCACGATGGCTGTGAACATGCCGACACCGAAGACGATGGTTAAATCCATAGTTACTGCTTCCGCTTACAGGTCGATACCGCCGAAGGACATGAAGCCCAGGGACATCAGTCCGGCGATGATGAATGTAATACCAAGGCCCTGGAGGCCGTCGGGCACATCGGAGTACTTCAGCTTTTCGCGGATTCCCGCCAGCGCGACGATTGCCAGCGCCCAGCCGATGCCGGAACCGGCACCGAACACGACGCTCTCGGCGAAACCGTACTCGCGCTCGACCATGAACAGGGAGGCACCCATGATGGCGCAGTTCACGGTGATCAGCGGCAGGAACACACCCAGCGCGTTGTAGAGCGCGGGCACGAACTTGTCGAGGAACATCTCCATGATCTGCACGATCGCGGCGATTACCCCGATGTAGGACAGCAGGCCGAGGAAGGACAGGTCCAGGTTCGGCAGGCCGGCCCAGGCCAGCGCGCCTTCCGCAAGCAGGTAGTGATAGATCAGGTTATTGACCGGAACCGTGATGGTCAGTACCACGACAACCGCGATACCCAGGCCCACCGCCGCGTCGATCTTCTTGGAGATCGCGAGGAAGGTACACATACCCAGGAAGAACGCCAGCGCCATATTCTCGATGAAGATGGAGCGGACAAACAGGCTCAACAGCGCTTCCATGTTACACGCCCTCCTTTACGACAGTGTGCTTGGCGATGACGAAATCGGGCTTTTCAACCTGCTCTTTCTTGACGCTGCGCAGTACCCAGATAAAACCACCGATCAGGAAGAAGGCGCTGGGGGGCAGCAGCAGCAGGCCGTTGGGCACGTACCAGCCACCCTCGGTAACCAGCTTGAAGATCTCGAACCCGAACAGTTTGCCGGAACCGAACAGCTCGCGTACGACGGCCACGCAGATCAGTACCACGGAGTAGCCGAGGCCGTTGCCGATGCCGTCGATGAAGCTGGGCAACGGCGGGTTCTTCATGGCGAAGGCTTCCGCGCGACCCATCACGATGCAGTTGGTGATGATCAGGCCGACGAACACCGACAGCTGCTTGCTGATGGCGAAGGCGTAGGCTTTCAGCACCTGGTCGACCACGATCACCAGCGAGGCGATGATGATCATCTGTACGATGATGCGGATGCTGCCGGGAATGTGCTTGCGGATCAGCGACACGCCGAGGTTGGAGAAGGCGGTTACCGAGGTCAGCGCGATACACATTACCAGGGTGACCTGCAGGGACGAGGTCACCGCCAGCGCGGAGCAGATGCCGAGGATCTGCAGCGCAATCGGGTTGTTCTTGAAAATCGGGCCAGTCAGGGTGTCTTTTACAGAATCCACGATCATGCCTCCCCGGATTTCAGGTTGTGAAGGAAAGGTTCAAAGCCGTTTTCGCCCAGCCAGTAGCGGACCAGCTGGTTGACGCCACGGGTGGTCAGGGTGGCGCCGGCGAGCCCGTCGACGCGGTGCTCGGCATTCGGCGCGGACGGATCGACCGTACCCTTGATGACCTGAATGGCGACATCGTTACCGGTATAGACTTCCTTGCCGTGCCACAGGGACTTCCAGCGCGGGTTGTCCACCTCGCCGCCGAGTCCGGGGGTTTCCTTGTGCTCGTAGAAACCGATACCCGCCACGGTGTTGGCGTCGCCGTTCAGCGCGATAAAGCCGTACAGGGTGCCCCACAGGCCGTAGCCGCGGATCGGCAGGATGATCTTGTCCACTGCGCCCGAGGCGTCCTTGGCCACGTAGACCACCGAATAGTCTTCACGGCGGAAGATCTTCGCCGGGTCTTCCTCCGGGGACAGCGCGGTTGAGCGCTTCGGGTCCTTGGCGGCTTTCAGCTGGTTGTAGCTGTCGGCGCTGACCTCGTCGGTGAACTTGCCGGTGCGCAGGTCGACCACGCGGGCCTCGATGTGCGAGAACTGCTCATCGATACTCTGGCCGGGCACCAGCATGCCCGCTGCGGCGAGGATGTTGCGCTTGCGGTCGAGGGCCTTGTTCTGTTCCTGTACCGGCTTCAGCACCACCGCGGCGGTGGAGACGATGACCGAACAGACGATACACAGCGCCAGGGCGACGATCAGAGTCTTGGAAGTGCTGTCATTAGACACGGGCAAGCCTCCTCTTGATATTCGCCTTGACCACGAAGTGGTCGATCAGCGGTGCAAACAGGTTAGCAAACAGGATGGCGAGCATGATGCCCTCCGGGAACGCCGGGTTAACGACACGGATCAGGACGGTCATGACACCGATCAGGATACCGAAATACCATTTGCCGGTATTGGTCATGGACGCGGACACCGGGTCGGTCGCCATGAACATCATGCCGAAGGCGAAGCCGCCGGTCACCATGTGCCAGTACCAGGGCATGTCAAAGGCCGGGTTGCTGTCGGAACCGATAAAGTTGAACAGCGAGGACAGCGCCAGCATGCCGAGGAACACGCCGGCAACGATACGCCAGGCGGCGATCCGGGTGATCAGCAGCAGCGCGCCGCCGATAAAGATCGCCAGGGTCGAGGTCTCGCCAATGGAACCGGGGATGCGGCCGACGAAGGCGTCCCACCAGGTCAGCTGGCTCTGCAGCGCAGCCATGCCCTGGGAGGCAACCACAGACAGCGGGGTCGCCGCGGTGTAACCGTCAACCGCCACCCATACCGAGTCACCGGACATGGAGGCCGGGTAGGCAAAGTAGAGGAACGCGCGGCCGGTCAGGGCCGGGTTGAGGAAGTTCTTGCCGGTACCGCCGAAGACTTCCTTGCCGATCACCACACCGAAGCTGATGCCGAGGGCCACCTGCCACAGGGGAATATCCGGGGGACAGGTCAGCGCGAACAGGATGGAGGTGACGAAGAAGCCCTCGTTGACCTCGTGGCCGCGCTTGGAGGCGAAGAGAATCTCCCAGGCGATACCCACCACAAAGGTGGTGATGTAGATCGGCAGGAAGTAGACGGCGCCAAACCAGAAGCAGTGCCAGAGGTTGCCGGCGTCATAGCCGCCCAGCAGCCCGATCAGCCAGCCGTGCCAGCCGGCGACGCTGGCGCCGGCGGCCATCGCGGAATTGGCCTGGAAGCCCAGGTTCCACATGCCGTAGAACATCGCCGGGAACGCGGCAAGCCACACCGTGATCATGATGCGCTTGAGGTCTACGCCATCGCGCACATGCGCGGTGGAGCGGGTCACCGACGAGGGTGAATAAAACAGTGTATCGATCGCCTCGTAAAGCGGGTAGAGACTCTGCAGGCGACCACCTTCCATGAAGTGGTGTTCTACATCGTCAAGCATCTTGCGCAGGCCCACGAATTAACCCTCCTTCTCTATGCGGGTGAGGTTGTCCCGCAGAATCGGCCCATATTCGTACTTGCCTGAGCAGACATATGTACACAGTGCGAGGTCTTCCTCCTCCAGTTCGAGGCAGCCGAGGCTCTGGGCCATCTCGGTGTCGCCGACAATCAGCGCCCGCAGCAACTGGGTGGGAAGGATATCCAGCGGCATCACCTTTTCGAAGTTCCCGGTGGGCACCATGCCCCGCTCCGAGCCGTTCGTATTGGTGGTCATCGCTATTGGCCTGGAGCCGAAGAAGCTGGAGAGGTAGATGCCGAGGCTGGAATGCTTGTTCGCGCCCGGCGACAGCCAGCCCATGAACTCGCGGTGGCGCCCTTCGAGCAGTACCGACACCTGGTTGTGGTAGCGGCCGAGGTAGGCGGTGCCGGTGGCAACGCCGCGTCCGCCGAGGACCGAGCCGGAGATAATCCGGTTGTCGCCGCCTTTCAGTTCACCGGCACACAGCGCCTGCAGGTCGGCGCCCATGCGGGTGCGCAGCAGGCGCGGGTTTTCCACCTGCGGGCCCGCCAGGGCGACCACCCGGTCAGTGTACAGGCGGCCGTCGAGGAACAGGCGACCGATGGCAATCACGTCCTGGTAGCCGATCTGCCACACCACGCGGGAGAGGCTCGCGCCTTCCAGCATGTGGATGTGGGTACCGGGCAGTCCCGCGGGGTGCGGGCCGCTGAAGGCGGCGGCCTGGATATTGGCGGCCTCGCCCAGCGACAGCTCGACGCCGGCCTCGTGGCAGACATACAGCTTGCCGCCGGTCAGCCTGGCCAGCAGGTCCTGGCCCAGGGCGAAGGCCTCGGGCTGCTCGGCAATGATCGCAGCGGGGTCTGCAGCCAGCGGGTGGGTGTCGATGGCAGTGACGAAGATCGCCGCGGCTTCGCTGTCAGGCGCCGGCACCTTGCTGTAGGGCCGGGTGCGCAGCGCGGTCCACTGGCCGCTTTGCACCAGCTGGTCGCGAATCGTGGCGGGGTCCAGCGCGGCAGCCTCGGCGGCGCTGTAGGCGCCGAAGGATTCCGCGGCGTCGCCGTCGACCTCGATCACCACCGACTGCAGCACCCGGCGGGCGCCGCGGTTGACGGCGGCGACCACACCGGACGCAGGCGCCGTGTAGCGCACGCCTTCGGTTTTCTTGTCGGTGAACAGGAGCTGGCCAAGGCTGACGCGATCGCCCTCCTTGACCTCCATGGTTGGCTTCATGCCGACATAATCAAAGCCCACCAGGGCGACTGCGCGCGCTGCCGGGGCATTCTCGATAAATTGCCGGGGTGCTCCCTGGATAGGAATATCCATACCCCGTTTGATCTTGATCATACGATCTGCCTACAGAAACTAGAATTTGGGTGGGCAGGAGACGACTTGCAACAACGAGTTCCGGGCGATACTCCGGAACATCTGCTTACTCGAGGGAGCCGCGTCTGCCGTGATCCGGAGGCTGGCGCCAGTGCCGGACTTCAAGACGCGCGCATTATAGGGGAATCACTTGTAAAACGCTACAAAACCTCCGGGCATGACCATGATTTTGCAGCGTTTTATTGGGTGCCGGGTGTAAAATTCACACCGGCACCACTGGAGCAACGGCGTATCAGCCTTCCTTCGGGTAGACGGCGTAGTTAATACCGGCCATCTGCTCGAGGATGCGGTGCACCTGGCAGCTGTAGCCAAACTCGTTGTCATACCACAGGTAGAGGACTGCCTGGTTGCCGTTGACGATGGTGGCCTGGGCATCGAAGATGCAGGCGTGCCGGGAACCGACGAAGTCGGTGGACACCACCTCCGGCGAATTGGAGAAGTCGATCTGCTTGCGCAGCGGCGAGTGCAGCGCCTGGTGACGCATGAACTCGTTGACCTCCTCGGCGGTAGTTTCGCGATCCAGGGTCAGGTTGAGGATCGCCATGGAGACATTCGGCGTGGGCACGCGAATGGCGTTACCGGTCAGCTTGCCCTGCAGGACCGGCAGTACCTTGCCCACCGCGGTGGCGGCGCCGGTCTCGGTCAGTACCATGTTCAGCGGCGCGCTGCGGCCGCGGCGCGAGGCCTTGTGGTAGTTGTCGATCAGGTTCTGGTCGTTGGTATAGGCGTGCACGGTCTCGACATGGCCGGCCTTGATACCGAACTCCTCGAACATCGCCTTCAGCGGCGGCGCGATCGCATTGGTGGTGCAGGACGCCGCGGAAATGATCTGGTCGTCCGGGTCGATGATGCTGTGGTTGATGCCGTGCACCACGTTCTTCAGGTCGCCCTTGCCGGGGGCCGTCAGGATGACCTTTTTCACACCCTTGCTCTGCAGGTGCTTGGACAGGCCTTCCGCGTCGCGCCACACGCCGGTGTTGTCCACCACGATGGCGTCGTTGATGCCGTATTCGGTGTAGTCGATGCTGTCCGGCGAGTCGGCGTAGATCACCTTGACCTCATTGCCGTTGGCCACGAAGGACTGGCGCTCCTCATCCACCCGGATGGTGCCGTCGAAGGCGCCGTGCACCGAGTCCCGGCGCAGCAGGCTGGCGCGCTTGACCAGGTCGTTGGGGGCCTTGCCCTTGCGCACCACGATCGCCCGCAGGCGCAGGCTGTCGCCGCCGTCGGTCTTGTCGATCAGGATGCGCGCCATCAGGCGACCGATGCGGCCAAAGCCGTAGAGCACCACGTCCTGGGGTTTTTCCAGGGGCTGCACGGTGGAACCGATGGCCTCGCCCACTTCCTGGCGCACGTACTCCTCGATGGAGAGACCTTCGCCCTTGCCCTTGTCGTAATAGTTGACGGTGATGCGACCGATATCGATATGCGCGGGACCGAGGTCGAGGCGGGCGATCTCCGAAAGCACCGGGAAGGTTTCTTTCTCGGAGAGTTCATTGCCTTCCACCTGGCGCACGTAGCGATGGATTTTCATCAGCTCGAGCACCGAGCGATTTACCAGGGATTTGCCGTAGATGTAGATTTTGACGTTCTTTTCGCGGGCAAGGGTTCCCACAATGGGGATCATGCCTTCAGCCAGGGCTTCGCGTTGCTTCCAGTCCTTGAAGTAGTCGTCAGGTCGATTGCGCTTGCGGTCGTTCGCCATTACTCCGGGTCCTTCGGGGCCATTTTGGGGGCGCGTATTATCGTCCGATGCCCCGCGCCGTGCAAGCCGCGTATGGGTGAGCCCCCGGCCCGTCCGGGCCTGAGATGATCGTCACATTTTGGCACATATGAATTGACCGCCCCCGGACCGCGTCACTAGCATGACAGCGCACTGACACCAAATGCACTGTCACGCACATCAGTAATGCTCCGGATACCGGGGCGACTACAGGGAAGCGACGCCCCGGCGCCGCACGACAAGGAGAGAACATGAAAAAGAAAAGTGCCAGATTCCTCATCAGTACCGCCATCCTCGCCGCCAGTGGAGCTGGCACCCAGGTCACTCTCGCCCAGGAGCGCATCATGTCCCTCGACGAGGTGATCGTGACCGCGCAGAAACGCGAACAGAGCCTGCAGGACACCCCGGTGGCGGTCACCGCACTCTCCGGTGAGGCGATCAGGGTCAACAAGATCATCGACGTCAACGACCTGTCCGGTCTCGCACCCAACCTGTCGGTGCGCCCCGCGGTAGGCGGCGTCAGCCTGCCGGCCTTCTCCATGCGCGGCATCACCAGCTACGGGGTCGTGGCGGGGTCCGACAAGCAGATCTCCATCTACCTCGACGGCGTCTATATCGGCTCGCCGCGCGCCTCGATTTTCCAGCTTCCGGACATCCAGCGGGTGGAAGTCCTGCGCGGTCCCCAGGGCACCCTGTTCGGGCGCAACGCCACCGGCGGCGCGATCAGCATCACCACCCGCGACCCGGAGGGCGAATTCGCTGCGCGCCAGGCGCTGGGTTACGGTAACCGCGATTACTTCCGCTCCGAAACCTCCGTGGACATGCCCACCATTGGCGATTTCAGCGCCTATTTCTCCTATACCACTGAAGAACAGGACGGCGACATCGACAACCTCGGCGGCGGGACCACCTGGGACCGGACAGCCTTCAACTATGGCCGCGGCACCTCGCCAAAGACCCTCGGCGAAGTCGACACCGAGGGCTTCTTCCTCTCGGCCCTGTACGAACCCACCGACACCCTCGAACTCAGCTACAAGTTCGACTACAGCAAGGACAATGGCTCGCCGCGTGGCAACGCCATCCTCAGTGACTTCGATACCGGCACACTGCCCGTCGAAGGCGCGATCCTGCTCGACCTGTTGTCCCAGGCCAACCCGGACCTGCTGTGGGATGGCAAAACCACCCGGCCGGACGCCGTATCCAACCCCTTCACCCAGTCCCGCGACCAGAAGGTGCGCGGGCACAACTTCACGGTGCTGTGGGAAATCAGTGACGACCTGAGCCTGAAGAACACCCTCGCCTACCGCGAGTCCGACGTGTTCAGTTCCGCCGACATTTCCGGCACCAGCGGCTGGGTAGTAGGCCCGGTAGTCGGCGCAGCGCTCGGCCTGGCGGCCGACACGCCCTTCTGCTATGTCTGTACCGATGCGGTCGGCTACAGCGAACAGTGGAGCAATGAACTGCAGCTGACCTGGGACGGAGAACTCGCCACCATCACCAGCGGCCTGTTGTATTTCGAGTCCGAGGACGAATCCGGCAGCCCGCGCGGCGGCGTGAATACCTACACCTTTGCGATGACCCCCGGCCACGTGCTGCCCCTCGCCCAGGACCTGCTGCCCCAGGGCGCCGAGCAAAGCTACTCGCTCAATGACGCCGAGTCCTACGCCGCCTACGGCCAGGCGGAAATACACATCACCGACGACCTCGACCTGCTGCTCGGCCTGCGCTATACCAAGGACGACAAGTCCGGCAGTTACGTCAACGGTACGCTGGACGCCCCGACCTACCGCAAATTCTCCTACGACGACGACAACCTGAGCTACCTGCTCGGCTTCTCCTATGCGGTCAACAGCGACCTCATGGTCTACGGCAAGTACTCCACGGCCTTCGTTTCCGGCGGTTCCGTGGCGGGCTTCGGCTTCGACCCGGAGGAAGCCGAATCCTGGGAATTCGGCACCAAGGCGGATTTCATGGACGGCCGCCTGCGCGCCAACCTGGCGCTGTTCGACGTGACCTATGACCACCTGCAGTTCGCCCAGTCCGGCACCCTGGTTCCCGGCGCCGAGGGCATCGACGTGCTGGTGGTCGACGGCGGCACCCTCGAGGCCCGGGGCATGGAACTGGAGATGACCGCCCTGCCGCTGGAGGGCCTGACCCTGCAGGCGACGCTCGGCTACCAGGACGTCAAGTTCGCCAAGTACACCGACCTGGTGGCCGCTGGCGCCAACGCCATCGGCCCGGATGCCTACCCGAACTCCTCCATCGAACCGACCCTGGTACCGGAGTGGAACGCCTCGCTGGGCGCCTACTACGACACCAAACCGCTCTTCGGGTCGACCTACCTGTCGCTCGGGCTGACCGGAATCTGGCAGGATGACATTCGCCTGGAGCCCAACCCGGGCCGCGCCGACGCCACGCCCTTCGGCGTCATGGAATTCATTCCCGCCAACTGGGAACTGAACGCCCGCGCCTCGCTGAAAAACATCATGGTCGGCGAGAACTGGAACGGCGAACTGGCGCTCTGGGGCCGCAACCTGACCGACAGTGACGAAATGTCATTCGCCACCAACTTCGGCGCCTTCCCCTCGGGGAGCTTCCAGGTCTCCCGCAGCTACGGCGTGGACCTGATCCTCAACTACCGCTGAGCGCGCGGCTGCCCCGGGGCAGCGCACGCATCCGGCCTTCGTGAAGCGCCCCCTGTGGGCGCTTTTTCTTACCCCTGGGATCGGCAACGCCGGCAAATAAGCGGGCCGCAACTGGCAGGCGGACAAGGGGCCACGCTACAATGCGCGACCCCCGAGCCAGCAAACACTTTTCCATCCATGTTCGAATCCCTGGTAGCAGCAACCCAGTGGCCCGCGACACGCGGCAGCCGCAGCAGTCTCGGCCCGCTCCACGGGGCCAGCGATGCGCTGTGCATCGCCGAACTCGCCAGCCCCGGCCAGCTGCTGCTAGTGATCACCGCAGATACCCACGCAGCGCAGGTGCTGGAGCGCGAACTGCCCTTCTTCCTCGGGAAGGACATCGACATCCTCGGCTTCCCGGACTGGGAAACCCTGCCCTACGACAATTTCTCGCCGCACCAGGACATTATTTCCGAGCGCCTGGCCACCCTGCATCGCCTGCCGCGGGTACGCGGCGGCGTGCTGATCGTGCCGATCCCCACGCTGATGCACCGGCTGCCGCCCACCCACTTTGTCGCCGGCTCCAGCCTGGTGCTGGAAGCGGGCCAGCAACTGGATATCACCGCGTTCCGCCGGGACCTGGAGCGCAACGGCTACCGCAACGTGGAAACCGTCTACGAGCACGGCGAGTTCGCCCTGCGCGGCGCGCTCTTCGATATCTACCCGATGGGCTCGGCGCTGCCCTATCGCATCGACCTGCTCGACGACGAGGTCGACACCCTGCGCACCTTCGACCCCGAGACCCAGCGCACAGTGGAAAAAGTCGAGCGTATCAGCCTGCTCCCGGCCCGCGAGTACCCGCTGGACCCACAGGCCATCAACCGCTTCCAGATGAACTGGTACGAGAGCTTCGACGTCGACCCGGACCAGTGCCCGACCTTCACCGAGGTCAGCGCCGGGCGCAGCCCCGGTGGCTGCGAGTACTACCTGCCCCTGTTCTTCGAACAGTGCGCCTCGCTCCTCGACTACCTGCCCGACAACGTCGCGCTGGTCACCTGCGGCGACCACCACGGCGCTGCGGATCACTTCTGGCAGGAGGTCTGTCGGCGCCACGAGGAATACGGTATCGATCCGCGGCGCCCCCTGCTGCCGCCGGCGCGCTGCTTTACCCCGGTGGAAGAACTCTACCAGCAGCTCAAGTCCTTCGCGGTCCTGGAACTGCGCCAGCGCGCGGACGCGCCGGTGCACCAGCAGGCCAGCACCCTGCCCCCACCGCAGCTTTCCGGCATCAATGGCCTGCAGGCTTTTATAGATGAACACAAGGGACCGGTACTGCTCTGCGCGGAAACCGCCGGCCGCCGCGAGGTCCTGCTGGAATCCCTGCACGAGATGGGGCTGGCCCCGGAGCTGACCGCCGACTGGCACAGTTTCCTCGCCGCCCGCTTGCCTTTCGCGATAGCCACGGCGCCGATCGATCGCGGCCTCTATTTTGGCGCAGGCCTGCCGACCATGGTCTGCGAGAGCCAGCTCTTCGGCAACCGGGTAGCCCAGCGCCGGCGGCGCAAGACCACGGTACAGGGCGCAGCCGAGGCCACTGTCTACCGCGACCTCAACGAACTGCGCGAAGGCGTACCGGTGGTGCACCTCGAGCACGGCGTCGGCCGCTACGTGGGACTGCAGACCCTGGAGGTGGACAACCAGCAGGCGGAGTTCCTCACCCTGGCATACGCCCGCGGCGCGAAACTGTATGTGCCGGTGGCCTCGCTGCACCTGATCAGCCGCTACTCCGGCGCCGACCCGGAGGTGGCGCCGCTGCACAGCCTGGGTTCCGACCAGTGGGAAAAAGCCCGGCGCAAGGCCAGTGAAAAAGCCAACGACGTCGCCGCCCAGCTGCTGGAGGTCTACGCCCGCCGGGAGGCGCGCAAGGGTTTCCAGTTCAGCAACGACGAGGCGCTGTACGCGCAGTTCGCGGCCACCTTCCCCTTCGAGGAAACCCCGGACCAGGAAGCGGCCATCGAGGCGGTACTGGAAGACATGTGCAACCAGCGGGTCATGGATCGCCTGGTCTGCGGCGACGTCGGTTTCGGCAAGACCGAGGTGGCCATGCGCGCCGCTTTCGTCGCCACCCAGAACCGCAAGCAGGTGGCGGTGCTGGTCCCCACCACCCTGCTGGCGCAACAGCACTACAACTCCTTCGCCGACCGCTTCGCTGACTGGCCGGTCAACGTCGAGGTGATTTCCCGCTTCAAAACCGCGGCGGACGTGAAAAAACTCAGCGAGCGGGTCGCCGCCGGCAAGGTCGACATCCTGGTCGGCACCCACAAGCTGTTGCAGACCGATTTCAGTTTCCGCGACCTCGGCCTGCTGATCATCGACGAGGAACACCGCTTCGGGGTGAAACAGAAGGAAGCGATCAAGGCGCTGCGCTCCGAGGTGGACATCCTCACCCTGACGGCGACGCCGATCCCGCGCACACTGCACATGGCACTCGGCGGCATGCGCGACCTGTCGATCATCGCCACGCCCCCCGCCCGCCGCCTGTCCATCAAGACCTTCGTGCGCGAACACAATGTAGCGATGATCAAGGAAGCCGTGCTGCGCGAGACCCTGCGCGGCGGCCAGGTCTACTACCTGCACAACGAGGTGAAATCCATCGAGGAAAGCGCGCGCAAACTGCGCGAACTGCTGCCGGACCTGCACGTGGCGGTCGCCCACGGGCAGATGCGGGAAACCGAACTCGAGCGGGTGATGTCGGACTTCTACCACCAGCGCCACCATGTGCTGGTCTGCAGTACCATCATCGAGACCGGCATCGACATCCCCAACGCCAACACCATTATCATCGAGCGCGCGGACAAGTTCGGCCTGGCCCAGCTACACCAGCTGCGCGGGCGGGTCGGCCGCTCCCACCACCAGGCCTACGCCTACCTGCTGACGCCGCCGCGCTCGGCGATTACCACGGATGCCGGCAAGCGGCTGGAGGCCATCGAGGCCGCCGGGGACCTCGGCGCGGGTTACATGCTGGCTACCCACGACCTGGAAATCCGCGGCGCCGGCGAATTGCTGGGCGAGGAACAGAGCGGGCAGATCCATACCATCGGCTTCAACCTGTACATGGACATGCTGGAGCGGGCGGTAGCCGCCATTCGCCGCGGCGAGGTGCCCGACGCGGACGCCCCGCTGGATGCCGGGACCGAGGTCAACCTGCACCTGCCCGCGCTTATTCCCGAGGACTATCTGCCGGATATCAACACCCGGCTGGTGCTCTACAAACGCATTGCCGCCGCCGCGAGCGCCGAGGCACTGAAGGAGCTGCAGGTGGAAATGATCGACCGCTTCGGCCTGTTGCCGGAGCCCGTGGGCAACCTGTTCCTGCTGGCGCGCCTGCGGCAAAAGGCGGAGGAACTGGGCATCCGCAGCATTGATGCGGGTCCCGAGGGTGGTAATATCGACTTCAAGGAAACCACCCGCGTCAACCCGCTTTCACTGGTGCGCCTGGTCCAGGGCGACCCCAGGGGCTATAAACTGGCCGGCGCCACGCGCCTGCGCTTTACCCGGGAACTGGCTGCAAAACAGGAGCGACAACAATTTATCGACGAGCTGCTCAGCACCTTCGCCCGGGAATCCGCGGAGGCCGCCGCCTGATGTCCCCGTACCGACACTTGTTCAAAGGAGCGCTGCTCGCAGCGCTCGGCCTGTACACCTGCGCCGGTTTCGCGCAGCACGAATCGCGCTGGTACAAGGTCGAGCTGATGGTGTTCACCCACGAAGGCGCCGCAACCGATGAACGCTTCGACCCGACACCGGCGCTCGAGTACCCGCAGCAGTACCGCTTCCTGCTGCACCCGGAGCAGATCCGGGCGCTGGCGGAGCAGCACGACGGCAAGAGCGAACTGGACGACTACGGGCGCCTGACCCTGCTGCCCAACCTGCCCCCGCCGGAGCCGGACACCCCGGACATTCCCTACCGCGACCCCAACGATGCCGCGGTGGCCACAGAACTGCCGTTAACTGCGCCAGCCGTGGACGAGGAACCGGCGGCGGATGAGCCCGCAGCACCGCGGCCGACCCCGTTCATCGCCCTGCCCGCGGCACAACAGGAGTTCCGCGGCAAAGCCGCCTACATGGCGCGGACGGGCGAGTACCGGATCCTGTTCCACGAGGCCTGGGCCCAGCCGGTGATGGGCGAGAACGACGCCATCCCGATCGTGCTCGACCGCTCCGGTGACACCGGCGACTGGCCGGAGCTACAGGGCAGCATCAAGCTGCACGTGGCCCGCTACCTCTACCTGGAAACCCGCCTGTGGCTGAATACCGCCGGCACCTACCTGCCCGGCGACTGGCGCATGCCCGCCGCGCCGCTGGGACCGCCCTCGGTCATCACCGTGGAACCGCCACCCGACCCCAACGAGATTGTCGCCGGGGAAGAATCCAGCCTGGCCGGGGTCACGGTCTATGAAACGGAAGCGCTGCTGGAGCCGGTCGAAGAAGAAGTCCTCGAGCCGCTGTCCCCCTGGCGCCATGCCGTCCTGCTGGAACAGAAGCGGCGGATGCGCAGCCTGGAGGTGCACTACCTCGATCACCCGCTGTTCAGCGTGGTGGTTCGCCTGGAGCCGCTGAACGATGAACAGCTGCGGGCCATGGCGGAGGCGGAGGAACCCCTGCTGCCCGAGGAAGAGGACCCGCTTTCCCTGAATTGACGGCCGCGCCGCACCCCGCGCGGCAGCAGGGTCAGGGCGTTTCCACCACCAGCGCGGCGAGCATGCGAGCGAATGCCGCCGTACAGCCGGCCAGCGCATCGCGCATCGACTCCAGGGTGATCAGCTCGTCACCGAGCCCCGCCGCCGGATTGACCACCATACAGACACTGGCGTAGCGCATACCCAGCTCCCGGGCCAGCGCCGCCTCCGGCATGCCGGTCATGCCCACCAGGTCGCAGCCATCCCGGGCCAGGCGCCGCACTTCCGCGGCCGTTTCCAGCCGCGGCCCCTGGGCGACACCGTGCACACCGCCGTCCACCAGGGACACCCCGGCGTCGCTGGCCGCCTGGCGCAGCGCGGCGCGCAAGGCCGCGTCGTAGGGCTGGGTAAAATCGATATGCTGCAGGTGGCCGCCCGCCCCCTCATCGACCGTGTGCTCGCGGCCCCAGGTGTAATCGATCAACTGGTCGGGCAGCACCAGGGCCCCCGTCACCATCGCCGGCGTGATACCACCCACGGCGTTCAGGGCCACCACCGTATCCACGCCGAGCGAGCGCAGCGCCCAGAGATTGGCCCGGTAATTGATGAGGTGCGGCGGAATGGCCCGCGGCGCCCCGTGGCGCTGCAGGAAAAACAGGCGATGGCCGTGAAACTGTCCTTCATCGATAGGCCGCGACGGCTCTCCCCAGGGGGTCTCCAGCGCATGCCGGTCGACGATTTCCAGGCCCTCGAACTGGTCGATGCCGGTACCCCCGACCAGGGCCAGCACACTCACGGGGTGTCTCCGGCGCGGCAGTCACGCGCGAAGGGGTTTGCAGTGACCCTGAAGGGTGATTTTTTAGACAATTTTTTCATCTGAAGACTTCCGTCACTTACTCGCTGGCTATAAAAAGCCGCCGCGCCGCCCAAGTTACCTGTGCCAACTTTCCGCAAGCTGCTGATCTCTTTTGAAAAGTATTGCACGAAATAAAATTGGAATTTGGACCCGCGATTTTAGACCGATTTCACATAATGGACAGCCCCTGCCAGCGTGATATGTTGGCTCGGCACAGCAGCGATAACAGATTGAGGACCCACTGATGAAAATGCAGAGCCCCGTTATTGGCGCGTGGTACACGGACCGGCAAACCGGCAACCTGTTTGAAGTGATCGACTGGGACCCGACGGCACTGCTGATCGAAATCCAGTACCTCGACGGCGAGGTATCGGAATTTGATCTCGATGCCTGGCGGGAACTCATGCCGGAGCGCGCCGCAGCCCCGGAGGACTGGCGCAGCCCCTTCGAACTGGACGACGAGGACATGCAGGACCCGGACCTGCCGATGCATCCCGAGGACTGGTCCAACCCCCTGAGCTATATCGAGCCCGACGCCATGTATGGCGTGGAAGACCTCTAGTTCACTGCGTACCCGCCCTGTAACGGTGGTAATCACCCCATCCCGTTGATCTGGTGGCCGATTCGCCGAGCGTGAAGCTGTTTCGGTCTGAGGCTGTGGTGGTTCTATCGCCGAGCGTAAGACCGCATCAATCCGCTGGAGCCCTGTCGCGACATGGACGTCCGCATGATCTTCAGCCCATCCTGCACGCAACCCCTGCCAACCCTCCGACCGGCTCCGTTTACCCCCAGGTTTGAACCTTGCACAGCAGGTAGAGCGTGAGGCGGTTTCTGCCCGCTGGAACCGTGTGGCGACATGGAAGTCGCCACCCGAGCCTGCACAGGGATGTGCGCTTTTTGGCGTGTTCCAGCGGGCAGAAACCGCATCGCGCTCGGGAAGCTCCCTGCAAATCCAAACCAAGCCCAAGCCCAAATATCTGTACCACACTGATTGTCTTATCAAACAAAGGCTGTATATAATCACAGCATCTGTATAAACATCCAGCGGAGGGGTGCATGGAAAAGCTGACCGCGCGACAACAACAGGTGCTGGACATTGTCCGGCAGCACATCGACCAGACCGGTTACCCGCCCACCCGGGCCGATATCGCCCAGGAACTGGGCTTCAAATCCGCCAACGCGGCCGAGGAGCACCTCAAGGCGCTGGCCCGCAAGGGCGCAATTGAAATGATTCCCGGCGCCTCCCGCGGAATTCGCCTGCCGGAGACCAACTCCGGCATCCCGATCGTCGGCCGCGTCGCGGCGGGCAACCCGGTACTGGCGGAGGAAAACATCGAGGATTACTGCGAGTTGCCGGCGGAGTTTTTCCACCCGCGGGCGGACTACCTGCTGCGGGTCACCGGGGACAGCATGATCGATATCGGGATTTTCGACGGCGACCTGCTGGCGGTACACAGTACGCCGGTGGCCAATGATGGCGATGTGATCGTGGCGCGTATCGAGGATGAAGTGACCGTCAAGCGGCTGCGCCGCGGAGGTCGCAAGCACATCGTCGAACTACTGCCGGAAAACCAGGACTACGAGCCCATCCGTGTCGACCTGCGCGAGCAGGCCTTTGCCATTGAGGGACTCAGTGTGGGGGTGCTGCGCAGGGGCGTTTGAATGGCGATCCCTCCCCTGTGGCGCCCTGAATACGGGGCGCCCGAAATTCTGCAGTAACGCTGGCGGCCAGATAGCCCGTCAGTGCAGGGTGCGCGAAGCCTCGGTGTAGGACCCGGTTTCGAAACCCTGCTCTTCATCGTCTGCCAGCAGTGCTACTGCTTCGATACCCGCCTGGATCATCACTTTCGCGACCTCCAGGCAGTTATCCATCATGTGACGTTGTGACGCCTCGGAAAAACGTATGGTAAGCAGGGGCTCGGAGCCCTCGTCTGCCGGTTGCAGTACGATTTCACCATCGCCCAGATCTACGATTTCCAGTAAGGATGCGGACACTCAATCAACCTCGATTAGCTGTGGCTGCGATTTCATTCTAACAGCACCCGGCGCTGGTAGATAGGGAACGGCTCATGGGCCGGAAGAAAGGGATGTTCAATACTCGTCGAGGGAGTTGCCCATTCGCTCGAACAGGCCCTGCAGTGCGTTGCACCAGGCTTCCACCTGCTGCGGCGAGGCCTCTGCGGGTGTGCTGGCGAGGTTGTCGGCGTGACGGTTCACGGCCAGCGGCTGCTCGCCCGCGCTGAGCATCTCGGCCAGCCAGCCGTCGCGCTCGAGTTGCTGGCACTCCCGGATCTCACCGGGCAGGACCTTGCCCGCGGGCCGCGGCGGCAGATCGGCACAGTTTCCCGGCGGTAGCGCGGGCAGCGGTTCCTGGCGGGTGATATCGAGCAAAAACCAGCCGTATGCCGCCTGCAGGTGCATCCGCACCGCCGGCAGGTAAGCCTGAGCCAGGGTGCTGGCCGCCACGGACTGGGCGTCGCTGTCGCGACGCCAGGCGGCGCCCAGGATGCGCGCCAGGTACAGGCAGTGATTGGCCTGGCCGCGAGCGGAATACGCCATGTTATTTCGGGGCCCTGCCCCGGCCCTGCTCCACGTCCCAGCGACCGCCGCGATAGAACGCCTTCCAGCCGGTGGCCTTGCCGTCCTCCTCGGTCATCAGGTACTGCTCCTTGGTCTTGCGGCTGTAGCGCACCTGGACCCGGTTGCCGTCGCTGTCCTCGACTGGCGCGGAGAACAGGAAGGCGTACTTGGGGTCGATTTCCTTCTTGTGCGGCAGGATCTCGTCGATGAACGGCGCACGGGTTTCCCGGTTGCGCGGGAACTGGCTGGCGGCCAGGAACAGGCCGGCGGCGCCGTCGCGCAGCACGTAGTGATCCTCGACTTTCTCGCAGGCGAGTTCCGGCATGGGCACCGGGTCCATCTTGGGCGGCGCCGCCTCACCATTACGCAACAATTTGCGCGTGTTCTTGCATTCTTCGGCGGTGCAGCCGAAATACTTGCCGAAGCGCCCGGTCTTGAGCTGCATCTCGGCGCCACACTTGTCGCACTCGATCACCGGGCCATCGTAGCCCTTGATCTTGAATTTACCGGTCTCTATCTCGAAGCCATCGCAGTCCGGGTTGTTGCCGCAGACGTGCAACTTGCGGGTCTCGTCGATCAGGTAGCTGTCCATCGCCGAATTGCACTTCTTGCAGCGATGCCGCTCCAGCAGCTGGCGCGACTCCGCCTCGTCATCGGCGTCCTCGCGGATCGCCTCGTCGCCGGGCACCAGGTTGATGGTGTGCTTGCAGCGCTCCTTGGGCGGCAGGGCATAGCCGGAACAGCCGAGGAACACCCCGGTGCTGGCGGTGCGAATCTGCATCGGCCGCCCGCACTTGGCACAGGGGATGTCGGTCATGGTCGGCTCGTTGGCCTGCATCCCGCCGGGATAGGGCTCCCCCGCCTGTTCCAGCAGCTCGCTGAATTCCGCATAGAAGCTGTCCAGCAGATCGCGCCAGTCGCGCGCGCCCTCGGCCACCTGGTCGAGGCGCTCCTCCATGGAGGCGGTAAAGCCGTAGTCGAGCAGCTCGGTAAAACACTTCTGCAGGCGGTCGGTGACGATCTCGCCCATCTTCTCCGCGTAAAAGCGCTTGTTCTCCAGGCGCACGTAGCCGCGGTCCTGGATGGTGGAGATGATCGAGGCGTAGGTGGACGGCCGGCCGATGCCGCGCTTTTCCAGTTCCTTCACCAGGCTGGCCTCGCCGTAGCGCGGGGTCGGCTTGGTGAAATGCTGGGCCGGGTCGAGCTTTTGCAGGCTCAGTGTGTCGCCGGCTTTCATGTCCGGCAGCACGGTATCCTCGGACTTGCTGCGCCCCGCCGGGGACTGGACCCGGGTATAGCCGTCGAAGCGGATGATCCGGCCCTTGGCGTTGAGCTCGTACTCCCCCGCCTTGACCGTCACCGTGGTGGACAGGTACTGGGCCGGGGGCATCTGGCAGGCCACGAACTGGCGCCAGATCAACTCGTAGAGGCGCTCTGCATCGCGCTCCATCCCGGAGAGGGAATTCTGCGTCACCTTGACGTCGGAGGGGCGGATCGCCTCGTGCGCCTCCTGGGCCCCTTCCTTGGCGCTGTAGCGGTTGGGCGCCTCGGGCAGGTATTTGGCCGGGAAATTCGCCTTGATGTACTCGCGGCAGGCGCCGACCGCCTCGTCGCTGAGGTTGGTGGAATCGGTACGCATGTAGGTGATGTAGCCCGCCTCATAGAGGCGCTGGGCCAGCATCATGGTTTTCTTCACCGAGAATCCGAGGCGGGTGCTCGCGGCCTGCTGCAGGGTCGAGGTGATAAACGGCGCCGGCGGTTTGGAACTGGTCGGCTTGTCCTCGCGCCCGCTCACGGTATAGCTTTGCGCGCCCAGTTCGGCGGTGGCCTTGCTGGCATCCGCCTCGTTGTCGGGACGGAAGTTTTCGCCGTTGTGCTTGCGCACCTGGAAGCGCACGTCCTCATTGCCGCCGGTTTGCAGGTCCGCGTGGATCTCCCAGTACTCCTCGGGGATAAACGCGTGGATTTCCCGCTCGCGCTCGACAATCAGGCGCACCGCCACCGATTGCACCCGGCCCGCGGACAGGCCGCGGGCGATTTTCGCCCACAGTAGCGGCGAGACCATGTAGCCCACCACCCGGTCGAGGAAGCGACGCGCCTGCTGGGCATTGACCCGCGCCTGGTCGAGCTGGGCGGGTTTCTGGAAGGCCTCGGTGATCGCCTTCTTGGTGATTTCGTTGAACACCACGCGCTGGAAACGGGAGTCGTCGCCGCCAATGGCTTCCTTGAGGTGCCAGGCGATTGCCTCCCCCTCGCGGTCAAGGTCGGTTGCGAGGTAAACCGAATCGGCCTTGCTGGCCAGCTTTTTCAATTCCTCGACCACTTTTTCCTTGCCGGGCAGCACCTGGTAATCGGCCTTCCAGCCGTTTTCCGGGTCGATACCCATGCGCCGGACCAGTTGTTCGCGGGCCTTCTTTTTCTTGTGCTCGGCTTTTTCCTCGGGGCTCATTTTGCGGGTGATCGCCGCCTGCGCCGCCCGTTCTTTCGGGTCGGTCGTCGTGCCGCTGCCTGCCGTTGGCAGGTCGCGGATGTGGCCGACACTGGATTTGACAACAAAATCCGATCCCAGATACTTGTTGATGGTCTTGGCCTTGGCCGGCGATTCGACGATTACGAGTGATTTGCCCATTGTGCCCTGCTGATCAATATTTCACCGAGGTCCATCCCTCAACCCCGGTGCCGGAAAAGTGGCATATATAAGTCCCGGCGCGGTCAGGGTCAAGGGCGAATACAGAATCTGGCCGAATCAGTTTGCCCCTCAGGCCGCTTTTTCGACCCCGCTCCAGGCCTCCAGCGCAGCGACGATTGCCGCCACATCGGCCTCTTCGCCGTCCTCTTTCCAGTACGCGCCGCAGCTGCCTTCGTCCTCGCTACAGGCCAGTATCTGCGCGGGAAACCCTTCGGTTGCGGTGGGCACAGGATCGCGGTGACCGGCGCCGCGCCAGTGGCCCGCACCGCCGATCCAGGCCCGCTGGCGGCGCGGTTCGCCCCGCGAAGCGGGCAGGCGCTTGCCGTAATAAATAACCTGCTCGGCGCGCTCGCCTTCCCGCGCCCCCGGCAGGTTGCGGAATTCCACGAACAGGCCGTGTACGGCAGCGTATTCGCGCAGGCGGGCGAGTTGGCGCTGACGCTTGCTGGGCAGGAAGTGGGTCAGTGGCGCCAGGGCCAGGGCTACGACGAAAAGGATTATCAGGTATTTCAACAGATTTGGTTCCATTTCATGGATATTGTGGGCCATCTGTCCGCGTGCACAATTATAGTGGCTGTTCCATTTGATTGAGTTCCGGATTCGCGAGCAATTCCGCCGAACGTGAAGAGTATGCCCGCCGGAACACGTCAAAAAGCGCACATCCCTGTGCAGACTCGGGCGGCGACTTCCATGTCGCCGCACGGTTCCAGCGGGCATACTCTGGCTCACGCTCTACCAGTGGCACGTAATTCAGATCGCGATAGCGATGTATTTCATTTTGTCTTGATCAAGGTCAACTTCACCCCGTTCCCCGGCAGCCGAACTATGCTATAACTTATGCGAAAGTCATAGCCGGAGGCTGAAAATGGCCCACTACAAAAAAATCCTGATTGCCGTTGATCTCAGTGACGAATCCGACCTGGTGGCGCAGCGCGCCCGTGCCGTCGCCGAGGGCGGCGACAACGAACTGCACGTGATTCATGTTATCGAGCCGCTGAGCTTCGCCTACGGCGTGGACATTCCGATGGATTTTTCCGGGTTGCAGGATGAAATCCAGACTCAGGCCAGGCAGCAACTGCAGCGCTTCGGCGCGAAACACGGTATCGACGAGTCACACCAGCATATCGTGCTGGGCCGTCCGGAAGTTGAAATCCATGCCGCCGCCGAGGAGATCGAGGCGGACCTGATCGTGGTCGGCAGTCACGGCCGCTACGGCCTCGCCCTGCTCATGGGCTCCACAGCCAACGGTGTGCTGCACGGCGCCAAGCGCGATGTGCTGGCGGTGCGGGTCGGCGACTGATTCAACCGGCGGCGAGAAACTCCCCCAGCAGGGCTGCGTCGAAGGGCCAGTTGAGTTCGCCGCCGTCCTCCCGCTGCAGCACCGGGATAGTCAGCCCGTAGCGCTCGAACAGGACGTCGGATTCGCTGATATCGACCTCCCGGTAAGGCGCGCCGCTGGCGTCCAGCAATTCTGCGGCCAGTTCGCACAGGTGGCAGGCGGCGGTGCCGTAGAGTGTGAGCATGCGGCTCTCTCCGCTGTTTGATTGGATGATCCCGCGCGGTTGGAACCCGCGCGCCACGGCGCTACCATAGCGCCGCCCAGCGACTTTGCAAGAGCCACCAGCCCCCGATGAACGAATCCAGTGACAGCTACCGCGAGAAAAAAGCGTTCTTTGACCGGGTGCTGACCATCTACGGCCGCAAACCGGTGCTGGAGGCGCTGCGCGACGCCGACCTGCAATGCCATCGCCTGCACCTCGCCGACAGCAACCGCCAGGGCGGGATCGTCGGCGAACTGCTGGCCGAAGCGCGGCGCCGCAATGTGCCGGTCAGCCACCATTCCCGGGACGAACTGGCCCGCATCTCGAAAAACGGCAAGCAGGACCAGGGCGTCGCGCTGGATATCCTGTGCCCGGAGTTTCGCGGCCTCGACGCCTACCTGGCGGAACTGCCCGGGTTACCGCGCCAGCGCATCCTGGCGCTGGACGGCATTACCAATCCGCAGAATCTCGGCATGATCCTGCGCTCGGCCGCCGCCGGCGCCATCGACGCCGTGCTCTGGTCACGCAGGGGCAATGCGGCCCTCGGGCCGCTGGTGATCAAGGCCAGTGCCGGCACCGTGTACAAGGCGCCGCTGGTGCTCTGCGACGCCCTGCCCCAGGCCCTGGAAATGTGCGCCGGGCAGGGTTGCGAAATCCTCAGCCTGCGGGCGGATGCGGTCGAGTCGCTGTTTGGCTACCGCCCCGCGGGACACGCGATCTATGTGCTGGGGAACGAAACCAGCGGGGTTTCCGCGGCCGTTGGGAAACTCGCCAGCCGCGGGCTGGGTATTCCCATGCAGCGCGGCGTCGAATCGCTCAACGTGGCGGTAACCGCGGCGCTGATCGCCTACGCGGAAAACCCCTGAGACAGGCGGATTATTTCGAGAGGTAGCCCATCGCATCCTCAAGGCCCTTCAGGGTCAGGGGATACATGTGCTCTTCCACCAGTTCCCGCACCACACCCACGGACTGGGTGTAGTGCCACTCATCCCGGGGCACCGGGTTGATCCAGGCCACCTTGTCGTAGACCTCGCGCAGGCGGGTCATCCACACCGCCCCGGCTTCCTGGTTCCAGTGCTCCACGGAACCACCGGGCTGCAGGATTTCATAGGGCGACATCGAGGCGTCACCAATGAAGATCACCTTGTAGTCGTGGCTGTACTTGTGCATCACATCCAGTAGCTGGGTGCGCTCGTTGTGCCGGCGGATATTGTTCTTCCACACGCTTTCGTAAATGAAATTGTGGAAGTAGAAGTACTCCATGTGCTTGAACTCGGTGCGGGCCGCCGAGAACAGTTCCTCGCAGACTTTCACGTGGGGGTCCATGGAACCGCCGACATCGAAAAACAGCAGGACCTTCACCGCGTTGTGCCGCTCCGGCACCATCTTGATATCCAGCAGGCCGGCGTTGCGGGCGGTGGAGTGGATGGTGTCGTCCAGGTCCAGTTCATCGGCGGCGCCGGTGCGGGCGAACTTGCGCAGCCGGCGCAGGGCGACCTTGATATTGCGGGTGCCCAGTTCGACGCTGTCGTCGAGGTTCTTGAAGTCGCGCCGGTCCCAGACTTTCACCGCCCGCTGGTTGCGCCCGTTGGGGCCGACCCGGATGCCCTCGGGATGGTAACCCTCCTGGCCGAAGGGCGAGGTACCGCCGGTCCCGATCCACTTGCTGCCGCCCTGGTGGCGCTTTTTCTGTTCCTCGAGGCGTTTCTTGAATTCCTCGATCAGCTTTTCCAGCCCGCCGAGGGATTCGATTTTCGCCTTCTCCTCCTCCGACAACTGCTTGAGGAATTCCGTGCGCAGCCAGTCGTCGGGGATCAGCGCTTCGATGACATCGTCGAGCGCCTCGAGGTTCTTGAAATGCAGGCCGAAGGCGCGATCGAAGCGGTCGAAGTATTTCTCGTCCTTGACCATGCAGGCGCGGCTGAAATAGTAAAAGTCATCCACCGAACCGAACACCACGTGGCGCTGCAGGCCCTCGATCAGGTCGAGCAGTTCCCGTGTGGTCACCGGGACGCCGGCGTCGCGCAGGCCCTGGAAAAAATTGACTAACATGGCGTATCAGGCACCACTAGCGCATTTCGCGGCGGTGCATGAAAGCCAGGCGCTCCAGCAGGTGCACGTCCTGCTCGTTTTTCATCAACGCGCCGTAGAGGGGCGGGATGGCCTTGGTGGGATCGCGCTCCTTGAGGATCTCGTCGGGAATCTCGTCCGCCATCAGCAGTTTCAGCCAGTCGATCAGCTCGGAGGTGGAGGGCTTCTTCTTCAAGCCGGGAATCTCGCGCAGGTCGAAGAACACATCCAGCGCCTCGGCGACCAGGTCCTGGGCGATACTCGGGTAGTGCACGGCGATGATCTCGCGCATGGTGTCGCGGTCGGGGAAATTGATAAAGTGGAAAAAGCAGCGGCGCAGGAAGGCGTCGGGCAGTTCCTTTTCGTTGTTACTGGTGATGATGATGATCGGCCGCTGCTTCGCCTTGATGGTTTCGCCGGTCTCGTAGACGAAGAACTCCATGCGATCCAGCTCGACCAGCAGGTCGTTGGGGAACTCGATATCGGCCTTGTCGATCTCGTCGATCAGCAGCACCACCTGCTCGTCCGCCGCAAAGGCTTCCCACAGCTTGCCGCGCTTGATGTAGTTGGCGATATCGTGGACTTTCTCGTCGCCGAGCTGGGAGTCGCGCAGGCGGGACACCGCGTCATACTCGTACAGCCCCTGCTGGGCCTTGGTGGTGGACTTGATATGCCACTGGATCAGGCGCTTGCCCAGCCCCGCCGCCACCTCTTCCGCCAGCAGGGTCTTGCCGGTGCCCGGCTCGCCCTTGATCAGGAGCGGGCGCTGCAGCGCGACCGCCGCGTTGACCGCCATCCGCAGGTCATCGGTAGCGACATAGCGCTCGGTGCCTTCAAATTTCATGGTGTACATCCCGTGCTAGAACAAAAGTACAAAGGTTACTGAGTGGCAGGGCCCGATTCAAGCGAGGCGCTGTCATTGGCCGGCTGAGCGGCGGACAGGGCCGCCCGCCGCAGTGCGGGATCGGGAGTGGCGCGCAACTGCTCTGCCCGCCTGCGCCAGATCTCCAGCTTGCGCCGCTGGCGCCTGCGCAGGACCAGCCAGAGCAGGCCCAGGCCGGCCGCACTGCAACTGCCGAGCAACAGCAGGGGCAGGCGGAAACCGTCGTATTCCGGGGCGTCGCCCCGGGTCACCAGGGTCGGTTGGCCATCGGCAGAGACCATCTCGAGGAACAGCGGCAACTGCCGGCGAATGTCTCCCGCGGCAAAGTCGACCAGCACCCGGTATTCCCCGGGGGTCTCCAGGGCGGGCAGCACGACGCGATAGCCGCCGTCAGCAGACGCTTCGATCGCCTGGTCCTCGATGCGGCGCAGGGTATCATCCGGGCCGGAAATTACGATATCCACGCGCGGCGCTGCCCCGGGAAATGCCGGGGCCGGCGATTCGCCGGAGGCCGCGAGCTGCAGGCGCAGCGCTACGCTCGCCCCCGCCGCCTGGCGCGAGCCCTGCTCGGGCAGCGCATCCAATTGCAGGCCGGCGCGCAGCAACACCTGGGCCCGGTCACGCTCTGCGACCGCCAGCTGCCAGGTTCCCGGCGCCGGAGCATCGACCGTGACCAGGGTAATGTCCCCACTGTGAATCACCTCGGCGCCCGCTTCAGCTGATACCAGGCTGATGCGCTTCCCCGCCGGGTCGCGCAACGCATCGCCACTGTCGCGTTCACCGCGCAGCAAGAGGCTGATACGCGTCGTCTGCTCATCGACCACAAAGCCGTCGTCCGCGAGCGGCAGGCGGTTAATGTCGGCCGCACGGGTGAGCACCCGCAGGATGTCATCGGGCAGGGTCGCGGCGGTGTCGGCGTGCACTGCCACTCCCCCGGTGGATGCGGCCAGCGCCTGCAGGAAGCTGCCATCCACCTGGTCGGCAAGCGCGATGGTATGCACCGAAATACCCTTTTCATCGAGTTGCGGCGCCAGTTGCTCGAGGACCTCGCGGGCGGCGGCCGCGTTCAGCATGGGGGACCGGGCGACCGTCACCCGCCCGTCGGTCAGCAACAGGAGGCTGGTGCGACGGGTGTTATCGAGTGTGTCGAGATCGAACAGCGCCGCCTGCAGGGCGGCGGGGATATCCCGCTGGCTGCCCCCGGGATGAGCCGGGTAGGCAGCCAGCGCGGCCTTCGCCCGCCGGCGCCAGGCGTCGTCCACACGCCCGTAGGGAACCAGCTCGCTCACCGTATCCGCAAATAGCCAGACACCCGCGCTGGCGCCATCCGGCAGCAGCGCCAGGCCGAGTCGCAGCGCATCCCGGACCTGCTGGCCATCGGGATCCGAGTCGCGCATATTGGCGGAGGCATCGACCAGCAGGCGCAAATCGGCGGCTGCGATAACCGGAGGTGCCCCCGCGGCAACGGCACTGGAAAGCAACAGGACAAGCAGCGCGGGAAGCAGGCTCGGGAAGCCGGCGCGGTGCCGCATCAGCCGCCATCCTCCCCGGCCCCGGGGGCAGTGGACTGGCGGGCACGCCGTAACACGGTGAAACGCAGCAGCACCGCGAGCAACAGTGCGACCAGCGACGCCGCAACCAGCGGCCGCAGGGCGTGTTGGGCGGCCTCCGCGCCGGCGGTCATATACTGGAAGGCCGCCACCACCAGCGCCGGGGCGAAAGTGGTAACGCCTTCCTTGGGGTAGGCGGGGGTCAGCAACAGGGCGGCGCTGAGCAGCACCAGCAGCAGGCTGGGGAAACCCGGCCAGCGGCGCAGCAGCCACCACGCCAGCAGCAATACCGCGAGGGCACCGGCACCGAGGTAGACCGCCATGGCGGTATGGTAGGAACTGTCACTCAGCACTTGTCATCACTCCTATTCCACCCAGGTCACGATGAGTTCCTCGTAACTGTCGGGGTGCACGTTTTGCTCCGGCAGGGTTCGGCCGCGGATCGAAATACCCGCCGAGTGCACCGTTTCCCGCGAACCCGACACCAGGTGATGCCAGTCCGGCAGGCGCTCGCCGCGGGCGCGCAGGCGATAGGCACAAGTGGAGGGCAGCCAGTCGAGATCACCGACCATGTCCGGCACCAGGGTTATACACTCGGGCACCAGCTGCGAGCGCTTGCGGTAGTCGCTGCAGCGGCAGGTCGCTGCATCCAGGAAACGGCAGTGCACCCGGGTATAGAACACTTCACCGCTATCCTCGTCTTCCAGCTTGTGCAGGCAGCAGCGGCCGCAGCCGTCACACAATTCCTCCCACTGCTGCGGGTTCAATTCCGCCAGTGACAGCTCGTGCCACCATTCAGTCACCGGCCTTCTCCCGGCGCAGCAGTTCCTCTGGCGTCGGCGGTATTTGCAGGTAGTAGCCCCGGGCCTCGATCTGCGCCAGCACCTCGGCGGCGTCTGCGCGCGCCAGTTTGCGTCCAGGCTCCAGCATCAACAGCATGATGCTGCGCGGCTCGCCGAACTGCTGCATCAGGGCTTCTGGAATGTCCTCGAAGCCTTTGGCCCGGTCCACGTAGAGGTACATCTCCGCGCGCCGGGAGCTGCAGAAAATTTCCACCAGTCGTTTCACGCGGCAAGCTCCCGCAGGTAGTTGCACAGGGGTTCGATCACCCGCGGCTGGCGCCAGCCCTGCCACTGCGGCGGCTTTGCCGCCCCATCGCGCAACAGTTGTTCGAGGTCCCGGCTGGACAGCAGCATTTGCGGGGCGATGCCGAGGTCCCTGCCGATGTGCTCAAGGCGCTGCTTGAGCTGCTTCAGCTGATCGCGCTGGCGCGCCGCGAGGGGTTCCGGCAGCGTTTCGGGCAGCTGCTCCGGGGACAGGTGATCCTGGGCGGCTACCAGTTCGAGCAGGGCCTCGCCGTGGCGGCGCAGGACCCGCGGGTGCATTTCGACCTTGCCGCGCAGCTGGCCCATGTCCCGCGGTTGCAGCCGGGCCAGTTGCATACAGGCCTGGTCGTCGATGATCCAGCTGCGCGGGCGATCCTCATCCCGCGCCACCTGGTCGCGCCAGTCGCAGACCGCAATCAGGGTCGCCAGCTGCCGCGGGGCGAGCTTCCAGGCCTGCTTGATTCGCAGGTAGTAGCCGCCGACGTCCGAGGCGAGCCCGTTGCAGGCGGCTGCGCCCTCTTCCAGGACCCAGTCGAAGCGATCCTGCTCGCGGCAGCGCTGTGCGAGGATGTGGTAGACCTGCAACAGCCAGATCACGTCCTGCGCGGCGTAGTGGCACTGGGACTCGGTGAGCGGCCGCTGCAGCCAGTCGGAGCGGGTTTCCCCCTTGGGCAGGTCCTCGCCGCACAGTTCCAGCACGGTGTTACGGTAGCCGAGGCCAAAATCCATGCCCACCAGCGCCGCCGCCTTCTGGGTGTCGAACAGCGGTGCCGGCAGGACGCCCAGCCAGCGCTGAAAGACCTCGAGATCCTCGCTGGCCGAGTGCAGTACCTTGACCACGCGGGCATCCTGCAGCAACGCGCGCAGGGGATCCAGTTCGGTGACCTTCAGGGGATCGATGAGCCACGCGGTACCGGCGGCGTCACAGTCGTCAAAGCACAGTTGCAGCAGTGCCACCTGCGGGAAAAAGGTGTTGCGGCGCATGAACTCGGTGTCGACCATCACCGCGCTGCAGCCCTCGGCGCGCGCCAGCAGGCCGGCGAGCGCAGCGTCGGATTCGATTAATTGCCAGTCCATCCAGTTCTTCCTATTCCAGCGGACGGCGGCCGGAGAAGGCATGCGCCAGCGTCGAGCCGTCCACGTATTCCAGTTCGCCACCCAGCGGCACCCCGTGGGCGATCCGGCTGACCTTGATGCCGCGGCTGCGCAGCGCATCCGCCAGGTACCAGGCTGTCGCCTCGCCCTCGACGGTGGGGTTGGTGGCGAGGATAACCTCGGTCACGCCCTCCTCCAGCACCCGCTTCTGGAAGTGATCCAGGCCCAGTTCCTCGGGGCCGATGCCGTCGATCGGCGAAAGGTGCCCCATCAGCACGAAGTACTGCCCGCGATAGCTGCCACTGGATTCGACCGCCAGCACATCCGCCGGGGTCTCCACCACGCAGACGGTCGCCGCATCGCGGCGGGGGTCGGCACAGATTTCACAGACCTCCAGTTCGGTGAGGTTGCGGCAGCGGCTGCAGTGGTCGATGCGCTCGATAGCCTCCTGCAGCCGGCGGGCGAGTTCACCGGCGCCTGCGCGATCGCGCTCCAGCAGGTGCAGGCTCATGCGCTGGGCGGATTTCGGACCCACACCGGGCAGGCAGCGCAGGGCCTCGATCAGGGCCAGCAGGGCGGGACTGAATTGCATGTGTGCGCGGCAACCTCAGAAGGGAAACTTCATGCCACCGGGCAGGTTCAGCCCGGAGGCGAGGCCGGACATCGCCTCGCGGTTGTGCGCCTCGACCTTGCGTACCGCGTCGTTGACCGCGGCGGCCAGCAGGTCTTCCAGCACTTCCTTGTCCTCCTGCAGTACGGAAGGATCGATGGTCACCCGCTTGACGTCGTGGCGGCCGGTCATGACCACGCTGACCAGTCCCGCGCCCGCCTCGCCACGCACTTCGGCATGGGCGAGATTTTCCTGGGCTTTTTGCATGTCCGCTTGCAGTTGCTGTGCCTGCTGCATCAGGTCTGAAAGATTTTTCATTGCTGTGTCCTCACGAATCCAGCGGCGCGATCGAGCTGTGATCCAGCCGCCCGTCAAAACGTGCCATCAGCCCCTGCAGGCGCTGATCCTTTTCGATTTCCTCTACCGCCTGCTGCTGGCGCTCTCCGGCCAGGCGCAGGCGGCGCATTGCGGGGGTCTCCGCGTGCGGCTGGCCGATCTCCACGGTAACCGACAGTTCGCGCTCAAAGTAGTTCTGCAGGGCCAGGCGCAGCTTGGTCTCGTGGCTCTCGTTGAACAGTGCCGCATTACCGGCGTCCAGCACGAAGCGCAGCCGGTTGTCGTTGACGTGGGCCAGGGCCATGTTGCTGGCGACGCTGTGCACCACACCGACCAGCCCCAGCCGGTCGATCAATTCGACCCATTGCTCCGGCGCCACCATCGCCTGCCCTGCGCCCGCTCCCGGGCTGCTGCGGGAGGGCGTTGCCGCCGGCTGCTGCGCCGGCTGCACCGGTGGCGGCGCTGTCGGCCTTGCCAGCTCCGGTACCGCGGGAGGCTGCGCTTCCACAGCGGTTTCGCGCGCCGCCACGGGCGGTTCGGGAACCCGGACCGGCGCGGGCTCCGCCTGTGGCTCAGGGGACTTTTTTAGCGGTTCCGGCGCCTCCCTGGTGGCGGCGCGGGCAGTCTCGGCATTATCACCCTGCGGTGCTGCCGCGGGTCCGGGTTTAGCGGAACCGCCGGGCGCTTGTGCTGCCGACGCGGGACGGAAGGCCAGCATCCGCAGCAGCAGCATTTCGAAACCGGTGCGCGGTTCCGGCGCCAGGCCCATGTCGCGCTTTCCGTTGATGGCGATCTGGTAGTAAAGCTGGGCGTCCTCCGCGGTAATCGCGGCGGCCAGGGCGCTCAAGGCCTCGGCATCCCCCCAGTTGTTGTCTACCGTATCCGGCACCGCCTGCGCCAGGGCGACCCGGTGCAGGAGGGAAATCAGTTCGTCGACACTGTTGTCGAAGTCGGCGCCGTGTTCCGCCATTCTCGCCACAGCGTCCAGCACCGGCCGGGGTTCCCCGGCGGCAATTTTTTCCATGACCTCGTGAATGAAGCCGAGGTCGACACTGCCGAGCATGGCGCGGACATCAACTTCCAGCAGTTTACCCGAACCGAAGGCGATGCCCTGGTCGGTCAGGCTCAGGGCATCGCGCATACTGCCGGATGCGGCGCGCGCCAGCAGCCACAGGGCCGGTTCCTCGAAGCTGATCATCTCCTTGTCGAGAATGTTCGACAGGTGGCCGACGATCTGCTCCGGCGGCATGTTCTTGAGGTTGAACTGCAGGCAGCGCGAGAGCACGGTGGCCGGGAGCTTCTGCGGGTCGGTGGTGGCGAGCAGGAACTTGACGTGGGGCGGCGGCTCCTCGAGGGTTTTCAGCAGCGCGTTGAAGCTGCTGGTCGAGAGCATGTGCACCTCGTCGATGAGGTAGACCTTGTAGCGCGAATTGGTGGGCGCGTACTGGACGTTTTCCAGCAGTTCGCGGGTGTCTTCCACCTTGGTGCGCGAGGCCGCGTCCACTTCCAGCAGGTCGACGCTGCGGCCCTCGGCAATTTCCCGGCAGGCGCCGCACTCGCCGCAGGGCTCGGAACTGACGCCGCGCTCGCAGTTCAGGCACTTGGCGAGGATACGGGCAATGGTGGTTTTACCGACCCCGCGGGTGCCGGTGAACAGGTAGGCGTGGTGCAGGCGGTCGTGGTCCAGGGCGTTGATGAGCGCGCGCAGCACGTGCTCCTGGCCGACCATTTCCCGGAAGCTTTTCGGCCGCCATTTGCGCGCGAGGACCTGGTAGGACATACCCTGTTATCTATTTAACCCAAAGGGTCTGAGGATACACCACCGCCCGCGAGACAGAAACTCCGGCGAGCCGGCAGTGGGCCCTGAAATGGAGATGGCCCAGACAGCCACACCCCGGCACACGAGTCGATAATTACCGTTGCTCCCTTCCGGGCCTGGCGGGGTTCACTACCTATCGTTGCGGGGGGACCGCCTGGGCCACCACAGAACCTGCGCCTGAAATTGCCGGTTGAGGGCCCACCGGCGCAGAGGGCGCGTATTGTGATGGAATCGACCGCGGGCTGCAAGCCGTGAACGCCAATCAAGGAGATAGTGGCTGGATTTGGACCTGGTTGTGGGGTACTCGCCGAGCGTGAAACGGCTCCTGCCTGCCGGAACACGCCAAAAAGCGCACATCCATGTGCAGGCTCGGGCGGCGACGTCCTGTCGCCGCACGGTTCCAGCATTCAGGAGCCGTCTCACACTCTACCCGCGGCACATGAACCACCATTCGACAGTAACTCCGCCAGGGCCTCAGCACTTGACGACGAAGCAATTGACCCCCATTGTAAAACCCGCTTTCTATATTTTGGTGGCTCCGTAAACTGCCACCAGCTCACAAAATAACAAGGGCCGCAGGCCCCGGGAGCCCCAGAGCATGTCGCACGCAGACATCAGCGAAATCACCCAGATCATCAACCTCTACGGTTTCGCCGTGGACAGCCAGCGCTGGGACCTGTTCGACCGGGTATTTACCGAGGACGTGGAGGCTGACTTCAGCGAGCCCGCCCACTGGTACGACCGGGAGAGTTTCAAGCGCGACTTCGGCGCCTTCCACGATCCCTTCGACAGCACCCAGCACAGCATGATGAATCACCTGGTGGACGTGCGCGGGGATACTGCCACCGCGCTCACCAACGGTACCTGGCGGCTGGTGCGCAAGGCCACCGACGGCAACCCGCTGTGGGACGGCAGCGGCTGGTACGACGACCAGCTGGTGCGCACTGCACAGGGCTGGCGCATAAAACGCCGGGTCTGCCGCATCGTCTGGTGGGTGGGCAACCCCAGGGTCAACGAGACCATTCCGGGGGTCGCCTTCGAGCTGGACACGACGGTGTTGCGCCGGGAGGCCGAGGCCCGGCGGGTCAGCTTCCTCAACGCATTGCTGGAGGACTGATTCTCAGCGCGCAGCCGCGATGCCGAAGCGCTGGTTGTAGAACGCGAAGCGCTGCGCCAGTTGCGCGAAATCGATGCCGAAGGTCTCCGGCGGCGTGCGCTCGATGGTGAACTTGTCCCGGGCGTTCTCGCGCCGCCAGTCCTGCATGCGCTCGCGGGTCTCCACAGTGAATTCCTCGCCGAGAAACTCGTAGAGCGCCGCCATTGCCGGGAATGGGTCTTGCTGGAAAGGCGCGAAATGGATATCGAAGAAGCGCGCCTCGTTACCCGCGTCGCGGAAGGCGATCATCCGTCGCATGCCCAGTTCGCAGAAATCGGTCACCTCGGCGCCAATGGCGTGAAGATCGACGTTGTCGCAGCCGTTGCGGCGCAGCTCGAAATACAGGTCCGCCACCGAGGGAATTACACTGCCGATGTCGCGGTGGGTCATCCAGAAGCGCGCGTCGGGAAACACTGCGTCCAGGGCGTCGATAAACAGCGAATGCGAGGGGTTTTTCAGTCGCCAGTTGGTCGGCGGGCAGCGCCACTGCAGGAGCTTGAGCACGCGTTTCACGTAGCGGTAGGTCGACACCAGGTCAGCCTCGTGATTGAGCCAGTGCACGTAGCCGGGGATGTTGCCGAAGGCCTGGAAAATCTGCGACTTGAAATCGAAGCCCATTAAATTCTGGCACTCCATGGGCCCCGTCGCCGTACTCGGCAACATGGCCTTCATCCGCGGGAAATGCTCGTCCCGACGGCGCATCATCTCTTCCGCCCGGGCAATACGTGGATCGTCGTGCTGGGTGGCAAGTTCGGGCGGCGGGCAGGGTTCGTTGGATTCCCAGTTGCGCAGGTAGCGAATCGCCGGGTCTTCCGCCAGCAGGCAGGACAGCGCCGTCGACCCGGTGCGCGGCAGCCCCAGGCCGATCAGGGGCGCGACAATTTCCTGCTCGTCGATTTCGGGGTGCCGCGAATACCAGTCTTCGATCCGCAGGCGATTGCACAACAGGCCGACAATCTGCATGTCGAAGCCCATCTTTCCCGCCGGATTGAAATCGGCCTCCGCGTCAGCCGAGGCGACCAGCCGTTCCAGTCCCTCGCGGAAACTGTCCTCACCGAAATTGTTCAGCCCCGTTGCATCCCGGGCCTGGCCCAGCAACTGCTCTACCCTGTCCACCTGTTGTTGTCCTTATGTCGATGTTTAGCGGAGGACCATGCTAATCCGCGCTCGAAAAAGGCGCAAATCAACCGCGTATGGGAAGTGGCCCATATTGAATCCTCGACGCCGGAGTACTTTACCCGAGCGTGAAACGGGAACTGCCTGCTGGAACACGCCAAAAAGCGCACATCCATGTGCAGGCTCGGGCGGCGACATCCATGTCGCGGCACGGTTCCAGCAGTCAGTTCCCGTCTCACACTCTACCTCTGGCACAAGATTTAAATTGCGCAGCAACTCAGCCTTTACCTGGACTCCGGGATCAACTCAACCCAGCGCCAGTGGCGGCACCCGCGCATCGATCAGGAAAGGCCCGGGCGATGCCAGCGCCCCGGCGAGCAGTGCGTTGAACTCCTCCGCCGTGGTGGCGACGCCCGACGCCACCCCCATGCTCTGCGCCATCGCCGCGAAATCCAGCGCGGGGGAACCGATGTCCAGCAGGCTGGCGGCATTCGGCCCGGGTTTGCCGCCGCGCGCGCCGGTGCGCAGGAATTCCAGTTCCAGGATGCTGTACTTGCCGTTGTTGAGAAGCACCACGGTGATATCGAGCGCCTCCCGGGCCATGGACCACAGCGACTGGATGGTGTACATCGCGCTGCCATCGCCCTCCAGGCAAATGACCTTGCGCTGCGGACAGGCAATGGCGGCTCCGACCGCGACCGGCAGGCCGAAGCCGATGGAGCCGCCGGCTTCACTGAGCCAGTCGTGGGGGCGCGCATTGGCAGTGGCCGGGAAACAGGCCATGCCCGCCGTTATGCCTTCGTCCACCACGATGGCGTCCTCGGGCAGGTAATGCGCCAGCGACTGGGCGATGCTGCCGGCGTCCAGCGGCCCTGCCGGCGGCGGGGGCAATTCCAGGCCGTGGCAGGCCGCCAGCGCACCTTCCGCGTGGCAGGCTGCGGCCAGCGCTGCCAGGGCGCCGTCGATATCCTCCTCCGGCGAGGCCAGTTGCAGGGTCTTGCAGGCGGGCTGGGTGAGTTCGCTGGGAACGCCAGGGTAGGCGAAGAAACCCACCGGCGGCCCGCAGCCCACCAGCAGCACGTGCTGGTAGTCGCGCAGCACGTCGATTGCCATTTCCGCGAGGTAAGGCAGGCGCTCGATGCGCGCCGTACCCGCCCCGCGGCGCACCCGGGCCGGGAAGGTCTCGGTCATCAGGTGCGCGCCGGTCGCCGCGGCGATACGCCCCAGCAGCATGCCCTGCTGCGCGGAGACCTCTCGCCCCCCGGCCATGATCAGCGTGGGTTTGCCGGAACGCAGCAGCGCCGCGGCCTGTTCGATCCGTGCGGCGGGCACGGCAGCGGGCGGTGTGGCCTCCCCGGCCGCATCCGCGCCCCCGGGGTTGTCGCCCCAGGAAACATCCGCCGGCAGAATCAGCGTGGCGATGCGCCCGCTACCCGCCTGGCGCACGGCTTCGGCGCCATCCCGGGCGATATTCGCGGGAGCGACGGAGCTGTGCACCCAGTGCGACACCGGCGCGGCGAGGCCGGCGATATCGGAGGTCAGTGGCGCGTCGAACTGCTGGTGGTAGGTGGCATGGTCCCCCACCACGTTGACCACCGGCAGGTGCGCCTTGCGGGCATTGTGCAGGTTGGCGATGGCGTTGCCGAATCCCGGCCCCAGGTGCAGCAGGGTACTGGCGGGTTTGCGCGCCATCGAGGCATAGCCGAGCGCGGCGCCGCTGACCACGCCTTCAAACAGGCACAGTACGCAGCGCATGCCCGCCACCTCGTCGAGCGCGGCGACGAAGTGCATCTCGGAGGTTCCCGGATTGGTAAAGCAGACTTCCACGCCGCTTGCGACGAGGGTTTTTATCAGGCTCTCGGCGCCGTTCATGGCAGCCTCCTGTCTTCTTGCATGCGGATAAGCCGCCAGTTCAACTCTTCAGTTTCAGCATCAGGCCGAGCAGTTTCTGCGCCAGCCCCTTGTAGGGCGGCATCAGCAGGTCGAGCGTCCTGATCGGTCCCTGGTAGAACACCGGCCGCAGCTTGGAGAAGGTGATGAAGCCCTCGCGGCCGTGGTAATGGCCCATGCCGCTGTTGCCGACGCCGCCGAAGGGCAGGCTGTGCACCGCGGAATGCAGCAGGCCGTCATTGACGGTGACGCCGCCGGACATGGTGTTGTCGATATACCACTGTGCGAGTTCCCGGTCGTTGGAGTACAGGTAAAACGCCAGCGGTCGATCGCGGCCGTCGATATAGTCGATCACCTCCTGCGCCTCGCGGTAGGTTTTGACCGGCAACAGCGGCCCGAAGATTTCCCGCTGCAGGATCTGCATGTCGTCGCTCGCGTCGAGTACCAGGCGCGGCGCCATGATACGGCGCCCGGCGTCGGCGCTCTGCCCCTCGAGTAAATCGACGATGCGTGCGCCCTTGTCCCGGGCGTCCTGCAGGGTCGCCTCGAGACGGTCGAAGGCGCGTTGGTCGATGATGGCGGTGTAATCGCCGTTGTTGATCTGCGGATAGCGGCGCGCCGCCACCCGCTTCGCTGCGGCGACAAACTCGTCGAGTTTGTCTTCCGGCACGAACAGGTAGTCGACAGTGATGCAGATCTGCCCGGCGTTGAACATTTTTACCCACATGATCCGCTCGGCGGCCTTGCGCATGGGGTAGTCCGGCGCCACCACCGCGGGGGACTTGCCCCCCAGTTCGAGGGTAACCGGCGTCAGGTTGCGGGCGCAGTTGGCCATCACCGCCCGGCCCGTGGCGGAAGAACCGGTAAAGAACAGGTGGTCGAAAGGCATACTGGTGAACGCCGGCCCGCGGCCGCCGCCGTCCTCGAAGAATGCCAGTTTGCCCTCGGGGAAATAGCGCGGGCTGATCTCCCTGAGCAGGTGCGCGAGGGTATTCGAATTTTCCGACAGCTTGACCATGGCGGTGTTGCCCGCGGCGAAGATACCGGTCAGCGGTGCGAACGCCATGGAGATGGGAAAATTCCACGGCGCCACCACGCCGACCACCCCGAGCGGCTGGGGCAGCAGGCGGGCCTTTGCCAGCGGGTACTGGGTGGGGTCCAGCGAGCGCTTCTGCGGCCGCATCCAGTTACCGACCTGCTTCGCCGCGTCGAGCAGGCCCTCCTGGTTCATCAGCAGTTCCGCCATCAGGGTTTCGAAGCGGGCGCGGGTGCCGTAGTCGGCATTGACGGCTTCGACCAGCGCCTCGCGATTTTCCACCAGCATGCGGTGCAGGGTTTTCAGGTCCGCCACCCGCTCCTCGCGGCCCGGGTTGCGGTGGGCCCGGTACCAGGCCTGCTGGGCGGTAAAAACCCGCTGGAATTCCTCGGGGATAACGGGATTGTCCGGGGTAAATGGCTGGTTCATGGCATACCCTTCCTGTTACTGCGGGGCCGGCGTGAGCGCCCAGAGTACTACAATAGACCTGCTCCGGTCCGCTGTGTAATGCTGGCGAATCAGCAGGACACGCAGACCACACCCTGCCGGAGGAAAGGCCCATGGACATAGTCGCGCAACTGCGCGCACTGATCGGCGACAATGCGGTACTGGACGCCACCCAGCTCGCCGACCGCAGCGCGGGCATCTGGCGACAGGATCACCTGCGTGCCCTGGCCCTCGCCCGCCCCGCCAGCACCGAAGAGGTGGCCGCAGTCCTGCGCTGTTGCCAGCAGCATCAGCACAGCGTGGTCACCCAGGGTGGCCTCACCGGGCTCGTGCACGGCGCCGACGCCGCTGCCGCGGAGGTGATTCTTTCCACCGAGCGCCTGCGCGCCATCGAATCCATCGACCCGCAGCAGCGCTGCGCCACGGTGCAGGCCGGCGTCACCCTGCAGGCCCTGCAGGAGGCCGTGGAGGATCACGACCTGATGTTCCCGCTGGACCTCGGCGCCCGCGGCAGCGCCACGCTCGGCGGCAACGCCGCCACCAACGCCGGTGGCAACCGGGTGATCCGCTACGGCATGATGCGCGACATGGTCCTCGGGCTGGAGGTCGTGCTGGCGGACGGCAGCGTGTTGTCGAACATGAACCGGCTTATCAAGAACAACGCGGGCTACGACCTGAAGCAGCTGTTCATCGGTTCCGAAGGCACCCTCGGAGTCATCACCCGGCTGGTGCTGCGCCTGCGCGAGGCGCCGCGAAGTCACGACATGGCGCTGGTGGGCGTGGAATCCTTCGACCAGGTGGCCGCGCTGCTCAAGCACGTGGATCGCGGGCTGGGCGGCAGGCTTTCGGCCTTCGAGGCTATGTGGCAGGACTTCTACCGGCTGGTGAGCTCGCCGCCGGCGCAGGGCCGCCCGCCCCTGCCCCAGGACTACCCCTACTATGTCCTGCTGGAATCACAGGGCGCGGAACCCCAGGGCGACCGGCAACAGTTCGAGCAGGTCCTGGAGTCCGCGCTGGTCGAGGGCCTGATTGCCGATGCGGCGCTGGCCAATTCGCAGGCCGACTGCGCGGCGTTCTGGGCCCTGCGCGACGACGTGGCGCAGGTCTTCAACGGCGGAACGCCGCTGATCTACGATATTTCGCTGCCGATCGCGGAAATGGAAAACTACGTCGCCGGGCTCACCGGGGCCCTGGCTGCCAGCGTGCCAGGCCATCGGCTCTGGGTGTGGGGACATCTCGGCGACGGCAACCTGCACCTCGCGGTGCAGCTGCCCGCAAACCAGGCCGAAAGCCTGCGCCCGGCGGTCGAACGCGCGGTGTACACGCCGCTGGCGGAATTCCGGGGCTCGGTTTCCGCCGAGCACGGCATCGGCCTGGAGAAGCGCCCCTGGCTGCCGGTCAGCCGGACGCCGGAAGAACTGCGGGCCATGCACTGCCTCAAACAGGCCCTCGACCCACAGGGCGTTCTCAACCCGGGAAAAATACTCGAACCCGGCCCGGCGTGAGGAATCCCGCTGCCCGCTAGCGCGGCGCGAGAATTCCGGACAGCGCCGAGAGCAGTTCCTGCATCTGTTCGTCGGTGCCGATGCTGATGCGCAGGAACTCGCTGATCCGCGGCTTGTTGAAATAGCGGACGATGATGCCGCGCTCCCGCAGTGCAGTGAACAGTGCCTCGCCGGCGTGATCCGGGTGCCGCGCCAGCACGAAATTGGCCGCCGACGGCAGGACCTCGAAACCCAGTTCTTCAAGCCCGCGCACGGTGAAATCGCGCGTCGCCATCACCCGCCCGCAACAGTCGCGGAACCAGGCTTCGTCCTGCAGCGACGCCAGCGCGGCCTGCTGGGCAATAGTGTCCAGCGGATAGGAATTGAAGGAATCCTTGACCCGCACCAGCGCCTCGATGAGCTCGGCGTGCCCGTAGGCCACGCCCACCCGCAGCCCGGCCAGGGAGCGGGACTTGGACACCGTCTGCACCACCAGCAGGTTGTCGTACTCGGGAATCAATGCCACCGCGGATTCGCCGCCAAAATCGATATAGGCCTCATCGACCAGGACGACCGCGTCGCGGTTGGCGTCCAGCAGCCGGCGAATTTCCGCCAGCGGCAGCAGGACACCGGTCGGCGCATTGGGGTTGGCGATAAGAATAGCCCCGTTGCCGGCGCGATAGTCATCCACCGCTACGCTGAAGTCCTCGCGCAGCGGCACCGGTCTGCACTCGACGCCGTAGAGTTCGCTCCACACCGGATAGAAGCTGTAGGTCACATCGGGGAACAGCAGCGGTGTTTCGTGCTTGAGCAAAGCGGCGAAGGCGTGGGCCAATACCTCATCGGAACCGTTGCCGATAAACACCTGCTCCGGTGACAGGCCTTCGCGGACGGCACAGGCCTCGCGCAGTGCGCTGGAGTCCGGGTCCGGGTAGCGGCGCAGCTGGTCGCCGGTCACCGCCGCAATCGCCGCCAGCACACCCGGGGCCGGGGGATAGGGATTTTCGTTGGTGTTCAGTTTCACCAGGCGCGTTCCCCGGGGCTGTTCACCCGGCACGTAGGGCGTCAGGCGGGACGCCAGTTCACTCCAGAAACGACTCATCGGGGCAACGCCCTCCTCCAGCGAAATGCTGCGCGCAGTGTAACCCGGAACGCCCGGCCAGCAGGAGCCCGCAGAGCGCGGCGCCTGCGAAGCGGAATGGACCAGCCGTCATTTCCCGCCGGATTTTTCCCCGGGCATAAAAAAACCCGGCCTGAGCCGGGTTTTGAATGTGGCATCCCCTAGGGGGTTCGAACCCCTGTTACCGCCGTGAAAGGGCGGTGTCCTAGACCACTAGACGAAGGGGACGCAGTGGTCTGGCCGTTGCCAGAAGCGCGCATTATAAGGAACCAAATCCGCTTTGCAACACCTGTAAACAAATTTATCGCACGAGGGCCTCAATACTTGAATTGGGTATCGACGATAAAGCGATCATAGGACAGTGCGCCACCGCGATCGGCGCGATTCACCTCGCCCGCCTCGTTGTTCAGGTACCAGGTAAAACCGAGCGACCACTGCTTGTTGATACCCATGTTCCCGGTGATGCGCTGGCCCTTGCCATCGGTACCGCCGCCGGCGAAGTCGGAGTCGCTGAGCAGCCCCAGAACCGCATCGGCCTCCAGGTCCTGGTAGGCGTAGCCCACGTCCCAGCTTCCCCAGCCGCCCAGCTTGCCGAGCACGATGCCCGCCTGCCAGCCGTTTTCATGGTCGCTGACATCCTGGTTCTGGACCACGTCGGCATAGATTGTCAGCGGCAAATCCGCCACCGACAGCGACAGTTCCGCGATGGCTTCAATCACCTCGTAGTTGTAGAGGTAGGTGTCGTTGACCGAGCTGTTGCCGTAGAAACTGTCGTCGTAGAACGGCCCGTTGCCGGCGGTGGGAAAATCGAAGTAGCCCAGCGCAGTCGTCAGGCGAGCATCGCCGATCCCGAACACGGTGCCGCCCTGCAGGCCCCAGGCAAACTCGTCGTTACCCGTTGCGCTGTCGCTCTCCAGCCAGTCGCCGAGGAAGTTGACGAAGATACTGTCGTGGCGCCAGGTCGCGGCAATCCCTTCGGGGCGCCAGTCACCGTCCCACATCAGCGCGGAGTCCTCGGGGCGATACAGGGGGTTGCTGAACTTGCCGCCGATGAGCGCGAAGTCCTGCGTGAGGTTCCACTTGGCGTAGGCCTTGTCGAGACGGATTTCCTTGCGGCTGCCACCGCCGCCGAGGGTCTGGTTGCCTGAAACCGGATCATCGCCACCGGTGGACAATCCGAAGCCGACATCCACGTCATTCGGCAGCGCGGCGTTGAGCGAGAGTCGTGCACGTATGCGGTAGCGCTCGCGCCGGTCCACATCCTCGACATCGATGCTCTCGTAGCGGTAGCGGAAATCGCCCTTCATGCCGATGGATTCGGTCCAGGAGGACTGCCGGGCCTCCTCGATACTGGCGACGCGGCCCTGCAACTGCTCGAGATCCTCGACCGGTACGCTGGCATGATCGCGCAGGCGGGCATTTTCCGCCTCCAGCGTCTGCACCCGGGCCTCCATTTCGAGGAACTTCTGCTTGAATTGCTCCCACTCCACATCGGACACGGCGTAAGAGGTACTTGAATAAACCAGGGCGGCACAGGCCGCGAAGACTGCTTTGCGTGCAAACATGATATTCCCCCGTTGAGTGAAACCGCCCGCTTTTCGGTTATTAAATGATCAGGCGTATTACAGGGGGTGCAAGTATTAGCATGGCCGACCGTTCAGTCAACCGAGTAAAAAGGTCGGATTTGGCCTTATTCGACCAGGTTGACGAGCAGCAGCGTCACCAGCAGAAGACCCACCGCTTCCAGCACCAGCAGTTGGACGCCCACTTTCGGTGGCTCACCAAGTTCGTTTTTAGCAGCACGCAGATTCATAGGGAACCCGTTCGCGATATTGGTTGTATATACAAAATATAGACAAAGACAGCCGTGTTTTCAATGTGTATACATGTGCTAAAGTACCGTTCCTTTTACATTTTTCTACTTTTTTGCCATGTCGAAGACCAAGGTGCTGAATATCCGCATCGAGCCGGACCTCAAGAAGAAGGCGAAGAAGCTGGCAGAGGCGGACGGGCGCTCGCTGTCCAACTGGGTCACCAAGCTGATCAGCGACACCGTGGAAGGCGCCGAGAAGGACAAAGACAAAGGCAAGTAGCCGCAGCAAGGCCACCGGGGTAACGGCGGGCTCGCTGCGACGACAGGGCAATGCAGGGGCCGGCAGGCCCCGGGCTGGTTAGCCGAAACGGCCGGTGATGTAGTTTTCCGTCAACTCGTGGCGCGGATTGGTGAAGATCTGCTTGGTCTCCCCCACCTCGATCAGCTTGCCGAGGTGGAAATAGGCAGTGCGCTGGGACACCCGTGCGGCCTGCTGCATGGAGTGGGTGACGATGGCGATGGTGAAGCGCTCCTTGAGTTCATCCATCAGTTCCTCGATACGCGCCGTGGCGATCGGGTCGAGCGCCGAACACGGCTCGTCCATGAGGATCACTTCCGGGCTGACCGCGATCGCCCGGGCAATACACAGGCGCTGCTGCTGGCCGCCGGAGAGTCCCGTACCCGGTTTGTCCAGTACATCCTTGACCTCGTCCCAGAGGCTGGCCCGGCGCAGGCTGTTCTCGACGATTTCGTCCATTTCCACCTTGCTGTGGGCCAGGCCGTGGATGCGCGCGCCGTAGGCCACATTCTCGTAGATGGACTTGGGAAAGGGATTGGGCTTCTGGAAGACCATGCCCACCCGCGCCCGCAGCAGCACGGTGTCCTGGCGGGGGTCGTAGATATCCTCGCCGTCGAGGTTGATACTGCCCTGTACCCGGCAGATCGGGATGGTGTCGTTCATCCGGTTGAGGCAGCGCAGGAAGGTGGATTTACCGCAGCCTGAGGGCCCGATCATCGCCAGTACCTCGTTCTCGGCGATATCCAGCGATACGTCGAGAATGGCCTGCTTGTCGCCATAGAAGACGTTGACGCCCCGGGCGGACATCTTCGGGTTCTTGACGAAGGGATTACCGGTGGTCTGGTGGTCCGCGACGTCTGACTGGCTCTGGATGTTCAGTCCCACCGCTTCGTCGGGGACCCGGGAATCTGTATTCGCATTCATCTGGTTCATCGTCTCGTTGTCCCGCACACTGCGCTCCACGGCATCACTTCGTTTCAAAACGCTTGCGCAGGTAGATCGCCACAGCGTTCATCAGGATCAGGAAGCCCATCAGCACCATAATCGCCGCGGACGTTTTTTCGGTGAAACCGCGCTCCGGGCTGTCCGCCCAGAGGAAAATCTGTACCGGCAATACGGTGGCCGGGTCGGTGACGCCACCCGGCACTTCCATGATGAAGGCCACCATGCCGATCATCAGCAGGGGCGCGGTCTCCCCCAGCGCCTGGGCCATACCGATGATCGAACCGGTCAGGATTCCCGGCATCGCCACCGGCAGCACATGGTGAAACACCGCCTGCAGGTGGGACGCCCCCACCCCGAGTGCAGCCTCGCGGATGGAGGGTGAAACCGCCTGGATCGCCGCCCGGGAGGTAATGATAATCGTCGGCAGGGTCATCAGCGCCAGCACGATACCACCGACCAGCGGGGCCGAGCGCGGCATATCGAAAAAGTTGATGAATACCGCCAGGCCCAGCAGGCCGAATACGATGGAAGGCACCGCCGCCAGGTTGTTGATGTTGATCTCGATGAGGTCGGTCAGCCGGTTGCGCGGCGCAAACTCCTCGAGGTAGACCGCGGCACTCACGCCGATCGGGAAGGCCAGCAGGAACGTGACCATCAGGGTGAACATCGAGCCGAGCAGCGCGGCGCGGATACCGGCGAGTTCGGGTTCGCGGGAATCCCCCGCGGTGAAGAACTGGGTATTGAAGGTGGATCGGGTCCTGCCCTCCTCCCGCAGTTTGTCCAGCCAGTCCATCTGCAGGTCGCTGACCCGGCGCTCGCCCTCGGGCACCTCGCGGCTCACCTGGCCCTTGAGGTAACTGGCCGCCTCGGAGTGGGCCAGCAGCCACAGCTCCTCGCGCTTGCCGAGCAGCGAGGGATCGGCCAGCAGCCGGTCGCGCAGGGCGTACTCCGCCTCCATGCTCACCAGGCGGTACAGTTCACGCTTGTCGCGCCGGCTGCTCACCTCCGGGAACATCTCCCGCAGGGATTCCTTGATCGCCCCCGCATAATCGGCCTTTTCCAGCGCTTCCACGCCAGAGCCCGGTTCGACATCGAGGTTTTCCGCCGACAGGTCGAGGGTAATCCGGACCTGTTGCTGGGTGAACGCCGGCAGTCCCTTGCTGACGATATCGAACATCAGGATAAACAGGAACACGAAACCGAGGGATACGGCCACCCGGCCCATCCACTGGAAACGCCGCTCCCGCGCGTAGCGTTTCTTCAGTGAAGCCTCGATGACCTCGGTGTTTTTGTAGGTTTCCTTGCTCATGATTCTCCGCTATCACTCATACTGTTCGCGGTAGCGCCGCACCACATAGAGTGCGATCACGTTCAGCAACAGGGTGACAAAAAACAGCACCAGGCCAAGGGCGAAGGCGGCCAGGGTTTTCGGGCTGTCGAATTCCTGGTCGCCCACCAGCAGCGTGACGATCTGCACGGTAATGGTGGTCACTGCCTCCAGCGGGTTGATGGTGAGCCGCGCGGACAGGCCCGCCGCCATCACCACGATCATGGTCTCGCCGATGGCGCGGGACACCGCCAGCAGGATACCGCCGACAATCCCCGGCAGCGCGGCCGGGATCAGTACCTTGCGAATGGTTTCATTCATGGTCGCGCCAAGGCCGAGGGACGCTTCGCGCAGGCTGTAGGGCACAGCGTTGATGATGTCGTCGGACAGGGACATGACAAACGGGATGATCATCACCCCCATGACCAGGCCCGCGGCCAGGGCGGATTCCGAGGCGACCGAGAGTCCCAGCGACTCCCCGAGTTCGCGGATGAAGGGGGCGACGGTCAGGGCGGCAAAGAAGCCGTAGACCACGGTGGGCACGCCGGCGAGAATCTCCAGGATCGGCTTGGTCACCGCGCGAAACTGCTTGCTGGCGTACTCGGAGAGATAGATCGCCGACATCAGCCCCACCGGCACTGCGATCAGCATGGCCACGGCGGAGATCAGCAGCGTGCCCACCAGCAGGGGCACGAAGCCGAAGGAGCCGGAGGCGCCCACCTGGTCCGCGCGAATTGCGATCTGCGGGCTCCACTGCAGGCCGAAGAGGAAGTCGGTGACCGGAATCTTGTGAAAGAAGCGCACCGCCTCGAACAGTACCGAAAGCACGATTCCCAGCGTGGTCAGCACGGCGATAAAGGAACAGGCGAACAGCAGGCCCTTCCAGATCGACTCGACCTGGTTGCGCGCGCGCATGGCCGGCCGAATCCGGACAATCACCAGCAGGGCGCCGATCACCGCGACGAGGCAGACCAGCAGCAATTTCAGCTGCCCGCTGGACTGCTTGTAATGGGCATAGTCCCGCGCAGCGGCCAGTTGGTCGGCGGACATCATCGATGCATCCATGCCGCCCGCCGCGTAAGCCAGGATCTGGTTGTAATACAGCCCGAGGCGGCTGTCGCCCAGCGCCTGGACGTCTGCAGGCAGGTCGGCGACCACCAGCCCCCGGATCACCTGGCCTTCCAGCGCGAGCCAGGCCACCAGCACTAGCAGCGCCGGCAAGGCGGCCCACATCGCGGCCAGGTGGCCGTAATGCTTGGGCAGGGAATGCAGGCTGTGCACACTGCCGGCGGCCGTGGCTACGTGGCGGGAGCGCTGCCTGCCGAAGGCGAAGCTCGCGATACACAGGGCGAGCAGGACAAGCAAAAGCGAGGGTGTCTGCATAGCGGACTCTTCAGGTTGGTGGCGCCGCCAGGGGCGGCGCACCGGTTACAGCATAGTTGTGGTTGGTTTAAATCGCCCGCTTACATCGCCAGCGCTTTGAGATTGGCGACATCGTCCTGTACCTGCTCCAGTGCGTCCTCGGACAGGGGGATCAGGCCGCGCTCGGAGAGGTAGCCGTCCTCGCCCATCGCGCGGTCGGAGACAAACTCTTCGGCGAATTCCTTGATACCGGGGATACGCCCGACGTGCGCCGCCTTGATGTAGAAGTACAGGGGGCGGGAAATCGGGTACTCACCGTCGGCGATGGAATCGAAGTCCGGTTCGACGCCCTCGATGATGGAGCCGTGCACCATGTCGGAATTTTCCTCGAGGAAGCTGTAACCGAAAATGCCGATAGCGCTGGGATTGGCCTCGAGTTTCTGCACGATCAGGTTGTCGTTTTCACCGGCCTCGATATAAGCCCCGTCCTCGCGCACGGAATAGGCGATGGCATTGAACACGTCCTCACCGGAGGGCGCCTTGCCCTTGCCGGTTTCCATGGCGCTGTAGAGGGATTCGGGCAGGCCCAGTGTCGCCATTGCCGCCTTGAGCGCGGCGGGATCGCCGGCCTCGATCTTCTTCAGGGCCTTGAGTTCGGGGTATGCGGCGGCGCCGCCACCCAGCGCCAGTTCGGCGAAGGCGTCACGGGTCCCGGAAGTCGGCGGCGGGCCGAGCACTTCGATCTTCACCGCGGGCAGCGCGGGATCGATGTCCTGCCAGGTCTGGTAGGGGTTGGCCACCAGTTTGCCATCCGCACCGGGGACGTCCTTGGCCAGGGCGAGATAGAGTTCCTTCAGGCTCAGTTTGTACTGGGGCGCCTCGCGCGAATTGGCGACGGCAATACCGTCGTAGCCGATCAGCACTTCGACGATATCCTGCACGCCGTTCTTCTGGCAGTCATCGAATTCGCTTTTCTTGATCCGCCGCGAGGCATTGGTGATATCCGGCGTGGAGGTGCCGACACCCTTGCAGAACAGTTTCAGGCCGCCACCGGAACCGGTGGACTCAATCTTCGGGGTCTTGAAACTGGTGGAGCGGCCGAAGCGTTCGGCCACTACCGTGGCAAAGGGGTACACCGTGGATGAACCGACGATACTCACGGTATCCCGGCCCTGTGCCTGTACGGTGAGTGGGGAAATTGCAATTGCGGCCAATGCCACCATGCTCGTCAGTCGTAACTTCACTTGCGGGTGCTCCCATTTTGCGGCGTGGGTGAGCTGGCGCTTTTTCCAGCCCGTGACGCCGGCCAGTCTAGTCAGCAATTGTTACCGTTATATGACAGCGCCAAGTCTATATAATTAAAGGCAATTTTCCAAAAAGAGCAACTGCCTCACTTCTCGTTCACCTTGTCGAGGAAATCCTCCAGGGATTTCTGGTGGCGTACATCGCGGCCGCGTACCAGGTAAATCACGTGCTCGGCGATATTCGCGGCGTGGTCGCCGATGCGCTCGAGGCTGCGCAGCGCCCACATCTCGTTGAGGATGGAACCGATCTGCCGCGGGTCCTCCATCATGAAGGTGACCAGGGAGCGCATGGCGCTGCCGTATTCCTTGTCGACATCGTTGTCTTCCTTCACCACGCTGACCGCCTGGTCGAGATCCAGGCGGGCGAAGGCGTCGAGGGCCCGCCGCAGCATCGCGGCCACGTGGTTGCCAATGGCGCGGATCTCGACGTAGCTGGAGGGCGACGCGCTCTCCTCGGCCAGTCGCAATGCCTGGCGCGCGACTTTCACCGCTTCGTCGCCGATGCGTTCGATATCGGTGTTGATCTTGATCACCGTGATGACCAGGCGCAGGTCGCTCGCCGCGGGCTGGCGCCGGGCAAGAATGGTGGCGCTCTCGTCGTCGATGCGCATTTCCATCTGGTTGACCTCGTGATCGCGGTGGATGATTTCCTCCGCGATACCCGAGTCCCGGGTGATCAGTGCTTCCACCGCCGAGTTGAGTTGCTGCTCCACCTGGCCACCCATCTCCAGCAGGTGATTCTTGATCTCCTCCAGTTCCGTGTTGAACTTCTCGGAAATGTGCTGCTTGTAGTCGTCCTGTTTCAACATCAGTCTCGCCTCCTTCAGGCTCGTCCCGGAAAGACCAGGGTGAACGTGCTGCCCTTGCCCAGTGTGCTCTTGATCTCCAGCCGCCCGGCGTGCGCCGCGGCGACGTGCTTGACGATGGCCAGGCCGAGCCCGGTGCCACCGGTCGCGGAAGACCTGCTGTCATCCACGCGGTAGAAGCGCTCGGTCAGCCGCGGTATGTGCAGCGGATCAATCCCGGCGCCTTCATCGACCACCGACAGGCGATAATCATCGCCCTCCCGCGACCAGGTAGCAAGGACCGGCCGCCCCGCCCGCCCGTATTTATAGGCGTTTATCACCAGGTTCGACACCGCGCTGTAGAGTTCGCGGTAATCGCCCTGGATCCTGTCACTGCAATCGATTTGCAATTGCAGGGGGTTATCGGGATGCAGGTTGGTCATTTCATCCTGCAATTCGTAGAGCAGGCTGCCGATATCCACCTGCTCGTTTTTCTCCTCGCGCTCGGTGGTTTCGATCCGCGTCAGCCAGAGCAGGTCCTTGAGCAGGTTCTCCATACGCTCCGCCTGCCCCGCCATCTGTTCCAGCGCCCTGATATAGGGCGGCGGTAACTTGCTGGTGTCCGTCAGCAGCGTCCCGAGGTAACCGGTTATCACCGTCAGCGGCGTGCGCAGTTCGTGGGACACGTTACCGACAAAATCCCGGCGCATACGTTCGGTGTTGACCCGGTCGGAAATATCGCGAACGAACAGCAGGGTATCGCCCTCGGCAAAGCGCGTCGCCACCAGCATCAGGTGGACCTTGTGCTCGCCGCCGACCTGGAAGGTCAGGGGCTCGCGAAACTCCCCGGCGTGGATATAGGCATTGAAGTCCGGCGCCCGCACCAGGTTGGTCACCGCCTGCCCGACATCCTGGGGATAGCGCAACCCGAGTATCTTGCGCGCCGCATCGTTACACCAGCGAATTGAGTCGCCGTCCTCCAGCATCACTACGCCATCGCGCATGGCGCCAAAGGAATCCAGCAGGTAATCGACCGTCGATTGCAGCTGTTTGATCGAGGTGTTGGCGTGGCGCTCCTGGCGGTAGATATGGCCGACGATATCCGCCCAGTGACCATGCACGTCCGGCAACTTCTGGCTGGAATCCCGCAGCCAGTGTTCCACCAGCCAGGCCTGGTAGCTGGAAAACAGCAGCATCAGGACCGCCGCAACCAGCGCACCAGCCACCGCGCTGCCCAGGTACCAGCCGAGCAGCGCACCAGCCAGCAATACCAGGACAAGATGGCCCAGCGACGAAAACCACTTCATCGGGACAGCCCTTGTGCCAGGTCAGAGGCCCCGCGCGGAGAAACGATAACCGGTGCCACGCACGGTCTGGATGAGGCCGCTGTAATCGGCTTCGTCGGTTTGCAGGGCCTTGCGCAGGCGGCGGATATGCACGTCGACTGTACGCTCTTCCACATAGACATTGGCGCCCCAGACATGATCGAGCAACTGCCCCCGGGTATAGGCCCGCTCGGGGTGAGACATGAAGAACTGCAGCAGGTTGAACTCGGTGGGCCCCATGTCGACCGGATTGTCGGCGACAAATATCCGCCGGCTTTCACCGTCCAGCACCAGACCGTTTACCTCGAGTTTCCCCAGCTCCTGTCCCGGCGTGGAGCGCCGCAACAGGGCGCGAATCCGGGCGATCAGTTCGCGCGGCGCGAAGGGCTTGGTGATGTAGTCATCAGCGCCCACGTCGAGCCCCTGGATGACATTGTCCTCCGCCGTCTTCGCGGTCAACATGATGACCGGCACTTCCTTGGTGGTTTCCTCGCGCTTGAGGCGGCGCAGCAGTTCGATACCGCTGCCTCCGGGAAGCATCCAGTCCAGCAGGATGATATCCGGGCGGTCGTCCACGATACGGGTATAGGCATCCTGGATGTTGTCCGCCTCCAGGACGTTGTAATCGGCGATCTCCAGCGCCATGCGCAACATATCGCGAATGGCAAATTCATCATCGACAATCAGTACGCTACGTTCAGGCATGCCTGCAGTATTTCCTCATGGGCTTGTGGTGCAGGTATTACATGATGAAATTATGACATGCAGATTACAAAAGTGCCTCATCTGCAATATCTGGCAATTTACTGCCCGGGTAGCGGTGATTGCGCGGCTGTTATTGTGGGGTTGCGCGCAACATCACCGCCACCCGGCGGTTTGGAGTGAGAGTGTGCCGGCCGCTCCCGGGTAATCAGCGCAGGCTCGCGTTGATATTGCGCAGCACCTGGTTGCCGGGGCACAGGTCCTCTTCCGCCAGCCGGTTCAGCGGGCGGCGGGAGGTTTCCAGGGTCTCGTGCAGGTCGTGGGAACCCTTGTTCATGTAAATCAGGCCGGTGAGGATCTCGCCGGCACTGCGGTGCCGCTCCATGGTCATCAGCGCCGAGGTGCGATCGAAGGGATCGAGCTCTTCCGACAGCTTGTAGAGGTGGATGGACGAGCCGTCGTGCATGGTGACCTCATGGCTGAAGCCGGGCTGGTAATCGGTGGTGATTTCCTTGTGCATCGGCACGAAATCCACGGTACCCGTCGCTTCCATGTGATCGCGCACAAACTCGTAGCTCTTGGTGGAACCGGGGTTGTTGTTGAAGGTCACGCAGGGTGAGACCACATCGATCAGGGCGAAACCCCGATGCGAAATCGCTGCCTTGATCAGCGGCACCAGCTGGGTCTTGTCGCCGGAAAAGCTGCGGGCGACGAAAGTGGCGCCAAACTGCAGCGCCGCGGCGCACAGGTCCATGGAGGAAAAGGGATTGGCGTCGCCCTTCTTGCTCACCGAACCCTCGTCGGCGGTGGCCGAGTCCTGGCCCTTGGTCAGGCCGTAGCAACCGTTGTTCATGACGATATACACCATGTTCAGGTTGCGGCGCGCCACGTGGGCAAACTGGCCCATGCCGATCGAAGCGGTATCGCCGTCGCCGGATACCCCGAGATAGAGCAGCTCGCGGTTGGCCAGGGCCGCACCGGTCACCACCGAGGGCATGCGTCCGTGCACCGAGTTGAAACCGTGGGACTTGCCGAGGAAATAGGTCGGCGTCTTGGACGAACAGCCGATCCCGGAGAGCTTGGCGATTTTGTGCGGCTCGATCGACAGTTCGTGGACAGCCTTGACGATGGCCCCGGAAATCGAGTCATGGCCGCAGCCGGCGCAGAGCGTGGATATCGCGCCCTCGTAGTCGGCCTTGGTGTAGCCGAGGTCATTGCGCGGCAGTTCGGGATGGCGGAATTTCGGTAACTGGTAGCTCATGGTCTTATTCTCCGGCAGCCCGGGCGGCTTCCTGGGGCTCCTCCTCGATATCGGGTAACTGCATGCGGATCTGCTTGCGGATGTTGCGCGCGCTGATCGGGGTGCCGTCGAAGCACAGTACCGATTTCAGCTTGTCCGGGCCCAGTTCGAACTCGGCCATCAACAGGGTACGCAGCTGCGCGTCGCGGTTCTGCTCGATCACGAAGACCCGCTCGTGGGCATGCAGGAACTGCTCGACCTCGTCGTTGAAGGGGAAGGCGCGTACGCGCATCGCGTCGAGGTGAATGCCCTCCTCCGCCAGCGAATCCAGCGCCTCCACCGAAGCCTGCTCGCTGGTGCCGAAGTACAGCACCGCGATATCGGTTTTCTGCCGTGCGCGCAGGACTTCCGGCCGCGGCACGTGGTCCTTCATCGAGTCCCATTTGCGTATCAGGCGCAGCATGTTGTACTCATAGGCCTCGCCTTTCTCGGTGTAGACAGCGTATTCGTCGCGCGAGGTGCCGCGGGTGAAGAACGCGCCGCGGGTCGGGTGGGTGCCCGGGTAGGTGCGGTAGCAGATACCGTCGCCGTCCACGTCGAGGTAGCGGCCGAACTCGATGCCCTCTTCCAGCTGCTCGGCGGTCACCACCTTGCCGCGGTCGTACTTGCGGCTGTCGTCCCACTCCAGCGGCTCGGACATGTTGTCGTTCATGCCGAGGTCGAGGTCGGTCATCAGGATGATCGGGGTCTGCAAGCGCTCGGCCAGGTCGAAGGCCAGCGCGCCGAAGTCGAAACACTCCTTCGGCGTGGAGGGGAACAGCAGCACGTGCTTGGTATCCCCGTGGGAGGCGTAGGCGCAGGACAGGATATCGCCCTGCTGGGTACGGGTCGGCATGCCGGTGGAGGGGCCGGTGCGCTGCACGTCCACCAGCACCGTCGGGATCTCCGCGAAATAGGCCAGGCCGAGGAATTCGCTCATCAGCGAGATGCCCGGGCCGGAGGTCGCGGTGAAGGCCCGCGCGCCGTTCCAGCTGGCACCGATGACCATGCCGATGGCCGCCAGCTCGTCTTCCGCCTGGACGATAGCGTAGTTGCGCTGGCCGGTGCCGGCGTCGATGCGCAGGCGCTTGGCATATTTTTCAAAGGCGTCGACCACCGAGGTGGACGGCGTGATCGGGTACCACGCGGCGACTGTCGCGCCGCCGTAGATGGCGCCGAGGCCGAGTGCCGTATTGCCGTCGAGCAGGATCTTGTCGCCCACCGCGTCGGCGGTGCGCACGCGAATGCCCAGCGGGCAGTCGATGTTGGCCTTGACGTACTGGTGCCCGAGTTCCAGCGCGTGGATGTTCGGCAGGATCAGCTTTTCCTTGCCCTTGAACTGGTCGGCGACCAGGTCGGTCAGCACCTTGAAATCAATATCCAGCAGGGCTGCGAGGGCGCCGACGTAAATGACGTTCTTGAACAGCTGGCGCTGGCGCGGGTCCTTGTACTGCTCGTTGCAGATGGTGGTCAGCGGCAGGCCGATGATATTCACGTCGTTGCGCACCAGGCGCAGGTCCAGCGGCTTGGTGTTGTCGTAGATGAAATAGCCGCCCGGCTCCACTTCGCGGATGTCGTCGGCCATGCTCTGGGGATTGACCGACAGGGCGATATCCACGCCGCCGCGACGCCCCAGGTAGCCCTTCTCGCTCACCCGCACCTCGTACCATGTGGGCAGGCCCTGGATGTTCGAGGGGAAGATGTTTTTCGGGCTGACCGGCAGGCCCATGCGGAACAGGGCCTTGGCGAACAGGTTGTTGGCGCTGGCGGAGCCGGTGCCGTTGACGTTGGCGAACTTGATGACGAAATCGTTGACCGACTCGATTCGCTTAACGGAAGACTTCATCATCATGCGAGCACCTGCGACGCCTTGCTGACGTTATAGAGAAATTTCTGCATATCCCAGGCGGAGGTGGGACAGCGTTCGGCGCAGAGTCCGCAGTGCAGGCAGACGTTTTCGTCCTTGACCATCACCCGGGTGGTGGGCAGGTCCTCGGAGATGTAGAGGTCCTGTGCGAGGTTGCCGGCGGGCGCGCTGAGGTGCTGGCGCAGCTGCTCTTCCTCGGCGTTGTCGACAAAGCTGATACAGTCGGTGGGGCAGATATCCACGCAGGCATCGCATTCGATACAGCGGGTCTCCTCGAACACCGTCTGCACGTCGCAGTTCAGGCAGCGTTCCGCTTCCTTGTAACCGGTGTCGCGGTCGAAGCCCAGTTCCACTTCCATCTTGCGATCGCGCAGGCTCAGTTCCAGCGGCGCGTGGGGCACCGAGTAGCGCTTGTCCATCTCGATCGCGTTGTCATAGGACCATTCGTGCACACCCATCTTCTGGCTGAGCAGGTTGGTGCGCGGCGCCGGGCGCTCGGTGACCGGCTTGCCCTGGCAGAACAGGTCGATACTGACCGCCGCCTGGTGTCCCTGGGCGACCGCGGTGATGACGTTCTCGGGGCCGAAGGCGGCGTCGCCGCCGAAGAACACCTTTTCGTTGGTGGACTGGAAAGTCACCGGATCCACCACCGGCATGTCCCACTTGCCGAATTCGAGGCCGATATTGCGCTCGATCCAGGGGAAGGCATTTTCCTGGCCGATGGCCATCAGGACGTCGTCGGCCTCCATGAACACCAGCGGTTCGCCGGTGGGCACCAGGCTGCGCTTGCCGTCGGCATCATATCGGGCTTCGACCTTCTCGAATTTCATGCCCTTGAGTTCGCCATCCTCGATGACAAACTCCTTGGGTACGTGGTTGTCGTAGATCGGGATGCCTTCGGACATGGCGTCGTCCTTCTCCCAGGGCGAGGCCTTCATGTCGGCGAAGGGGCTGCGCACGACGACGCGCACGTCTTCACCGCCGAGGCGCTTGGAGGTGCGGCAGCAGTCCATCGCGGTGTTGCCGCCACCCAGCACCAGTACCTTCTTGCCGATCTTGTGGGTGTGCTCGAAGGCCACGCTGGACAGCCAGTCGATGCCGACATGCACGGCGTCGCCGGCCTCTTCCAGCCCGGGCAGTTCCAGGCCCTTGCCGCGCGGCGCGCCGGTACCGACGAATACCGCGTCGTAGCCCTTGTCGAGGACATCCTTGAGACTGGCCACCTCGATATTGAAGGTCGCGTTGATGCCCATGTCGAGGATGTAGTTCACCTCCTCGTCGAGCACTTCCACCGGCAGCCGGAAGGACGGGATCTGGCTGCGCATCATGCCGCCGCCGGCCCACTGGTTGTCGAAGATGTCGATGCTGTAGCCCAGCGGTGCGAGATCGCGGGCTACCGTCAGCGAAGCCGGGCCGGCGCCGATCAGCGCGATGCGCTTGCCGTTTTTCTCCGTGGGAATCGCCGGCATGCGGGCGGCGATATCCGACTTGTCCTTGTTGTCCGCGGCTACCCGCTTGAGGCGGCAGATCGCCACCGGCTCTTCCTCGACGCGCCCGCGGCGACAGGCCGGTTCGCAGGGCCGGTCGCAGGTACGCCCGAGAATCCCCGGGAATACATTGGATTCCCAGTTGACCATGTAGGCATCGGAATAGCGCTGTGCGGCGATGAGGCGAATGTATTCGGGAACCGGGGTATGCGCGGGACAGGCATACTGGCAGTCCACGACCTTGTGGAAATATTCGGGATTGCTGATATCGGTAGGTTTCACGTTACTGCTCGTTGGGGCTTATTGGAAGTGAAGCAATGTTTTATAGGGGCGTAACCCCGAAGATTGTGTCACATTCACCGGCGATTTGCACCCGGCACGGGGTGCAAAAAAGGTTACTTATCCGTCACTTAAGCCAGCCGGGCAAGGCTAGAACCAGCCGAAGAACCAGCCCTTGTCCTTGAGGTCTTCCTCACAGCCGGCGAGCTGGCTCTGGTAGCTGCCCGCGCGCCGCTCGACCTTGCGGGCCACATTCTGCAGCCACTGCTTGGATTTCCAGGTGCCCCGGTTATAGCCGCCATGGCCCTCGTGGTAGGCCAGGTAGAGTCCGTAGGTGTTGTTCGGGCTGATGCCGCTGCGCTTGCCGGACTTGTTGTTATACCAGCCGATGAAATCCACCGAATCGGCAAAATCGTCGCGGTCGGCGCCGTAGCTGCCGGCTTCGCGCTTGTATTCTTTCCAGGTGCCGGTCTTGGCCTGGCTGTAGCCGTAGGCATCGGAGGGACGCGTCCAGGGTATGAAGCCCAGCACCTTGCGCCGCGCCGGCCGCGCCTTGGCCTCGAATTTCGATTCCTGGAACATGATCGCCATCATGGTCGGAATGGGGCTGCCCCAGTTATCCCGCGCCTTCGCAGCGTCGTCGTACCAGTCGTCCTTTTCCCGGAAAATATCGCAGAGGTTGTCCGGGTTGCGCGGCGGCGAGGTGGTGCAACCCGCCATCAGCAGGCACAGCGCGAACAGCAGACCGGTACGAATCAAACCCCACCCCCGAAGTCGCGCAGGCGCAGCATGAAAGTCGCTTCATCGATGACCTCCACTCCCAGCTCCTGCGCCTTGCCCAGCTTGGAGCCGGCCCCGGGGCCCGCGACCACGCAATCCGTATTCTTCGATACGCTGCCCGCCACCTTGGCACCCAGCGCCTGTAGCGCCGCCTTGGCCTCGTTGCGACCCATGGCCTCCAGCTTGCCGGTAACGACCCAGGTCTGGCCCGCCAGGGGCAGCGCCTGCGCTGGCGTGACCTCGATATCGTCCCAGTGCACCCCGGCACTGCGCAAGGCCTGCACCACCGCCATGCTGTGCTGGTCGTCGAAAAACTGGCGCAGGTGGTCCGCCACTACCGGCCCGACGTCCTCCACTTCCAGCAGCTGAGACTCGGAGGCGCTGGCCAGCGCCTCGAAACTGCCGAAGTGGCGCGCGAGGCCGAGGGCGGTCGCCTCCCCCACTTCGCGAATACCCAGAGCGAACAGGAAACGCGGCAGCGTGGTGGACTTGCTGCGCTGCAGTGCCGCCAGCAGGTTGTCGGCGGATTTCTCGCCCATGCGCTCCAGCCCCATGAGCTGCTCCTTGCCCAGGCTGTAGATATCGGCCACGTTTTTCACCAGGCCGGCGTCGACCAGTTGCTCGACCAGCTTGTCGCCGAGGCCATCGATATCCATCGCCCGGCGCGCGGCGAAGTGCCAGATCGCCGCCTTCAGCTGTGCCGGGCAGACCAGCCCGCCGAGGCAGCGCAATACCGCCTCGCTCTCCTCCCGCTCCACGGCGGAACCGCAGGCGGGACAGGACTGGGGAAAACTGACCTCGCGGGCATCCGCGGGACGCTTCTCCAGCACCACCGAAACCACCTGCGGAATCACATCCCCGGCCCGCCGCACCACTACGGTATCGCCGATACGCAGGCCCAGGCGGGCAATTTCATCGGCGTTGTGCAGGGTGGCGTTGCTCACGGTAACGCCGCCAACGAACACCGGCTCCAGCCGTGCTACCGGCGTTATCGCCCCGGTACGCCCGACCTGGAATTCGACATCCAGCAGTTGGGTCATCTCTTCCTGGGCGGGAAATTTGCGTGCGATGGCCCAGCGCGGGGCGCGGGAGACGAAGCCCAGGCGTTCCTGCAGACCGAGGGAATTGACCTTGTAGACGATGCCGTCGATGTCATAGGGCAAGGCGTCGCGGCGCACAGCCAGCTGTTCGTAGTAGGCCTCGCAGGCCTCGATCCCCTCGACAACGCGCATGTCACTGTTGATACGCTGCCCCCATTCGCGCATCTGCTCGAGTATGGCCGACTGGGTGGCGGGCAGGCTGCCGCCATCGACGAGGCCATAGCCATAACAGCAGAATTCCAGCGGACGGCTGGCGGTAATCCGCGGATCCAGCTGGCGCAGGCTGCCCGCCGCGGCGTTGCGCGGATTGACGAAGGTCTTTTCGCCCTGCTCGCGCGCCGTCGCATTGAGCGCCTCGAAGCCGGCGCGTGGCAGGTAGATCTCGCCGCGCACCTCGAGTACCTCCGGGTAGCCCGCGCCGCGCAGGCGCAGGGGGATGGATTCGATGGTGCGCACGTTGGCGGTGATGTCCTCGCCGGTGCTGCCATCGCCGCGGGTAGCGCCGCGCTCAAGGCGACCGCCGCGGTACACCAGGCTGACCGCAATACCGTCCAGCTTGGGCTCGCAGCAATACTCGATCAGGGCGTCCACCGTGCCCAGGCGGTCGATCACCCGACGCTGGAAATCAACCAGGCCCTGGGCGTCGAAGGCATTGTCGAGGGAGAGCATCGGCACTTCGTGACGCACGGTGCTGAAACCGTCCAGCGGGGCCGCGCCCACCCGCTGGGTGGGCGAATCCGGCGTGACCAGTTGCGGGTACTGCGCCTCAAGGTCCTGCAGGCGCGCCATGTTGCGGTCGTACTCGACATCGGGAACCCCGGGATCGTCAAGCACGTAATAGCGGTAGTTCCAGTCCTCGAGCTGCGCGCGAAGCTCCAGCACCTCGGCGCGGATGTCGTCGGTTACCATGGGAGTGGACTTCAGCGCGCCCTGGCCAGCATGCGGCGCTCGAGGTCGCGAATCTGCTGGCGGCTGTGTTCGAGAGACTGCCGGGTGAGCACGCTGCGGGTCTCGTCGAGGACGTCACCACCGAGATTGCGCGCGACCGCCTGGGCGGTTTCCAGCATATAATCGAAGGCTTTCATCATGTCTTCCGGCCCCGGCAGGGTGACGAAAAACACCAGTCCCTGGGTGGCGAAATCAGCCATGTTGTCGATATCGAAAACACCCGGGCGCATCATGTTGGCAACACTGAACTGGATGGCGCCCTTGCCCGCCTCGAATTCGTGGCGGTGGAAGAAATTCATGTCGCCGTAGCGCAGGTCGCAGGCCAGCAGGATATGCAGGATGTCCTCGCCCTTGAATCCGCGCGGGTCCCGGGAGACCACGTTCAACATGAAGACCTCGGATTCCACGGAGCGTGGCAGGCGACCGAAGGGGTCTTCCGCGGGCGGCGCTGCCACCGGCTCCTCCGCGGGGGGCTCCGCCGCCTCGGCGCCGTGCTCTTCCTCCCAGAACAGGTCGTCCACTGGCTCTCGATCACGGTCGCGGCGCGCCGACATGCCCCGGATGAGGCGCTCGCCAAAACCTTCCTTCGGCTTTGCGCGGGGCGACGGCGCCGCCACCGGTTCGACCGGTTGCGCGGGCGCGGCGAGTTCGTCGAATGCAGCGGAAAACCGCGGTTCGACGCGTCGGGGCGTGGCGCGCGGCTGTGGTACAGCCGGCTCCGGCTCTTGCTCAAATACGGGCTCAGGCTCAAATTCGGGCTCGGGCTCGGGCTCGGGCTCGGGCGCCAGCGCCGCGGCAGGTGCCAGTTCCACCTCAGGTTCAGGTTCAGGTTCTGGTTCCGGCTCAGGCGCCATGTCTGTTTCGGGCTCTATCACCGGCGCGAGACGCTGCACGGGAAGCTCGGGTTCAAGCGCCTGCGGGTCCCCGGCGAGCGGGGCCGGGTCGTCAGTGTCCTCGTATAATTCGTCGCCGCGCCGCACCACCCGGGCGCCGCCGTTGGGCAATTCCTTCAGCCATGCCAGCTCGTCCTCGCGGCCGGATCGGCCGTCTTCCAGCCCCGCGGGCTGCAGTTTCATGCGCACGCTGGAGCGTCGTTCGCCCATGACCCGGCGCACTGCGTCCAGCAATACCGCCAGAATCAGCAGCACACCGATAATTACCATCCAGTCGCGTATCGTTAATTCCGCCATTGCCGGGCCCCGTCAGCTTGCCGCCAGTTCCGCCGCCTCGTCCACATCGACGCTCACCAGGCGCGATACCCCGGGCTCGTGCATGGTGACGCCGAGCAGGTGATCCGCCTGTTCCATAGTGATCTTGTTGTGGGTGATAAAAATAAACTGCACCTTACCAGACATCTCCTTCACCATGCGCGCGTAGCGGCCGGTGTTGGCGTCGTCCAGCGGCGCGTCCACCTCGTCCAGCATGCAGAAAGGCGCCGGATTGAGCTGGAATATCGAAAACACCAGCGCGATCGCGGTCAGCGCCTTTTCGCCGCCTGACAGCAGGTGGATAGTACTGTTCTTCTTGCCCGGCGGTCGCGCCATGATCGCGATGCCGGTGTCGAGCAGGTCGTCGCCAGTCATTTCCAGGCTCGCTGAACCGCCGCCGAAGACCCGCGGGAAAAGTTCCTGCAGGCCGCTGTTAACCTTGTCGAAGGTATCCTGGAAGCGGCTGCGGGTTTCCTTGTCGATCTTGCGGATGGCCGCCTGCAGGGTATCCAGCGCGCTCTCCAGGTCTTCGTTCTGGGAATCCAGGTAGGTCTTGCGCTCGGACTGCAGGGTGTACTCGTCGATGGCGGCGAGGTTGATCGGCCCTAGGCGGGCGATGCGCGCGGCCACTTTTTCCAGCCGCTCCTGCCACTCCCCCTGCGCTGCCTCTTCGGGCATTTCGGCGAGCACAGTGTCCAGGTCCTGGTCCGCGTCGCGCAGCTGGCGCTGGATGTTATCGATCTGCACCTGCAGGCTCTGGCGGTTGATCCGCCGCTGTTCCAGTTCGCTGCGCACGCTCTGCGCGCGGTGCTCGATGGTCGCCCGCTGCTGCTCGCATTCGCGCAGCTGGTGTTCGACCTCGGACACCGCCTGGCGGGCCTCGGTCAGTTCGGCCTCGGACTGCAGGCGCAGCTCCAGCTGGGCTTCCAGTTCCTGCTCCAGCCCGTCCAGCGGCGAATCGTTTTCCTGCATCCCGGCGCGCAGCCGTTCGCTGCGCTCGCGCAGTTGCCCCACCTGCCCCTCGGTGCGCTCGATGGTGTCGCGCATGGCGCTCACCTGGGTCTGCAGGGACTGGTGGCGCATCGCCGAGTGGTGGGCGGTGTCCTTGTCGTGGCGCGCCTTCTGGCGACAGGCGTCGAGGCTGTTGCGGGCCTCGTCGCGGGCGGTGAGCAACTCCTCGCGCTGGCGGGAGTCGGTTTCCATGCTCTCGATGGCCTCCGCCAGCAGCTGGCGGGCCTCGGCCACGGATTCCTGCTCCTGGCGAAACTGTTCGTGGGCTTCCTGGATATCCGCGTTGATGCGCTCGCGGCGCGCGGTTACCTGTTCATATTTTGCTTCCAGCGCAGAGCGCTTCGCGCCGAGGTCGGCGTGCTCGCGGGTTACCGACTGCAGCTCGCGCTGGCTTTGTTCGCGCTGGGATTCCAGCTGGGCCAGGGTTTCCTGTGCGGACTGCAGGGCCGCCTCCAGTTCCTCTTCCTCTGCCGCGGCGGATTCGAGTTGCTGTTCCAGTTCTTCCAGCTGCTGCTGGCGCTGGATCACCCCGCCCTGCTGGTCCTCACCGCGGGCTACCCGCAGCCAGTTGGGACCGAGCCAGATGCCCTCGCGGGTGACTACCGATTCGTGGGGCGCCAGCGATGCGCGCAGCGCCAGTGCCTGGTCCAGGTCGTCCGCCGCCTTGATGCCCTGCAGCAGCGCGCTGGCGCGGCCGCCGCTGCGCACCCGCGCGGCGAGATCATTGCCCCCGGCGGGCAGGTCCGCGCCGGCTTCCACCAGTACCAGGCGGCCTTTTTCCAGGCTTGCGAACAGGTTGCCGAGGCTGCCGAGGTCATCGACGCACACGGCCTGCAGGTAGTCGCCGAGCACGGTTTCTACCGCGTGCTGCCAGCCCTCATCGACCTGCAGCTGTTCCAGCAGGCGCGGCTTGTCGTGCAGCTGGCGCTCTTCCAGCCACGCACCCACGCCCTGGCTGGAGTCTTCCCGCGCCGCCTGCTGCAGTGCCTCCAGGGACGCCTGGCGGCCGCGCAGTTGCTGGCTGCGCGAGCGCAGCTCATTGAGCCGGTTGGAGGCACTGGCGCTGCGCTCACGGGCGTCGCTGATGCCGGCGGCGAATTCCTCGGCCCGGCCGCCGTGCGCCTCCATCTGCATTTCCAGTTCCGCCAGCTGTTCCGCCAGCATTTCGAGTTCGCCGTCGTCGCCACCACTGCCGAGGGATTCGCGCTCCGCCTCGAGTTGGACGCTGCGCCCCTGGATACGCTTCAGCACCTGCTCCAGGTGCTGGATCCGCGATTGCTGGACCTCGGCCTGCTGCCGCGGCGCGGCCGCGGACTGGTTGAATTCATCCCACTTCTGCTGCCACAGGTGCATCGCCTCCTCGGCCTGCACCAGCGCTTCGGCGGAGCTCTCTTCCAGCTCCTGCAGCATGGCCAGTTCCGGCTCCAGGGCCTGGGCTTCCTCTTCCCACGCGGCGAGCTTGTCGCGGTCCGTGGCGAACTGGGATTCCGCCTCTACCAGGCTTTCCTCGGTCTGGGCGAGGTCTTCGGCGAGCTGGCGGCTGCGCTCCTTCTGGTGGCGGATGGTCTGCTCGATGCGGGCCACTTCCGAGCCCAGTGAGTAATAGGTGGCCTGCACCTGGTTGAAGGCATCGGTGCGGTCGGTGTGTTCGACCCGGTGCTGCTCGATGGCGGTGTCCACTTGCTGGTGCTCGGCGTGTACCGATTCCAGCTTGACTTCCAGCTCGCCGATCGCCTGCGCCAGTTCACGGATCTGGCCGTCCAGCTCGCGCCACTGCAGGGCCATCAGCTGGGCCTTCAGGCTGCGCTCCTCGGCCTTGTACTCGCGGTACTTTTCCGCCGCCTGCGCCTGCCGCTGCAGGTGCTGTAACTGACGGCCCAGTTCGTCGCGCAGGTCGGTCAGGCGCTCGAGGTTTTCCAGGGTGCGGCGCATCCGGTTCTCGGTTTCCTTGCGCCGTTCCTTGTACTTGGAAATACCCGCGGCTTCCTCGATGAAGACGCGCAGTTCCTCCGGCTTGGACTCGATCAGGCGGGAGATCATGCCCTGCTCGATGATCGCATAACTGCGCGGGCCGAGACCGGTGCCGAGGAAAATGTCGGTGATGTCGCGGCGCCGGCAGCGGGCGCCGTTGAGGTAGTACTCGGACTGGGATTCCCGGGATACCTGGCGCTTGACGGAAATTTCCGCATAGCGGGCGTACTCGCCGCCAACACTGCCGTCGCTGTTGTCGAAGATCAGTTCGATGGAGGCCTGGCCGACCGGCTGGCGGTTCACCGAGCCGTTGAAGATGACGTCGTCCATGGACTCGCCGCGCAGGTTCTTGGCGGAGCTCTCGCCCATCACCCAGCGCACGGCGTCGATAACATTGGATTTTCCGCAGCCGTTGGGACCGACTACAGCGCACATATTGCTGGGCAGGTTCACTGTCGTGGGGTCCACGAAGGATTTGAAACCCGCCAGCTTGATAGACTTCAATCGCATCTAGCTTTAATAACCCGCTGCATCCCTCTGTTTTTTATAGATTTTTTGCGATTTTTACGCCAAAAACCCGTCCCGACAACCACAAGATATAGTGTATAGACTTTAATCTGGTAACACTATGCCTGAACGGAAAAAAGCCGGCAAGCGGCGCCCGCAAGGGTCATCAGGACTGCGGATTGGGCTGCAGGGTGATCGCGACCGGCACGCCAGAATCGTCCGGGACCAGCGGGCCGGCCTGCCCCAGCCAGCTGGCCTTGGCCGCCCCCGGGGTGCCGTCCGGCGATACCTGGACCTCGACCAGCACACTGGCGAAACTGGATATTTTCTGACCAGCCATGCTGTTGCCATCGTCGAGCCGCAGGGTCAGGGGCAATTGCCCGGCAGTGAGGCGCTGTACCGCGATCGGCATGCGGCTGTTGCCGGCGCCGTCGCGGGCCAGCACAAACACTGTCGCGGCGGGGTTGACGCTGGCCCCCGCGGGCAGGTTCACCTGTACCGTTACCCCGGCCGAAGTCTCCGCCGCGGCGACGGCATCCGCCGGCGCAGCTTCCGCCACCGGCTCGCCGAGCCGGGCCCGGGCGGTGCCGATCACCTCGCTGATCATCTGGTGGTTGGGCGAGCCCGGGGGCTCGACGGCCAGCAGGCGCTCCCAGTACGTGATAGCCGCGCGGTACTGCTCCTGCTCGAAGGATGCCATACCCAGCAGGCCCAGGGCAGTGCGCTGGTGCGGGTTGATCGACAGCGCGCGTTCGGCCTGCAGGCGCGCCGTGTCGCTGAGCTGGCGCCCGGCCGCCAGGTAGCTGGCCTGGGCGGCAAAGGCCTGCACCATGGCGTCCCCTGGAGCGGCCTCGCTGAGGGCATCGAAATAGCGGGCGGCGCGGGCGTAATCCTGGTCCTGCATGGCGAAACGGCCCAGCAGCATCGCGTATTCGAGGTTGTCCGGCCGCTGTTCCGCGCGCCGCTCGATGGCGTCCATCAGTGAGTCCAGTTGCGCCGGACTGCTCTGTTCGTCGAGGCTGTTGAGCTGCTGCGCAATCCGAACGTCCGGCGCCGCGCCGAGGGCGAAATACAGCAGGCCGCTGAACAGCGCCACCAGCGGCAGCAACAGCCAGGCGCGGAAACGGCTGACGGCGAGAGTGGCCCCGCTGCTGTCCGCGGCGCCGCCCTGCTCCGCGTCCTCCAGCAGGCGCAGCTTGATATCCTCGACCAGGGCCGCGTCCGTGTCGCCTTCCAGCTCCCGGCGCCGCAGGTGGTACCACTGGCGACTGGCGTCGCGGCTGTCGCCGGAGGCGTGCCTGCCCGCCATCGGCACCAGCAGGAACACTGCACAGAGTGCGAGCAGCAGCCCGCAGGCGATATAGAATCCGCTCATTGTGCCTGCTCCTCGTCCCGCAGCAGCTCATCCAGGCGCTGGCGCTCGTTCGCACTCAGGCCACCGCTCTCCACGCGCTCCCTGCGCCGCAGCGACAGCCAGGCCACCGCGGCGGCCAGCACCAGCAGCAATACCGGCGCCAGCCACAGCAGTGCAGTGGCGCCGGCGAAGCGCGGGCGGTAGCGCACGAATTCACCGTAACGGTCGACCATGTACTTGCGAATCTCGTCGTCGCTGGCGCCGCCCTCCAGCTGCAGGAACAACTGCTTGCGCAGGTCCTGGGCAATGGGCGCATTGGAGTCGGCGATGTTCTGGTTCTGGCACTTGGGACAGCGCAGCTCCTGGCTCAGCGCGTGGTAGCGCTGCTCTAGCTGTGGCTCGCTGAAATCATAGGTCTCGATGACCGCCAGCGCGGGCAGGCAGACCAGCATCAGGAGCGCGGCAACCAGGGGCTTCACAATACGCCTCCGGAGCGCAGCTGGTCATACAGGGGTTTGAGCACCTCGTTCCAGACCCTGGCATCGACTACGCCGACATGCCGATAACGCACCAGTCCCTGCGCGTCCACGAGGTAGGTCTCCGGCGCGCCGTAAACCCCGAGGTCCAGGCCCAGGCTGCCCTCGCGATCAGCTATGGTCGCCTTGTAGGGATCGCCCAGTTCCGCCAGCCAGCGCTGCGCGGCGCCGTCATCGTCCTTGTAATTGATACCGTAAATGGTCACGCCGCGCGCGGCCAGTTCGGTGAGGAAGGGATGCTCGACCCGGCAGGTGATGCACCAGGTCGCCCAGACGTTGAACAGGGCCACCTCGCCGGTCACCGCGTCCCGGTCGAGGGTGCCGCCGCCCAGCGCGTCGAGTGAAAACGCGGGAAGCGGCCGGTCGATCAGCGCCGAGGGCAGCTCCTGCGGGTCCAGTTGCAGTCCGCGCACCAGGAAGGCGGCGAGGACGGCGAACAGGATCAGAGGCAGGAATAACTTAAGCCGCGCCGGCATGCGCACCCTCCAGTGCCTGTGTCCTGCGCTCCGGCTGCATGCGGTAGCGGCGATCGAGGACCGTGGTAAATCCGCCCAGGGCGATCAGGATCGCACCCAGCCACATCCAGCGCACCATGGGTTTGTAATGCAGGCGAATCGCCCAGGCGCCGCCGTCGCCCACCGGTTCGCCCATGGCGACATACAGGTCGCGGAACAGGCCGGCGTCGATGGCGGCCTCGGTCATCACCGAGCCACTGGCCAGGTAACGGCGTTTCTGCGGGGCCAGCCGGGCGATCTCGCGGCCCTCGACCAGCACGGTGAAGCGCGCCTCGTCGGCGACGAAGTTGGGTCCGCGCAGGTTGGCGAGGTCGTCGAAGCGGAATTCATAGCCGGCCAGGGTCTCGCTGTCCCCCGGCGACATCTTGAGGTCGCGCTCGATGGCATACTGGCTGGTAGCGACGACGCCCACTACACAGGCAGCGAAACCGAGGTGGGCGATGACCATGCCCCAGTAGCTGGGGGACAGGCGGCGCAGCCCGCGCGCGGCGCTATCGGCGAGGCGCACCCGGTAGATGAGGTCTCTGGCCAGGCCCAGCACCAGCCAGCCGGCCAGCAGCACGGCCAGCGCCACCCAGATATTGAACTCGCCGCCGAGCAGCGGCAACAGCAGCGCGCAGCCCAGCGCGATAACGCCCGGCAGCAACAGCTCACGCAGCCAGCGCGCGCTGCTGTCCTGCTTCCAGCGCGACACCGGGCCGACACCCATGAAGGGCACCAGCAGCGCCATCAGGGGCACGAACACGGCATTGAAGTATGGCGGCCCGACCGAGTACTTGCCCTGCCCCAGCGCATCCATGATCAGGGGGAACAGGGTGCCGAAGAGCACGGTGAGCGTGGCCACCAGGAAGACGATATTATTCAGCAGCAGCAGGGTTTCCCGCGATACCCAGGCGAAACTCACCCGACTGCTGACCGCCGGCGCGCGCAGGGCGTAGAGCGTCAGGGAACCGCCGACCACGATGCCGAGGAACACCAGGATGAACATGCCCCGCGCCGGATCGGTGGCGAAGGCGTGCACCGAGGTCAGCACACCGGAGCGCACCAGGAAGGTTCCCAGCAGGCTGAGGGAAAAGGCGAAGATCGCCAGCAGCACGGTCCAGCTCTTGAACAGGCCGCGCTTCTCGGTCACCGCCAGTGAATGCACCAGCGCGGTACCGGCCAGCCAAGGCATGAAAGACGCGTTTTCCACCGGGTCCCAGAACCACCAGCCGCCCCAGCCCAGTTCGTAGTAGGCCCACCAGCTGCCGAGCATGATGCCGAGACTCAGGAAGCCCCAGGCGACGTTGGTCCAGGGCCGCGACCAGCGCGCCCAGGCCGCGTCGAGGCGCCCGCCCAGCAGTGCGGCGATGGCGAAGGCAAAGGCCACGGAAAAGCCGACATAGCCCATGTACAGCAGCGGCGGGTGGATAATCAGCCCCGGGTCCTGCAACAGCGGGTTGAGGTCCGCGCCGTCCGCGGGGATTCCGGGCAGCATGCGGGCAAAGGGATTGGACGTTAACAGGGAGAAGGACAGGAAGCCCACCGCGATCGCCCCCATCACCGACAGCACCCGCGCCAGCACCACCAGCGGCAGTTGCCGGCTGAACAGCGCCACCGCCGAAGTCCAGAAGGCCAGCACCAGCACCCACAGCAGCAGCGAACCCTCGTGGTTACCCCACACGGCACTGAACTTGTAGATGGGTGGCAGCAGCGAGTTGCTGTTGTTGGCCACCAGGGACACGGAAAAGTCGTCCTGCAGGAAGGAAATCGCCAGGCAGGTGAAGCTGATGCCGACAAAAACCAGCATGCCCAGCGCCAGGCCCGGCGCCAGTTCCATCGCGCCGCGGTTGTTGCGCCAGGCGCCCCAGGCGGGCACCACGGCCAGCACCAGGGCCAGCGCCAGGGCGAGAATCAGGGAGAAGTGCCCGAACTCGGGAATCATTGGCCGTACCCCTCTGGCTTGCCGCCGGAACGCTCCAGTGCCTCGGCCACTTCCGGAGGCATGTAGTTCTCGTCGTGCTTGGCCAAGACCTCGGAGGCGACCAGTACGCCGTCTTCACGCAACTGGCCGGCCGCCACCGCACCCTGCCCTTCGTCGAACAGGTCGGGCAGGATACCCACGTAGACGACCGGGACCGTGGCGGCATAATCGGTCAGCTCGAAGCGCACTTCGAGGCTGTCATTGCTGCGCTGGACGCTGCCGTCCACCACCATGCCGCCCACCCGGATGGACTGGCCCAGCGGGGCCTTGCCGGCGGCCACTTCGGCGGGCGGGAAAAACAGGTTGATATTGCCGCGCAGGGCGTAGGCCACCAGGCCGATGGCGACAGTGGAAAAAAATACCAGGAACAGGACCAGGTACAGGCGCTGTTTGCGCACCGGATGCATCAGCTACCTCCACCACTCGGGGTGTGCGCGCCGGCACGGCGCAGTTCTCCACTGATATCGCGCAACAGGCGGCGCCGGCGACGCAGGGGAATTATGAGCACCGAGGCCACCACCAGCAGGGCCATGGCGTAGGCTGCCCAGACGAAGCCGCCGTGTCCATCCATTTGCAGGAGCGCGTGGAAATCCTCGAAATACATTCGGCCAGCCTACCCCGCCACGCCCGGCAGCATCTTGCGCACCCAGTTGGCGCGCCGCTCGCGGTGCAGTATTTCAGCCCGCATGTTGAGCAGCAGGGCACAGGCGAACAGGGCGTAGAATGCGATGATCATCAGCAACAGTGGATACAACATGCTTGCGTGAATACTGGATTCGCCGGTGAATTTTATAGAGGCGGGCTGATGCAGACTGTACCACCAATCCACCGACTTGTAGATGATGGGAATGTTAACCGTACCCACAAGGCTCAATACCGCGCAGGCCTTGCCCGCGGCTTCCTTGTTGTCGAAGGCCTCGTAGAGCGCCACCACGCCGAGGTAGAGGAAGAACAGTACCAGCATCGAGGTGATGCGCGCGTCCCATACCCACCAGGTACCCCAGGTCGGCTTGCCCCAGATGGCGCCGGTGACCAGCGCGAGAAAGGTAAACGCCGCGCCCACCGGTGCGCAGCACTTCATGGCCACATCGGCCATTTTCATTTTCCAGATGAGGCTGATGGCGCCTGCGGTGGCCATGACGTAATAGCCCGCCAGCGCCACCACCGAGGCGGGCACATGGATATAGATAATCCGGTAGCTGTTGCCCTGGCGGAAGTCCGGCGCGGTGAACAGCAGGCCCCAGACCGCCCCGCAGACCAGCGCGAGGAGGGTCGCGGGCAACAGGAAACGCAGGATTGCTCCGGAGATCGCGTAGAGCCAGGGAGGGGAACCGAGTTTATGGAAGAATGTCCACATAGCGCGTTGGATTATACCGGGGCCGCTTGGCCGGACAACTGAAAACTACCGCCTTGCTCAGGCATCGATGCTGATCCTCAATCCCGCCGCGATGGCGAATGGCGCGAGCGCGATGGACAGGCAGAGCATCGCGCCGAGAATTGCCAGGTGCGGTCCGACGGGAAACCCCTCCGCCGCGGCCCGCACCGCCGCGCTGCCAAAAATGAGCACCGGAATATAGAGCGGCAGAATCAGCAGCGAGATCAGCACCCCACCCCGCTTCAGCCCCACGGTCAGCGCCGCCCCGATCCCGCCGACCAGGCTGAGCACCGCGGAACCCAGCAGCAGGCTGGCGAACAGGGTCGGCAGGGCCGCGCCGGGTAGTCCCAGCATCAAACCGAACACCGGCGAGGCGATGGCCAGCAGGACCCCGGTCACCAGCCAGTGCGCGACCACGTAGGCGAGCACAGAGAAATACAGCGGCTGTGGCGATAACAGCAGCTGTTCGAGGCTGCCGTCATCGAAATCGCTGCGAAACACCGTATCGGAGGTCAGCAGGCTGGACAGCAGGGCGATGATCCACAGGATACCGGGCGCAAAGGACGCCAGCCGGGCCGGGTCCGGCCCGAGGCCGAGCGGGAACAGGGCCACCACCATCAGGAAGAACAGCAGGGGATTGGCGACCCCGGCGGGCCGGCGCAGGGCCAGCACCAGCTGCCGCTGCAGCAGGCGCCGGCAGAACGTGGGCGTCGACAGCCCGCTCACTGGCGCAGCCCCTCGCGCAGGCACAGCCGGTACAGGACGTCGACCGGCCGCAGCGCCTGGTGCGAGGTGAGAACCACACAGCCCCCCTGCCGCGCGTGTTCGGCGAACACCTGTTCCAGCGCAGCGACACCGTCGACGTCGATGGCGGTGAAGGGTTCATCCAGCAGCCACAGGGGGCTGTTACTGAGGTAGAGCCGCGCCAGGCTGACCCGGCGCTGCTGCCCGGCAGACAGGTTGTGGCTCGGCACATCCTCGTAGCCGAACAGGCCGACCCGTTCCAGCGCCGCATCGATCGCGGCCAGCGGGTAATCGCCCTCGCCCGCCGCGTGCCAGGCGAGATTCTCGCGCGGCGTCAGCAGGCTTTTTACGGCGGGCTGGTGCCCGAGGAATAGCAGGGGCGCGCAGCGCTCCACCGCGCCGTCGAAACCGTAGCGGGACAGGCCGGCGAGAATCCGTAACAGGCTGGTTTTACCCGCGCCGTTGACGCCCTCGACCTGCACCAGCTGGCCGGGCCGTAGTTCGAAACTGAGATCGCGGAACAGCTCCCGCCCGCCGCGGGACAGACCCAGCCCCTGTGCGCGTAACATCACCGGGGCTGCGGCCTGATTCGTCAGAGGTTCACCACATTGACGACGGGGATGTGCAGGCTGGTGTCGATCTGTTCGGCCCGCAGGCTGCGGAAGTCGAACAGCTCGCCATCGGCCAGCTGCGAGGGCGCGACGTTGGCAATACTGCGGAAAATGGTCTCGGTGCGCCCGGGGTACTGGCGCTCCCAGTCGAGCAGCATCTTCTTCACTTCCTGCCGCTGCAGGTTTTCCTGCGAGCCGCAGAGGTTGCAGGGAATGATCGGGAAGGCCTTGTAATCGGCGTAGCGGACGAGGTCTTTCTCCCGGCAGTAGGCCAGCGGGCGAATGACCACGTTCCGCTTGTCGTCGGAAAGCAGCTTGGGCGGCATGGCCTTGAGGCTGCCCTGGAAGAACATGTTGAGGAACAGGGTCTCGACGATGTCGTCCCGGTGGTGGCCCAGCGCGATCTTGGTCGCACCGATGTCCTGGGCAAAACCGTACAGGCTGCCGCGGCGCAGGCGCGAGCACAGGCCGCAGGTGGTTTTGCCCTCGGGCACCACTTCCTTGACGATGCTGTAGGTGTCCTTTTCCAGGATGTAATAAGGAACACCTATATCTGTCAGGTAGGCCGGCAGCACATCCTCGGGAAAACCGGGCTGCTTCTGGTCGAGGTTGACGGCCACCAGCTCGAAATTCACCGGGGCGCTCTGCTGCAGGTTCATCAGGATATCCAGCATGGCATAGGAATCCTTGCCGCCGGACAGGCACACCATGACCTTGTCGCCCTCCTCGATCATGTTGTAATCGACGATGGCGTTACCCACGTTGCGCCGCAGGCGTTTCTGCAGCTTGTTGAACTCGGTTTTTTCCTTGCGTGACAGTTCGCGCACGTTGCTGGCCGTTAGTACTTGATTTGGCGGGCATTTTACTTGCTGGGTGGCGGTGGGGTCCAGTGGTAAGAGTTCTCACCAACTGCATTCGGACTATCTGTTGCTCCCCCCCGGGTACCTCAGGCTCTTTCGGTGCCATGAAATCGGGCCAGAGCGTGTGGTATTGCCTCGCCGGGACCGCCAAAAAGCGCACATCCATGTGCAGGCTCGGCCTCCCGGAGCGCCGGCCGGGCCCTCCATGGCCTCGGACGCCCCGTCGAGGCAATACCACACGCTCTGTCCCTCGCTCCGCACTCAAGATTCCACGCTTTACCTTTTTTGCAGGATTGACTCACCACATGGTTTCGGATTTTGCGCAACGGGTAGGAGTGGATACGGAAAAGGGCCGGTCGAAAACGTCTGAGGCCATGGATGGCCGAAGCCGAGCTGCCAGGGATGGCGCTTTTGCGGTTTTCGACCGGCCCTTTTTCGTAGCCGCGCCGGGACTCTCGCACACAACCCTGCCCACCCTGCAGACCAACGCAGATTTCAGAAACGGAGTGTCATTTCGCAGCAAATTTGGACATACAGAAGGACTATCGGGAACACCTTGTATTTTCAGCGGAATGCTCACACAATGTGCGCCCCGAAAACCCCCACCGATCCACCAACGAGGAATCGAATCCGATGAAAGCACCCGTACGTGTGACCGTCACCGGAGCGGCAGGCCAGATTGGCTACGCACTGCTCTTCCGTATCGCCTCCGGCGCCATGCTCGGCGACGACCAGCCCGTAATCCTGCAACTGCTGGACATCACCCCCGCCATGGAAGCCCTCGAAGGCGTAAAAATGGAGCTCGAGGACTGTGCGTTCCCGCTGCTGGCCGGCATCGTCTGCACCGATGACCCGAACGTCGGCTTCAAGGATACCGATTACGCACTGCTGGTCGGCGCCCGTCCCCGCGGCCCCGGCATGGAGCGCAAGGACCTGCTGGAAGCCAACGCCGCGATCTTCTCCGTACAGGGCAAGGCGATCGACGAGAACGCCAGCAAGAACATCAAGGTGCTGGTTGTCGGCAACCCCGCCAACACCAATGCGCTGATCACCCAGCGCAATGCGCCGAGCATCGACCCGCGCAACTTCACCGCGATGACCCGTCTGGACCACAACCGCGCCAAGACCCAGATCGCGCTGAAAACCGGCAAGACTGTCAACGACGTGACCAACATGACCATCTGGGGCAACCACTCCGCCACCCAGTACCCGGATCTGTTCAACGCTGTGGTAGACGGCCAGAAGGCCATCGACCTGGTCGACCAGGCATGGTACGAAGGCGAGTTCATCCCCGTGGTACAGCAGCGCGGCGCGGCCATCATCAAGGCCCGCGGCGCGTCTTCTGCCGCCTCTGCCGCCAATGCCGCCATCGATCACATGCGCTCCTGGGCGCTGGGCACCGAAGGTGACGACTGGGTTTCCATGGGCGTCTACTCCGACGGTTCATACGGCATTACCGAAGGCCTGATCTACTCTTTCCCCTGCCGCTGCAAGGACGGCGCATGGGAAATCGTGCAGGGCGCGGAAGTCGGCGAATTCAGCCAGGCCAAGATGAAGGCCACCGAGCAGGAACTGGTCGAGGAGCGCGACGCGGTTCAGCACCTGCTGCCGTAAGCGCCCAACGCTACAGCAAAGGCGTCACTTCGCAGGAAGTGGCGCCTTTTTTGTGTTTCGTTGGCTCAGGGGTTATCCCGCCGAGCGCGAACCAGAACATCCCTGCTGGAACACGCCAAAAAGCGCACATCCATGTGCAGGCTCGGTCGGCGACGTCCTGTCGCCTCACGGTTCCAGCAGGGATGTTCTGGCTCACACTCTACCTTTCGCACCCTGTCAAAAACCCGGTGACTAGCCGAAACCTACACACATGGACTTGCCGCGTGAATACTGCTCTAATGCGGCACCATGAGTGACCCCGCCCCCACCAGGAACTATCACCACGGCAACCTGCGCGCCGAGTTGATCGATACTGCCATCGCCCAGCTGGATGAAGGCGGTGTCGAGGACCTCAGCCTGCGGGCGCTGGCCCGTGCCGTCGGGGTATCCCAGACCGCGCCCTACCGCCACTTTGCGGACAAGGGCGAGCTGCTGGCGGCGATCGCGGCGAAGGGTTACCGCGACCTCTTCCAGTCCCTGAGCGAAGCCCGCGAGGCGGCCGGAGCGTGTCCCAACGGCCAGATCAGGGCGCTGTCGCAGGCCTATGTGCAGTACGCGGCGGACAAGCCGCAGATGTTCAAGCTGATGTTCGGCCCGGCGGTACAGCCCGCGGCGCGTTACCCGGAACTGCGCGAAGCCAGCCGGCAGACGCTGCAGCTGGTGCAGCAGATCATCCTGCAGGGCATTTCCGAGGGGCTCTACGTGCAGGACGCGGACCCGATGTACCTGGCCAACGCGGCCTGGGCCAGCATCCACGGGCTGGCGACCTTGCGGGTCGATGCCCCGGAGCTGTTCGAGCGGCATATCGACCTCGGCAAGCAGATTGAACTCGGGGCGAAGACCTTTATCGCCGGCATCAGCCGGAGCTGATCCCGCCCGACCGCTACAGTTCCCGCAACACAGCCACCGGCGGTGTCGTCACTACCCGGCGCGCGCTGTAGACCCCCAGCACCCCGATCAGCAAGCCACCCGCGGCAAGGCCCAGCGGCCACAGCCAGGGCGAGGGTGTGTAGCGCATATCCAGCGCGATTACCTGCAGCAGGGCCACGGCGATCTCCGCGGCCCCCACCGCCAACAGGCCGGCGCACAGGCCGAGGGCGATGAATTCGATGGCCAGGGCGCCCAGCAGCAGGCCGCGGCCGGCGCCGAGGGCGCGCAATACGGCGCCCTCCTGCATGCGGGTGTCCATGCTGGCCTGCACCCCCGCCACCAGCACCAGCGCCCCGGTGGCCAGGATCACCAGCAATACCAGTTCCACTGCCGCCGAGACCTGGTCGACGATGCCGCGCACTTCGTTGATCACCTCGTCCATTTCGATCACCGTGACCGTCGGGAAGCGGTGCAGCAGCTGGTTCAGGAACAGCTTGTCGCGGGCGGCCAGGTGGAAGCTGGTCATGAAGGTTGCTGGGAAGCGCTCCAGCAGTCCCGGTGGAAACACCAGGAAGAAGTTGGGCCGCATCGACTCCCAGTCCAGCGCGCGCAGGCTGGCGACGGTGACGTCCAGGGACTGCTCGCCGATGCGCAGGCCCAGGCGGTCGCCCACCTCGAGCCCCATGCGCTCGGCGTAGTCGCGCTCCACCGACACCTGCGCTTCCGCACTGCCCTCCTCCCACCACTGCCCGGCGACCAGTTCATTGCCCTCGGGCAGGGTCGCCGACCAGGTCAGGTTACTCTCGCGCTGGTGCGCTTCGCCTTCGGCGACCTCGTCCGCGGAGGGCAGCGCCACGCCGTTGATCGACATCACCCGTCCGCGCACCATGGGGAACAGGGGCTGGCTCGGGATCTGCCGTTGATCCAGCATCGCGCCGAAGGCCGCCTGCTCGTCCGCGGCGATATTGATGGCAAAGTGATTGGGCGCGTCGGCGGGCAGTTGCATGCGCCACTCCTCGAGCAGCGAGGTGCGCACCAGCACGAGGACCAGCACCAGCATGATGGCCATGCCGAATACCACCACCTGCAGGGCATTGGCGGCGCCGCGCCGCTGCAGGTTGGCAAGCCCGAGACGCCACAGGCTGCCCGCGTGCATCCCCAGCATGCGGCCGCCGCGCAGCAGCATGAGGGCGCCGGCGAAGCCCAGCAGTACCACCATGCCGAGCCCCGACACCACCGCCAGGGTCAGCTGCCAGTCGCGGCAGTACCAGAGCATCAGGCCGCAGACCGCCAGCAGGCCGACCAGGTAATCGGTGGTGGAATGCCGCAGGGCGTGGGGCATATCCCGGCGCAGCACCCGCAGGGGGCTGGCAAGGGTAAGCCGGCGTATCGGCGGCCAGGCGAAACTGAGAATGCAGACCAGCGCGGTGGCGCCGCCCACCAGGTAGGGCTGCAGCCCGGAATCTCCGGGCAGAATCGGTAGCTGTGCCGCAAACAGCCGGAAGAACAGCGCCTGCATGCCCCAGCCGAGGCCACAACCCACAGCAGTGGCCAACAGTGCGAGCATCATCAGGCTGCGCCCGTAGAGCCAGCTTATATCGGCCGCGGTGGCGCCGAGGCTCTTCATGACGGCGACATAATCCGTGTGCCGCTCACTGAAACGACCCGCCGCCAGGGCGATGGCGACGCCGGCGAGGACCACCCCGAGGCTTCCCGCCAGCAGCAGGAAGCGCTCCGCCCGCTCCAGCGCGCTGCTGACCCGCGGCTGGCCGTCCTCCAGGTCCAGCAGGCGCTGGCCGGGTTCCAGCCGGGGCAGCAGGGAGGCCTTGAACTGTTCGAGCAGCTCCGGTGGACCCGCATACAGCTGGCGGAATTCGACCCGGCTGCCGGGCTGGACCACGCCGGTCGCGGCAATATCGTCGATGTGCATCAGGGCCCGCGGGCCGTAGCCAAAATTGCCCGCGCCCTGGTCCGGTTCGCCGCGGACGCTGCCGCTGACGCGCAGGCTGGTATCGCCCAGTTCAACGCGGTCCCCCACCGCTACGCCCAGCAGCGGAAACAGGCGCGAATCCAGCCAGACCTCCCCGGGAGCCGGCCCGCTACTGGCCACCACGCTCTCGCCGAAGGGCACGCTGGAAAAGCGCAATTCACCGCGCAGGGGGTAACCGGCGGATACCGCCTTGACCGAGGCGAGGTGCATGGCGTCGCCGGCGCCGAACAGCATCGAGGGAAAGCTCAGGGTGCGCGCCGTCGCCAGTCCTTCTGCCCTGGCCTCGTCCAGCCAGGCCTGCGGCGCCGGAGTCCCCGAGCGCAGCACCATGTCCGCCGCCAGGAAGCGGTGGCTCTCCTGTTCCAGCGCCGACTGCAGGCGGCTGGTGAATACACTTATCCCGGTGACCAGGCCCACCGCCAGTACCAGCGCCATCGCCAGCACACCCAGCTCCCCACCGCGCCATTCCCGCGCCAGCATGCGCGTCGCCGCCATCGACATCTCAGGCGGCCTCGACGATGGCGCCGGCGTCCAGCGTGATGCGCTGTTCGCAGCGGGCGGCGAGTTTTTCGTCGTGGGTCACCAGCACCAGCGTCGTGTTCTCTTCGGCGTTCAGGCCGAACAGCAACTCGATCACCTTCGCCCCGGTGGCGGTGTCCAGGTTTCCGGTGGGCTCGTCGGCGAAGAGGATCGCCGGGCGCGCGGCAAAAGCCCGGGCGATGGCCACACGCTGCTGCTCGCCGCCGGACATCTGCCGGGGATAGTGCTGCATCCGAGGGGCGAGACCGACCCGCTCGAGAAAATGCTCCGCCTGCTGCCGCGCGTCGGACTGGCCGCGCAGTTCCAGCGGCAACATGACATTTTCCAGCGCGGTCAGGCCGGGCAATAACTGGAAGGCCTGGAACACGAAACCGACGGAGCGGGCGCGGAAGCGGGCCCGCCCGTCTTCGTCCAGCGCACCGAGATCCTGGCCATCGACCACGACGCTGCCCGCGCTGGGCTGGTCCAGGCCCGCCAGCAGGCCCAGCAGGGTGGACTTGCCGGATCCGGAGGCGCCGACGATGGCGACCGAGTCGCCCCCCTTGATTTCCAGAGTTATCCCTTTCAGTATCTCCAGCTCGCCACCGCCGATAGATACCTTTTTGCGAAGATTTTCAGCCTTGATCATGCAGACTTTTTCCTACCTCGTTACCGCCCGGCGAAGCCTGCCGACCGTGTTTTTCCTCTTGTGCCTGGCCGCCGCCAGCCACGCCAGGGCCACTACGCTGCTGGTGCTCGGTGATAGTATCAGCGCCGCCTATGGTATGTCTCTGGAACAGGGCTGGGTCAGCCTGCTGGCCACGGAATTGCCGGACACCGAAGTCGTCAATGCAAGCATCAGCGGCGAAACCACCGGCGGTGCCCTGCGCCGCCTGCCCGAACTGCTCGAGCGGCACCGCCCGGATGTCGTCCTGATCGAACTCGGCGGCAATGACGGCCTGCGCGGCTACCCCATAAAGACCCTGCGCGAGAACCTGGGTTCCCTTGCCACCCTGTCGCAGGAGGCGGGCGCCCGGGTGCTGCTACTGCCCATGCATATTCCGCCGAACTACGGCCGCCGCTACAGCGAAAGTTTTCACCAGAGCTATGCGGAGGTAGCCGATGCCACCGACAGCCAGCTGGCGCCTTTTATCCTCGACGGCATTGCGACCCAGGCCTCACTGATGCAGGGCGATGGCATCCACCCGCGCCCGGAAGCACAGCGCCAGATGCTGGACAATGTATTGCCGGCCATCCGCGAGGTACTGCCGTGAAGCACGCTGAATCCGAATCCCGGCGCCTGCAGCGCCTCGACCGGGAACTGGTCTGGCACCCCTATGCCGCCTCGCCCCCGCGCGGAGAAATCTTCCCGGTTACCGGCGCCAGTGGCGTGCGCCTCACCCTGGCGGACGGTCGCGAGCTGATCGACGGCATGGCCTCCTGGTGGTGCGCCATCCACGGCTACAACCACCCGGTCCTGAACCGCGCGGTCCAGCGGCAGTTGCAGGACATGGCCCATGTCATGTTCGGCGGCCTCACCCACCCCCCCGCGGTCAAGCTGGCCGAGCTGTTGGTGCGCCTGACACCAGAACCCCTGGAGCGGGTGTTCTTCTCCGACTCCGGTTCGGTCGCGGTGGAAGTGGCCCTGAAAATGGCGGTGCAGTACCAGTTCGCCCGCGGCATGCCGCGCAAGCAGAAAATGGTCGCCCTGCGCGGCGGCTACCACGGCGACACCTTCGGCGCGATGTCGGTATGCGATCCGGTAACCGGCATGCACCACCTGTTCGGCGAGGTCCTGGCGCGCCAGCACTTCGTTGCGGCGCCGGAGACGCCCTTCGGCCAGCCCTGCCCGGAAGCGGAAATGCGCGAGATCTCCGACCTGCTGGCGGAACACCACGACGAAATAGCCGCGGTGATCCTGGAGCCCGTGGTGCAGGGTGCGGGCGGGATGCATTTCTACTCCGCCGACTACCTGCGCAAACTTCGCGCCCTCTGCGACGCCTTCGACGTCCTGCTGATCTTCGATGAAATCGCCACCGGTTTCGGCCGCACGGGCAAACTGTTCGCACTGGAACACGCGCAGGTCGCTCCCGACATCCTCTGCCTCGGCAAATCCCTGACCGGCGGTTACATGACCCTCGCGGCCACCCTGTGTAGCGAAGAGATCGCTACTACCATCAGCCAGGGCGAAGGCGGCGCCTTCATGCACGGCCCGACCTTCATGGGCAACCCCCTGGCCTGCGCCACCGCCATCGCCAGCATCGAGCTGCTGATCTCGCAGCCCTGGCAGCGGGAAGTCCAGCGCATCGAGAGGGCCCTGCAGGAAGGACTGGCGCCGGCCCGCAGCCTGGCGCAGGTGACCGATGTGCGCTGCCTCGGCGCCATCGGCGTGATCGAACTGAAGCAGGCGGCGGACCTCGCCACGGTACAGGCGAAATTCGTCGAACACGGCGTGTGGGTGCGGCCCTTCGGCCGGCTGGTGTACTGCATGCCGCCCTTCATCATGAACGATGCGGACATCGCCCGCGTCACCGCGGCAATGGTGGCGGTGGTCAGCGAGCTGTAGGCAGCCCGACCATCCCCTGCATATAGGTGACCGCCCGGCCGGACATCAGCACCCTGGCGCCACGCAGTTCGCAGTCCAGTTCCCCGCCGCGCGCGGAAATCTGCCGCGCCCGCAGATGGCTTTTGTCCAGTTGCCGCGCCCAGTAGGGTACCAGTGCGCAGTGGGCGGAACCGGTGACCGGGTCCTCGTCGATACCGATGCGCGGCGCAAAAAAGCGCGAGACAAAATCGCAGTCCTGCCCCGGCGCCGTGGCGATGACATTGCTCTCGCAGGCGGTTTTCAGGGCCCCGAAATCCGGGGCCAGCGCTGCTACATCGGCCTGGCTGGCGTAAACCAGCACCAGCTTGGAGCCGCCCGCGACCCGGCAGGCGGCCTGCGGTACCGGGCTGCCCAACACTGCGGCAATGGTCCTGTCCACGGCAACTGCTTCCAGGTCGTAGGCGGGAAAGTCCAGGGTGATCGCGCCGCCGCTGCGCTGCACCCGCAGGGCCCCCGAGCGGGTGTGGAAGACCAGGGCCTCCCCGGCATAAGCCAGGTGTTCGATGAGCACGTGGGCGGTGGCCAGGGTCGCGTGGCCGCAGAGATCGACCTCCGCAGCAGGCGTGAACCAGCGCAATTCGTAGTCCGCCCCCCGGGCAACGAAAAACGCCGTCTCCGGCAGGTTGTTCTCCGCGGCAATAGCCTGCATCACCCCGTCGTCCAGCCACGCTTCCAGCGGCATGACTGCCGCCGGGTTGCCGCCGAAAAGCGCCGAGGTAAAAGCGTCCACCTGGTAGATGGGATATTGCACGAGCGTCTCCCGTTTTGCGCGTTGTGCCAAAAGAAGCGCTTTACTATAGTGGCTGCTACGCTCCAGCGACAGTGAAAACGACGATCCGATGTCCACCCGAGAACAGAGTGCCCTGCAGCGCAAATACTACGAAGTGATCTTCGGCACGGAGACACCCGCGGGCAAGTGGTTCGACCTGATCCTGATCGCCGTCATCCTGAGCAGCGTGCTGATCATCCTGATGGACTCCATTCCCCGCTACCACAGCGCCTACGGCACGGCGTTCCTGCGCATCGAGTGGTGTTTCACCGCCATTTTCACCATCGAGTACCTGCTGCGCCTGTGGTGCGTACCCAACCGCAAGGGCTACGCCACCGGTTTCTACGGCGTGGTGGACCTGCTCGCCCTGCTGCCGACCTACATTTCCCTGCTGGTACCGCAGGCGGCGCCCCTGCTGATCATCCGCCTGCTGCGCATCCTGCGGATCTTCCGGGTCCTGCGGCTGCTCGCCCTGCTCGACGAGGCCAACGACCTGGCCGGCGCGCTGCGGCGCTCGGCGCGCAAGATCTTCGTCTTCTTCACCATCATGATCATGCTCGCGACCATCTTCGGCTGCCTGATCTACGTGATCGAGGGGCCGGAACACGGCTTCAACAACATCCCGCACAGCATCTACTGGGCCATTGTCACCATAACCACGGTGGGCTACGGTGACGTGACCCCGCAGACGCCGCTCGGCCAGGTACTCTCCTCCATCGGTATGCTCATCGGCTATGCGGTGATCGCGGTACCCACCGGCATCGTCACTGCGGAAATGACCCGCTCGCAGTTGAAGGACCGGGCAATGCGCCTGCGCAATTCCCGCAACTGCACCACCTGCGCCGCGGTGGAAGTGGACCCCGAGGCCTATTACTGCAGGAAGTGCGGCAGCCTGCTGCCGCCGCCGGGCCATGCCGCGCCGGCACCGGTGGAACCGGCCAGCGACGGATGAAGGATGCCTTTCCCCGTGCACGGCGGGACTGCACAGTAACCACCCGGTCAAACCAGCGGGGACGACATGTTTGATTACGGCGAAGCCTGCCCTATCTCGATGGCCACCTCGGTGCTCTGTGAGCGCTGGACCCTGCAAATCGTGCGCGAGCTGTTTTTCGGTTCTACCCGCTACTCGGAAATCCAGAAATACATTCCCAACCTGTCGCCCTCCCTGCTGCGCGACCGACTGCGCTTCCTCGAAGAGCAGGGCATCGTGCTGCGCAAGCGCTGCGGCTCCGGCAACCGCTTCGAATACCACCTGACGCCCTCCGGCAAGGCGCTGGCGCCGGTACTGACCGAACTGGGGCGCTGGGGTATGCGCTACGCCAGGGAAGGTATGACCGACAAGCAGAACACCATCTCCGGCCTGATGCGGGATTTTGCCGGCGGCATCAATGTCGAGGAACTGCCCTCGGGCGACACTGTCGTGCAGTTCCACCTGACCGACCTCAAGGACGACCCGAAGCGCTATATCTACATCCGCGACGGCGTCGTCCAGGAATGCGCCCAGGACATGGGTTTCGAGGTGGACGTCTACATCACTTCGACCCTCCCCACCCTGACCCGTGTCTGGTACGGTGAAATCGATATCCACCGCGCCATCGACGCGGGCCTGGTCAAGCTGGTCGCCCCGCCGGTGTACCAGAACAACCTGCGCCGCTGGCTCGGCATCAGCTCGTTTGCCACCGACAACCCGCGCATCTTCGCCAGCTGAGTTACTTCAGATTCTGTAGCGGCTTGCTACAGTTTTTGCCGTACCCGGCAGCGCCGCCCCTCCCTAGACTTGCCTGCAACCGGCCAATACCGGTAGCGGAAAACGAACTGGAAGGAGCACACAGCATGAATAACGAAACCACAGACCTCATTATCGTCATGACCAAGGGCATCTACGACGAGGTGTCTTCGGTGGGCCTCACCATCGCCAACGGCGCGCTGACCTCGGGCAAGACCGTCGGGCTGTTTCTCACCAGCAGCGCCATCGACCTGGTGCGCAGGCGGGGTATCGAGCACACCCACGTGGCGCCCATGGACAGCCTGAAGAGCCTGCTCGAGGACTTCATGGCCCGCGGCGGCGACGTCTGGGCCTGCCCGCCCTGCACCACGGCGCGCGGCTACGACCAGGACAGCCTGATCGATGGCGTGGTCATCCACGGCGCCAGTGTCATCATGGAGCGTATCGGCAAGGGAGCCGCCACCCTGACGTTCTAGAATGCACGCGTGCAATATGCAGCGCAGGGGCCGGCACCCGGCCCGGTTCCTGCCCTGCCCCGGCACCGGCTCCGGGCACTGGCACACTGCGGCCCGTGAATGAAAACAGGCTCGCAAGACACTTCGGGATGTAGTGTCGACCGCCGACTTATGCCTTAATATGCCCCCATAACAACTGAATTCCGGCCTGAGCCGGGACCGACGATACCAAGTCAAGCAGGGGCACCTCTATGAAGAACTTCAACAAGGCGGTGCTGGCCACCGCGGTTTGTCTCGCCACATCCGCAAGTTGGGCCCAGTCCACCCTCGAAGAGGTCGTAGTGACTGCGCAAAAGCGCACGGAGAACGTCCAGGACGTTCCCATCGCCATCAGCGTGTTCTCGGCGGAGAACATTGAGGATCTCTCCGCCCGCAACCTGACTGACCTCGGCCGCTTCACTGCAGGTGTGGAGATCGTTAGCCTGGAAACCCTGCAACCCACTTACTCGATTCGCGGCATCGAGACCAACGACTGGACCGTCGGCTCTGACCCCGCCATCGCGGTCTACATCGACGGAGTCTACGCCGCCCGGGGCGCCGGCGCGGAAGTCGCGCTGGTCGACCTGGCGCGTATCGAGGTCCTCAAGGGCCCCCAGGGCACCCTGTTCGGCCGCAACGCCACCGGAGGTGCGATTCACCTGATCACCGAGAAACCGGTCTTCGAGCAGGAGGGCCGGGTAAAACTCTCGCTCGGCAACTACCAGCGGGTGGACGGCGAGGTCACCTGGAACCAGCCGCTGACCGACGACCTGGCGCTGCGCGTGGTCGCCTTCTCCCGGCAGCGCGACGGCTTCGTCGAGAACCTCGGCGACGAGGACCTCAACAACGAGGACAAGCAGTCCATCCGCGGCAGCCTGCTGTGGAACGCCTCGCCGGATACCGAGGTGCTCTGGCGGGTCGAGTACAGCGAACTCGACCAGCACTCCGCCGCCCACCAGACCCTGATCCCGCCGGTATTCGAGAACGCCAACCCCGGCCGCAAGTACTCCGACTTCGGCAAGATCCACACGGATTACATCAACCTGGAAAAACGCGAGCTGTTCGCCACCTCCCTGGAGATCAACCACAGTATCGGCGACAAGACATTCACCTCGATCACCGCCTGGCGGGAATTCGAGACCGAATTGGACGAGGACCTGGACGGTTCCAACAACCTCGATTATCAATTCGATTCCAACAACCCGGAGGAGAACGACTACTTCTCCCAGGAGTTCCGCCTCACCGGGGCCAGCGAGCGCCTGAAGTGGACGGTGGGCGGCGTCTACTCCCGGGAGCACGTGTCGCATGAGACCACGGCTATCTTCAATGTCAGCACCCTGGAGAGTTTCGCCTGGGCGGAGTTGCTCAAGGGCGCGGGATCGACGACCTCGGATACCTTCCTGTCCAACTTCGCCGGCCAGAGCCAGGAAGACCTGGACTACCTCGCCGGCCTGACCAACACGGAAATCGAAGTGCTGCTGCCGGACTTCCGTGCCCAGCAGCAGGCGATCGGACGCGACGGTATCGCCGCATCGTCCTTCGTCTGGGCCTTCCTCGCCGACCAGGGCACCCTGGGCCTGTTCGGTATTTCGGAAAACCCCCTGGTGGGTATCTTCACCCAGATCCTGCCGGACCTGCAGCCGCGCATCGCCGCGTACGAACCCTGGATCGAAACCGTCGACTCCTCCGGCACCTACGCCAGCTACGCGGTCTACGGTGACGCCACCTACAGCCTCACCGACAACCTGAACCTCTCCGCTGGCCTGCGCTACACCTACGACGACAAGGAGTTCAGCCTGTACACGGCCTACCAGAACACCATCGTCGGCGCGCCCTTCGGCCTCGCCTTCTACAACAACGGCCAGCCGGTGCTGGACGCCACCCAGTCCGACACCTGGGACAACCTCTCCGGCCGGCTGGTGCTCGACTACGTGGCGGATGATGACCTGATGTTCTACGCCAGCGTCGCCACGGGCTTCAAGTCCGGCGGTTTCAACAGCCTCAACTTCGGCCCGGACATCGACACCTCCTATGACGAGGAAAAGGTTATCAACTACGAACTGGGCATGAAAAGCCAGTTCCTCGACAACACCCTGCAGTTGAACGTCTCCACCTTCTTCTATGACTACGAGAACCTGCAGGAGCTCAAGCTGCTGGGCCAGCCGGTGCCCTCCTACAACCTGCGCAACTCCGACGCCGAGGGCTACGGTGCGGAATTCGAGGGCTTCTGGCTGGCGACGGACAACCTGACCCTGTCCGGCAACTACAGCTGGTTGAAAACCGAGTACACCAAGTTCCGCATCCTGGAGGCCGCCGGAGAAACCGAAGAGGATGACCTGACCGGCGATCCGCGCGTCGGCACCCCGGAGAACAAGTTCAACCTCTCGGCGGAATACCGCATCGGGCTGGGCGACTTCGGCGACCTGATCCCGCGACTGGATTACACCTGGAGCGGCAAGCGGGTGGAAAGCCTCACCGACCCGACCCGCGAGGTGGATTCCTTCTACCTGCTCAACGCCCGCCTGACCCTGCAGCCCGAGGGCGGCGACTGGGCAGTAGCCCTGTGGAGCACCAACCTGACCGACGAGGAAGTGTTCGGCGCGTTCGGGGACAACGGCGACGCAGTCGGTTCGCTGACCGGTGCCCGCCTTCCACCGCGCATGTACGGAGCTGACTTTATCTATAATTTTTAATTAGTTAAAAAACATACTTAATCTTACTAATAGGATTAAGAGGGCCCGCCGGCGGGCATATTCACTGCCGCCGGCGCTGCCCCAGCCCCACCGCTTGCGCTATAATCGCGCGCCCTGGCACCCGCGCCTGCTAAGCTGCACCCATGACCACGTCGACCTCCATCGCCACATCGCCGAAGCCGCTCTTCGCCTACCGCAAATTCTGGGCCGAGTGTTTCGGACCCGCCCCCGAGCTGCCCATGTCCCGCGCGGAGATGGACGCCCTCGGCTGGGACTCCTGCGACATCATCCTGGTAACGGGTGACGCCTACGTCGATCACCCGAGCTTCGGCATGGCGGTAATTGGCCGGGTGCTGGAGGCCCAGGGCTTCCGGGTGGGCATCATCGCCCAGCCGGAGTGGGACAGCGCCGAGCCCTTCAAGGCGCTGGGCAGGCCCAACCTGTTCTTCGGCGTCGCCGCGGGCAACATGGATTCCATGATCAACCGCTACACGGCGGACCGCAAACGCCGCAACGACGACGCCTACACCCCGGATAACGTCGGCGGCAAACGCCCGGACCGGGCGGTCATCGTCTACAGCCAGCGGGTGCGCGAGGCCTACCGGGACGTGCCGCTGGTCATCGGCAGCATCGAGGCCAGCCTGCGCCGCATCGCCCACTACGATTACTGGAGCGACAAGGTGCGCCGCTCGATCCTGCTGGATTCCCGCGCCGACCTGCTGCTCTACGGCAACGCCGAGCGCGCCATCGTCGATCTGGCCCACCGGCTGGCGGGGGGCGAGCCGATCAACAGCATCCGCGACCTGCGCGGCACCGCCTATGTGCGCAAGCGCATTCCGGACGACTGGCGGGTGGTGGATTCGACCTCCATCGACATCGTCGGCCCGGTCACCCCGCACCCCGACCCCTACGCCATGACCCAGAGCGCCGAGTGCGCCAGCGACGAAGTCAATGTCGAGGTCGGCGCGGACGTGGTGCGGATCCTGGATGTGGCGACCGAAGACGAGCGGCCCGCTGTGGTGCGCATCCCGTCCTACGAACAGGTAAAGGACGACCCCGCGCTCTATGCCCACGCCTCGCGCATCCTGCACAAGGAGACCAACCCGCACAACGCGCGGCCGCTGGTACAGGCCCACGGCGACCGCGAGGTCTGGCTCAATTCGCCGCCGATTCCGCTGACCACCGACGAACTGGACTGGGTCTTCGAGATGCCCTATACCCGCCTGCCCCATAGCGGTTACGGCGAGGCGCGCATCCCGGCCTACGAGATGATCCGCCACTCGGTGAACATCATGCGCGGCTGTTTCGGCGGCTGTACCTTCTGCTCCATCACCGAACACGAGGGGCGCATCATCCAGAACCGCTCCGAGGAATCGATCCTGCGCGAGGTGGAGAAAATTCGCGATACATCCCCCGCCTTCACCGGCGTGATCTCCGACCTCGGCGGCCCCACCGCCAACATGTGGCGGCTGGCCTGCAAGAGCCCCGAGATCGAGGCGAAGTGCCGCAAGCTGAGCTGCGTGTTCCCGGGTATCTGCAAGAACCTGAACACCGACCAGAAGCCGCTCATCGAGCTCTACCGCAAGGCCCGCGAACTGCCCGGCATCAAGAAGGTACTGATCGCCTCCGGACTGCGCTACGACATCGCCGTGGAGACTCCCGAGTACGTCGAGGAACTGGTGACCCACCACGTCGGCGGCTACCTGAAAATCGCCCCGGAGCACACCGAGGAAGGCCCGCTGTCGAAGATGATGAAGCCCGGCATCGGCACCTACGACCGCTTCAAGGCGATGTTCGAGAAATACTCCCGGGCGGCGGGCAAGAAGCAGTACCTGATCCCCTACTTCATCGCCGCCCACCCGGGCACCAGCGACCAGGACATGATGAACCTGGCCCTGTGGCTGAAGCGCAACAGCTTTCGCGCCGACCAGGTGCAGACCTTCTACCCCTCGCCGATGGCCAGCGCCACCGCCATGTACCACAGCGGCAAGAACCCGCTGAAGAAGATCAGCCGCGACAGCGAGCCGGTGGCGGCGGTGAAAGGTCTGTCACAGCGGCGCCTGCACAAGGCCTTCCTGCGCTACCACGACCCGGACAACTGGCCGGAACTGCGCCGCGCCCTGAAAAAAATGGGCCGCAGCGACCTGATCGGCAACGGCAAGGTGCACCTGGTGCCGCCGCGGCAGCCGGGCAAGCGCCACCCGGTGGTGGAGCCGCAAAACCACTTCGCCACCCAGCACACCGGCCTGCCGCGCAATCCCGGACGCCGCCGCAAATAGCGGGGTCAACCCGTCTCCATGCGCCGCTTGGTATGCCGCGTGGCCACCGCTTCCAGTGGATTTTCAGGCCAGGGGTGCTTGGGATAGCGCCCGCGCATCTCCCGGCGCACCTCCTGGTAGCTGCCGCGCCAGAAGCCGGCGAGATCCTGGGTGACCTGCAGCGGCCGCCCGGCCGGTGACAGCAGGTGCACCTGCAGGGCGATGCGCCCGTCGGCGATGGTCGGGGTCGCCTCGCAGCCGAACATCTCCTGTAACTTGACCGCCAGCACCGGCGGCGACTGGCTGTAATCGAGCTTGATACTGGAGCCCGAGGGCACGCCAAGGCGCTCCGGGGCGAGACGCTCCAGTTCCAGCGGCAGCGGCCAGGGCAGCAGTGCCTGTAACATGGCCCGCAGGTCGAGCTGGCGAAAATCCTCCAGCCGCCGGACCCCGTCCAGCCAGGGCGCCAGCCAATCCTCCAGCGAGTCGAGCAGCGCCCGGTCGGACAGGTCCGGCCAGGGGTTGCCTTCCGCTGCGGCGTGGGCCTGGTGCAGCAACTGCACCCGCGCCCGCCACTGTTGCAGGCTGTCATCCCAGGGCAGCAGGGAGAGGCCGCGACGGCGCACCACCCCCAGCAGGGCCTCCCGGCGGGCGTCCGCCGGCACTTCGGCCAGCGGGCTGCGGGACAGCTCGATGGCGCCGATCCGGCGCAGGCGATCGGCGACGAAGCGCCCCTCGCGGTCATTCCAGTCGACCACGTCCTCCTGGATCACCAGCGAGGAGAGCACCGACTCGAGATTTTCCGGGTTCAGCGCGGCGGCGCTGTAGATCCGGTCGCTGCTGCCCCCCGCGAGGCCGCCGAGTTCCGCCACCGCCAGCCAGGCTTCCCGCGCCAGCGGATCGGTCTCCCCGAGAACCCCGCTGCGGCCGTTGGCCAGCAGGTATTCGACACCCCCGCCGCTGCGGCGGCGGGCGATGCGGTCGGGCCAGGCACTGGCCAGCAGGATACCCGGAACGTCATCCGGCATGACCAGCACGGTCAGTTTGCGCGGCTTGTGCACCTCCCCGGCAATCCGTGAATAGCGCTGCGCCTGCTGCCAGATCTGCCGGTACCAGGCGCCCGCGCGCGGCGGGCAGTTGCGCTGGCCCATGAGCACCGCAAGAGTATCGCCGATATCTGCGCCGTGTTCCCCGGCGAAGGGGTTGCGCTCCGCCAGCACCGCCGCCAGCAGGCAGGCGGTTTCACTGGCCTGGATGTCGCAGCCGACCAGCAGCATATGCGCGAAGCGCGGGTGCAGCGGCACCTGGGCCAGGCGCACGCCGTGGGGGGTCAACTGGAAGCGACCCTCCCCCGGACGGATCAGCGCCCCGATCTGTTCCAGGACCGCCAGCGCCTGCTGCCAGGCCGCTGCCGGCGGCGGGTTGAGCCACTGCAGTTCAGCGGGGTCGCCGACACCCCATGCAAACAATTGCAAAGCGAGCGGCGCCAGGTCGGCCTGCTCGATTTCCGGCACCGCGTGGGCGACCAGTTGGGTGTCCTGCTCCTCCGACCACAGCCGGTAGCAGTGGCCGGGGCCGAGACGCCCGGCCCGGCCCTGGCGCTGGGTGGCCGAGGCCCGCGACACCCGCCGCGTCACCAGGCGGGTAACGCCGGTGGCGGGATCGAAGCGCGGTTCGCGCACCAGCCCGGCGTCGACCACCGCGGTAATCCCCTCGATGGTCAGGCTGGTCTCCGCCACGTTGGTAGAGAGCACGACCTTGCGCTCTCCCGGGGCAGAGGGCGCAATCGCCGCGCGCTGGCGCTCCAGGCTGAGCCCGCCATAGAGCGACTCGACGCGCACATCCGCCGGCAGGCCCTGCAGTTCCCGTCCCACCGCATTAATTTCCCGCTGCCCGGGCAGGAACACCAGCACGCTGCCGGCCTGCTCGGAAAGCGCCCGGCGCACCGTGGCGGCGACCGGTGCGGCGATTGCGTCGCGCAGCTTCTGCGGACCCTGGAACACGGTGGTCACGGGGTACAGCCGCCCCTCTGACGTCACTACCGGGGCATCGCCGAGCAAGCCCGCTACCGCCTCGCCGTCGAGGGTCGCGGACATCACCAGCAGCTTCAGCGGCGGCCCCTCGCGGAACAGCTCGCGCCCCTGCAGGCACAGCGCCAGGCAGAGGTCGGCATCGAGGCTGCGCTCGTGGAATTCGTCGAAGATGACCAGCCCGATATCCTCGAGCCCGGGGTCCGACTGCAGGCGCCGCGTCAGGATGCCCTCGGTCACCACTTCGATGCGGGTCGCCGCTGAGGTCTTGCTCTCCATACGGATGCTGTAACCCACGGTTTGCCCCACCGCTTCCCCGAGCAGCTCGGCCATGCGCGTCGCCGCGGCCCGGGCGGCCATCCGCCGCGGTTCGAGAATGACGATGCGCCTTCCCGCAAGCCAGGGGGAGTCGAGCAGGTAGAGTGGAACCAGGGTGGTCTTGCCCGCGCCCGGCGGAGCCTGCAAGACCACTTCGTGACGATGCGCGAGCGCCGTGCCGAGAGCATCGAGCACGGCACCGACGGGGTATTGCGAATAATCCGGGGGCTGCATCCCGTTATCTTAGCCGAGGCCACGGATACTCTCTAGCCATCCACCTCGACGAGCCCCCGCGACAGGGTTATAAAAAAAACATGTGATTGTTTTTCTCGTCCGATGTGGCGCGTCCGGACGCGCCGGCGCACCGGATTGGCGCACAGCAGGCGCGGCAACTGCGGCGCAAATTGCACTGAATTCAGCCACTGTCGCCACTTTGTCATACACAGGACCGATAATCGGTTATCTGGCAAGGTTTTTGCTGAACAATATTTGAACAGCGGAATTGCCAGCTTACTCCGGGACAAGCCCTGACCGGGGCTGGCAATGGCGGACGACAAGGCGACAAGGCCTGGGGTGCCGCCGAGAACCCTGCATGGTGAGCGAAATGAGAAGCATCGATTCCCACCTCGAGAAGATTTCTCGCAGTGCCGAACCGGCACTGTCCCGGGTCGCATTTTTTGATCTCGACCGGACCCTGATCGCCGGTTACTCGATTTTTGCGATGGCGATCGAGACTGCGCGCCACGCGGCGACCCAGGGCGACTGGAAACAGGCGACCAAACTGCTGCGCGACATCCTCAAGCAGAAGTCGACCAGCGCCGGCGGCAACTACCACCAACTGGTCAAACGCATGGCCACGGCACTGACCGGGGTGGACGAATCGACGCTGAGTAAACTGGGTGAGAAAGCCTTCAACAACAGCCTCGCACGCAACCTCTATCCCGAGGCGGTCGGCCTGATCGAGGCCCACCGGGCGGCGGGCGACAAACTGGTCATCGTCACCGCCGCCAGCCACTACCAGGTCGAACCGGTGGCGCGCATCCTGGGTATCGAGGAAATCTGCTGCACCCGCCTGGAAGTCCAGGACGGCCGCTTTACCGGCAAGGTTATCTCCCCCCTGTGCTATGGCGAGGGCAAGGCGCTGGCGGCGCGCCGCGTGGCCCGGCAACACGGTAGCAAGCTCAAGGATTGCTGGTTCTACAGCGATTCCTCGGCCGACCTGCCGCTGCTGAAAAAGGTCGGCCATCCGGTAGCGGTGAACCCCTCGGAAAAACTCGCGGTGCACGCGCGCAACCAGCGCTGGCCGCAACTGAAGTTCGACAGCCGCGGCATGCCCAAGCTGGAGAACCTGGCCCGCACCGCGCTGGTAATGGACTCGCTGATCGCCACCACCGCTTTCGGCGCCATCAGCCGCCGCCTGGGCGTGAGTCGCGGCGGCACCGCCAATCGCATGATCCGCATGGTCGGTGACATCACCGCCAACCTCGCCGGGCTCGAGTTCGATATCGAGGGCTACGACAACCTGCACCGGGAACGTCCGGCGGTCTATATCTTCAACCACCAGAGCCTGCTCGATTCGGTGGTCATGGCGCGCCTGCTGCGCGACGACGTGGTCGCCATGTGCAAGCGGGAAATGGCCTCGATGCCGATACTCGGACCGATGCTCAAGGAAGTGGACACCATCTTCGTCGACCGCAGCGAACGCGACCAGGGCGAGGTGCTGAAACGCGCCCTGGATGTTCTCGCCAGCGGCCGCTCGCTGATCGTCGCCCCGGAGGGCACCCGCAGTACCCTGGGTGACATACAGCCCTTCAAGCACGGGGCGTTCCTGCTGGCCAAACGGGCCGGCGTTCCGATCGTGCCGATCGTCCTGCACAATGTGAAGGACGCCATGCCGAAAGGCGCCTTCCTGGTTCGCCCGGCGCGCATCCGGGTGAGCGTGCTGGAACCGATTCCGGCCAACTCCATCGGCAGTATCCGCGGTGCCTGTCGCAACCTCGAGGATACCTACCAGCAGGTACTGGGCAACTCCCGCGAGGCCGCCCTGCCCCACAGGCTCAGCGCATGAACGACGGATCACAGGGCTTTCGCGCCGCCGCGGCAGCTCCCGGCCCGAAAGTCGCAAACGGCGAGAATTCGCGTTCACCCGGCGCCCGGGCGCACTATAATCAGCCCAAACTGTCAGCCAAAAGTAGCCCAGCAATGCCCAAGAACGCGCGCAAACCCTCCGGTATCCACCACGACGAGTTCCTGCAGACCCACATCGAGGAAATCCTGCAGGTGAGCAAGCCCGAGGGCCTGCACATCGACCTGTTTTGCAAGGCGGTGAAAAAAGTGTTCGACCCGCACATCGTCGGCGCGGAAAAGATTCCCGACGGCCCCTGCATGTTCGTCGCCAATCACTCGCTGTTTGCCCTGGACGGCTACATCCTGGGACCGCTGATGTACCGGGAACTGAACCGCTTTGCCCGGCCGATGCTGGATCGCTTCCTGCTGGAAATCCCCCACCTCGGCGACGCCTTCGTCGGCTTTGGCTCGGCCCTGGGGCATCCCGAGGTCTGCTCGGCCCTGATGCGCGAGGGTCACGATATCCTGCTGTTCCCGGGCGGTGCCCACGAGGCGGTGAAACCCGCCAGCGCCCTGTACCAGTTGCAGTGGCGGGAACGCTACGGCTTCGTGCGCCTGGCGGCGCAGCACGGCTATACCATCATGCCCTTCGGCATCGTGGGTCCGGATGAAATGTACGGCCACCTGATCGAGGGGGAAGACCTCCCCGGCTCACCGCTGGGCCTGCTGCTGAAACGCCTCGGCATACTCAGCGAAAACACCCGTGCCGACCTCCTGCCACCGATCCCGGTCGGCGCGCTCGGCACCCTGCTACCCAAGCCCCACCGCTGCTATATCGGCTTTGGCAATCCGGTAGACCTGTCGCACCATGGCGGGCGCAAACCGACCCAGAGGACCCAGGAAAAAATCCGCGCCGAGGTCGCCGCGGAAATCGAGGAAGTCCTCGCCGACCTGCTGGTCACCCGGGCGCGCAATCGCAGCAAGGAAGGGCTGTTGCGGCGCGTGTTGACGATTTGAGGCGAGGCGCGCACAACACCCGCGCCCTCCACTGCATCAAATCCGGCGTGCCGGTTGGAGTTGCCCCGCCGTCACAGCCTGAATGCCAGGCTTATCAGTAACAGCGATACCGCACAGGCAATGGCCGTCCTGATTCTGTTCGACCTGTTCCAGCGGGCTTCAAACCCGCTGCGAGCCTCGCTGAGTTCAGCGTCACTCAGACTGTGAACCACACACTTCTGCAGCCGGTTATTCAGCGGCAGGTGCACAAAGATTGTCAGGAATTGCACACCGGCGAGGTAGCCGGCGGTGGCCAGTAGCAGCAGGAACAGCTCTGCGCCATAAAGTTCCGCCACGCCATTGAAGGCGCAGACGATCAGTGAAACCGCAGACCCGATCCATACGAATACAAATATCGGTGAATTCTGCTGGATTACCCGGTCGGTTACCTGGAAAGCCCTGATGAACTGAGCGTCGTCCAGGCTGCGAAGGCCGGGCATTATGACAATCGCATAGGCGAACAGGAAACCAGCCACCAGCGAGCACAGGAAAGCCGACAACACCAGGGTTACGCCGAATACGCTCATGAACCTGATCCCCACTTCCGGAAAGGGTATTTCAGGGACAGTTTAGACAATTACCGCTAAACCGGTGGGCGCCCCTGGGGGCGACCGGCATCCGGCCGGGAACCGGGTTATGGCCCAACTCGCTCTGGGACCCGGTTATTGCGGGTAATCCTGTTGACGCAGTTCGGCTTGCTGCAGGATGGCCCTGCGGGCTTCTACATCAAGCTTTCGCCAGGCAGCAATCTCATCGGTGGTGCGAAAACAGCCACCGCAGACCTTCGAACCCTCGATCAGGTTGCAGATATGCACACAGGCTGATACCAGCTTCTGCTCTTCAGTTTTATGCCACTTCGTCATAGACACCGGATGCCTGCATACAAGCGAAGCGCTGAGCTTATGGAAAGATGCCCGGGATGTCCAAGCAATCACCGGTTCCACTGGCCCTGGCGGCGCTCGAACAACACTGGTAAACGTCGAGCCCCTGTACTCTGCCGCTGGGCACCCTGGTTGAAAGTTGCCCGGAAAAGTTGGACGCTAGCGCTGTTTCGAGCGAACCGAGCGGGAAGCTGTGCCACTGCGCAACGGCAATCAATGCATGCCTGAACCCAACACCAGCAGCGTGCCGGCCAGCTTCACCGGCAAGCGAGTAAAACCCGATCGCCCCCCGGAAGCAGGCGTCGACCTGCCCGGCTGCAACTGAACGTGCGCCACAGCGCCCCCAGCGAGGGCATTGCCCACCCCGGCGACAGCGAGAACGGCCTGAACAGCGCAGAGGTCGAGGCCCGCCGCAGCCAGTTCGGGACCAATGCCATCCTGGAAGCGACCACCGCCGGCTGGCGCGAGGTGCTGGGCGACAGCGCCCGCGACCCGATGATCTGGTTCCTGGTGGGAATTTCCGTGCTGTTCTTCGCCCTGGGTGATATCACCGAGGCCATTGTGCTCGCGGTCGCGCTGGTACCGATTCTCGGCATGGACGCCTGGCTGCACCGGCGCACCCGGGCCAGCATGGAAGGCCTGGCGGGGCAGCTGGCCGTCAGTTGCCGGGTGATCCGCGACGGCGTCATTTGCGAACTGCCGAGCGAGGAACTGGTGCCGGGGGACCTGGTGGTCGTGGGCGCCTCCGAGTCCCTCCCCGCGGACGGGATCATCGTCGCTGGCAGTGATTTGCAGGTCGAGGCGTCTGCGCTCACCGGCGAGTCCCTGCCACTGCGGAAGGCGGCCCTGACGACGATTTCCGGGGACAGTATCGACGATGTGTCCTGGGGAGCGGCGGGCACCCGCCTGCTGACTGGCGAGCTGCGCCTGCGCGTGGTGCACACCGGGGCCGACACCCTCTACGGCCAGATCGTGCGCCTGGCCAGCGCCGGACCGAGGGACCCCACCCCGATGCAGGCGGCGTTGCGCAATCTCGTCAGCACCCTGGTCGTCGCCTCCATCATTATGTGCGTGGCGCTTGCCGTGGCGCGCTACCACCAGGGCCACGGCCTGCTCGACGCCCTCCTGAGCGCCGTGACACTTGCGGTGGCTGCGCTGCCGGAAGAATTTCCCGTGGTGTTTACCGCCTTTCTCGGCGTGGGCGTGTTTCGCCTGGCCCGCCGCAAGGCGCTGGTACGCCGCGCCGTGGTGGTCGAGAACATCGGCCGGGTCACGGCGATCTGCACCGACAAGACCGGCACCCTGACCGAGGGATCACTCGCACTGGTACACCTGTGCCCCGCGACCGGACTGGCAGAACAGGAACTGCTCGGCATCGCCGCCGGCGCCAGCCGGGCGGACAGCAGCGACCCCATGGACCTCGCCATCCTGTCCCGCGGTAGCGCTGCCGAGGGCGCGCGCCTGGCAACCTTCCCCTTCAATGAGCAGTCGCGCCGCGAAGTGTCGGTATACGACATCCCCGGCAAGGGCCGGCTGGCCGTGTGCAAGGGGGCGCCGGAAACCGTGCTGGCGATGTCCACACTCGATGAGACACAGCGTGCGAACTGGCTCGCGCAGGCGGAACAACTGGCCGCCGACGGCCACAAGGTCCTCGGCTGCGCACGCCTTGCAATCAGCGACTGGCACGGCGGCGAGCCGGACCGCGATTTTACCTTCGCCGGCCTGTTCGCCTTCGAGGACCCGCTGCGGCCGGGGGTCAAGGAAGCCGTGACGCAGGCACGGGATGCGGGAATCCGGGTGTTGATGGTCACCGGCGACCATCCGCGCACGGCGGTGGCTATCGCCCGCGAACTGGGGATGGGCGACCCGGAACCACGGGTGATCAGTGGCGATGAACTGGCACTCCGGCTCGAACGCGAGGGCGTTGCCGCCATCAGCGGCATCGACGTGGTCGCACGCTGCCTCCCCGCACGCAAACTCGACATCGTCAGCGCACTGCGCAGCAGTGGTGAAATCGTCGCGGTAACCGGCGACGGCGTCAACGACGTGCCCGCGCTACAGGGAGCGGATATTGGTATCGCCATGGGCGAGCGCGGGACCCGCTCGGCGCGGGAAGTGGCGCCCATCGTCCTGCTCGACGACAATTTCCGCACCATCGTCGACGCGATTGCCGAGGGCCGCCAGCTGTTCAGCAATCTCCAGCTCAGCTTCGCCTACCTTTTGATGATCCACCTGCCGCTGGTGCTGACCGCCGCCTTTATCCCGTGGCTGGGTTACCCCCTGCTGTACCTGCCCATCCATGTGGTATGGCTGGAGCTGATCATTCATCCCACCGCACTGCTGGTGTTCCAGCAGTTGCCCGCGAAGGGACCGCTCGCGCCACTCGACAGGTCCGCCAGGCCGCGGTTTTTCAATCTCCGCCAGTGGCTGGTGATCGGCGTCACCGGTGGCCTGCTGACGGTACTGGTCGGCGCGGGTTACGCGTACAGCCTGGGCCCGGGGCAGAATGTCGAGCACGCGCGCACCATGGCTTTGTTGAGCCTGATCGTCGCCAGCGCCCTGGTCACCGCGGCCCTCAGCGGGCTGGGTACCCGCAGCGCCTGGATTGCGGTGGCAGCCACGCTGTGTTCCGCACTGGTCCTGATTCCACTGCCATCGCTGGCCGCCCTGCTGCATCTCGAACCGCTGCATGTCGACGACTGGATACTGGCGACCCTCGGAGGGTGTTGTGTCGCCAGTGTGGGCTTGTTGTTCCGCCCTGTCCGGCGCCGCCGCCAGGGGCCGGGAGGCAGTTATCGCCCCGGGTAAAACGCAACAGTCGGCACTGGCGTCGTTGCTCGATATACCGTGATGAATTGCCTTCCAGCGTCCCTTGACCAACGGGATTCAGGGACACAGTAGTTACCTTGCCCGGCAAACACACAAGCTGATACAGGCAATCGAATGGAACTAGATATCGATCACTTTAAAGGAGGCGTCCCAAACAACATAACGCTGCCAACCGGGGTACGCTGCAGTCGCCTCCGACTGCCCGATCCTACTATGCGTTTTGATGAGCACAACCATTTGGCTTTAGTATTCGCTCGGTCGAGGGAGGATTCATTTCCAGGAGATGCGCAGGCCGGATTGGGCGCTGGACAAGCCCGCCCCCGCAATTGGGGCAGACCTTCCCAAGCACTTCCCCTGCGCAGCGGGTGCAGAATGTACACTCGAATGAACATATCATGGCCTCTGCGGATTCAGGCGGCAGATCCTTATCGCAGCATTCACAATTGGGTCGTATTTCCAGCATCTGTGGTCTCGCTCTTGGTACGTATCGCCAGCAGCAGGGACGCGTTATCTGCCCGATCAGTAAGCTTCATTTTCGGTGTGGACACTAACACTTAAGTGCCCCTCCATATCCAGAGTCACGCTGAAAACAATTGGCTGGCAACAAACCTGACAATCTTCTATGTATTGCTGCCCCGCCTCCTGGTGATCGATCAGCACTTCAATGCTTTCACCACAGTAGGGGCAACTCACCACGTTTTCTTGCAAGAACTCCATTCCTTATCGAATCACTGTGAGCCTGGGGCAAATAACAGTTAAGTAAATTGAGGAGTCTTTACGGCCTCCGTCCCGGATTGTGGTTTGGGTAAGTTGAAGAAGTTTAGTCATATCAACATCCTGTCGATCCCGATATTGCGTAGAAAAGTTAATCATCAGACCGCACGGAAATCATATTCGATTAAATGACGGACTTGACCGACCCATTGCCATACCAATGCAGGCGGACTGCATGCAGCCAAATGCGGCCGACCCCCACTCAGCGAAACGTAACCTCGCTGTTCAACAATTGATATAGAACTGCCGTGTATACCGCTACATTCTGCGCCAGCGCCTCCGGGTCGACTTTATCCAGGGTGTCATCCGCGGTGTGGTGCAGGTCGAAATAATCCCAGCCGCTCTGCAGCAGGGTGAACACCGGCACGCCGGCTTCGCGCACGTACTTCAGGTCCGGGCCGCCGCGGGCATTGTTGTTGCCCGGCCCAACGCCAAAGCCGCGCAGGGGAACGCCCAGGGCCTGGGCGGCTGCCAGTGTCGCTTCGCTGGCGCCGGTATCGAAGCGCCAGATGCGGTCCGCGCCGAAATCCGATTCCAGCGCGGCGACGTGATTCCCCAGTTCATCCGCATGTCGTTCCGCGTAGGCCTTGGCCCCGGCCAGCCCCACCTCTTCCGCGCCGAACAGGACCACACGCAGCGTGCGCTGCGGCCCGCCCTTGAGCGCATCCATCTGGTACTTGGCTGCCGCGGTTACGATGGCCACGCCAGCGCCGTCGTCGACCGCGCCGGTACCCAGGTCCCAGGAATCCAGGTGGGCGCCGACCAGGACGATTTCATCTGCCGCGTGATGTCCGGGAATCTCCGCCACCACATTGCCCGAAGTGCCCTCCGCGCGGGTCCTCGGCGTCAGCACCAGGCGCATCCGGACCGGTTCGCCGCGGCCGAGTATGCGCTGCAACTGGTCCGCGTCCGGCGCCGCCAGCGCAGCGGCCGGCACACCGGGATCATCGCCGGGCTCGGTGACCCGTCGCATCTGCCCGGCGTGGGCAAAGCGGTGGCTGCTGGTGCCGACGGAGCGGATAAGCACCGCCAGCGCACCTTTTTCTGCCGCCAGATAGGCTGCCAGCCGGCGCTTGGCGGCGGCCACCCCGTAGCCGGAACCATCCTGGGTGCGGGTCATCACCTCGTCGACAAAGACGATCCTGCCCTTCAGGGCCTCCGCCGGAGTGGCTTCCAGTTCCGCCACCGAGGCTACCGCGAGTACCTCGCCGCTTACGCCCTCCTCACCGGTGGCCACGCTGCCGCCGAGCGCGGTGATGGTCAGCGCCTGTGGAAATGGCGCGACGATTTCCGCGATTTCGCGGCCCCGCTCCCACACCGGCAACGCGAAGGGTTCGATACGGACATTGCGAAAGCCCAGCTCCCTGAATTTCGCCACTGCCCAGTCGCGCGCCCGCGCCTCGGCCTCGCTGCCCGCCAGGCGCGGCCCGACCTCCGTGGTCAGCGATTCGACGATGTCATAGGCCAGCGATTCTGCCTGGGCCTGCCGCGCCAGCTGTTCGGCCCGGGCCTGTAGTTCGGTGGGTTGGGCCAATGCCAGTATCGGGAAAACTGTGCTGCCGGCGAGGAGGAGGCAGCTGAGGGTACGTCGCATATGAAGTCTCCGTCTGCCCCCCGATACTACATGCGGGGACAGCGGGAAAAAAGCAAAACAGCCCAGGGGGAATACATCGCTGCTTGCGACGAATTCCACGCAGGCACAAGCGCGAATGAACCTGCGGCCTTCCGGCTCTCCGCGCCACGGGAGGGGAATCCCAACGCACATTCGGCATGTGCCACCGCCGGGCAATTCCCTATACTGTTGCCTTCGCAACCGGGAAATCGAGCATGCAAGACACGCCGGACAAGTGGCCGTTTCGCTGGGACCTGCTGCTGCGCTACCGCTACATCGAAACCATCGCGCTGTGGGAGGGCCGACTGACCACCCGGCACCTGTGCGATACCTTCGGCATCGGCCGCCAGCAGGCCAGCAAGGACATCAACAACTACAACCGCGAGGTCGGCCCGGGCAACCTCGAGTACGACAAGTACCTGAAGGGCTACAAGCCGACCCCCGCCTTCCAGCCCAGGGTGACCCGCGGCCTGGCCGACGAATACCTGCACCTGGTCGCGCGCAACAACGAACTGATGAACATGTTCGAGTCACTGGCGCTGGGCACCCGCAACGTGGAAGTCCTGCTGCAACCGGTGCGCGACGTCAAACCGGAAACCCTGCGACCCATCCTGCTGGCCGCCCGCCAGCAGCGGCGCCTGGATTGCGACTATGTATCGCTCAACCACCCGGATCGCGAGGGCCGCATCATCGTGCCGCATACCCTGGTGTATACCGGCCTGCGCTGGCACGTGCGCGCCTGGTGCGAAAAGAACCAGGAATACCGCGATTTCGTCCTCAGCCGCTTCCGCGATGTCCCCGAAATCATGGACGAGTCGCCCCACGGTGTGGAGGGCGACAGCGACTGGAACAGCCGGGTGACCATTCGCATCACCCCCCACCCGGGCCTGACCGCGGAACAAAAGGAAGTGATCGAGGTCGATTTTGGTATGCAGGATGGCGCCCTGACCATCGACACCCGGGGCCGCCTGGTCCCCTACGCGCTCAAGTTGCTGCGGGTAGACCCCCACGATGAGCGCGCGGAGCCCATGGCCCAGCAGATCGTGGTGGCCAACCGCGAGGAACTGCGCCCCTGGCTATTCGGATAATGCAATGACTGACGAGAACCCCTACCCCGAGGCCTACAGCGAACAGGGGCTGAAGGAAAAACTGGCCGGCTACGCCAAAAGCGCGGGTCGCGAGGTGGTGGAGAAAGTCCTGCTGCTCTACTACGCCCTGCAGCGCGCCGACACGCCAACCTGGGCCCGCGCCACGATCATCGGTGCGCTGGGCTATTTCATCGCCCCGCTGGATGCGATTGCCGACTTCACCCCCCTGCTCGGCTACAGCGACGACCTGGGGGTACTGGCGCTGGCGCTGGCCACCGTCGCTTCGCAGATCGACGAGGACGTCCGCCACAAGGCCGCGGCGAAACTGGAAAGCTGGTTCGGCACAGCGCCTGCGCCGGCGCAGCCAAACGACGCCGCCGAAGATACCTGATAGCCCGCGAACCTAGCGGTTGGACACCCTCAGGGTGCTGTAATTGCGTGAGCGCAGCAGCGCATTCTCCCGTACTGACTGGTAAAACAGGCTGTAATCGATCAGGTGGTAATCCTGCCTCGGGTCGGTACTGGCCTCTGCAAAAACGCCGTCACCCTGGGCTGCCACCCGCAGCAGGCCATGGTCACAGGCCGCCCAGGTCCAGTGTTCCAGCAGGGGCGGCAGCGATGCCAGTGCCACGTCCGCGGGCACGTTCAACAGGGTGTTGAGCAGGCTGCCGCCGGGCGAGACATACAGCGCCCCGGGGTTTTCCGCCGCGGCAACCCGCGGCCCCTCGCGCTCCCAGCTCAGGGGGTTGGTACACAGCAGGTCCTTGCCGTCGGCCACTTCAATGCCCGAGGGATACCAGTGCGGCACCCCGCTGCGCCGCACACCCTCCTCGCCGTAGGTCGACCAGTGCACCACACAGCCGGTGTCGCTGGCGGATTCGCAGGGCGCGATGTGCCGCAGGGTGCGGCCAAAGGTATCCAGCGGCACCCAGTAGCCCACCAGGTAGGCCGCCACCAGGCGTTGCTGCAGCGGCCGGCCATCGACGTGCTCGGCCAGCAGGCGCAGGGCGTGGTAGGTGCCCTGGCTGTGACTGGCGATAATAAACGGTCGCCCGTGGGTGCGCGCCAGGAAGGCGTCGAAGGCGCGCTCGATATCGGAATAGGCGAGTTCCAGCGCGGCGGGCCCATCGCTCCCCTCGCGGTCGAGGAAGCTCCACAGGGTGGCCTGGCGGTAATGGGGCGCATAGACCTCGCAGCAGAGGTTGAAGGCGCTGGCCTGGGCGCCCAGGATGATGTCCACCATTTCCCAGCTGCGGGTATCCGGGAGCAAGGGATCGTTCCACGTGGCGCTGCTGATGTAGGACGTGGGGTGGATAAAGAAGACGTCGATCGGGGCGGGGCCCTCGCGCGCAGCTTCTCCGGCCGGGGTCAGTTCGGCGGCGCTGGCCTTGCCCGGCCAGGCGGCCCAGAAACGGCGGTCGGCGTAGTCCGGCGCCGTGCCGGCGGGCGAGCGCGCAAAGGGCTCGGAGGGCTCGATGTAGTAGGCGAAAACGTCTTCGCTGCGGATTCCCAGGGCGAAGCAGATTGCAGCCACCGCTGCCACCGCGGGCAGTAGCAGCAAACAAAACTTCTTCATAAATTCATGCGATAGTCACGTTTTTGTAACATTGCGCATGGTATCAGGCGGCCCGCCCGACAAGTGTGAAGCTTTTATGAAATTCAGGGCGCGCCGGCGAAGGTATCGCAATTATCCAGCAGTCCGCCCTCGAAACCGCGCCGGAACCAGGTCACCCGCTGCTCCGAGCTGCCGTGGGTAAAGCTGTCGGGCACCACCTGGCGCCCCGCCTCCCGCTGCAGGCGGTCATCGCCTATCGCCGTCGCCGCCCGCAGCGCTTCCTCGAGGTCGCCCGGGTCGAGCAACTGGCGCTGGGTATTGGCCGCGTGCCCCCAGATGCCGGCAAAGCAGTCCGCCTGCAGTTCCTGGCGGACGGACAGCGCATTGACGTCGGCCTGGCTGCGGCCGCGCCCCAGTTGCTGCACCTTCTGGCTGATACCGAGCAGTGTCTGCACGTGGTGGCCGACCTCGTGGGCCAGCACGTAGGCCTGGGCGAAGTCCCCCGGGGCACCGTGGCGCTGGCTGAGGTCATCGAAGAAGCTGAGGTCGATATACACCTGCTGGTCGCCGGGGCAGTAGAACGGCCCCACCGCCGAGCTGGCCAGGCCGCAGGCCGAATTCACCCGGCCGCTGAACAGGACCAGGGTCGGGTCGCGGTACTGCAGGCCGTTAACGCGGAAGATCTCCCGCCAGGTGTCCTCGGTATCCGCGAGGATCACCGAGACGAAATCCGCCCGCTGTTGCTCCCGCTCACTGAACTGCGCCGGCGAACCGCCCGAGTTGCTCGCGCCGCCGCCGGCCAGCAGCGACAGCACGTCGATGCCCAGCAGTTTGCCACCAAAAATAACCACCACGGCGACGATCAGGATGGTGCGCCCGGTCTTGGTCTTCAGCAGTGCCGGCAACAGGCGCAGCACCATGGGCGCGGCCCCCGCCGCTGACGCCGGTGGCGACTCACCGCGCCGGTCGTCCACGTTGTCACTTCGCCTGCCGTCTTTCCAGCGCATGTCATATCTCCTTCAGGTGCCCTAAATCTAGCACCGGGGGAAAAACTGGCAAGCGAATCCCCTTCCCGCTAATCTGGCCCTGCCACTACCGGGGAATTCGAAGAGCATGAGCATACTGATCGGCGGCAACGACAACGGCCAGGTATTTCTCAATCCGCGCTACGCCAACCGCCACGGGCTGGTCGCCGGCGCCACCGGCACCGGCAAGACCGTCACCCTGCAATGCCTGGCGGAAGGCTTTTCCGACATCGGCGTCCCGGTGTTTCTCGCCGACGTCAAGGGCGACCTCTCCGGCCTCTGCCAGCCCGGCAGTCCCCACCCCAAAATCGATGAACGGGTAGCGAAGATCGGCATCGCCGGTTTCCAGCAGAAAGGCTACCCGGTGTCCTTCTGGGACCTGTTCGGCAAGCAGGGCGTACCGGTGCGCTCGACCGTCAGCGAAATGGGGCCGCAGCTCCTCTCACGCCTGCTCGACCTCAACGAATCCCAGGAGAGCGTCCTGACCCTGGTCTTCGAGTTCACCGACAAGGAGGGCCTGCTGCTGCTGGACCTGGCCGACCTGCGCACTTCGCTGGAATTCCTGGCGGAAAACAGCAGCTCGCTGAGCACCGGTTATTCCGTCTCCAAGGCCTCGGTCAACGCCATCCTGCGCCGCCTGCTGATGCTGGAGCGCGAGGGTGGCAGCCATTTCTTCGGCGAACCGGCGCTGGAATTGCAGGACTTCATGCAGAAGGACCGCCAGGGCCGCGGGGTGATCAACGTGCTCGCCGCGGACAGCCTGATCATGCAGCCGCGGGTCTATTCCACCTTCCTGCTGTGGCTGCTGTCCGAACTGTTCGAGACCCTGCCGGAGATCGGCGACCCGGAGCAGCCGGTGCTGGTGTTCTTCTTCGACGAAGCCCACCTGCTGTTCTCCGGGGCCTCCCGCGCGCTGCTGGAAAAGATCGAGCAGGTGGTGCGCCTGATCCGCTCCAAGGGGGTGGGCGTGTACTTCGTCACCCAGAGCCCCTCGGACATCCCCGATTCGGTGCTGGCGCAACTGGGCAACCGGGTGCAGCACGCGCTGCGCGCCTACACCCCGAAGGAGCAGAAAGCAGTGAAAGTCGCGGCGCAGTCCTTTCGCGAGAACCCCGGGCTGGACACGGTCACCGCCATCGGCGAACTCGGTGTCGGCGAGGCCCTGGTATCCACCCTGCAGGAAAAGGGCATCCCCGCGCCGGTAGAGCGCGTGCTGGTGCGCCCTCCCCACTCGCGCATGGGCCAGGCCACCCCCGAAGAGCGCAAGCTGCTTCTGGACAACGACCCCAACCTGCGGCGCTACGGCCAGGCGGTGGACCCGCGCTCGGCGCATGAAGTGCTGGGTGAACGCACCCGCAAACTGCAGGAGCAGCAGGATGCCGCGGAACTGGAAAAGCGGGCGCGCAAGGCCGGCAGCGGCGGTTCCCGGCGCAGCAACCGCCAGGGCATTGGCGAGGCCTTCCTGAAGAGTTTCGCCCGCAGCCTGGGCTCCGCCAGCGGCCAGAAACTGCTGCGGGGCATACTCGGTTCGCTGCTGAAATAGCCGCCTTCAGGCAGCCGGGCGCAGCAGTTTCTGCACCCCGGTGACCACCGCGACCACCACGGCGCCCGCCAGCAGGCCAACCAGCACGCCCGCCAGGGTCGGCAGGATGGCCCCTGGCAGCGAAGGCAACTGAGCCGCGAATGCCTCCACGCCATGCCCGAGCGGTGGAATGCCGTGCAGCAGGATACCGCCGCCCACCATGAACATCGCCACGGTGCCGACGACGCCCAGGCCCTTCATCAGCTGCGGTGCGAAACTGACCAGCCCGCCGCCCAGGCGGCGCTTGCCGCGCACCCAGGCGCTCTCCCCCTCGCTGCGCAGGAGGTAGAAGCCGATATCATCCAGCTTGACGATGCCGGCGACCAGGCCGTAGACGCCCAGCGTCATGACCACTGCAATGCCCGCCAGCACCCCGACCTGGGTGACAAACCCGGAATCGGCGACGATGCCGAGGGTGAGGACGATGATTTCCGCGGAGAGAATAAAGTCTGTGCGTACCGCGCCGCGGATTTTCTGTTTCTCGAACTGCACGATATCGACCGCCGGGTCTTCCAGCTGTTTTACCAGATCCGCGTGCTCGTCCCTGTCCTCGGCGGCGCTGTGCAGGAATTTGTGGGCGACCTTCTCGAAACCCTCGAAGCACAGGAACAGCCCCCCGGCCATCAGGGCCGGCGTGATCAGCCAGGGCGCGATGAACGACACCAGCAGGGCCAGGGGCACCAGGATCAGCTTGTTGAGCAGGGAGCCCTTCGCCACCGCCCAGACCACGGGGAGCTCGCGCTCCGCCCGCACCCCGGTCACTTTCTCGGCGTTGACGGCGAGGTCGTCGCCGAGCACGCCGGCGGTTTTCTTCGCCGCGACCTTGGTCATCATCGAGACGTCGTCGAGTACCGAGGCGATGTCGTCGATCAATACCAGCAGACTGCTTCCCGCCATTACCTGTTCCCCTTCCCGAGCCCTGCGGCAAAGGCGCAGTCTCTCACAGCAGCGCGGCGAAGTTCAGCCCTGGGGCTGCGCGGGCACCACCGGCTTCTTGCGCCGCCGCTTCGCCGGCACATGCATGCGTGACTTCGGGTAACGCGGCAGTTTGCCGGTGGAGAGGTAGCGGTGAATGGACTCCTGTGAGCGGATATGCGCCACCTTCTTGCTCTCCGGAACCAGCTGGTTGACCTGGTCGCGGTCGATAACCCGCGCCTTGACGTTGTCGTTCCACTGCTGGTCGAGCACGTTCTGGATAATGAGCTGGGCGTCCTTGTCGTGCACCGGCGCCATCACTTCCACCCGGAAATCCAGGTTGCGGGTCATCAGGTCGGCGGAACTGATCAGGTAGCGCGGGTTGCCGCGGTTGTAGAACACGTAGACCCGCGGGTGCTCGAGGTAGCGGTCGACGATACTGATCGCCTCGATATTCTCGGACAGCCCTTTAATACCCGGCAACAAGGAGCACATGCCGCGCACGATCAGCTGCACCTTGACCCCCGCCGCGCTCGCCTCGTAGAGCTTTTTGACCAGGTCGTTGTCGACCAGGTTGTTGCACTTCAGGGTCATTTCGGCGCGATAGCCGGCGTTGGCGTTGGCGATCTCCTGGTCGATGAGCGCGGTGATGCCGGAGCGGGTGCTGTGCGGCGATACCAGCAGTTGCTTGTATTCCGGGCGGCGATAGGTGTACTGCAGGAAGTCGAAGACGTTGTAGACGTCGCGGCCGATCTGCTGGTCGTAGGTCAGCAGGGTGAAATCGGTGTAGATGCGCGCGGTTTTCTCGTTGAAATTGCCGGTGCCGATGTGGCTGTAATAGCGGACCGTGCTGTTCTCCTTGCGCTCGATGAGGATCAGCTTGGAGTGCACCTTGAGGCCGGCGATCCCGAATATGACGTTGATACCGCTGTCGGTGAGTCGCTGGGCCCAGTCGAGGTTGGCCTGCTCGTCGAAGCGCGCTGCCAGTTCCACCATCGCCAGCACGCGCTTGCCGTTGTCCACCGCGTTGACCAGCGCATCGATGACCCGCGAGTTCTTCGCCACGCGGTACAGGCAGATCTTGATGTCGGTGACGTAGGGATCCAGCGCTGCGGTTTTCAGCAGGTCGATCAGGTAGTCGAAGGGATGATAGGGGTAGTACAGCAGTACATCCTTCTCGCGGATGGTGTCGAACAGGCTGCCCGGCTGGTCCAGCCGCGGCACGTGTACCGGCGGCAGGGGCCGGAATTCCAGCGACTTCGACCCCACGTTGGGGAAGCCCATGAAATCCTTGGAGTTGTGGTAGCGCCCCCCGGGCATCAGGCTGTCGTACTTGCCGAAGCGGAAGCGGGCGCTGAGGTAATCCAGCAGGCGCGGCGGCATCCTGGCGTCATAGACCATGCGCACGGCATCCGCCTTGCGCCGCTGCTTGAGGCTTTTCTCGATCTTCTCCATCAGGCTCTGGGTGATGCCGGTATCGATTTCCAGCTCGGCGTCGCGGGAGACCTTGAAGCAATAGGCGTGGGCCTCCTGCATCGGGAAGATCCCGCGGAACACCTGCGGCAGGCAGGCCCGGATGATGTTGTCCAGCACGATAAAGACCTTGCCGCCGCGCTTGCCCTTGCGCTGGGGAATCTGCACGAAGCGGTCCAGGCGATCCGTCGGCACCTCGACCACGGCGTAGCGGTAACTGTCGCCGTCCCGAATATCCACGGCGAGGTACAGCGACTCGTCGTTCAGCGCAGGCATCGGCCGGCCGTCGCGAATCAGGATGGGATCCAGTTCCGGCAGCACCTTGCTGGTGAAATAGGCCTGTACGAACTGCAACTGGCGCTCGTCCAGCTGGCGCTCGTTGATCAGGTAGATACGCTTGTCAGCGAGTTCGTCCATGATCTGCTGGTAGATCTTGTCGAACTCCCGTTGCAGTGCCACCACCCGGCTGAGAATGGCCGCGAGCAGGTTCTTGAAGTGCTGTTTGTCCGTCCCCGAGGCGACGGAAATCAGGCGGCGCACCTCCGCCACCCGGACCCGGAAAAACTCGTCGGAGTTGTTGGAGAATATCCCCAGGTAACGCACGCGCTCGATCAGTGGTACCTCGGGATCCGCCGCCTCCTGCAGCACCCTGGCGTTAAACGATAACCAACTGAGTTCCCGCGGAAAAAACTTGTCGTGCTCACGCAGGTCGACAACCCGCGTCTTGACTGGATTAGACATTGACGTCCCCGTTCTGCCCCAGGCGGAGAATCTAACATTGCGGCCTGCATAACAGTATTACAGAAATATGACCGGGTTGCTGGCCGCGCTGCAGGTTTGTGAAAAAGGGAACGAAAAAAAGCCCGGTTGTTCCCCGTTACAGCTGGGGCCGGGCCAAGGTAGGGATCTCTTACTCAAGATTCCCCAAGGGGACTGTCAGCCGCTTCAGGCGGCCTCGGCGATCTCCGGATACTGGCGACACACCGCTTCAAAACTGTAATCTTCCATGCCCAGGGCGCGCAGTGCCGGCAGGACATCGTCCTGGCTGTTGGCTTCCAGCCGCTTGCGCAGGGTCGGCAGCAGGCCGACGCGCCTTACCATCTGCCAGGTGCCGGTCGCACGGGTGCGCTTGCCGCGCATTTCGCTCATCGCCTCTTCGTAGGCATAGATGGCCTTGACTGCCGCGAGCTCCGCCTCGTTCTCGGCGCCGTAGCTTTCGGCGCGCAGGTCCACTGCCCGGCGGTAGGCCTGTACGGCCAGGTCCGGGTGCCCCTGACGCTGTGCGTTGCGGGCAAATACGTAACAGAGTTCCGGTTCGCGGATACGTTCTACAAGTTCGTGCATGGCTGCTCTCCTTTTCTCCCCTGGGGCGTATGGCCCCTCGCTATGGTTCCCATGGTAGGGGTCGGCAGGCAATTTCCACATGGCAGTTCACGCCAACGGCATGGCCGCTGGCGTCAAGCGTCTTGATGGGGCGGCGCACGCGGTGAATTGACCGCGACGGCAGGCCTGGGTGCGCCTCGCGGTCAACAGGGGGATATGGCGTGGGCCGGCCGCTGCCGGCAGTGGGAAACGGCGGGGGCTCGACATCGGCCAGGGGATTCAGGGGTACTGTGGGGGGAGCAGTGGCGAAGGCTGCGCCACTCCAAAAAAGCCCGCCAGCCACTGGCGTGGGGGGCGGGCTAATAGCCGTATGTTTCGGGGCAGAAACATCGGCCAGGGGACGTGATAGCACCTGCAGGAAGCAGCGTGCTAACTAAAAAAATAGCCTGCGATTGCAAAATAGCAAATTTTTGGCTGAATATTTTTTAATCAATTATGGCCGGATGGCGAGGACGTCCGTTTTCAGGTGCTGCAGCACCCGTTCTGCTGTATTGCCGATCAACCGCGCCTTGATCCCCTTGCGCCCCACGGTCCCCATCACCACTAACTGGGCGCGGCGCGCGGCGGCCTCACTGGCGATCACCTTCTCCACCGGGCCGCGCTTGACCTTGAAGGCCCGGGCCGGGATAGAGAATTTCTCCGCCAGGGATTTTACCTGCGGCGCCATCGCCGCGCGCGCATCCGCAACATAGCTGCGGGTGTCCACCAGGTCGAGTTCGCGCAGCAGCGCGGGCACTTCCACCGCGCAGATGATTTCCAGCTTCTCGTCCATGGCCAGGGCCAGCGCCTGGGCCGTCGCCAGGATGGTTTCGTTGAGCTGTTTCTTCACCTTGCCGGAACTGGCCAGGTCCAGCGCCGCCATCACCGGGTGAGTCCGTCGCCACTGGTTCTCCGCGACGATCAGGACCGGCGCCGCACAGTTGCGCAGGAGCGCCCAGTCGGTGGAGGTGTGCACCAGGGTTTCAGTGCGCCTGCCGGTCTTCACCACGTAGCTGTACTTACCGGACTCGCAGCGCGCGCAAACCCAGGGAGCGACGTCCTTTTCCCAGAGCACCCGCAGGCTGACTTTCTGCCCCTCGGCGGCGTTTTTGTCGATGAAACCCTCCAGGGTCTTGCGACGGCGTTCAAGCAGGCCGCTTTTGACCGCGGCCTTGCCGTTGCCCTTGAGCTTCAACTGCGCCAGCGGCGCGTACTCGAAGGCGACGACCTCGGCTTCCTGGCCCAGCAGGGCCGCCATACGCAGCCCCCGCGGCAACGCGCAGCCCTCACCCTTCTGGTCGGCGATGATCAGAACTTTCCCCATGCTGTGACTCCTCTGGCGTGTCGGCACCGATTATAGGGCCTGCCCCGGGGGATTCCAGCGGGATTCACTCCGCGGCGCGGGCGGCCTCGCGAAATTCGGCGGGGGCCAGCCCGGTCCAGCGCTTGAAGGCGCGGGAAAAGGTACTGGGCTCGGAAAAGCCGAGCAGGTAGGCAGTCTCCACTACCGAGCGACTGCCCTGGTTGAGGTACTTGCGCGCCAGTTGCAGGCGGGTGTCCTGCAGCAGGTCGGAAAAGCTGGTGCCCTCTTCCTTCAGCTTGCGCTGCAGGGTGCGGTTGCTGACGTGTAATTCATCGGCGACCTGCTGCTGGCTGGGCGGGCCGTCGGGCAGCAGTTCGAGGATTTTGTCGGCCACGTCGCGGGCGGTGGAGCGGCCGAGAAAATTTTTCAGGTAGGCCTCGGAAATTTCATCGTTGGCCCTGGCCAGCGCCGGGTTGCCGGTCACCAGCGGCTCGATGATGTCGGGGCGGTACCAGCTAAGGGTGCAGGTATCGCAACCGAAGGCCACCCGGCTGCAGAGCATGGACTCCCAGCGCTGGGGATTTTCCGGCTCGGGCCGGTCCAGGCAGACCCCCGCCGGAGCGATGAACTCGCCGAGCACGAGGTTGCACATGCGCACCACCGAACCCACCATGTAGTCGCGGTTGACGTAGCCCTTGCTGTCACCGAGCAGCGGCTTGCCGAATTCGATATGCACCAGGTCGGCCTCCTCGCGCATGCGGATATGGGCCGAGGTGCTCACCAGCTTGCCGAAGCGCACCAGCCGCTGCAACCCCGCGTACACGGTGTCGCTGGCCAGCCACGCCAGGCCCAGGCCGCGCAGGACCTGTGGCCGCAATTGTTCCGCGGCTACCAGCCCGAAAGCCTCGTCGCCGGTGATCTCGACACTGTAGTCCATCAGCGCGGCGAACCGGGTATTGGGAATACGCCAGTCCGGATCGGCCAGTTTGGCGGCGTCCAGTCCCACATGGGACATGACCTCCAGTGGTTCCAGGCCATAGAGGCGCAATGCCTGGGCCACCGGCAGAACCGATGTTCCCAGCACCGAGTGTCGCAGCGCTAGTGGTGCGTTCATTCCCTGTCCCACGGAATCCTTTGCGCCTAATAGTAGCGTTCGCGAGGGGCCCAGACCACCCGCCGCCGCTTGCGTATTCAGCGCCGAAGAGATACTGTATTTATATACAGTTATCCGGAGAGCGCCATGGCAAAGGGCGAGGTTCCCATCATCGCGCAACAGGCCCATCACCGCGGCCGCGGCGCCCTGAGCAATGCCCCCAGTCGTTACCAGGGCACCGCGGTAGCCTGGGACGACGGCGTCATTGGCCCGAGCCCGGTCACCGAATGCCGGGCGGTGACCGCGCGCAGCATCATCAGCCGCAACCGCTCCCCGGACCTCCCGTTCAGCCAGTCGATCAATCCCTACCAGGGCTGTGAACACGGCTGTGCCTACTGTTACGCGCGCCCCACCCACGCCTACCTCGACCTCTCCCCGGGCCTGGATTTCGAGACCCGGCTTACCTACAAGCACAACGCGGCCGACCAGCTGCGCCAGGAGCTGGCAAAACCCGGTTATCGCTGCGAATCCATCACCATCGGCGCCAACACCGACCCCTACCAGCCCGTGGAAAAGGAGCACCGGATCACCCGGCAGATTCTGGAAGTGGCCTGTGAAACCCGCCACCCCGTCGCATTGATCACCAAGGGCGCACTGGTAACCCGGGATATCGACCTGCTGTCCGACCTGGCCCGCGATGGCCTGTGCAGTGTCATCATCAGTGTGACGACTCTCGACGCGGACCTGAAACGCGCCATGGAACCCCGCGCCGCATCCGCTGCCGCGCGGCTGTCCGCGATCAGCGAACTCAGCAGCGCCGGCGTGCCGGTCTCGGTGCTCTTCGCACCGGTCATTCCCGGCCTCAACGACAGCGAAATGGAAGCGATACTGCAGGCAGTGGCGGCCGCCGGGGCCGCCGCGGCCGCCATGCAACTGCTGCGCCTGCCCCTGGAGGTGGCGGGGCTGTTCCAGGAATGGCTGCAGCAGCACTACCCGCTGAAGGCGGCGCACGTCATGAGTCTCGTCAGGCAGTGTCGTGGCGGCCGCGACAACGACAGCCGCTTCGGCCAGCGCATGCGTGGCCAGGGGCCGTTCGCGGAATTGCTGGCGCAGCGCTTTCGCGTCGCCTGCCGCAGGCTGGGATTGAATGCGGGGGAGCCACGCGCGCAACGCACCGACCTGTTCCGGCCGCCGTCGCGTTCTGCGCGCCCTAACGACAGTCGCCAGATCGACCTGTTCGGCTGACCTGGCGACGTTTTTTTTGGGGGGGGGCAGCGCGCCCTAGAGCCGGGAGAACTCCCGGTCCAGGTTGAAGCGCCGGGAGGTCACGTAGGATTCCATGTTTTCCACCCGCCGCAGCGCATCGTCGAGCCGCTCGCGGGCGCGGTTCAGGCGCACGGTGCCGGGCTCCGGGTAGCGAAATGCCCGCCGCGGCCGGTAGTCGTGATAGCGCTCGTCGTATTCCATCGCCACGCTGTCGTCAGTGTCATCGCCCTGCGCCGCACCGCCGTAACGGCTGGGCTGGGGTGACAACAGGATCCAGGCCGCCAGGTAGGCCCACAGGGCCAGCGTGCCGGTAAACAGGAATCCGCCGACCCACATCAGGCGCATGACCCAGTGGGCGATATCGAAGTGGTCCGCGAGCCCGGCGCACACACCGCCGACCTTGCCATCCCGGGTATTGCGGTACAGGCCCATGCCCCAGCCCCGCGCGCGGCTGCGCTTGAAGCTCTTGCGCTGACGCCGGCCGTTGCGTGAGTTGTCGCGATCGTAACTCATCATTGTCTCTCCTCTTGCACCCGCTCGCGCACGGAGTCCCGCCATTCGGGGTGATCCGCATCCAGCAGCGATTCCAGGGTGGCTATGCGCTCGGTAAGGGTGTCGACCGTCTCCAGCATGTGCTCGACGGTTTCGCGGTCCTCCGCCGAAAGGCTGCGCGAGGAACGGCGCATGCTTTGGTAGTGCATCACAATCCAGACCGGCGCCACGATCACCATGAACAGGATTGTGGGCACGAACAGGAAGTTCCAGAATTCCATCTACTTGTCCTTTGCCAGGCCAGCTGCGGGAATACGCATGCTGCCATTAAAAGTCCAGCACACCAACCGCTGTCAGCCGTCGCTGCGCTTGTTCATTTCCGCCTTCAGGCGCTCGATCTCGTCGCTGATGCGCTCATCCTCGGCCAGGGCCTCGATTTCCGAGGCGAGATCGCCGGGGACATCGCGCCCGAGGTCCATGGATTCCAGCTGGCTTTCCATGTTGTCCATGCGCCGCTCGTAATGCTCGAAGCGGGCAAAGGCGTCATCGAGGGCCTCGCGCTGGATCTGGCGTTTCACCTTGATCCGCGATTCAACCGTGCGGCTGCGCAGCGCCAGGGCCTTCTGCTTGGCGCGGGCGTCGTTCAGCTTCTGCTGCAACTGGGCCACCTCGTCGTTGAGCTGGCCGATGTGGTCGTCGGCCGCCTTCAATTCGACTTCAATGGCGGCCACTTCCTCCTCGATTGCGTGCTTTTCCTGCAACGCGGCGCGGGCGAGATCCTCGCGGCCCTTGCTGATCGCCAGTTTGGCCTTGTCTTCCCAGCTGGCCGCGTCGGCCTTGACCCGCTCGAGCTTGCGCACGGCGGTCTTGCGATCCGCCAGCACCCGGGCGGAGGAGGAGCGGACTTCGACCAGCGTGTCCTCCATCTCCTGGATGATGAGGCGAATCATCTTCTGCGGGTCTTCCGCCTGGTCCAACAACGCGTTGAGGTTGGAATTGATGATGTCTGTCATACGGGAAAAAATGCCCATACCTGCTCTCCTGTTACTTGTTGCCCCGCGCTTGCGCGGAATCGGCCGGACTGGCCAGCCAGTTGATTAACTCGATCACCACGACGATCTGCAGCAAACTCAATGCGCCGGCGGCCGGATTGACCGCGATGGCGGTCATGGCGCACAGCACAAGCAGCGCCGCGTAGACCATCAGACGTTCACCGAAACTGTGCATACCCTACTCCCTACTGCTGGTTTTCCATTCCCCGCGGATCCTCTGCCCCGCCAAACGCGGGTGCGGGATATCCGCCTGTTTCCCCTTGTATTTCAGCTTCCGTGCCAGAACTGTTTTTCCCATAACTATCAATGTGTTACGGAGATACAGGCAATTTTCTCCCGATATATAAGGTAATTTATACCTTTTTATAGGGCCATTTATACCTATTCGGGTATTATTAGCCTATGAAGCGCAGCAACGACAATATCATCGGCAATTCACCCGCCCTGGCGGACGCCCTGGACCACATTTCCCAGCTCGCGCCCATCTCGCGACCGGTGCTGATCCTCGGCGAACGGGGTACGGGCAAGGAACTCGCGGCGCAGCGCATGCATTTCCTGTCGCAGCGCTGGGACGCCCCCCTGCTCAAGGTAAACTGTGCGGCGATGGCCGAAACCCTGCTGGAATCGGAACTGTTCGGCCACGAACCCGGCGCGTTCACCGGCGCGACCCGCGCCCACATCGGGCGCTTCGAGCGCGCCGACGGCGGCAGCCTGTTCCTCGACGAGCTCGGCACCATGTCCGCCCGCCTGCAGGAAAAACTGCTGCGCGTCGTGGAGTACGGCGAGTTCGAACGCCTGGGCGGACAGAAGGCCATTGCCGTGGACGTCCGGGTGATCGCCGCCACCAACGCGGACCTGCCTGCAATGGCCCGCGCCGGCAACTTTCGCGCCGACCTGCTCGACCGGCTGAGTTTCGACGTGGTCCACCTGCCCCCCCTGCGACAGCGCAGCGAGGATATCGCCGAACTGGCCAATCACTTCGCCGTGCAGATGAGCGCGGAACTGGGCTGGGAGCTGTTTCCCGGATTCAGCCCGGCGGCCTTCGACACCCTGCTCAGCCACGACTGGCCGGGCAATGTGCGCGAGCTGAAAAACGCGGTGGAGCGCTCGCTGTACCGCTGGGGCACCGCCGAACTGCCGGTCGACGAAATCGTTATCGATCCCTTCCAGCAGCCCTGGGCCGAAGCACCCGCCGCAGCGGCGACCGCACCGGACACAGCAACGGCGGCGGCGCCGGAACGACAGGTCGACGACCTCAACGCCCATATCAACGCGGTGGAGCGCCAGTGCCTGGTATCCGCCCTCGCCCGCCACGACCACCACCAGCGGCGAGCCGCCGACGCCCTCGGCCTCAGCTATGACCAGATGCGCGGCCTGGTGCGCAAGCACAAGCTGTCCCGGCGGCAGCGAAACTAGTACCAAAGTGACATGGCGGGCTATTTTCTTGCCCTCGCCTTCCCCCCCGAGGGTATGTTTGGAGTATAGTTGCGCCCTTACTATTCCAACCCGAATGAACCCGATCGAAAAAGGACGCCGAGATGACACTGCCCCTGTCCGACCCGCAACTGCTGAAAACCCAGGCCTTCATCAATGGCGAGTGGGTGGACGCCGACGACGGCGCGACCTTCCCGGTGCGCAACCCGGCCAACGGCGAAGTCATTGCCGAGGTCGCCAAGGTCGGCACCGCGGAGACCGCGCGCGCCATCGCCGCGGCGGAAACCGCCATGCAGGCCTGGAAGGTGCTGCCGGCCAAGGCCCGCGCCAATATCATGCGCAAATGGTTCGACCTGATGATGCAGCACCAGGAAGACCTGGCCATCATCATGACCGCCGAGCAGGGCAAGGTGCTTGCCGAGTCCCGCGGTGAAGTCGCCTACGGCGCGGCCTTCGTCGAGTGGTTCGGCGAAGAGGCCAAGCGCATCGACGGCGACGTCATCCCCGGCCCCTCCCCCGACAAGCGTATCGTCTGCATCAAGCAGCCGGTCGGCGTGGTGGCGGCCATCACCCCCTGGAACTTCCCCAACGCGATGATCGCGCGCAAGGCCGCCCCGGCCCTGGCCGCCGGCTGCAGCATCGTCATCAAGCCCGCCACCGAGACCCCGCTCTCTGCCTTCGCCATGGCGGAACTGGCTTCCCGTGCGGGCGTGCCCGCCGGCGTGATCAACGTACTCGCGGGCAGCAGCAGCCAGATCGGCGCGGAGATGACCTCCAACCCCATCGTACGCAAGCTCACCTTCACCGGCTCCACCCCGGTGGGCAAGCAACTGGAAGCCGAGTGCGCGGCGACCATGAAGAAAACCTCCATGGAACTCGGCGGCAACGCGCCCTTCATTGTCTTCGACGACGCAGACCTCGACGCCGCGGTGCAGGGCGCCCTGATTTCCAAGTACCGCAACTCGGGCCAGACCTGCGTCTGCTCCAACCGCCTGCTGGTCCAGGACAGTGTCTACGACGCCTTCGTGGAAAAACTGGTCAAGGCCACCGCGGAATTCAACGTGGGCAACGGCATGCAGGACGGCATCACCATCGGTCCGCTGGTCAATGCCCAGGCGGTCAACGATGTCGATGAACTGGTACAGGCTTCTGTCGGCGCCGGCGCGAAGGTCGCCCTGGGCGGCGGACGCCACGACCTGGGCGAGTGCTTCTACCAGCCGACCATCCTGACGGAAGTGACCTCGGAGATGGCGGTGTTCCGCAACGAGATCTTCGGCCCGGTCGCGCCGGTGGTGCGTTTCTCCACCGAGGAAGAAGTGATCGCCATGGCCAACGACACGGAGTTCGGGCTCGCCTCCTACTTCTACACCCGCGATATCGGCCGTATCTGGCGGGTCGCCGAGGCCCTGGAGTACGGCATCGTCGGCATCAACGAGGGCATCATCTCGAACGAGATGGCGCCGTTTGGCGGGGTCAAGGAATCGGGTTCCGGTCGCGAGGGCTCCAAGTACGGGATCGACGATTACGTCGAGATCAAGTACATGCTGATGGGTGGGCTGGACCGCTAAGCCCACTTCTTTTCCAGTCCCGGGCTGGGCGCTGGACCTTCTGGTCTGGCGTTTCGGCCCAGGGCGATATTTCTACCCCCCATACTCTTTTCTCGCTCCCCGGTCTTCCGGTTGCCTCGATTCTTAATTCCGGCATGGGCACCATGATGCCGGGATGTTGCTGGTTCCGTTAGGCTGACTTGGGAGCGCTGTATCCCGGGATTGGTCGATTCGATTGGCTTGGGAAAGGTACGCTGTAGCCCGGGTCGCCGCCCGAGAAAGGCCTGGCCGGGACCGCCAAAAAGCGCACATCCATGTGCAGGCTCGGCCTCGGACATCCATGTCCTCGGACGCCCCGGCCAGGCCTTTCTCGGTCGACACCCCTAACTGAGTGCCACCCCCGGAGCTAACGAAGTGCAAACTGTTCGATCGGTTTGAGCGAGGATCGGGTGCGAGATAGTGCTGCGCGAAAACGTCTGAGGCCATGGATGGCGCTTTTGCGGTTTTCGGGCTGCACTATCTCGTGCCCGAGCCGTCAATAGAACTACCACCCACGAATGTGAACCCGAAGCTAGACCACTTCGGGAATATTCTAAAGTTCAAATACCAGGGTAAAAGCTCAATCAGAGCTTCATGTCGTCGAACGGATTCGGCAGGTCGAGGTTCACCGGCAGGCCGCCGACGCTCATCTGCCGCGGACCCAGGTCGACGTCGCCATCCAGCAGGACGCCGTAGTCGAAGTGGTAGACCGGCTCGCGGGTGCCCGCGATCATGCCCTCGTCGTGGTCGTGCTGCGCTTCGCGGACCTTTTCGTTGGCAGCTTCATAGTTGCGCCATTCCTCCGCGGAATAGCGCTGCTGCAGCATGCGGCGGGTGATCGCCGGGCTGAGCATGGTGGCGGAGGCGTTGTTGCCGCCGAAGCCCTTGGAGTTGATGATCGCGTAGGCGGACTGCTCCGGGTCGAAGTGGCGGTGTTCGCGGCTGAAGGCCAGGTGCTCGGTGCTGACGTCCGCGGCAAGTTCCTCGATGGTGGTGATGCCGGGGAGGACGCCGTGTGCCCACATGCTGAGGGTCGCGGTGACCTGGTCGCCGGATGCCGCGCCCAGGGAGTGGCCGAGGTAGCATTTCAGGGCGGTGACCGGCCATTGCTCGATACCGAAGGCGCCGGCAACGCGGCTCATGATCTCGGATTCGGTGACGCGGTTCTGCGGTGTACCGGTGCCGTGGGCCTGCACCATGCCGCCGTGGCGCAGGAGGTCCTCGCCGAGCATCGCCCGGGTGGCGGCCAGCGCCCGTCCCATGGTGATGTAATTGCCGACACCGGGGCCGGAAATGGATTTCTTGAAGCCGTCGGCATTGACGAAGACTTCCGGCGCGGCGCCGAAGATTGTCGCGCCCAGTTCCATCGCCAGTTCGTCGTCCATCAGGATGATCATCTGCGCCGACTCGGCGATGGTGAAACCGCAGTTGTTGGAGAACGGCCGGCAGGCGCGGCGGTAATCCAGCTCTGCACCGGCGTCGAGGCCATCGAGGGCGCGCAGTTCCTTGTCCGAAGCCAGCGCGCCCATGGCGTAGTAACCCTCCATGACTTCCGGGTGGATGGGCGCTTCCGCGGCGCCGACGAAGGCCACCCGCGCGCGACCGGCACGGATATCGGCGATGCCGTTTTTCATGTTGTAGAGGAAGGAAGCGCAGGCGCCGGCGGTCGCCCCGGTGGAGCCCATGGTGCCGAGGATGTAGCCGTTGATGAAGTCCGAGGGCATTTCCACCAGGCTGAGGGGGCAGTACTTGGAGGTCACCCGCTTGCCGATATAGCGCGACTTGAGCAGGCCGCCGGCGCCGAAATTATCCAGCTGGCCCATGGCGCTGCCGGCGTAGACGCTGATCTGGTCCGCGGGCACCTTCTGGCGAATGGTTTCCCAGTCGATGCCGAGGTAACCGAGAGTGTCGGAGGCTGCACAGACCGTCATCTGCAGGCCGCGGGGATGGCTGCGGGAGGCGTAGAGCTTGCCGGGTTCGTAACCGGTGGGAAGCTGGCAGGCGGCTTTCACCTCGAACTCGCGCTCGGTGGGCAGGAGGAATTCCTGCTGCCCCTGGATATTCACGTTGACGTGGGTAACCGAGGTCGGGGTGATCTTCCAGTTGGGCGGGATGTCGTCCGGCAGGTGGCGACGCTCGATATCGAAGGTCACCGGGTGGCCGTTGCTCTCGGTGGGGAAACGCTGGTTCCAGAGCACGGCGTCCACGTCGAAGTGCTGCGACTCGATGCGGCGAATCAGGGTGTGGTCGAGAATGTACTGTTCGCGGTCGAGGGGATCTGCAATACCCATCATGGCGCCGAGGGCGGAGAGCGTGCGCTCCTGGGTCGGGCGCGCCATCGCGCCATAGGCCATGCGCGCAACGCCGTGGTGACCGGATGTCCGCCCCGCCCCGCTGAAGCCACCGAGACTGACGATAACCGGTAAACGCTGCCTGCCCATGTACTGCTTCCCTGAATAAAACTTTAAAGATGGATAAAACAAGTCTACGGCGAGGGGACCGGCAAAACGAGGCTGTATCTGCCATAATTTATGGCATTATTGACAATGGACCCACCCGCCGTGTACCGCATCGCCGCCCTTCTCTATCCACAGGCCCTGGCTACCAGCATCACCCTGCCGCTGGAGATCCTGCACGCCGCGGCGCAGATGGCGCGGGTGCGCAGCCGCCACAGCCGCGGGGTGGAACTGAAGCTGGCGGCGCACGAGGCCGGGCCGGTGCAACTGTTCAGCGGCATCACCCTGAACGCCGACCTCGACGCCAACAGTCTCGGCGCACAGGACCTGCTGATCATTCCCGGTATCTGGCGCGACCCGCAAACCGTCATCGCCAGCACCCGCAACTGGGGCGGTCGGCTGCGCGAACTGGCGCAGAACGGCACCCTGGTCTGTGCGGTGGGCACCGGCACCTGCCTGCTCGCGGAAGCCGGCCTGCTCGACGGACGCCCCGCCACCACTCACTGGAATTACTTCGACCACTTCGCCCGGCGCTATCCCCGGGTGAACCTCAAGTCCCGCCACCTGATCACCCAGGCGGGCAATATCTACTGCGTCGGCAGCGTGAATTCGATCGCCGACCTGATGGTCCATATCGTCGAGGGCTGGTACGGCCACGGCATCTCCCGCGCCGTCGAAAACCAGTTCTCGCCGGAAATTCGCCGCTCCTTCCGCGCCGCCGCCTACCAGACCGGCACCGACACCAGCCACCACGACGAGGCCGTACTGCAGGCCCAGCAGTGGCTGCGCGACAATCTCTCCAGCGGCGCGGATATCGCCAGCCTCGCCGAAAGGCTCGGGCTCAGCACCCGCACCCTCAACCGTCGTTTCCGCCTCGCCACCGGCAGCAGCCCGCAGCAGTGGCTGCAGCGGTTGCGGGTCAACGAGGCCCGCGACCTCCTGCGCCACAGCAACCTCTCGGTCGGCGAGATCGCCTGGCAGGTCGGTTTCCAGGATGTCAGCCACTTCGGCAAGCTGTTCCGCCAGCACGCCGGGATCAGTCCGGGGCGCTATCGGGAAGCGGTGCGCGGGAAGCTGTTCGCGCCGGAGACCGGCACCACAGCGGGGTCGTGACTTTCTCCTGAACATTGCACAGGCCGGAACAGCGACCCCACTCCATCTTGACCGATTCCCAATTTGAATTTCGCGCTGCAGTTAGAGTGTGAGACGGAACCTGCCCCGCTGGAACCGTGAGGCGACAGGACGTCGCCGACCGAGCCGGCACATGGATGTGCGCTTTTTGGCGTGTTCCAGCGGGGCAGGTTTCGTCTCGCGCTCGGCGGCCGAAGCACCAGAAGAAGACTCCGGGAGAGCCTCCACACCCACCAGACGCAACTTGAGGAAAAGCCCCGCCTGTGGCTAAATGAGCGCCCCTTGAAATATCCCCCAATCTCCCACAGAGCGATAGATCGGTATGAGCGAAGAAACGGTAGTCATCGTCAGCGGCGCCCGCACCCCTATGGGCAGCCTCCTGGGCGGCCTTTCCACCATGACCGCACCCCAGATGGGCTCGGTAGCCATTGCAGAAGCCCTGGAACGCAGCGGCATCGCACCGGCGGACGTGGATGAAACCTTCATGGGCTGCGTGCTGCCCGCCGGCCTCGGCCAGAGCCCGGCCCGCCAGGCCTCCCTCGGCGCCGGCATCCCGAAGTCCACCGGTGTGGTTACCCTGAACAAGGTCTGCGGCAGCGGCATGCAGGCGGCCATGTTCGCCCACGACAGCATCAAGGCAGGCACCAACAAGATCGTGGTCGCCGGCGGCATGGAGAGCATGAGCAACGCCCCGCACCTGATCAAGGACGCCCGTGGCGGTGTGCGTAACGGTCACAAGTCGCTCTATGACCACATGTTCCTCGACGGCCTGGAAGACGCCTACACTGGCGGCGCGATGGGCAGCTTTGCCCAGAAGACCGCCGACGACCGCGGCATTACCCGCGAGCAGATGGACGCCTACGCGATCGAGTCCCTGAACCGCGCCCGCAGCGCCATCGAAAGCGGCGCCCTGAAGGCCGAAATGGCTCCGGTAACGGTCAAGACCCGCAAGGGCGACGTGCTGGTCGAGAACGACGAACAGCCCTACAGCGCTGACCCGGCCAAGATTCCCAACCTGCGCCCGGCCTTCGCCGCGGACGGCACCATCACCGCGGCCAACTCCAGCTCCATTTCCGATGGCGCCAGCGCCCTGGTGATCACCAGCGGCAGCGAAGCCGAAGCCCGCGGCCTCAAGCCGATGGCGCGCATTCTCGGTCACAGCCGTCACAGCCAGGAGCCCAGCCTGTTCACCACCGCCCCGATCGGCGCGGTCAACAAGCTGCTGGCCAAGCTGGACTGGACCGTCGACGACGTCGACCTGTGGGAAATCAACGAGGCCTTCGCCATGGTCGTGATGATGGCCATCCAGGACCTCGGCCTCGACCACAGCAAGGTCAACGTCTACGGCGGCGGCTGCGCCATGGGTCACCCCATCGGCTCCACCGGCTCGCGCATCATCGTCACCCTGATGTACGCCCTGCAGCAGATGGGCAAGAAGCGCGGCATCGCCACGCTGTGCATCGGCGGCGGCGAAGCCACCGCGGTCGCCATCGAGCTGCTTTGACCTGACTGGCGGGCGGGTCCTGCCCGCCCGCTGCATTGCAACACGGAGCCACCATGGCACTGAGCAGTATCCCGGACATCCTCGACGACATCCGCGCCGGCCGGATGGTCATCCTCATGGACGACGAAGACCGCGAGAACGAGGGCGACCTGATCGTCGCCGCGGAAGCGGTGACCCCGGAAATCATCAACTTCTTCGCCAGCGAGGCCTGCGGGCTGATCTGCATGCCGATCACCGAGGAGCGGGCGCGGCAGTTACAGCTGCCGCTGATGGTGCGCGACAACCGCTCCCAGCACGAGACCAACTTCACGGTCTCGATCGACGCCGCGGAGAAAATGGGCCCCGGCATCAGCGCGGCACAGCGCGCGCACACTGTCCTCAAGGCAGTGGCGCCCAACGCGGTACCCGGCGACATCGTGCAACCCGGGCATATTTTCCCCCTGGTCGCCAAGCCCGGCGGCGTGCTGCGCCGCGCCGGCCACACCGAGGCCGGCGTCGACCTGGCCCGCATGGCGGGCTTCGAACCCGCGGCCCTGATCGTCGAGATCATGAACGAGGACGGCACCATGGCGCGCCGCCCGCAACTCGAGGTGTTCGCCGAGAAACACGGCCTGCACATCGGCACCATTGCCGACCTGATCCAGTACCGCGCCCTGCACGAGCAATCGGTGGAACTGCACAGCAGCAAAGCAGTGGAAACCGAGTTCGGCCCCTTCGAACTGCACACCTTCCACGACCTGATCGACGACACGGTGCACTATGCCCTGAGCTGCGGCACGATCGACGAGGCGCGGGACGTACTGGTCCGCGTGCAGGGCATCAATACCCTGCGCGACGTGCTGGGCACCCGTATCGACAGTTCCAGTTCCGGCTGGTCCTACCGCCGCGCCATGCAGAAGGTGGCGGAAGAAGGCTGCGGCGTGGTGGTCCTGCTCGGCCAGCCCACCAGCACCGAACAGGCGCTGGCGGAAGTCGCCCGTTTCCCCGAACCCGCGCGGGTCACCGGCGGGGCGGATTCGGCAGGCCAGACCAACTACCGCCTGATCGGTACCGGCTCGCAGATCCTCAAGCGCCTCGGCGTGGGCCGCATGCGCCTGATGTCAGCGCCGATCCACTTCAACGCCCTCTCCGGTTTCCAGCTGGAAGTCACCGACTTCGTCGAGCCCTGAGCCTCGGTACAGCCGGCGGCTCTCGCGAGTGGCCGGCTGTCGCCCACACCAGCCGCGGGCAATTTTCTAGGCGTATCCCTCGGCCATCTGCTTGCCGGTGGCGGATCGTTCGATCATCCCGTAGGCGGTCATGCCGTCCCAGGTGTAGCGCGCGCCGCCCTGTTGCAGGGTGAAACCGGGCGCGCCCAGTGCGGCCATGTCGGGGTTGTTGACGCGGAAGGTCGACAGGCAGGTTGTGCCGCCAATGCGGTGGGTACCGAGCTCGGACTCCAGCTCCAGCGTAACGTCGTCACCCTCCGCCAGCACCTGCTGGATGTAGGGAATCCGGGTCGCCCGCGCGGGGTACATCCTGCCGTCCACCACCACGTAGGCGATGTTGTACTGGGGCGCCGTGTCACTCGCGGGATAGGCAATGGTGCCGAAGGCGCGGCCGTCGGGAAACACCGCAGACTGCCAGCAGTGGCCGCGAAAGGCATCCAGGGGTCGCACGCTCTGCCGCTTGATCCGCGAGCCCAGCAGGTTGAATTCACGGGTCGTCCCGTCAATGGTCAGTTCGCCCTGCCCCCGGCAGAGGTGTTCGAGGCGCCAGCCGATGCCCATACTCTGGGCATCGTCCTGTTCTTTCTTCGACATTTTCGCCACTTTCTCCGGCGAATAGTCCTGCACCCAGGCCGGGGTTTCCATCACCAGTTCCACTTCCAGCTTTACCGGAATGAGCTTGCTGCCGGTAAGCGGGCCCTGGACCAGTTCCTCGATGGTCCCCTCCTGTGGCGTGCCCTCGTAGACCATGTGCCAGCGGCGGAAGGGCTCCAGGCACTGGAAGGTCACGGGACCGGCGCCGAACACCGAGGGTTTGCCGGCCGGGCCCATGACATCCGGTGCCGGTCCGCGCCCGGCGTCGAGCAGTACCCTGCCGCCCTCGAGGGCGAAGTTGCAGTGGTAGAGACGGTTATCCCAGGAGTGGGCCTCGCCCTCGATGCCAAAACGGGGGAAGCCGAACTTGCCGTTTTCCTCGAACAGCCAGACCGAGGTGCTCTCGCGCATTTCGGGGTTGTCGGGGCAACTGGGGAAGAAGTAATCGTGTTCGGGGGTGAGACCGTTGGTCATCTGTTCCAGGGTCAATGGCATTTTGTTCGGCTCCGTTTTCTTTTATGTGCGAGGCTGCTCTTGTGGATAAAGCACGCTGTAAGTCGGGTCGTCAGCCAACACCGCTCGTGCCGGGGTGGTATTGGCCGACGCCCCTGGCGCTGTGCCGCCCGAAAGGCGACGGCGTACGATTGATGATTTCGTGTGCCCGGGCTCCAGTCTGCCCGAGCAAAAGTCTGGAAACAAATTACAAGCCAGTAAGCCTGCCGCACGCTGGCCTAGGCAACCAGCGCCACCCAGGCGAGATACACTGCCAGCACAATGCCAAAGATATACGTGAGCAATGCGCCCAGGAAACGCAGCGGATGCGGCTTGTTGATCGTCGGCGACAGCAGCAGGCCGAAGTAGATCATGTAGCGGGCCACGGTCACCAGGACCATGCAGATCACCAGCCAGAACGGCGGGTTGTAGGCGCCCAGGATGTAGATGAGCAGTGCGATGACCGGCGCGTATTCGACGGTGTTGCCGTGGGCGCGCACGGCTTTGTGCAGGATGTTCGAGGGATCGTCGGGGTAGCCCTGGACGATGCCGGTACTGGCCCGGGCCATGGATACGCGAAAGCCCGCGGCGATGGTCAGCAGGGCCAGGAGTGCAACACAGAGCAGTGGGATATTCATTTTTGTTCTCCGCGGTTGTGGGATTTATCAGTTTATTGGTGAAAGGTGACCACTGTGGAAAGCTCGGCGCGAGTAGTCTGGCATTCATTGACCGGCGCGCTCCAGTCAGGATAACCGAAGGAAATACCGAACAGGAGTTTCAGCCCCGCTTCCACGCCGAGGATTTCGCGCACCGGTTCGGCGAGAAAACCGAGCGATGTTTGCGGGCAGCTGCCGAGGCCGTGGGCGGTGATCGCCAGCATCAGGTTCTGGGCGTACATGCCGACATCCGCCGCTTCGCGCAGGCCGAAAACTTCCGGGAGAAACAGGAAGGCGACGTGCGGCGCGTCGAAGAAACGGAAGTTCTGCCGGAACTGGGTATCGCGCCCCTCGCGGTCGCTGCGCGCGATACCCGCTGCTGTGTAGAGTGCCTGCGCAGCGGCGTGCTGGCGTTCCCGGAACACGCCGGGATAGGTGCCGTCATAGGGATAATCCAGGCTCAGGTCGCCAACGGCAAAGGCTTCCGGCAGTGCCTTGCGCAACGCTGCCAGGGTGCCACCGGAGGCGACGTGTACGCTCCAGGGCTGGGTATTGCAGTTGCTGGGCGCCCGCTGGGCGGCGAGAAAGATCCGCTCCAGCACAGCGGGTTCGACAGCTCGCGGTAAAAAAGCGCGGATGGAGCGGCGCGCTGTCACCAGCTGCTCAAAGGCCGCCATATCGCCCTGCGCCATGCCTGTGGATTCCTGCACTGTAACTGTTCTCCCCCGGGTCCCGGCGGACTCACTGCACTTCAATGGTCACTGGTATCCAGCGGTTGAGTATGTAGTCCAGGGTACCGTTGCTGCGCATCAGTTGCAGGCTGCGGTTCAATTCCCCGGCGAGCGCCTGGTCGTCCTTGCGCACTGCCCATGCCAGCATTTCCTCGGTCAGCGGCCGGTACATGCTGATCAGGTCCTGGTCCTGCTTGCTGTTGGCCAGCTGCCAGCTGGTGGGCGCGTCGTGGATGTAGATATCGATCAGGTTATTGCGCAAGGCCTGGAAAGCTGCCGCGGAGTCCGCAAAGAATTTTATCTCGGCATCCGGCAATTCCCGCGCGGCAAAGGCTGCACCGGTGGTATCCGGTTCGACGCCGATGCGCACCCCTTCGCGGTAGATCGCCCAGGGCTGGGAAAAGCTTCCCACCTTGTCGCGGTGGATGATCGCCATCTGGCCAACCCGCAGGTAGGGTTCGGTAAACTGGACCTCGCGGCTGCGCTCGGCGGTCGCGCTGAGACCGGACATGATCACGTCGATCCGGCCCGCCTGCAATGCGGGGATCAGTTCCGCGAAGGGCAGTTCCACGATGCGGACTTGCCGCGAGAGGATTTTACCCACGGCCCTGGCATTGTCGGCCTCTACCCCGAACACTTCGCCGCTCTGCCTGAACGCCAGCGGTGGGTAGTCGGTGGTCATACCGACGCGCAACTCGCCTGCCGCCGATGCCAGCAGGGGAAAGCACAGAATCAGGACCAGGGCGGATATTATTTTCCCCATGAACACTCCTCGAGCGGGTTTATTTTCCGGCCATGACTTTACCACTCATCGCGGTCTCGCCAAACCGCGAAACTGAAAAGTGTGCTTGGGAACTGTACTTCCCTGCCGTAGAATGGGGCGAAAACCCTGTCACGCATGTAAAGATGAGCTCACCCGAAACCCTCACCCGCAAACTCCTCGAAGACTGGCTGGCAGAAGCCCGGGTCGAATTTCACACCTGTGACCAGTGCCCTGGCCTGCACCTGCCGATCCTCCAGGATATCGAAGGCGTCATCGACAGCCGGCTGTTTCTCGAGCCCTGGGGGTTATTGCTGACCACCGAACTGGAAATCCGCCCGATGGCCCTGCTGCCGCTCGCGGCGGACCTGGGCAGGCTGTGCATGGATTACCCGACCCTGAAAATGTTCCAGGACGTGGTCGACGATGCGACGCCGCAGCTGGTGGTAGCCAGCCCGCAACTGGGCGCCGCGGGGCTTACCCTCGAACAGTTCGCGACTTTTGTCGGCACTACCGTGGCCGCTACGCGAAAAGTGGCGGAGGAATGCCTGCAGCTCAACTACCTGTTCGCCCCGGCCGATCCCAGCCTCACACCGGGCTCCCACGCCCTGCACTGAGAACAGTCGCGACTACCCGGATTGCGAACGCAGGCCCGAAGGCCCGGGATTGTAGGACAACTTGCGCAGGGTCTCCGTCTCGATTCCGACCAGTTGCTCATAGAGCAGGCCGCGGCCGACAAGGATAGCCGGCATCACCCAGATCAGCGGAATGCCGAACAGGACCAGTGAGCCCAGCACCGCGAGTACCGCAATACAATCCAGCGCCAGCACCCGGAACCAGCAGCGATGAATAATTCGCCAGGACTGTGCGATCGCTGCAAACGGACCACACTGCTTGTCGACGGCGATCGGGATGGCCAGTTGGAAGCTGACCGCGAGATAGATGCCCGGCAATACCAGCAACAACAGGCCGAGGAAGATCAGGATGTGGGAGAAGATACTGACCAGCAACAGCTTGAGGGTGTAGCCGTACCAGTACAACAGGCTCCAGAATCGCGGGTGGTTACCCCGCGCGAAGGCGACACCAGCCACCCACAGGCCGCCGACCATCGGCAACAGCACAATGGTTTGCGCGAGCTCATCGAGGAACCCCGGGTAGGTTGAAATCCCGAAAATTTCCTGGGTGCTGCCAGGTTCAGCGCCGCCCAGCAAGGTAAAGGCGGCGGTGAGTATGACCGCGCTACCGATGAACAGCAGCCAGCAGGCACAGGCTTCCAGTTTGCAGGTAGAACCAATCCGCCAGGACTCACGGACGATTTCGCGGACCGAGAAAGACTGCTGGGTCGCGCCGCTGGCTCCCACGCTTGCTTCCCTCTCCCTGGATGAATGGCCTCCTTGCTGCTGGTCCCTGTGCATTCGGGGGGGCAGGCCTTGAGTCGCTGCTACGCTGATGGCGCCATTTTATGCCAGCTGCGACCGCTAATCGACCCCCGTCAATTCCACTGATACTTCACGGTCGCCACGCTATCCACCGCTGCGTTTTCCCCGGGCGCCGCCAGCTCGAAGCTGAAACCGTCCGTGGGAACAGCGGCACCGCCGAAGGGCAGGTGCGGATTGAGGTAACGCTCCGGGTGCTGGTCCGAGAAACTGCTCACCGCATCAAAAGTAGTGCTTTCGCGTACCTGCATCTCGCCACCCACCGGCCGGTAGATTTCCAGGCCACGCGGGAACGGCTGGAGAGAGAATGGGGCATCCGCCGCATGGTCGGACCGCAGCCGCCTGTCATAGAGCCGGTACTGGGTCTTGCCGTCGCGAATACGCAGGTCGTAGTAGGTACTGGCGCTGAACAGGGCGTCCTTCTCCGGGCCGGGCAGGTATTCATTCTCGATGGTGTAGCCGTACATCAGCTTGTGGCCCTGCCAGGCGACCTGTTCCACCGGCGGCTTACCATCCACCAGCCATTTCCCGCAGGACTTGCGACCTTCCGCTGAGACGTCGGACGAATAGTAGTCCGGCCGTCGTTCGTAACACATGACATCGATAAAGGCGCTTTCCAGCAGGGGCTGGGCGCTGTCGTCCAGCTCCCACCAGGTCCAGCCATCGCGCTCCTGGAAATACTTCGCCGGCAACACCGGCACATTGAATTCCTGGGGAATGGCGTCAACCACCAGCAGGTAGCCATTCCCCGGTCCGAACTGGGCGGGGTCGTTCTGGCTCCACAGGTAGGCGCCGTTGTAGTACCACATCAACACACCCGGGCGGTAATTGGCGGTCACCGCACTCATCCCATGCTCCGGATCGGGATAGAACTTGAAGATGGGATCGCCGAGAACGGCGTCGTAGTTGGCCACTGCTGCAAAGTCGGCGTAGGGATCGCGGTATTCGAGCAGGTAGTACTGCGGCACCGTCAGGTGGTGGTTGCCGCCCGACAGCGTAAAACCGGTGTTTTTCCAGTCAGTGATCGCGGGCTCCTCGAACGTCTCCAGGTAGTCCAGCGCCGGCAGGGCAATATTGTCCACCAGCGCCCCATCCTCGACCGCCGCACCGTCGGTAAAATAGGTGATGCGAATATCGACCGGAGCGCCGCGAAATTCCTCGAGATCGAAGGTTGCGTGTACCCACTGGGCGTTTTTGCAGGGGTCGACAGAACTGTCGCCGATGCTGTCCTCAGCGAGCTTGCGCTCCCTGCCCGGGTCGCAACCGGCTGCGTTTTCCACCTTGCCGTCGCCATCCATGTCGCCGCTCAGGCCGGTAAATCCGGGCAGGTAACCATTGCCCTCATGTCCCTTCTGCGAGGGCATGACACTGTGCCGGTCGTCCACCCCTTCCTTGTCCGTCGGCAGCAGCCGCCGGTAGGGTTCGCCGACCCGTGCCGCTTCCACATAGAGGTAATCCCATTCCGCCTCGATACGGAACCACAGGTCCATGGACAACTGCAGCGCCTGTCCCGACGGGACCCCGGACAGGTCAAACCGGCGCGACAGGCTGCGGTTCATGTCGTTACCCTGGCCGGTATAGGCGGCCTGCCTGGCGTTGCCCGCCTGCAGGGGGCCGAGGTGCAGGTCGCGGTACTTCGGCGGCAGGATCACCATTGCCGCGTCGCAGGCTGCCCCCCCGCCACTATCGACCCCGTTCCACTGGTTCATCACCTTGAGTTCGATACTGCCGGATTTCTCGCCCCCGAACCGGGGCGGCTTCACGATGCAGGGTTGCATCCAGCCCAGTACCATGCGGCTCCAGGCACTCATTTCCTGGGGTACCGGACTCCGGGTGCTGGACATGGCGTCCCATGAGCCGGTCGAATTGTTGGTCTGGCGGGCGTAGATATCGGGAAGCCCGAGGGAGTGGCCAAACTCGTGTATGAACGTGCTGACGTCGGTGTACTCCGACTGCATGTTGAAGTCCAGCAACCACAGGCCGTCCCCGACCTCTATCCCGCCGCGGACATTGCGGACTCCCGCGATCTCGGGACCGCTGTCGAGGTTGTACAGCAGTGACGAGCGATGTGGCCAGATGCGATCGGCACAGGCTTTTTCCTCGTCCGAGAGCGATTCGAAGGCGTCGGCAGGCGACTGCACGTTGAGTTTTTCATCGAGCTTGTACAGGCCCTGGCAATCGGATTGTCCCTTGCCGGCCACGATGACCACGAAGTGATCGATGTAGCCGTCCGGCTCATCGCGGTTGCCGTCATCGTCGAAGTCGAGAGGATCCCACTGGTCGTAGTCGCGCCAGGGAAAGTCGGGATAGTCCCGGTAGGCGACCTTCAGGGCATCCACGACCACGTCGTCGCTGTTGATGTCGTTGCGCCAGATACCGTCGCTGCTCTGCACCGGCCGGCCATAGAAATGCAGGGGGCGATCAAGCTGGACCACGGGCAAGATATCGCCGGTGACGTTGTAGCGGCCGCGCGACTGGTGGCGGTAGTAATGCGAGAGCGTTTTGGCCTGCGGGTTGCCGGTCCCGCCGCCAAACAGCAGTTCCTCGAACCAGGACTGGTTTTTGGCGTCCTGCTGCGGATCCCCCGCGAAGCGGTCGAAGCCCTTGTCGGCAAAGCTGACCGGCAGGATCAGCAATTTGTGGGGACGCTCTGCCGGCGCGAACACCGGCCGGATTGCATCGCTCTTGATTTGCGGGTGACCGAGCAGGTCGAAACGGTAGGCCGCAAGGTCTTCCACCATCTGGATGGCAGCCGGGTCCACGGCGTCCGGGTCCTGGGCGGCGTTGGCGACCCCGCAAACACCGAACTTCACGACCACACCGCAGATCATCAACAAAGATACACGCAACAACCTCATCGGGCTGGTCTCCTGAACGTACTGTGCGGAATCGGAACGAGGTTTCCCGGTTGCAGGGGATACCGCAAACGAAAATGTCCTACCGGATCTGGTGAAAAATCGTCCACATGCAACTTCGCTGGAAAACTCCCGAGTCTACCAGCTGGGCTGCCCGAATTCGGCGAAATTTTACCCCTATTTGGGCAGGTACCAACCACCCGTTTCCCAGCCGGTCAGCGGTCCCGCAGGCTGAACAGCGCGGTATTGCCGCCCCGGGCAGTCATATCCTCGGTACGGGTACACTCCGTGGCAAAGCGCAGCAGGTAGTGCGGTCCACCGGCCTTCGGCCCGGTGCCGGACAGCCGCTGGCCGCCGAAGGGATTTACCCCCACCACCGCCCCAACCATGTTGCGATTGATATAGGTATTGCCGATACGGGTGGATTCGAGCACCTCGCGGGCGAAGCCGTCGATGCGGCTGTGCACCCCCAGGGTGAGGCCGAAAGCGGAGGCGTCGATATCCCGGAGTACCCTGCCGATTTCCCCCGCGCGATAGCGCGCGACGTGCAGCACCGGGCCAAACACTTCCCCCGGCAGGCTGCCGATGCCCTCCACCCCGAATACCCGCGGTGGTACGAACCAGCCGGCGGCGTGCTGCGGTAACGTTTCGCAGGCGGCGAGGCACCTCCCCGCCTGCGTCAGCTGCAGGCAGTAGGTCTCCAGGCTATCGCGCGCCTCGCGGTCGATTACCGGACCGATATCCGTCGCCAGGTCGGCGGGATCGCCGATAGCCAGCTCGGCCATTGCGCCGCGGAGCATCTCCAGCACGGGATCGGCGATGTCCTCCTGCAGGTAGAGAATGCGCAGCGCGCTGCAGCGCTGGCCGGCACTGTGAAACGCCGAGCGGATCACGTCGTCGACCAGTTGCTCCGGCAGCGCGGTGGCATCCGCGAGCATGGCGTTGAGCCCGCCGGTCTCGGCAATCAGCGGGATAATCGCGCCGTCCCGCGCCGCCAACTGCCGATTGATGGCCGCGGCGGTGGCCAGGCTGCCGGTAAACGCCACGCCGGCGAGGCGATCATCCGCCAGCACCTGCCGGCCAATTGCCGGGCCGTCACCCGGCAGCAGGTGCAGCACTTCGACCGGGACGCCGGCTGCATGGAGCAGCCTGACGACCCGGGCCGCAACCAGCGGTGTCTGCTCTGCGGGTTTGGCCAGCACCGCATTTCCCGCCATCAGCGCCGCAGCGACCTGGCCGGTAAAAATCGCCAGTGGGAAATTCCACGGGCTGACACAGAAAAATACGCCCCTGCCGTGCAGCGACAGGCGGTTGCTCTCCCCCGCCGGCCCCGGCAAATCCCGCGGCGCCAGTGTCACCCTGCCCTGGGCCGCGTAATAGCGGCAGAAATCCACCGCCTCGCGCAGCTCCGACAGCGCGTCGGGCAGGGTGCGCCCGGCTTCCCGCACCAGCAGCCGCAGCAATTCGTCGCGGTGCTGCTCGAACAGGTCGGCCGCGCGCTCCAGGCACCCGGCGCGCGAATCTGCACCACTGCGGTCCCAGTCGCGCCAGGCTCGCGCCGCGCTGGCCATGGCGGTATCGATCGCCTGCGCAGCGGCGGGCACGACTTCACCGAGCGTTTCCCGGGCATCTGCCGGTGAGGTGATGGCATCGCCGGCGCCCCCCCAGTCCACGCCGTCGACAATCGGCGCCGCTGACAGCGACCCGGGGGAAGCACTGGAGACGGCCTTTAACAGAGGGGGGACGACCAGGGGATCCGCGAGGTCCAGGCCGGCGGAATTGCGCCAGGGTATGGCCGCGGTGGCATAGAGGTCTGCGGGCCGGGGAATCTGTGGATGGCGCCGGGACTTGAGCGCAGTTGTGGCCGCAACCGGGTCCTCCACCAGCTGCGCAACCGGCACCTGGGCATCGAGGAAGCGATTGACGAAGGAACTGTTGGCACCGTTTTCCAGCAGCCGCCGCACCAGATAGGGCAGCAGGTCCCGGTGGCTGCCAACCGGGGCGTAGATGCGCACCGGCTGCGCCGGCAGGTCCTGCGCCAGGGCCTCGTAGAGCAGGTGTCCCATGCCGTGCAGGCGCTGGAATTCAAAGTCCCCCGCTGCCCCGGCCAGCGCCAGCACCTGCCTGACCGTGTGGGCGTTGTGGGTGGCAAACTGGGGGTAGATGGACCCGGGGCATTGCAGCAGCGTCTGCGCACAGACCTGGTAGGACAGGTCGGTGTGGCACTTGCGGGTAAATACCGGGTAATCCGCCAGCCCCAGCTCCTGGGCGTGCTTGATCTCGCTGTCCCAGTAGGCGCCCTTTACCAGCCGGACCATGATCCGCCGTTTGCTGCAGCGGGCCAGTTCCAGCAGCCAGCGCGCCACCGGCACCGCCCGCTTCTGGTAGGCCTGCAGGACAAACCCCAGCCCCTGCCAACTGGCCAGCGCCGGGTCATGGGCCAGCGCCTCGAACAGGCTCAGCGACAGGTCCAGGCGCTGGCTTTCCTCGGCATCGATGCTCAGGCCGATGTCGCCTTCGCGAGCCAGCAGCGCCAGCGCGCGCAGGCGCGGCAGCAATTCCGCGACAACGCGCTGCTGCTGGGCGTACTCGTAGCGCGGGTGCAGGGCCGACAGTTTGATCGAGATGCCGTCGGCTGCGTACACGTCGCCGCGTTTGCCCGCGGCAATCCGTTCGATAGCGTGCTGGTAGGCGTCAAAGTAACCTTGCGCAGCAGCGGCTGTCCGGGCTCCTTCGCCGAGCATGTCGAAAGAATATCTCAGCGCCGCGCCCCGGTTACGGGAGGAATGGGACAGCGCCTCTTCGATGCTGCGACCGAGCACGTACTGGCGACCGAGAATGCGCATCGCCTGCATTACCGAGGCCCGCACCAGGGGTTCGCCGAGGCGGTTGACCAGCCGTTGCATCCAGGAGTCGGGGTCGCGCTCGATGGCGGGGTCGAGACCGATCACCCGGCCAGTCAGCATCAGCCCCCAGACCGAGGCGTTGACGAACGAAGAGGTCGATTTACCGCGGTGGGCGGCCCAGTCGCCGCTGCGAATCTTCTCCGCAATCAGGCGGTCGGCAGTGGCGTCGTCCGGCACCCGCAGCAGGGATTCCGCGAGGCACATGAGCGCGATCCCCTCCTGGTTGGAGAGGCCAAATTCCATCAGGAAGGCGTCCAGTGTGCCGGCCCGGTGGCTGCGGCTGCGGCAGCGGTCCACCAGGGCGGCGGCCTGCCGGCACACCTCGCCTCGCGCCTCTGCGTCCAGGCGGGCAGCCGCCAACAGTTCACCCACGACCCGGGATTCATCGGCGCACCAGGCGCGACGAATCGCCAGGCGGATTGCATCGAGTTCATCGGGCACGGCGTATCCTCCAGTGCACCGGGCTATTTTCAGCACCACAGCGCGGGCTGTCTATCCCCCGCGGGGATAGTGCCGCTCAGTAGGCCGGCAGCGGAATTACAGGATTACCGTGCGCTGGCCATTGAGAATGACCCGCTGTTCACAGTGCAGGCGCACGGCGTTGGACAGGGCGGTGGATTCGATATCGTGCCCCAGGTGCACCATCTGTTCGACCGAGATTTCGTGGTCGATAGGGCGTACCTCCTGGGCGATGATCGGCCCTTCGTCGAGGTCCCGGGTGACGTAATGGGCGGTCGCACCGATCACCTTGACGCCGCGCTCGTAGGCCTGGTGGTAGGGTTTCGCCCCCTTGAAGCCGGGCAGGAAGGAGTGGTGGATATTGATCGCCCTGCCCTGCAACTGCTCGCAAAGACCATCGGACAGGATCTGCATGTAGCGGGCCAGCACCAGCAGGTCGCCGCCCGCTTCCCCGAAGATCCGCATCAGCTCGGCTTCCTGCTGCAATTTCGTGTCTGCGGTCACCGGCAGGTAGTGGTAGGGCAGCCCGTACCACTCGACCAGGGCCCGGCAGTCCTCGTGGTTACTGACCACGGCGACGATATTGGCCGGCAATGCCCCGGCGCGCCACTTGGTCAGCAGGGCGCTGAGGCAGTGGTCATATTTCGATACCGCCAGCACCAGTCGCGGGCGGTCGGCCGCGCAGCGCAGGTTGTACTGCATGTCGAGTTCCCTGGCGAGCGCTTGCAGGCGCTGGTTGAAGACCTCGAAACTGACATTCATGGCACTGATGTCGAATACGCAGCGGAGGAAAAATGTGCGGCTGACGGGATCAGAATAATTGGATACTTCGGTGATATTGGCGCCAACTTCATAGAGCAGGCCGGAATAAAGCGCCACCACGCCGGTGCGATCAGGGCATTTGAAAGACAGGATATAAGCGTTGCAAGCATCCGCTTCGGCGGCTGTGGACATCGGCGGTGTTCCCGGCACTGGTTGGGGGGTGGCTATTGTTCCAAAGCCGGGACCGCCACGTAAAGGCCTGTCTGGCCCGGGTTGGGCAGCGAGTGACGATGGGTAACTGTTACAGCGGCGTTACAGTACGACTACAGGGTTCAGATTTCCCCGTTGAAAGCGACCCGCTTGCTGTCGAGTTCCGCGCGCAACCTGTCTACGCGCCGCTGAAGCTCCCGCAACTGCCCCTCTGCGCGTGCCAGGTGGTATTCGAGTTCCTCGACCTCCTCTGCACTGGCCTGGGCAGCGAATACCCGTTCCCGGTTATGGTAGCTACTCAGGACAGCATTAATGCGCTGTTGAATGGATTCAACTGTTGGTTTTTGTTCTGCCACGGTAACACCCCGCATGCGGCTTGGTTTATCAGCTTTTGCCCTATGCCTCACTGGTCCTGATTATTTTTTGTACTATCAGGACCATAGCGCATTGGCGAGACAATGCAAGCATCAATCGCAGAACTCAATTACAGGATATTTCAGCCGATGCGCACGCGCCTGAGGCCGCGCTGCCCCAATTCGGTCTCCCAGAGCCCGAATCGACCGCTTTCCAGGTCGTCGTAGGCCTGCAGGATATGTTCATTGACTTCCGGGTAGGCGACCTCGTCCCAGGGCACCTCATCCCGGGCGAAAAAGCCACAGGCCATGGACTCCGGCCCCGGGGAACAGTGTTCGGAACCCACCCGGGTGACATAGGCGAAATACACCTGGCTGAAACTCACCAGCGTACCCACCATGTAGAAGCGCAGCCTGTCCTGTTCCAGCATGACCCCCGCCTCCTCCCGCACCTCGCGCACGGCCCCGTCTTCCAGCCGCTCGCCGTTTTCCAGGAACCCGCCAGGTATCGCCCACAGGCCACGTCGCGGAGCGATAGCCCGCTGCACCCACAACAGGCGCTTGCCACAAGCGACAAAGCAGTTGGTGACGATCATCGGGTGGTCGATATGAATCTTGCTGCACCGGGGACAGATCCAGTGCCTGCGCAACTCCCCGCCGACTTCGTGCCGGATGAGCGGGCTGGCGCAGTGGGGGCAGAACTTCAGGATGGCTGAATCGGGCGGTGTCAATGCGGGTCGGACCATGGCACGGGTAACTGGGAAAACTATAGCATGGCGGATTCACTATAAGTCTGCGGGACTACTGGATTTCAATTGCGTCCGGCATATACTTGCTGAAAGCGCCGCAAGCAGACGGCGCGGGTGGTACCACTTTCCTGTCCGTATTGACGTATCCCTGAAGGAAATGCGTCCGTGCAATCTTTTATCCGAATTGTCGAAATCTGGACTCCCGATGCCGCCGGTGAACGGCTGGAACTGAAAGCCGGTGCCTACGGCAACCTGTCGGCATTTTCCCGCCACAGCGAAAACCTGACCTTTGCCCCCGGGCAGGGCCTGCCCGGACTCGCCTGGCAGGCCGGTATGCCCATCGTCATGCGCGACCTGAACCGGGCGGATTTCCTCCGCGCCGGCCCGGCCGGCGAAGCTGGCCTCACCGCCGGTATCGCCATGCCGATATTCCAGGGCACGGCGCTGCGCGCGGTGCTGGTATTCCTGTGCGGTAACCACGGCCACAGTGACGGCGCCATCGAAATCTGGAAGGACGACGAACTGAGCGGCCAGTCATTCATCGACGGCTATTACGGCAACCTCCGGCACTTCGAACGCCAGTCCCGCAGTATCAAGTTCCCCATGGGCTGGGGCCTTCCGGGCATGGTGTGGAAGACGGCGGAACCGCAGGTTGTCGATGTCGGCAACACCAACGCCTTCCTGCGCTCCCAGGCCGCCCTGGAGGCGGGTATTTCCACCGGCATCGGCATTCCCCTGAACTCCAACCGCAATGTCGATGACATTGGCTTCGTGGTCACGTTCCTGTCTGTGCGCGCCAATCCGATCGCCCGCAGTTTTGAGGTCTGGCGCGTTACCGACAACGGCGGTGCCCTGTTTTTTACCGTGGGCTTTGACGACAGCAGGAGCGGCATCACCGCATCGCGCGACTGTTCGCGCCGCCTGCTCAGCGGTGAGGGCACGGTTGGCGCGGCGCTCCAGTCGGGCATGCCGGTGATCGAACAGCGCGCCCTGGAACACGAGGGCACGGAGCTGCTGAACCAGCTGGCCATACCGGTGTTTTACCAGGAGGAATTGCGGTCCGTCGTGTGCTTCCGTTTCTAGCACCGTCAGGCATCCACCACCTGCCCGCATGGTCATGGAAAATTCACAGTAAATGCCGATTTCCCCGTCGGCTGTCATGCGCTGTTGCTATACTTCGCCGCCATAACATCACATCCACCAGGGAACCAGAATCATGAAACACGCCAGAATAGCCGCCCTCGCGCTGGGCACAGCGTTCATCGCCAGCTTCCCCCTTGCCAGCCTCGCCGACGAAGGCCTGATGCTCGGCGCGGGTGCCTACTACACCCTGGTCGACGACGAACTGCGCGGCAAGCAGGATTTCAACGACGAAGCCCAGGCCATCATCGACGATTCCAGCTACGGCCTGAACGCCGCCATCGGCTGGCGCTTCAACAACTGGCTCGCCATCGAAGGTGGCTACTGGTACCTCGGCGAAGTGGAGTCAGACGACCTGGACTCCGGCAACAAGATCGATGTCGAAACCGACACCTTCCACGCGGGCGCGATGGTATCGGTGCCGCTGTTCATTTTCGATATCTATGCCCGCGGCGGCGTCGCCTTCTGGGACGCGCAGGCCGACCGCGGCTTCGACGACGACGGCACGGACCCCTATTACGGCATTGGCGGCGCCCTCAACCTGGGCGGCAGTATCGACCTCTACGCGGAGTGGGTGCGCTTCCAGCTGAACACCGATATCGACACCTTCGGCATGGGTGTGCGCTTTACCTTCTAAGCCCCATCGTTCGGCGCCCTCCCCGGCCCGCGCCGGGGAGCAGTCCATCCATCGGTGCCGCAGCAGCCTGCTACCCGCTGCGCTGGGTCATCGACTCAGGCTATCTGGATCGCCTTGTAGGCCAGCATCGATGAATCCCACTGCCGCTCCACCTCGAACTGGTAGTCGGCGTAATCCGATCCGAATACGTTGTCCCGATTGTTGCCGGTATCCTTGGCCTGGCCGGTGTAATCGGGGTTATTGAGATAGATGTCGTTGCACAGGTCATCGTCGAAGCAGAACTGGGTCACCAGGGCCTCCGAGTTATTCCTGACGATACGCACATGGATATGCGTAGTACGGCTGGCATACCAGCCGGGGAAGCAGCACTTGAAGTACACCAGGCCGTTGGCATCGGTGGTCTGCACGCCGCGGAACCAGCGCGAGGCCAGCGCGCCTGAATCCCCGCCCGTGCAATAACCGGAGTTGAAGCTGCGGGTGTTGGCGCTGCCGGTGGTATCGCCAGAATAGATACCCTCCCAGTTGACGAACCAGATCTCGATATTCGCATCCGCAATCGGTTCACAGGCCTGGTCGACAAGTTTCAGCACCAGCGCCATGGGCACGCCCGGTTCACCTGCAGAGATATCCTGTGCAAACTCGTCGGCCTGGAAATAACAGGGTCCCAGGGTGTATTCACGGGTCAGGGTACAGGTATTGCCGAGACCGCTGGCAAAGGGATCGGAGGGTGGAAAGTCGGCCTGCATGGCGGAAGTTCCGCCACTCAACCAGTCGCTGTCATTGCTGACCGCCTCTTCCCCAGAGCTATCCGTGGTGTCGTCCGCCGTGGCCCCGGTACCGGTCGCAGCGGAAGCATCGCTGGCAGCAAGACCGGCAGTTGCACCACCACCGCCACCGCCGCCACAACCTGCAAGTGGCAACAAGGGAACGAGTGTGACAGTAGCTGCCATCTTCTGCAGGAGTTTCCTGCGCGCTAACAACAGATCATGGGGAGGCATGGGTTCACCTGTAGCTGGATTGTCGGGGAAGTCGAGAATCCATGCTATGCGAAACCCAGCAGTTCACTGGACAGCAGATGGGTTAACAAACGTGAAGAATTGTAAGAGGCGGATGTTTGTGCTCGACACCGGAAAGCGAATCAGGCGGTGGGAAGAGCCGGACCGGGTGGGCGCCCTCGCAGTTCATCGCTACCCGACAGCATTTCATCGCTTCCCGTCTTGATGGTTCGCCGGACTCGTATACGATTGGCGCCACCTTGACGGTCCGCCGGGCTCGTCTACGATTGGCGTGTGCCTTTGCGGCATACTTTCCCGCCCACCGGAGGGGCTACACCATGGATACCCGACCCAAACTGGCCTCACCCGGTGAGCCCAGGGCATTCGGGTACCAGGCGCTCGGCGCACTGGCGGTGCTGGCCTGCCTGTCGGCCTGCAACGCAATATCACCCGCGCGGATGGCGCTGCCGGAGGAATTCAGCGCCAGGGCAACTGTGCGCGAAGCCCACGGCATTGGCGGAGGCACCCAGGGAACGTTTCACCTTGGCGGGATGGAAGGCTCCTACCGCCGCTCGGCCTCGCGCCTCGAGGTATTCGACGTCTATGATGGCCGTTCCGCGTCCGTTGACTTCACCTTCGGCAGCGAGCGGGCGGCGTGTATTGCGAAGGAACGCCAGCTGAATTTCAAGACCCTGAACTTTTCCCCCAAACCGATGGCCTATGCCTGCACGTTTACCGGGCCGGAAATGGCCGCAGCATCCAGCCTGGAACTGCAGGAATCCCGGGAAGGCGCGTCCGGCGCCTTCGGCCAGCGGCAGCGATTGGGCGCAATGGAATACCCGAACGGCCAGTTGATGATCCGCTCGGTACACGCAATCGACGGCAGTGCTTTCGAAGTCAACCTGCCCATCGGTTACACCTTCGACCACGACGGCCGCATGGTCGGCGCGGTTGAAATAAACGGTGGCATCACCCTGACCCTGGATACATCAGAGTCCCCCGAAGTGCTGCGCTCCGCTGAACTGGCGGCGCTGGCACTGGGCCTGCTCTGGGATACCGGCGAATACGATTAACAATACACAGGAGAAAACCATGCTGTTTCACGCTTCAATACCCGCAGAAAACTGCGAACGCGTCGCCCAGGTACTGGCCGAAATCTGGCAGGGCTCATACGCCCCCTTCCCGCCCTGCCCGGGAGGCTATATCGCCATGGCCGGCGATGACCGCGGTACGGAAATCGAGGTCTTTCCCTGGACCTGCGAGAACCACATCGGCGAGGTGGAACTGGACATCGTGCCGCGCACTGCAGGCAACGGGCACTCGGCCTGCCACCTGGCCGTGGCGACGCCGCTGGAGGAAGAAGATATCCTGGCCATTGCTTCCCGCGAAGGCTGGACGGCCCGGGTCTGCGACCGGGGCGGCTGCTTTCACGTGATCGAAGTGTGGCTGGAAAACCGTTTCCTGGTGGAGGTGCTGACGGCGCCTATGCAGGCGGAGTACGTGGCGTTTCTCAAGCCTGAGGTGTGGGAAAAAACCTTCGGTGGCGTGCGGATGGCGAATTCCATCGCGCGCCTGACAGCCTGATCTCTGGTAAATTTCAATATCAGTTACCCCGGGGCGTCGCCACGCAGGGAAATGATTTCACTGCTCAAAATGTCGGAAACGCGCGGATCGGCGCCCCCTTTCATTCAGGATTTCCAGCTTCTCAGTCTGCCAGCCCGAACAGGCGCGGCAGCCACAGGGCGGTTTCCGGCACATACGTCACCACGATCAGGGCGAGGAACATCGCCAGGTACATCGGCAACAGCGGGCGCACGATTTCGCCGATGCGGGTACCACCTATCGCACTGCTGACAAACAACAGGCTGCCCACCGGCGGGCTGCACAGGCCAATGCACAGGTTCATCACCAGCATGATGCCAAAGTGCAGTGGCGACATTCCCAGTGCTGTCGCCACGGGCAGAAATATAGGGGTGAACACCAACACTGCCGGAGTCATATCCATGAAGGCGCCGACCAGCAGGAGCACCAAGTTGATCATCAGCAGGATGAGCAAGGGATTGTCGGAAAACCCCAGCAGCGTCTCGCTGATCAACTGGGGTATGTTCTCGTAGGCGAGAATCCATGACAGGCATGTCGAGGTCGCGATCAGCAGCATGACCACCGCCGTGGTCTCTGCTGACTTCAGCAGGATGCCCGCGATTTCTCCCGGCGCCACCTCGCGATAGACCAGCACTGCCAGGACGAACGCATAGATAACCGCGATGGCGCCGGCCTCTGTGGCGGTGAAGGCGCCGCCGACGATGCCGCCGATGACCAGTACGATCAGCATCAGGCTGGGCAGGGCCGAGAAACTGGCGTGTGCAACTTCCGCGGCCGACGAGCGGGGCCCGCCGCGCAGTCCGGCGCGCCGCGTGTACAACAGGCACACGCCCATCAACGCCAGCGCCAGCAGGACGCCGGGAACATAACCACCCAGGAACAGCGCCGCGACAGACACCCCGCCGCTGGCCACCGCGTAGACGATCAGGATATTGCTGGGCGGGATCAGCATGCCCGTGGTCGAGGCCGCAGCGGTCAGCGCGGTCCCGAATGCCCTGCCGTAACCTTCCCGGCGCATCTCGTCGATCATCACGCCACCCACCGCAGAGGTAGCAGCAATGGCTGAGCCGGAGATTGCGCCGAACAGGGTGCAGGCAACCACGTTGACCAGCGCAAGACCTCCGGGCAGCGCACCGACCAGCGCGCGGGCGAAATTCACCAGACGCCGCGCGATTCCCCCACGGGCCATCAGGTTGCCGGACAGGATGAACAGCGGAATGGCCAGCAGCGCGAAACTGTTGATCCCCCCTGCCATGCGCTGGGCCATGGTGGTAAGCGCCGGGACAGGATCCACGGACAGCAACATGGTGCACAGGGTCGCCAGGCCAAGTGCGAAGGCAATGGGTACGCCGATGGCCAGCAACAGGGCGAGTGTCGCGCACAGCAGCAGGAAACTCATCGCACATCACTCCGCAGGGCATCGTTGATCTCGGCGCAGGCGTACAGCGCTACCAGCAGCCCGCTCAGCGGAATCACCGTGTAGACAAGCGCCATCGGCACACCCATGGCTGCGGATACCTGCTGCAGCTCCCAGGTCAACGCGACCAGGCTGCCCCCCCCGAGCACCGATACCAGCAGTGCGAAAACCAGCACCAGCAGCGCGATCACCGCGCGCTGCACCGCCCTGGCGGATTTGCCCAGGCGTCCTTCCAGCAAGTCGATGGCCATGTGTGCGCGGCAGCCGTACGCATAGGCTGCGCCGAGCAGGCCAATCCACACCAGCAGGTAGCGCGCCAGCTCCTCCGTCCAGGAACTGGGATCGCCGAGCAGGTAACGCGACACCACCTGCCAGGTGACGCAGGCCACCAACAGCAGCATCAACAGCGCCAGCACGCGCTGCAACACGGCATCCACGGGGGTGATGATTCGGCGGAAACTCACGGCATCCCCCGGATAGTGCTCAGGAGGTCGCCCAGTGGCGTACCGCCCCAGGCGGCGTACATGGGCTCCACCGCAGCGCGGAAAGCCGCCTTGTCCGGGTGGATGATTTCCACCCCCGCCGATTTCACTGCGGCCATCGCTTCCTGTGTCGCTACCCGCCACAGTTCGCGTTCGTATTGCGCAGAGGCATCCGCCGCGGCCTGCAACCAGGTCTGCTGCGGCGGCGAAAGGCTCTGCCAGACGTGCCTGCTCACCATCAGCACGTCGGGTACGAAAGTGTGTTCATCGAGGCTGAAATACCGCGCCACCTCGAAATGTCGCGACAAATAAAAACTCGGCGGGTTGTTCTCCGCGCCGTCGACGATGCCTTGCTGCAGCGCCGTATATAATTCCGCCCAGGCGATCGGGGTGGCTGCGGCGCCCAGCGCCTGGATCATCTGCACCGAGGTCTTGCTTTTCTGTACGCGGATTTTCAGCCCGGCGAGGTCGGCGGGCGTATGCACCGGCTGGTGCGTGGTATAGAAGCTGCGGCTGCCGGCGTCGTAATAGGCGAGTCCGCGCAGACGCACCTGCTCCAGCGACAACAGCAAGGCCCTGCCGTGCTCGCTGTCAAGGAAACGCTGGAAGTGCGCGGCGTCGCGAAACACGTAGGGCACGCTGAAGATCTTCATTGCCGGCGCGAAGCTCTCCAGCGGACTGGCGGAGACCTTGGTCAGGGCGATGCTGCCCACCTGCAGCAATTCGATCAGGTCGCGCTCGGCGCCCAGTTGCCCGGCGGGATGGATATCCAGTTGCATCGCCCCGCCGGACTGCTCACTGAGTACCTCACCCATGTAGACCATGGCCTTGTGTACCGGATGGTTGGTGTCCAGACCGTGGGCGAGCTTCAGGCGCAGCGCATCCGCGCCGCGAATGCCGCAGGCGGCGAGCGCTGGCAGCGCAGCGCCCGTCAGCAGGCCGCGCAGGAACTGCTTGCGGCTGACTCCCAGCGGCGGGCAGCTCACCCGGGTCTATTTCCCGGATTTTTGCGCATAGAAATCACGCAACACGAAGAAAGCCTGCTTGCGTTCTCCGGTCTCGGATACCAGGCCTTTGCGGTTGTACAACTCCTGGATGCCGTTGAGCGGGCGCATGGCGGAGCGGAAGTCCTTCAGTACCCAAGGGGATATGCCCTGGACGAAATCGCTGCGGCCGAGCATGTCGAGTTGCTTCTCGTAGACCTTCGCCTGGTACTCCTCCGACCAGATGGCACCCGGACCGTGTTCGGAGACGAAGCCCTTCTTCGCGCCGGCACCAAACTCCGAGATCACGATAGGCTTGCCGAAGGCGTTGCGGAAGCGCACGTCCTTCATGATGTTCAGCATGGTGCGGCGGGTGGTCGCCTCGTCCACCGGCAGCACGCGAGACAGGCCGGCGGAGTAATACCAGCCGAAGTACTCGTTGTAGCCGATCAGGTCGACGACCTCGCCCAGCGGGTCGCGCAGCATGACCTCCAGTTCACCGTGCAGGACCTTTTGCACCGCGTCATCGTCGCCGATCATTTTCTTCGCCATGCCCGCCAGTTGCTGTTTCACCTTCGGGTCGGTGACCTGCGGGTCGAAGAGCAGCTCGGCGACCAGGCGCTTGAGGATCTCCTTGAACTCGGCGGGGTCGCCCACCAGCGCCGAGGCGATCGGGCGGGCACTTTCATCCAGGCTGCGCGCCTGCTCCGCCAGTTGCGTCAGGAACGCCAGGCGTTCCGGTGATTGCGGCATGCTCTCGTTGGACACGGACCAGAAGACGATGGAGGCGCGGTTGCGGTCGCGGTCGATGTTATCCCTGACCATGCCCAGCGCCTGTTGCAGGGTATCCGGGTTGGCCCAGTCGATCAGCGAGACGATGGGGATTTCGCTCCACACCATCAGGCCCAGTTCGTCCGCTACCCGCAGGGTGTGTTCGTTGTGCGGGTAGTGCGCCAGGCGCACGTAGTTGGCGTTGAGTTCCCTGGCCAGGCCCAGGCTGGCCTCGGCGTCGGCACGGTCGTTGGCCATGCCGGGTTTGAGGATGGATTCGTCGTGCAGGGCAACGCCGCGCAGGTAGACGGGCTTGCCGTTGAGCAGGATCTGTTTGCCCTCGATGGCGATGGTGCGGAAGCCGATGCGATCCACCACCTGCTCATCGCCGTCGCTCACCGCCACGTCGTACAGGCGGGGATGTTCCGGCGACCACAGGTCCAGCTTCGCCGTGAAGCTGAAAGTCGCGCGGCCATTGGCGTCGGTGCGGGCACTGGTGTGCACCCCGGCCTCGTCGATATCGACCTTTATTTCGCGGTTGGCTGCCTGCGGGCCATCGAGTTGCACCCAGCCATCGACGCGACCGCTGGCGAGGTCGGCGAGGTAGAACTGGTATTGCCGCGCGTAGGTCGCCGGGACCGTCACCAGGTCGACGTCGCGAATGATCCCGCCGTACTTGAAGAAATCCGAGGTGCGCTTGGTCGGGATGGTGGAATCGTCCAGGTAGGCATCCACTCGCACCACCAGGTAGTTGCTGCCGTCTTTCGCGGCGTCGGTGACGTCCACGTTGAAGGCCGTGTAACCACCGCGGTGGGTGGCCAGGGGTTTGCCATTGAGGTAGACATGCGCCTTGTAATTGACGCCGTCGAAATGCAGGTAATAGCGTTTGCCCGCAGCCTTCTGCAGGTCGAAATCGCGCTGGTACCAGACGATATCGCGGTAGCGGTACAGGCGCTCGTCCTGGGTGTTCCAGTCGCCGGGAACCTCCAACTGGCGGCGCGGGTCGAAGCTGAACTCGACCAGTTCCATGCCGGTCTGCGGTTCCGGCGGCGTATAGTAGGCGGTGCCGAACAGACCCTTGGCCCCCATACTGTGCTCGTCGACCACGACATTCCACGCACCGTTCAGTGTTTGGTGCGCGCGCCCGTCGACGTTGGTCATCAACGGGTCCGGCGACGGCAGATCCTGGACCAGCCCGCCAAACAGTTCCGAGACGTCGTGCTTCTCACCCTCCTCCCCGGTCAACATCGACGCCACCCGCGCTTTCTGGGCAGCGGCGGCGTCCTCGCCGGGCGTGGGTTGGGCCGCCAGCAGCGGACCGGAAGCCAGCGCCAGCAGCGCAGTGAGCAAACAGTGTCCGGTAATTTTCATGTCGTACCTCGTTTTATTCTTTATGCGTGAATTCCGGAATCGCCAGTAGCGCATCGGGGCCGCCCTCTGCCAGGGACTGGCAGTGCTGCAGCAGCGTTGTCATCTGCGCCGGAATGTCCGTCGCCGCCAGGCCCAGGCAGGCAAGCAAGTCCGCCAGGCGCGATGCGAGTGGTGCGTCGCTGTTGCGCAGCTGCGTCAGTGCCGCGCTGCGCGGGTCTTCCAGCGCCAGCCCCGTGCACAGCACGTAGTGACACCAGGCCGCCAGCGCGCGCAATAACAGGGTATCCGCCGGCAGGGTTGCCAGCGTGGGCAACCAGCGCTGGCGGATTTTTTCCGTACCGTCCATGGCGATCTGCGCGCAGCGGTGCTGCAGGTGTGGATTGGCGAAGCGCTGCAGCAGTTGCTCGCGGTAGGCGTCCAGGTCGAAACCCGGAGGGACAACCAGGGCGGGTGCCAGCTCCTCGCGCATCAGGCGCTCGATAAATTCGCGCAACCTGGCATCGGCCATGACGTCGGCGACGGTTTCCAGTCCTGCGAGCAGGCCGGCGTAGGCGATCGCCGAGTGCGCGGCGTTGAGCAGGCGCAGCTTGATGGCTTCATAGGGGCGGATGTCCGCGACAAGGCGCACGCCCGCCGCGGCCCAGTCTGGTACGCCCGCGGCAAAGCGCTCCTCGATGATCCACTGGGTGAAGGGTTCGGTGGCCACCGCCGCCTCGTCCCACAGCCCCAGCCGCTGCGCCTGGCGTTCGCGGCCCGCCGCATCCATGGCCGGCACGATGCGATCGACCATGGAACAGGGGAAGCGCACCGAACTGTCCAGCCAGTCCAACAGGTGGGGCCAGGCAATCGCGGCGTAACTGCGCAGGGCCCGCGCCAGCCGCGCGCCGTTTTCCGCGAGGTTGTCGCAGCTGATCACGGTCAGCGGCGCCCCACCGCTGTCATAGCGGCGGGCCAGGCCGCGGGCGAGAATGCCGATCGCGGTGCGCGCCAGCTCCGGCGCGGCCAGGTCCGCGCGCACCGCGGGCAGTTCGGTATCCAGTCCGTCGCCGTCGAGGCAGTAGCCTTTTTCCGTCACGGTCAGGGTGACGATGCGAATGCCGGGGTCGGCGAAGGCGGCATCCAGCGCGGCGGGTTCCTCGGGCGCGACGATCACGCCGGTGAGCGCGCCGATCACCCGCAGCTGGTCCCCGTCGCCTCCCCGGCTCCACACCGAGTACAGCAGGTCCTGCGGACGCAGCTGGCGCGCCACGCTGTCGCCGCGCATACACACGCCGATAATGCCCCAGTCACCGCCGCCAAGGCGCAGGGCGGTGTCGGTATACACCGCCTGGTGCGCACGGTGAAAGGCGCCGAGGCCAAGGTGCAGGATGCCGGGCCGCAGGGCGGCGCGATCGTAGGCGGGGGTGATGACCTTGTCCGCCAGGTCGGCCAGTGACTCGGTGCTCAGGCGTTCCACGCTATCCTCAGAGCCGGTAGGCGCGCTTGGCGAGGTGGTAAGCGAGTTCCGCTGCCAGCTCGCGGGCCTCGTCCATGCGCAAGCGGTGTTCCGCCACCAGCTGCGCGAGGAAGCGACAGTCCATACGCCGGGCCACGTCGTGCCGCGCGGGTATCGAGAGAAATGCGCGGGTGTCGTCGTTGAAGCCGGCGGTGTTGTAGAAACCGGCGGTCTCGGTGATCTGCTGGCGGTAGCGCAGCATGCCCTCGGGGCTGTCGTGGAACCACCAGGGCGGACCGACCAGCAGCGACGGATAGTGGCCGGCCAGTGGCGCGAGTTCCCGTGCGTAGGTGGTCTCGTCAAGGGTGAACAGGATCAGGCGGAAACCGGGTTCGTCACCCACCCGGTCCAGCAGTGGTTTCAGGTTGCGCACGAACTCACAGGGCAGCGGGATGTCCGCGCCGCGGTCGCGTCCGAACGCGGCAAACAGCCGCGGATTGTGGTTGCGGTAGACACCGGGGTGCAGTTGCATCACCAGCCCGTCGTCCAGCGACATCAGCGCCATCTCGGTCAGCATCTGGCCGCGGAAGCGCTCGGCCTCCTCCGGCGTCAGCGAGCCTTGCAGCGCCCCCGCGTAGAGCTGCTCGCACACGGCGGGCGACAGGTCCTCGGTGCGCGCGCTGGGATGACCGTGATCGGTGGAGGTCGCGCCGAAGCCCTTGAACCAGGCGCGCCGCTCCCGCAGCGCCGCCAGGTAGCCGCGGTAAGTGCCGCAATCCTCGCCGGCCAGTTCGCCCAGCCGCTGCACATTGGCGGCAAAGCCCTCGTACTCCGGGTCCAGCACCGGGTCGGGTCGGAAAGCTGTGATCACGCGGCCATGCCAGGGATCGCCGGCGAGTTTGCGGTGCGCGTCGAGCGGGTCCAGCGGCGATTCGGTGGTGGCGATGACCTCGATATTGAAACGCTCGAACAGCGCGCGCGGCAAAAATTCCGGCGATTGCAGCGCCGCGTCGATGCGGCGGTAGATTTCCTGCGCGTTCGCCGCGCACAGCGGCTGGTCGATACCGAACACTTCAACCAGCACATGGTCCATCCACAGGCGCGACGGCGTGCCGCGAAACAGGTGGTAGTGACCGGCGAAACGCTGCCAGACCTGTGCCGGGTCGCGCTCGACTGCCTCGTCCCCAGCCGCGGGAGCAATGCCCAGCGAGGGAAGGCGCAGGCCCTGGCTGCAGAGCATGCGCAACAGGTAGTGATCCGGCTGCACCAGCAGCTCGGCGGGATTGGCGAAGGGCTGGTTGTCGGCGAACCAGCGCGGGTCGGTGTGGCCGTGGGGGCTGACGATGGGCAGTGCGCGCACCGCCTCGTAAAGCTCCGTTGCAATCGCCCGCTGTCGCGGGCAACTGGCGAACAGGCGCTGCGGGTGCAGTACGGGTTCGTCGCTCAATGCCGCCCCCTCACTCCGCCGCCATCAGCGTATCGACCACACGCTGCAGGTGTACGGTCATCGCATCCCTTGCCGCCGCGGCGTCGCGCGATTGCAGCGCGCCGAGGATGCGCTGGTGGTCCTCGATAATCGGCCGGCTGCCCTCCAGCCGCACACGCTGGTGGAAGTGGGTGCTGATCACCGAGTCGTTGCGCAACTGCCAGAGCCAGTCCACGGTGGAAGCCAGTACGGAGTTGCCCGCCGCCTCGGCGATCAGGCAGTGAAAGCGCTGGTCGGCGGCCTCGGTCATGTTCTCCTGCAGGTTCTCCGCGGCCATCTCTTCCAGCAGTTCCGCCAACCTGGCGAGTTGCGCGCTGGACGCGCGCTGCGCCGCCAGTGCGGCGCACTCGGCCTCGACCACACGCCGTGCCTCGAGTATCTCGAAGGGCCCCGCGCCTTGGTCCAGCACCGGCTGACCGGCGGCGGAATCGGTGGCGGCAACGTACACCCCGGAGCCGGAGCGAATCTCCACCAGCGCGGCGATCTCCAGCGCGATCATCGCCTCGCGGATGGTCGGGCGGCTGACGCCGAAGCGCTCGGCGAGATCGCGCTCCGAGGGCAGGCGCTCACCCGGTGCCGGCGTGCCGGTGCGAATCGAACGCCGGATTTGATCGGCGACCTGCATGTAAAGGCGCTGCGGTTTTACAGTCTTGATCTGCATTCAGCTCACTTGATTTCTTATCGTGCCCGGGGCCCGGCCATGCTATCGATGGAAAACCCAGAGGTATCGACCGTACTTGCGCTCTGGCGAGCGCTGGTGCAGACTCGCCTCTGGTAAAGTGGTCAGGCCAATTAGACAGAGTGGCCACCCCACTGTCAAGTCACGACGAGTCAGTCACGAGGAACCGGGAGTGCCCGACAGACCCACAATCTGCTGCGCCGGCGAGGTGATGCTGGAGTTCGCCCCGACCGGGGAACCGGACTGTTATCGCCGTGGTATCGCGGGTGACACCTTCAACACCGCGGTCTACCTGTCGCGGCTGGGCTGCCAGGTGAGCTACCTGACCCGCCTGGGCGCCGACCCCGCCTCGACGCATATCCTCGCCGCCCTGCGCGACGAGGGTATCGACGACAGCCTCATCCTGGCTGTTCCCGGCCGGCAGCCGGGTCTCTACCTGATCGACAACGACCCGACCGGCGAGCGCCGCTTCAGCTACTGGCGGGATCACAGCCCGGCGCGAGAGACTTTCGACACCCCGCCGTCGGTGCCAGCCGGAGACGCGTTCTACTTCAGTGGCATCACCCTGGCGGTGTGCCGCAGCGGCCTGCACAACCTGGTGGAGGTGTTGCGGGGCCTGCGCGAAGCCGGTACCCGCATCGCCTTCGATCCGAACTACCGCCCTGCCCTCTGGCGGGAACCGCAACAGGCGCGTTCATGTTACGAGGCAGTACTGCCGCTGTGCGATATCGTACTGCCGACGCTCGACGACGAGTCACAGTTGTGGGGCATAAACGACGTCGGCCAATGCGCAAGTTTTCACCGGCAGTTCGGTGTTCGGGAGCTGGTCATCAAGGCGCCAGACCTCAGCGCACACGGCTTCTGCGACGAGCAGGCCGCGGTGTGCGCGGCACAGCCAGTTTCCGCCGTGGATACTACAGGTGCCGGCGACGCCTTCAATGCGGGCTATCTCGCCGGACGGCTGCGCGGACAGGTAATCGACGCCGCCATTCGCGCAGGCCAGGCGCTGGCGGCGGCTGTGGTGCAACATCGCGGCGCGATCATCGCGCGCCAGGCTTTTGAATTCGAGGAGTACAACTAGCATGCTGCAGACATGGCGATGGTTCGGACCGGACGACACGGTCACCCTGGAGCGGATCGCCCAGGCCGGGGCAACCGGCGTGGTCACTTCGCTGCACCACATTCCCACCGGCGAGGTCTGGCCGCTGGCAGAAATCGAATTGCGCAAGCGCGAAATCGAGGAGGCCGGACTGAACTGGTCCGTGGTAGAGAGCGTACCCCTGCACAATGACATCAAGACCCGCAGCGGTGACTACCAGCGCCATATCGACAATTACTGCGAGACCCTGCGCAACCTCGGCGCCGCGGGCGTGCAGGTCGTCTGCTACAATTTCATGCCGGTGGTCGACTGGACCCGCACCAACCTCGACTACACCCTGCCCAACCGCTCGCGCGCGCTGCGCTTCGAGATCACCGATTTCGCCGCCTACGACGTCTACCTGCTGCAGCGCGCCAACGCCGAACAGGACTACACGCCGGACATCCTGGCGCGGGCGAAACAGCGTTTTGATGCCATGAGCGATACCGAGCGCGACCTGCTGGAGAAAAACATCATAGCCGGGCTGCCCGGCGGCGAAGGCAGCTACGACCGTGAAGGCATTCGCGATGCCATCGCCCAGTTCATCGCACTGGGCGAGGACGGCATGCGCGCCAACCTGCTGGATTTCCTGCGCGAAATCGTCCCCGTGGCCGAGACCGCCGGCGTGCGCATGTGCATCCACCCGGACGACCCGCCCTTCTCCCTGTTCGGCCTGCCGCGGGTGGTTTCCACCGCCGACGACGCGCGCACCCTGCTGGAAGCGGTGCCCAGCGACAGCAACGGCCTGACCCTGTGCGCCGGTTCATTCGGCGCCCGCGGCGACAACGACCTTGTCGCCATGGCGCGCGAGTTTGGCCCGCGCATCCACTTCGTCCATCTGCGCAACATTCGCCGTGAGCAAGACGGCTCTTTCTACGAATCCGATCACCTGGACGGCGACAACGACATGGTCGGTCTGATCGGCGCGCTGCTCGACGAAGAGCGCGCCCGGCAGGCCAGTGGCCGCAGCGACCGTATCGCCATGCGCCCGGACCACGGGCACCTGATGGGCGAGGAACTGGGACAGGCGGGCGTGCGGCCCGGCTACTCCTACCTCGGGCGACTGAAGGGACTGGCGGAATTGCGCGGGGTGATTCACGCGCTGGAATCACTCCGCAACTGAGTGTGGTACGCAAAGCGCTGATAGTGCGAGCAACCGCCAATCGCAGACGTCAGTACATCACCACGCGGCGTATGGATTCTCCCCTGGCCATCAGGTTTACAAAACCCACACACTCGAAACTGTAGTCCGCACCCCCACCTGTCAGTTCCACAAGATGAGCAACAGGGTCGCCCTCGACATCATTCGGATTGACGAAGTTCGACCTACCGAATTTCGCGGTCAGTTCCTTGCGATCATCATTAATATTCACGCCGATGATCCTGTCGGCGCCGACTATTTTTCCGGACCGAGCAGAAGATGAACCACGGGGTGGCCCTGGAGACAATGGCCAGCAATTTCTGCAGTACGGGCCACTGGAGCACATTCGATCAGACAACGGCTCGGAATTAACTGCGATTGCGGTCAGGCACTGGCTGCAGCGGCTTGGGGTGAAGACCCTGTTATATGAGCCGGGGAGCCCATCAGCCGTCAGGTCAGCGTCGGCTTCAATCCAGGTGTGTAATTTAAGTGATTGCCCAAGCTGAGGAACGTGGACGGGTATGCCTTCCACAGTACAACGTTGGAGCTGCAGAAACCGCCGGTGAGCTCTATCCTTTTTCCGGATTCATAGGTAAAGCTCCCCTCTACCAGATCCATGTCGAGCATGAGGTTGGGTACATCGGCTTGCAGATCCTGGCCCTGGGTCAAACAACTACAACCACACACTTTCCCCAGCATTTCCAAAGTTCCCGCTTCGACCCGAGCGGTTATCCTGTACGTGGTAGGAATAAAGGTCCCGATCTGGGCGAGATAAGCCCAGTCGTCGTGTTCGATATTGAATTCGCCGACCGCGAAGTGTTGCCCTTCATCGAAGAGATACAGGGACAAGTCCTTGTCCTGGCTGAGCTTCATTTCGCACAGGTTGCCCTGCAACTGGTCGAAGTAAAACATTACAAGATCGCACCAGCCGCCGGCTTCGACGTTACTCTGGTCCGGGCAGTAGAAGCGCTCGCGGCCACCAAACCCTTTTACCGCTATTTCCTTGCCCTTGATGGTCAAACTACCCTCGATACGCCCCGCCCAGTTGTAGCCCTGGGCGCGCATGTGGTCGACGTAAACGTGCAGCTTTTCCTTCCCGTACCACATGGGATAGCCTTCACCGTAATGGGTCAATTCCGCACGGATATCCATCTCCCTGTCGTAACAGGTGACTTTCCAGGTATGATCTGTGCAGTCGCATTCCAGGTGAAATTCATCGATCTCTACGACAACGCGGTTATTCGCATCATCGCGCTCGACACTGAGTGCGCCGCCGGGGAAAGGGTGATAAGAGGTACTGACTACCTGCTCGAAATCAGCGACCTTGTAGATTGTCCCCGCCGGTGTAAACACCCTGCCCTTGTGCGTGCGGCAGCCGAAATTCCACATGTCCATGGGTTGCTTGCCAAACGGCATGGCGCCGAAGGTACCCAGTTTGTTGAATTTCGCGACTCCCAGGTCGACCCAGTAGTCGTTCCCCTCCTGATCCCTCAGGTGGCACATGAACCCCCAGTCCATGAATGCGTGTTCTGTCGCGTCTTCGGGTAACAGATGTGCATCTTCTTCAAGTGTCACTTCCGGGTTCTCTACCAGCACTGGCAAATCCCTCCGCTCTGATCGTCATGTGAAATAGGAAAACCGCACTGCCGCCGGGTGAATTTACAGCGACATTCCACCCGCAACTTCGATGATCTGACCCGTGACATATCCCATCCGGTCGGACACCAGTGAAACCACAACCCCTGAAAGATCTGAAGGTATACCCAGTCTCCGTAGCGGGGTTGTCTGCTCAAGATAGGTCCGGATGTCCTCGTTCGCCCGGATGTCCGCATTGGCATCGGATGCGATGAGACCGGGGGAGACACAATTCACGGTGATATTGCTCGGCCCAAAATCCTTGGCCAGGATGACAGTGAGCTTTTCCACTGCGGATTTGCTGATAGCATAAACCGCGTAGTCCGGCAGCGCTGTACGCGCGCCTAGCGAGCTGGTGAATATAACGCGGCCGCCCGGGCGAATTCGCGGCTTCAGTAGCTTGGTCAGGTATAGCGGACCGCTGAGGTTATCGCCGATGACCTTGTTGAACAGCTCCTCGGTGGTATTCTCGATGTTGGCCTGCGGCGAGCCACCCGCATTGTTGACAAGGATATCCAGGCCATTGCTGCCGGTACGTTGGGTAAGGCCCTCGTCAAGCGCGGCAACCAGAGCTTCCGCGGCGGCATAGCTCCCCTGCGCACCCTTGATCAGAAACGCCTTTCCACCCTTAGCCTCGATCGCCGCAAGTGTTTCCTCTGCTGCTGCGTCGTTGTTGGCATAATTGATAGCGACCACTGCACCCAATTCGGCAAGGTCCTCCGCAACCGCGCGACCAAGGCCCCTGGAAGCCCCGGTCACCAGAGCAGTTTTACCCTCTAAAAATTTATCCATATTCGAATCCTGATTCTTGCGAATGTTTACCCGGCCCGTCCGGGAGCCCTGACTATCTGTCGTATGCCTCGCCTTTGACCGCCTCTCCGGGAGAGGCCTGGAGGTAGACGTCGAGGTGTCGGATCTTGCCAGACTCGTCGAATTCGTAGACGGATACGGAGTTCACAGCCTGCTGCTCAGCACCGAGGTTGACCCTCTCCTCCAGCTCCAGGAATACGACGTTGTCATATTCGGATACACGCTTGAAGGAACCCTCCCAGTGCTGGGACGGAGCCCAGGCCTGGAGAAATCCGACCATATCGTTGAACGTCATGACTTCCTTGAAGTTGCCCACACGTTCGAAATCATCGGTCACGAAATCCTTGAGGCCGAGCCATTCGTCCGGGGAGTAGTCGCCGGCCTCCTTGGAACGATCCATCAGGCGCTTCTGGAACAGGCCATACTCAATCGCAGTGCGTGCATTACCGGTATAGCGCTCTGCCGCTTCTGCGATGTCTTCAAATACTTTAGCTACCATCATCCTTTCCTCTGTTTAATGCTGTGACAGCGGCTCAGGGCCGCATGGTGGTCCCACCGTCGATGCTGATTACCTGGCCCGTAATGTACGAGCCCTGGTCCGAAAGAAGCAGTGCACCCATGGCGGCGATATCTTCGGGGTTGCCCACGCGTGATTTGATCGCGGCGGCGGCCTGGGCCCATCCGATCATTTCCTGCGGAACCAGCTCTGCAATACCCGGATGCAGCGTGAGCGCAGGGGCGATGGTGTTCGCCCGGATTCCCGACTGGCCGTAGCGCGTGGCGACATGCCGCATGAGCGCCTGGCCAGCCGCCTTGCTCATCGCGTACGCCACCTGTGCCGGTGTCGACGCATTGGCGGCCGCGGAACTGGTGTACACGATCGACCCCGCTCCGCGCTCGATCATGGCGGGCAATGCAGCACGCGTGCACAGGTAATAGCCGCGCGCATTGATGCGCTGTGTCTCGTCGTAGATTTCCAGCGGCAGCTCAAGAATGCCGGCCCCGGGATCGCAGTCGCCCAGAAACGCGAAGTTGGCGTGAAGTCCATCCAGTCCGCCGTAGGTCTCTACGCAGGTGGCCACCGCTGCCGTCGCTGAGGCTTCGTCCGAACCGTCCAGGTGTATGGCGAGGGCCTCACCGCCCGCGTCCTTGATTGCCGCTACAGCGGCTTCTGCTGATGCTGTATTGATATCCCCCAGCACGATGCGGGCGCCTTCGGCCGCATAGCGCGTCGCCAGTCCGGTACCAATGCCGCCGGCACCGGCCACCAGGATGACTTTTCCGTCCAGGATTCCCATAGACACATTCCTCTTTGGCGTGCGTTTTACCGCGTTCGATTATTGTTTGCTGAACTCGAGATGCACCTCGCAAAGCGCACGCTGGGTATAATTCGCCTCGTATTCGTAGTGGCGATTGCCCGCCGCACCGTGCTTGTCTTCGTTGATGCGCAGATCCGAGGTGCGATCGAGGATATGCTCAGCGGCCAGCTTGGCTTCAGCCCTGGCGAGCGCCGCGCCGATACACATGTGGATACCCTTGCCGAAAGCCAGCTGGGTCTGAAGGTTGTTGCGGTCCAGGCGAAACTCATCCGGCGACTCGAACATACGAGGGTCCCGGCGCATTGCGCTCTGCACCAACATGATGACGGTGCCGGGCGCAACGTCCTGGTCGCCGACCCTGGCATGGCGTTTGGCCAGGCGGAAATGGGTCTTGGTCGGGCCATCCAGCCGCAACACCTCCTCGACCACCGCCGGAACCAGGCTGCGATCGGCTCGCACCTGGGCCTGCAGCTCGGGCTTCTCTGCCAACGTCTTCATCAGCGCGGCGATCAGGCGGACTGTGGTGTCCTGTCCCGCGCCGAAAACGACGGCGGCGTGGCTGACAATATCCACAATATCGGGCAGTTCGCCGTCCCGGTATCTCGCCTGGGCGAGCTGGGTCATCATGTCGGGGCGCGGATTTTCGCGACGATCCTGTATGTAGTTGAAGAAATGCATGCCAACCTCGACCATCGGATTGTTCTCCAACGGCTCGTCACCGCCGATCTGTCCGGGTAGCGGACCGAACAACGGCAGGAACTTCGCGTGGTCTTCCTGGGGAACCCCGAGGATGTCGGCGATGGTCATGGTTGCCAGCGGGTGGGCAAATTCCGAGACCGCCTCAAACTTGCCCTTGTCGATGAATTTGTCGATCAACGCCTGTACCGAGCTGGCGATAAAGGTTTCAGTTTCCTTCAGGCGCTTGGGGGTCAGTAAACCGACCAGTAACGAGCGCGAACGGGTGTGCTCCGGAGGATCCTGCGTCACAAGCATGGAACCGAAGGACATTTCGCTGCGGTAGTTCGCGATCTGCTCAGTGATGTCGTCGCCTTCCGGCTCGAAGGGCAGCGGAGGGAGTGGACCGGTTGCCGAATTGATCGAAGAAAATGTATCGTGATCGCGCAATACGGCCACGCCCTCCTCGTAACCCGTCACCGCCATCACATTGTGTTTGGGCAGGTAGACCACCGGGCCCTGCTCGCGCAGGTATTCAAAATAGGGATAAGGATTTTCTACCAGGTCGAGGGCCTGGAAAAAGTCCACTTCGCTGAAATTCGTCATCGTCATTACTCTCAAAGCCACTTCATGCGGAGCGTGCAAACGCGTGTGATGTTTTTTCGTGCGGCACACATTAGAGCCAAGAACGAGCCAAGTCAATCCTTATGGTTTATTTATTAGACCAAGTGGTATAGTCGATGTGCGCCATCGGATCACGCTGCACCCGAATCCCCTGGGTTTTGTCGGATGCGCGCTGATGTACCGGGCCGCTGCTTTATCCGAGACAGGGTCCGGGGCTGATAAATGACTGCGGGATCTTAGCCGACTTGCACGATCGGCAATTGGGCCATGGAGGACTGCGCTCTGCTAAATCTAGCCAAGCCGCCTGATTATTCCGAAGGTGCCATTGATGCGACAATGGGCTCCACGTCGTTGTTGGAATCTCCCCGAGATTCGAAATGTCGCAGGGATTCGTCGACGAGTCGTTCCGCCTCCTCATGACCGACATGGATTCCCAGGGTTGCCTCCTGTACGACCAGGCGGGCCAGGCTGTTGGTAAGGATTGAAACCAGTTGGGGAGACAGCCGCGGCACAATGCCCCTCGCTTCAAGGTGTTTCTGTATGGCTTCGGTTTCCAGCGCGCGTATGGCTATGGCATTGGCAGCGATTTCTTCCCGGATGGTCTCGTTGTGATTGGCCAGCGCCATGAATTCCAGGCCGAGCCTCGTCGAATTCTCGTCACTGACGAGTTCCCAAAGCCCCCTGATCGGGTGGTCTGAATGCAGCGCATCGTTCAATCGGTCACAGTAAGCCTGGTTGGAGCGTCGTAGCAGCGCAAGCAACAGTTCATCCTGGGAGCCGAAGTAGTAAAAGACCGCCTGATGGGTCATTCCTGCGCGGCTGGAAACTCGGCGCACCGTCGCCGCCGCGTAGCCTTCTTCACGCACAACTGACTCGGCGGCGTCCAGCAATTTTTGCCGTACGTCCGGGCGTTCGACATAACGTTTCTGTTTCTTGACCTTGGTACCTGCTGCCATTGAGTCCTACCTGTGAGTGGGATAGACTTCTTAGTGAGCGAAGCCACTGACCGATGTTACCGCGGGGAGCCGCCAAACTCGGAATCTGTCGAATGCCGGTGCCACAAACCACGCGTACGCACTACCCACCATTCTGGCTGACCTGCACATTTCGTCGTCGTGTATGGTCGGTCCTGTTGATAAGCATACGACCGTTCGGTTTAATTAACATACCGAATGGTCGGTGTATATTAGCACCGACGCAACCCGCTTGAAATATGCGATTTGGAGCGACCAATTCCGGCTCCAGGGTCCGCTGGCCTCGCTGAACCGGACAGGATTACCTGCCACCAGGGCTATTGATGGATATTCACGTGCCGGGAACAGGTGCTGTCAGGAACGCAGTTCGCTGATGTATGACCTGACCGACGAGCGCTGTAGCCGCCTGACTATCGAGTAGGTGTTAAATATTGCTATTGTCCCGCTTGACTCGTAGCGGCTAATCGCCGCCCGGAATGCGGGTCTAGCGCGAGTGCGCGTGAGCCAGTCTTGCACCCCGGGAAAGGGGGCAAGCGGATAGTGCATATGGCCCATCCGGTGCAGGTTTACTACCCAGGAGATATCTGCCAGCCCGAATAGCTGCCCGCTTAGCCATCGGTGGGTTTCAAGCCTGGCTTCGAGGGAACCTAGCATGTCTTGTGCTTCTTGCGTGGCGAGACTGATTCGCTCGTGAGCAAAGCCCTGGCTCGACGAGAACTCTCGCATGAAGCCTGCCAGCTCGGAATTTCCCGTACCATTTGTGTAGTCCTCAAGCTGCCGCTCGTTCATTCTCCGCAAGGGCTTGAACAGGAATTCATGGGTCAGTAGCTTGAGTGCCGCCTGGAAATGGGAGGAGTGCTGCAGGCTTTCCTCGAGATAATCCCTGTCCATGCCAGCTTCAGGCGTAAGCGCAGACCCGCCGAACTGTTCGTCGACATAGCGAATGATGTCGTTCGACTCGACAATGGTTATGCCGTCGTGCACCAGCACCGGGACCACTCCTTTCGGATTGATAGCGACGAACTCCGCTGTCGCGTTCTCGCACTTGATCAGGTTGATATGGTGGCTGGTCCAGCCGACGCCCGTTTCCTCCAGCGTAAACCTGACCCGCTGCGAACAATTCGAGGTGGCGAAATGAAACAGGTGGACACCCCTGAGAGCCCGTATATCATCGCGCTGCGTTTCAATAACCGGCATGGTTGCGGGATCCAATGGACAAGGTTGCCGGGTGGTAGCGGCCGTACCTGCGCATTCCCCACAGGCCCAGCGCAAAACAGGCCATCGGCAGGCCCGCAATCAGTGAACGCAGCCGCGCCAGGCTCTGCGGATCGTTCTGCGCCTGGGGCCCCGGATCGAAACCGGTCAACGGCAGCACCAGGAACATCAGTGCCACGGCCAGCGCCGAGGCGACCTTGCTCGTAGACTGCAGCAGTGCCACGTAAACACCGGTCCGGGCCTGGCCAGACCCGGTATCGATATCCTTCAGATCCGCGATCATGGCCTGCGGCAGAAACACCGCCGCGCCGTTGATCGCACCCAGCAGCATGAAACATGGCAGCGTGAGGTGAACGTTGCCGGCGGGGATCAGCAGGAACAGGGGCTGTACAAGGATCTGGAAGAGCAGCACCAGGCAGAATGTCCGGTGCTTGCCTATTCTCACCGCCAGGTACCTTATCAGCGGCAAAAACAGCAGCCCGGAAAACAACATGGGTACTACCGCGAGCGTCGCCCATTCTCCCAGGCGCAGGACGCTCTCCACATAGAACAGCAGTACGCTGGACATTGCCGCGATACCGAGCAGCACACCCACATTGCCCAGGAGCAGCGCGCGTAGCGCGGGATTTCGCAGCAGTATGGTGAGCACATCGTTCCAGCGGTAGGTGTGATCGGCATCCAGTCGCGAATGCCCAACCGGAGTACAGAAAAATGTCGCCATCATCAGCACAGGTAGCGCTACCAGGACAAAAAGCCCGATAAAGTTGATCCTCCCTGACTCACTGACGCCGGCAAATTGATCACTGAGCACAGGGATGAATACCACGACGAGCCCCCCGACAAGTGCCGCGAACTGCCGGAAGGCCGCGATTCGTGAACGCTCGTGGTAATCGTCGGACAATTCCACTCCCCAGGAGATATGCGAAATAGTTAGCAGGGTCCAGCCGACATAAAGAATCAGCATCCAGGAGGCAAAGTAAGTCCACTCGACCTGGCCGGGTGGGAAGAACACCTTATAGACGCCGATCATCATCAGTGGCAGGGAGAGCAACAACCAGAATCGCCACCTACCCCGTTCCGGACCGAAGCGCTCGGTGATGATACCGGCTATCGGGTCGGTGACGATGTCCCACAATTTGGCGAGGCCAAAAATTATCCCTACCGTCGTAAGGCCGAGCCCCATTTCGCCCGCATAAAACGCCGGGATATATACAACCAGTGGTGTGAGGAATGCCGACATCGGTATTTCCAACGATGCGAATGCCGCCAACCTGGCCGGGCCGATCCTCTTTACTATGTGATTCACTCGACAGTTCTATCGCTTCACGTAAACGGTCTTCTCGTCCTGGAAAAACTGTATTCCAGAGCTGCCTGCCTCCGGTAGGCCGAATCCGGACTCCTTGATGCCACCAAAACTGAATTGCGGTTCCTTGTAGGCCGAGTGCATGTTGATGTGCGTGACTCCGCTTTCAATCTGCTCGGCAAAGTCGAACGCACGGTCGAGGTCAGCGGTGAAAACAGAGGATGACAGGCCGTAGGGAACGTCATTGGCAAGAGCCACCGCATGTGAATAGTCTTTTGCAGTTTCTATTGCCAAAACGGGACCGAAAACTTCCTCCCTTGCCAGGTCGAGACCAGGGCTATCCAGTTCAAAAATCGTCGGCGCGACAAAACATCCGTGCTGCAGTAGGTCATCCATGATCCGGCCGCCACCCAACAACAACCTGGCACCCTGCTGATTCGCAGTATCTATATGCCGAAGCACCGAAGCCAACTGGGTCTCTCCGCAGACAGGACCCATGGTAGCTGCTGCGTCCACACCCGGACCGGGTACAATGTTCCGCACTCGCTCGAGAATTTTCTCCAACAGTGCATCCCTGATTCTTTCTTCCACGATCAACCGACTGGTGGCGGTACACCACTGGCCCGCGCAGGAGTAGGCGCCAACGACGACCTGTTCGGCGACCAGTTCGAGGTCCGCATCGGCGAGGGCGATAACGGGATTCTTGCCACCCATCTCGAGCTGGGTACGGACAAACCCGGGCGCGGCCGCCTGTGCAATCGACCTCCCCACGCTGGTGGACCCGGTAAAGGTAACCGCGCGCACCGGCCCGCATGCCACCAGCGATTTACAGAGTTCACCGCCAGAGCCGGTTACGAACTGCAGGACATCGGAAGGTAATCCGGCCTCGGTCAGGATATGCACGACCAGTTCTCCCACGCCGGCGGTCTGGCTGGCCGGCTTCAGTACGGCGGTATTACCCGCCATCAGCGCGGGAATCAGTTTTCGGAAAGGCACATTGAAGGGAAAATTCCAGGGGATGATGACGGATACCACACCGATGGGTTGCAAACGGGTGATACCCCATGCCGAGCCCTTGTGCGACTGGTTGGCCCTGCCGAACTGCCGCTCACCCTCTCCCACCTGAAATTCGAGTTCGGCAATCGTGCTGTCGATCTCGGTTAGCGATTCGGAAAACAGCTTGCCGTTCTCGCGGGTAATCAATCGGGCAATCTGTTCTCTGTGGGCGTGGACGAGCCGGCCCGCCTCACGCATGATCAGCGCTTTTTCCGCTACTGGCACCTTGCGCCACCTGGCCTGTGCCCGGGCGGCAGATTCGACAGCCTTCAGCACGTCCCGTGAACTGGACAGCGGGTAGCGATGTACAACGTCCCTCAGGTCTGCCGGATTGGAGATCACGAAGTCGCGGCCGCTGCGGGAATCACACCAGGCGCCATCGATGCGGTTCTGGTTGCGCAAGACAAACGTCATCTCATCGACCCGGCGGGCCTGGAACCCGGCAGTGGCAGGTAGCGGCTTGAGAGCAGCACGGACATCAGGCCTCGCCCGAGAGCCACTCGGCAACCTTGCCACTGCGTAACGCATTCCAAGCTTCGATCCCTGGCGGCCAGATATTCGAATCGGGATCGATTACACAGTGAATGACCGACACCTTGCCAGAAGCCAGCGAACGATCCAGCGCCGGCTGGATGTCCGGTGCCCGGGTAACGAACTCGCCGTGTCCGCCCATCGATTCGCAGACCTTGTCGAAACGGAGTTGCTCCGCATTGAAAACCTTGAACCAGGGTGCGTCCCTGCCCCAGGTGCGCCGTTGGGCCGTTTTCTCCATGCCCCACGCCCCGTCCACCATCACCACGCAAACAACGGGAAGATTCTCCCTGATTGCCGTTTCCAGCTCCTGGATGTTGAAACAAAACGCGCTGTCGCCAGAGACACAGCACACTGGCCGATGCGGGAAAGCGAGCTTGGCGCCCAGAGCATAGGGCAACCCCGTCCCGAGGTGCCCATAGTTGGAGGACTGCAGGACCGATCGCTCCTGCCTCGCGCTTGCATACTGAATGCCCCACCAGTTGGTATTGCCGCCATCAAGGGCAAAAATAACGTCGTCGCCGAAATAGCGGTTGACCTCCCTGACCGCGGCACCGATGCACATAGGCTCCTGCATATTCTCAGCCACCTCATCCAGCCCCTGGCGCCACTGGGACTCGATCTCCTTGTAGCCGCTGATTTTCTCATGCGGCGCCCGCGGTCCCGTCATTTTCCTGACCGCACTTATCAACTGCTGGAGTACAGCTTTGGCATCGCCAACCAGTCCGACATCGACGGGCCGGTTGAGGCCGATATTGTTCGGCTCCGAATCTATCTGGATGGTTTTCGCACTATTTGTGTCTGGCCAGAGAGGCGGCTGCCCAAACCCGCTGAGCTCCCCCATCCTGGTACCTATGACCAGCAGCACATCGGCCTCCGTGTTCGCAAGGAAAGCCGCCGGCGAGAGCGTGTGCAGGGCCAGTGGATAGCAGCAGGGAACAACCGCGGCGCCGCGCGCTGTCTTGGTAACGGGCATGCCAAGATATTCCGCGAGCTCGCGCACTTCGGCTCCCGCCCCGGCGCGCTCGCAGCCATTACCGACGCGAATCGACACAAGCTTCGCCCCGGTGAGCAGCTTGGCCGCCCTTTCGATAGAGCCTGCCTCCGCGGTCTGCCTGAACATTGCGGTGGTGCGATATCGTTCCGGCTCGATCAACGCCACAGCACCGGGGTCCCCATAGGCGTCGAGTACATCTTGGGGGATCAGCAAATGTACTGGCCCGGGCCTCCCGCTCAGGGCTACACGAAACGCGTGTCTCACCATATCCGGGATTCGCTTCCAGTGATCGATCCTGCCGCTCCACTTCACCGCGGCCTTGAAGTAGCCGAGTTGGTCGCCGACCTGCATTGCCGCCTGGTGGGCGTAGGAGTCGCCAATATCGCTGCGCCGCGTTGTCGTAATTGCCACTACCGGGCTCCCCTCCGCCTCTGCGCAGATCAGGCCGGAGAGAAGATTCGCGGCACCCGGTCCCGCACAGGCCATGACCACCGCGGGCCGACCCGTCGCCCGGGAATAGCCGTCGCACAGATGCGCTGCCGCCGCCTCGTGCCGCGGCACGACCAGGCGAACGCCCAATTCATCGCCAAGGCGTTCCAGTGGTTCTAGAAACGACATGTATGTCCCGTCGGTAATCGCATGGACATGCTCGATCTTTTCCATTGCGAGAGAGCGCAGGAGCAGCTCACCACCTTTTATCTCTTTCAATTTACCCTCCTCTAAAACGTCTGTATTCGGCGGCGGTCGTCAGGACAAGGGCTCGTGATGGTCCAGATTTGCCCTCGACCGGGTCACTTCGTGGATCGCGCTCCAGTCGAGGTCCCGGTAACCGGATTCGATTGCCTCGATCATCTTCTCCTCGACGATCTCCCCGATATCGAAGTTGGCGCCGTAATTCGCAGCGGTATCCAGCATCAGTTTCACGTCCTTGAGCCCGCCCGTCATTTGGAACCCGCCATCCCCGAACTCGCGCTTCCTTATTTTTTCCGCATACATATGCAACACCGGGAATCCGTAGATGACCTTGAAGAAACCCTCCACTTCCTCGAGATTCAGGCCCGCCTTGTCACAGCAGGTATAGATTTCACTCATTAGCTCGATACTGGAGATTACCGCGTAGTTGAGGCAGAGCTTCATGGTCGCGGCATGACTCGGCAGGGTTCCGACCGGTAACACCATGCTGGTGAAGGTATCGATTACCGCTCCGGCGTTTTCGAGACCTGCGCCTGATCCGGCAACAAGAGCGATCAGCGACCCGTCGGCAGCCGCATCCGGCCGCCCGAGTACCGGGCATGATACGTATTCCGTTCCAGCCTCCCGGTGCATCTCCAGCAGTTGGTCGGCCAGACCCGGAGATATGGTTGTCACACAGATGTGGCATGCGCCCTTTTTCATGTTGGCAATCATCCCGTCATCGCCCTGTACGATCCCGAGAATGGACTCGTCATCCATGAGGCTGGTTACTACCACATCCGCCTCATGGACCGCCTCGCTCACGGTTGGGGCCGCAATGGCCCCTCGCGCAGCCAGTTGACGCGTCTTTCCTGCCGTCCGATTCCAAACAACAAGATCGAGACCGGCATCGAGTATTTTTGCCGCCATCCCCGAACCCATTTTCCCCAAACCAAGAAACGCTACTTTCATGACATCACTCCGAATAAATACTGCATTTTTTTTGCCGCCATACCGGGAGGATCAGCCTGTGGCCCGCTCCAGTGTGTGCAGGAAAACTCCACAAACAGGTTACGGTTTACATCCGGTATGAAAATTCCAGGTAGAGTTCACGCCCTGGCTGGACCGAAGCGAAATAGGCTTCATCTACCAGGGGAGTACTGTTTGCGAAGAACGGCACCCGTTCATCCGAAAGGTTCTTGCCCAGCAGCGACACCCTCCAGCTGTCGCTATCCGAGCCCACCCAGCAGAGAGCATCCGTCTTGATGTACGAACCCAGCCGGAGGTATGGGTCGTTGGTTATCGACATGTAGTAGGAGTCAGAATAATTGGAGGTGACCCGCACACCGAATTCCAGGTCGTTGGAAAAACTGTGTACGTATTCCACATAGGCGTTGGCACTCCATTCAGGCGCCTGCCGAAGTTCGTCACCCGCGGCATTCCGGGTATTGTCCGCATCGCAATCCGGTTCGCGACTTTCACCAACCGAGCAGCTCGCCCCGGGATAGTCGTCGTATTTGGCATCGAGGTAACCCACTGCGCCGCCGACTCTCCAGTGGGAGTTGATTGCATACACCAAGTCCGACTCGAAACCCTCGATCGTGGCTTCCGCGGCATTGTTGGTAATGAACGTATTGGCGGTCGCATCCCATGCGCTGACCTGCAGATCCTTGAAGTCCGTACTGAATGCTGCGATGTTCCATCGAAGCTGATCGTCCAGAAAGGACAACTTCGCACCCACTTCAAAGCTCGTCGCCTCCTCTTCGTTGTACTCAAAACTGATACCTTCCAGGTCTCCGGCATTAAAACCACCAGCCTTGGTAGCCTGGGTCCAGCTTGCATACAGCATCCCCGAGTCGCTGATATCCCACTGCACTATGACCGATGGGTCCAGGTTGTCTTCATTGCGCATGGAACTGTTGGCCCAGTTATTGGCGAACAGGTCGGCGATCGGATTGAAGCCCGGACTGCCTGGAGGTTGCCCGCCAACGACTGTCGAACGGTCGGTAGAAAGCAGTGTCAGGGAACCGTCCGCCTCCTTGTTTTCTGCGGTATAGCGCAGACCGAACGAGGCGCGGAACCGGTCGGTAATATTCCATGTGACCTGCCCGAGCACCGAAATGGCCTCGGTCGTTTGCGAAAAATCGTCGATAGGCAGAAAATTGAAGCTGTCGAACCCCGCGAGCTCACCGGCGCTCACGACGGAATCATTTTTCCCGATGTCCAGCTCCGACCACAGGTAATACAGGCCGAACAGGTAATCGATGGTCTCCCCACCTGGGGAGACATACCTCAATTCCTGGGTGAACTGGTCGAAGCTCTCGTCCTCGTCTTCGTCCCCAAATACGACGAAGTCCACGGGGCGAAAAGCCTGTGTCAACAGCCCGTAACTGGTGTACGTCAGGTAGCTTGTAATACTGGTAAATTCGCCCCCGTTGTTAAACTCCCGGTCGAAGGCTGCCGACAGGATATCGATGTCGGTACCCGCTTCCGGACGCTTGTTGGTGACCAGGACATTCCCCTCATTATCTACGGTCAACAATTTGCCGTTCGAGATGACATCATTAGTGACAAAATCGAAGTCGGGGTCCTCCGACAAGTACTCGGCCGTCAACGCGTCTGCCACACTCTTCTGGAACAGGTATGGGCCGAATTCGGTACCGAATTGCTTCGCTTCCTGACGGCTGTAGCGCAGCAGCAGAGATGAATCCGTCGCCGGTTCGTACATCAGGCTGCCCTTGAAACTGAGGTACTCCGACTCGTTCTGGTTCTCTCGCCCGGTGCGCGGGAAGTCAAGGTAGCCGCCCGTCTCCTGGTACTTCACGACAGCCCGCCCGGACAAATTATCGGTCATCGGGCCCGATACGTAGGCCTCACCGGAATACCCCTCGTTCTCAAACTCGTAGCTGGCAATCACCCCCGCTTCGAACTCTGCAGTGGGCTCTTTCGAATGGATATTTATCGCCCCGGCTATGGAATTTTTGCCGTTGAGAACACCCTGGGGACCCCTCAGGACCTCGATGCGCTCCACGTCGATAAACGTAAGGTTGTACAGACGGCCCCGGGATATGTAGACATTATCTGAAAACACACCTACTGACTGTTCGAAAGCAGGATTTCCCGTAGCGGAAAACAAGCCTCGGATACCCAGGGCCTTGTCCAGACCCGGGCTTGAAATGAACTCGACGTTCGGCAGGTCCGGGACCAGATTCTCGAATTTATACAGTTGACGCGACTCCATCATTTCACCACTGACTGCGACCATGGAAATCGGCACATCCTGGACCGACTGTGTCCTCAGTTGCGCAGTGACAAGCACTTCCTCCAGTTGCATGGTCTGCGCCATCCCCCCGAAAGAAGCACAGAACGCCATCGGCAGGAATAGCAGCGGCGCCTTAGCACGTTTATTTTTCATAGCCCTACCTGTTTATAGTTATCGGTGGCTGGTGACATGGACATATTCATAACACGTTATGATTTAATTCGCAACGCGTTCCGATTAAATTTCATTGCCGCTGGCTCCGGATCAGGCGCAGGGTCGCCCCCCGCCACCGCCAGCCGGCAGACAGGCCGAAGCCAGTGGCAGGGTTCAGCCGGCCACCAGCCTGGACGAGGGTGGACGGAGGGTCTGGGAAGCAACGCCGTAGCGATGCGGGTCGCGGTTATTCGTTCACATCCACTCCAAATGAATCCGCGACGTCATCCACCCGGGTCCTCGAGTGCACGAACTCTTTCTTGGCGACATGACCGAACATCTGGGTACCGAAGCCCCCGTCGAGGTCATCGGCGACACGCTGTTTCCACGGCCTGCGAACAATCTGGGACGAGAGCCGGCGAATCACCCGCTTCTGCTTCATGATGCTATCGGCGATCTCGTAGGCGCGATCCATGAGAGAATCCCGCGACACGACTTCATTGACCATGCCGTATTCGAGCGCCCTTTTTGCATCGATCACTTCACTGGTGAGCAATGCATAGGCAGCGCGCTTCACACCGAGTATCTCGATGAAACAGCTGTGGATGCCGTCACCCGGGACAGAACCGATGGCATAGTGAGGATCCCATATGATGGCATCCTCACTGCAGATCGTGATATCGCACATCAACACCATCTCGGTATGCGCACCCGGGCCGTTGAGCACGCCGATGGTCGGGATTTCGAAGTCGTTGACCAGTGAACTGACGTTGACTCTGCCGTCCTTGTAGGCGTACTCATAGGCCCAGTACTCGAGGTCCGCCTCCTCCAGCGCAAATCCGTCGGGATCGATACCGGCAAGGAATGATTCCCCCGTACCGGTAAAGATCATCAACTCGTTCTTCGGGTCGGACGCCACGACCTTGAGCGCCTGGCCTATCGCCCGGTGGCTTTCCACACTCAACTGGTAGGGACCGTCCCGCGTGTGCAGGCGCATGGTCACGACACCGTCCTCGCGGCGTTCGATCTTGAAATGTTCGGAGAATGTCTGGCGATAGAACTCCAGTTCCGGAGTGGGGACAAAGCTGGTTAACGACATCGGTCTGCTCCAGGGTCGATATTATCTTGTTCTCGGGGACGCGCCTGTGCCGGCTGCCACACCGCGCGCCGGCACATATTCGTAACACGTTATGATTTAGTTTACAATGTGGTTTGCCAGATGAATACGGACGCGGCGCAGTTCCGATACGGCACCCTTGGTGAGGGGATAAGCGAGGTTTACACTGGGTGCCCGGTGAATTTGAATTGCGGCCCCGGGGTCATGCAATGAACGACGGTGTCGCGCAAACGTTAGTTCTCGCCGCAATACCGTGTTATTGGAGGATCAATTGGTCGACAACGAAAAACAGCTGACACCGAGACAGCGGGCCAGACGCAAAGCCATCCTCGACGCTGTCCGCTTGCAGCTTGCAGAGGACGGCTACGAAGGGTTGAGCATGCGCAAGGTGGCGGAGCAGGCAAGTGTCTCCCCCAGCACCCTCTATGAGATCTACCAGAGCAAGGAACACCTGATTCTCTATTCGATCGCGGAAAGCATTCGCAATCTGGGGCTCGAGGAAGACCAGTACGAACCCGGCCTTGAGCGCTTCCTGCACAGACTTGAATCGATCGCGAGTTTCTTTGTCAGCGATGCGGATACCGGACTCGCCGTGGCCAAGGTCTTTCTGCGTGCAGACAAGGATTCGCCGGCGAATGAAGTGTTCCTCGTGAACGCCATCGAAGCCCGGAAAACCTCGCTGCTCGAAATGAAGGAAATGAAGCAGTTGAAGCGGGGAATCGATGTTGAGTTTCTTTCCAGGACCCTGGTTGCGCTGACCTGGGGCACCGCAATCCTCTGGGCCAGGGGCTTCATCACGAGCGCCGGCTTTCAGGGCGAACTGATTCGGGGCTCCATGTCGCTGGTACAGCCCCAGGTAAGCAGGAGCGCCGCAAAACGGGTCGCGGAGATCATCGACCTGTACACTCCCGCGGAATTGCACGAACACTGACACCTGGGGAGCGGCGTACTGACCGGCAGTGTTATTCAGACGGCCTGGGGGCAGTTTCCGTCCAACCCTGTTGATCCAGCCACCCGCCGAACAGCGCCATCCACCGGTCTGCAGCCTGGCGATGTTTCACCGCGCCAAACCCATGGCCCCCCGAGGCAAAAATATGCAATTCGACCGGCAGGTCCCGTAGCGACCAGGCCGTATACATCTCCACGCTTTTTGATGGGGGCACTACAGTGTCGTCCTGGGCGTGCACGATGAATAGCGGAGGCGCGTTCGCGGGAACGGCCTCGCGCGGCATGGCGCCATAAATTGACGCTGCCACATCGGGCATGGCATCGGCATCTCCCTCCGTGACAACACCCATGGTAGTCATGGCTCCCGCGGAGAACCCGACCATGCCGATACGCCGGGGATCGATGTTGTAGTCAGATGCCTTCGCCCTCAGGTAGTGCATCGCCTGCACGGCATCGGCCAACGCAATTTTTCGCCCGGGCTCGAGGGCTTTGGCCCGGGAGTCGAAGTCCTCCCCCTCAGGGGTGGAGGCAGGTTCTGCAGACAGGGCATCGCGACGCACGCGGTATTTCAGTACAAATGCGGTGATTCCACGTGCCGCAAGCCACTCGGCTACCATCGTGCCCTCCTCTATCATCGCAAGCCCAGTGAACCCACCCCCGGGACAAACCACCATGGCATTGCCATTGGCGTGACCGGGTTCAGGATAAAACACCGTGAGCGTGGGTACCGTCACATTGGTCACAGAACGCTTGCCCGAAAATTCGGCCCCTTTCCAGGACTCGGTACCCGGCGCAGCGCCCGGCCAGATAGTTATGGCGTCGTGCCCCAGGGTGGCAGTCCGGACGTCGGCCCGGGCGCTATCGACTGCAATTGCGATCGAGCCGAAATACAGGACGATCAGCAGCAGTAACGAATCGCGATTACTCGCGTTGAGCGCTGTTCGAATCATGTCATTACCCATGCGGTCAGGTGATTGAAGACAGGTATACGCCTGGGGAGTTTGTTCCAGTGCAGGAAAGGATGTAGGATTGGCTGTGTGAGACTGTAAACGTTATCATTTTACTAATCATACACGCCGAATCTGTTTTCAAACAACGAAAATGATTCCGCTGAATGCGGAGCTGCATGAAGCCAAATTCCCTTGTCATTCCAGCTTTACTGATCGGCGTACTGACCGGTTGCGGCCAACACGGGCAATCGTCGCAGGCAGCCCTGCCGCTCGCCCCCGAGTCGATGCAAATGACAGCGAGGATCAGCGATCGATTCCTGTCCTATAACGTCGAAATGGTCGAAGTGACGGGGGGGCGATTCTGGGCGCCCTACATCAACGGCGAGCCCGCAAAGGGCGAGGATCGCTATGAATACCGGCCGCCGATCGACCTGACGGACATGCGGCTGATCAAAATGGCCGCTGCACTGGCGCCCGCCTACGTACGCTTTAGCGGCACCTGGGCCAATGCCACCTGGTTCGCGGACAGCGACGAGGCACCGGTCAAACCGCCAGCAGGCTTCGATGCGGTACTCACTCGCGAACAATGGCGCAAAGCGGTCGCGTTTGCGGACTCGGTCGACGCGGAAATCCTCACCTCACTGGCTACAAGCGCCGGGGCAAGGGACGAGAGCGGTATCTGGCAGCCGGATAATGCGGAGCAACTGATAGCCTACACCCGAAGCCTGGGAAGGCGTATTGCCGGCATTGAATTCGCCAACGAGGCAAACATGATTGGCCTTACCCAGCCTCCGGAGGGATATACGCCCGCCGACTTCCGCCGCGACTATGCGATTTTTTATCACTGGCTGAAACAGTCGTCGCCGGAAACGATAGTACTTGCCACGGGCGCGGTTGAAATGGGTGAGCCGATGAGTACCATGGCCTATCTTTTCGGTGGCGAGACGTTCAAGCCCGATCAACTGCTGGATAAGGACTCTCCCCAACCGGATGAATTTTCATTCCATTATTACGGGGCGTCGTCCCAGCGCTGCCATATTCCCCTGTTGGGAAGCCAACCGTCCGACGCATACGATCCCGATTTTTTCGCGGGCATAGACGATGGTATCCGCGCGGCGAAAGCACTGCGCGACCGCTATGCACCGGCGGCGTCGCTGTGGATCACAGAGAGCGGTGAAACCGCCTGTGGCGGCAATCCCTGGGCCACGACCTTTGCCGATGTCTTCCGCTTCCTTGACCAGTTGGGAAGGTCTGCCCGACAGGGAGTACAGGTATTCGCGCACAATACACTTGCGGCGAGCGATTACGCCCTGCTTGACGAGCACACGTTCGCGCCGCGCCCCGACTACTGGGCCGCATGGCTGTGGCGCAACCTGATGGGCACGACGGTACTGGATCCCGGTGCGGACGCGGCGAGCTCGAATATCTATGCTCACTGCAATCGCGGCATTCCAGGCGCCGTCACCGTGCTGGCAATCAATCCAGACCAGGACGCAGCGAAACGGATCTCCGTGGATTTCCCGGGTGAACGCTATACGCTAACGCAGGCCGCGGGCTATTCTCATGGCGCCGCACTCAATGGCGTGACCCTGGAACTGCTCGAGGGCGACAGCCTGCCCGAACTGGCGGGCAAGTACTTTACACCGGGAGAAATCACACTCGAACCCGCCAGCGTCAGCTTCCTGGTGTTTACGCAGCTGTCGAACGCCGCATGCCGCTAGGCTGAAGCGACCGGATTGAGCGCGGCGGGCCCGCCCGCGGAGATTCCCTCGAACTGAACCGGGCGAGGCTGGCCGAGCGCTGAGACCGGCCTCACTCGGGCGAATTGAATGTCATTCCATCCAGCGTTGTCGTCAGCGTCCCGGAGAATTGCCCGGCCGCCCCGAGACTCTTCAGGGTCACTACAAAACCACCGGGTTCTCTGGTCTTGCGGCTACCCTCGTGCAGTCCGCTGAAGGTGAGATCCGCGTGCCACGTGATCGTGGTACCGCCGGTTCCGGAGTTGCGCTCGCCGGATTCAGTGCCATCGATGAAATTGACGCCGTCCGCGCTGTAATTGCTGTAAATCACTGACACGGAAGTGACCTCCATCTCTCCCGGGTTGAAGCGGGAGGGGCCATCGGTGACCACAACCTCAGCCGAACCGCTCTCCCCCATCAGAACATAGTTGCCGCTGGGCACAATCTTGCGCACGGGAGGCAACGGGTCGCCGAACGTATACGGCGTGCCCCACGGCACCTCGTCGGGCACGGGGTCCGGGTCCGGCTGCGGCCGCGGCTCGCTGGGTTCGCGGTCCGTCAGCCGGGCAATCATCAGTCGGGAGTCACGTCCTCCCGGCTCGGTCGAGGGCGGGCACTCCGCCGGCTCGGGATTACAGCCCCTGCGCTGGTAGTACACCACCGCGGTGCTGTCCGGCGACCACGCCGGATCGGCACCGCCCAGCCACAGCGGGTCGCTGATGCTGCCGCTCCCCGCGTCGGGGTCGCCTCCGGCGTTGAGTTGCTGGCCATCGTGTATCTCGGGATCGTCCACCGCGTGCACTTTTTGCAGATCGATCAGGTAAGGCTGCAGGAACGAGCCCCTCGCCGGCAGCGTATAGATGCCGGAAATGGACTCCGCAATCGCGAGGTCGATGAGTGGCGGTACGCCGATACCCGCACTGGCGAAGTACAGCCTGCCGTCGGTGCCGGCCGGGCTGGCCCCGGGATAGCCGGTCTCCTCGGTCACCCGACCGTCCATGATGACCAGGGATTTTCCGTCGGGCGAGATGTTTGCGGGATCGGTGTAGGCGGGATCGCGGGTAAGGCGCCGGGATGCGCCGGTCTGGAGGCTCGTCGCGAAGATATCGTAATTGAACGAGTCCTGCGTACCGATACCCAGGGTTTCCTTCCCATCGGGTGTGAATCCGCGGAATTCGCCGATCACGCCGGCGGGCGGCTCGAACATCAGTTCGCCCGGCGATTTGATGCTGAAAAAGCGACCGGACTTGCCGAGTTCGGGACTGAGCAGGAACGACACGTTGTGAAGTTCGTAACCCGGCGGCCCGAAGTTGGGAGCGGGATTGAATTCCAGCCGCCCGAAAGCGGCGAACTGGGTGGCGCTGGAAAGATCCGACGTGAGGAACAACTGGTTCCACCCCAGGTGCACATTGTCCAAGTGCAGCCGCAGTTCCCGCATGATCCGGAAGTTCAGGAAGGGCGAGATGATCGGGTAGATATGCGTGCTTTCGGGTGTGCACGCGGTGTCAGAGACCTGGTGCGGGCTGCAGTCGAGGATATTGGTACCCATCTTGACCCGCATGCCATCGTGGAAGGCTTCCGGGTAGGTGTTGTCGTTGGGGTTGTTGATGCCGACCTTGTTGGCGTCGGGAATACCACAGGTGACACAGCGCCAGCCATCGCCATTATCGAAGGTCGAGCCGTCCGTTTTCACCAGTATGAGTTGGCCGCCACTGTAGATACTGGCCGGATCGGGCGCTTCGGGCGCACCGGCGAACCTGATGGAGACATAGACCTGCTTTCCGTCAGGAGTAAAGGTTCTCGCGCCGTCGATGCCATCGCGCCCGAGGCTGATGCAGCCGGTGCCGTTGGGGTTGATCGACGAAGTACAGGAACCGGCGTCGCTCGAGGGCGCGGTCGGTGGCAGGGGGAGCGACTCGATGACGACTGTCTCTGGCTCATTGACTGCCTCGGATTTGTTGTTGTGGCCATCGCTGTTACATGCGGATGTAATAATGCATAACGGTACCCAGCACGAGATGCGGACCAGGCGTGCTATTTTTATCTCTCTGAATTTTTTCAACATATTGAAATCGATCCTTGCGGCCATTGCCGTTCAAGTGCCGCTACTATACTAGTTCGCCAGATCTGAATGCCCCTGCACTCAAGGTGTGAGTGGGAGTAGAGAAGTGAGGGGTGGGGAGCGAGCGCCGAAGGCCGCAGCGGTGCAGATCAGTCGCCCTGGCTGGTCATGCCGGCGCTCTGTCCCGCTGACTGGCCGAACCGGCCGATCGATCCAGTCGCGGCGCGATTTCTGGTCGGTTATTTTGCGGCCCCAGGCTCCAGGAGGTTGGCGCGCACGCGATCCAGTTCTTCGTCGGTAACCCCCAGCTCATCCCGGATATAGGCCATCACCGAGCCGTGCTCCTCCTCGATAGCCGCCAAAGCAGCTTCCAGATAAGCGGGGTTGGAGGCGAGCAGCGGCGCGGTGAGCGCTTTGGGCATGGTCGTCATCATGGACTGGGCACTGCCTTCCTCGAACTGGTAGCCGTTGCCACCAAGCACGGCAATCTGCTGGTACTTACCGGACATCGCGTAATCCTGCAGGATCACGTCACGCGGCACACCCAGCGCGGTCAGGATCAACGCAATGCCCAGTCCGGTACGATCCTTGCCTGCGGAACAGTGCACTACCAACGGCAGGTTGCCATTCGCGATTTCCCCGAAGATTACCGAGTAGTGAGCAGACTGCTGTTTCGGCAGCGTGCGGTACTGCTGAATCATCACCTGCTCGACATCCTCCGGGGTCAGCCCTTTCCTGGAGAAAAGCTGCGTCAGGCCTGCCAGCATGTCGCCCTGGGAGTAACTCCAACTGAGGATTTCGGCCTCGCCGGCTTGCCACATGGTGGGCTCTGCCGCGCGTTCCTCGTTGGTTCGCAGGTCGGCGATGAGTGCGATATTCCGGTCGTGCAGGAAATCGAAGTCTCGCCCGGTCAATGCGTACAGCGTCCCCGAACGATAGAGCTTCCCCCACTTTACCTGCTCAAGATTGCCAGCCGGGTAACCGCCCACATCGCGAAAATTGCGCCCACCCTCGAGGGGCAATACACGTGAATAGTTCTCGGCAACAGTCCCCGCAAAGCTTCCCGGGCTGAACAGTACTGTCGCGAGCAAAGCGGCACTTAGTAGCGCTCTCATAAGGCAATCCCCATTATTCAAAAATATTTCTTATCGCCGAGTGGAGTCGGAAAGGTCCACGCCATCGCCGGCGCTGCCGGCCAGGCAGCTTTCGATAATCCGTTCAGCCTGGAGCAGAATAGGCCTGTCGATCATCTTTCCGTCAACCGAGACGGCGCCGCCATTGCTCGACTTTGCCGCGTCGATCACGCGCCTCGCCCATTCGATTTCCTGCGCCGACGGTGCGAATGCCGAGTTGACCGGGTCTACTTGTCGCGGGTGAATGCACAGCTTGCCGCCGAAACCCAGCGATCTCGATCGCAAGGCCTGCTGCCTGATCAGCTCAACATCGTTGAATTCCACGCTGACGCCATCGACCGGCGGCAGCAACCGCGCAAGGCAGGATTCGAGCACAATCCGGTTGCGCACAGATGTAAGCGCCTCGCCATCGTCGCTGATTCCGCTCTCGAGACTGAAATCCACGCTGCCAAACGCCAGTCGCTGCACCTGGCCTGCGGCAGTGATCTCCCGCAGGCCCATCACACCTCGCACGGTCTCGACCAGGGCAGTGACAGGCCTGCCGGGCAATCTGCCGGCGACATGCTGCACGGCCTCCACTTCCGCCTTGGGCAGCATCAGCCCCGCCCCGGGGAATTGCGCGAGCAAATCGAGATCTGCAGCGAACCATTCCGACTCCATGCCGTTGATCCGCACCGTGGTTGGCACACCGCGGGCCAGCCAGTCAGCCGTGGCCTGCCGCGCTTCCTCCTTGTTATCAAACGCCACGGCATCCTCGAGGTCGATCACCACCTCATGGGCACCCGCCGCGGCGGCCTTTTCGAATCGCTCCGGGCGATCGCCGGGGACGAACAACAGACTGCGCGCTATCGATGCCATCGGCTAGTTGAACTCGACATCGGTGGACGTGGTAACCACGCAGAAACGCCGCAGGCTGGTCATAGCGATATCGTGCTCTTCCGTCGTCAGGCCGCAACTGCAGTCTTCCAGCAAATGCATCTCGTAGTCGCGGTCATGCCCTTCGCGCACCATCGCCTGTACCACGGCATTGGTGGAAATACCCGAACAGTAGATCCTGCCGATGTTTTGCGCGCTGAGTATGGCGTCCAGGGTGGTGGCGTAGAAGGGACTCACCCGGTGTTTCACGATATCGAAGTCTTCATTGCGCTGCCCGAGGTCGGGGTGGGTTTGCGTGCCCCACTCCCCCAGCTTGAATATGCCGTTTTTGCGGGCGGCGGAAAAAATGGGTGAATTCGGCGGGCACTCGCGGTAATCGGGGGAAAAACCCACCCGTACAAATCCCACCAGCACACCCGCGGCGCGAGCCTTGTCGATCGCCGCGCGGGTATTGGCGACAATATTGCGCGCCCTCGCCTGCTCCCCGTAGGGTCCATTGCCGTTGGGGCCATCGGGGTGAACGAGATCGTTCATCATATCGAGAACGAGATAGATGGAGTTGCTCATGCAATCAGCCTGTGCCTGTCAGCTTGGTAATGAACGCCAGGGAGCCTAGAAAATGACTTCCCGGGCCTCGAGATCTGCGCGTGCATCACGGTTCATCCCCAGCAGTTCACCGAAGACGTAGTCTTCGTCCTGGCCCAGTTCGGGCGTGCCGCGATGGATGCCCACGGCACCGGTTTTGGAAAAGCGCGCCGGGAAGCCCACGGCGAACCGCCGATCCACGCTGGGGTCATCGACCGACACCAGGGTACCTCGCTGGTGCAGGTGCTCGTCGTCGGCGATATCCTGCATGTTCAAGGATACCTGGGCGCACACGCCCACCGCCTGCAACTTTCCGGCAAGATTATCAGCATCGAAGTGCGACAACCACTGGCTCATCTGCCGGTCCAGGCTCTCGCGATTCTCGCGCCGGCCATGTGCGCTCGAAAACTCGGGCCTGACCGTTTCGACCGCGACATCCAGGACCTCAAGCAGCTTGTGCCACTCCGCGTCGTTGCGCACCGCGATGCTCAGCCAGCGATCCGGCTTTGCGGTTTCGTAGACACCGTGCGGCGCCATGCCGGGGTCGCCATTGCCCGGACGCTCGGCCTTCAGGCCCATGCTGGCCATCACCAGTGCATCGCCCACCATTGCGGAAGATACCTCCCGTGCCGCGAGGTCGATGTACTGCGGCTTACCCGTGCGCCTGCGCTGGTGTAATCCGGCGAGTATCGCCACTGCGGCATGGTATCCCGAGGTGTGGTCCATCACGTGCCGTATCTCGACAGGGGGACCATCGGGGTAGCCAGTCATCCAGCCGAGGCCACCCCAGGCACCGAACAACGGCGCATATCCGGCGAAATGGGAGTCGGGACCGGACTGACCGGAGGAGGACAGCGACAGCATCAACAGGTCGGGACGCACTTTGACCAGTTCGTCGAAGCCGAGGCCCAGCCGCTTGAGTACACCCGGGCGAAAACTCTCGGCGGCGATGTCGGAGACCGCGACAATTCGCCTGGCGATCTCCACCGCTTCCGGCTTTTTCAGGTTCAGGCGTACCGAGAGCTTGTTCGACGCCACCTGGTCGAAGGTCGCCGCTGTCATTCGCCCGTAGACCGCGTGGGGTTTGCGGAAGGCGTCCGGCCGGGTGCGGCTTTCGATCTTGATACACTCCGCACCGAGTTGCGAGAGCACGTGCGTGCCGAAAGGTCCCGCCGCGTGAATGGTGAAATCGGCGATTCGAATACCTTTGAGCGGCAGTGTCGGTGCACTCATGCCCGTGCTTCCTCCAGGATTTCGGATCCAGTGAAGCTACCCAGCGCCGGCACCCCGGAACGGAAGTGCAGCGGTGTGGTGGCGAATTGGAACGGGGCCAGCAGGATGTCCGCCTGCTCGCCGCTCGGCAGCATCGCGGGCTGGAACAGCGCGCGGGAGCGTTCGTGCTCTCCCTGCAGCACATCTTCGGGAGTACGGTACTTGGCGGCCGGCACACCCAGTTCCTGCGCCGCGGCCACGATGTCCTCGACCTTGCGTACGGCCATCCACTCGCGAACATGCTTGTTGATTTCATCACCGCGACGGCTGCGCTCCAGCGGGTCCTGCAGGGCTTCATCCAGCGCCCACTCCGGCTCGCCGAGGAGTTTCACCAACCCCTGCCACTGGCGGTCTTCCAGGGTCAGCAATTCCAGGTATCCGTTCTCCGTCTCGAACACCCCACCGTAGCGGAATTTTCGTGTGGATCGGTGTTCCAGCGAGCCATCGCCCAGTCGCTGCAGGGCAAAGGCGCCGCACAACAACATCGCGTCCTGGCTGGAAACATCGATGTACTGGCCGCCGGTTTCACCCGCACACCAGAGCGCCGACAGCGCCGAGATCGCAGCCACCAGGCCGCTCTGGTATTCGGCGAAATGCCCGTACATCTTCAGCGGTGCCCGCTCTGGAAACAACTCGTGCGAGTAGCCGTTGGGCAGCAGGAAACCCTCGCCCGCGGCATGCACGAGATTGACTTCCTCGCCGTCCCAGTCGGCCTTGCAGCCGCTGGCGCCATAGGGCAACACACTCACGTGCACCAGCCCGGGATAGGCCTCCGCAATCGAGCCTTCGTCGAGGCCAAGGCGGGGCCTGCGAGCCCGGGGGGTGTCGTCGATCAGGATATCGGCTGTTGACAACAGCTGCCGCAGTACCGATTCACCGGCATCGCTGCCCAATTCGCAGATGGCACTCTGTTTACCCACCGCGAGGTAGGCGAACAGTGCACTTTCACCTCCGCTGTCATCCAGCAGTGGTGGCGCATGGCGCAGCAGCGAGCCTGCAGCGGGTTCCAGCATGATGACGTCGGCGCCCATGGTGGCGAGCAGGCGGCCCGCGTAGGCGGCGGCAACGCCGCGGGAGATCTCGATAACGCGGCAGCCCGCCAGGGGCAGGCTGCCTGGCGATGCGTCAGTGTTCAGCATCGTCGGCCGTCCCCCGGAATCAACGGATAACCGGCAGTTCGAGGTCGCAGCCGGAGCCGTCGAGGAATGCCGGCAGGCTGACATCGCGGGAAGGCAGCGCAACCGTCGCCAGCCCCGGGGTGGTCACTTCGCCGCGCTGGTTCTCCGCGGCAATCTCGATATCCACCAGCGGGGTGTTGTCCTTGACGTACTTCTTGACGACCTTGCCCTTGCAGAAGGTGGTGTCGCCCATGATATTGAAGCGGCGCATCTGGGTGCGGATGCGCTTGAGCACGCCTGCATCGCCCATCCAGTTGGTCACCAGCGAACACATCCACGCGGAGCGCTGGGGACCGTAGTCATAGGTGCCAGGTACGCCCACGTCCTTGGCCGTGGATTCGCGGTGGTGGCCGATGCCGGTGTATTCGACGCCGCCGCCGGCCTCCGGGTTGCGGAAGAAGTGGCCCGGGTGCTTGACCGCGCTTTGCAATACGACGCCGTGGGTGTGGCCACGGCCACAGCCGACCAGGAAGCCCATGGTGTCCATCAGCGACAGCGGCCCACGCGCGATCGTCGGCAGTTCCTCGCCCTCCTGCACATCCTCCCAGTAGCGGGTGTGCTCGCCGCGAATGTTCTTCACTTCGTCGAGCACCATCTGGTCGATGCGGTCGTGCTCTTCGTTGGTGTACTCGTGGGTTTCGATTTCCTTGTACTTGCCAGTATCGCGAGCGGCCTTGCGCTCGTGGCGGGTACAGGTGCCGAGCGCCCGCGCAACCAGTTCGCTGCGCTGGTTGTAGTAGCAGGCCTCCACGTACTGCAGTACCAGGCGGCCGGAGAATTTGCTCTCCTTCTCTTCCACCCCGACCACGCGTTCGATCGCGGTGATGCGGTCGCCGGGGCGGATGTGGCGGAACAGTTCCCAGTCATTGCCGGCGTAGAAACCGTGAACGCCGGACAGGCCCCAGCGGGTGCGGCCGAGCCAGCCGAAGGCCATGGGAAAGTTGGGATGGGCAATCATGGTGCCGTAGCGACTGGCGGGGCCGTAGCCAGGATCGCGATACAGCGGATTGAGGTCGCCGATGCCGTTACACCAGTTGCGCAGTGTATCCGCGGTCGCGTCCTGCAGGTAGGGACCCTCCGGTCGCAGTTGCAGACCGATCATCGCCCTCGCCTTGGCGATGGCCTCATCGGTTATCTTACCTTCGGCGGGTGCTCCGCCGACGTTGCTTTGCTCAGCTGCTTCGCTCACTGCGTCTCTCCGTAAAATGTCGATTCGTGGATGGGATATATCCATTCGTCACGCTGACGAACCGCCGCGACGGTGTCAGGCTCGCCCGGGCTGGATAAAACCTGTCGGATGGCAACGACGGTGACCAGATTGCCTCGAGCCGACAGCCACCGCCTCTTAAATGCATAATGCATTATATTTACTTTGCCGTCAACGTAACTGGAATTCCTCACCGCCAGACAGCCTCTGCTTTGGCTCAGAAAGGCAATGCCAGGCCCGGCCGAGGCCAGTCCACCGCCAGCAACTGCCCATAGCCGGACAGGGTGATATAAGCAGTTTCCCGCCGCGGGCCGCCAAAACAGATATTGGTGCAATAGCCCTCTGGCGCACGGTGAAACTCGAGCAACTCCCCCGCCGGGGAAAACACGCTGATGCCCCCATGTACCAGGGTCGCGACACAGATATTACCGTTCTCTTCCACTGCCAGCGAATCGAAGCGCTGGTAGCCGGGCAATCCGTGGACCAGCTGCCCGCCATTGGGCGACGGCCACTCCTCCAGTGCAACTTCTCCCGGCCCGGTAACGGGATACTGCCAGAGCCGGCTGGTTTCGGTTTCCGATACGTATACCGTGCTGCCGTCAGGTGACAGCCCTACGCCATTGGGAGTCAACAGGTGGTAGGCCACTCGCCGGATACTGCTGCCATCCGCGGCAGCGTAGTAGAGCGAGCCGTGCATCAGGCAGTCGGGTAGTTTCTTGCCAAAATCGGTAAACCAGAAACCGCCCTGCGAATCGAACACGATATCATTGGGGCCATGCAGCAACTCGCCGTCGCAGACTGTGTAGAGCTCTTCAACCGCACCGGTGTCCAAGTTAACCTTTTGAATCGAGCCACCGGTGTAACCCTCGGGGACGCCGGTGGGGCGGGAATAACCGTTGTCAGTGCGCCAGGCAAAGCCCCCGTTGTTGCAAACGTAGCAGTACCCGTCCGGCCCAATGGCCGCGCCATTGGGGCCACCACCCAACTCGGCTACCACGTGTTTGCGCCCATCAGCATCCACCCGGGTAAGCCGCCCGCCCATGATTTCCACCACCAGCACACTGCCGTCGTCGAGCGCTACCGGCCCCTCAGGGAATTCCAGTTCGGTGTTGAGGAATTTGCCTTTCAACTCGAGTTGCCTTGTCATGTTCGCTACTCCATTCCTGGTTTCGATTGCGGATAACGCGGCGTCGCCGCGCTATTCCAGCGGAATATCGCGGTCGATCACTTCGATTACCGAGGGGAAATAGCGTCCTGACCAACCATTCCTGGCGGTGGCGTCGTAATAGGACTGGGCGAGTTTCGCCACACGCGCTGACACGCCGACCTGTTCGGCAAGTTCCAGCACGTAACTCAAGTCCTTGACCGCGTACTCCGGCGGAAAAGCCTTTTCCGGAAACTCCCTCGGCAGCAGGGACTTCGGGCCGTGATTGCGCAGTGCAAAGCTGTCGCCGGATCCCTTGGAAACGCCCTCCAGCAACAGTGCGGGATCGACTCCAGCCCGCTCGGCGACCACCATCATTTCCGCCAGGGCCAGGGTGTTCTCGAACACCAGGGCATTGTTCGCGAGCTTCACCACCTGCCCGCAGCCGACGTCGCCACAGTGAGTGAGGTCGGTACCGATATAGCGCAGAAGTGGTTCCAGCCGGTTAAAAAGTGCCGGCGACGCGCCGACCATGATACTGAGTTCTCCGCGTCGCGCCGCCTCGCGGGTGCGGGCCACCGGTGCGTCGGCGAAGCCGACACCGACCTCGGCCAGTGCCCGGGCGACCGTGCACGCGGCCTGGCGCGTAGTGGTGCTGAGGTCCACGACCACATCCGGTTTGTGCGCACCCGACAGCAACCCGTTTTCACCGAGGCAAACCGCCTCGACCTGGGGGCCGCCAGGCAGGGATAGAAATACGATATCCGACTGTTCAGCCAGTTCGGGAAGCGACGCGGCCCAGCGGGCGCCGGTGCCCTCGAGATTCTCGAATGCCGCGGGATAGACGTCGTGGGCTATCACTGTGCCGGGATGCTTTTGCGCCATGTTGCGGCACATCGGTCCGCCCATGACGCCCAGTCCCACAAATCCCAGTACGGGCGTCTTATCTTTATCCATGGGGTAATACCTCGCTCGACAGCGTGTGCCGAAAAACCAGTTACATTATTGTCCTGTCCAGAATCGCTGCCGACTCACTCTCCAAAAACCGCGCTCGCCTGCATCGCCAGTTGGCCTTCTGGCCCTCGCGCCCAGACCTCCAGCGCATTCTCACCCGAGCGGCGGGCCTCCAGGGTGAACGCGCGATCGACGAACAGCGGCGCGACCGCGCGGAAGTCAAACTGCTGCAGGCGCCGCCCCGCGGCGTGCTCCAGCGCGAATTGCTGCAACAGGGTCGCGGTCAGCGGCCCGTGGACGACCAGTTGCGGGTAGCCCTCTTCATGCTGCGCGTAATCGAGGTCGTAGTGGATGCGGTGGCCGTTAAAAGTCAGCGCGGAATAACGGAAAAGCAGGGTCGTATCCGGCGTCACATCGCGCGTCCACTCGGCCACCTCCTCGTAGACCTTCGGCGTCGCGGGAGCAGTCCCCGGCGGCGTGGCTTCCTTGTAGACGATATCCTGCTGCTCGACGATACAGGGACCGCCGGCGTCACTGATCGTGTGCTCGACGGTGACAAAACACAGGGCGCCAGCCTTGCCCTGCTTGCTGGCTACGCTGAGAATCTCGCTGCGCCGGGTGGCTTCGGCGCCGACCGGCAGGGGGCGCTGGTAACTGATACGACTGCCGGCCCACATACGCCGCGGCAATGCCACCGGCGGCAGAAAGCCGCCCCTGGCCGGGTGTCCGTCCGCGCCGAGTTCACTGCGCCGCACGACGGCATTGAAATACATCCAGTGCCAGCCAGGCGGGAGCGCATCGCCGCTGGCGGGCGCCACGGCCAGGTCGAGGGTGGCCGCCATTGCACGTACCGCCGGTTCGGCGAGGATTTCAGCGCAGGTCTCCTCGCGCCCGACCCAATCCTGGTAGGGGTTTTCCACTGCCTGGGAACTCATATGCCTGCTGTCGCCTCCTTTGCCCCTCGCGGCAACGAGTGCTGCGATTGCCCTGAGGGAAATATAATATATTATGCATGATAATCGACGTGCGGATCATACTCCGATGGGCGCCCCGCTTTGTCAAGGAAATTGACACATAGGCCCCCGGGCGACTGGGCCCCTGCCGGGAAACCGTGTCCCGGCAGCGGTTTGCACCTAAATAATAGCGATAACAGGAGCGCACCGTTAGAATGCATGATTCGACATTTGCCGGAGCCAGTAACAGATGATGGACTACAGGACCAAGGAGGAGCAGGTCGCCGACTACCTCCGGGAAAACATCATCTCGGGCATGTACCCGCGCGGCTCGCGCCTGAAACAGGCGGAGATCGCCGAGGAGCTCGGGCTCAGCATCACCCCGGTGCGCGAAGCGCTGAAAATGCTCGAGGCCGAGGGCTACATCACCCGCGACTCCTACAAGGGCGCACAGGTGGTGCCCTTCGATGCCGAGGCCTCCGGGGAAATCCTGCAACTGCGACTCATCCTTGAAGCCCGCCTGGTGCAGGGCGCGTTGGAGAAAGTATCGGGCAAGGACATCAAGGAACTGCGTGCGCTGGCCACCGAGTTCGAGGAGGCCTTCGCCAGCGGCGACCGGCCCGCCGCCCGCGGCATCAACTACCGCTTCCACCGCAGGCTCTACGACATTGCCGACATGCCCCACACCCTGCACTTCGTGCAGATACTCTGGGCCCGCTATCCCTTCGACCTGATCAACGCCGCCAGCGGCCGCGGTGAGGATGCGGTGCGCGAGCACGAGGAAATCCTCGACGCCTTTACCGCCCGCGACACCTCCGCCGCCATGCTGGCGATGCGCAACCACATCGAGTCCGGCTGGGACGTGCTGAAAAAGTCCGAGGCAACGGCGGACTGAATCGGGCCCGGCTTCAGCCGGGCTTGCGCACCTTCGCCCAGCCGAACTCCTCGGGGTTTGCGAGCTTGACGGCAGAGCTCTGCAATAGCGCTTCACAGTCCTCGCTGGAGTAACCCAGTTCCTGCAGCAGTTCCACGGTGTGCTCGCCAAGTTCCGGCGGCGGCAGGAAATCCCGGTCGGACACCGGTCCCGGAAATTCAGGCACCTCGAACTGCAGGCCGCGGAACGACAGGTCCCTCAGCTTGCCGGGATGGCGCGCCTGTGGTGCCTCCAGCACCCGCTCCAGCGGCATCACCTCGGTAAAGCCCACGCCGAACTGTTTCAGGCGGCTGGTGACGTCGGCGTAGTCCAGGCCGGACACCGCAGTGCGCACCGCAGCCTCTACCCGCTCGCGCTGCTTTTTACGTTCGCGCAAGCGGTCCAGTTCCGGGTCGTCCTGCTCCGGCATGTCCAGCGCCCGGGTCAGTTTCTTCCAGTGCGCATCGGTAATGACCAGCAGGTACACCCAGCGACCGTCGGCGCTTTGATAGGCGCCGTAACCCGGCATGGCGAATTCGCCCCCCGCCTCTTTTTCCGGCCGGCCCAGCAACTGGGTCTTCAGTTGCATGCCCGCGAGATCCCGCGAAGCGAGGTGCAGGCCGGTCTCGTAAAGGCCGATTTCGATATCGCGGTCCTCCGGCGCCGTCGGCGGCCCCATCAGGGCGGACATGATGCGAATGACCGCGTAGGTGCCGGCGAACTGGTCGTGGTAGGAGGGCCCGAGGCGAGTCGGGCGGCCGTCGATGCGGTGATCTGCCATCACGCCCGTTGCGGCCTCCGCTACGGGGTTGGTGGCGAGATCATCTTCCTGGGGACCGGCGGCATAACCGCGGATGTGGCAGTAGATGATGGACGGATTGATCGCCGCGATATCGTCGGCCGCGACCTTCAGCTTGCGGGCGGAGGCCGGGGCCAAGTTGTGGATGAATACATCCGCCGTGGCAATCAGCTTGTAGAAGACCTCGATCCCCTCCTCGCTGGCCAGGTTGATGGCGATGTCCTTCTTGCCGTAGCTGTACGCGATGAGCGTGCCGCTGGGGCCACCGCGCACCAGCGCGCGGGTGGTATCGCCGCCCGGCGGCTCGACCTTGATGATTTCCGCACCCAGTTGGGCGAGGATGTGGGTCGCAAAGGGGGCCGCGACCATGGTGCCCATTTCGATAACGCGCTTGCCCGCGAGGGGTTGGTGTGCCATGAAGTCCGTCCGATTCCAAAATAATGCATTTTACATTATCTGCGAGGAAGGACAATCCCGATACCGGGACAGGCGGCTAACCGAAGACCTCCTCCAGGTGGGCCGTCGGCAATTTCACGCTGACCAGCGACACCAGTGCCGTCAGCACGATGCCCATGATCTCACCCAGCACAGCGCAGGTATAGGGATTCGGCGCCTGCTGCTGCAGCCAGGCAGCGGTGGTCTGCAGGGCTCCCGGCGCGAACCACCGGGCATCGATCAACCCGCTGTGCAGGATGATAAAGGCCACCGCCCCGGCGATGAAACCCGATATCGCCCCCGCGGTGGTCGTGCCCCGCCACAGCACCCCCAGGATCAGCGGCCCCGCCAGCGCAGCCATGAACCCGCCCAGGCCCACCCAGACCAGCAGCAGCACATTCATGGAGAGGAACTTCCAGGCCAGCATCGCCGAGAGCAGCAAGGTGCCGAGCGTCGCCCAGCGGCTGATCAGGAGCGTTCTGGCCTCGATCGCGGCCCCGCTCCAGTCCCGGTGAATTCGCGGCGCGATCGAGCAGCGGTAGATGTCGTTGGCAACGACCTGGCTGCTGGAAATGATCAGGCCATCCGCGGTGGACATCACTGCCGCCAGTACGCCAACCCCCAGCAGGGCCGCCATCCAGGTGGGGAACAACTCGATGAACAGTGCCGGGATCGCCTGGTTGCTGCCGCCGACCGCCGCGAGCAGGTCATCCCCGAAAATTGCCCGCGCCAGCAGGCCGCCGAGGCCGATGGCAGGCAGGGTGAGGCCCATGGCGAAGGCATAGACCAGGAAGCGTGAACGCTGGGCGTCCTGCCGCAGCGCCCAGAGTTTGTTGCCCAGGTGGGGCAGTAGACCCAGGGGCACCGTAGAGATGGCGAGACAGGCCACGGACCACCAGGAGTTCACCAGCGCCGAGTCCGGGTTGAGCGCACCCACCAGTTCGGGGCCCTGCGCCCGCAGGCGCTCGACTACGCCGGGCAGCCCCCCGGGCACCCCGTAACCGGTAAAAAACAGGACCAGGACCAGCAGCGCCAGCAGCAGCATCAGCATGCCCTGTACGCCGTCGGTGAGGATATCCGCGTGTGCCCCGCCCGCCATCACGTATACCAGCAACACCCCACAGGTGATGGCTATCGCCCAGGCCGGCGGCAGCCCCAGCATCCACTGGAACAGCACCAGGCAGGAAACCAGCTGCCCTGCAAGGTAGAAGAATAGAAGCAGCGAGAAACATGCCACCAGCAGGCGCAGGAACTCCGACTGGTAGCGGTCGCCCAGGTACTCGGGGATGGACCGGCTGCCAAAGGCGGCCCCGCCCCGCGCCACCATGGTCATGCACAGCCAGACGCCCACATACACGCCCACCGGATAGAGAAACAACACCCACATCGCGGACAGGCCGGTGGTGTAGGCGATGCCGGGAATACCGATGAATGTCGCGCCGCTGGCGGTGGTGGCGGAGAATGCGAAGGCCAGGAACAGGGGTCCGTAACCACCGCGCGCCGTGGCGAAGTCGTCAGCGTTGCGAACCCGGCGCTGGCCGAGGTAACCGAACAGCAACATCCCGCCGATGTAGAGGAGCAGAAAGCCCCAGGACCAAAACAGCAGGTCACCGTCAATATTGTTCATGCTATCGTCGCCTGATTATTCTGTCTGTTGCAGTCGATCGATTGGTCGGGCGCCTCGCCCCCGCCATTGTCGCGCATCGGGAGTCGAACGGCGATGCGACCTTGTCCCGTTTCCCGTCGAACATGTATCATGCATCATGCACGAATAATTCCAGACTATGCAAGACTGGTTGCGGCGCCCGCCTCCGGGCCAGCCAGGACCAGGGGCCAGTGCGGGCTCAACCGCTGTGCCTTACCGGGAGGAGCACGATTCCATGAGCGAGCAATACCAGATGTACATCGATGGGCAGTGGCGGGACAGCGCCAGTGGCGAAACCATGGCCTGTATCAACCCCTTCGACCAGAGCGAGTGGGCACGCATACCGGTGGCCACCAGCGGCGATGTCGAGGATGCCCTGCAGGCCGCTCGCGCTGCCTACCACAGCCACTGGCGCCACACCTCCCCCGGCACCCGCGCCGGCCTTTTGAACAAACTCGCCGACCTGATGGACGCCAACGCGGACCGCCTGGCGCTGCTGGAAACCACGGACAACGGCAAGGTCATCCGCGAAACCCGCTCACAGGTCGGCTACGCCGCACGCATCTTCCGCTACTGCGCGGGCTACGCCGACAAGCTTCACGGGCAGGTCGTTCCCCTGGACCAGAAGGACGTGATGGACATGGCGCTGCGCGTGCCCTACGGCGTGGTGGCGGCCATCACCGCGTGGAACTCGCCCATCGCCATACTCGCCAACAAGCTCCCCGCGGCGCTGGCCACGGGTAACTGCGTGGTCGTCAAACCCTCAGAACACGCCTCGGCAACCACGCTGGAAATTGCCAGACTGGCAGACCAAGCGGGATTCCCGCCGGGGGTGGTCAACGTGGTCACCGGCGCGGCGGAGGTCGGCAGGGCGCTGGTCGGGTCCGATCTGGTGGACAAGATCAGTTTCACCGGCAGTCCCGGCGTCGGGCGCCTGATTGCCGAATCCGCCGGCCGCAACCTGAAACCCGTGTCGCTGGAACTGGGTGGCAAATCCCCCAACATCATCTTCGCCGACGCCAATTTGGACAAGGCCGTGGTCGGTGCACTGGCGGGCATTTTCGGCGCCACCGGACAGACCTGTATCGCCGGCTCCAGGCTGCTGGTGCAGCGCCCGGTTTACGACGAGGTGGTGTCCCGCCTCGCCGCCCGCGCCGGGGATATCGTGCTGGGCGACCCGCGCGATGCGGCGACGGAGATGGGCACCGCCGCCAACCAGCCGCAGTTCGAGCGCATCATGGCGTTTATCGAAGCGGCCAGGGCGGACGGTGCGACACTGGTCGCCGGGGGTTCCGCGGCCCGCGAGGGCAAACTCGCCAGGGGACTGTTCATCCAGCCGACGATTTTCGCCGATGTCGACAACAAGATGCGCGTTGCGCAGGAGGAAATTTTCGGCCCGGTGCTGTCGGTCATCCCCTTCGATACCGAAGAAGAAGCGATTGCAATCGGCAACGACACGCCCTTCGGCCTCGCCAGCGGCGTCTGGACCCAGGACATCTCCCGCGCCATGCGCATGATGCGCGCGCTGGATAGCGGCGTGGTCTGGGTCAATACCTACCGCACCTCCGCCCCCCAGGCGCCCTTTGGCGGGATGAAAGCCAGCGGATTTGGCCGCGAGCGCGGCGAGGCCGGCCTGCTGGAGTTCACTACACTTAAAAACGTAATGATCGACTACTCCACCGATGCGCGTGACCCGTTCACGATGAAATTCGGTTAACAGGCCACTGGGCCCCCGCTGCGACCACGTTGCGGGGCGTCCGCGCCCGGGTGGTCAGGCCCGGTCGCGAATCCCGACCATCAACTCCTGGATCACCGTGGCGACCAGCTCACCGTCCCGGTTATAGATTGCGCCACGCGCCAGCCCCCGGCCGCCGCCGGACCAGGGGCTGTCGGTTGTGTACAACAACCATTCGTCGGTTTTTGCCGGCTGATGGAACCACATACTGTGGTTGAGCGTCGCGATGATCATGCGCTCGAGTTCCAGCGGGGACAGGTGGGATGCGATAGCCGCAGCCCCAAGGCGATAGTCCGAGAGGAAGGCGAGCATGCAATCGTGCTGGTCCTGCAGGGACAGGCCCCCCGCGGATGGCATGCGGAACCAGTAATCCCGCTGCGGGCCCGCGCTGCGATCGAAAAATACTTTTTCCATGTCGACAACGCGCACGTCGACGGGAAAGGCCTGGGTATAAGCCGCGACGACGATTGCCGGCAGTTTTCCGGCGTTCTTCCTTACAAACTCGATTTCAGGCACCAGGCCTTCGGGAGGGGGCACTTCCGGCGCCGTGGAAAGTTGATGTTCCAGCCCCGGACCTGCAGCGTTGAATGCGCACAACATGTCCAGGATAAGCTTGCCGTCCTGGACGCCCGTGACCCGGCGGTTGGCGAAACGCTTGCCATCGCGCACGATTTCCACGCGATATTCGACGGGCTTCCTGGAACTGCCGGGACTGGGAAAACAGGCGCTGCAGTTGTGAACCGGCCAGGGCGGTGTTGTCTCCTGGGCGGCAGCCAGGCCCTGGGCCAGCAACTGGCCACCAAACATCATGCCGACCTGGTTATCCTGGTTGTAGCAATTGCGAAAGTGGTTCTGGTCCAGTTTTTCCAGCGCCAGCAGTGCCTGCGCTACCTCGGAATCCGGAATGTTTGAATCCAATTTTTTATTTCCTTGCTAATGGGTGTGCAGGTGGGTCGTCCGCCTTGTCATTGAATTCACATGGCCTTGTCGATGCATTCACCCCAGCTTACCCGGGTCAGGTCTTCCGACAGTGACCAGAGTTTGCGCGCTGCGGCAATATCAAGTGCCTTCTGGTGTGGTTTGACCTTCACGGGTGCGCCACGCATTTCCCAGAGTCCGCCCGGGCCAAAATAGTCACCGGGCGACACATTGCGATCGAACGCCGCGCGCAGCGTCGGAAGCGACCCCTGCTCTGCCGTCTGCGCCACCACACCGGTGATCAACGCGCCTATCGTCGAATGGCGCGCAAGGTCGGTTTTCGTCACTCCGGGGTGAGCGACAGTCACCAGCGGGGCATTCTCCCGCCCTTGCAGTTTCTCGATAAGGCCTTGCGCAAACAGAAAGTTGGCAAGCTTGCTGTCGCAGTAGGCACTCCCGGGACTGTACTTGCGCGTCTCCCAGTTCAGGTCGGCAAAGTCCAGGTTTCCCTGTTTATGCGCGAGGCTGGATAACACCACGATACGGGATCCCGCGGCTTTTTCCAGCAGAGGCAGCAAGTACAGGGTCAGCGCAAAATGCCCGAGATGATTGGTGCCGATTTGCATCTCGAAGCCGTCGGCGGTCTTTTCGTAGGGACACATCATCACACCGGCATTGTTGATCAGTAGATCGACCCGATCACATTCGGACTGCAGCTGTCGGGCGAATGCCTCCACCGATGCCAGGCTGGCAAGGTCCAGGATCCTGACTGCGACCCGCGCGGAGGGATTTCCGCGAACGATCTCCTGCGCCGCGGTTTCACCTTTCTCCCGGTTGCGGACCGCGAGGATGACCGAGGCGTTGGCGTTCGCCAGCAGCCTCGCGTTCTCCTTGCCGATACCTGTGCTGGCGCCGGTCACAACGACGACCTTACCCGCCATGTCCGGAATGTCTTCCGGGCCCCACTTTTCTGTTTTCATGACATCTCCGGAAATTTTTCCACCTGTACGGCAACGCCGGTTGCCGGGCGGGCAAGCCTCATCGGGATGCGATCACGCACTGATCCAGGCGCCGCCATCCGCGTGCAGATTCTGGCCGGTGATCCAGTGGCTGTCATCCGACGCGAGGAAAACAAAGATCGGGGAGACATCGTTGAACGGGTCGCCAATGGTACCGAAGGGATTGGCCTTGAAGGCATCCGTTACCCAGTCCAGCGCACCCGGCGTCTTTTTCAGGCTTTCCAGGTTGCCGGTGACATTGTCTGTCCAACCGCCGGGGCAAACCGTGTTGACGCGAATGTTGTGTTGCCCCCACTCCCTGGCCACTACCCGCGACAGCCCGCGGATGGATTCCTTGGAAGCCGCATAAGCAGCGTAATGGGGCGTGCCTTCGATACCGGCCTTGGACGCGACGTTGATAATGGACGCGCCTGCGCCCGGCTTGTCCTTCATATAGGGAAAGCAGAGCTTCATCATGTGCCAGGAGGCGTACAGCGAGGTTCTCAGCTCGATGTCGAGGTCGTCGATCGTCTGTTCGAGAAACGGCCGGATTTCGGTTATTTTGTGTGCGTTGTTTACCAGGGCATCGATGGTTCCGAAGCGATCCACGGTCGCAGCCACGAAAGATTTCAGGTCATCGACATCGCCCACGTCACAACGCTGCGCCGAGACCTCCACCCCCATGTCCTCGCAAAGCTGCCGGGTTTCCATCAACTTGTCTTCCCGGACGTCGCATATCGCGAGACTGGCGCCCTCCTGGGCGAAGCGCAGCGCGTGCTGTTTTCCCAACCCGCTGGCCGAGCCCGTGATTATTGCGATTTTTCCCTGAAGCTTAGCCATGCCTTACTCTCCTTTCCTATCAGCATAAACGAACGAAACCAGCCAGCTACAAGGACATTCCTCCGCTGACCTCAATAATTTGGCCGGTAACATAGCTCATCTTGTCTGAAATCAAGGAGACGACTACACCGGACAGGTCGGAAGGAACTCCGAGTCTGCGCAGCGGGGTGGTCTGGAGAAGGTAGTTTTTCATTTCTTCATTGGCACGCACATGGGCATTCGCGTCCGACGTAATGAGGCCTGGAGAAACGCAATTCACCGTGATGTTTCTCGGCCCCAGTTCCTTGGCCATGATTACGGTCAGCTTTTCCACCGCAGCTTTACTGAAGGAATATACTGCGTAGTCGGTAAGTGCCGTACGCGCGCCGAGCGAGCTGGTAAATATCACCCGGCCACCATCACGCAACCTCGACATCAACAACCGTGAAATGTGGAAAGGTCCGCTCAGGTTGTCAGCGAGTATTTTGTCGTAAACGTCGGGGGTGCTGTTCTCGATATTGACCTGGGGGCCGCCACCCGCATTGTTGACAAGAATGTCCAGCCCCGTGCTGCCTGTACGCTCCTGAAACTGCTCATCAAGCCGGGAGGCGAGTTCCTGAGCGGCGGCAAAGCTTCCCTGGGAGCATTTTATCAGGAACGCCTTCCCTCCCCTGGATTCAATTGCCGCCAATGTTTCATTTGCAGCGGCGTCATTGTTAGCATAATTGATAGCCACCAGGGCACCCAAATCAGCCAGATCCTCGGCCACGGCGCGACCGAGACCACGTGAGGCGCCAGTCACCAGGGCTGTCTTGCCCTCCAGAAATCTGTTCATACATTGCTCTCCCAATCCAGTCGATGGAAACTTTCCCCTGCCTTGCTACTCGTAGGCTTCACTTTTCCTGACTTCGCCCGGCAGTGCCTGCAGGTAAACATCGAGGTGCCTGATCTTCCCGGCCTCGTCGAATTCATACACCGTAACGGAATTGACCGCCTGCTGATCTTCACCGAGGTTGACCCTCTCCTCGAGTTCCAGGAATACGACGTTGTCGTATTCAGAGACACGCTTGAAAGAGCCTTCCCAGTGTTGGGTGGGTGCCCACGCCTGGAGGAAGCCAACCATATCGTCGAAGGTCATGACTTCCTTGAAATTGCCAATCCGCTGAAAATCATCGGTGACGAATTTCCTGAGGCCCAGCCATTCATCTGGCGAATAATCGTCCGCTTCCTTGGAGCGGTCCATGAGCCGCTTCTGGAACATGCCGTACTCGATGGCCGTTCTCGCGTTTCCCGTGTAACGTTGCGCCGCAACAGCAATCTCATCAAACACTTTTGCAACCATTTTCAGTTCCTCTACCTGTTGAATAATTTTACTTATCGATGGACGCAGGACGGTATCGGCACCTTCGCCCTAAAATGTCATATCACGAACCGTATTCCGGCAATACGGCCCCGGCTTCGGCCCGGAAGTCACGCTTTGCAGAAGTCGATATGGATATTCTGCAGGGCCCGCTGGGTGTAGTTTGGCTCATAGTCGTAGTGGCGCCTGCCAGCGGGTCCGTGACTGGTTTCGTTGATACGGATGTCGGCCATTCGCGCAAGAATATGTTCCAGAGCCAATTTTGCCTCCGTCCGGGCCAGGGGTGCGCCGATGCAGGTGTGAACTCCCTTCCCGAATCCCAGTTGCTGCTGTATGCCCTTCCTGTCCAGGCGAAATTCGTTCGGAGCATCGAATTTGCGCGGATCCCGACTCATCGCCCCGAGCGTCAGCATCACCACGGTGCCGGCGGCGACTTCAACATCGCCAACAAGTGACTTTTTCCTGGCGAGCCGATAGGTCGATTTGACCGGGCCATCCAGGCGCAGCACCTCTTCGATAAACGCAGTGTAGAGGCCCTTGTCCTCTCTCAATTGCTGTTGAAGGCGAGGATTTTCACCCAGGGTTTTCATCATCGCGGCAATGAGGCGAACCGTGGTGTCCTGCCCTGCCCCATACATCGTCGCGGCGTGTGTTGTAATGACTTCCAACGGGGGCAATTCACCATCGGTGTAGGTAGCCTGTGCCAGCTTGGTAAGCACGTCATCCCTCGGATTCGCGCGTCGATCACACAGGTACTCGTAGAAATACACTCCCACTTTCATCATCGGGTTATTTTCCACCTCGTCATCGCCCCCGATGCGACCGGGTAGCTTGCCCAGCAGTGGCAGGAACTTCCCGTGATCTTCCTCCGGCACCCCCAGAAGGTCTGCAATAGTAAAAGTGGCCAGGGGGTAGGCAAACTCGGAGATAGCTTCCAGATGGCCGCGATCGATAAATTCGTCGATCAAGCCCTCTATCGTTTTTTTGATGAATTCCTCATTCTCTTTCATGCGTTGCGGGGTCAGCAAACCGACCAGCAGTGATCGCGACCGGGTATGCTCGGGCGGGTCCTGGGCAACCAGCATGGAGCCGAAGGCCATATTGGGCCGATGTTGCTCCAGTTGTTCGTTTATATCGTCGCCCACGGGATCGAAGGGCAGAGGGGGGAAGGGCCCTGTCGCGGAATTGATCGACGAGAATGTGTCGTGATCACGCATGACCGCGACCCCTTCATCAAATCCGGTTACCGAGACCACGTTGTGCCTGGGCAAGCGGACCACAGCCCCCCGGGACCGCAGGTACTCGAAGTAGGGATACGGGTCCTCGACCAAGTCGAGGTCGTTAAAAAAATCCACATCGTCAAAATTCATAAAATCCTCCTGGGTTTGCCGGTTTTCAGGAATTTCTTCAGGCAAATCCTCGAGTGCACCCATGGAACCGGACACCCGTAAGATACGCCGGTTTGCTGTCCAGCAACTGTGCTGGGAAGGGAAGACTGGCCCAACATCCCGACGGTTCCTTCTCCGTCCCGGCGATAACCCGCGGGCCTGCTGATATGACCCCGGCTCGAGCAACCGTTTTCAGAATACGGAAAAGCAACCGCCTGCCAGACCCGAACGTGGCCATGACACCATGACGTATCCATGAGGACGCGAAGCAGCAAATCATAAACTACCGTCAATGACACATAAAATGCATTTTACATTATTATCTCGCCTGTCAGCTAAAACCGAAAACCCATGGATTCGGGGATCCGGTTCTGGCATCGGTTACCATCGATCAAATGCGCGCCATCTTTCACCGGTATATCGCCATATTTCACCGGTATATGAAGCTCGTGCCCGAGGCCCTTCACCCCCTCACAGTCGGCATTCTGTCGGGACTCGCAAGGACGAAAAAATGCTTTACGCGATATGGGATAGCATAGATAATGCATTATGTATGGTCAAGAGGCCAGACTCGCCCATCTACCGGGATCGGTTACAAAGTGTACCGGGATCGGTTACATAGTGCTGGAAATCCATAATTCATAACACTTTTCAGAGGCACACATGCGCAATAAAAATCAGCCGTCGCAGGCTCCGGAACATACTCAACAAAGGGCACCCCGCTCTTTCACACGTACAACAATCTCCGCGGCTGCACTCGCCATGGCATCCGGCGTCTCAGCAGGCGCCCACGCCCAGTCTGACAATTCGGCAAGACTCGAAGAAGTGGTGGTCACCGCCCAGAGACGAGCTGAGGGTCTGCAGAGCATCCCTATCAGTATCGCGGCGGTCACCGGTAACGACCTTGCGGATATGGGCATCACGGGGTTCCAGCGCTTATCGGAGGCGGTGCCGGGCCTGTACCTCGACCGGCCTTCTTCTGCTATTTCCAGCGGCCTGTATATTCGCGGTGTCGGCACGGCAGGTACCTCTTCGGCCGGACAGTCAGTCGGTGTCGCTGTCGACGGCGTTTACATCATTCGCCAGGGGGCGGTTTTCAACGAATTGATGGACATCGATCGGATCGAGGTGCTGCGCGGCCCGCAAGGTACGCTGTTCGGCAAGAACACCACCGCCGGGGCGATCAACGTGATCACCCGTGATCCCGAAACCAGCAAATTTTCCGGCAGTATCCAGGGCGTCCTGGGCAATCTCGACGACAAGGAAGTGCGGGGTATCATCAATATCCCGCTGATCAAGGACAAGCTCGCTTTTCGCCTGGCCGGCTTCGTGGCCGAGCGGGACGGTTACACCAAGAACGAATTCATCGATGAGCGTACCCGCAACGTGGACCGGGACGGATATCGCGCCAAACTGCTATGGAATGTGACAGATGACTTCCAGCTCAAGGTGTCGGCGGAGGGTATCGACAACAAGATGGACATGGACCAGGCGAACACCACAACCGGCATTGGCTTGGGTAAATACCTGCAACAGCACGGCTATGTGTCCGAGGACATCGAGCGCTACACACTGCACATGCAATGGGATGTCCTGAATCACACGATTTCGACAATCTCATCCTATGATGATACGGTGCCGATCCTGTTCAACGACTTCGATGAAACACCCGTTCCCATCGCGCTGCTGAAGAATGACAGCACCACCAAGGTCACCACCCACGAGATCCAGTTGGCCTCGGACTTCGACGGACCGCTCTCCTACATCGCGGGTTACTTTTACCAGAAGGAAAAGCTGGATAGCCCCACCACGATAAATGGCAACCTGGTCGCCTACACCGATCGGGACCAGGACAGCTGGGCCGTATTCGGCACGATGAACTACGAATTTAACGATCAGTGGACTGGCAGTGTTGGCGTACGTTATACCGAAGATACCAAGCAGGGTAGTAACGTCATATTTTCAGGCGACAAGAATTTCAGCAAGACCACGTATTCGACCAAGCTGATGTACCAGCTGAACGTCGACATGATGCTGTACGCCTCCTATGGGACCGGTTACAAGGCGGGCGGCATCAACAACATCAGCAATCCGGCAGAGGCCGACAAGGCATTCTGGGACCCAGAAACCACCGACGCCTACGAACTGGGTATCAAGAGTGAATTCCTGGACAACAGGTTGCGCCTGAACGCCGCGGCCTTCTACCAGACCTACAAGGATTTCCTGGTTTCCCAGAGTATTCCCGGCGAGGTAAGGTCTGTCGTTACCAATGCCGCCGAGGTGGAGTCGAAGGGGCTTGAAGCAGATTTTACCGCCCTGGTGAACGACAAGCTCACGCTGAACGGCAGTATCACCTGGGTGCAGTCAGAGTACACCGACAATAAAAACCAGTCCTGCGTAATACCGACCTATCCGGGCTGTGTAAACGGCTCCCGTGATATCTCCGGCGAGACCCTGGATCACGCCCCCGAATTCAGCGGCAACCTGGGGGCAGAATGGCGCCAGCCCCTGCCGTACATGGACGGCACCGACTGGTTTGCGCGCATGGACGTGATCTACCGTGGCAGCCAGAACCTCGAGGTCTGGTTGCCGAAGGAGACCAAGGAAGACGCGTATACCCTGATGAATGGCCGGCTCGGCCTGGAGGGGGAGCGCTGGAAAGTGACCGGGTGGGTAAACAATCTCGCAGACGAGGAATACCGGCTCAGTGCCTACTGGAGCATGGATCCCCTGGGCAGGGGTACGCCCTATTTCCATGAGATCCCCAATCTGGAAAGAACCTACGGCATTACCGTGGACTGGAATTTCTGACACAAAGGCGCCCCCGGATTCCGCTGTGAACTGGCAGCACTGCGTGGCAGTGCTGCAAATTTCCCAGCGGTTATCCGGGGAATTCCCGCTGCCCCCGAGTGCCCGCAGGATACGCTGACTGGCAGGAGGCCGATAAAATTCACATAAAAAGCAATGATGGAGTTTTCACCCCATGACGCCACAAAAGTCTGAATTTCCTGCCTCAACCAAGATAACCTTCTTGCTTTTTCTATTGCTGGCGACCATCGCAGCCAATGCGGCCACAGCCGCTTCGACGGCGCAAGAGCAGCCGCAGGCCCGCCCCAACGTACTGTTGTGGATGCTCGACGACGTAGGCTACGCCCAGCTTTCCAGCTATGGCGGCCTGGTGGCGACACCCAATATCGACAGGATTGCACAGCGGGGCCTTCGCTATACCAATTACCACACGGCGCCGATTTGCTCGGCAAGCCGGGCGGCTATCCTGAGCGGGCGAAACCCGCACACCGTGCATATCGGCGGCCACGCCGTGGCGCCTCGCCCCTACCCCGGGTACGACGGCCAGATCCCGCGTTCCGCGGGCAGTATCGCCGCCAACCTGAGGCTGGCTGGCTACCGCACATACGCACTGGGCAAGTGGGACCACATACCCACGGGCGAGGCCACCCCCGCCGGCCCGTTCTATCACTGGCCCACCGGCCAGGGTTTTGACCGCTTCTACGGTTTTCTTGCCGCCGACGCCGACAACTGGAACCCGACACTGATTCGGGGGGTCGAGGCGATCGACGCTCCGACGGGCACCTACCACCTCGACAACCTGCTGGCGGACCAGGCTATCGCGATGATCGACAGCCGTGACTCCAGCAGCCAGCGCGCACCGTTCTTCATGTACTGGGCGACCGGCACCGCGCATGCGCCCCACCACGCTCCGCAGTCATGGATAGACCGCTACCACGGCAAGTTCGACATGGGCTGGGACAAGGCCAGGGCAGCCATCCTCGAAAAGCAGATAAAAAACGGCGATTTTCCCCCGGGCACCGAGTTGGCCCCACGGCCCGAAGGTATGCCGGCCTGGGATAGCCTGGACGCGGACGCGAAAAAAATCTACGCGCGGCAGATGGAAGTCTTTGCGGCCGCCCTCTCCCACGCCGACGAACAGTTCGGGCGTATCGTCGACGCACTCGAGGCCAGGGGCGAGCTCGACAACACGATGATCATCATCACCTCCGACAATGGTGCCAGCGCGGAGGGCATTTACCACGGCCTGTACAACGAAGCCCTTCTGGGTTCCGCCCGGCAGGCGAGCGTAGCGGAGAACATGCGTTACTACGACCGCTGGGGCGGGCCTGAAACCTACCCGCACTACAGCTTTGGCTGGGCGGTGGCAGGCAACACGCCGTTCCGTTACTACAAGCAGACAGCCCACGAGGGCGGAATTCACGTACCGCTGGTCGTGTCCTGGCCCGGGGGCATCGCCAAAGCCGGCGAATCGCGCAACGAGTTCGTCTACGTTGCCGACATCGCGCCCACGATCCTCCAGGCAACGGGGGTCGAGCTCGCCGCAACGGTCAACAACGTCAAACAACAACCCATGGACGGCCGCAGTTTCGCCGACACCTTCGCCGACACCTTCGCCGACAGGAGTGCGCACCACAAACGCTCGCAATATTTCGAGATGTACGGCAACAAGGGCCTGTGGTCCGACGTCTGGTCCATCGTGACCACACACCGGACGAAAACCTGGGACACCATGGACAGCTCGCCGGTGGACGAGCCCTGGGAGCTCTATGACCTCGACAATGATCCGGGGCAGGTGCACGACCTTGCGGGCCGGTTTCCGGACAAGGTGGCGGAACTGGGCGGGATATTCGAAGACCAGGCCAGGCGCTATCACGTCAACCCGATTGGCAATCTGAGCGACGGGGCGGCCGAGTCGATGCGCAGGGCCCGGGAGGCCTTCCAGCGAAGAGGCGGCAGGTGGCAATTCAGCGGGCCCGTCGGCAATATTCCGCCCCAGGTCGGGCCGCCCGTCGCCGCCCTCGGCTACACAATGACCGCGGAGCTGACACTGCCGGACGACGGGGCCTCCGGCCCGGTCTTCGCGGTCGGCGGACAGCTCGGCGGGGTCGGGCTCTATCTCGACGAGGGAAAACCCACGGTGATCGTGAACTCGCTGGGCGGCGACTCGAAACACCTGGCGTCAGCCACGCGGCTGCCAGCCGGAAACGTATCGCTGGAACTGGTCTTTACCAATGTGCAGGGTTCAGCGGACCACGACGTCAGTATCCGGGCAGGTGGCAAGGTCCTTTCCGAAGGGCGCATCCAGCAGCAGATGCCGGTCACCTTCGGCCTGTCGGAAACCTTCGAGGTGGGTGTCGATCACGGCTCGCCACTGCTGAAGGGCGCCCAGCCGGGCAAACCGTTCGCCGGATCGATACACCAGGTAGTTTTTGATTTTTCCTCGGCTCGATAGAACCCGTCGAACAGGACACGTATCCCGAAGCGCTTCGCCGGTGCGATGCCCCGTGTAGTGCTTGCATTTTATGTTCTATGTAATATCATATCTTACCGACGATACAAGAGCCGGTACCAGCGCGCGACGGTGGAACCGACAGCCCCGATAACCAGACATCACGCGAGGTACACCGCATGCCCGGCAAACTCAAAGAAGTCGAACAACACGATGCGCCAGCCATTGCCGCGCCTTTTTTTATCCGCGGCAAACTGGTTGAGGGGACAGAGCATCGCCACCGGTCCCGTGACCTGAACGCCGACTTCCTCTCGCCGGCGCTGGATGCCAACGCAATTGTGACGCCGCGCTCCGAATTGCCGCCGCTGCTCGACGTGAAGGTAAGCGAGATCATCGATTTCCTGGTTGAGACCGGTAAACGCCTGACCCTGGACAGCAATCCACACCTGCGACAATGTCTTGAATTGCTTTCCGCCACCAACCCCCTGCCCCGCCGTGTCGTCGAGAATCTTTACAACTCCGCGCCGGAAATGTTGAAGCGCGGATCGCTGGAGGGCATGATTTCCACCAACTTCGATAACCCGGCCATACTCGACGGCTGGGTTCAGGAGCGCAGCGATGGCCGCGGCAACACCGGCTCCCTGCGCGCCTACCCGCCGCGAATGATTCACATGCTCGCTGGGAATTCGCCGGCCGGATGCATCGCGTCGATCGCGCAGGGTGCGCTGGTCAAGGCGGTCAACGTATTCAAGATGCCCTCCAGCGACCCGTTTACCACCGTCGCGGTTCTCAGGACGATGGCGGAGATAGATCCCGATCACCCGGTAGTGCGCTCCATGTCGGCAGTTTACTGGCGCGGCGGTGACCAGGCGCTGGAGCGAACGCTCTACCGTCCGCAGTATTTCGATCGCATCGTGGCCTGGGGCGGTGGCGACGCCATCAAGAATGTCATCGGCTACCTTGGCCCCGGCATCCAGCTTGTCTCCTTCGACCCCAAGACCTCGATCTCGATGATTGGCCGGGAAGGCTTCGAAACGGCCCAGAGCATCGCCGACATGGCGGAGCGCACCGCGGCCGATACCACCGTGTTCAACCAGGATGCCTGCATCGCCAGCCGCTTTGTGTTTGTGGAGGGAGAGCGGGAAAAGATCGAGGAATACTGCGCCCGCCTCGCCGAGCGCCTTGCCGTGGACCGCGCCTTCGCATCTGCGGATGCGCCGCCGCTGCCCGCGGAGACGCGCGAAGAAGTCGAGGTGCTGAGCGCGATGGGAGAAGTGAAGGTCTGGGGGAAAGGGGATGGCAGGGGCATGGTCATCCTGTCCGACCAGCCCGTGGATTTTCATCCGACCAACAAGACGTCCAATGTCGTGATGGTCGACAAGCTCGAAGACGCCGTGCGCTACGTGAACGTGGCGACGCAAACCATAGGCGTGTGGCCGCCGGAGCGAAAAATCGATTTGCGCGACCGCCTGGCCAGTGCGGGAGGCCAGCGAATCTGTCGCCTCGGAACCGCATGGGGGCATGTTCCCGGCGGCCCGCACGATGCCATGTTTGCGTTGCAGCGATTCGTCAAATACATCGGCGAGGACGATATCGTGAATATGGAAGTCAACCCCGAGGTCGAACAGGCAGCCTCCCTCGCCGGCACCGGCTGAGCAAGGAACGGCGCCGGTCGGCGCTTTGACGGCGTTTGCTTTTTGTATCGGGGGCCCCGCGCACTCCCGTCCCCCGAACGATACCAGACAGAAAAAGGAACAGGTAAATGGGTGAGATAACAGACATATTGCTCGGCTATGCAAACATTGATTCCGGCCTCGATATACCTTACGAGGAGGTTCGTGAACTGCAGCTTGCAGCGATTAACGAACGCTTCCAGGAGGAGGTCGACAATATCAAGCTGGTGTCCATGCGCGCCGCTGACGCCAACATATCCGAAATACGCAGCCTGGAGGATATCGTCCCCATGCTGCTGCCGCACACGGCCTACAAGAGCTATCCGGAAAGTTACCTGTCCGGTGGGAAATGGGACAAGCTGACTCGTTGGCTCAATACGGTCTCGGCCCGCCCTACCGACGGCATCAGCCTGGAAGGTATCGAGGACATCGACGACTGGGTGGAGCGGCTGATGGAGGGTGGACACTATGTCTCCTGCTCCAGCGGCACCACCGGCAAATCGGCGATGCTGGACGCCTCGGAAAAGGACATGGAGTTCGGCAAACAGAATATCGTTCGCGCCTACTGCTGGGGTGCAGGCGTGGAAGCCGCACCCGAGTACCACGTATTCGGGCTCGCACCGGTGGCCCAGGTGCCGAAAAACACCGCCCTGGGCGATGCCTTGAAGAAAACCTTCAGCGCACCTGGCGTAGAGCCCTTCCAGTATCCCGTGCCGCCTATCACGGTCGGCTCCATGACCAGGATGATCACTCTGCGCAAGGCCATGGCGGACGGTACTGCGCTGCCGGGAGACTTTGCGGAGTTCGAGGCGACCTCGGCGGCGCGGCAAAAAACGGTAGAAGAAGCGGTCGGTCTCAGTGCAGACGCGCTCATCGAGGCGCGCCATGAGAAAATATTCCTCATGGGCATGTGGACCAGTTTCCACGCCATCGCTACTGAAGTCCGCAATCGCGGCTACAGCGCGAAAGACTTCCACCCGGGCAACCTGATCTACGTCGGTGGCGGTCTCAAGGGGGCGCAGCTTCCTCCCGACTACCGGGAGTTTTTCTACGACACCTTCAATATCAAACCCGAGCGGAATTTCATGATGTATTCCATGCAGGAGATCAATACCTCGATGCCCCGCTGCCAGGAAGGTGGCCGCTACCACATTCCGCCGTGGCTGGTCTGCCTGCCGCTCAACAAGGAGGGTGACGAGTTGCTGCCGATTCACGCGGGCCAAGAGGTCGAGGGGCGCGCTGCGTTCTTCGATCTGTCGCTCGACGGCCGCTGGGGTGGTATCATTTCAGGCGACAAGATCGAGGTCGATTTCAGCCCTTGCCAATGCGGCGCCAGGTCTCCGTCCATTCGGGATAACGTCGTCCGCTACTCGGACCTGCAGGAGGGCGACGACAAGATCGGCTGCGCCGGCACCGTGGACGCCTACGTCAGGGGACTCTCGTAACAATATTTCCGGCTTTCTTTGCGTGCGGGCCCGGCAAATTCTACCGGGCCGGTTAGCGGCCCCGTTTACAACTGCGGTTCCTTGGCCGCAGGGGCATTGGGTAACAGGGGAAAAGAATCCTTGGCCAGACCGCGCACAACCAAACCGTCCAAACCCGACGACGCGCGAGTGCACCGTTCGATCCAGGCACTGCGCGAAGCGTTCCTTGAACTGATTGAACAGAAAGCCCTGGCGGACATTTCCATCCGGGAGATAACCGACACCGCCGGCGTCAGTTACCCGACTTTCTTCAGGCGCTTTTCCGGCAAGGAAGAGTTACTTGAAGATATTGCTACCAGCGAAGTCCGGCATCTGCTGTCGTTGGGTAGAAATTCCATTGCAGGCCGAAAACGTGCTGGCTCGGGGGAACACCTGTGCAACTACGTTCAGGAACACCGCAAACTCTGGACGACACTGCTGACCGGCGGGGCGGCTTCGGCCATGCGCGAAGAATTCATTCGGGTCGCAGGGGAGATGAGCCAGGCGGGACCACGCGCCAACCCCTGGTTACCGCTCGACCTGGCCGTCCCTTTCACAGCCAGCTGCATTTTTGAAATTCTCACCTGGTGGATGCGCCAGCCAGAGGATTACCCGCTCGAGAACGTCATCAAATTGCTGGATGCACTGGTGATAGACACTCTGGTCCGCCCGCGCGGGATTTCCCTGGATTAGGCCCGGGCTGAGAGTAAACCTTTTCCTACCCGTCGGCATGAAATCTCCGCCGCCCGCGCTTCAGGGCCGCAGGTAAACCGCTCGCGGCGATTCACGAAATGCAACAGACACAGCGCGCGGAAGGTGCCGGGTATTTTTCCCCGGCGCTTGTTTCCCCGAGGTGGATAACCGCTATACTCTGGACCAGAACCTGCGCTTGCAGCTGTGATTTTGGAGTTGGGCTCACCCGGAGTCCGATGTCGCCAATGCTGCAGCAATGGCCCCGCCCTGAGGCTGGCCGTGGCGCGGAGGTTGTCAGGTAACACAACATTCGATGGGCCGGCCGCGCCGGTCAAAACAGGATTTTCCTATTTTGAAATCCTCAAGCATGACCGGGCTGTCAGAATTTTCCGGCCAGCCACTGGAAACCGAAGCCGGGATCGGCAGCCTGACACTGCCCGGATTCCTGTACCAGCTGGCGGATACCTACGGTAGCAACGAGGCGCTCAGGTGGCGCAAACCCGACGGTTGTGTGCACAGCTGGAGTTTTGCGGCAATGCTCGCGGAATGTACCCGTGTAGCCAGCTCGCTACTGGCGCAGGGAGTAGGCAAGGATGCCCGCGTCGGCGTATTGATCAGCAACCGTCCCGAATGGATCTTCAGCGCATTTGGCGCATCCATGGCCGGGGCGGTCGTTGTCGCCATGAATACGTTCTCTACGCGGCAGGAATTGCGCTACCAGCTCGAGATAGCGGACGTGGACACCCTGATCATCGAGGCTGCCGTCGCTTCCAGAAACTTTGTTGAGGATATGCTCGCACTGTGCCCGGGGCTGGCGGCAGCCGCGCCTGGCAAGCTGTACTGCGAGGAACTGCCCTTCCTGCGCAAGGTGGTCTGCGTGGACGGGCGGCCGGTTGCCGATGGTATCCAGGGTTGGCAGGCTTTCCTTGCAGCTGGAAGGGCAATCCCGGATGCGATCACCAGGGCTACCGCCGCATCCGCCTGCATGGCGGACCCTGGCCTGATTTTCTTCTCCTCCGGTTCGACAGCGTTACCCAAGGCCATCCAGCAGACCCACCGCGCCGCCATGCTGCAGTGCTGGCGTCTTGGCAAGTGGTACGAATTTGACGGAGCTATCAGGACCTGGAGCGCCAACGGATTTTTCTTTTCCGGCAACTTCGCAATCACTTTCGGCAGCCTGAGTGCCGGCAACTGTATCGTATTGCAGCGCTATTTCGACCCGGATGAGGCGCTGGAGCTGTTTCAGAGCGAACAGGTTGCATGCGCCATCGGCTGGCCCCACCAGGAAGCGCGGCTGCGAGAGTGCGCGGGCTGGGAGCAGGCTGACCTTTCCGCGCTTCGTTACGTGGATTGTGAAGGGGCACTGGCGACTCACCCCACGATAAATACCGGTTGGCGCTACCCCTGGGGGTATGGCTGCACCGAGACATTCACAGTGGTGACCGGCATGGCCGGGAGTGAAATCGATGGCAGGACCTACGGTCCCGTACTGCCCGGGAACACGATCCGCATTGTCGACCCGGAGACCAACGAGATTCTACCGCTGGGTGAAACCGGGGAAATCGCGGTCAAGGGCCCGACGCTGACTCCAGGCTACCTGAAAATTCCCCCCGAGCAGTTATTCGACAACGAGGGCTTTTACCACACTGCGGACGCCGGCTATTTCACGGCCGATGGCCGCCTGTGCTGGGAGGGCCGGATGGGCGATATTATCAAAACCGGCGGGGCCAACGTCTCTCCCACCGAGATCGACGCGGCGTTGTCGGGTCACCCCGCCATCATGCAGGTTGCCACCGTTGGTGTACCCCACGAATCCCTGGGTGAAATCGTGGCTTCCTGTGTCGTCCTTCGTGACGGCCACACACTGGACGGTGAGCGCCTGAAAAAGTACGCGAAAACCTTGCTGGCGAGCTACAAAGTCCCGCGACAGGTCCTGTTCTTCAGCGACGGGGAATTGCCCATGACAGGCAGCAACAAGGTCCGCCGCCGGGCTCTGCAAAAGCTGGTGGCGGAGCGCCTGAACCGCGCCACATGACGGACATCGGCAGCATGCGAATTCAGGCTGACATCAATCGGTCGACACGCTGTAGCAAGAGACTAGAGGGCCATGACAATGCACAAAAAATATCCCAATGTCTTCAGACCCATCGAACTCGGGCCCATATCGCTGCCAAACAGGTACTATTTTTCACCCCACGGGCTACCGCTATCGGTCGGGTACAGCCCGTCGAATGACCTCGTCGCCTATTACACCGAGCGGGTAAAGGCCGGCGGATGCGGACTCGTGATTCTCAGTTGTCCGGTGCATCACCGGGGACGTGCCTACCAGCCGACACCTTACCCCGCGGAAAGCATCACCGGCTTTCGCGCCCTGGCAGACGCCGTCCACGCTGCCGGCGGCAGGATTTTCGCCCAGTTGTGGTACAACTGGAACGCGCCCGGGCACTGGCAACCGCTGGCCCCTGCAGCGCCGACACTCGCCCCTTCCGCCTCACAGTACGCCATCGGCGGTATGAGTGTGGGTACTCGCGCGCTCACGGGGGAAGACATCCGCCTGATGGGCGAGGCGCACCGACAGTCTGTCTCGAATCTTCGCGCTGCGGGCTTCGACGGCATAGAAATCCACGCGTCGCACTCCGGCATGATTGAGCAGTTTCTCTCCCCCTACTTCAATCATCGCGACGATGACTATGGCGGCAGCCTGGAAAACCGCATGCGCCTGCTGGTAGAAACCCTGGAAACCACGCGCCAGGCCGCCGGCCCGGAGATGGCCGTGGGGATGCGCTTCAATTGCGACGAACTCGTCGATGGGGGCTATCACACCCGCGAAGCCAGCCAGGTGCTGGAAAAAATTTGTGCGCGGGGTTTGCTGGATTTCGTCGATCTCGATATCGCCATGGAACCGCTCCAGCTCAAGTACGGCATGCCATCGGTCTTTATCGATGAACATGTCTACAAACCCTATGTGGAAGCGGTTCGCGGCGCCGCCGGCGATGTTCCGGTACTGAGTGTCCTCGGCAGGGTGACGCGCATGTCGGACGCCGAGTCCGCCATCGCGGCCGGGGTCTGCGACCTGGTCGGCTCGACACGGGAACTGATCGCGGAGCCGCACTTCGTCAAACATGCCTACGAGGGCACCGAGGAACTCAGCCGTACCTGTATCGCCTGCAACTGGTGCCTGGGAGGCATGGCAGACGGCGCATTCGGTTGCACGATAAATCCCGCGAGCTATCGTGAACGCCTGTGGGGCGTGGCAAGCTTCACGAGCGCCCCCCGGCGAACCAGGGTGATCGTCGTGGGCGGCGGGCCGGCAGGCCTGGAAGCCGCCAGGGTCGCCGCCCTGCGCGGCCATCAGGTCACGCTCTTCGAAGCACGGGACGCACTGGGTGGCGGCCTCGAACTCTGGGCGCGGTTGCCGGGGCGGGAGTTCTATCGCCACGCCGTGGAGTGGTGGGAGCGGGAACTCGCGAGACTCGGCGTCGAGGTTCGCAAAGGCGCCAGGGCTTCGGCGGACACCATCCTGCAACAGTCACCCGGCGCGGTGATAGTGGCGAGCGGAGCCCTGTTCAGCCGCGGCGGCCGCAGCAGTGTCGTGGACCGGGATATCCCCGGCGCCGACAGAATCCACGTCCATTGCCCGGAGGATGTTTTACTGGGTAAAACGAGGCTTTCCGGCAAGGTTGCCGTTGTCGATGGCGAGGGGACACATGCCAGTGCCGGGGTTGCAGAACTGCTCGGCCGGCAGGGCGCGGAAGTCGTCATGATTTCATCCGCGTATGCCCCCTATTCCCACCGGGTGTTGTTCGCGTTCGAGGGTGAATCAATTGCCCAGCGCATGGCAGAGGCGAATGTCGCCCACCTGCCCGCCACATGGGTTCGCAGCATCGGTGCGAGCCATCTCGCACTGTTCGACGTGAACAGCGGGCGCGAATCCACCCTGAGCGGCATCGACGCGGTCGTGCTGGCGACAGGACGACTACCTGTCGATGAATTGAGCCTGGCGCTCGAAGGCAAGGTAGCGCAGCTTTTTACCATTGGCGACGCACTCGCGGTGAGGCCATTCGCGGCAGCGGCCTATGAGGGACAGAAATTTGCGCGGCTGATCGGAGAAACCGGCGCCCCGCATAGCGTGTCACAGGCCTATTTCCGTGACGATGACCCCGCTGTCTACCCCACCCCGGCAGGACAAAACTAAGGAGACGACCATGCAGGTAGGAGCAATTTTCCCGCAGACGGAAATCGAGGCCGACGCGGGTGCAATCCGCGAATTCGCGATTGCTGTCGAGGAAATGGGGTATACCCACATAACAGCCTACGACCATGTGCTGGGCGCCAATACCGCGAGTCGCCCCGACTGGAGCGGGCCGTACCGCCTGGAAACCTCGTTCCAGGAACCGCTGGTGCTGTTCTCCTTCATGGCGGCGGTCACCTCCAGAGTCGGCTTTTTCACCGCCATCCTCATCCTGTCGCAGCGCCAGGCTGCACTGGTGGCGAAGCAGGCCGCCTGCCTCGACATCTACTGCGAAGGCAGGTTGCGCCTGGGGGTGGGGACCGGCTGGAACGAGGTCGAGTACGAGGCGCTCGGTATGAGCTACCCCGAGCGCGGCAGGCGTATCGAGGACCAGATCGAGGTATTGCGTGCCCTGTGGAGCCAGGAGGCCGTCAGTTTCGATACCGAGTTCCACAAGATTACTGACGCCGGCATCAATCCCCTGCCGATACAGCGACCGATCCCCATTTGGCTGGGGGGCGGCAGCGACCGCCCGATGTTCGGCACGCGCGCCAACGAGAAAGTCATTCGCAGAATTGCACGTATCGCCGACGGATGGTGCCCGATGTGGCAGCCCGGCCCGAGGGCCGACGAACTGATGCAAATCTTCAGGGGCTATTGCAATGAATACGGACGCGACCCCGCTGACATTGGCATCGAGGGTTCCTACGTGGCAGCCCTGGGCGAGCAGGACAACTGGTCCGAGGGCATCGCGGCCTGGCGCGCGGTGGGTGCCAGCCACTTGTCGATTATTACCATGAACGAAGGCCTGAAAGGCGTGGAGGAACACCTGCGGCGCCTGGAAGAATTTCGCTCGGTGTTGTAATTCCCGCTTCCGAGCGAAGAGGGGTGCCCGGTCACCCCTTGTCCGCGGCGCAGTTCGCCGCGATAAAGCCAAACACACTCGAGCAGCCGATGCTCTGGCCCGCACCCACGTAATGCGGTCCGCACAGCGAGGCTGCGGAATTGCCTGCGGCGTACAAACCGGGTATAGCCGAGCCATCCGGCCGCAACACTTCTGCGCGCTCGTTGGTTACCGCGCCGCCACAGGTGCCGACGTCGCCGGGGTACAGGGGCGCGGCCCAGAATGGCGGATTCTCGATAGTACCGAGGCACGGGTTGGGCCTGTTGGCGGAGTCGCCGTAGTAGCGATTGTAGGCACTGGCGCCCCGGCCGAAGTCCTCGTCCCGGCCCGCCGTTGCAAAGTGGTTGAACCGCGCAACGGTTTTTTCAAGCCCCGCGGGATCGATACCGCACTGCGTGGCCAGACCGGCAATGCTGTTGTCCTGCCGGATACAGCCGCTTTCCAGCCAATCCGCTGGCATTTTCCCGGGAAACTTCAGCGCGAACATGTACTTTTTGCGCGCTCGGGCATCCATCACGACCCATGCGGGGATCGCTGGCGTCTTCGCGTGACGCTGGTACATCGCCCGGCCGATTTCCATGTACGAGTTGGCCTCGTTGACCATGCGTTCACCCGCGTGATCGACGAGAATGCCGTGGGGCCTGGCCAGTTCGGGAATAATCTGTTCTATTCGCTCCGGGCCAACCCAGGTGGGCACCCACCAGGCCTCCTGCATCATCGCGAGCCCCGCCCCGGCGCGCCGCATTACCTCGATCGATTCGCCGGTGTCACCCGGGTTTGCGTGGGTCCATGCATCGCCAATCGGGTGGCGCTGATGCTGCTGGCGCATGGGCGCGTTGCGGGAGAAGCCACCGGCGCAGATCAGGACGCCGCGTGGAGCCGCGATCGTCATCGACTTGCCGTCGCGGTGCACATGAATACCTTCCACCTTGCCACCGCGCAGATCGAGATCGTGCAGGCCCGTCTCCGTCCATATCTCGACACCGAGCCTGAGGGCGATCTCGAGCATTCTCCCCTGCAGCGCACCGCCACTACCGAAGACCTGCCTCCCGGTGAGCCGGGCGGCAACCAGGCGCGCTCCTACCCGGGCGAGCATCCACTTCCCGGCAAGCGTCGTCCCCGCCGACATCAAGCGCGCGCCCTCGGAGGTGCGCACGGGAAGCGCGACATACGGCAGCCGCAGGCGGGACTTCCAGCTGCCCAGGCGATTGGCATTGTACAGTTCAGCCTGGATGGACCGGCCGGCACCATTGCCTCCCGGGAGAGTATCGTAGTAATCGCTGTACCCCGGGCAGCGCAGGTACTGCATGCCTTGCGCTTCCATCAAATCCATCATCGGGGCGATGTTGTCCACGTACGCTTCTCTGCGCGCCGGGGTCGAGAAGCCCTCCTCCGGCCCGACGAAATTCGCCAGGTACTCGAGGGCCTGCTCGCGGGAATCGGCGATACCCTCCCGCCGCATCAACGGGTTGTCGGGTAACCACATCACTCCCCCGGACATCACTGAAGAGCCGCCGACAAGCGCGGTTTTCTCTATGAGGAGCGGATGCAAGCCATTGAGCCTGGCAGTGATGGCGGCCGCCAGGCCCCCTGCACCACTGCCGACGACGACGAAATCAAAAGCGCTGCCGGACATGGTCTTTGCTCGCTTGCCAGTCGGGTTTTATTCGGTGCCAGAGCGGCCGCCCGGTCGCCAGTTACGGCGCACCGTGCTCCGCCGCCAGTTCGAGGAGTTCTTCCTTGCGCTCGACACCAGCGGAGTTCATGACGCCAGCCACCATCACGTAACAGCCTACAGTAAACATGAAGTCGAGTAATTGCTGCCTGTTCCACTGGGCGGCGAGCGCCTGCCAGTTGTCGTCGCCGATACGCTTCCGGTGTACCAGCTCGTCCGTCGCCCGTATTACCGTGCGCTCGAATTCGCTGAAATACGGGTCCTCGGCGCCGATCTTGATGGGCCCGAACATATCGGTCGACAGGCCGCAGCGTTGACTGGTCCTGAGGTGGCTGGACCACATGTAGGTACATTTGCAAACCCATGCTGTGCGCATGATGGCAATCTGGCGCTGCTTTACCGGCAGGCTGTTGTCGGTCAGCAGATGCACATTCAGCGGCGAAAATGCGTTGGCCAGCGCGGGGTGATGGGCAAAGGTCAACAGCACCGGGTTAGAATCGACGTTATTGAAAAAACCGTCGCTCCACTGGGCAAAAAAAGCGTCGGTTTCCTCGGTGAATTCCTCCCGCGTTATCTGCGGGAGGCGGGCTGGAGGATCAGGCTGGATCACTATTTGTTCTCGGTGCCGAGAATCAGCACATTGTCGACGTCCTGTACCTGCTGCATGTAGACCCTCAGCGCAGTCACTTTATCGTCGTCATTGAATTCGAAAACGGACATCGTGTAGATGACGTTCTCACCGTGGGGTCGGGTAATGGTTTCTTCCAGTTCCTGGAAGACGATGTTGTTGACCGAATTGATGTAGCGCAACTTGTCGGTCCAGATTGAAGTACCTGCAAACTGGAGATACTTCTCGAGGCACAGCGGCCAGTCCGCTTCATCCTTGAACACTCCGATACGGGTAAAGTTCTCCTTGTCGATCACATTGGCAATCGGGTCGAAGTCCGCTTCAGTACAGGGCCTGTCCTGGGTATCCCTGGTAATCTTCGCGTAGTCTGCAGACCACTGGCGGACAATCTTGATCAGGCGTTCGGACCGGTCTTGGGTATCGTTCATTGGCTTTTGCTCCTGTTATCGGTATTCGGTTTCCCGGTATGATCATTCCCCGTGGGGCACGCGGCTCACGGAAATTGGCTCTGAAATTCAGGCTCGCATGGTTGTACCGCCGTCCACGCAGATCACCTGGCCGGTGATGTAGCCGCCTTCGTCGGACAGCAACAAGGCCCCGAGGGCGGCAATATCCGTGGGCCGGCCCGTCCGGCTCTTGATGCTGGCACGCGCGCAACACATCGCGAGTAATTCCTCAGAGATTTCCGCCTCTGCGGCGGGATGCAGTATGAGCCCGGGCGCTATGGTGTTGGCTCTCACACCCTGCGGTCCGTAGCGCGTCGCGACGTGACGCATCAACGCATGACCTGCAGCTTTACTCATCGAGTAGGCGACCTGCGCCGCGCCTCCGGTGTAGGCGCCAATGGAACTGGTATACACGATGGAGCCGCCGCCTGCGGCTAACATAACCGGTAGCGCGGCGCGGGTACACAGGTAATAACCCCTGACGTTGACCCGCTGGGTGAGATCAAAGGTTTCCAGAGGCAGTTCGAGAATTCCCTGTTCGCGATTGCTGTCCGCCAGAGATGCGAAATTGGCATGCAATCCATCAAGGCCGCCAAGCTTCTCCACGCAGAAGCTGACGGCCGCATTCACGGAATCCTCGTCGGACCCGTCGAGGCGGATGCTGGCGGCAGAGTGGCCGGCGTCATTGATCGCCTGGACTACCTCCTCGGCTGCGGCGAGGTCGATATCACCCAGCAGCACCCGGGCGCCCTCTTCCGCGTAGCGTCGCGCAAGGCCGCCGCCGATGCCACCGGCACCGGCGACGAAGATCACTTTGTTTTCCAGTCGTCTCACGGGATTCAGCCTCTTTTTCTGGTTGATTTACGCGGGTGACCGACCTCAGGGGCTCAACAGCAGGTGTACGCCCTGAAGTCCGCGGGCGATATAGCTGGACTCGAACTGCATGATTCGATTGCCAGGTTCGCCGTGCACCTTCGGGTCCAGTGTTACCCCGGAACAATGTTCCAGGAACCGCCCGATCACGACACCGGCCTCCATCCGCGCCAGCGGAGCTCCCGCACAGGTATGCGTGCCCCGGCCAAACGCGACGTGCTGGCGGACACCCGGGCGGTTTAACTGAAACTCATCGGGATTATCCCACTGTTGCGGGTCGCGATTGGCTGCCTCGAAGGCGACAACGACCTTGGTCCCCGCGGGGACTTCGACATTGCCAATGGTGGTATTCCTGCGCGCCAGCCTGAAGGTTGCCTTGGTTGTGCCCTGGAGGCGCAGGACTTCCTCGATGAACGCGGGAATCAGTTTCCCGTTTTTCCGCAACTGCTGCTGGACATCGGGCAAATCCGCGAGGAAGTAAAGGCAGGTGGCGAGGAACTTGGAACTGCTCCCCCGTCCACCGACAAACATGAACATGGCGAGCTTCACTATTTCCATCAGCTCCGGCGTCGATCCGTCGGGGTAGGTCGCGGTAGCCAGTTCGTGCAGCACATCAGGTGCAGGGTTGGCCCTTCTATCCCTGATGTAACGCTCGAAAAAGTCCGACATGTAGCCAAAGTGCGGAACCAGAGTTTTTACATCGTCCGGATCCACCTTCGAGCCAATCGGGGGAGAAGCGGCTATCACTTCCATGAACAGCTCGCGGTCTCCATCGGGAATACCCAGCAGGTCGGCGATGACGCCTGTCGCGAAAGGCAGGGCAAAGTCGTTGATGACTTCGCAACTACCGCGGGAAACCAACCCGGTCAGCAGGCTCCCCGCTTGTTCGTACATGAAGGCCTCATTGGCCTTGAGGCGTGAAGGCGTGAACAGCCTGTTCAGGATGGCGCGGTTTGCTGAGTGGAAGTCGCCGTCATAACTCACCAGCAGGTCGTCCGGCGTTCGACACGCCTCGATCTGCTCCGAGATATCGTCACCCTCGGGCTCGAAAGGCAGCGGCAGGCCGGCGCCGTAGGGGGAAAAACAGAAAATCGAGGAAAAATCCCGGGGATTCCTTACCACCTCGATACACTCCTGGAACCCCGTGACCATCAGGTAATCCCTGCCCGGAACTGCATACACCGGTGAGCGCGCCAGGCAATGGCGGAAGTACTCGCGGGGCTCGTTCAGAATTTCTTCGTCAGTGAAGTAATCGCGATCCTCAATATTCTGTGCAGTCATAAGTCGTGCTCTCTAATTGCCGGTGTCGAAACCGGCAGCGTTGGTCGCTGTCGGGTGCATGTGAGGTCTCACCGTCAGAAAAACAGCCCTCCACTCACCTCGATAACCTGTCCGGTAACATAGCCCATCTGTGGTGAAGCGAGAGACGTGGCGACGCCTGAAAGGTCGGATGGCTCACCCAGCCGGCCCAGTAACACATTTTCCTCGAAGTGCTTTCTGGCGACCGGATCCGCCCGCAACTCCGCGTTGGCGTCGGAGGCAATCAGGCCGGGCATGATGCAATTCACCGTGATACCCCGATGGCCCAGTTCCTTGGCCATGACAAATGTCAGGGTTTCAATCGCCGATTTGCACATGGCATAAACCACGAAGTTGGGACGTGAATGCCGCGCACCGAGAGAGCTGAAGAAAATGACCCGGCCGTTGTCGCGCAATTGGGGCTTCAGCACCTTGGTCAGGTAAAACGGCCCGCGCATGTTGTCCGAGACAATCTGCTCGAAGATTTCAGTCGTCGTGTCATCGATAGCGGCCATCGGACCACCACCGGCATTGTTCACCAGAATATCGAGTCCGGTGCTACCCGTGCGCTCCATTAGCCCGGCATCGAGCCCGGCCTTCAACTCTTCCGCGGACGCCAGGTCCACCTGGGGGCACTTGACCAGGAAGGCCTTCCCGCCCTCGGCTTCAATCATGTCCAGGGTTTCGCGAGCGGCCGCGTCATTGCGCGCATAGTTGATGGCGACCAGGGCACCCTGCTTCGCATAATCGACCGCAACGGCGCGCCCGAGTCCGCGGGAGCCTCCCGTGACCAGCGCCGTTTTTCCTTCCAGTACTCCCATTTATTTCTACTTCGCTACTGCGAAGCCTCCAGCTGATTATGTTATCTATGCTACACAGTATAGCATAGATTGGCGAGACGATTTGTGTCAAACAAGCTCGGTTCGCCCGGGCTCCGGTAGTGTAGTGCATGGCCGGGGGAAGCGGGCTGGCTGGCGCAACGGACAGCAGCGCACACAAATGACGCCGGCCCGGGATTCGTTTACCGGCTGCTTGCGGGCATCAAAAACCCCGCCTCCTCACGGAAGCGGGGAAAATGAAAAGCCTGCACTCACGCAGGACCTGGCCCTGCCCTAGAATTCCCAGATCAGGTCCACGCCCCATGTTCTGGGCGCTGACGGCGACTTGCCCACGTAGCCAAGCAAGCCATCACTGAGGTCGAAACCGCTATTATACCAGAGCTCATCGGTCAGGTTCTTGCCCCAGGCGGCGACGGTGATGTGGGTGTCGCCCCATAAGGGAAGTTCTTCCAGCGCTATGCGCGCATTGATGGTGTCATAGCTCGGTGCGACGTTGCCATCGACCAGGTTGGGTCCGTTGGCGGTAAGCAGGAAGTAATCGTCGACCCAGCTGTAATCGACACGCATCACCAGATTGCCGCCAAACACATCCTCGACCTGGTAGCGACCATAGAGGTTAAAGGTATTCTTCGGCGCGTGAGCCCAGTGATTGTTGCTCAGGTCCGTTCCATCCACGGCGATATATTTCTTGTACTGCGGGTCGAGGTAGCCGTATCCACCGCCGACTTCGAAGCTGTCGGTGACCATCGCAGTCGCCTCGAGTTCGAGACCGGTGATCTCGGCATCGCCGGCATTGTCGATGTTGTTGGAGCCGGTCTCGGTCAGCTGGTTGACCTGCAGGTCGCTGTAGTCGCTGTAGAACAGTGCGCCGTTCAGGATCAGCCGGCTGTCCAGCCAGGTGGACTTCCAGCCCAGTTCATAGGTGTACACCGTCTCCTCGTCGTAACCCGGGTAGAAATACTGGGGGTCTGCCTGCCGCGCGTTGAAACCGCCGCTGGAATAACCCTTGGATACCTTGAAGTAGGTCATCAGGTCGTGGGACCAGTCGTAGCTCAGGCTGAGGGTCCCCGACAGATCGTCGTAGTCCTTCTGTGCATTCGGGTTAATGGACTCGGAAACAACCGGCCCGCCGCCCAGGACTTCGAGAATCTGCCTGTTCGACATCGACCTGTCTTCCTGCGTGTAGCGCAAGCCGAAGGTGAAGTCCATTTTCTCGGAGAGGCTGTAGGTGCCCTGGCCGAACACGGCCCAGACCTCGTTCTTCGCCGATGCCCCCGAATTGATGGACAGGCCGTAGGCGGCGCTTTCGAGATTCTGGTACGAGTCCTTGATGTCCTCGTCCATGTAGAACGCACCCAGCACGTACTCCAGTTTCGAGTTGAAGCCGTCGCCCACCAGGCGAAGCTCCTCGGTCAGGTTCTGGTAGTCGTCACCGGAATAGACATGGCCCTGGAGTATGGGAGTGGCGTCGGAATCCTGGAAGCTGTCGACCTGGAATTCGCGATATCCGGTAACGGACACCAGCGAGAGGTTATCGTTGAGTTCCCAGTTTACGGTAAAGGCATGGCCGGAGATATCGGCCTTGGTGAACGTATCAAATCCGTCGAAATAGCGATCCTTGGTGCCGTCCTGCACATAGGGCGCCAACTGTGGCGCCAATGGCCCGTAGTTGACCGTCGCACTCGGGTAGAAGCCTTCGTCGATGTCCGTCTTGTCATAGGCATAGAGAAAGTTGAGACTGTCGGTGGGCTCCCACATCAACTGCAGGAGGGCGGACTGGCGGTCCCTGTCACCGAGTGTCTTGTTGTTCTGCAGGCGGTTCTCCCAGAAGCCATCGCGTTTCATGGAACCCGCACTGGCCTTGAAAGCCAGTGTATCGCCAATCGGGATGTTGACTGAGCCCTTGAAGTCCTGCAGGTCGTAGTCGCCCAGGCTGGCGCTGACCTTGCCGGAGAACTCCTCGGTGTTCGGCTTCTTGGTAATGAAGTTAACCGCGCCGCCCACCGTGTTGCGGCCGTATAGCGTGCCTTGGGGGCCGCGCAGTATTTCCACCCGCTCCAGGTCCAGCACATCGAACACCGAACCGGCGCCCTTCGCGATCAGCACGCCATCCAGGTAGAGGGCTACCTTGGGCTCGAATGTGGAAAACGTCTCGGCGTTCTTGAATCCGCGGATAGAGATGGCGCCACCGGCCTTGCCCGGCATCTCGTGCATCATGACGTTGGGTGCCATCGCCGAAAGGTCGAGGTAGGTCTGGATACCCTGCTCCTCGATACTCCGGGTTGAAAATACCGACATGGAAATTTCAGTGTCCTGAAGGGACGCTTCGCGCCGCTCTGCCGTGACAATGACTTCCTCCAGCTGTGCTTTCGCCGCTGGCACGACAGTAACCGCTTGCGCCATGGCTATGGCAATAGCGCTATACATGCGAGTGTGGTTCATCGGGTACTACCTCTCTTATGGTTATGTACGGTGTTTTTTGCCCAAGAGAATTCAGGCTAAGTACAGACTACTGGACCACGTCCTCAACACGTGGCTTACTGCATAAAAAGGCTTGGACAAATTCATATTTTGAATATGACATTCCGTTGCCGGCGAAACTGCTCCGGCGAGGATTCAAGCTGGTTATATTATGTATGCTACATTGTGTAGCATAGATACAGGGATACATTCATGTCAAGCAGGGAAGACCCGCGTACCATTAGAAGCAGGATGGCGTTGCACAGCGCATTTCTCGACCTGCTGAAAAGTCATGCCTTGGAGGAAATCACCATTCGCCAGATTTGCAGTGTGGCGAAAGTGCACTACACGACATTCTTCCGGCACCATCCCTCAAAGGAGTCACTGCTCGAGGAGATTGCCGCAGAGCAGTCCGAGAAATTGGTGACGCTGTCCCTGCCAGTAGTCGAAACCGACGACCGGCACGCAGTACACCTCACACTGTGTAACTTCATCAACGAGAACAGAGCGCTCTGGTCCGCACTGCTGAACGGTGGTGCCGCCGGTACGGTCAAGGCAGAGTTATTGCGCCTTTGCATGCAGCCCGCTATCAAGCGAGTGCCGAAGAAGACCAAAATCCCGGTCGAGTTGATCGTGATAAGTACGGTCAGCGTCCAACTCGAGGCCTTGTCCTGGTGGTTGGCGCAACCAGCCGGGCAATTCAGCGTCAAGCAGTTGGCCGATATGCTGGACGAGCTGGTCTATACCTCGCTCAAGTGATCCGCGGGTGCGCTGTCCAACAGTTAAATTGATTCCAAGCCACAGCCATAGCCACTGAGGCCAGTGTGGTGGCCAGTTTCAGGCCAGGTCATTCACCATCTCTGGCCAGTACCCGCACCGGACCGATCAGGCCAGCGGGTCTCAGCGGGGCATCTGCCTCGTAGGTTGGAGTCACGGTAAACGCGATTTTCTCGGCTTCCGGCTGGGCGTCTCCGATCAGGCGGTTAACCCAGCGGTTCGCCACGCGAACTTTTAACTGGTTTTCGCCTATTTTCACAGTTGAACTGATGTCGATCCGGAAAGGCTTGTGCCACAAAGTTCCCACCTTTTGTCCATTGATCCAGACTTCAGCCAGGTCGCCAACATCTCCCAGATCAAGCAAGGTCGCAGAACCGGATGTGTACGTCGCCGGTAACTCAATTGCCGTCGTGTACGAAGCGACTCCGGAAAAATAACGGATGCCCGGCACCTCGTTTTCGTTGAGCGGGGACAGCGTATCCATTTCGGTGGAGGAAGGAGCGCCGCGACCCGGCTGGAACTGTATCGACCACGGTCCAGACACCGATAGCACAGGCTTGTAATCCGGCTCCGGGATTGTACGTGAGGCGTTCCTGGTGTCCTCAAGGAAGGTTACGAAGTAGGATTCCTCGGCGTCGAACTTGAGTGGAACGATCGTCTCCCCATCCCCGATTCGATATGAAGCGGGAGTAATCTCACCGCTGTCCGCACGCCAGATCTGTGCTGCCTTGCCCGTCACGCGAAAGTGTGCTTCAACGGATTCCGGGCGATTCTTGCGGTTGCTGACAAAATAGATGTCACCGTGCCCCAGTTTGCGATGAAGGAAAGGCAACTCGGTGTCGGCATCTCCACCGCTGAACTCTACATCGGGCCTAACACCGATGCTGGACAGGACGTCCTCGACATTTCCTTGTACAAAAACCCGTCCCTTGCCAACACGGGTGACCGCATCTCCGGGCCACAGGCGCGCAGCGAGTTTCTGGTACTCCGCCCGGTCGTCGGTCAGGTCGGGTGAAGCGACTGGCGCGTTGCCGACGATGGTCGCCCCCTCCTCCACCAGCTGGGACAAGCGGCGTAACACGGGCAGGGTCATGTGCTGGCTTGTACCACCGAGGTACAAGGCGGCGTAACTTGCCCCGGTGTCGGTCACCAGCCTGCCATCCCTGACCTCAAGCAGATTCAATAGCGCTGGGGGATTGATGAAGTCATAGCCATAGTGCTCCGGAACATCCTTGAGATAGCCATTCCAGACCAGTTCGCCCAGCGGTGCTTCCTCGCCGTAAAAGTAAGCCACATCCGCGACAAACCTCCCCTGCTGTAGCAGGAAGCTGCTGCGCGCGATGTAATCCATCCAGGGCCGGGCCATCTCGGCCCAGGCGATATGCCGGTTGAAGAACTGGCCGATATGTCTCAGTGACAGCCCGGGCTGTTTGTCGTCCAGCGGCTGGTGCACCGAGGAGTGAATAACCACCCGATTGATTCCCTGCAGGAACTCGAGGTCGACGACCCTGCGCAAGTCGGCGGGCACATGATCCCAGGGATGCCGCGTAGACGTCATGGACTCGGCGGCCGCGAGGTTCTGCCCATACAGGTGGGCAACGGATGCCGCACCCCGCATATCCGCAATGTACAAGGGCTTGGCGCCATCCTCGCGGTTATAGGACCATACTGCGGACATGGGGTAGTCCGTATACCGGCGCATGTCCATATCATCACCCAGCGACGGCCGCCACCCCTCCAGCGCTTCGCCATAAACCTTGAGTTCGTTCTCGTGGGCGACCTTGGCGATGGTGCCATAGTGCTCGGAGGCGTGCAGGTCGGCAATGGTGCGCCGGAAATCGTAGAGGAACCTGTCGCTCTGCTCGCGGGAGCCGATAACTTCGCCGGTCAGGGTAGGCAGCCAGGGCAGCGCGCTGTAGCCGCGCAGGCGCTGGAATTGATCGAGCATGGCCGGCGTCCAGTTGAACGCTCCAACCTCGGTGCTGTCAGTGAGGATAGCGCTGATTCCCCGCTTTCCTACCAGGTCGTCACCTACCGCATCGCGATAATTCTGCAGGTAAGTCTCCAGGTACCTGCGCACGGCGCCGGCGTCTAGCTTGTCGACTTCCAGCCCGGTGGCCTCGGGCACCGCGGGATGATTGGTCTTACCCAGCAGCGAGTACCCGAGGCGCAGGATCTTCCAGTGGCCGGCCGGGGGAGTCCAGTACAGTGAGCCATCGGGCTGCAACTGCGAAGTCAGATCTAACACCGCGTCCGGCTTCACCGGGAGGTCTGGAGCTGTCAGCGGGGTCAAAGCGGGCTGCAGTGCATAATAATCGGGGGCGACCGTAAATCCTGCCTTGGCTTCATACTGGTGTACGCGCACATCGGGCGAAAGATGCAGTTCGCTCAGCGCCATGGTCTTGCCGCCCTCCATGTAGGCGGCGATTGCATCCATATAGCGCGCATCGAAGCCCGGTGCCGAATCCCCGCTATTGCTCAATTCTCCCGCTACCTGCGTCAGTACGACACGGAATTTTTGCCCTGTCACTTCTTCAAAGGCGATCGTGGTAGGCACCGTGCTCAATTGAAAACTGCCAACAGTTTGCCAGGCACCCTCCCGGCCCAGCATCTCGAGTTCTGCGGTGTATTTGGGGCCGGAATAAATGTCCGCCTGGCCGGGAAGGAAAAGGGTCGCGGAGCGGAAGGTTTGCTCGCTGGCGAAATCGATGTCGAGTTGGGTGGGCGACTCTGCCGTTGGCTTGGGAATGTCGACGCCGTCGCGGAATTTGTTGTCGGTGAGTACGGACGAGTTCAGGCCAGTGCCATCGGCCAGGGCAATCGACACCTGCCCCGGAACTACGGGCTCCTGCGCCCGGTATGCGAGCACGGCGACATCCGCATAGAAAACCGGGTCGGCACTCTTGGGCGTGGGGTTCAGGTCCTTGGGGGGAGCCAGGTCCTGGTAGGGGCCTGTAGTGGTCGGGGGTTTTGCGAGCACGCTGTCAAACGCCTTGCCCCCCTCCACATACGTCTCGCTCCAGACTAGCTTTTTCATGCCGTCCCGGGGCTTTACCCAGGGACCGCCGGTCTCGCTCCAGCCTGGCGATGCGGCAATCCCGAACTCGAGGCCGAGTTGGTCGGCGAGTGAAACGCTGTAGCGATAAACTTCTTTCCATTCGCCTGACATATAGGGAATCGGCTTATCGACGATCGATGGTACTGCAAAGTTGACGTCGAAGTTGGTGAGGCCGCCGATGCCGGAGCGCTGCATCCACTCCAGGTCCTTGCGAATACCCTCAGCGGTGATGTTGCCATTCAACCAATGCCACCAGACGCGTGGGCGTGCAACATTGGGTGGTTCTTCGAACCCCTGCTCGAGCGTGAGCGCATCGCTTGCTGAAATCGCCGGCGCAGAAAACGTACCCGATCCACCGACCACCAGCGCCATGACCAGGAAAGTGATTCTCTTGAAGTTTGTATCGACCATACTCATCACCGGTAATCTGTACGTTTCAGGAGTTATTCGTTGCGGGGGATTCAGGTACTTGCAGCATTAACTGCCTTCCCCCATGCTAGTGCCGGCTTTTACAATGGCACCGCATGTGCGTTTTTGCTGTGCCGGGTGCTGTGGACTCACGTGTAATAATCGGGCGGCCCAATGGAAGAAATACTGCTGACTCATTCCCAACTTGCCGTGGCACTGGCAGGCTTTGCATGCGTCGTCGCCGCGTTTCAAAGGCCGCTGTCACCAGTGCAGCGTCATCGTTTCCTGACCATACTATTCGCATCGTTATTGCAGATCATGGGTTGCCTCGTGCCCGTCTGGCTACACGCCATTCGCGAAACGGGCCCGCTGTTCTGGAGCGTCGTCTCGGGAGTGCAACTCGGGTTTTCAGTGTTGTTATGGGCTGTACTTGTATACCCTCTCCGGAAACTTGGAAAGTCCGGCATTATCGCCCTGAATATGCCCGTCACGGTCACTGTTTACTTCCTGGCTGTCTCGACCATGGGTGTACTGGTCGTCAATACCTTCATGTCCTCGATTGCCGGGTTTGCCCTGTATTATTCCTCGCTCCTGGGTAGCCTGGCCCTGATCTTCCTGGTCTTCGCGGATGTCGCCACGCGCTCCGACTAGGTGAGCAAGCGCAACGGCTGTCGGTCAAAAGCCGCTTTGACTCGGCAGAAAAAGCGCACTGCCACCCATTCCGGGAGGCAGTGCGTTCAGGCTGAACGGGCGTGTAACCAACGTATGCTCAGAAGGTCTTGGTCAGCCCCAGTTTGTATACCCGCCCCAGCGTAAAACCCACATAGTTGAAGTTTTGCTGGCGACGGTATTCCGGCGGATCCTCATCAAAGACGTTGTCCACCACCAGGCGCAGCGACAAACCGCTGGTAAATCCTGATTCGGCGCTGAAATTGTATGAAGCGAAGAAGTTTGTCAGCAGAAAGCTGTCCTTGGAACTCTGGTTGACCGCTTCGGCCGGGTCAGCATCCGATTTGTCGGTATAGTTCAGCGTCAGCTTGGTGCGGATGTTATCCCTGGTCCAGCCGATGGAACCGGTCACCAGCAAGTCCGGATTGTACTTGAGCTGGTCTGATGAAAAGCCGTTTTTGGTGATATCGAACGATTCAGTGAAGGTACCCGATATTCCATAGGACATATCGCCAAATCCGGTCTCGTGATAATACTGGGCGCCGAAATCAAATCCTTTCAAGCGAGCGCTATCGGTGTTTGTCTGGCGCCGATCGACGATGACGCCCATGGTTGACGCGTCGAGATCGGTAAATTGATCGGCGTTTTCTACCTGGGAGATGAAGTAATCCAGTTCTTCCTGGGTCGGGCTGAAGATAATCTTGTCGGGGTTCTGCAGAACCGCCGTCGCGGAGGTGGGATCGACCGCACCCAGCAGATCAACGAAGTCGATATCGTAGTAGTTCAGGTTGAGTCGCAGGTTATCGACCGGGTACACGACGATGCCAGCCGCCCAGATTTCCGCCGATTGCGGTTTCAACTCGCCGCCAGCGCCCTCGAGGAGGAAAGAATCCACACGGGCGGGATCGGTCAGCTCGTTGTTGGGATCTGGTACGACGTTTGCCTGATTAGCATAAAAGCCGCCTGTCGCGGTGGCCAGACTGTCAAGCAGTGTCGGCGCATTGAATGATTGCCCCCATTTACCATAGATTTCTATCCAGGATGCAGGCCTCCATGAAGCACCGAGACTGGGGTTGGTAGTGCTACCGAAGTCGCTGTAGTCGTCATAGCGCGCGGACACTGACAGGTCCAGCGACTCGAGTACCGGGATCGACAATTCAGCGTAGGCAGAAGTCAGGTCCCGATTGGCGCTGTTCCAGCCGAGATCGTCAAGGCCACCAATCTCCGTGCTTCCGGTGTGCTTCTTGGCGTCATCCCGCATGTACTCCACACCCACCGCGGCGCGCATCGTACCGGCGGGAAGTTCTATCAACTCTCCGTCCGCGATGGTACGAAATAAAAACATTTCCTGTTCGGTCTCGTTGCCAAACTGCCAGTTCAGGATATCTGTCACAACCGCTGCATCCGCAGCTGCGACATTTAGAGGATCGAAAAGTCCCTCATCGACATAGGCAAGCATTTTCTGCCGATTCGAGTCCGGATTTACCACCTTGTTCTTTGAGAGTCCGTAATGCAGCGTGTTGCGCAACTGCCAACTGCTCTGCCCCAGCTTGATGATCAACTCAGGCGTAATACCCCAGGTCTCGATTTCGACTTCACGTTCACGTTGCTTGTAGGCGGCGTTGGGTGCGTAGGAAAAGCCGACTGCAGGTTGGTCGTACAAATCACCCGTTTGTGTGCCGACCACTCCCAGTTCGGTAGGTGTCGGTGAGTTTACCGAGTCGCCGAGGGGATAGCCTGCGTAGGTAGTCTTGCGATCCATGTAGTAGGCTTTCGCACTCAGCGTCATGTTGTCGCCGATGTCCTGGGAGACGGATCCGTACAGGTTATCCCGCTCCTGTTTCGGCAGTAACGACTCCGCGCCGTTGATGTCACAGGGGTCTCCCACCGGGAATACGCCAGTGCCCGGGGCCGCGGGATTGTCGGTCCAGATGTTGAGATCGTTACCGCCGACATTCCCTACCCAGAACCACCTTTTGACCGAGCCAGCAGGCTCCAGGCACTCGGTGCCACTGGGAGTCAAAACCGTACCGTCTTCGTTCCAGTTCCCGTAGGTCGCCCAGTCCCTGTCGCGGTTAAGGACTTCGCCACGGTCCGTGGTCGAGACGGAGATATAGCCATTGCCACCCTCCCAGGATGTACCCGCGATAAGGGCCGCCTGTCCGGCATCGTAGTCGTCGCCAATATCGTAACCGAGGTCGACCTTGACGCCGTCGTACTTGTCCAGTGTCACGAAGTTGATTACACCACCGACCGCGTCCGCGCCGTAAAGCGAGGAGCCGCCATCCGGCACGATATCGATGCGTTGAATGACGTTTGCGGGAATGACGTCTGCGTCCAGTGAGGATTCATTCACCCCCATGGGTGTCAGGCGATGGCTGTCGACCAGAACCAGCGTGGTCGAACCGGAGGCGGAGTTGATTCCCGGCAGGGCACGCAGGTTCGGCCGGTTCAGTGTGAGCCTGTCTGTCCCTCGCGGGTCCTGTTCCGGTCGCGCGTTGAAGAAGTTGGACACTTGCGGCACGGTAGCCAGCATCTCGTTGGTGGTCACCGCGCCAATTTCAGTGACCGCATCTTCGTCGATGCCTATCACCTGTGAGCCGGTCGGCTGGATGCCACGAATCAAGGTACCGGTAACGACGACTTCCTCGAGCATAAGGGTCTTCGAAGAATCCTGATCCTGGCCCAGCACTGAACCCGGTATCAGGGCCAGGGATGTCGTGCCGGCGGCCAGGTATTGTGTATATCTACGAACGGCTTCTCGCAAAGTATGAGTCATTATCGTTGTCCTTATGGTGTTTAAGGTTTTCTAGTCTTGAGATCAAGAATGCCGGTCTCCCTCTCAAGGGAAGACATTCGATAACCCGCTACTACATGCGCCCATGGCGTGCTGCCTTGCGCTGACGGCGGGGCTCGACTTGCTTCCGGAAATGGTCAGATCCACTGTTATTCGAATAGTCGATCGGCATGTTTGGACCAATTGGTTGGACCATATGGTCGGATAATAATTGCTGTCGCCAAACTTATCAATTCATATTTGAATCTGACCGCTTCTTCCGGGTCGTGCTTATTCGCTGCCCGCCTACGGGATGCCTGTTTGGATTTACCTGAACAACGGCCCGCTGCACACGCTGTACTCGAATCAGTCATTATGATTAACCTCTTGCCCCTTGGTCTGGAGCTTGATTACCCGCCTTGAAATCGCCGGAGCACAGTTCGCGGAGATGACCCGGCCCCAGTTCACTTACATCTGCCACGCCCAGAAGCGCGAGCCCCCGCTCGAGCTCGGATCGCAGTAGCTCGAGGGCCCTTTCCACTCCGGCCTGGCCGCCAGCCGCCAACCCATAGAGATAGGCCCGCCCGACCGAGCACGCATCGGCGCCGCGGCACAGCGCCTTGATGATATGGGTTCCGCGGCGAATACCGCCGTCCACAATCAGCTCCAGTCCGTCGCCGACTGCATTGCGCATGTCTTCCACGCAGTCGAACGGCGCCGGCGTCGAATCCAGCTGTCGCCCTCCATGGTTGGAAATCATCACGCCGGTCGCGCCAACATCCATGGCCCGCCTCGCATCCTGCGCCGATTGCAGCCCTTTGATCAGAAAGGGGCCATCCCACTGTTCCACCAGCCAGGCCACGTCGTCCCAGGTTACGCTGCGATCGAACTGGCTGTTGACGTAATCAATCAGTCCCATTGCACCGCCGCCGAGCGCATCCACCCGGTGTGCCACGTTGGCGAGGCGGAAGTCCGGATCGCGCAGCATGTTCAGCCACCAGTGGACACTGCGGGCATAGCTGAAGAAATTGGAGATACTGGTGATGCGCGGCGGCATGGTCATGCCGTTGACCAGGTCGCGCTCGCGGTTGCCCGCTACCATCGTATCCACGGTCAGGCACAGTGCGTGGTATCCGCTGGATTTACAGCGCTGCACGAATTCGCGCGTGAGTAACCGGTCCTTGAGGATGTATATCTGGAACATCTTGGGCCCCGCCGTCGCGGCCGCCACATCCTCGAGACTTGTGGTGGAGAGCGTCGACAGGCTGTAAAGCGTCCCGAACTTGTCCGCGGCGCGGCACGCGCCCAGTTCCTTCTCATGGTGGAACAGGCGCGACATTCCCGTGGGTGACAGGAAAAAAGGCAGGGCCAGTTCCCGTCCCATCACCGTCTTGCCCAACTTAACCTGCGAGATATCCCGCAAATAATTCGGCATCAACTCGCAATCGTCGAAGGCGTTGGTGTTGCGACGCAGCGTCCACTCGTCATCGGAGCCGCCGTCGATATAGTGGAACATCGGTGCGGGCAGCCTGGCCTTCGCCCGCCGCCGCAAATCCCCGATGTTGTAACACCCCTTCAGTGAAGGCATTTGTGCTCCTGTTTCAGTCAGGTACTTCAGTTCGCAAAGGAGAGGACACTCTCCCGCCAGAGCGCGCGATACTCCGCCAGGCCGTCGATCTGGACCGGTTCTATCCCCTGCATCGGTTCCAGCCGCGCGGGATGCTCCCAACGGGTGAGCATGGCGGTACCCTGGACAGTTCCCGTGAGGTCGGCCGAACACAGCAATTGCTGCGGTTCGCGCAGTTTGGCCAACAGGCCGCACAGTCCCGCGTTCTTCAGGAAGGCGCCGCCAATGACGATGTCGCCACTGGAACCCAGGAGTTCCAGCTGGTAATCCAGTACCAGCGCGCAATACAGGCTGGCGAGCGCCGCCGGCACAGTGTCCGGCGCCACGGCTCCCTGGATACGGCCGCGCCGCTGGCTGAAGGGACCGCTCCCGGCCTGCCAGGTCGGCAGGCACAGCAGGCCCGCGGCGATGATGGCCAGGATATCCGCGGTTGAGAATGGCGCGTCCGGGTCACCGCCGAGAAATTCGCAGATCGCCTGGTATTCACGGCCACCCATGAACCGGGAGCAGACAAACGGCCGACCGTAGACATCGACGTTTGCAAGCATGTCGCGCTCCGCGTCCAGCTTTTCCCGCCCCGCAGATGAGTCCATGACAATTGCCCAGGTACCCGTCGACACCACGCTGAAGGGGCGCTCCGGCATACCCCGGCGGTATCTAAGGTAACTGGCGTTGCTGTCGTGAACCCCGGCAATAACCGCGCAGTCCGGTGACAGGCCGGTTTGCGCCGCCACAGTGGCGGTTATCCGGCCGACGTTCTCCCACGCCGGTACCAGGCGGGGGAATTTTTGCGTCCAGCCGCGGGTGGTCACCAGCGAGGAGTACCCCTGTTCCCAGGGCGCCCAGAGGTCGGTATGACAGCCGAGTGAGCTGACCTCGCTCACCCGCTCGCCACACAGGCGCCACACCCAGTACTGTGGATACATCAATATGTCGGTTGCAGCGGCGAACTCCACCGGGAATCGCGCTTCCAGCCAGGCCAGTTGCCGGCCGAGGTTGAGACCGGCGGGCAGCTCCGGGGAGCCGGTTTCGGAAAAGTCGGGCCGCTCCTTCCGATAGGCCTCATCGATGCTTTCGATGCCGACAAATTCGTAATCCAGCACGGGGAGGATGAGACCATCCCCTCCCCGCTCCCGGTCCACCAGCGCAGCTGCCGCGCCATGGGTGGTCACCGCGATCGCAGTGATTGGAAATGTCCGGTTGAGCGATTCGAGGCTATCGAGCAGAAAGCGCCAGATAGCGTCGATCGCATAGTGCGGGTAGACACCTTCGGACTGCACCCTGTTGAGGGTCTCCCTTGAGGCGACCGAGTCGCCTGCGGCATCGATCACGTGAGCCTTGATATGGGTCTTGCCGATATCGAGAACAAAGCTGCAAGGGGACACAGGCCGACCTCACGCTGCAGCTTTGTCGCCGGACTCACTGCGGACGACCCACAGTATGGCGGCGGCAAAATAGACCAGAGTGGGCAGCCACAACCAGCGCCGGAACAGCTGCAGGTCGCCACCACCCAGGGCCCAGAGGGCCATCCCGATACAGGCGATCAGCGCAAGTAGCGCGAGGCCCCGGGACAGCCGGCGAAGTGGACCCGGCCGGTGCCGACCCGCTGCGCCCAACTCGCGAGCCTGTGCCAGGCAAGCCTGCTCCGCGGCCTGGCGCTCGGCTTCCGCCTGCGCGTCTCCCGATGCCTGCGGGTAGGCCTGGCGCGCCCCCATGGCGCCCGCCAGGACCAGGTAGGCCAGCGTCGCCGTGATCCACACGGGCACAAGCAGGAAGAACAGGTGCACGCCTGCCCGGTTCAGCCCGAAGGCCACCAGCAGTGCGATACCCCAGGACAGCACCGCCGGCAGGTTGGTGGACTGCCCCCGGTATTGCGACCAGTAACGGGTGTAGCCCAGGCGCGGGAAAAGCCAATGCTCGGCCACTATCACCGCCCCCACGGGCACCAGGATCAGACCCATCATGCCGACGAAATCCATCAGCCGGGAAAACACGAAGGGGAAACAGGCGATCACGGTGGTGACCGCCCCCACGACCGCTGTCACCACCTCGCGGTTCCAACTCGGTCGCAGCGACTGGAAGGCGAGACCGGCGCGGTAGATTGTCGGATTAGAGGTCGTCCAGCCGGCGATGATGACGGCCAGTATCCCGGCTGAACCCAGCGCCTCGTAGGCCACACCCCCGGCATCCAGTTCGGTAATGGATTTCCCCAGAACCAGCGCGGCCCCCGCACCCATGATCCCCGCACACACCCAGGCGAGGTAGTGGCCGATGAACATTCCGAACGCCGAGAAGTAACCGTATTCGTAGCGCCTTGCGTATCTCAGCACTGTCATGTCGGACAGGCCGCCGTGCATGGCGAGGTTACAAACCCAGGCGAAGGCAGCCACGTGCCAGGCGGAAAGCTCCGATTTGTCACCGCGCCAGATAAAGCGGTCCGCCACCTCGCCGAAGCCCGCATCGCCGCCGGCCGCAGCCTGCAGCAAGGGGTACATGGACAGCGCACCCGCAATGAACATCAGGATCATCCACGGCGCGCACACTTCGGCAAATTGCGCCACCCGCCGAAAGCCCTTGATGGCGATGGCGACGACCACGGCACCTACCGCCAGTGCCACCAGCACAAAGCGCCCGTCGGTGGGATACCAGTGCACCTGCGCCGGAATATCGAACAGGATGCGCACCGCCGAGGCGGATACGGTAATCATCGTACCGGCGAGGATGCAGAACAGGATGCCGTTGACCACGCTGTAAATGCGGATCGTGCCGGGACCGGCGATCCGCTTGAGATAGGCGTAAAGGGTCAGCCGCGTATCGACGGCTATCGGGGCGCACACGAAAGTCCAGGTCAATACCGCCAGCAGGTTGCCCCACAGCAGGCCCCAGAAAATGTCCGCAGTGCTAACCCCCCAGGTCACGAACATGGCACCGATGACGAACTCGGTACCGGCGACATGCTCACCGGCAAAACTCGCTGCGAAGTAGCGTGCTGGCTGGAGCTTGTCCGGCGTAACGGGGGAGGTTTCGAACTCGGTGATGTCGGACATCGGGGGCTCTCCGGCGCCTCGCATCGCGGACAGTGGTCGCAACGCTGATTATTTTTGTAGGTGATTTGGCTCGAATAGTAACCACAGCGATCAAATATCGCAACATCAACCATTAACAATCATTTGAATCTCGATAATCAGTCATTTACAATCATATGCGTTCACCCACCGGTGGCAAGCACGACTGGTTCATGCCCGGGCAACCAGACCCCAACGACCGGAATCACAGTGATAGAGAACCCGCCATGGCCCCTCGCCTGCCCAATCTCTGGGATGATAACCACGCCGCCCACCTCGACGCGCCGCAACTGCTGCAGTACCGGTCCAACCTGCTGGGTGCGGATTTGCGCATCACCAACTACGGCGGCGGCAACACATCCGCCAAGTTGCGGCAACCGGACCCGCTGACCGGCGAATCCCGGGAAGTACTGTGGGTGAAAGGCTCCGGCGGCGACCTGGGCTCGATCGGGCTTGATGGCTTCGCCACCCTCTACATGGACAAGCTGCGCCAACTGAAGCCCCTCTACCGTGGCCTGGCGCACGAAGACGAAATGGTGGCCTACCTGCCCCATTGCACCTTCAACCTCAACAGCCGGGCCGCCAGCATCGACACGCCCCTGCACGCCTACATCCCGCACGCGCACGTCGACCATATGCACCCGGATGCGGTGATCGCCATCGCCTGCACCAGCAACAGCAAGGCGCTCACGGCAGAGATATTCGGCGGCGAGCTGGGCTGGTTACCCTGGCAGCGCCCGGGCTACGACCTGGGACTGAAGCTTGAAGCCCTGTGCCTGGAACAACCCGACATCAAGGGTATCGTCCTCGAAGGACACGGTCTGTTCACTTGGGGCGAATCTGCGAAGGGCTGCTACCTGAACACGCTGGCGGTGATCCAGAGAGCCGCGGACTGGCTGCAACAACACAACCGAAAGCCCGCCTTTGGCGGACCTGCACGCAGTACCGTCCTGGACCAAACCGGGCGCGCCCGGGTAGCCGCCCACCTGATGCCCCTCATCCGCGGCCAGATCAGCGCCACCCAGCGCCAGGTCGGCCACTTCGACCAGAGCGCTGTCGTGATGGAATTCGTCAATGCACGGGACCTGGACCTATTGGCAGCGCTGGGTACATCCTGCCCGGACCATTTCCTGCGCACCAAGATCCGTCCACTGGTACTGGACTTCGATCCCGAAACCGATGACCTGGATGCCGAACTTGCGCGCTGCGCCGGGCGCCTGAAACCACAACTGGAGGATTACCGCGCACAGTACGCAGCCTACTATGAGCGCTGCAAACATCCCGACAGTCCCGCCATGCGCGACGCCAACCCGGTGGTCTACTTAGTGCCCGGTGTGGGCATGATCACGTTCGCCAGGGACAAGGCGACGGCGCGCATCGCCGGAGAGTTTTACACCAATGCGATCAACGTCATGCGCGAAGCCAACGGGGTCGACGAGTACGTGGGGCTGCCGGAGCAGGAGGCCTTCGACATCGAGTACTGGCAGCTGGAAGAAGCGAAGCTGCAGCGCATGCCCAGGCCAAAGTCACTGGCTGGAAGAGTCGCGTTCATCACCGGCGGCGCCGGTGGCATCGGTCGCGCCACCGCCGAGCGCCTGCTGCGGGAGGGCGCCTGCGTGATGCTGGCGGATATCGATGCCCAGGCACTGGAGACTGCGGGCAGCGAACTGGCTGAAAAGTACTCCAGCGACGTGATCGGTAAAGTCGTCTGCGACGTCACCGACGAGTCCGCCGTAGCGGCGGCCGCAGCCGCGACGTCCCTGAACTTCGGCGGGCTGGATATACTGGTATCCAATGCCGGCCTGGCCAGCGCCGCCCCGCTGGACGAAACATCCCTGGAACTCTGGAACAAAAACATGGGCGTACTCGCCACCGGCTATTTTCTCGTCAGCCGCGAGATGTTCAGGCTGATGAAGGCCCAGGACACCGGTGGCGCAGTGGTATTCGTCGCCAGCAAGAACGGCCTCGTGGCCTCGCCCAACGCCTCCGCCTATTGCACTGCCAAGGCCGCCGAAATCCAACTCGCCAGGGCGGTGGCGCTGGAGGGCGCACCACTGGGTATCCGGTGCAACGTGGTTAATCCGGACGCTGTGTTGCGCGGCTCACGCATCTGGTCCGGCAAGTGGCGGGAGGAACGCGCCGCAGCCTACAACATGCAGGAGGACGAACTGGAAGCGCACTACCGCGAACGCAGTTTGCTAAAACGCAATGTCTTCCCCGAGGATATCGCCGAGGCAGTGTACTTCCTCGCCGCGGACGTATCCGCCAAATCCACGGGTAACATTTTGAACGTGGATGCCGGGCATGCGCCGTCATTCACGCGCTAGGCGCCACATATCAAAAGCTATAACGATTTATTTTGCAGGTAACCGCCATGGCCGAACAGATCAGAATCAGTGACGAACAAGTCGCCGAGAACAACCAGCTGCACCTTCCCGGGCTGGAAGAAGACTACGCCGCGCTGGGCCGGACGCTGGCCCGGCAATCGATCGACATCGGGGAGATCACCGAACGCGCAAGGGCCTTCGAAATCGCCGTCCCCTCCTGGGGTGTGGGCACCGGGGGCACGCGTTTTGCCCGCTTCCCGGGTATCGGTGAGCCGCGCAACGTGTATGAAAAACTGCAGGACTGCGCGGTGATCCAGCAGCTGTCCCGCTGCACGCCGCGGGTATCGCCGCACTTCCCCTGGGACCGGGTGGACGACTTCACCGAACTGCGCGAGTACGCCGACGCGCTGGGCCTGGGCTGGGACTCCATCAACTCCAACACCTTCCAGGACCAGCCCGGGCAATCGCTCTCCTACAAGTTCGGCAGCCTCACCCATACGGATGCTGCAACCCGCGAGCAGGCAGTAAAGCACAACATCCAGTGCATCGAATGGGGCAGGCAGTTAGGCTCCGACTGCCTGACCGTATGGGTTGGCGACGGCGCCAATCACCCCGGCCAACAGCACTTCCAGCGCGCCTTCGAGCGCTACCTGGACAGTGGCCGCGCCATCTACGCTGCGCTGCCCGACGACTGGGAAATGCACATCGAGCACAAGATGTTCGAGCCGGCGTTCTACGCCACGGTCATCCAGGACTGGGGCAGCAACCTGCTCGCAGCCATGGAACTGGGCGAGAAAGCGAAGAGCCTAGTCGACCTTGGGCACCACGCGCCCAATACCAATATCGAGATGATCGTCTCGCGACTGATCCAGTTCAGGAAGCTCGGCGGGTTTCATTTCAACGACAGCAAGTACGGCGACGACGACCTCGACAGCGGGTCAATCCACCCCTATCAGCAGTTCCTGATCTTCAACGAGCTGGTCGACGCCCAGCATCGCCGGCAGGCCGGTTTCGGCCCGCGCTACCTGCTGGACCAGTCGCACAACGTCACCGACCCGGTGGAGAGCCTGGTCAATTCGGCCCTGGAGGTGCAGCGCTCCTACGTCAAGGCACTGCTGGTGAATCGTGAAGCCCTGGACCACCACCAGGAAAACAACGACGCCATCATGGCCAGCAACACCCTGAAGGCCGCGTTCAATACCGACGTGTCACCGATTCTGGCCATGGCGCGTTACCAGCAGCAGGGCGCCATCGATCCGATAGGCAGCTATCGCGCCGCTGGTTACCGCGCACGGGTAGCCAAATTGCGGCCGGCGAGCGGGCATAGCGGCAGCGGGATCGTATGAACCTGCCGCCGTCCGATTCCTCCACCGGTAAAATTCAGTCATAATCGATCGCCAGTGAGCGGATGCAGGCGAATGCCAACGTAAGGGATACAGGTGCTGGAGAAACAGCGACACCAGATGATTCTGGAAATTCTCGAAGAGCAGCAGTTTGCGAGCGTCAAATCACTCACCGAGCAACTGCACAGCTCTGAAGCGACCATCCGGCGCGATATCAGCAAGCTGGCGGAGCTGCAGCAACTGCGCAGGATTCGCGGCGGTGCCGAGGTGCTGGAATCCGGCGACCGCGAAGCACAACGCCCGAGCCTGAACAGTTCCGCCTTCCTGCTGGACCGGGAAAAGCACACCGCGACCAAGCGCGCCATCGCCGAACGCGCGGTGAGCCTGTGCGAGGAAGGCGACTCCATCATCATCAACGGTGGCAGTTCCACCTACATGATGGGCGAGTTTCTCAATCGCCGGCATCTCAAGATCCTCACCAACTCTTTCGTACTGGCGCAGGAGCTGGTCGCCAACAGCCACAACCAGGTCACCCTGCCGGGGGGCGAAATTTACCCGCGCCAGGGTATCGTTCTCAGCGCCTTCGACAATGACACCATCCAGTATTACCACGCCGGGAAGATGTTCATGGGTACCCCGGGTATCGGCGAATTCGGGGTCATGGAATCGGATCCCCTTCTGATCCGTTCCGAGCAGAAGCTGCAACGGCAATCCGATGAGCTGGTTATTCTGGCCGACAGTTCCAAACTGGGACGGCGCAGCAACCTGATCTTCACCCCCCTGGAAAACGTGGACGTACTGATCACGGATTCGCGTGCGCCGGAAAAAATGATCGCCCTTTTAGAGGGTGCGGGAATAGAAGTACTTATCGTCGAGTACGTTGAGTCCGACTGAAGCGACTGTAAGCAAAGGCATAAAGTTGACATGGCATGTAAACGATTGCATACTTTTTTGCAGATGACCTGCCAAATTATTGATGGCGGGCCCGTCGATAATAATTCCACGCGACAGCCATACTCACACTGTGCGCGGCACCCATGGACAACAGGCGAGCCAGCCTGACCGGAATCAATCATCAATTCGTAGCTACCCCATCGCGCCGGGAGTTCCCTATGCAAAGACGTGACCTGTTGAAATTTTCCGTAAGCCTGCTCGGAGCCGCGGCCGGCACATCGGTTTCCCGTGCACTGGCCGCTGGCGCTGACCTGCACCAGGGCACGGCAACCGCCGCTTTCAGTGCCGACCAGCGCAAGGCTGTAGAACTGCTCTCGGAAATGATTATCCCCACCACGGATACCCCCGGCGCCATCGCCGCGGGAGTACCCGATTTCATCACCAGCATCGTCGGCGACTGGTACAAGCCCAACGAGCGAGAAATATTCATGCAGGGGCTGGTCAGCCTGGATGGGTATTGCAGGGAGCACGGGGGGAAGCCTTTCAGCGAGTCCGCCGAGTCTACCCGTATCGACGCACTCAAGGCCGAGGAAGCTGCAGCCAAGGATTACGCCAGCCCCCAGCAGATGCGCATGAAAGTTCCCAAGGAAGACGAAAACGCGCCGTTTTTCAAGCGCCTGAAGGAACTCGTCGTGCTCGGCTACTACACCTCCGAGGTGGGCGCCACCGAGGAACTGAAATACCTCCCCATGCCGGGGTATTTCGACGGCAGCTACGACTTCAACAAGGTCGGCCGTGAATTTACCCACTGAAGCCTGACCGCAGACGCGAGAACATAATCATGCAAGAGACAACCCCGCAATTTGACGTCATCGTCATCGGATCCGGCGTCACTGGTGGCTGGGCCGCCAAGGAACTCACCGAGAAGGGCCTCAAGGTACTCATGCTGGACCGCGGCCGTATGATCGAACACGGCAAAGACTACACCGGCGAGCACATCGCGCCCTGGAAAATCCCCTACCGCGGCAAACCGCTGCGCGAACTGTACGAGAAGGATTATTCCGTTCAGAGTACGCTGTACGCGTTCAATGAACCCACCCGCCATTACTTCAACAACGACAGGGAAAACCCCTATGTCGAGGATCCGGAGCAGTTTCTCTGGTACCGGGCCGATGTGGTGGGCGGAAAATCCCTGCTCTGGGGGCGGCAAAGCTACCGCTACAGCGACCTCGATTTCGAGGCCAACCAGCGGGATGGCCACGGTATCGACTGGCCGATCCGCTACAAGGATATCGCCCCCTGGTACAGCTATGTTGAGCGGTTCGTCGGCATCAGCGGACAGGCCGAAGGCCTGCCCCAACTGCCGGACAGCGAGTTCCAGAAACCGATGGAAATGACTGCCCTCGAGAAACAAGTAAAGGGTAAGATCGCGGAAAACTACGACGATCGGATCATGACCATTGGCCGGGTTGCCGTCCTCACCGAACCGAAGGAAGGGCGCGCCCCCTGTCATTATTGCGGCCCCTGCGAGCGCGGCTGCTCCGTCGGCGCCTATTTCTCTACCCAGAGTTCCACCCTTCCCGCGGCGCGCAAGACCAACAACCTGACACTGAAGCCCGACAGCGTGGTAGCGGGGATCGATTACGACCCGGGTACCCGGCGCGCAACCGGTGTGCGGGTCATCGACGCCAATACGAGGGAAAAGTCCACCTACACCGCGAAAATGATCTTCTTGTGTGGCGGTACCGTGGCGAGCACCCAGATCATGCTCAACTCCCGCTCGGAGGCATTCCCGAATGGCCTGGCCAACTCCAGCGGTGTTTTAGGCCACTACCTGATGGACCACACCCTCGGTACGGCAGCCATGGGTTTCTTCCAGGGGCTGGAGGACAAGGTCACCTACGGCTGGCGTCCCAACGGTATCTACATACCCCGTTTCCGCAATGTCGGCGACCAGAATGAAGGTGTCGAGTTCCTGCGGGGCTACGGCTTCCAGGGTGGCTCGATGCGTTTTGGCTGGCAGGCGCAGGCCGGCCAGGTACCTGGATTCGGCGCGGAGTTCAAGCATGCACTGCGCAAGCCCGGCCCCTGGATGATGTACCTCAGCGGGTTTGGCGAGTGTCTGCCCTACCGCGACAACCGGATTACGCTGGACGGAAAAAAAACCGATCGCTTCGGTATTCCGCAAGTGCGCTTCGACTTCAAGTTCCGCGAGAACGAGGAGAAGATGCGCGAGGACATCGCCGCCCAGGGCGAGGAGATGCTTAAAAAGGCCGGCGCGGTGTACACCATGAGTTTCATCAACAACTCCGTCGGAGGGGAAGCCATCCACGAGATGGGTACCGCACGCATGGGCAACGACCCAAAGGAGTCGGTACTCAACCGCTGGAGCCAGTCACACGACGTACCCAACCTCTTCGTTACCGACGGCTCGGGCATGACTTCATCCTCCTGTGTAAACCCCTCGCTGACCTATATGGCGCTCACCGCCCGCGCGGCGGATTACGCGGTCACGCAACTTGGGGAAGGCGCGATCTGATTCGGGATTCCCGCCAACCCAGCCTGAAAGAACATTGATGACTTCTTCGAGCAGCCAGATACAGGACGACAAATGAAAAAGTGGCTACTGAGAATTTTGATGATCGTGCTCGCCCTCGCGGTATTGGTGGCGGCCTACGCGTACTACCAGATGCGCTCTCGAGGGTTCTGGCGGCTGCCCTCCTACGAAACCGTGCCACCGGAAATCCCACCGCTGGAAGGTAAGCCGGCGGTACTGGTGTTTTCCAAGACCGGCTCGTTTATTCACAAGGAAGCGATTCCCGCGGCGGAGGCCATGTTCCGCAAACTCGCGAAGAAAAACGGCTGGGCCCTGTTCATCACCGAGAACGGCGCCGTTTACAATCCACAGGACCTGGCCAAATTCGACGTGATCGTCTGGAATAACTCCACCGGGGACCTGCTCAATCAACAACAGCAGCAGGCTATGGTCGACTACCTGGAAAACGGCGGGGGCTGGGTTGGCATCCATGGCGCGGGCGACACTTCGTCCAGCTGGAAGTGGCAGAATGACGTGTTGATCGGGGCGCATTTCATCGGCCACCCAATGGATCCGCAATTCCAGGAGGCGCGGGTGGTGATCGAAGCGCAAGACGATCCGGTGATGAACCACCTCGGCAGCGAATGGTACCGCACCGACGAGTGGTACTCCTACGACGAGACCCCGCGCAAGCACGGTAAAACCATTCTCGCGACACTGGACGAGTCCACCTACTCCCCACTGTTCTTCGGCAAGGATGTCAGGATGGGCAAGGACCACCCCATCGTCTGGAAACAATGCATCGGCAGCGGACGCGCGCTGTATTCCGCCATGGGCCATACGGCGGAAAGCTACTCTGAACCGGGGCACGTCGAGATGCTCGAACAGGCCGTCCTGTGGGCTGCCGACCGGCAGAACGGAGGCTGCCCGGAACACTGACACCACTAACCCGAGGCCAGGCGACTGCAAGACCCCCGCGGCGTTCTGCAATATAATCCGCTGCTTGCCAACAGGAATACACCATGGTCTCTATCAAGGAAGTCGCCGAAATCGCCGGGGTTTCGGTCGCAACGGTCTCGAGGACGCTTTCCAGACCTGAAAAAGTCGCAGAATCCACCCGGGAAAAAGTGATGGCCGCAGTGGAACGCTGCGGCTATGTCACCAACGTGATGGCGAGCAATTTCCGCCGACGCAAGAGCCAGACGATCGTCGTGCTGGTGCCGGATATAGCGAACCTGTTCTATTCCAGTATCGTCCAGGAGATCGAGTTCGTGGCCCGCAAGCACGGGTACCAGATTCTCCTCGGGGAAACCCAGCAGGACCCGGAGATCGAGAGCGCCTACAGCGCTCTCGTGTCGCAACGGATGGCCGATGGGATCATTAGCCTCGGAATGAATATTCCATTCAGGGTTGATCCACGCCGCAAGTCCGCCGACCAGAAATGGCCACCGCTGGTCATGGTCGGTGAATATACCGGGAAAATCCCCCTGCCGAAGGTAGGGATCGACAATGTCCAGGCAGCCGCCGATGCGACCCGGCATCTCATCGACCTCGGTCACAGCCACATTGCATTTCTCGGCGGGCCAAAAGACTTCAGTCTGTGCAAGGAACGCCTGAAGGGTTTTCGACGTGAAATGCGCAGGGCCGGGCTGAGCGCGCCCTCCAGCCATATCCAGTACGGCGAGTTCAAGCTGGCGTCAGGCTACAGCGAGGCGAAAAGCGTGCTCCAGTGCAGCCCTCGGCCCACGGCACTTTTTTGCGCCAATGACGAGATCGCCATGGGCGCGATGAAGGCCCTGAGGGAAGCCGGACTGCGTGTGCCACGGGATATCTCGATCATCGGTTTTGATGACCTGGATATCGCCGGTTACTGCGCTACCCCACTCACCACCATCCTGCAGCCCCGACGGAAAATGGGCGGCAGTGCCATGGAACTGATGCTTGGACTGCTGGGCGGAGACACATCGGTCAACACGTCCATTACCCTGCCACACCAGCTAATCATCCGCGAGTCGACCGCTGCACCCAGGTAACTCCCGGCCCTGACATCCGTGCAGTGCGACACTCGCTTGCAGCAACCCCGAGCCGTTGCTAATCTTTGCAATCGTTTACATACACAACTAAAAAGATAAATGATATGTCTCCAGTAAATGAGTCACCCGCGCTGGGCGTGGGCGCGTTCCGCCGCGTATTGCAGTGGTCCCGACTAGCGTTTGCAGGCTGCCTCCTCACCTCGACACTGGCAGTGCAGGCCCAGCCCGCGACTTGTCCCGATGCGGTTCCAGATCCCCTGCCCCATGCGGAAGCCGCTATACCGCTGACAGAGAGTACCGGGCCAGCCAGCGAACTCTGGGAATGCATGGGAAGCAACCTCGTCGCCCGCAATGTCACGAATCCCACACTGACACCGGTTCTGCCCACACGCGGCGAAGAAACAGGAACAGCTGTCATTGTCGCGCCCGGCGGTGGCTTCGAGATGCTCTCCATGACCGAGGAGGGTTTTGCTGTTGCCGAGTGGCTCGCCAGCCGCGGGATCGCGGCCTTCGTACTCAAGTACAGGCTGAACCAGACCCCGGTAGCAGTCGAGGAGTGGCGCCGCTCCAGCGCCGAGAAGATGAAGGAGCTTGGTGAGGGGAAAGGCGATGCTCCACGCATACCCACACCGGTACAAGCCGTCGCCGACCTCGAGGCCGCGATTAGACTTGTACGGACACAGGCCGACACCTGGCACGTGGATCCCGCCCGCGTCGGCATACTCGGGTTCTCTGCCGGAGCGATGCTGGCCATCGACGCAGGCGACCAGGAGGACGCCGGTATACGACCGGACTTTATCGCCCCGATCTACCCACCGCTGTGGAGCCGTGACATCCCCGAATACGCGCCACCCACTTTTTTGGCCATCACCCTCGACGACAGGCTGTTCACTTCAGGTGGCAGGCCGCTGGATTACCTCAACGACCTGCAGGCCGCCGATCGGCCATTTGAGGCACACCTCTACCAGAGTGGCGGCCACGGGTTTGGCATGGAGGGCAACGGCGCCGCCTCGGCGCTCTGGGCAGACGAGTTCTACGCCTGGATGGAGGACCGCTCCCTGCTGGTTGCGGGTTCGGGATTCAATGTGAGCGCTACCCCAATCTCCGAGTTACTCGAAGACTCCCGCGCCCGGGCTGTCATGGATAAATTCCTACCCGGCTTCACGGAGAACCCGCAGACCCGCATGGCCGGTTCGATCAGCCTGCAAAAATTGCAGACTTACGCGCCCAATATGATCAATGAATCGAGCTTGCGGGATATCCAGGCAGAACTGGAAAAGCTGTAGATAGCTGATACGCGACCGTTCCCGTTACACATCTGTCGGGTGCACCGGCGCACCCGGCTCCCCGACCAGTTCCGGCCGGTATCCGCCCTTGCGGCGGTCGAACAGCCAGATCAGCCCGAATACCGGCAACAGCAACAGCGGCACAAATGCGACTGCCTGGAAGGATTCTATCGAGGCGTAACGAACCACCTCCTGCATCGCTTCTGGCGATAACGAGGCAAGATTGGCCGCACCGCCAGCGGCTTCCGCCCTGGCGTTATCAAAGATCGCCCCCATCTGCGGCAGGACAAACTGGATGGACATACCACCGGCGAAACCCATCAGCCCCATTGCCATGGCACCACCGCGGGGAAACCGTTCGGAGACGTTTGCCAGCATGGTGGGCCACATATAACACACGCCGATGCCCCACACGGTAGCCGCGGCAAATGCCAGCAGCGGGGAATCAGCGAGGCTGAGCAGGTACAGGCCCGCGCCGGCCGCCAGGCAGGAGACGAACATCAGCCCGATGGGGGAAATACGCGCCGCGATGGGGCCAGCGAAATGCCGCATCACGAACATGAGCGCGCTGACATAGACCAGCAGCAGGATGCCCTGCATGCCGACGATATTGGAAAGCGCGATGTTCACCCACTGGCCGGGCGCCAGCTCCGCCGCGGCGGTGAGGAACATGCAGGCCCAGAACACCCAGAACATGGGCCGCTTCAGCAACTCGCTGATCATCCCGCCATAACTCACACCCGCGGCAACACGCTCGGTTACCGGGAAAGCGGACCTGGCCACCATCCACGCAAGAACCAGCGACGGCAGCAGCAGCACGAACATATTCAACTTCCAGGAGAGCCCGACTGCCGAGATGCTTACCCCCAGCAAGCCGCCGACAACGATACCCGCGGGCCACCAGGCGTGCAGGATATTCAGGCGGTGGGTTTTTTCCTCGGGATAGAGCGAGGCGACCATGGGGTTGGATGCCGCTTCCACCGCACCCCAGCCCAGGCCGGTGAGCAACAGGCTCACCAGTACCACGTGAGGCACCGTATCGGTAACAGGCATGAATGCGGCGGCCAGCAGGCCCAGCGATCCCAGCACGTAGCCCAGCGCCGACAGCAACAGCATCCGCTTCATACCCACGAGATCCACCAGGGCGCTGCCAAACAACAGCGTCAGGGCAAATCCCGTAAAAGTGGCCCCGAGCGCTTCGCCGACCATGGCTGCGGAATTGGCAAGGTCGAGTTTGTCGTAGATCTCGTGCTGCAGGTCCGGTGCAATGTTCGCGCGCACCGCGAAGCCGAGACCAATCATGAAAATGGAGAGATTACCGATGTGATAGAGACGACGGCGGTCGATGTTATCAGCAGGCATGGTATGGACTCCGGTATTATCGTTATGCGATCCAGCTCAATTCAATAAGGCTTTCAGGAACCTGCAACCGTCGCTTGCCAGCGCGTCCTGGCTTTCGGCCAGTGGCCGCCAGATCGCCGCCGCATCGGCGATTTCCTCGCAGGCCGGGGTGAAAGACTCGATAATGCAATCCCCGCGATACCCGATATCGCGCAGTCCGCGCGCTACCGCATCCCAATGTACCTGTCCCTTTCCGGGCGTACCGCGATCGCTCTCGCTGCTGTCGACATAGACCAGGTCCTCGCCGGCCAGCACTATCGCTTCGTATACGTCCTTTTCCTCGATGTGCATGTGGAATGTATCCAGGTGAATGCGCACCGAGTCCAGGCCGACATCGCGGATCAACCGCTTCGCCTGCTCCGCCGTATTCACCAGGTCGGTCTCGAAGCGGTTGAGCGGCTCGATCGCCATGGTGACGCCATGGTCCGCTGCCATCCTGCCCGCCTCTGCCAGCCCTGCCACGGCCAACGCCCATTCCCGCTCGCGCTGAGCCTGGGGAATTTTCCGGCGTTTCCCCACCGCTGAATACGCGGGGCCCACCAGTGTGGTCACCCCCAGCTGCTCGCAGATCTGCAGGGTTTTGCGTATGTAATCCAGGCTCTCCTTGCGGTATACAGGATTTTCGTGGGTCAGGTCCCGCGTTGGCCCATAGGCCCCGGATACATACAGGCGCATCGGGTGCTCCTCGATCGCGCGACGCATCGCATCCACATCAATCAGTGCGGGATTCTCCACGGGCATGGTGAAGGCGTCGAAACCCATCGCGGCGGCACGACCCACCAGATGCACAGACTGTGCGTCGAAGGGTGAGGTCCAGACCCAGGCATTGACCCCCACGCCAATTGCCCGACCAGCGTCGTTCACCATGTCACTCCTTCTCCTCTGAGCCCGACTGTGCTCCCGCACTCGCGGCCACCACGGGGCAATCGCCCCGCTCGCCCGAGGCCCACAGAATCGCCTGGTATAGCATCTCTTTGTAATGCGGGTCGGCGTAGGTTTCCGGCCGGTGGCCAATCGCCGAGTAGAACGACCTGCCCTTACCCGGGCAGTGTGCCCATGCAATGGGGTGATCCCCCATGCGCAGATCCCTGCCGTGGAAGTCTCCCGGTGCGTAAGTCGATTCGTCGAGCGTGGCGATAATCGTCGCGCCTGTTTCCCTGGGGTTGGGCGCGAAGGAATACCACTCATCGTTCATGGTGAAACCGGCGGGCATACCGTCGCCGATACCGGTGGCATTTTTATGGATGTTGACCACAGCATCCTGGAAATGCGGATCCCGCGTATGGCCGATGAACCGGGCACCAATCAGTTCATCCGCATACCAGTCCCACAGGTAGTTCGGGTCGCCACCGGAACCGTGAATACCCAGGTAGCCGCCACCATTGATAATGTAATCGATGAATGCCTGCCGTTGGCCCAGGGTGAGCACGTCGCCGGAGATATTGTTCCAGACCACCAGGTCGAACTGCTTCAGCAAATCCGGTGTCATGACGGCCCCGTTCTCCGTCTGTACCAGCGCCCAGCCGTGTTCGTCGGCCATCGACTTGAGCACGGCAGACGCGGCTTCCACAGACGGCCCGTCGCGATAGCCGGTGATCTTTTCGAACAGGAGAATCGCGGGTTTACCCTGCGGAACCTGCAAATCGGGCGGGACTGAATCATAGCGCGCGCAGCGCGCGACACGGTCCGCTTCGGTTACCGGCAGTTGTGCGAGCTCCCTGTCGATAGTGGGCAATACATCATGGGACAGGCCAGCGAGCCCTGCCAGGCCCCTGAGATCGATGATTGCGCTGAACGACGGCGGCTTGCTACTGATGAAATCCCCGGGTGTTTTATCCAGGGCACCGTTCATGTGGCGATTGACGATAGCCACCGCCTGGGGATTCAGGAGAATATCCATCACAGGTGTTTCGATGGAGTATGGCTGGTCGCGGAGCGGGCAGTCGGTCATTGTCGGTGAATCCGCCATCACCGCGCCTGGAAACGTGGCAAGGCTGAGCGATACGAGGAAAGGTGCCATGGATGTTGCTGCGATTTTTTTATAGTCCATATCTCTACCTGCTTCAGGAAAGTGGTAATTGGATTCGAGTGGGTAGTCATGGCCATCACATCACGCTTTCGATCACTACCCTGCGTCGAGGCCAAGAATACGGCGATTGGCCGCCTCGTCCGGTCCAGCCCCTGCAAAATCGTCAAAGGCCTTGTCGGTCTTGCGAATCATGTGGCGATTAATAAATTCCACGCCCTCGCTTGCGCCATCCTCGGGATGTTTCAGGCAGCACTCCCACTCCAGGACTGCCCACCCGTCATAGTCGTACCTGGCGAACTGGCTGAAGACCGCCCGGAAGTCGACCTGACCGTCGCCCAGGGACCGGAATCGACCCGGCCTGTCCTGCCAGTCCTGGTAACCGCCGTAGACACCGCTACGACCGCTGGTGTTGAACTCGGCATCCTTCACGTGAAACATCTTTATGCGCTCGTGGTAGAAATCAATGAACTGGACGTAGTCCAGCTGCTGGAGCACGAAATGGCTGGGATCGTAGAGAATGCTGCAGCGTGGATGCCCGCCTGTTGCGTCGAGAAACCGCTCGAAGGTCACGCCATCGTGCAGGTCTTCGCCGGGATGGATCTCGTAGCACAGGTCGACGCCTGCGTCGTCAAAGGCATCCAGGATCGGTATCCAGCGCTTAGCCAGTTCCGCGAAGCCGGCCTCGACCAGGCCAGGGGGACGCTGGGGCCATGGATACGCCATGTGCCAGAGCAGGGCGCCGGAGAAAGTGGCGTGTGCCTTGAGGCCGAGATTCTCACTGGCCCTGGCTGCCAGCATGAGCTGCTCGACCGCCCACTGTTGCCGACCCTGTGGATTGCGCCGCAGCCCGGCAGGCGCGAAAGCGTCGAACAGGTCATCGTACGCGGGGTGTGCCGCGACCAGTTGCCCCTGCAAGTGGGTCGAGAGTTCGGTGATTTCCACGCCATTGCCGGCACATATGCCCTTGAGTTCATCGCAGTAATCGCGGCTTTGCGCGGCCGTCTCCAGGTCTATGAGACCGGATTCCCAAGTAGGAACCTGGACACCCCTGTAGCCGAGATCACCGGCCCAGCGGCTGATGTTGTCCAGCGTGTCAAAGGGAGCTTCCGCGCCAGCGAACTGGGCAAGGAATATCGCCGGCCCTTTCATCTGCGCCATAAATTGCGCTCCTGCGGTATCAATATCCTGGAAAACTGTGCCATTTCTGCTCGCTGTCGCTGGCGGCTACCGCCAGCTCGATAAAGGCCATACCCCGTACCGCATCCTCGATGCCGGGACAATCGGCGGACCTGTCATCGGGTGCGACCCCATCTTCGCGTGCCCGAACCTGTCCGGCGAAGGCCACGTAGATATTCGCGAACGCCTCGAGGTAACCCTCCGGATGCCCGCCGGGAGTGCGTGTATTGGACAGGGTTAGCGCGCTGAGGTACGGCGCTGCCGTGCGCAGCATTTCCGTTGGGCGATCGCTCCATCGCAGCCACAGGGTATTGGGTTCATGCTGCTGCCAGTCCAGCCCGCCCTTGTCACCGTAGACCCGCAGCCGAATAGCATTTTCCTCCCCGGTGCTGATCTGGCTCGCCATCAGCACACCTTTCGCGCCATTATCGAAGCGCAATAACATGGAGCCGTCGTCATCCAGCTTGCGCCCCGGCACGAAAGCAGTGAGATCGGCACACAGGCTACTGATTTTCAGACCCGTGACATACTCGGCGAGATTGGCCGCGTGCACACCGATATCGCCCATGCAGCAGCTGATGCCGGCTTGTGCGGGATCCAGACGCCAGGCCGCCTGCTTGTTATCGCCATCCTCCTCTGCTCGGGCCAGCCAGCCCTGGGGATACTCGACGACAACCTTGCGTACATTGCCCAGCTGCCCCGCTGCGATCCGCAGTCGCGCTTCCTTCACCATCGGGTAACCGGTGTAGGTGTAGGTGAGGCCGTAGAGCAATCCGGTCGAATTGACGATTTCGCGCAAACGCAGGGCTTCCTGCAGGGAGAGAGTTGCCGGCTTGTCGGAAAGCACGTGAAAACCGGCCCGCAGCGCGGCTTCTGCCACCGGAAAGTGCAAATGATTTGGGGTAACGATGGCGACAAAGTGCATTCGCTCGCCGGCGGGCAGCCGGGCCTCGGCCTGCATCATCTCGCGGTAATCGCTGTAAACCCGCCCGGGAGGCAGGTGCAACCCGGCGCCTGAGCGGCGGGACTTTTCCGCGTCGCTGCTGAAGGCGCCGCAAACCAGCTTGATCTGTCCGTCGAGACTTGCGGCAATGCGGTGAATGGCACCGATAAAGGCGCCCTCGCCTCCCCCGACCATTCCCATTCTTATTTCCGTCATACCTGCATGCTCCACTTGCCTGATGTGGTCCTCCCGTACAGCCTGGCACCCGGATTGCCGAGCCCACGGACCGGCCGGCACCCGGCAATCTCTCATATATACCCTGTAGATGCAATCGTTTACATACGGCACGCGAAACAATATTTGCGACCGTAGCGTGTGCTTTCATCGCGTCAAATCACGCTGACTGGATAAGTCCGATATATACGATACGACGGCTGCTGCTCATAGCCGAATGAACACTCACCAAACTGGCCGGACAGGCAGCCCTTGAATTCACCTTGGTGTGCGGGCGCATATCGGTAATGCCGCAATCGGTGTACGGTTGCGGCTTTTTGGGATGCGGGCGGCTACCAGCGCTCGCCTTCAGCATTGGCGACAAAGGGTCGCTCATAGGAGGGATCCTTGCCATCCCATCGTGCTTTGAGGAAGCCCTTCACCGCGTCGGCATGGACCCACTCGGCGCTGCCGTCGATCGTCATCTCGATAGTGCACTTGCGAGTATGCATGCGCCACTCGCCGTTGCGCCTTTCCAGCCTGTCGAGGTACCGGCCACAGGCCAGGGTGGTTTTGCCCCCGTCCTTCCAGAACAGGCCGCCAATCACATAGGACTCGCAGTGAGCCGTATCGCCGTCGATTTCACACAAGTGATTGGTGATGTTGTGGCTGGTCATCCTGAAACCACCGCGATGACCGGCGTTGGCCCGCTCCGCGTAATTCGGTACGGCGGTGATGATCGAACCGTGCTCGTCGATACCGTCTTCCCACCAGCAGCTATTGATTTGCGCGACATCTTGCCTGTCCCGGGCGCGGCTCTCGCGCTGGATACAATCGAGAATGTCCTGGCGGTCCTGAAGCCTCTGCACCTGTTCGCGCAGTTGTTTCAGTTCCTGTTCAATGCTCATTGTGTATTCCTCAGCGAATGATCCGGTCGTATTGCTCGAAGGGCCAGACGCCATGCAGTTCGCGGTAGGACACCGGCTGGCGGCCGCCCTCGTCCCTGATGCCGTATTTCGCAGCCATTTCAGCACCGATCAGCGCCTTGCCGCTGAGCGCCATGCGTTCGGGGTCCTCGTGGATTGCCCAGATGACGTGGCCGGTGAACTCGGGGGTTTCCATATTCTCGCGCAGGGCGTTGAAGCGCTCCGGGTCGACTTCCGCCAGCACCTGCACTCGTTCGGTGAGCACCGTACCCATCCAGATAGAGACTGTCGCCACATCGAATTCGCGGAAGTCCACCGCCATATCGGCGGCGAATTTATCAAGGCCCGCCTTGTGGACGCCGTAGACCGGGCCGAACACATAGTGGGTGGCCCCGGAGGCAGAGGTAAACGCGACAAGGCTGCCAGCGGTGTTTTTCAACAGCGGCGCGGCGTAGTAGCAAGCCGTGTAGGTACCGTAGATTCCGACATCCAGCATGTTGATCTGATCGAGTCGTTTCTCCCAGAAGGGCGCCGGGGTCATCATCTCATCGTGAACGGCAAAGGCGTTATTGACCAGGATATCCAGCCGCCCCTGCTCGTCTTCTACCTGTTTGAACAGCGCCATGATCTGCTCCGGGTCAGCGTGGTCCACACGCACGGGGATACCCTGCCCGCCAGCAGCAGTGACGGCGTCAGCAGTTTCATAAATGGTCCCGGGCAAGGGTGCGTCACCCGCTTTTTCGGAACGCCCTGTCACATACACGGTACAGCCATGGCTGCCGAGGGCGATGGCGATACCGCGCCCGGCGCCGCGACTGGCGCCGGTGACTACGGCCACCGGTTTGTCGTTACTCATAGTACTTGTCCTTTTCGTATTGTCTGCAAAGCCGGTGACCGCTCGCTGCGAACGTTTAGCTGTCCTGCTTCACGCACCAGGCAACAATCTTGTTTCCGGTCGGGTCGCGAAGGTAGGCGGCGTAGCTGCCGGAAATGGCGGGGCGTGAGCCAGGCGCACCTTCGTCGGTACCGCCCGCGGCTAAGCCTGCGGCATGAAATGCGTCCACCGCTGCGGGGTCGGGCGCCGCAAAGCCGACGGTGCCGCCGTTGGCATAGGTGGCCGGCTCACCGTTCAGGGGCCGGGTAATCATGAGGATGCCGGTCTGGGCGTAGTACACGAGGCGCGAGCCATCGGGGGTTTCTGACCCGGCGGCGTGCCCCAGCGGGGCGAGTGCGGCGTCGTAGAATTTTCGGGTGGCGGGAATGTCATCGCTTCCCAGCACGATATGACTGAACATGGTGTATACCCTCCTGTTATTGGTATCGAGGCCTTTCGAATCGGTGATGTCGAGAATAACACGGTTCAGTCGGGAGTTGCTAACAGTGCGACGAATGGCGCCTTCATCTAGTCCCCCCGATCCCGCACCGCGGTACATCCGTAACCGCAATCGCAATTTGATGCCTGTTGACAGAAGAATCCTGGCGGTGATATAAACTGAACACCTGTTCAAATTATACCACAACCCCATCCATACTGAGGAGCTTGTCGCCATGACGATGACTAGTCCCGCGACCGAACCCGGATTGCAGAGAACTGATTTAACCCCGCGTATTGCGAGCGAACTGCACGCGGACACCGACCTGTTGGTCAGCGGAGTGTATTCCCAGGAAATCCGCGCTCTGCTGGAAGAGCGGGGTGTGGTCGCCTTCCGAGAGCTGAACCTCAGTGACGAGCAGCAGATCGCCTTTACTCAGACGCTCGCCACCCAGACCCAGAGCTACGAGATCACCAAAATCACCATGGACCCCCTGGAAAACCCCAAGGCGGACTACATCAAGGGCGCGTTCTACTGGCATATCGACGGGACCATGTTGCGCACCCCGATATTCGCCTCGGTAATGAGTTCCCGTCGGCTTTCCGAGACCGGCGGCCAGACCGAATTTTCCAATACCTACGCCGCCTATGACGCTCTGTCCGACGAGGACAAGGCAGCGCTGGAGAACCTGCGGGTCGTTCACATGTTCGAGACTTCACAGCGCTACATCCGCCCGGAGCCGAGCTATGAGGAATTGCAGAAGTGGCAGGAGTTCCAGCCCAACACCCTGCCCCTGGTGTGGACACACCGCTCAGGGCGCAAGTCGTTGGTACTGGGCTCCACCGCCTCCCACGTCGAGGGCATGGACCTGCGTGAAGGATGGGCACTGCTGACCCGACTGCGCGACTGGGCAACCCGGCCGGAGTTCGTCTATCGCCACGAGTGGAAGCTCGGCGACCTGGTCATCTGGGACAATACCGGCACTATGCACCGCGCCCTGCCCTATGCCATGGACAGTGGCCGCCTGATGTACCGCACCCAGATCGCCGGCGACGAACCGTTCGCATAGGGACTGCGCCTGCAGCGCCCTGACGACATACCACGATGTCCACAGACGATGAAATCCATGCCCGGCAATCGGAGATCACCGGGCACCCCCCCCGTATAGCCGCACAGCACACCGACGATGTACTGGCTGCCGCGCGCGCGCAGTTGGCGAAGATCGCCGGCGTGGGCAGCGGCAAGCCGATGGACCTGGAACAGGTGCCGGTGCCCGAGATGCTGCTCACGGTGATGTGCCACCGAGAGCTGTTCGCGCGCCTGGCGGATGTGTCGGTCTTCCTGCTGCAGCAGCCGTCGCTGCCAAAGCGGGACCGCCAGCTGATGATCCTGCGGACCGCCTGGCTGCTGGGGATTCCCTACATATGGGGAGAGCACGTCAAGGTCTCCCGCAACCTCGGCCTCAGCAGCGAGGACATCGAGCAGGCCACTGTGGGCTCCGGGTCCGACCACTGGGACGCTCACGAGCGTGCGCTGTTGCGCGCCGTGGAAGAACTGCGGGCGAATGCGATGATCTCCGACGCCACCTGGGCCGTACTGGCCGAACGCTACGACGAACAGCAGCTGTTCGAGCTGCCGGTACTGGTGGGCCAGTTTTCTACCGTGGGCTATTTCCAGAATGCACTGCGGATACCGCTGAGCCGGGGCAACGCGGGACTCGCCGCGCGCTAGCGGAACCGCACGACCCGGCGCCCCCTATGCCGGGAGGCGGGCATCAGGGACAGCAGCCACCGTTGACCCCCAGTGTCTGCGCGGTAATATACCCTGCCTCCTCCGAGGCAAAAAACGCGCAGGCCGCCGCGACCTCCAGCGGTTCGCCAACCCTGGGTATCGGGTAGGAAGCGAGAATCTGTTCCGGCGGGGCGGCGAACAATTCCATATCGATCGCGCGCTGCGCCATCGGCGTCATGATGAATCCCGGCGAGACGGCGTTGACGGTAATGCCTTTGCAGCCCAGCTCCACCGCCAGCGAGCGCGTCATCGCCGTCACGCCGCCCTTGGTCGCGGTGTAGTGCGCCATGTTGGGCGCCCCGGTCTGCGCGCCCAGTGCCGTGATATTGACGATTCGGCCCCACCCGGCGGCCAGCATGTCCGGCAGCACTGCCTGCGTCACGATGTACACACCCTTCAAGTTGACCGCCATCAGCCGGTCCCACAGCGCATCGTCGATCTCGGCGAAGGGCGTGAAATCCTCGATGCCGGCGTTGTTGACCAGGATGGTGACCGGGCCGAGTTGCCCGCGTACCTGTGCCAGCGCGGTTTCCACCTGCGCGCGGTCGGACACGTCCGCCTGTACCGCCATGGCGACACCGCCGGCAGTCTCGATCTGCGCCGCTACCCGGGCAATGTTATCCCGACTGCGCCCCATCACCGCCACCCGGCGGCCCTGTTGCGCCAGTCGCAGGCAGGTCGCGGCGCCAATACCCTCGCCGCCACCGGTGACCAGCGCGACTCGCTGTTCCGCTCCGCTTTCCATACGCCATCCTCATTATTCTTGTCGCAGCGTTCGTCATGGTGTTAGCATCGAACGGACAAGTCAATCCGTTTCCCGCGGGCCATCGATTATAACGACCAATAATGACGAGGTGCGGCACATGGGCGTCGATGCAGAACTCATCGCGAAATTCGATCTCAGCGGCAAGGTGGCGGTAGTCACTGGCGCCGGTTCCGGGCTCGGCCAGGAGATGGCGCGGGTGCTGTCACTGGCGGGAGCCCGGCTGCTGCTTGCGGACGTCAACGACGACGGGCTGAAACACACTGCGGCGCTGCTCCAGGGGCACGGCGCCGACACCCTGCACAGGGTGGCGGACGTCACCGACCCCGGGGCCATGGACGCCCTCGCGCTATCTGCCGTCGAGCACTTCGGCGGGCTGGATATCTGGATCAACTCGGCGGGCCTGCCGCTGGTTGCACCGGTGCTCGATACTACAGCGGAAGCCGCCGCACCCGTTGTGGCAGTGAACATGATGGGTACGTTCTGGGGCTGCGCCGCAGCCGCCCGCCACATGCCCAGCGGCGGCAGTATCATCAACATCTCCTCCGGGGGCGGCGACCGGCCGGTGCCGTGCATGTCCATCTACTGCATGACCAAGGCTGCGGTCAACCAGCTCACCCTGGTCTGCGCGCAGGAATTCGGCAGCGCCGGCATCCGGGTCAACGCCATCGCCCCGGCCTGGAACGAAACCCCGATGGGCACCAGCCTGTTCCGCGACGAGCGGGGCGAAATCGACGAGGCACAGCGCGAGCGCGTGCGCGCGGAACAGGCCGCGGCGAACCCGCTGGGCCGCAACAGCACGGCGGAGGACATCGCCATGACCGCGCTTTACCTGGCCTCGGACGCCAGCGGCTTTGTCAACGGCCAGGTACTGCACGTGGACGGCGGCGCCCGCGGCTAGCCGGCGGCCCCCGGGCTAGGCCGTGCGCAGGCGCTCGCGCAGGGTACAGCGCTCGATCAGGCCGATCGTCTCCTCGCCATCCCAGGTGTAGCGCGCGACGCCCTGGTGCAACACCGAGTTCCCAGCCATCTCGAACAGGTGGTGATCGAAGGTCGAGAGCATGGTTTCACCGGCAATGGCGATCTCGCCCAGGGGCGTGTGCAGCACCAGCGAGGCATCCTCGCCTGCCAAGCCCAATTGCGTCATCCATGGAGCGGACAGGACCCGTGCCGGCGACAGGGCGCCCTCGCCGCCGTAGACAAAGCCTTCGTTGAAGGACTGGCTGCCGTCAGCGCCCGGCGCAAAAGCGATGGCGCCGAAGGCCCGGCCGGAAGGAAACAGGGCCGAGTGCTGGCAGTGGCCGGTAGCGGCTCCCATGTTGCGCACACCCTGGCGGCGAACCCGCATGCCGGTGCCGGCGATGGGATACTCCCGACCGGCTATCGACGCCCGGCCCTGCAGGCGGCACAACTGCTCGTAACGCAGCCCGCCCATCAGGGCACCGGCATCCGCCGACTTCATCTTGCGCGCGGCTTCGGCGGTCATGCCGCCCATCAGCCAGGGCGGCGCCGCCATCCGGGCCTCGACGTCGAAGGCCATGTCGACGGTCTCGCCATCGCGCAGGTCGCCCAGTTGTGCGGCAGATGTGGTCTGCAACGCCTGGCCAGCAAAACTGACACGCCAGCGACGCAACGGCTCCAGGCACTGGAAGCGCAGCGGTCCAGCACCGCGAATCGCGGCCAGCCCCCGCTCATCGAAGGGCGCATGGGCGGCCTCGCCGGACCAGACCCGCAGCGCCCGCCCGTCGGCGAGGGCCGCATTGATCTGTATCCGCGGGTGCTCCCAGTCCTCACCAACGGCGTCGATGGTAATGCGTGGAAAGGCTATCTCTCCGTCGTCGTTCATGATCCACAGCGATGCGGAGTCGCGAAACCCCGGGTGTTCCGGCGGGCCGGGCAGGAAGTAGTCGAGACCGGGATCCAGCCCGCCGCTGAGGTCGCCCCCCGGGGTGGTCATGCCGCGAGCTCCGGGCGAATACCAAAGCCGAACCCGAAACGCTCCACATAGGGCGCCAATACACGGTTGATGGCGTCACCCTCGATACCGTAGTCCCCGGGGGAGTGCCGGTGAACCCCGTGCTTGGTCTGCGGGTTGTGCTCCAGCCAGGCGCGGATGCCCGCTGCGTGCTGCGCGGACATTGCCAGGCCAAAATGGCCGTAGATGCGCTCTACGGTCGCTACCGGGTTGGCCATCAGGTCGTGGTAGGAGACGTCGATGAAGCGCGCATCACCCAGCTTGTCGCGGGCCCGCATGCCTTTGAGCAGCGTGGCGCACTGGTGCTCCACGGCAATGCGGCCGAAAGCCATGCGCTCCTCCCCCTGCGGCGCAGTGCCCGCGATTCCCTGCAGGATCGCCTGCACGCTAGTGAGCGAGGGCAATTGCTCGGAGAGGTCGCGGTGGGTCCACACCAGCATGGCGTCCGGGTACTGCACCACAAGTTCCTCCAGCCACAGCAGGTGATCCGAGCCTTTCAGCGCCCACCGCCTGCCGGTCGAACCCCACTGCAAGTGCTGGAGGAAATCATGGTGAAAACCCAACGCTGCCGAGTGGTCCGCCTCCAGCAGGTAGCGGCGGTAGGATTCGCTGCGGTAGAAGCAATACAACTGCTGCGAGGTAAAGGTCATGTTGAGGATATCGCTGCCGCACTCGGCCAGCGCACTCGCCCCCTCCTCGATCATGTAGGGATGCGTGACGAAGATATCCGGTATCGGGTCGAACAGCCCCATCAGGCGCTGCTGTGCGCGCTGCATGCGCTCTGCCGACGGGGCGCCGATGGCCGGGGGCGGGCTCGGCTCCAGGCAAACCCAGTGCTCGACGGCATTGTTCCAGGAATCCTGGTTGAGCAGCGTATGCAGCAGTGTCGACCCGGAGCGCGGCGGGCCGATGACTATGATCGGCGCGCGAATTTCCTGGGCGGCGATTTCGGGAAAGCGCTTGCGGTCCTCCACCAGTTGCAGGCGCAGGCTGAGCAGATGGACGAAGTAGTCTATCGCCGGGCCGCGGGCGTCCTCGCGCATCGCAGGCCAGCGCTCGGCCTGCACGGCCTCCATGTAGGCCCGCAATCCGGCATGCCTTGCCGGATCACCGAAATCGGACAGGCCCGTTCGCTCGCTCGCCATGTTCAGCAGGGAATCTACGCTGGGGCATGCAGTGAACATGATCAGGGCTCCCACCAGTTAAAATAGTTATATAGAGATGTTCGTCATATTATTAGCAGTAGAATTGCGATGCAACATTGACTGGCTAACTTGACGGGTATAACACATTGACGTATCCAGGCATACAGCGCTAATATCCTGACGAACAACCACATAAAACCAGCATCGCCCTCGGTGCCGACCGAACCCAGGAGCATCCTCCATGACCGACAAAACCCTCGACTGTTCTGATCTCGACAACTACATTGGCAAGCCGTTGACGCCGTTCACCCTGAAGGATCCCCTGCACAATATGGACTTCCGCCGCTGGGCGCAGGCCATGCACTACCCCAACCTGCTGCACTACGATGACGAGTTCGCCGCTCGCAGCCGCTACGGACGACTGGTGGCACCGCAATCCTTCACCATCGCCGCGGGGGAAGGTCACGGCGCCTGCCCTGCCGGAGTCGGCAACATCCCCGACTCCCACCTGATTTTCGGCGGCGACGAGTGGTGGTTCTACGGCCCGCGGCTGTTCGCCGGCGACCAGGTGATCCTGCAGAAAACACCGTTCGATTACGTGGTCAAGGAAACCGGCTTTGCCGGCCCCACCTGTTTCCAGCGCGGTGACAACGACTACTACAAGCAGGACGGCGCCCTGTTCGCCAGGCAGCGCTCCACCTCCATCCGCTACCGGCGGGACCTCGCCCTGGAGAAAGGATCCCTGACCCAGACCGATGATCCCGCGTGGACCGATGAGGAACTGGCCGATATCGAGACGCGCAAGCTCGAGTACATCAACATGATGCACGAGTTGGGTCATGGCCGCCGTTTCTGGGACGACTGCAATGTCGGCGACGCGTTGCCGGTCCGGGTATTCGGCCCCCACAGCGTCGCCAGCTTTGCCACCGAGTGGCGTTCCTACCTGATGACGGTCTGGGGCGCGGCGCACCGCAACCGGGACTGCGACCCCGGCGCACTGGGCTACGTCGGACCGATGGCCGGCTTCGAAATGGACCCGATAGAGGAGCGCATCAACCCGGAGAACACAGACGGTGCCTATATCGGCCCCTCCCGCGGCCACCTGTTCACCCGCTGGGCGCAGTACGTCGGCATGCCCCGGCCCTACGGCTACGGCGCCTCCATGGGCGCCTGGATCATAGATTACCTGGCCGGCTGGGCCGGGGAATGGGGCATGGTTGTACACTGCAACTCCCAGTACCGGGGCCCGGCGTTCTCGGGCGATATCACCCTGCAAACCGGCGAAATCGTCGACAAGCTCACGGATGAAGATGGACGTAGCCTGGTGCAGATAAAGACCAAAATGGCCAACCAGGACGGTACCGTGATGGCGATTGCGACGGCCGAGGTCGAGCTGCCGAAGCGCTAGCTTCCGCCCCCGTCCTTCCACTACAGCGAATCAAACTGACAGGCTTCCGAATGGACCAGAACGAACCCGATTTCTACAGCGACCCCGCCGTCATCCAGGACCCGAAAGCGTATTTCGACATGAAGCGCGCGCAGTCGCCGGTTGCCTGGGAACCCCACCACCACACGCTGATGGTCACCGGCTACGACGCCGTGCAGGAAGTACTGCGCAGTGGCGACGACACTTTCTCATCCGCGGCCTCCGTCGTCGGGCCGATCCCCGGCCTGCCGTTCACGCCACAGGGCGAAGACATCAACGACCAGATCGAGCAGCACCGCTACGAGATGCCCTGGGGGCAACACATCGTCTGCTTCGACGGGCAATATCACACCGACTACCGCGCGCTGATGGCGGGCATTCTCAACCCGCGGCGAATCAAGCAGAACGAGGAGTACCTCTACGGCCTGGCGGACCGCCTGCTCGACGGCCTGCTGGACAAGGGCAAGTGCAATATCGTGCCCGAGTTCGCCCACGCCGCCACCACCTATGCCATTTCCGACCTGATGGGGATTCCGGTACCGGACCGCGCAGAACTGCTGGAGTTGATCGGCGCGCCACCCAGCCAGCTCGAGGGCGACGCGGTACACAAGGTCGGCCCGGACCCGCTGGTGTTCCTCAAGCCACGTTTCGAGCAGTACTTGCGTGAGCGCCAGGAAAACCCGGGGTCCGACCTGATGACGGAGATGGCCACGGCGACCATGCGCGACGGCTCGCCGCCGGACTTCGACACGCTGGCCCGGCTCGCGTGTTTCCTCTTCGGCGCCGGGCAGGACACGACCTCGCGCCTGATCGCGATGGGAATCAAGGTCCTGGCCGAAGACCGGGAACTGCAGCAGCGTCTGCGCCGCGAGCCGGAACGTATCCCCCATTTCATCGAGGAAACCCTGCGCTACGACGCCCCAGTGAAGGTGGCCTATCGCCTTGCCCGCCGCCACACCAAAGTGGCCGGCGTGGACGTGCCAGCGGGCACTATCGTGACGGTCTGCATGACAGCGGCCAGCAACGACCCGGCGCACTTTGAAAATCCACGGGAGTTCAATATCGACCGGCCCAACGTGCGCGATCATATCGGCTTCAGCAAGGGCCGGCACACCTGTATAGGCGCACCCCTGGGACGCCTGGAGTCACGCATCGCCATCGAGCGCTTCCTCGCGCGCACCAGCGAGATCAGTATCGACGAAGAGCACCACGGCAGCGCGGGGAACCGCCACTACCGCTACGAGCCTACCTACACCTTCCGCAGCCTGGCGGACCTGTACGTGACATTCGTCCCGGCCTGACGGCCGCCCCGGCGCCGGACCAGCCGGGGGAGTGAAGGCGGGCCATCGGTCCGCCCTGCCGGGGCCGCACCAGCGCCATCCACCACGCTGGCCGACGGGACTCCCCACCACCCCACTGCATCAGTGAGCCACCCGCCTGCACTGCCCATCCCCCGGCCCGCGCACCTCCCACAACCGGGGTGCAGGCAGGTCGCCCGGCCCTGCGCGATCTTTCATCTGTTGCAGATGAACAATATATTTTTATATGTGCAATATTAGGTGGCTAACCTAAAATCGACCGAAACAGCGTTCCAGTACACCGGCCTGCACGCAGGCGTGGAAGCAACCTGCAGGTCCTGCAGCCTGGCGGCTCGGTCAGCGCGAAATCAGGCCGAGAGATCGCAGTCGGGCAGTGGAGCCGCCATCAACGGGGATATCGATACCGGTGATGAAGCTGGCGGCGCCTGAGGCAAGGAAGTCCACCACGTCGACGATTTCCAGCACACTGCCTTGACGTCCCAGGGGAACTTCCCTCGCGGCCTTTACGTCTCGGGTAACCAGGTGCTTGTTGCCCTGTCCGTCAAACAGCGGGGTTTTCGCACCGCTGGTGCGACCCATGCTGGTGTTGATCAGGCCGGGCGATACTGACACCGCGCGTATCTGTCGCGGCCCCCACTCAAGCGCGAGGCGCCTAGCAAGGCGGTTGATTCCCTGCTTGGCCATGAAATAGGCCTCAAGAAAATCCGGCTCCCGGCCAAAGGCCTCGGCCAGTTTATCAATGAATCCTGGCTGTAGCGGTGCGTCGAGCAGGGATTCAATGCGGGCATCTACCGGGCACTGGTAGCTGCCGGTCGATGAAATCAGCACGGCCACACCGCCAGGCTGCATCGCTGGCGAGACGGCATCGGCAACCCGGTGAGCACCCAGCAGATCGACTTCCATGACCCTGCGCCAGCCGATGGCAGCGCCGGCGACAGCCGCCACGTGAGCCAGTACTTCCACGCCGCCCACCCCGGACAGCTGCCCCGCCAGCTCCCGGACCGAAGCCGGGTCGGTAATATCGCACTCAGTGCCGGAAACGAGATACCCCTCGTCCGCCAGGCTAGCCACGCTGGCCTCGAGGCGCTGACTGTCGATGTCGGCGAGCAGCAGCGGTCTGCGCCTGCCGAGCACCCGCGCACAGCCCACGCCCATGTCGCCGCAGCCGATGACCAGGGCGACTGGCGCATTGGAATAGTATGGGGGCTGATGTGCTGTATCAGGCACCTGACGCGCGCTCAGCAGGTCTCCCCTGCATCCACCAGCAGGGTACTTCCGGTCATGAACATCGACATATCCGAGGCGCAGAACAGCACTGCGCGGGCGATGTCGTCAGGCACTCCGACGCGCCCGAGCATGGATGTCAGGGTGGCGGCGATTTCCGAGCGCACGCGCTCCGGCAAGGCATCGAGGGCCGCCATGTTGCCCTCGGTTTCACAGAATGTCGGCGCGACGCCGAGTACGCGTATGTCATGGGGCGCGAGCTCCATCGCCATCTGTTTGACCATGCCGCGCACGCCATGCTTGGAAGTGACGTAGGCGGAAACCCCCGGGGCCACGCCATTGAATCCCGCGGTGGATACGATATTGATAATAACACCGCCGTGGCCGGCGTCGATCATCCGCTGGGCGGCCTCTCGCGACCCCCTGTACACACCGCGCAGGTTCACGGCCATCACGTTGTCCCAAAGTTCGTCGCTCATGTCAAAGAGGCCGACGTTGGGGTAGAGACCGGCATTGTTGACCCATATGTCCAACCGACCGAGTTCGCTGACCGCCAGGACCGCCGCAGCTACGATAGAGTCGCTATCGGTCACGTCCAGTCGGGTGGCCACTACACGGGCGCCATACCGTGAGGCTATTTCCTCGGCAGCACGCTCAGCCTGCTCTATTTTAAGGTCCCCTATAAGAACACTTGCGCCGGCTTCGGCGAGTCGATTGGCTATCGCCCGGCCCAGCCCCTGTGCGGCGCCGGTGACCACGGCCACGCGATTTTCGAGGGATATCAGTTGTTGAAGCGAGTGACCGGAAACGTCAGCAATTGGCATTGCCACATACCTTTATTCGTTAGGTTATTGAATTTCGTCACATTATTAGCAGTAGCCGTCTCGGCTGTCAACGGAAGCGTATTTTCGCCCGGGGTACAATTGCATTTTCAATAGTTATTCGTCACTATGTTAGCAGAGTAGCGCCAATCTGGAGGCGCGGCGGCGAGCGTGTTGCGCCCGTTCCAGGTGGAAGCCGATGGCAGTGGACAAATAGCAATAAAATGACAGGGCCCTCACAATGACCACCCTTTCAGAATTCTCCGGCATCCCGCTGGCAGAAGAAACCGGCATAGGCTCCCTCACCCTGGGTGGCTTTGCGCGGGAAGTCAGCGGACGTTTCACGGAACACGAGGCCATTTGCTGGCGCAATCTCTCCGGAAAGATGTTCCGATATAGCTATCGGGAGTTCTACGCCGAATGCCGCAACATCGCCAGCGCCCTGCTCGCCCTCGGCGTGAGCCGGGGCACGCGGGTAGGCATACTCGCCAGCAATCGCCCGGAGTGGCTGTTCTGCGTATTCGGCGCATCCATGGCAGGCGCCACCACAGTTGCATTGAACACCTTTTCGCCGCAGCGGGAGTTGAAGCTACAACTGGAAATCGCGGATGTATCGATACTTTTGATGGAAGCCGGTGTCGGCTCGCGAAATTTCATCGAGGAAATTTCCGGCATTGTCCCCGGGCTGGGCGAGTACGCTCCCGGGGAACTGCTCACCCCTGAATTGCCATTCCTGCGCCGTGTGGTCTGTATCGACGCAACCGAAGGCGCGCCCGGAATCCAGTCCTGGGCTGACTTTCGCGCCGCCGGCGCTTCGATCAGCGACGCACTGCTCGACGCGGCCGACGATTGCGTCAGCCCCGCCGACGATGCGCTGATTTTCTTTTCGTCCGGCTCGACGGCCCAGCCCAAGGCCATCCGGCAGTCCCAGCGCGCGGCCTCCCTCCAGTGCTGGCGATGCGGCAAGATGTTCGACCTCGATACCGAATCGAGGGTGTGGAATGCCAATGGGTTTTTCTTCTCCGGCAACTTCGCCATGGCCTTCGGCACGTTGGCCCGCGGGGGCTGTATGGTCCTACTGCGTTATTTCGATCCGGACAGGGCACTGGAACTTATAGAACAGGAGCGCGTGACATGCGTGCTCGCCTGGCCGCACCAGGAAGCTCGCCTCAAGGAATGTCCCGACTGGGAAGCCCGCGACTTCTCCTCGGTCAAGCGCATGGTGGCGGACTCCGCATTCCACGACCACCCGACCGTCACCAGCCAGTGGAAGGGCATGAACGGTTACGGCAGTACCGAGACATTCACCTTCGTCGCCGCCGTTTCCGGCGAGGATTATAACGAGACGAACCAGGGTACAGTCTGGCCAGGTAACACGATTCGCATAGTCGACCCGGAGACCGGCGAGACACTGCCCATCGGCGAGACCGGCGAAATCGTCGTCAAGGGGCCTACCCTCATGCTCGGCTACCTGAAGTCGGTGTCCGAGGACTGCTTCGACAGGGAGGGCTTCTTCCACACCGCCGACGCCGGCTATTTCTCCGAAAGCGGTCACCTGTACTGGAAGGGCCGCCTCAGCGACATGATCAAGACCGGCGGTGCGAATGTCTCTCCCGCCGAGATCAACGAGATCCTCAACCAGCATCCGGCGGTCCAGTACTGCCACACGGTTGGCGTGCCCGACCCGACGTTCGGCGAACTGGTCGTCGCCTGCGTGCTCCTGCGGGAAGGCGCAGAGGTAGAGGTATCCGATATCCAGTCCTTCGCCAGGGAGCGCCTTGCCAGCTACAAGGTCCCGCGCAAGGTGCTGTTCTTCGACGAGTCCGAGATGCCGCTCACCGGCAGTAACAAGGTCAAGCTGGCGGATTTGCGGACGCTGGCAGCCAACAGGCTCGCCAACGGCTAACGACAAAACTACAACACAAGGGTCCAAAATAATGCAAAGAAAGGCCACTGAAAAAACCCGATTCCGGCAAAAAACATGCTGTATTACAGTGTTTCACCGCGCGCCGATAGCGTCCGCCATCGTGCTGGCGGCCCTACCGGCATCGTTCATCGCCCAAGCCCAGACAAATCAGGCGAACAGTATGCTCGAGGAGGTAGTGGTCACTGCCCAGCGCCGCTCCGAACTCGCCAGCGACGTGCCGATCACCATCACCACGGTGAATGAGGAGCAGCTGCGCAATGCCGGTATCGACTCGATGATGACCCTGCCGCAGGTCACTCCGGGGCTGCGACTGGACCAACAGGGTTCATACACGCAACCGACCATCCGCGGCATCGGTACCTCTGTGGTGCAAACTGGCTCCGGGAGCAGCGTGGGAATCTACGTGGACGGCTACTACATGCCGACGTCACTGGCCGCCGACCTGCAGTTCCTGAACGTGGAGAGCGTACAGGTCCTGAAGGGCCCGCAGGGCACACTGTTCGGCCGCAATACACCCGGTGGCGCCATCCTGATCTCCACCGCGGAGCCCAGCACCGAGACCCGCACTGTCCTCGAGGCCTCCTACGGGCGCTTCAATGACCAGAACTACCAGGGTTATTTCACCACTGCGCTGACCGACTCCATCGCCTTCAATATCGAGGGCCGGTTCAACAAGGGCGACGGCTTCGTCGACAATATCTACGATGGCAGTCTCGCCAGCGGCAGCGGCTTCGCACCGGGCGCCAAATCCAGCAAGCCGGGTGCGTATGAGAATTGGTCGGCCCGCGCCGGGCTGAAGGTGGATTTCACCGATCGGGTCTCCTTCCTGCTGCGCTACTCACACACGGAAAACGACGACCCGACGGCGATCGTTACCGGCGTGTACCGCGAGCCCGGCACCGGCACGATCTACAGCAGCGGCGATGCGATTCCCGGCACCGTATTCGGGCTGAAACGCGGGGACGTCGCCAATAACGCACTGACGGAATTCAACGTGGAATCCGACATCTACCAGCTGACCGGTGAATTCGACCTGGGATTCGCCGAGCTGACTTCGTACACCCAGTACCGAGAGGACGACATCGGCCAGTCGATCGATTCCGACGGTTCCTCCGCGGCGATCTTCGCTCTCGACCTGCCGGAAACCGACAAGGTCAGGTCCCAGGAATTCCTGCTCAACTCGGCGCACGACGGCGCGCTGCAGTACACCGCTGGCGTCTTCCTGTTCGAGCAGAAGATCAAGGCCGACGTACTCATCCCGTATGTCACCGGCTACGTTTTTCCCTACAGCGCGACAGGGGTCGAGGTGAGCACCTACGCGGCGTTTCTCGACGCAACCTACGAAGTGTTCGACAATCTGTTCCTGACCGGCGGCCTGCGCTACAGCAAGGACGAAGCGAAAAACCCCTACTACCAGACCTTACCTGGTGTGCCGGGCCAGTTTACCTACCAGCCTGAGTACGACGGCGACAAGGTCACTCCGCGCGTGGTAGTGCGTTACAAGCCGACGGATCAATCCAGCCTGTACGCCTCCTACACCGAGGGCTACAAGTCGGCCATCTTCGACCCACGGGCCACTTCCGGCAATGATTACCTCAAGCCCGAGGACGTGACCGCCTGGGAAATGGGTTACAAGTTTGCCGGCGATTCGATGTCGGCTTCCGTCGCGCCGTTCTACATCGAGTACAAGAACCTGCAAAACGCCTACTACAGGGTCGGCGAAACCATCCTGTCCAACGCTGCGCAATCCACCATCAAGGGCATAGAGGGCGACATCCGCTACCGCACGGACATCGGCCTGGAGTTGTCCGCGGCCGTGACCTACATGAAGGCGGAATACGACGAGTACGAGAACGCCGGTTATTTCCAACCGCTTATAAATAGCGCCGGACACTTCGAGGGCTTCGTACCCACCTCCGCCGACGTCAGCGGCTACCAGATGCAGCGCGCGCCGGACTGGACCGGCAACCTCGGCGCCAACTACAGCACCGACCTGATGGGCGGCGAACTCATGCTCGCGGGCAACCTCTACTACAGCTCGAAGTTCTACTTCGATCCGGCGCACCAGTTCGAGCAGGACGACTACCAGTTGCTGAACGCGCGGGTGCAGTGGACCGACCCGAGCGGCCGATACACGATCGCCATGTTCGGCGAGAACCTCACCGACGAGAAGTACTTCACCCAGGTCAACCCCTCGCCCTTCGGTGCGGTACAGATCTATGGCAAGCCGGTATCGGCGGGTGTCTCGCTGCGAGTGGAGCTGTAGCGCCTGCACCACGCAAATGTGACAAGGGAGAGAAATGACTGCCATCGAGAGTTTTGATTACGTTGTCGTCGGCGGCGGTTCCGCAGGCTGTGTCGTCGCCGCCCGACTCGCAGAGGAAGGCGATGGCAGCGTCCTGCTGCTGGAGAGCGGCCAGTCCGGGTACGAAAACCCGGAGGTCCTCTCCGCGGACGGTTTCAAGCTGGCCTTTGCCAACGACGCCACCATGTGGGACCGCATGTCGGCGCCGCAGGCGGACTGCGGCAATCGCAGGATCTACGCGGGCTCCGGCAAGGGCCTGGGCGGGTCGGGGTCAGTCAACGGCATGGTCTACACCCGCGGCGACAGGCTGGATTTCGAGCAGTGGCCCGCCAACTGGCAGTGGGATGATGTCGCGCCCTGCTTCGATGCGCTGGAGCAGCGGCTGGACATCCACCGTCGCGGTCCCAGTGAGTTCACCACCGCCGCTATCAGCGCCGCGCAAGGCGTTGGCTTCGCGCAGAAGGACGGCCTCAACGACGGCGACCTCTGTGGCTACATCGGCTACAACGATATGAACTACCGGGACCAGGAGCGCCGCAGTTCCTACACCGCCTACATCCACGGCCGCGAAGCCGAACTGCCAAGACTAACCATCCGCACACAGTGCGTCGCGCAGCGCATCCTGTTTGACCAGCAGCGCAAGGCCGTCGCCGTGGAGTACCTGCAGGACGGGGTCCTGCACACCGCAAACATCGGCAGGGAGATTGTCCTCACTGCCGGTGCCATCGAAACACCGAAACTGTTGATGGTGTCCGGGGTCGGCCCGCGCGGAGAACTGGCGAAATTCGGCATCCCGGTCGTGTATGAGTCTCCCGCTATCGGTGACAACCTCCAGGACCACCCGAGCGTGTGCGTGTTCTATAAAGGCAAGAAGCCAGTCGACTTCCACTATCCCCAGGTCTACGGCTTCCACAGGGTGAACCCGTCACTGGAGTTACCTGAGGGACAGGCAGACACCTGCTTTGTCCTGCTCTCGCTTGGCTCGGTACTCAAATACACCTTGCTGCGCATGGTCCCGATCATGGCGCTGCCCGGCAGCCTGTACCGCAGTCGGTGGCTCAAGGCAGCGCTGCGCGGCCTAGTCAGGCTGGTCTTCAAGCTGCCCGCGGCCAACCGCTACGCCAGCAAGGTGTATGGTCTGGTCGTGATTCTCGGCAAACCCGTCTCCCGCGGCGCCGTGCACCTGAGTTCGTCCGATCCCGCGGAGCCGGCAGTCCTCGACCTCGCCTACTACCGGGATTCCAGGGACATGGACACCATGATTGCCGGCGTCCAGCGCGTCACGCAGATGGCGGAACAGGCCGGCCTGCGCGCCTGGGGCAACGACCTGATGTCAAAAACCGCCGAGAGCACGGACAGGCACAGGGTCGAGAAGTGGATCAAGTCGGGTACCATCACCGTGTTTCATTTTTCCGGCACCTGCGCTATGGGTGAGAGTGACGGTTCACCGGTGGACACCCGGCTGCGCGTGCGCGGCCTCGGCAATGTCCGCGTGGCCGACGCCTCGACCATTCCCGTCGTCCCAGTCTCAGCCCTGAACGCGCCCAGCATGATGATCGGCTACCGCGCCGCCGGGTTCATTCTGGGCGAGCAGGCCACGTCCGGGGTGCAGCACAGCGAGTCCGCCATCCCCGATTCAGGCCGACAGGAGTTCACCGTATGAAAAATTCCGGCAGTATCGAAGAGCGGCTGGCAGTCCGAGAATTCTACGGCAGCTTCGCCCACGCCAGTTCGCTGGGGATGACCGCAGAATGGATGGGCCACTGGGCCGCTGACTGCACCTGGAAAACGCAGCACTTCACCCTTCAGGGCGAGGCGAAAGTGCGCGAACAATGGGACCAGCTCTGGGCGAATTTCGACAAGGTCGCCCTGCTCCACGAGATCTGCTCAGTCGAGGTCGACGGCGACAGGGCCACCGTGGTCTGTATCGCCCGGGAGATCATACAGCTGAGCGTCGGCGGGATTTACAAGCTGGCTGGCTGTTACCAGGACACGCTCGTCCGCGTCGGGGGCGACTGGCGCTTCGCCAGCCGTGAGTACCAGCCGCTGGTGGAAGAACCGCCGGCCGCCCCGGCAGGTCCTTCCGCGTAGGCGCCCTGCGCCCGCGCAGCTCTCCGGGTCACCGGTCCGGCGGGCGCGACTGGCGGGCCGGCCCGCTGCGCAAACGGCGAAACCACGCCAGCAGCCTGGCCAGGATCGACGGCCGGGTGACCGGCGTACCAGTGATCGCTTGCTCGATTTCGGCCTTCAGAGAATTGGCGAAGGACTTCGCCAGTTGCGGCAGCAGGGGCCGGCACATCGCCTCCCACATGGGCGCCATGTGCCCGCTTCCGGTCACTTCCACCTGCAGCGTGACCTGGGTTTCTCCCGGGGCGAGCGCGCCGGCGGAGTAACTCCCGCTACCGGCAACCGGCTCGGACTCAAGCTGGAAGGAGAATTCGACAAGACCCGGGCCGTGCCAGCGATCGACATGGACCAGCACGGCGACCGTCTTCACCAGGCCGCCGACACCGACCTTGATCAGCCACCGGGAGTTGTCGTCATCGACCACGATACACTCCCGGCAGCCGGGAAACAGTGCAGCCCACAGCTGTATGTCACTGACATACGACCAGACGTCGTCGATAGCGGCGCGGACGGGAAGCGTATGATCGGCAGCTATCACGATTGCGCTCCGCCGAGTTCCAGTCGCCGGGCTTCCCGGGCGAGCAGTTCGCTGGGCTTGCCCAGCGCGTGACGCGCCGCCAGCCAGCCGTAGGTCATGCCGCGGGCATTGGATATTCCGCTCTGCATCACCGCCCCCGTCTCCATGCGTGCAACGGAATTGCCGGCCGCGTAGAGGCCCGCTATGGGCTTGTCGTCCCACCCCATGACACGGCTGTCGGTGTCGGTCAGCAGGCCCGCCGAGGGGATCGCGGTGCCGCCGATGCGACGCAGTTCAATCGCGTAGAAAGGCGGTTTGACCAGCGGCCCGAGATTGGGATTGGGCGTGTTGTTCGGGTCGCCGCACATCCAGGCGCTCCAGGGATGGGTGCCCCGGCCGAAGTCGTCATCCACTCCCGCTGCCGCATAGTCATTGAACGTCGCAATCGTGTGCGCCAGCGCATCCGCGTCCACGCCGAGTTTCTGCGCCAGTTCGGCTACACTGTCTGCCACGCAGCCGAAGCCGGCGGGCCAGCGCTGGTCGGGCGTGATCGCGCCGATCGGGTACTTGTCCTTGGCCTGGCTGTCGAATACCAGCCAGCAGGGGAAATTGGGATGGGTTTGCGCGCTGCCGTCGATGGCGTCGACCCGGTAGTTGAACTGCCGGTAGAAGGCCTCGTTGCCGAAGCGCCGGCCCTGGCGGTTGACCACGAGTGTGTGCGGCAGCCCGAGCGGCAGCAGTGCATTGCGCCACAGCGGGCTGCCCTCCTCGTCCTCTTCACCCGGCACGACGAAGCCCAGGGTGGTGATATCGGGGACCGTCGCGATGCGAGCGCCGTGCGGACCTGCAAGGCGAAAATTGGACCCGTCGATTGAAGAGAACACCATCGAACCCAGGTCGAGCTTCTGTCCCAGGGTCCGGTTGTAATCCTGGCGTCTTTCGTAGCTACTGACAGCCACCACCACGCCGCGCCGGGCCCGAACGAAGAAGTCCCTGCCGTCGCGGCTCGCCCGCACCCCGACAATGCGTTCGCCGTCGGTGAGCAGTTCTTCCGCGCTGGTGTCGGTCAGGAGTTCGATGCCGCGATCGAGGGCGCCCTTGACGAAGTAGGCGGCCAGTCCCGGTCCCAGGCAGCGCTCGTCCCTGGCGAGTCGGTCTCCCATCAGGTTGAAATCCCAGTTGATCATGTTCGCGGCGCCGCCGCCGGCGGAGATGTCCGCGTGCGTCATTCCGTAGGGCATCTGCGGCGAGAGACGTGTCCTGTGCTGCCAGTCTCCCAGCGCCTGCGCCGCAAACGGCACAGGCTCGATCATGCGCCCGGCGGCCACAGCGTGTTCGCAGTGGCCGTAGTAATAGTCCGGGCAGTCGTCGATAACCCGCATGCGCAAGCCGATGGTCCGCTCGAAATAGCGCAGCGCTTCCCTGGCGTGGACGACCAGATTCAGGATCGAGAGGTCATTACCATAGCCCATGGACAGGCGTTCCAGGTAGCGAAAACCGGCCTCAACCGAATCGGGCATACCCAGCTCCGATGCGAGCTGGTTGGCGACCACCCAGACCTCGCCCATCGACAACGCGGTTACGCCGCCGACCATCGGCGATCGTTCCAGCACCACGGCAGTGCCGCCGAGTTCGCTGGCAGTGATCGCCGCCGAAAGGCCGCCGATACCCGAACCCAGCGAGACCACATCGACCTCGATATCCCAACTTTCCGGTAGATTTGCTTGCATGTTCCACGCCTCGTCGATTATTGCTTTTCGGCCTGCACCCACCGGTCCAGGGCCGTATGGAAATGGGATACACGCGGCTCCTGCCTCGTCAGAACCAGGTGTTGGAGACCCTCGTTGCGCAGCCCGCTCTGCTGTATGGCCATCTGCTGGAAATCCTGCTCGAGGGCGAGAAAATACGGGTAGTGCTCCCCTTCGACGACCACTTCCAGAGCTGCCCGGTTGCCGGCGCGCTCCGCCTGCGGCAGGCATTGCAGTGCCATCACCCGCCAGTAGCAACGGTTCGGGTCGCCGTCCGGATCCGGCTCGGCAATGATGATCGTCGCTTCACCGGCACAGACCTGGATAAAGACATTGGGGAAAAACAGCCAGAACTGGTAGTCGATCATCTGCCGGTCGGTCAATTGGCTGACATCCACGCCGTCCTCGGTAAGCGTGGCGCGCACCGCCTGTTGCAACAGCGACTTCACCGACACACCGGCGGGCAGACGGGGGATTCCCTGCCTGTCGCGATAGTTGTCGACCAGGGCGGAAAAGCGCGGCAGGGCTCTCGCCATACCGGGAAAATGGGACGTGGGGATGTTCAGGATCACCTCCACGGCCACGACCGTATCCAGGTTCTCGAAATCGGGCTGGCCGAACGGGGTGGTGGACACGCAGTGATCCGCGTAGTGCCGGTAGCGTTCCTTCTGCAAGTCGACGACGCCGATCAGCTCCTTGTGAACTCCCTGGGTGTGGTAGCCCTCGCCGAACGCATCCATTATTACCTTCCAGTTGCATTCGATGCGCTCGCGCACATTGATGCCGACCGGGATCATCTGGTCGAGGGGGTAGGCAGCCAGCGCGCCGGCCGCGTCCCCCAGGAAGGCCGACAGGGGCTCACACCCGGGGTCCGGATTGAGGAAGATAAACCCGGCGAAGGTCTCCACCGGGACTTCGACCAGCCCCAGGTCTTCACTGTGGCCGACGAAGTCCTCCACGCTGCCCTCGAAATCCGGTTTGGCCACCGCCAGTAGCTGGCCCTCCAGGCCGAAGCTCCAGTTGTGATACGGGCAGAGAAAGAGGCTCGAGTGTCCGCTGCCGGCGCAAAGCCGGTTGCCGCGGTGGCGGCAGGCATTCACGAAGCCCCGGACGCCGCCGTCGCGGCCGCGCACGAGCAGCCAGGATTGATCGAACAGGCGATACTCGGTCCAGTCGCCGGCAGCCGGGATTTCATCGGCGCGCCCCGCGATTTGCCACACTCGCATCCACAGGGACTGTCGCTCGCGCACCTGATACTGGGCGGACCTGTAGCGCTCGGTGGAGACTTCCCGCCTGAATCCGCCGAAATCCATCTGCGCGAGATACGGCTCCGTGTCCATCCAGCTACCGGCTTTTGGCTCAGACATATCCAGGTCCTCTATTTGATTATTTTGCCTGAAACTATCAACCTGACGAACATGCTAATAAAGTGACAAACATTTATCAAGGGTGATCGGTCGCGGAGCACAACATTCCGCCGCGGCAGAGAAGCTGCTAGCATCAACCCGGAAAGAAAAACGCAATAACGGGAAGTGATGAGCAAATCCGCAGCAACGCGACGCAAGGGACGGGCCGGCACATCTGTCTGGCATTCCATCCTGGACGGGGCCGAGAGCATTCTGCGCGACGAGGGCTACGCCGCGCTGTCATCGCGCAATGTCGCCGGGAAGGCCGGCGTCAAGCAGCAGCTGATCTACTACTACTTCCACACCATGGACGAGTTGATCGTCGCCCTGTTCCACCGCGCGGCCGACCGGGAAATCCAGGCACTCGACCAGGCGATCTCATCGGACAGGCCGCTGTCCGGGATGTGGGAAGCGTTCACGCACTCGCAGGACAACAAGCTCGTGTCGGAATTCACGGCGCTGGCAAACCGAAACCAGTACCTGAAGGCGGAAGTCATCGGGTTTATCGAGAAAATGCGGCTGAAACAGCGGCAGGCGCTCAAGCGCCTTCTGGGAGACCAGCCTATGCAGGTAGTCGAGCTGCCGCTCGACGCCCTGGTACTGGTTGCCGCGGGGCTGGGCCTGGTCATGACCCGGGACGCGGAACTCGGCATATCCCGGGGACACGCGGAAATCAACCGGGCGGCCAGGAAACTGATCGCGGCGAAGGAAGATACCGGCGGAGGATAGCCGTCCGCTGGCAGTTGCGATCTACAAGGTGGTGCGCAGCATTGCCGGGCGACCACCGGCGCAACCCGGCGGGGTCGCGCGGGGGCTCCCGGCAGCGCGGTCAGTCTCGAAAATGCGGCATGACTTCCCTGGCGAACAGGCGCAACTCGCGCATCTGCTGCTCGGGATCGGGCACACCTGTCGGCGTGATGAAGAAATACTCCGGATTGACCAGGTCGCGGATGCTCTCCATTTCCCGGCAGCAATCCTCAGGCGTACCCACGACCGCACGATGCGGCGCGAACTCCTCCAGCGTGACCTGCTTGCCGCCGAACATGACCTCTTTGGAGAGCTCGTCGCGGTCCGCGGTCGCGGACAGGTCATCGTAGCTCTGCCAGACCTTGATCACGTTGCTGAGGAACTCGGGATCGATGTCCTCCCGCTTCGGTACGACGTGCACGTCGCGCATCAGCGCCACCGTCGCGGGCCGGCCGTGCTCCGCGGCCAGCCCGCGGTAACGCTTGACCTTCTCCGCCAGTTCCAGCATGTGCTCGGAGAAACTGATCTCCCAGCCATCGCCGAGGCGCGCTGCGCGCAACATCGCTGGTTCACTGACCGCGCCAACCCACAGCGGCGTGTGGGTTCCCGGCAGCGGCGGCGGCGTGATCATCACATCGTCGTAATTGAAGAAGTTTCCGGAATAAGAGAAAGGCTGGCCGGTCAGGGCCAGGCGCAGGACCTCGAGGCATTCCTCGAAGCGCCGCGCACGAGTCTTGAAATTCCAGCCAACGTTCTCGAACTCGTCCGGCTTGTAGCCGATACCCGCCCCGAGGATGAACCGGTTGCCGGACATCTCCTGCAGCGTGTTGATTTCCTCGGCCACCTCCAGCGGATGGTGGGCGGGCAGCAGCATGATGTTGGTGGCGAACTTCATGCGCGTGGTGCGCGCCATCAGCGGCGCCAGCATGGCCAGGGGCGCCGAGGGTTCGGTCGCGGTGTCGCCACCGAAGGCGGTCTTGTCGGAGAAGCGGTGCTGGCCGCACCATGCGAGATCGTAGCCCAGCTCCTCCATCTCGCTGACGTAGCTGTAGAGCTTGTGATAAGGGTCGGAAGCGCTGCGATCAATCCACTTTCGATTGATGATAATGCCGAATTTCATAGTTTATTCACCTGCCGGATAACAGTGTTGCAACCTGTAACGTCCACCGCGGTCAAGCGTCGACGAAGGGGATGAGGTCGTCCTGGTAGTCGATGTCACCGAGGATGATATTGGTGTTCATCACCTCGCCGGCATTGCGCTCCCACAACTCGAGCTGGTCGTGCCAGGGGGAATCCGGGTGATCGTCCATCAGCGGGCCTACCTCGAAGCCGAGCTTTTCCAGCCGGGCCTTGTGCGCGTCGAGGTCCTTGACGCCGAACACCACCGAGGAGACGCCCTCGCCCTTGGCCTCCAGTTCGCTCCACAGCCAGGTGTTGAAGTCGGTGCGCTCGTGCATCGGGGCGACGACTTCCAGGCCCGCCTCCCAGCTGATACACATGGTGAATCCCATGTCCTTGCGCGAAAACCGTTTCAGCGTCGCGCCCGTGATCTGCTCCAAGCGGGCAACATTGGCATCCAGGTTATCCGGGTGCGACAGCCAGGCGACATGGTCGACATGGTTAATGAATTTCTTCATCGCGTTCTCCTTATCAGTGTGCAATGAACCTGTTTTATGGATCAGCCGACCGCACCACCGTTGACGCCCAGCAACTGGGCCGTCACGTAGGCGGCATCCTCGGAGGCAAAATACGCGCAGGCCGCAGCGATCTCCTCGGGCTTGCCCAGGCGCTGGATCGGGTAGGCGTTGTAGATCAGTGAAGGGTCAGCCAGGTCGCCGCTCTCTATCGCCCGCCGAGCCATCGGCGTGTCGATAAAGCCCGGCGAGACGGAATTGACGGTAATACCCTTTGGCCCGAATTCCGCGGCCATGGCGCGCGTCAAGGCGATTACGCCGCCCTTGCTGGCGTAATAGTGGCTCATGTAGCCCTCGACCAGCTGCGCGCCGTAGGCCGCGATGTTGATAATCCGCCCCCAGCCGGCCGCGTCCATGTCGGGAAGCACCGCCTGGGTCATGAAGAAAATACCCTTGAGGTTCACCGCGAACATCCGGTCGAGCTGCTCCTCGGTCAGCTCGGCAAAGAGGCTGAAACCCTCCAGTGCCGCGTTGTTCACCAGCACCTGGATGGGACCGAAAGCATTGCGCAGCGCATTCACGGCAATCTCTACCTGCGCCTTGTCCGCGATGTTCGCTTCCACAGCCATCGCCTTGCCGCCAGAGGCATTGATCTCCCCGGCGACTGCCCTGGCGCCCTCGAGATTGATATCGAGCACGCCGACGGCCATCCCGTCACGGGCGAACCGCCTGCAAGTGGACGCCCCCATACCGGAAGCACCCCCGGTAACCAGTGCCACGCGCTGTGCTGTATTACTCACTGCTTGACCTCGACAAATTTGCGACAGAAAAGGCAATGCCCGCCAGCACAGGCCGGCAGGCGCGACCCGACAGGCTAGAGCATGGTAGCCCCGCCCTCGGCACAGATGGTCTGGCCGGTAACGAAATTCGACTCGTCGCTGGCGAGGAAGATCGCGGTCGGGGCGATATCCTCCGGCGTGCCGAAGCGGCCCATGGCGACCTTGGCGAGTTCCTGATCGTAGGTGCCACTGTCCTCGAGGTACCACTTGGCCTTGGGCGACAGGGCCGCAGGCAGGATGGTGTTGACGCGGATATTGTCCCTGCCCCACTCGCGGGCACCCGTCTTGGTCAGGGCGCGAATCGCCTCCTTGCTGGCCGCGTACGCGAGGAAACCCGGTTCGCAGCGGATGCCGAAGCTGGAACCCATGTTGATGATCGAGCCGCCACCCTGCTTCACCATGTGCGGGTGGCAGAGCTGCATCAACTGCAGCGAACCGAAGAAGGCGGACTGGAAGTCGATCTTACAGTTCTCCTCCATGTTGGCCTCGATCAGCGGCAGGTAGTCGGTAAACGAGTGCGCGTTGTTGACCAGGATGTCGACGCGACCCCATTCCGAGATCGCCAGATCAACGGTCTTCTCCGAGTCCGCTTTCTCCCCGGCTACAGCCTGCAGCGGTATGGCCTCGCCACCGGCAGACTTGATCTTGCCGGCAATCTCCTCGACCTTGCTGAAGGTGCGGCCAGTCAGGATGACTTTGGCGCCTTCCGCGGCATAGCCTTGCGCGATCGCGGCTCCGATGCCTTGTCCGGCCCCGGTAATAATTGCGACCTTGCCCTCCAGGCGGTTATACGTTTTGCTCATGTTGCTTCTCCATTGTTTTATCGATAGAGGGTGTTCCGAACCTGGGGGCCTGGCCGGAATGCGTCAGCCCCGCGCCAGGATGTCCTCCGGCGTGCCTGTACCCATGTACTGCGCCAGAGTCCGGTGAAAGTGAATCACCGGCACCTCCTGGACGGGGCTGGGTCGCGGCCCCTTGAACCCGCGCGATTTGATGCCGTGCTGTACCTCGGGCATGTTCTGGAAATCCTGGCTGAGGATCTTGCGCCACTTTTCCTCGGTCGGGTCGGGCTCGTAGACCCACTCTGTGCGCGGCTCGGCACCTTCCGGGTAGCGCTCGATGATATACACCTCGAAAATACAGCTGTTCGGGTCGTAGCCGTTGGGCCTTGCGCGATAGCACAGCGCGTAGGTCATGCCGGGCAGGATGGCCGAGTTGGGGAACACGTGCCAGTCCAGCCCGCATTCGACGTAGTGCTCGGGAGTCATCTGCGGCCAATAGACCCCGCGTTCGGCGTCTGCCATGGCTGCTGTCTGCATGACGAATCCTGCCACCTCCTCGGGGGCGGCGCCCTCCGGAAGCTCTTCCTTCGCCCGTGCCGCCGCCTGCACCATCGTCTCGGTGGTAGTGCCGACCGTATCCCAGAGTTCCTGGAATAATTCGTACATTGCCGCCCGGGGGTCAATCTCACCGGCGTCACCGCGTGGTGTTCCTATACCGTGCCATGCGTGTTTGCCACCGGTGCGGCACCACCAGCGATTGGTACCCCACTGCCCCAACTGGGGATGAGTGGCATCGACGTGAAAGCTCTCGATAAAGGATTCCAGCGCGGTTTTCCAGTTACAGGGAAAGTACAACCACTGCCGCCAACGGTAGCGCATCTTGTCGAAGTCGAAGGCGTCAAGCATCGGCGAGACCGGGTTGAGGTACTCTCGCAGTGGCTCGCAATCCGGGTCCATATTGATCCACACCCAGCCGCCCCAAGTGTCGACCTGAACCCGCGGCAGGCGGGTATTCTCTGCGTCCAGTGCCTCACACCAGTCCTCGCGATCGAGGATGTAAGTGCTCTCCCCGTCAAGGTTCCAGCGCCAGCCGTGGAAACGGCAGAAGAACTGCTTGGTCCTGCCACAACCTTTGGTCAGCCGCCGGCCGCGGTGCTGGCAGACGTTGTAGAAGGCAGAGACGGTTTCCGGATCGCTGCGAACCACGATGATGGACTCGTCGAGAATATCGTAGGTTACATAGTCACCGACCTTGGGAATCTCTTCCTCGCGGCAGGCGATCTGCCATACCTTGCCCCACAGTTTCTCGTTCTCGGCGCGCGCATAGTCCTCGGAGACATAGGCCTCGACAGGTATACGCACAGGCACTTCTGCAACCGTTGGCTTGCCTGTAGTCATGATCTGGACCTCCTGTATATGCGCATCAGCCGATGGTAAACCGGGCCGGCTCCATCACCCTGCCAGGAGATTCGGAGCGCCCGCGGTAAAGGAAGGAGCGATGCTCGGTCAGTGTCTCGCCGTTCTTCAGGCTCTCGCCGCCGTCGATGGGTACGCAGTTGATGTAGAAATCGCACGCGTCGCTGCCGCCGAAGCGAACCTGGGTGATTGCCTCCCCGGGAGTTTCCACGGGATCCAGCAGCGCACCATCCGGGCTCACCCGGGTAAGTACCCCGTGCTGGAACCCGGTAATCCAGACATTGCCGTCGGCATCCAGCGCCATGCCATCGACGTCGTCGCGCTCGAAGAAGGGCCGCTTGTTAGTCAGGGTCAGGTCCTCGGTGACATCAAAGGCCCAGGTGCGATTAAAGGTATCGTTACAGTAGAACGTCTTGCGTGATGAATCGAACATGATGCCGTTGGTGAAACCGATGCCTTCCGCCAACAGAATCACTTCGCGATCGGCGGTCAGCCTGTAAAGATTGGTGGGACGGGGCGTTGCCCCCTCGATGACCATGTCGATGTCTACGGTACCGAAAAAGATTCCACCGCTCCCATCCGGAACCATCTCGTTGATGCCGTTGACAGGTGAGCCATTGATCTCGTTAATCAACCAGCCTGATTTTCCGCTGTCCGGATTGTTCCACATGATCCCGCCCTGACCTGAAGACAACACAGAACCGTCGTGATTCATCATCACACCGCCCGTCCACATCCGTCCGGGATTGAGCGTTTCGATACCGCCGTTTGGCCTGATGCCATACAGACCGCCGCCCACGACATCGCTGTACCAGACCATATCGCGCTGTTGATCAACGGCGAGACCTTCAAGATAGATGCCAGCTGCAAGCTGCTGGAATTGGCCAACTGCTAGTTGATGCATAGTGCCTCCGATGCTTCCGTCTACACGCAGCCCCCAGGGGGCTCGCTTGCGGAAGCGTTGATTAGAATTAGTCTCGAATCGGGGCTGAGACAGATGTTCGTCAGTTTGACAGCAAGGCTTGGAAACTGTCAAGCCTGAGCTTGCTGTCGAGTGCGCAGAGCTCGCGGTAACTGAGCCGCTTAGGACTCAATTAAACGCCTACCAACATGAGAAACTGTATATCGAGACGATGCATTTGCCAGAGATTCTGACAAACGCTCTGTCGATGAACTTCTGATAATCCTGGGTTAATGCCGGGTAGACGTGTGAAATCCGAGGAAGAGTACTAGCATGCAAATGCCGGGAGAAATCTACTCCAATATTATTGTCACTTTCCTGAAAGTGTGATCACCGGGACGATACCACCGTTCACGCATGGAGGCCCGCGATATAATATATGCGGAGTATGGGTCACCTCACACTTCGAGTGACTCGAAAAACTCCTTGATTGTCTTTTTGACTGCAGGATGGCCCTTGCTCACACCAATCGAGGACTCACGATTCAAGGCGAGAGCCAGACTTGTACCGATGAAGGCGATCACATCTGGAGGCAGCCCCTGGTCGAGTGAGCCATTTTTCACCATGGCCTTGCGCAGTGCCGAGACCTGGATCTTGCGAGACTCCTCTATAAACGTGATTACCTCACCACGAACGCCTTCATTGCGATTTGCCAACGCCATGAATTCGGAAATCAGGCGGGCATCGCTAGAGTTGACGCATATATCCCAGACCTCGTGCAAGGGGCGCTCGGATGCAAGTGCATCGCGCAAGCGAGCCAATTCGCGAATAGAGAGGCGTTTGAACGTTTCCACCTGCAGATCTTCCATAGTGCGAAAGTAATAGTAGACCAGCCTTTGCTTAACGCCTGAATATTCGGCAACCCGACGTGATGTCAGGGCTGCGTAACCCTCGTCCTTGAGAATTTCCTCAGCAGCATTGAGCATGCTCTCGCCCATTTCCGAATCAACAGACCCCATCCTTCTGGTGGACGTCATTCAATTTCCCCTGTTGTGACTTTCTACTTACTAAAATGGCTATACATCCATTGCCTGCTGACAGTGTACCGCCGAGCGCAGGTCAATAGCCAATCCAGGATCGGATCGTTCACGACTGGTGTCCGCTATTGGATTTACCACCCTTGCTAACAAAATGACGAAACATTATCATGCCATCAAATTACCGTCAGTAGACAGTCGCAAAACCTGTGATGCCGCCCAAAACTACCCGCCCGCCTGAACTCGCGACCGGGCCCTGAAAAGCGACCAGGAACGTTCCATGCTGGAAATGCTATTCGACACATTTATCTACACTGGCAACGCCATCGTTACCACCTGGATTCTGGTGTTTGTCGTCGCCATGACCATGCTCGGTCTTTCGCGGATCATTGCCGGTGTGCGGAAAATCCAGCAACGTCGATTCATGTGGCAAACCCTCCGCCATGAACTGAAGTGGTCTGCACTGAACCTGGCCTGCACCACTATTGTGCTCAGTCAAGTCTCTGGCTTGCTCGTCCGGGCCGGCTGGTTGGAGACCAACCCAGAGCCTGCAAGCTGGTACATTGTACTGGGTGAATTTTTACTGTATTTCTTTGTGTTCGACCTCTACTTCTACATTGCTCACCGTACCATGCACATCGAGCCGCTGTACTCCTGGACTCATCGCGTACACCACAAGTCCATTGCTCCCAATCCCCTAAGCTCCTCGTCGATGAATCCGCTGGAAGGTATTGCCGAAGGCCTGATTATTCCGATATTCCTCGCCTGCTTTACTGTTCATGAAACGACCATGGTATTTATTATCCCTTTTGCCACCCTGATGGGACTATATGTGCACTGTGGCTATGAATTCATGCCTGGCTGGTGGTATCGCAATCCAATGACGAGTTGGTTCATTACGCCAATGTTTCATGACCAGCACCACCAATACGTAAAGTTCAACTATGGTGGATTTACCACCATTTGGGATCGAATCCTCGGAACAACCCGCCCGCAATTCTTCGACGACTTCGACCACTTGAAGAACCGCGAGAGCCAGTTTCAAGACGGCACAAGTAACGCATATAACGCCTCCCAATAGGCCACATCCGAACGGATGGCGCCTAGACTACCAGGCAGGTACATCTTGGTACTGATAGCTACGGCGAAGGATCATCCAGGCTGGATTCAGCCGGGAGGCCTCAAGGAAGTTCGACCATACTGCACTAGATGTGGCACTCGGGCGATAAACACCCCTGGTGGTAGACGCAATTCATACTTGAGGTGTATTTACCGTGACCCTTAGTGGTCTGCATGGTTGGTTTAAGCCCTTGAAGGATTACAATACGAGTGAAGATCAGATAGTGGACATAGCCGTCTCTCTGCCAATTTTCTGGATTTGCCAAGCGAATTTGGTGGTAGCGGACTATCCCACTGAGCGTCCCCGACTATATGAAATCCATCATTCCTTGGCATTGGAGAGGATGCCGAGTGAATAAGACTTACTCGTAGCACGATACACAACCAAGCGAGTAAGGACAGTTTTATCAATACAATGTAACTCGGTGAAAGAACGACGGCCTCACGTCTAGTAGACATCGAGGCCTGGGGACTGAAAATCGCCCAGGTCTTTGATTTGCTTAATGGAACTATGAGGGATCGAACGGGCCGGCCCCCCGGCGCAGACATGGTCTGCGGTTCGCCCGGCGGCATAAAAAAACCCTCGATCCTATCGGACCGAGGGTTTTGTTTGGTGGAGCTATGCGGAATCGAACGGGCCGGCCCCCCGGCGCAGACATGGTCTGCGGTTCGCCTGGCGGCATAAAAAAACCCTCGATCCTTGCGGAACGAGGGTTTTTGATTGGTGGAGCTATGCGGGATCGAACCGCAGACCTCAACACTGCCAGTGTTGCGCTCTCCCAGCTGAGCTATAGCCCCAAAACTTTCTAAGCTGTTGATCTTGCGGAATTTTTCCAGCGCAATCTCAACGAAGAGGTGCGCATTTTAGTGAGCCGCCGATGCCCTGTCAAGGCATTGTCGCACGATTCCGCACCCCGAAGGGCTTGTCTGCGCCAACCTCCCGGGTATCATACCGCCTCCGCGTACTATCGCACAGAAAATCGCCCAGAGAATCGCCCATGAACATCGGTCCCGAATCAGTCGTCACCTTCCACTACACCCTGCGCAACGCCGCGGGCGAGGAACTCGAAACCTCCCGTGACGGCGAGCCCACCGCCTACCTGCACGCGGCGGACAACATCATTCCCGGGCTGGAAAAGGTCATGGAAGGCAAGGCCGCGGGCGACTCCTTCACCGCGGAACTCGCCGCTGCCGACGCCTACGGCGAGCGCGACCCCGAGCGCCAGCAGCGCGTGCCGGTAAAGCACCTGGTATTCAAGGGCAAACTGAAAGCGGGCATGAGTGTCGCGCTGAACACCAGCCAGGGACAGATGCCGGTCACCGTCATCAAGGCCGGTCGGCACAGCGCGGATATCGACACCAACCACCCGCTGGCGGGCGAGGACCTGAGCTTCGATATCGAGATCGTGGACGTGCGCGCTGCTACTCCGGAAGAACTCTCCCACGGCCACGCCCACGGTCCCGGCGGGCATCATCACCACTGAGCGGGCAACGCCGCAATCAGTTTGCGGCGTTCTTTTCCCCGTACTTGGGCAGGCGCAGGTCGAAAATAATGGCGCAGGCACGCAGGCAGAACGCGGCCAGGATCGCCACCGGTAATGCGTACAGAACCGTCGCAGGGTAACTGGCCAGCAGTGTATAGGATGCCGCACCCAGCAGGGCCGCGGTAACGTAGATTTCAGGCCCCAGCAGCACCGGCTCCTGGTTCAGCAGGGTATCGCGGATCATCGAGCCGAATGTCGCTGTCATCACCCCCATCACCACGCAGACGACCGGCGGCGCGCCGAGCGCCACCGCTTTCACTGCACCCAGCACGCTGAACAGGGCCATGCCGATGGCGTCGGCCCAGAGCAACAGCCGGTGCAGGGAACGGAACAGCGGCGCCAGGAACCAGGTGGCGACCGCGGCGCCGAAACAGATCCACAGGTAGGCCGTCTCGGCGATCCAGAACACGTTCTCCGTCCCCAGCAGCAGGTCCCGGGCGGTTCCCCCGCCGATACCGGTGATGGTACCGAAGAGGATGAAACTGAGGATGTCGTGGCGGCGCTCCGCGGCGGCGAGCGCGCCGCTGATGGCGAACACACCCGTGGCCACGAGGTCGATGAGGTGGATGACTTCCGGCATCGCAATCACGGGAGTGTTACTGGCGCGGCGTGATCAGAGCGCCGCGTATTCCTTTTCCAGCCGCTTGGCGGCCTTCTTGGAAACACCGCCCAGTACCTCGATGGCGTGGCGCAGGCGGGCGCGGCTCATATCCGGGCCGAGCAGTTCCATGGCGTCGACCACGGAAAAGGAGGCGCTGCTGCCGGAAATGGAGATGAACAGCGGCGCCAGGAAGTCCTTCACTTTCACGCCGGTGGCGTCGGCCAGCCCCTTGAGGTCGTTCCAGACGTTGTCGCGGCTCCAGTGGCGCTGGGCTTCCAGTTTCCACAGGGCGAACTGCATGCCCTTGACCAGTTCCTCGCGATCGCCCTTGATGCCGTCGAAGTCCGCCTCGGTGAGCGGCAGGGTGCCGGACACCAGGAAGGCCGCCAGCGGGGCAAAATCGCTGAGGACTTCCATGCGTTTTTGCGCGTGCGGCAGCACCTTCAGCAGGTTGTCGCGGTTCAGGGCCCAGTGCTGCAGGCGGTCGGCGAGCTGGTTTTCGTCGAGGTCCTCGCGAATCCACATACCGTTCAGCCAGCGCAGTTTCTCCACGTCGAAGATCGGCCCGCCGAGGGAAACCCGGCTGATATCGAACTCCGCCAGCATGTCTTCCAGGGAAAACTTTTCCCGCTCGTCGGGCATGGACCAGCCCATGCGGCCGAGGTAGTTGAGCAGCGCCTCGGGCAGGAAGCCCATACGCTGGTAGTAAAGGATGCTGGTGGGGTTCTTGCGCTTGCTGAGCTTGGACTTGTCCGGGTTGCGCAGCAGCGGCAGGTGGCACAGCTGCGGCATGTCCCAGCCGAAGTAGGCGTAGAGCAGCTTGTGCTTGGGCGCGGAGTTGATCCACTCCTCGCCGCGGATCACGTGGGTGATGCCCATCAGGTGGTCGTCGACCACGTTGGCCAGATGGTAGGTGGGCATGCCGTCGGATTTCAGCAGCACCTGGGCGTCCACCATGCCCCAGTCGAGTTCGATGGTACCGCGCAGCAGGTCGTCGATGGCGCAGGCGCCCTCCTCTTCAGGCACCACCATGCGGATCACATAGGGTTCGCCGGCGGCTTCGCGTTTGGCCACTTCTTCCGGCGGCAGTGCCAGGTCGGAGGCCTTCAGCGCCGCACTGCTGCCCGCCTCGCGCTTTGCCTCCCGCAGCTGTTCCAGTTCATCCGCAGTGCGGTAGCATACGAAGGCCTTGCCCGCCTCCACCAGCTGGCGCGCGTATTCGCCGTAGAGTTCCATGCGCTCGCTCTGGCGGTAGGGGCCGTGGGGGCCGCCCACGTCGGGGCCTTCGTCCCAGGTCAGGCCGAGCCAGCGCAGGGAATCGAGAATCGCCTGTTCGGACTCCGGCGAGCTGCGCACCTGGTCGGTATCCTCGACGCGCAGCAGGAACTCGCCGCCGTGGGCCTTGGCGAAGCAGTAGTTGAACAGCGCTATATAGGCCGTACCGACGTGGGGGTCGCCGGTGGGGGAAGGTGCTACGCGAGTGCGAACCGTGCTCATGGAATCTGTCCGGGACTGGGTTTTCAGGACCGGCGATTATACGGGCTGCGTGGCGCAAATCCCACCGCCAGCCGGGCGCTCAGGCAGGCAATTCAGGCAGCGGTCGCTGTCCCGCCGCGTTCTCCCAGCCGAAGGTACGGATCAGGCGGGTGAAGGTTGCATCCAGCCCCGCGGCCAGCCGCAACGGTTCCCCGCTGACCGGGTGCCGCAGGGACATACCGGTACAGGCCAGCAACAGGCGGTCGCTGAGGTACTGGTCGCGAAAAAAGCGGTTGTGCACACCCTTGCCGTACTTGGCGTCGCCGATGATCGGGTGGCCGATATGCTTCATGTGCCGGCGCAACTGGTGACGGCGGCCTTGCAGGGGTTGCAGGTGCACCAGCGAGTAGCGCGACTGGGGGTAGCGATCCACTGCGTGGGGCAGTTCCACCGTGGCGAGGCAGCGAAAACGGGTCTGCGCCTCCTGGGCCGGCCGCGGCTGGCTGCGCCGACGGTCGGCGATACTGTCCGGCTTGTCCTGGATGGCGTGGTCGATGACGCCAGCCTCGGGGCAGAAACCGCGCACCACCGCCAGGTAGTGTTTTTCCACGCTGTGCTCGACGAACTGGCGGGACAGGGCCGCGGCGGTCTCCGGGTCGAGGGCGAACAGCAGCACGCCGGAGGTCGGCTTGTCCAGGCGGTGAACCGGGTAGACCCGCCGGCCGACCTGGTCGCGCACCAGTTGCAGGGCGAAGCGGGTTTCGTGGCGGTCGATCGGGCTGCGGTGCACCAGCAGGCCGCTGGGCTTGTCCACGGCGACGAGGTAATCGTCCTGGTAGAGGACGGGCAGGACTTCCATGGCAATCAGTACTGCTCGAACAGGGTCTGCAGCGAGGCGGCGTCGCGCTCCTCCAGCAAGGCAAGTTGCAGCAGCACCCGCGCCTGTGGCGGTTTCAGTTCGCCGGCAGCGACCGTGCCCAGGGCATCGTCGTCGGTTTCCACGTTGCGACCGACGAAACCGCGGGTCACACGGGTCGAGCGCACCACCCGGACGCCGGCATCGACGGCCTGCTTCACCGCCGCCCTCACTTCCCGGTTCATGTTGCCGTTGCCGACACCGGCGATCACGATGCCCTGCGCGCCGCTGGCCACCGAAGCATTCACCAGCTCCGGCGATACCCCGGCATGCATGTACAGCACATCCACCCGCGGCAGGGCCGTCCGCCCTGCCACATCGAATGTGGATTCATAGGTATGGCGTTTGTAGGGATAGCGGAAATAACGGTTGTCGCCGTAGAGGCTGGTGCCGATCAGGCCGCGCTCCGGGGAGATAAAGGTCTGCACATCGGTGGTGCTGGTCTTGGTCATGCCGCGGGCGCCGTGAATGTCGTCGTTGATCACCACCAGCACACCGCGCCCCGCCGCTTCCGGGTCCGCGGCGACCGCGACCGCGTTGTAGATGTTCAGGGGGCCGTCGGCGGAGAGCGCCGTGGCCGGGCGCATTGCCGCGGTGAGCACCACGGGCTTTTTGCTATGCACGACGAGGTTGAGGAAATAGGCGGTCTCCTCGATGGTATCGGTGCCGTGGGTGATCACCACCCCGGCGACGTCCTCTTCGGCCAGCACTGCATTCACGCGCGCGGCGAGCTGCAACCAGATGGCATCGGACATGTCCTGGCTGCCGACATTGGCGACCTGCTCGCCGCGCACGCGGGCCAGTTCCGCCAGTTGCGGTACCGCGCCCACCAGGGTTTCGACGCCGACTTCACCGGCGTTGTAGCTGGCCCGAGTACCGGACTCGCCGCGGCCGGCAATGGTGCCGCCGGTGGCCAGGATGACAATATTCGGTTTCATGTTCGCATCGGCCGCTGACACGCCGCCGGTGACCAGCAACAGAGTGATGATGATCAGGCTGGCAAGGGCGCGCATCGTGCTCCACATTCAGGAAGTTGAGGTGCCCGCAGTATGGGTGAATTGCCGGCACTGCTCAAGCGAGCGGCATGTTACACAAGCTACAGAATTCGCCGGTTTCATGTGCGAGGCGCGTGTCTCACTGCGGGCAGACGGGGGATTCAACTAGTCCGCGAGATAATATTCCACCGTGGACACCACCCTCACCTTCTTGATGTGCGGGTTGTTGCGGTCCCGGTCGCTGATCGTGAACTGTCCCTGCGAGGCCTGGCGAATCTTGCCCAGGCGGCTGCCGGAATCCTCGGCAAATTTCTCCGCCACCGCCCGCGCATTGCGGGTAGCCTCCTCGACCATTTCAGGCTTGACGTCATTCAGGCGGGTGAACAGGTACTCGGTCTGCCCCATGTAGTTTTCCCCGCTGAAGGCGATGCCCTGTTTGCCGAGGTCGGACAGCGCGCCCATGACACCGCGCACCGTCTCGATATTTTGTGAATACACAGTGACCGACTGGTTGGCGACATAGCGGAATTCGGCGCCAGTGTTATTGCCGTACTGCTGGGCGGATTTGTCGGTGATGGCCGGGGCGGCCAGGGTGATTTCCTCCGGCGCGATGCCGTTGAGGATCAGGAAGGCGCGGATTTTCTCCGCGCTGTCGGCAATTGCCGTGTACAGTTCACCGAGGTCGTTGCCGGCGGCGGTAAACTGGATCGGCCAGATCACCACATCCGCGGGGTATTCGCGTTCGGACAAGCCCTTGACCGTCACGCTGCGCTCGAGCTGTTTGACCTGCAGCGCGGCATTGCCCCCCAGGTAACCCAGGGAGGCGAGTCCGGCGAGGATAAAGGCACCGAGGATCAGTGCGCTGGTGCTGCTGCGTTCGGGCATCGCGTGGTCTCCTGTCAGCGGCGCGGCACCTGCCGCGCCACTCGCTCAGGATAGCCGGATATTCGCCGGGGCGAAATCCGGCGGTCTAGCGCTGCTCCGCTGAGACCTCCACCACCAGGCCGTCCAGCGCCGGCGTGATTTCGACCTGGCAGGACAGGCGCAGGGTCTGCGCATTGTCATCGAGAAACTCCAGCATCGAGGCCTCTGGCTCGATCGGCGCCGGGGGCAGCTGCGGCTGCCCCGGATCGACGAACACCCGGCAGGTACCGCAGGCACAGTTGCCACCGCACTCGGCGATGATCCCGTTGACGCCGTTGAGTACCGCCGCTTCCATCAGCGAACCACCCGGCGCGACGTCGACGTCGCGCCGCGTACCGCCGGGTTCGATAAAGGTTACTTTCACCATTGCGCCAGTCTCTCCGCAATCAGGCCGGGGTGATTTTGAGGTGCAGTTCCTTCAGGCCACGCAGGGTGTAGGTCGGCTCGTAATCGAACTTGCGCTGTCCGGCGGGCCCGTGCTTTTCCTCGTCGATGGCGATATTGGCGATGCGGTCGAACAGCCGCTCGAGGCCGATCTTCGCCTCTGCCCGCGCCAGCGGCGAGCCCGCGCAGGCGTGCATGCCGCGACCGAAAGCCACGTGGTCCGAACCGTTCTTGCGGTCCAGCTTGACTTGCTGGGGATCCTCGAAAACCTCGGGGTCGCGGTTCATGGCCGAGAGGATCAGCAGCAGGGTTGCCCCGGCCTTGATCTCCACGCCGCCAATTTCGGTGGTCTTTTTCACCAGCCGGTACTCCAGCTTCACCGGGCTGTTGAGTCGCAGCATTTCCTCGACGAACGCAGGGATGAGCGAGCGGTCGTCGCGCAGGCGCTGCTGCAGTTCCTGGTCTTCCGCCAGCACGCGCAGGGCACTGGCCAGCAACAGCACCGTGGTGTGCTGACCGGCGCCGAACATGAAGGTAGCGGTTTTCACCACCTCGAGAATATCCGGGGTGCTGCCGTCCTTGTACTTGACCTGGGCCAGGCGGCTCAGCACATCGTCGCGGGGATTGGCGCGGCGATCCTCGATATAGCCCCAGAAATACAGGCCGATTTCCTCCAGCGGATCGTGGGGCGTGCCCTGGTTCCCGATCATGCCCGGCAGGTTGGAGCGCAGTATCCGGTATTTCGGGTGATCCTCTTCCGGCACACCCAGCAGGTCCGCGATCACCAGGGTGGCGAAGGGCTGGCCGAAATCCATGATTGCATCGAAGCTGTCCTTGTCGATGATCTCGTCGATCAGCCTGTCCGCGAGAGTACCCATGAAGGCGTGGTTCGCCTGCAGGCGCGCCGGGGTGATCATGCCCATCATCAGCGACTTGGTTTTAGCGTGCTGGGGCATGTCCTCGGTGATAATGATCCCTGCGTAGGGCAACTGCTCGCGCACCGCCTCCAGCTGTTCGCTGATATCGTCGCCCTCGGGCGTGAAAGGCAGCGGCGGAATCGGGCCGTTCACGGCGATCGCGGCGGAAAATACCTCGTGGTTGGAGAATACCGGCAAGCCATCCTGGAAGCCGGTCACCGCGTAGACATTGTGCTTCGGCAGGTAGACCGCCGGTCCCTGTGAACGCAGGTATTCAAAATAGGAATAGGGATCCTCGATGAGGGAGGTATCAGTGAACAAATCAACCTGATCGTAGTTTTGCATGGCCAGCCTTCATTAACGTTATCGCGGTATTCCATCACCGCAGGCAGACCCGCACCGCGACGGAGGTGCCTGCATAGCTTGTGATACGCCGTGTATCACATATTGTTATGAGACACCACGTATCATAGAATGTCAAGCACGCGGCGCGGAACCAGCTCACAGGATTGGCGCCATAACCAAACACCAGCAGCGGGAACCAGCCCCTTGAAAGCAACGCCGGGATTCACGGAAGAACTGCAAAGCACGGACAGCCGCGCGCTGCGCTCACGGGATGCACTGTGTAACGCCCTGCTGCGCCTGCTCGAGAGCCAGGCGCTCGACGAAATTTCGATTCGCCATATCGCCGCAGAAGCGGGCGTCGGGCATGCAACCTTTTACCGCCACTACAAAAGCAAGGAAGCGTTGCTGGATGACCTGGCGGCCGAGGAGATGGAGCGACTGGTGGGTCTGGCCCTGCCGGTGCTGGCCGAACAGGATGCCGCGGCCTCCTGCCTGACCCTGTGCACCTACGTGGAAAACCACCGCAGCCTGTGGTCCACACTATTGACCGGCGGTGCGGCGCTGGCGATGAAAGAGCAGCTGCTGGAAATTTCCCGCCAGCTGACCCGGGAGTTCGATCCCCCGGAGGAGCCGCTGCCCATCGACCTGCGAGTCACGCTCTCGGCGAGCGCGATTGTCGAGTTCCTCGCCTGGTGGCTGCGGCAAGCCGACCCGCGCCCGGTCGAAGAGGTGGCCCGCATGCTGCACCAGGGCGTGATCGGGCCGCAGTTGCAGGGTTTCGTGCCTCCCGCCTGAATTGGGCACCACGCCGCGCTTGCAAACCCGGGCAGCTTAACCAATCCTGTGAGAGTCTCTGGCAGGCATGAATCCGCTGACATTCGCGGAACCGGCGCCTGCGGAATCGCCAGTTTCACAGGAGAAGGCAGTGAGCAACTTTTCGAGCGAATGCGAGCAGGACTGCGAGACACAAGCCGGCTGCGACGCGGTTGAACTGATCATCCGGCCCCACGACAAGGACCTCGGCGGTTTCTCCGTACGCCGCGCGCTGCCGGTCCGGGAGCGCAGGATGGTGGGCCCATGGGTGTTCTTCGACCACATGGGGCCGGCCGTCTTCCCCGCGGGTGAAGGCATCAACGTGCGCCCCCACCCCCATATCGGCATCGCCACCGTGACCTACCTGTTCGAGGGCGAGATCCTGCACCGCGATTCCCTCGGCAGCTGCCAGCCGATCCGCCCGGGGGACATCAACCTGATGGTGACCGGGCGCGGCATTGTCCACTCCGAGCGCGAGCGCCCGGAGGTCACCGCACAGGAGCACACCCTGCACGGTCTGCAACTGTGGCTGGCCCTGCCCGAGGCCGATGAGGAAACTGAACCGGCCTTTTACCACTACCCCGCCGCGGATATACCCACAGTCGACATAGATGGCGTACCGGTGCGGGTGATGATCGGCAATGCCTACGGCCTGAGCTCCCCGGTGAAAACCTTCGCCGAGACCCTGTACCTCGAAGCCGACCTGCAACAGGGCCAGTCCCTGACCCTGCCAGACAGCGCAGAGCGCGCGGTCTACGTGGCCGACGGCGCGGTATCCGCCGGCGGCACACCGGTCGGCAAATACGCCATGGCGATATTCGCGGCGCAGCCCGGCGTGGTCATCACCGCACAGAGCGACAGCCGCATTGCAGTCATCGGCGGCGAAGCCTTCGGCAAACGTTTCATGGAATGGAACTTTGTCTCCAGCAGCAAGGAACGCCTGGAGCAGGCCAAGGCCGACTGGAAAGCGCGTCGCTTCCCACTGGTCCCCGGCGACGAAGACGAGTTCATTCCCCTGCCGGAATAACGACAGCCACCTATCGGACATCCAGCCGCCGAGGTATAGCGTATGCACAAACCCCTGCAGGGAAAGGTCGCCGTGGTTACCGGCGCGGGCCGCAACATGGGCCGCGAGGAAGCCCTGGCGCTGGCCCGCGCCGGCGCGCGAGTCGTGGTCAACAGCAAACACAGCGCCGATGAAACCGTCGCCGCCATCCGCGAAATCGGCGGCGAGGCGGTGCCCATGGTCGCCGATGCCAACTCCTGGGCGGCCGGCGAAGCAATTGTGCAAAGGGCGATCGACGCCTTCGGGCGCATCGACATCCTGGTCAACAACGCCGGGATTCACCGGCCCGCTTCCATCGAGCGCATGAGCGAGGAGGACTGGGACGCGGTCATCGCCGTCAACCTGAAATGCTACGCGGCGACCATCCGCTTCGCCGCGCCACATTTCATCGCCCAGGGCGGCGGCGTGATCGTGAATACCGGTTCGACCTCGGGGCTCGGCCACCTGAGCGTGGCCAATTATTCCGCGGCCAAGGAAGGCGTCCTCGGCCTCACCCGTACGGTGGCGCGGGACCTCGGCAAATACGGCGTGCGCTGCAACATGATCCGCCCGGTCAGCCTGGTCAGCGACCTTCTGCTGCCGGAACTGGTCGAAGTCTCGGCGGAGTCATCCCGCCGCGGTTTTCCCTCCAACGGTGTGCGGGAATTCAGCTTTCCCGAATCCTTTACCCCCGACGGACGCCAGGTGGCGGCGCTGGTACTGCTGCTGTGCCTGCCGCAAACCGCGCATGTCAGCGGCCAGGATTTTTTCATCATGGGCGAGGAAGTCGGCCACTACCCCGAGCCGGAGATGGACCGCCTGCTGGTACGGCGTGGCGGCTGGACCACGGAAGCCCTGCTCGAAGCGGAGAATCTCTCGCAGCTGGTGGGCGACATCCGCAATCGCTACGTACAGTAGCGGCAACTAGCCCGCGGGAATCGCCGCAAGCACCTCCAGGGTATTGTTGTCCAGCATCGCCGCGCTGAAGCGCGCCGTGTACGCAGTGTTGACCGCTTCGGTCTGGAAGTCGTTGGCGTTGACCAGGAAAATACAGTAGCCCAGCGCCAGGTAGGCCGCGTACTGGTGCATGGCCGCGTCGAGGCCGGGCGCTGCCACGCCGTGACGCGCCAGTTCCACCAGGTAGTGCTGCACCAGCGGCCGCTCCCAGCGCGCGCGGTCCGCCGTGTCCAGTGCACCCGCGACATGGTAGGCCACTTCGTACATGGCCGGGCTCTGGTGGGTCTGCGGGTCGAAGAAACCCGGGGTGCCGTCCGGGTCCACGTACAGGTTGCCCAGGTGGGTGTCGCCGTGGATCAGGCAGCGGGGCAAGGGCGCCGAAAAACTCACCAGTTTATCCAGGGTTTCGCGCATCCAGTGCATATCGTGAAAACACACCGAGACCGCCGCGCCGCGTGGGGATTCGATCCAGCCGCGCCAGATATCCTCGCGGAAGAACTGGCCCATGTAGGGCGCGAACGCGGCGATGACGTTGTGGGTATCGCCCCAGCGCCCGCCCGGTTCCAGCTCCGGACTACCCCAGGTCTGCGCGTGGAAGGCCGCCAGTGCGCTCAGCCGGCGCGCCACCTCGACAAAGCTCTGCGGCGTCTGCGGGTGGCAGAAGCGCACACCGCGGGCGACGAGGTCCTCTATGATGACGATGCCCTGCCGGCGCTGGGCGTCGTAGCCGGCAAAATAACACTCGGGGCTCTGTAGCGGATAGGCGGGAATCACCTCGCCGTAGGCCAGCGCCTCCACCTGGTGCATGTGGCACATCTCCCGGCTGTGCGGCTCGAAACCGCCCTTGAGAATGACGGTTGGGGGAATGCCCGCATCGCGACCGGCCTGGTCGGGCTCCAGGCGCAGGCGGATTTTTGTACAGGTCCCGCGAATCATGTCGACAATTTCCGCGCGCTCGATCGAGACACCGGGAAATTTCTGCCGGAAGGCGTGGGTCAGCCACTGTGGGGTGATTTCTTCGAGGGTGATCGGCAGCGGGCCAGTCGCCCGCGCTTGCATATCGCTGGTCATTGCTACCTGCCAGTGGTTTGTTGTTATCGGTATCGATCATACCAGCAGGCGGGGCAGCACGGGAATTTTCGAGTGAAAATTACAGCCATGTAACATCACCCGGCCCGCGCGATGTGTGGACTAACGCAGGTCGCCGTAAACCTCCTCACCCCAGCCGATCAGCTTGCCGTTGCGGAATACCAGCGGGGTGGTTTCATCGCGCGTGGTTTCCCCATCGGAGTTGGTGTGACGGGTGCGATAGAACAGCACCCGCACTTCATCGCCATTGTCTGTGAACGCTTCCGAGTCATCGGGCGTGCCCATCCTCTCGACCACCGCGTTGAAGGACATGCCCAGGTCCAGGCTGCTGATGGCATTGCGATTCTTGTCCTGGGTTTGTTTCCAGTCCTCGTCTCCGCTCACATCGCCACCGACATACACGCAGCCGGTGGCAGCGAGTGACAGCAACAGGATGGCGATTAATCCGGGCATTTTTTTCACGTTTTTTCCTCTTCAAAGAATTGGGTTGAAACCGGCGAGGCTGCTGAAAAGCTGCAGTTTCTGGCCTGAAACCATGGTCCAACGCGGCAAGCGCAGGTGTCAATTTTTCCCCCGCAGCTCGTCGCGCCGTGGCGACCATTGACCGAATCCTGGATGCAACAGCGGACTATTTGCTCGATTTTCCGCCGGCGGGCGGTTTCCCGCCCGCCAGACAGACCGCAGCGACGACTGGTATCCCGGGCCAAGAGCCAGCAAAATAGGCAGCTGTTTTCAACCAGCCGCCAGACCACCATGAATCCCGACTCCGGACAACCAGGTCCATCGACAAACTCGCTCAACAGGCGTTTCACCATTGCCCCCATGATGGACCGGAGTCAGCATTGGAATTTCAGTTGACGACCAAATAGTTACATCCCGGCCTGAGGTCTGAGTTGCCCGAGATAGGCCTCAAAATACAAGCTCCATTGTGGCACCGGGAGACGAGTTACCTGACTGACGAACTGTGACCAGGCTTTTGCGGATCTCGCCTTCACAGACACAGAAGTTTATCTTCGGATCGCCCGCCTCAAAGGTTTGCTCATAGCCGAACGCAGCCGTCACTACCTGGACTAGTTGCCTCCGAGAACTCCTTTTTTGCCGACATTCAGAATTCAGACCAAAACAAGCTTATCAACAGAACCCCAAATAACCGGATAAATATATTTTCTACCTAAATAATACCGCCAATGACCATTGTATATTGAATTTACGACAATAAATACATAATTTATGTGTTTTACCGGTATATTGAACAAAGGGAGGAGTCATGAAAGGTATAGGCCAACGTTTACAACTCGCCAGGAAGAAAAAGGGACTCACGCAGAAGGAACTTGCGTCGGCGATTGGCTGCTCACAGCAAACGATAGTAGACATTGAGTCACAAGATGACCCGAAGTCTCGATTCCTGCTTTCGATTATCAACGAACTCGGTGAGTCCATGGAGTGGATAACAAGTGGACTGGGATCTTCAGCAATTGGGGGCCATTCAACGGCACTGCCGCATCTCGATCTGGAATCAATTGCAGCCTGGTCTGCGTCACTGACAGCTGAAAGATCGGCCATAGACTATCTATTCTGGCCGCCCTTGCAGATGTCCCAGGAGGCCTTCACTGTCGGAGTAGATCGCATGATGGCTCGAGCGATGTGCAGCCACATGAAGGAAGGCGACGTGATTTTTATCGATCCAGAAGAGGAATCGCGTCCGGGAGACGTCGTGCTTGCCACCATGCCCGGATGGCCTAGAGCAGAACCCAGGATGCTCTCCGTTTTAGGTTCTGATCAATTTCTAGAGATTGACAGCTCGGACTTCGGCAGTAAGTTGACAAGCTGCGTCATTTACAATGATCGTGAGAAATTCCTCGCACACAAAGCCAAAAATCTACCAGCACTAATTATTGGCAAGGCCACCTTTATTGGGCGGCCCTTGTAAAGGTCTGCGCCGAATAACTTCATTCGCTCCAGGGGGCCACCTCCACTTGAGAAGGTGGGCAGGTTAAGTCCGCAGGCAGAAGCGGCCACCCTTCGACCTCTGAACCTGCCGGCCCGAGATTGATCAATCCGTCCCCTTTCGCCTATTAGCGGACATCAAAGTACCCACTGGAACAGGTAGTTTTCATTCCAAATCATTCCTCTTGCGCAAATGGCGGGCTGCCATTGGCTCCATAATATTGATCTGTCAGGACAGCACTCATCTCTGGACTTCGTCAGCGCACTTCCATCCCACAGCACGGCCTCCTGTACTACACTGCCCACTGGGGAAGGCTATCAATCTATCTTGAAGCATGGAGATCGGGATGAGTTCAACAAGGCATAGCGTCCGTAAATCCCTGATCCGCAGTGCGGTTACATTTTTCCTGTCTATTTCGGCAGGCGCCGTGACCGCACAGGAAACCTTGCCGTTTCCCACGCCATCGATGGGCGGGAAGGTCGGGCTGACCATGCAGGAGTCGGTTCACAAATGGCGCGTACAGCCGCGCCATATACCCGAGGATGCTCCTAATATCCTCATCGTCATGCTCGATGATGCGGGTTTCGGACAGCCGAGTACATTTGGCGGCGAGATCGAAACACCGACCCTGTCTCGATTGGCTGAGGAAGGGATTTCCTACAACGCCTTCCATACCGTGGCAATGTGCTCGCCCACACGGGCCGCTTTGATGACCGGCCGCAACCACAACCGGGTGGGTGCGGGCCAGATTGCCGAGTTTGCCAATGACTGGGATGGCTACACGGGAGAAATTCCAAAATCCTCGGCGACCATCGCTGAAGTGCTGGGCTATTACGGCTATGCCACCGCGGCGTTCGGCAAGGACCACAATACGCCGGTCGACCAGATCGCTAACGGCCCCTATGATCGTACCCCGTCGGGGCGCGGCTTCGATTATTTCTATGGATTTATTGCGGGCGAAACTTCCCAGTGGGAACCCACGTTGTGGGAGAACACCACGCGTATTTCACCGCCACATGTCGAGAATTACGAAGATTTCCACCTGACCGAAGCCATGGCGGACAAGGCGATCACCTGGATGCGGCGCCACCTCGCTATGAATCCGGATCGCCCGTTCCTGATGTGGTGGACGCCGGGCGCTGTCCACGGCCCCCATCACGTAGCCAAAAAATGGGCCGACAAGTACAAGGGCAAATTCAACGATGGCTGGGATGCCTATCATCACCGGGTATACGAGCGGCAGAAAGCGATGGGCTGGATTCCTGCCGATACCATCGAGGCGCCACGCCCGGAGGGCATGCCTGCGTGGAAGGACATTCCCCAGGCAGAACGCCCCTTCCAGGAGCGGTTGATGGAAGTGTATGCCGGCTTCCTGGAACATACGGATGTCCAGGTCGGCAAGCTTATCGACGAACTCGAGGCGCAGGGTATCCGCGACAATACCCTGGTCATCTATATCCTCTCGGACAACGGTGCCTCGGCCGAGGGCATGGAAGGCAGCGTGGCGGAACTGAATGCCCAGAATGGCATCCCGAGCACGGTTGCCGAGCACATTGCCGTGGCCCAGGAACTGGGCGGGCTTGATGTTATCGGCGGCCCGAAAACTGACAATATGTATCACTCCGCCTGGGCCTGGGCCGGCGACAGCCCTTTCCGCTATACCAAGTTGATAGCAGCCGATTGGGGCGGTACGCGTACGCCCATGGTCATATCCTGGCCGACGCGCATCAAGCCGGACGGGACTCCGCGGCCCCAATTCACCCATGTGAACGACGTGGTCCCCACCATTTACGAAATTCTCGGTATCACCCCGCCGAAAGTGGTCGACGGCTTCAAGCAGGACCCGATCGACGGGGTGAGCTTCGCCTATACCTTTGACTCGGCGACAGCTCCGGAGCGGAAGAAGACCCAGTACTTCGACATCATGGGCAGCCGCGGCATCTATCACGATGGTTGGATGGCCAGCACCTTCGGGCCGCGGACGCCCTGGGTGGCGCAAATGCCCGACCTGCTCAATTGGGATCCCATGCAGGACAAATGGCAGTTGTTTGATACCCGCAGTGACTTCTCGCTGATGAACGACCTTGCCGCGGAGAATCCCGGTAAGCTGGAAGAACTGAAAGCGCTGTTCATGCACGAAGCAAAGGACAACAAGGTCCTGCCCGTCGGTGGTGGCCTCTACACTTTGCTCAATCCCCAGGAGATGAAACGCAGCAACAATACCGAGTGGACCTTCTACGAAGGCATTACCCGGATACCGGAAAGCCAGGCGCCGAATGTACGGAACGGCAATATTCGGGCGGAAATCGAGGCCCAGGTGCCAGAATATGTCAATGGCGTGATCTTTGCCATGGGCGGGTATGCTGGCGGTGTAAGTCTTTACGCCGTAAACGGCGAGCTCTTCTACGAATACAGCGCGCTGTTACTTAAGCGCGACAAGATCAGGGTGGGGCCTCTGCCTGCAGGCGAGGTTACGATCGCCATGGAGATGAAGACGCCCCTCGAGCGTGCGGCACCTGCCGATCTAGAATTCTGGATTAACGGCAAAGCAGCGGCCACCGGCAAAGTGCAGCGCACTGTACCTGCTGGTTTCACAGCCTCCGAGACTTTCGACGTGGGCATGGACACCAGTTCGCCAGTTGCAGACGACTACTTTGACAAAGCACCCTTCGTTTTCGAAGGAGCGTTGAAACGCTTGCATTTTGCCAACCTGCAGGACAAGCGCCCCGCGGTTATGCTTTCGCCAGACGACGACTGATGGTGAATAAGGCGGGGCTTTCGCCATGTAGTTTCAATGCCCTGAAGGTTAAGACAATTCCCCGGGAACCAGCACCGATCACAATGGAGGAATCAGTGCATGTGGCATCTATCCACCAGGCAGCTGGCAGGTCTTGCCCTTCTGGCCGCGATAACACCAGCGCTGCATGCCGAGGATTGGACAGCTGTCACCGGCCGTCAGGCCCTGACCGACCTGGTCAGCGGCGCCACCGCGGAGATCGAGGTACAGCCGGGCCGCACGGTAACCGGTTACTACTCACCTGACGGTACCGCGCGTATCGAGGCCTGGGGTGAAGTATTTCGCCGGACCTGGCAGGTCGAGGGCGAGGATCGCGTCTGCTACACATCCGCTGAGAAGCAAACCAACTGTTTCACCTTTGAACAAGATCGGGATGATCCGCAGCACTACCGGGTGCGCAATGTGATTACCGGCGAATTCGCCCATTTCCACCTTGCTGGCGACAAACTGGCCAGCGGCAAGGAGGCGGCCCCGGGGGGGCTGGCCAGGCCATCCGCGGAAGAGATCGCCGCCGAGCTGTCCAATCCCAACACCGCCATGGGCACGATGAATTTCAACATCGATTACATTGCCTATGATGGCGACATTCCCGGTGCGGGGAGCCAGGAGGCCACCCGCCTGCTGTTCCAGCCCTCGCTGCCCTACCCCCTGGACGAGACCACGAACGTATTCATGCGGCCGGCGATCCCGGTGATCGTCAAGCAGGATGTACCGTCGGGCCCCGGCCGGTACGACGAGGTGACCTGGGAACTGGGCGACATCGGTTTCGACCTCTCGCTGGGCAAGACACTGCCCGGCGGCATCGTTCTGCTGGGCGGCCTGACGGGTACACTGCCGACGGCAACCGACGACAATGCCGGTCTCGACCAGTGGTTGCTGGGGCCGGAAGCCGCCGTCGCCATGGTGCGCCCCTGGGGCGTGCTGGGCGTGCTGGTCACGCAGCAATGGGATGTTGCCGGCGAGAACGATTACGACACCAATGTGACAGGCGGACAGTACTTCTACACTTTCAACCTCGGCAACGGCTGGCAGATCAACGGCTCGCCGACGTTTTCCTACAATCATGAAGCGCGTAACAGCGACAACAAGCTGACGTTCCCGCTGGCGATCGGCTTTTCCCGCACCCTGTTCCTCGGCGGGCGTCCGTGGAAGTTCGGCGTGCAGTACTGGCACTATCTGGAATCCCCGGACGACTTCGGGCCGGATTACCAACTCCGCTTCAACGTGTCCCCAGTCGTGGCGCTGCCATGGTAGCTGAGCTAGTCCGTATATCTACGGGCCGAATTGTCTTATTCGCTTTTCGATTTCTCTAGTTGTCGAGTTTCCATATCGCCGCGGAGAAACCGGAGGAGGTGCCGGAGAAAAACTGGCTACCTATCAAACGCAAGGATGAAGACCTCAGCGCCAGTCTGCTTGTCTATGTGCCGGATATCGAGATGATGAAGTCCTTGGCTCCACCTAAAGCCGAAAAGCTGAGTGAGTAGGATGCTCCGGTGAGTTCACAAGTTAAAGGACGGAATCACTTTGCAGAAGAGTTGGTAGGTTAGGTCCGCAACGAGGTGGAAGCGGGCCCTTTGTAGTTCATGGGCGCAGATCACTTGCATCGACCAATTGACCCGCACCTAATAGTGGACACGCTGTCGGCCGAAATTTGTGCCTAAGAGGCAGTCTCTCAACAAATCAGCTTTTCCACTGTCAATCGACAAACTCAAGATAATATCTATACTGGATGAAAGTATACTGCCGAGAAGGAGACGTCGGAATGACAATAAAAACCGGCAGGAATAACAGTGACGGTCTTGATGCGCATACGGGAGGCTCCGACCAAAACCGGCGGGAGTTCCTGACGGCGGCAACCTTGATTGCAGGCGGTGTGGGTGTATCTTCACTGGGGTTCCCGAACATTGCCCGTGCGGCATCATCAACCGTGGAAAACATTGAGCGATCTGGCATCGTGGAGAACATCGCCCGGGAGGAGGCGATGACCTTTGCTACGAACCGGTACATGGGCGCGCCGGTTGCCATGATCGAGGCACAAAATGGCGCCATCACCAATAAAGAGTTGCTAAGTCGAATTGGCGATTTCAATTGGGTCGAGCCAACTATTGAAAACCCGGTCGAGGGAATTTATGTGCTAGGCGGTTACAGCCTTGCACCGATGGCTTTTATCGAGACCGAAGATGGCCTTATTGCCTTTGACACGGGTGACACCAGGCACGACGCCGAACTCAATATTCAAGCCATCCGTACCGTCACTGACAAGCCTTTCAAGGCGATCATCTACGGGCATTCACATACCTGCTACGGGGCCGCGGTGCTGGCCGAGGGCAACAACGACGTCATGGTCATCGGCCATCCAGGCCTCAACGACGTGGTTAAGGAGAATGCTGGCGGTGCGCCGGCGTTCTATCCCGAGGTCGGCCCCTACCTGACGGCGCGCGCAGTCGTGCAGTTCAACGGCTACATGCCGAAAGAAGGTCCCGATGCATACGTGGTCCCGACCAATCTGTCCGAGATGGACACCTCGGCCTTCATTCCGGTCAACCGGCCGGTGCAGGACGGCGAGGAACTCACGGTCCTCGGAGTAAGGATGCAGTTCTTCACCAAGTATGGTTCGGACGATAAAGTCCATACTACGATCTGGCTGCCCGACCGCAAAATTCTCTTCACGACCATGCTGTGGAGTGCTCCGCCACAACTGTACTCGCTGCGTGGTGACGTGTTCCGGGACCCGCGAATCTGGATCGAAGGACTGAAGTTCAACCGGGACTTGAATGCCGATGTACTGATTTCCGCGGCCTGCAAGCCCGTCGTGGGGGCCGGGAAAATCCGCGAGACACTGGAGCAGTATCTGGATGGCGCGAGCTTTGTGCTCGATCAATCCCTGCGCGGCATCCTTGGGGGCCTGGGGCCGGACGACCTGCGTCACTTTGTCAAATTTCCGAAGTACCTCGATGAAGCTCCGATCAATCTGCAATCGTACGGCGAAATTTCCTCATACCCGCCAGCGATTTACTACCAGACAGTAGGTTGGTATGACAATGATGCGGCGAATCTGAAACCTCTCGCGCCAATCGATGAGGCGCAGCGACTGGTACCGCTGATGGGCGGCCGTGAAAAGGTGCTTGCAGCGGCACGAGCTGCGCTGGATAAAAAGGAATTTGCCTGGGCCGCGAAACTGGTGAATCAGCTTTACCTGATCAATGACCAGGACAAGGAAGCACGTCAACTCAAGGCGGAGTGTTTGCGCCAGATGGCTTACGTGTCGACAGGCGCCAATGATCGCGCGCACCTGATGTCACAGGCACTCTCCCTGGAGGGCAAGATTAGCGTTGCGCGTCTCATTCCACCGCCACCTGAAGCAATCGTCGCCGCACCAGCCATGTTTGTAGATTACTTCCGTGTGCGGATCGATCCGGAAAAAAGCGGCACGACCAATAAAGTAATCCGCTTCGAGTTCGCAGACGGGACCAGGGCCGGACTGCATGTGCGTCGAGCTGTTGCTGAGTTTGTGGCTGACCCGGATACGTATCAACACCGGGCTGAAATCACCCTGGTCATGAGTGGCGAGACCTGGAGCAGGCTCTATCTGAGCCTGGCAAAACCGGAAGAATTGATTGAGCAAGGCGAGGTGAAGGTCAGGGGGAATGCAACCGAAGCCGCACGCCTGCTCGATCTGTTTGACCGCTATAAACCCGAGAAGGCCGTCGTGGTTCCGCCAGCTCTATATGGCCGTGCCAGATGATTAATCGGTTCCAGGAGCAGCCAGGCCTTGCGGTTAGCGGTAGCTTTTCCCTGGTTAATCCATGTCTGCAATGAGGCGTAGGCGATGCACCAGATTATATCGGGCGTAGAATATTTGCAGAAGGTGGCTTGGGCCTGGAAGCGATCATTATCTGGCTATACTGATTCCGTTAGGAACTTTTTCCGACAACTGGCCCGGTCAGGCGCCCGGGATTGACGCAGGTCAATTCGAGCATTTGTGCTCTCCTTACAATACTGTTGCATTACTTTGAGCAGTTGAGGCCGCAGCTGTTACCGGCCACATAACATTCCCGTCACCCCATAAAGGAGCAAGGACGTTATGAGAGTCATCGAAACCACCACCATTCTTGTTATCACCCTGCTTGCATTGGGCTGCGCGACGCAAGAGCAGACCTCACAAGCGTCGGCGTTCTCCTATGAATCCGATCGCCTGGCCAGCGCACAACCATGGACGGCCAGAGACTTCCAGAACAACCCCAACGACTTCCAGTTTATGATCGTCGGCGACCGAACGGGGGGGGCCAATGTGCAAGGCACATTTCAAACGGCTTTGCCGCAAATCAACCTGCTACAACCAGAATTTGTCATCAATGTCGGAGACCTGATCGAAGGCTATAGCGATCAGCCTGCCGAATTGAACGCCGAGTGGAATGAAGTGGATTCAATGCTTGGTGAGCTCGATATGCGATTCTTTAAAACACCGGGCAACCACGACATCGCCAACACTACAGCCAAGGAGGTATGGCGGGAACGTTACGGAGCGACTTACTACTACTTCATTTACAAGGACGTGTTATTCATGGTGCTTGATACCGAGTACAACCGGCCTGCACCGCCGCCTGACATGAAGGAAAAACTCGAACTTTACAACAGGCTGCAGGTTGAAGACCCCGCCAAAGCTCAAGCCATGCTGGCGGAATTCATGTCCGATGAATCAGTCATAGCGGGTCTCAGCTCTCCGGTCGAGTTTGACGAACAGCAGCTCACCTGGATCAGGCAGGCGCTCGCGAAACATCCCGATGTTAAATGGACTTTCCTGTTCATGCATGAACCTTGCTGGGAAAATCCGTCGGCCAGCTTCCAGTCAATTCAGGCGATGCTCAAGGGAAGAAAGCACACCATGTTCGCGGGGCACCTGCATTACTATGATTACGACAACATTGATGGTGTTGAGTACATTACGATGGGACCCGTGGGTGCATCGTTCCATAAGGAGGGCCCCGGCAACGTCGATCACATCATGTGGGTGACCATGACCGATCATGGGCCGCAGATGGGCAATATAGCACTGAAGGGACTGTTCGATCGCAAAGGGTTGGATCCGAGCATGTTCGGGGCGTATGACCGAAAGGGACAATAGGCGGCGGCTCTGAACGCCCGGACGGATGAGGGGAGATAAAAGCCCAATCCGTTAAAACTGAATGCGTCATGAGGCTAAGTTAACAGCTTGGGATATATGTCCCCAATCCCGCTGAGAACATTTACAGGAAAAGCAAATGAAACGACTGGCACCACAAACCATTAAGACACTCGCGCTCCTTGCCTCGATGAGTATCGTAATGACTGCCGCTACCGCCAGCACCAGCGCATGTGCCGACGAACCGGTTACCGTCGATAACTTCGTGCGCGCCGAATCGGACCACATGTTCCGCAACAATATGAAAACGTTTCATACAAAAGTCGGGCAACTTTTCCATGTGCGTAAGCCCACGACACCGGACGAACAGCCGGTCATCCGCATGAATCAGGATACGCTCTACTCCGCAGTGGTCCTCGACCTTTCCCGCCCTGTAAAGATTAAGCTGCCGGAGATCGGCGGCCGTTATATGTCCATGCACGTGGTAAATCAGGACCATTACATGTTCGTCGAATCGGAGCCGGGAACCTATACGCTGACGGAAGACCAGGTAGGCACACGTTTCGCCTCCGTCACTTTCCGGACCTTCTACAATGCCGGAGACCCCGATGACCTCACCGATGCCCACGCCGCCCAGGACAAGATTGCGCTCAGCGGTGGTGGCGACGGTCCATTCGAAACGCCGGACTGGAATACCAGGGACCTGGCGGTTGCACGCAAGGCGCTGAACGATCTGGCGGTGCTCGGCTTTGACACGACTTACGCATTTGGGCGCAAAGAGGATGTCAGGCCGGTGGACTACCTGGTCGGCGCGGCGGCGGGCTGGGGCGGTTTACCGCGAACTGCCGCCTTCTACATTTTGGGCAGCGTTGACAAAAACGACGGCGCGATACCGTACGAGGTGACCGTGAAGGAGGTGCCGGTAGATGCATTCTGGTCCATCACGGCCTACAACGCCGACGGGTATCTCGAAGCGAACGACCTCGGCGTAAACAGTTACAATAATTTCTCGGCGAAGAAAAATGACGACGGGTCGTACACAATCCGCTTCGGCGGCTGCGACGACGACAAGGCGAACTGTATTCCAATCACTCCCGGCTGGAATTATGCCATCCGTATGTACAAACCTCGCGGGGAGATTCTCGATGGTAACTGGACCTTCCCGAAAATTCATCCGGCGGAATGAGAGAAAAGGATATCACCATAAAGCGCTTCGCAACCCCGAATCTCCGGCCAGGGAGATGTCAATCCCATCCAGGTAGCTGCGCGAGAGGAATACAGGCGAGGCGGACGGGCCACCCTCGACAACTCCGACGACTTCCGCTGTGAGGTAGAAGCGGTCAAAATTTTCGGCACTTTTATCTCCAAATTTTGACAACGCAGGCTTTCAACTGCATAACCACTTCCATTTTTCGTATTTGTTGAATGATTCAACATGCTCTAGATGAGCATAGCGCTGTAACGAACCCCAACTTTTGTGACCGGTTACTTTGCTCACTCGCGGGATATCCAATCCTTTTTCAAATAACCAACTTGTGGCTTCATGGCGCAGGTCATGTAGGCGTAAATCCTTTATTCCAAGGATTTTGCAAGTCCGAGCGAAGTTCGCACTGACAGATCTTTCGTCGTAAGGAAATATGCGAGACTCCCCCGCCTGTTGATGCTGCAGGTTCAAAATCGCGACTGCCTGATCCGTGAGAATCGTAACCACGTTATTTCCTCGCTTCTTACGAGGGTCTTTCATCTCGCGTACAATAACCGAATTATCTTCGACGTTATAATCCTGCCATGTGAGTCGACAGGTTTCCGCGATCCGCCGGGCACTGAATATTTGGAATAGTATCAAGTCTACCATCGGTATCGTTTGTCGACCGTCTCGTTGCGATACGAATTCCAGGATTTGTTCAAGCTCCTCAAGTTTTGGCCGACGCGTTCGTTTTTCTGATTTCCCGATAATATTGTGGGCCCTGAGCACCTTGTTCGCGGCATCGATGGCCTCTAGGGAGAACGGGAAGCCCCAGGCTCCTATCGCCACCTGTATTACTATACGCCACCAAATCAGGTCGTTTGCTGCTGGGGATGGTGCCACGCCCGTATTCCGCCGCATCTTGATGTGGGCAATAAAGTCTTTCGCCTTTAGCCGAACTACCGGTATGCCCGCGATGCTGTACCCCATCAGATGTCGCAGATCGGACGCCTTCGTTCTTCCCCAGCCACTTTCTTTTTCGAATTCGCAGATATAGCGCTCGGTGAGCTGGGCAAGAGTCACATTCGCCTGCTTGTGCGAGTACACCTTTCCATTCATTAAATCCAGCTCTCTTCTCCTGGCCCAAGCTTCTACATCTCGCTTCTTGTAGAGTTCGGTCTTGAACGCTTTAGTTTCTCGGTGCTGGACTCCGCTATGTGTGTACTTGATCGACACGATCCACGACGATGATCCGCTCTTGTTTTTGCGTAATGCGATAGAGGCCATACTTTTTCCGGTATAATGATGTGCTTAAACGGTATTTTTGAAATTTACCGGATACTAGATTGTTTAGCCAGTATTTTCCTGAAATATTCGGGCGGATTACCGTTGAAATAGGGCTAAAATACGCCCGAAACACATAAACAAGGGGCAATAACCGAGTCGATACAGCCAGAATACCGGTGTATCATATATTTTGCTAATTGGTTTTTATCAATGAATTCAAATACTTATGGATTCCATCGCTTTTGTATCGCTCCCATGATGGACTGGAGTGATCGCCACTGCCGCTACTTCTGGCGCCTGCTGACCCGCAACGCCCTGCTCTACACCGAGATGGTCACCACCGGCGCGCTGATCCACGGCGACCGCGAACGCTTCCTGCACTTCAACCCGGAAGAGCACCCGGTAGCGCTGCAACTGGGCGGCTCCAACCCTGCCGAACTGGCACAGTGCGCGCGCTGGGCACAGGAATGGGGCTACGACGAGGTCAACATCAACTGCGGCTGCCCCTCGGACCGGGTGCAGTCCGGCATGTTCGGCGCCTGCCTGATGGCGCAGCCGCAGCTGGTTGCGCAGTGTGTGCAGGCCATGCGTGCGGCCTGCGAAATCCCGGTGACCGTGAAGCACCGCATCGGCATCGACGACATGGAATCCTACGACGAACTCGCCGGCTTTGTCGGCACTGTCGCCGAGGCCGGCTGCGAGGTGTTTATCGTGCACGCGCGCAAGGCCTGGCTGCAGGGCCTTTCACCGAAGGAAAACCGCGAGATTCCGCCCCTCAACTACCCCTGGGTATACCGGTTGAAACAGGATTTTCCCGACCTGGAGATCGTGATCAACGGCGGCATCCAGACCCTCGACGAATGCGAGGAGCACCTGCGTCACGTCGACGGCGTCATGCTCGGGCGCGAGGCCTACCAGAATCCGTGGCTGCTCGCCGAAGTCGACGCCCGCCTGTTCGGCGGCGAGGCCCGGGTCGAGTCGCGCGAAGCGGTGATCGACGCCCTGCTGCCCTATGTGGAGCAACGGCTCGCCGAGGGCGCGCAACTCAACCACATCACCCGGCACATCCTCGGGCTGTTCCAGGGTGTTCCCGGGGCGCGCAAGTTCCGCCGTCACCTCAGCGAAAACGCCTACAAAAAGACCGCCGGTATCGACGTGCTGGTCGCCGCCAGGCAACAGCTGCTGAGCGCCGCATAAAAAAAGGGGCGCCGCATGGCGCCCCTTTTCCTGCAATTCGCCCGGACCTCAGGGCTTCTTGCGATTGGAGTGCGCCAGGCGCCACTCCGGCGGATACAACATGTCCACGTCCTTGACCACGTTGTTGAGGCCGCGTTCCTTGAACACTTCGTCGCCGAGCACCACGTCGTTCATGCCCTTGTCTTCCTTGACCGCGGGCAGCATGCCCTCGACCCAGGCACTGACCAGGCTGCCCATGTATTCACCCTTGTGCTGCTTGAATACTTCGAAGAAGGTCTTCTGCACCTGCACGGTGTCCACCGGACGCGAGGTTGCACAGGCCAGGGCGTACTTCATGGTTTCCTCTTCCAGCTTCTCGCGCGGCACCACGCTGTTGACGAAGCCGATGTCATACATTTCCTGCGCGGTGAAGGGCCGGCCGGTAAACATCATTTCCATGAACTTGCGCACCCCCATGGTTTCGCACCACTGCCAGATACGCGGCGCCCAGCCCACATAGCGGAACGAGGGGTGGCCGAACAGGGTATCGTCGGAGGAGACGATCAGGTCGACGTCCGCCGCCTGGTAGAAGTGCCAGCCGTAGCAGTAGCCCTTGGTTTCCAGGATGCTGATTTTCTTGAATTCCTGCAGCGAGCGGTTGCCCGCCGGCGCCTTGGCGTATTCGTCCACCAGGCTGTGGATGAAGCGGAAGGAGTTCTTCGGCGGGTATTTCACATCGGGATCATCGATACCGAATTCGGGCAGCAGGGATACATCGCCGGAAGACTCGGAGAGCATCTCCGCCTGCTCGGGGAGGTCGCCGCCGGCGCCAAAATTGTTGCCCTCGCCGCGAATCACCAGCACTTTCACATCATCATCCACGTTCGCCTTGTGGATGAACTCGCCGTAGAGCTGGCGCATACCGATGTTGGTGGCGTTCTGCTTGTCCGGGCGATTGAAGGTGATGGTGGCTATCTTGGTTTTCTTGTCCTTCTTGTACTGGATCCAGCCATTATCCAGTGCCTCTTTCTTCAGGGTGACGTGGTCTCTCAGTTCTACTGCCATCTGGGTTTCTCCCTCTGTTTATATTGGCTAACGGGATCGGGCTACCGCCCGTTGCGGGACAACCGAGTATGCCTCAACACCCTGGCCAAATCTTGACATTAGGTGTCAGTTGGCCGGCGCTGGCTGCAGCAACTGTCGAATGCCGCCTGCTCCCGGAGGAACTCGAAATTGTCCCAGACAACAATAGCCTGTTTATCGCGGCCCGCCAGGGATTGGACATCCGCGCGGATACCCGCGATCATGGTGCGCGCTCGAATTGGACGCTCCCCAACGAAGACGGACAGTGGTATGACCAGCAAACTCGAACAATTGAAATCGATGACCGAAGTGGTAGCGGATACCGGCGATATCGAGGCGATTCGCCGCTTCGCGCCCACCGACGCGACGACCAACCCCTCCCTGCTGCTGAAGGCCGCCGCCCTGCCCCACTACGCCGAGTTGCTCGACGGCGCCAAGCACTGGGCCGCCGCCCAGGGCGGCAGTGGCGCGCAACAGCTGGCGGATTGCTGCGACCGTTTTGCCGTGGATGTGGGCCGCGAGATTCTCGCCATTATCCCGGGGCGGATCTCCACCGAGGTGGACGCCCGGCTGTCCTTCGATACCGCGGCCACCCTCGACCGCGCCCGCCGCATCATCGGCCTCTACGAGGAGGCCGGCATCGGCCGCGAGCGCATCCTGATCAAGGTCGCCTCCACCTGGGAGGGCATTCGCGCCGCGGCCACGCTGGAGCGCGAGGGCATCAACTGCAACCTGACCCTGCTGTTCGGCTTCGCCCAGGCCGCCGCCAGCGCCGATGCCGGGGTCTTCCTCATCTCCCCCTTCGTCGGCCGGATCCTCGACTGGTACAAGGCGAACACGGAACTGGTGATCAACCAGCCCGCCGATGACCCCGGGGTACAGTCGGTGGCCCGCATCTACAATTACTACAAGCAGCACGGCTACCAAACGGTGGTCATGGGCGCCAGTTTCCGCAACACCGGGGAGATCGAGGCACTGGCGGGTTGCGACCGCCTGACCATCAGCCCCGCACTGCTGGAGGAACTGTCCACTGATAGCGCGGAGCTGCCGCGCCAGCTCTCCCCGGAGCAGGCGAGTTCAGAGATCGAAAAGCACAGCCCACTGGAAGCGGCGTTTCGCTATGACCTCAACGCCGATGCCATGGCCACGGAGAAGCTGGCGGAAGGGATTCGCAACTTCGTCGCCGACCAGGTCAAGCTGGAGCAACTGATCAGCAGCCGCTGACCAGAAAGGATCAGCCCTGTTCCAGGGCCACCATCAGGTCGCGGAAACGCGAGCGGTTGGCCTCGGACAGGTCCATCAGCACGCGGTGGGCTTCGATGATCTTGTCGCGCACCGCTTCCTCGCTGCCCCGCACCCGGGGTATCTCAGAGAGGTTTTCCGGGCTGTCGCAGGGTTCTTCGTGCAGTTCGAACAGGCTGAGGAAACCCATACTGCGGAGCAGGCGGTTGATGCCCGCGTCGTGGGAAAAGATCGCCGGCTGGAAACCGAAGCGGTCGCGGGCGGTGATGGCGAGCTTGGCGAGCAGGCCGAGGGTGGTGGAGTCGAGGCCCTCGGCGGCCTCCAGGTCCACCCACACACTGGCGAAGTCCGGGTCGTCGAACATGGCCTGGAAATAATCGTCGATGGTGTTGCACAGGGTCAGGCGGACATCGCCCTCAAGGCGTATGACGTAGGCGCCATTGTGACTGGCTGCAAGAAACCGCCCGTCCTGCATGTTCTCAGCCTCGCTTGCTGATAAACAGAGCTGCGATATCATCCGGTGCTGCTTCCAGTCGGTCAAGTCCCAGGCGGGTCACCACGTCTTCCGGTGACTGGACCCCATCCTCAAATTCGGCGAGAAACTGTCTCTCTTTCTCGATCAGGTTGCGCGGCGGCAGGATTTCCAGGATCCCGTCGGAAAACAGTGCCAGCAGGAAGGCATCGGGCAAATCGATTCTGGTCTGGTGGAAACTCGGCTCATCCATGATCCCCACGGCGGAGCCTTCACCCTGCAGGTAACGCGCGCCACCTGCCGATACCAGTACCGGCTGCGGCAGGTGACCTGCAGTACTGTAGCACAAGGTATTGGTGCTGGTATCCAGGACGCCGACAACCATGGTGGCGAATTTGCCCACCTGCAGTTCCTTGATCTCCCGGTTGGCGCGCTGCAGCATCGCCACCGGGTCCAGAATGGTGTCGTCCCTGCGCCGGAAAAAGTCCGAACGCTTGCGGGCGAAAAGGTTCTTCAGCAAAACGGTGGTAAAAGCCGAGGAACTGCCATGCCCGGAAACGTCGGCCATCACGAATGTCACACAGTGATCCCCGACGGTGAAATAATCGGTGAAATCGCCGCTCAGGTAGAGCGAGGGAATAACCCGGTGGCTGAAGCTGTAATCCCCGAGCACCAGTGGCGTTGCCGGCAGCATCCGCATTTGCACCTGCCGCCCCGCCTGCTGGTCCTGTTCCAGCACCTTGATGGTGCCGCGCAGTTCGATATTGGCCTGCTCCAGGTTCTGCTGGGAGACCTCCAGTTGGCGCAGCACTTCGCGCTGGCGAATGCAGCGCTGCAATGAGCGGTGCAGTGCCTCGGCGTCGTCGATGGGGTGAACGAAAAAATCGCTGGCGCCGAAGCGCAGCGCTTTCATCATGCGCTCCGCCTGGCCCTGCTCGCTGAACAGGATGACCGGGATCCTCGAATCGGACTCTTTCAGGGTGCGCCGGGACTCATCCCAGTCCAGCCCCTGCATATCCATATCGCAAAGGATCACGTCGATATCGGCACTGTTGGCACGCAGCAGCTGCTCGGCATCGACGATGTCCGTACTCACCCTGGCGCTGAACCCGACATCGTCAACCAGCGCGGCGAGCACCCTGGCCCGGGCGGTATCGTGATCGACGATCAGGACATTTCCGGCGGTTTTCATGTGCTGTACAACTCGGCCCGATTGCAGCCGACACTACGCCGATCACTGGCCGCAGGCAACGCCGGGGCAAACAGTTTGGGCAGGATTTCACATTTTTGCGCGCAGTACAGCGCCGCGGGCCCGACCCCGCCACCAAGGCCGCGACGCGGCGCATGCGCGGCACTGCTGCGGGGGCGAGGCGAACTAGAAATCTTCCCAGTTCTCGTCGCTCTCGCCATAGTCGGAAAAGTTGTCCTGTACCTTGCCGTCGTTGACGAAGGTCTCACGGCTTTGCAGGTAGGCATCACGCAGGAAAATGTAGCGATCACCGGTAATCAGTTCATCGGTATTGAGCAGGCGTGCGCGACCGTCCACCAGCTCCAGGCCCCACAGGGAGTTGCGCAGGCGCACGTTGTCGATGTACGCGGGCACTGAGGTATAGGTATCGAAAATGGTGCCGGCGCCACTGCGGAAAGTCCGCGGGCCGAACAGCGGAACCATCAGGAAGGGGCCGGAATCCACCCCCCAGATGGCCAGCGTGTGGCCGAAGTCCGTGCGGTAGGGGCTGATACCCAGCGGGGTGGCCACATCGAACAGGCCGGCGATTCCGAGCGTACTGTTGAGCACGAAGCGTCCGGTGCACTGGGCGGCATGGATGAAGCGCCCCTGCAGCACACTGTTGATCGCCGCGTTGACGTCGTACATATTGGCGAACATATTGCCCACGCCGCGCTGCGCCACGTCCGGCATCACCCAGTCATAGCCCTTGGCGACCGGGCGCAGAAACCAGGTATCCAGCGTGTCATTCAGGGCAAACATCTGCCGGTTGAATGACTCGAAGGGATCGACGTTTTTTTGTTCTGTCGCAACTACCGCAGGCACGCCTGGCTCTTCCGCAACGACTGGCGAAGCGGGCACGAGCAGGGCGAGCAGCAGGCAGATGATACGTCCGTGGGTCATCAATAACCGGGTCCCAATTTTTGGATGGCAAATGTTACGCTGCCGGTCTGACCGGGGCAAGCACTGGGCCTGGGCGGAAAATTACCGGTACTGCCACACTTGCAGGTGCCGCCTCTTTCAGTGCCGGACTCGCGGGCCGGCATTCTCCCCGCCCTCCGCCAGCGGCAGGATCACCTCGGCTCGCACCAGCATATCCAGCTGCTCGACTACCAGTTCGTGCACCTGCTCGACTTGCATACCGAGCTCCGCCGCCAGTTTTTCCACGATCACGACGGTGGCTTGGCTGTTGTCGCGCAACAGTTCCAGCAAGCGCGCAGTCGCCGCGGTCAGCGCCATGAAGCGGACTTCGTCGCCGCGGTTGCGGTAGACCGCCAGCCAGGTCGGCTGCGGCTCGCGGGGCTGATAATCGCGGCCGATGAGGTGGACCGGATACTGGTAGGCCAGTACCCAGGCCAGCGGCGACAGCTGCAGTACCTGACCGGTCAAGTCCCCTGGCGGATGCGCCGGCGGCAGGTCGAGGTCGAGGTCGAGGTCGGCGATATCCAGTGCCAGTTCGACCCATTCATAGTGGGCGAGTTCCACCATGAAAGGCGGATCACAATCCCGCGGGCGGTGCTCTTCGATGAGAAACTGCAGAAACTCCTGGCTGATCTCGGGAAACAGCGGCGAGCGGCAGCGGTGGGTATCCATGAAGGCCCGCACCAGCGAGTGCCAATCCTCCGGCAGGTACAGGCTGTGCAGGACGGGAAAGCCGCTGCGGATAAAATTCTCGATGTTGTTGTAGATCAGGTCCCGGTAGACCTGCAGCCGGCGCTCCTCGATACCGGCCGGTGCCGGATGCCGCTGCGGGTCGCGCAGGTGCGCGGCCATGGCCAGCTGTGCGTCCCGCAGGGTCGACATGTCAGTACGCCCCCAGGGCCGTGTGCGCAGTCCCTGCCCGGGACTGCAGGCGGCGGATTTCCGCCACTTCGTCGAGCAGCGACTGTAGCGGGGGGAAATTGAAATCCCGCTCCAGCAGGGTCGGCAGCGGCCCGAGGCGCTGGTAGGCCGCCTCCAGCAGTTGCCACACCGGATCGATCACATCGGCGCCGTGGGTATCCACCTTGAGATCCTCGGCCTCGTCGAAATGTCCCGCCACATGCAGGTAGCGCACCTTTTCGAGTGGCAGCTGGTCGAGAAAGGCCAGCGGCTCGTAGCGGTGATTGATACTGTTGACGTAGATGTTGTTGACGTCGAGCAACAACTCGCAGCCGCTTTCGGCGATCACCGCAGTGATGAATTCCGCTTCGCTCATGTCGCGGTGCGCCTGTGCATAGTAGGAGGCATTCTCCAGCACCAGCGGCGCGCCGATCACATCCTGTACCTGGCGTACCCGTCCGGCGACGTAATGCACGGCTTCTTCGGTAAAGGGGATTGGCAACAGGTCATAGAGATGGCCTTCCGCTGCACAATAGGTCAGGTGCTCGCTGTAGACTGGCACACGGCAGGTTGCCATGAAATCCCGCACCTGCCTGACCAGGTCGAGGTCCAGCGGGTCCGGCCCGCCGATATCCAGGGAAAGGCCGTGCAGTGCAATCGGGTATCGTTCAGCAAACTGGCGAAATTGCCGCCCCAGTCGACCGCCCATCGAGAGCCAGTTTTCCGGGGCGACTTCGAGAAAATCCAGGCTAGCAGGCGCCGCGGATTGCAGCGGCCCCATCAGGGCCCGGCGCAATCCCAGGCCCGCTCCCCGGAATTCCCCTGTAGCTTGCATCATGCGACGGGATCAGCTTTCCGCCTTGTCCTCGCCGCACTTGCCTTCGCCGCATTTGCCTTCAGCGGGCTTTTTCTCGCCGCAGTTGCCCTCAGCGGCTTTCTCTCCGCAGGAACCTTCTGCGGCTTTTTCACCACAGGAGCCTTCCGCGGCTTTTTCACCACAAGAACCCTCGGCGGACTTTTCACCGCAGGAGCCTTCAGCATGTTTGTCGTAGCTCGCGAGATCGTAACCACCGCTGAGCTGCTGCGCGCCAAAGGGGTTGGTTTCAGCACTCGCCAGCGGTGCTACGGCGCTTGCCAGGAATGCGGCGCCCAGCGCCAGGGTGAGCGGTTTTTTTACCTGAGCCATAGTGGTCTCCATCCAGTGTCCGATATTGGTTTGCTGCACCGGGTCCGAATCCATAGTGCAGGGCGTAGTATGGACCAGAAACCCGCGAGAGGTTTCACAGAAGTATCCCGAAGGGGAATTTCGCGGAAAATTGTTCACATTTGTTGTCGATGATCCCGGCTGTGCCAGCTAGCGGGGATTCTCCGCCAGCCACCGGACGACCGCGGCCCACTGTTCCTCCAGGCGCTTTTGCGACACCGCAGTCCGGGTGCCCAGTTGCTGGGCGAACAGCGAGACCCGCAGTTCCTCCAGCATCCAGCGGTAGTGGCAGGCGGCCGGGCATTCGACCAGCAGCCCGGGGCGCTGTGACTGCGCCTGCGCCAGCGGTTCCGCCAGGCCCCGCAGCAGCGCCAGTTGTTTCTGGTCCTTCGGGTATTGCCCCGACAGCCGCTGGGTCCGCTGCAACAGGGCTTTCATGTAGCGCGGGTACTGCTCGAGCCATTCCACGGGGGTGTCGCGCAGGTTGTCAGCTGACCACAGCGTCGCGATCTGCTCCTCCAGGTCCGCGCGGGTATCCTGCCACTGCCCCGGGGGGTAGCCGGCAATCAGGCGGCGCGCCTGGGACAGGGCTTCCAGCGCGGCGAGAAGATGACGCTCGAGGCGGTTAGCGCACTCGACGACCTGCCCCCTGCCCCGCTGCAACAGCGCCTCGAAATCGTCCTGGCTGTAGGGCAATTCGCCATCCAGCGCCATCGCCTCTGTATACGCGATATCGATCAGCGCCTCGACCAGGGCATCCCGGGATACGCCGGAACCGGCCAATGCCAGGTTGGACTGGTTGCCCCTGAACAGCTGCTTGCGCAGGTATTTCACGGTCTGGGCGCTGTGTTCCCGCAGCAGTTTCAGCACCCCCTGCCGGTGAGCCTTGCGCGCCTCCCCCGGGTAGTCCAGCAACTCGATGGCGACGCTGTCCCCACCCCTGTCCACCAATGCCGGATAGGCCAGGATTTCCACCCCTGCCTGCCTGAATCGCCACTGGCTGGGAACATCGCCAAAGTCCCAGCGGCGGATACCCGCGCGGGCCGGTGAGGCGGACTCTTCAACCCCCACGTTCTGCCGGCTGTCGCTGCGAAAGTGTTCCACCAGGCGGGCGAGATCCCGGCCCTGCTCCAGCAGGCGTCCGTCGGCGTCGACCACCCGCACATTCATGCGGTAAAAATCGTCGAGTTTTTCCGGCGCCCAGTCCGCCGGACGCAGTGTCACGCCACCCAGGCGCCCCAGCGACAGCGACAGCGCCTGCAACAGGTCGCTGTCATCGGGCTCCAGTTCCGCCAGCGCCCGGTCCACGTAATCCGGCACCGGTACCAGCTTCTTGCGCTTGTCCTTGGGCAGGGTCTTCACCAGCGCAATGCACTTCTCCCGCAACAGGCCCGGCACCAGCCAGTCGAAGCGAAAGCGCGGCACCCGGTTGAGCAGGCCCAGCGGGACGGTGACGGTGACTCCGTCGCCCTCCTTGCCCGGCTCGAAGCGATAGCTGAGCCGCAGTTCCAGGTCGCCGTGTACCAGCTTGTCGGGGAACTGGTCGCCAATGGCCCCCGGGTCGCGGGCGATAATATGCTCGCGCTGCAGGCGCAGGTGCTCCTCCGCACCCGGGGTCTTCTTCAGCCAGGACAGCAGGTTGCTGCTGGTATAACAGTCTTCCGGCAGGCGTTCGTCGTAGAACTCGAACAGGGCCTCCTCCTCGACGAGAATGTCGCGCCGACGCGCTTTCGACTCCAGTTCCTCTACCTCGCGCACCAGGCGCAGGTTGTGCTTGAGAAAGCCCGGCGGCCGCTGCCACTTGCCCGCCACCAGGCCCTCGCGGATCAGCAGTTCCCGCGCCACCGGCGGATCGATCGGCCCATAGTGCACCGAACGCTTGTCCGCCACGGTCAGCCCGTACAGGGACAGGCGCTCGTAGGCCATGACCCGGCCGCTGCGCATCTGCCAGCGCGGCTGGTAGTGGTGGTGCTTCAACAGCTCCGGATTGGCCGCGACGATCCACTCCGGCTCGATCGCGCCGACCGTGCGCGCGAACACCCGGGAGGTCTCGACGATCTCCGCCGCCACCAGCCATTTGGGTCGCTTGCGCGCCTGGGAGGAGCCGGGAAAAATCTGCAGCTTGCGATTGCGCGCGCCGAGGTAATCGCGGTCTTCCTGGTGCTGGGCGATGTTGCCGAGCAGGCCGACCAGCAGCGCCCGGTGCACTCCCGTGTAGTTTTCCTCCTCCGGCAGGCTCGCCGGCGCCCGCAGGCCCTGCTGCCGGCAGGCGATGCTGAGCTGGGTGTGGACGTCGCGCCACTCGCGCAGGCGCAGGAAATTCAGGAATTCCTTCTGGCACAGCTTGCGCAATTGGTTCTGGCTCAGCGCCTGGCGCTGTTCCTCGTAGTAGCGCCACAGGCCCAGCCAGGCCATGAAATCGGATTTGGGGTGGCGGAATCGCGCGTGGGCCTGGTCCGACTGCTGCTGCTTGTCGGCGGGGCGCTCGCGCGGGTCCTGCACCGCCAGGGCGCTGGCGATCACCAGGATTTCCGTCAGGCAGCTCTCCTGCTGCGCGGCCAGCACCATGCGCCCGAGGCGCGGGTCCACCGGCAGGCGGGCGAGGTTGCGGCCGACGGCAGTGAGCTTGCCCGCCGTGGAAACAGCGCCCAGTTCTTCCAGCAACTTGTAGCCATCGCGCACCAGGCGCGGGTCCGGCGGGTTGATGAAGGGAAACTCCACGACCTTGCCGAGGCCCAGGTTGAGCATCTGCAGGATTACCGCGGCGAGGTTGGTGCGCAGGATCTCCGGGTCGGTAAACTCCGGGCGCCGGTTGAAATCCTCCTCGCTGTAGAGGCGCAGGCAGACGCCGGGCGCGGTGCGCCCGCAGCGGCCCTGGCGCTGGTTGGCGCTGGCCTGGGAAATCGCCTCGATGGGCAGGCGCTGTACCTTGGTGCGATAGCTGTAGCGGCTGATACGGGCCTCGCCCGGATCGATCACGAAGCGGATGCCGGGCACGGTCAGCGAGGTTTCCGCCACGTTGGTCGCCAGCACCACGCGCAACCCGCGCTTGCCCGAGGTATCGAATACGCGGTTCTGCTCGGCCTGGGACAGGCGCGCGTAGAGCGGCAGGATATCCAGCTGGGTGCGCAGGCGCAGCAGTTTGGCCAGTTCGCGGATCTCCCGCTCTCCCGGCAGGAACACCAGCACGTCGCCGCGCGCGCCGTAGACGCCGCGGCCGATTTCCTCGACCAGGGCGGTGACCCGCTCCGCCGTATCGCGCTCTTCCTCCGGCTCCGCCCCGAGGTAGTGAGTCTCCACCGGGTAACTGCGCCCGGACACCTCGATCACCGGCGCATCGCCAAAGTGTCGGGAGAAACTGTCCACGTCGATGGTCGCCGAGGTAATAATGACCTTCAGGTCCGGACGCCGGGGCAACAGCCGCTTGAGGTAGCCGAGCAGGAAATCGATGTTCAGGCTGCGCTCGTGGGCCTCGTCGATAATCAGGGTGTCGTAGCGCCGCAGGTCGCGGTCGTGCTGGATTTCCGCCAGCAGGATACCGTCGGTCATCAGCTTCACCGCGGTGGCCTCGGACACCTGGTCGGTGAAGCGCACCTGGTAGCCGACCACAGCGCCGAGCGTGGTATCCAGTTCCTGGGCGATACGCTGGGCGACGCTGCGCGCTGCGAGCCGCCGCGGCTGGGTGTGGCCGATCAGGCCGTCGCGCCCCCGACCCAGTTCCAGGCAGATCTTCGGTAGCTGGGTGGTTTTACCGGAACCGGTTTCCCCGGCGACCACCACCACCTGGTGCTCGCTGATGGCTGTGGCGATTTCCTCGCGGCGCTGGGAGACCGGGAGTTCCTCGGGGAAACGGATGGCGGGAATAGATTTGGCAACAGCTTCTGGCATCGGTAATTCATTCAGTTGGCGGGGTTTGTTTCGCGACCCCAGCCCAATACGTTGCGCATGATGGACCAGCGCGGTTCGCGGGATTGCGTCCCGTCGCCCAGAATCCAGTGTTCATATTGGGTCCGCACCTGACCAGCTTCATCGGCGAACAGGACCCATTCGTTGACCACGTCGACCAGGGGCCCGGCGTCAAAGGCCATGGCGAAGCCGGTGGGGACGCGCACCGGGTTGGGTTGCGGCACGACAACCGTATAGTGAGGGTGTACCATAGTCCAGGCCGAGGCGTGTTCTGCCGGCAGGAGAAACCCGTCGAGTTCCGGCAGTTCTCCGCGGAAGAATGTGTCCCAGAACTCGACCGTGACAAACTCCACGTCACTGCCCTTGAAATAATACTCCATACTCGGCCGTATCTGGGCGGAATCCAGGGGTACGCCAATCTTCAAACCGCTGCTGTGGCGCAGGGCGTACAGGCTCTGGAAGCGGTCGCGCCGGTCGTCGCGCACGGCGAGGCCCATGGTCGCCGTGAAATATGGCCGGGACAGCCGCAGCAGGGAAAACCAGTAGGGTCGGAACCAGACCCCGGGCATGACGTCGACAAGCCCCGTTTCGAGCAGCTGTGGCAACTGGGGCCAGCCTATCGGCACGAATTCCGCGCGCACACCGAGGCTTTCGGCCAGGTCTTCCGAAAGCTCCACATCGAAGCCCACCAGGTCACCACTTTCGTTGATGAAACTCATCGGCAGGTTATTCGGGTCATAGCCGATGCGCAGGCTGCCGCGCTGGCGAATCCGCTGCAGCGGTGCCAACCCCGCGTACTCTGGCTCCAGATCCGGCATACTGTGATGGACCACGCTGTCCGGATGCAGGGTGGCGCGATGCATCCGCTTCAGCGACGCGTCAAGGTCGTAGTCCGTATTCACCACCGCCCCCAGCAAGAGGCGCAGGAACACCACCACGATCACAGTGCCCACCACCATCGCAAGGAATGCCCTGGCGATACGCCGGGGGTCGAATTTTGCGAAGCCGCAAATACCGGCGGCACCCAGCAGGCCGAATACCACCAGGTTCATGGCAGTGGCCAGCGAGTCGAACTTGCCGGTAAGCGCGGCCGTCGGCAGGTACAATTCGAACAGGTCGATAGGCAGGCCAAAGTAGTCCAGCAGGAAGGGTAGCGCGACCTGCGCCTTGGCGAAGTAACTCGGTATGCCGACCGCGATCAGGGAAGCGTACTCATCCGCCTCCAGCACCCGGCCGCTCAGCCAGGCACCACACGGAATGAACAGCAGGGTCAGCAGCTTGCCCGCATTGGGAAAGTTGAACATCACGGGAATGAGCACTTCCACTGCGGAATCACTGCGCTCGTCGTGCAACTGGTGGCGCTTTAACAGGGCTTTGCTGCGTTCGATCAGGATCGGCAAAACGATAAACGCGCTATTGGTCATGAACGCCGTGAGCAGGGCGTCACGCGCGATACCCACGACTTCGCGATAACTGAACGGGGTCACCGCAGTCACCAGCAGGGGCAGTATCCACAATGTCAACAACAGTGCAGCCGCGGCGAACAGGATGAAATAGGCCTCCAGCTTGGCCAGCATCGCCAGGTTCACCGTCCCGGCAGCAATTGCAACGATGGCGAAAACCCCGATCGGAGTCAGGTTAATAATAAATTCCGTGATGCGCACGATGGCGGCATTCCAGGTCCGCATCGGGGCGAGCAGGCTCTCCTTGTCCGGCAAAGCCATCAGGCCGATACCCAGCAGGCAACTGAAGACAACGACCGCCGGGACCACGTTGCGGGAAAGAGAGTCAAAGGGATTTGCAGTGAAATACAGGTCGGTGAGCGACAGGGGCTCCGCGGGATGCACCAGCGCCTCACTGAAAAATGCCGCGCTGAGCAGCTTTGGCAAGGCCAGGGGCAGCGACACCAGGACTGCAGCGGTGACAATCCAGACCACCACCAGGATACTGCCCCCGCTGCTGAATATGCGCTTCGCGTCAGCGAGGTTTATCTGGCCAAATGCAATGATCAGGGACGTCACCAGGTAGGGCAACACCGTCATTTGCAGCAGTCGGATATAGATATCCGCCACCGGTTGCAGGACTCGTACCGGCTCACCGACGAAAAGGCCCAGGGCGATCCCCAGAGCGAGTCCCAGCAGAATCTGGCTCGACAGGCTCATGCGGCACAGACGTGCCAGTGGATTGACCATACCCCTTCCCTTTTGCTGTATTTCCGTGCTCATCCGGCGTATGGCGGCCAACGCTCACCGTCAGTAGACTGGCCATCGCCCTGCGCATGTGCTCCGGCAGTCACCGACCCGCCACGGGTCGACCCGGGGCCCTGCACTTGTGCACAATACACTACCCGACTGGTAGCCGGCAGCCTGATAATTGACGATAGTGAATGCTTTCCCGACGCATCATTCCCGGCGTTTTTCCACCCGGGGAATCCTGGCCTGTCTCGGGCTCCTTGCGCTGCTGCTGGGTCTGGGCGGATGCGCCGGCATGCCGTCAGCTGACGATATCCGCAGTTCACCCGCCTGGCTGGAAAAAACTGACCGGGACGACCGTGCCGGTTTCAGGCAGGTATTCTGCACCCTGGCACGGCAAAAGCAACCGGCGGCAGACGGCGCCTCACCGCTGTGCGAGGAATACCTCTGGCTCCTGCAGGACGAAGTGACCACAGCTGCCGATCTCGTGCCGGCACAGCTGCCGGAGCGCCTGCGTGTTTTTGTCGTCGGCGGTGCGTTTTCGGACTGTTTCGGAGAGGCCTCAATCGCCTACCGCCGCGGGATCGATGCACTGCGCGACCGAGGACTGGACATTGCCACCATCCCGATCAGCAGCCGCTCCAGCAGCCAGATCAACTCCGGTATGATCGCCAGCGAACTGCAAACCCGCCACCTGGTGCCGGCGGACAGGGTAATCCTGATCGGCTACTCCAAGGGTGCCATCGACATCCTCCAATTCCTCAGTGACTACCCTGACCTGGGCACCCGGATAGACGCCGTCGTCAGTATCGCGGGGCCGGTGTGGGGAAGCCACGTGGCGGAGGTTGGCGCCTGGGCCTATGACAGCCTGCTGGCCCATGCCTTTGCCGGGCGCTGTGACCCCGGCGATGGCGGCGTGGTGGACAGCCTCCTGCCGGAAATCCGGCAAACAGCCATGGCGGAAAACCCGCCACCCGCACAGATTCGCTATTATTCACTCCTGGCATTCACCACCTATGAACACCTGGCACGCGGGTTGCGACTTGGCTGGCGTATACTTTCACCTGTCGACCGGCGCAATGACGGACAGGTTGCCCCCGCGGAGGGAACCCTGCCGGGCAGTACCCTGCTCGGCTATGCGAACGCGGATCATTGGGCGGTCGCCATAGACATAGAGGAAGAACTGGCTTTTATGGCCAAACGCCCTGAAATACGTCATTACCCGCGCGAGATCCTGATCGAAGCGATCATCCGTTACATCGGCGCGGACCTCGCGCGGAATCCGGCACCCACAACCACCCCGGCGATCAGTAGCAGGGGTAGAGTGACACCATGACCAGTACCCTGCGTACAACCACCATCTTCCTGCTTGCACTGCTATCCGCCTGTGCCGGCTACGCGCCAGCTCCCTTCGAGCGACTTGTCGCTCCGGCGAGAACCTACTCGCAGACACTCGACAACGTCTCGGTCTCCGCCTCGATTCTCACCGATGAAGAGGCCAGGACACGCTACGGGGTAGATCTGTCGGACGCGGGACTCCAGGCCATCTGGCTACGGATTGAAAATCGCTCTGCGCAGAGTTTCTGGTTGCTCGTGTCGGCGTCCGACGCCAATTATTTTCCCCCGGACGAGGCATCGGTGCTGTTCCAGTGGAAGCTCGACAACAAGGCAGACGCGCAAATCGTCGAGCGCTTCCGGGAGCTGGCGATAAACCTGAAAACCGCCAGCGGGGAAACCTCCGAGGGCTACCTGCTGGCGCCGCGTCAGGAAGGTGGCCGCTATCTCCCGGTGCTGTTGCTGGGCAAGAACAAGGTCCTGGAATACGGCTTCTCAATTCCCCTTCCCGATGGCGAGTATGATTTCGAACACCTTGGCACCAGTGAAACCTATACAGGCACCCCCATCGAGGATGTCGATATCGCAACCTTGCGGGCGCGCCTGCGAGACCTTCCATGCTGCACCAACGACGCCTCGGGGGAGCGCCAGGGTGACCCCGTCAATGTAGTCTTTATCGGCGACCAGGAGGACGTACTCTATTCCCTCCTGCGCAGTGGCTGGTCCTTCACCCAACGCATCGACGCCGACAGCGTGCGGCGCCTGGTCGGGGCGGCGATCTCCGGCGCGGAATACGCGGTGGCCCCCATCAGCCCCCTGTACATGTTTGGCAGGCAGCAGGATGTGGCCATGCAAAGAGCGCGCAGTAACGTGCTGCAACGCAACCATATCCGCCTCTGGCTGGCACCATTGCGTGTGCAGGGGCTGCCTGTCTGGGTGGGCCAGGTCAGCCGCGATATTTCGATCAAGTTAACGACCCTGAGTCCCAACCTCGCCACCCACGTCATAGCCCCCAATGTCGACGAAGCGCGGGAACACCTGCTGCAGAGCCTGATTGTGGCGGGAACGGTCAAGCGCTTCGCGTTTGTCTCCGGAGCACCGGTTGCTGGCGCCGACGAGCCCCGGCTCAACCTGACCAACGATCCCTATTTCAGTGACGGCATGCGGCTGATGGTGCAGGTTTCCAACAAGGAAACCATCCAGCCCCAGGCGGTGGAATTTATCGAATGGCAGGACAGCGTGGACCCGATACGCCATCTCAAGCCGCCATCTCCAGCGGGCAACCGGTCTGCGGCGATCACGGATAGCGCACATTGAGCCCCTCATCTATACTCCCCGCGGAGGCCCGGCGTGGCGCAGGCAAGACACCCGGGGACGCCGCCGGCCATCTCCGCAGAACCCCTGACGAGTCGACCTGATGGACCACTGGAGCCGACGCTTCACCCTGCCCGCACTTGCTCTCGCCATGTTTGCGGTTGCTTCCAGCGCCTCGGACAAGGTTGCCGGTGAGCGCCGGGAATATCACTCACCGGGCGGAATCACCGAAACCTGTATCGCCCTGGAGAAAATGCCCGGCGGCAACTACAGCGACGCCGACACCGCGCGGGAAAAGGCCCTCTGCGAACTGGATTTCTACGCTGCCGATGTAGCCCTCTGTCCCAAACTGCGCAGTACCAGCCCGGGAACCTTTGTCTACCGCATTGATACTGACCGCTACACTGGCCAACAGGCGGGCTTTGAACGGGATATCTGTCCGCGCGGCGAATTGCTGCCGGCGGAAGCCGAGGGATCACCAGCCAGTTTCAAGGTCACCATGAACGACCGCGAAACCAGCGCGACGTTCTCTACGGCCTCCCTGCTCTACTACCATTTTTCCCGCTACTTCGACACCAGCATCCGGGTCCCCGTCGCGGTTTACCGCAGCATGGACCGAGAAGCGCACGCGGCGCGGGTCAGTGCCCGCGGCCTGCAGGGTACTGCTGGCCAACGTTCGTTGAAAATGATCCACGCTGCCTGGCAAGTACTGGCCGATGCCGAGCAGCAGCCCGCCCATTACCCGGCGACCAGTGAACTGTTCACCAGCGACCTCAGCCAGATCTACGGCGTCATGTTGCGTATTCACGGCAAGCGCTTCGGCGCGGAGATCAATGGCACCCGCAAATCGGGCTGGGGGGTTGGCCAGAACAATGACTTCCAGCGCACCGCGCCATTCCTCGCCCTGCGCAGCGAACTGCCCCTGCCCCAGGCCATCGCGGCCGGTATCGAAGAGGCAGGCAAGGATCCGGACCTGCGCAAGGCGATGCCTGACACGCCGTCTACGGCACAAATGCATTACTGGATGCAGGGACTTACCGAGATTACCCTGCTCGATTTTATCTTCAGCCAGCAGGACCGCATCGGCAACATCGATTACGAGGATATCTGGCGCTGGGCGGACAGCGACGGTGTCCACAGCAGCGACAGTCGCCCGAGCGGCGACGCCGCCACCATGGCGCGGGCTTTCCGCCGGATCCGCCTCAACGACAACGATGCAGGCGGTCGCGCACGCTACGTCAACTACACGCGAAAAACCGGCATGCTGGAGAAGATCCGCCACTACAACGCCGGCACCTATCGGCGCCTGATGCAGTTGAACAGCGATTTCAGCAAGCGGGGAACACTGTTCAACTACCTGCGCGACAGCTACGGTCTTACCGATCGGCAACTGGAGAGCATCGTTACCAATACACGCGATGCGGCCGGCATCCTGCGCGCCAGTTGCGAGGCAGGCAAACTGCGCTTTGACCTTGACCCCGCAGCCAGCCTGGCCGGCCAGGCGCCGGGCGATGGAGGTATCGACTGTGCCGGTGATACCTGAGCCACGCCGTCCTCGACCACGCGTTGCTCGCCGGCAACGCTACGCCGCCGCGCTGCTGGGTATTCTTCTGTGTGCGGCGGCAAATGCTGCGCCGCTGCGGGTGATTACGATATCGGATCTCAACGGCGGTTACGGTAGCACGGACTATTCGAGCACCGTCGATGCAGCTGTCGATCGCATCCTTGCCCTGCATCCGGACCTCGTCATCAGTGCCGGCGACATGGTGGCGGGGCAACGCCGCCCACATCTCAGCCGGCCGGAAGTGGAAGCCATGTGGCGCGCGTTCCACCAGCACGTCAGCGAGCGGTTGGCCGCCGCCGGAATTCCTCTCGCAGTGACCCCCGGTAACCACGACGCGTCCGGCTACCACGGTTTCGAGATGGAGCGGGAAATCTTCGCCGCGCAATGGCAGCCGCGCAAACCGGCCCTGACCTTCGTCGATGACACTGCCTACCCCTGGAATTACGCATTCGCGCTGGGCGACACCCTGTTCATAGCGCTGGACGTGACCCGCGTGGGCGAGTTGGAGGCAGCCCGGAAAGAATGGTTGCAAACGCTGCTGGACCGGTACGGCGGGAGCTATCGCCACCGCGTGCTCTTCAGTCACCTGCCCCTCTGGCCGTTGGCGGTTGGCCGGGAAACCGAGTATTCGGGGGATGCGGAGCTGGAGACCATCCTGAGGGAAGAAAATGTCGACCTCTACATCAGCGGCCACCAGCACGCTTTCTATCCCGGATTCAAGGATGGTACGAATCTGCTGGGACTGGCCTGCCTGGGCTCCGCCCCGCGACGCCTGATCGGCACGACCACCACAGGTGCCCGCAGTATTTCACTGCTGGAATTCCGTGGTGACCACATCGGCTTGTCTGCCCTTGGCGCACCGGAATTTACCCGCAGTATTCCCTGGCAGAGCCTGCCGGCGCGCATTCATAGCAGCGCCGCTACGATTGAGCGCGCCGACCTGGTCCAACAGTTGCTGCGGGAACAACTGCCACCGCAACCGGGCGCTGCCAGCGTGCCGGGGCAGTGAGCATCCCGCCCCGGATGGAGCAGCCCAGTGCCCTGGTGCGCTTCCTAAACCTGTTCACCGAGGTGCGCCCGGGGGAAGCCGCTTCCTCAGTGCTGCTGGCGCTCAATGTCTACCTGATCCTGAGCGCCTACTATGTCCTCAAACCGGTACGCGAAGCCCTGATCCTGGCGGGTGGCGGCGCCGAGTTGAAAAGCTATGCCGCAGCCGGACAGGCGGTCCTGTTGCTGCTCATCCTGCCCATCTACAGCTGGCTCGCCAGCAACGTTTCCGGTCGCCTGCTGATCAACTCCGTGACCCTGTTTTTTGCCGCATGCCTGCTCACTTTCTATACGCTCGCCCAGTGGCAGGTGCCTCTCGGCGTGGTGTTTTTCCTCTGGGTGGGGATTTTCAACCTGATGGTACCGGCCCAGTTCTGGGCTTTCGCCAACGACATCTACGACCCCGACACCGGCAAACGGCTGTTTGTCATTGTCGCTTTTGGCGCCTCGCTGGGCGCAGTATCCGGCAGCTACCTGGACCGCTTGCTGCTGGGCCACGTCGGTGTCTACCAGCTGATGCTGGTTGCCGCCGGGATACTGGTCCTGAGCCTGCTGATCACCAACCTGGTCGCTGCCCGGGAAAAACTCTGGCAGCGGCCCGCGACAGTGTCGACGTCACGGCCCGGCGAGCCCGCTGTGGCGGAGGATTCCATTGGCCAGGGCGGCGCCTTCGCACTGGTCTTCCACAACCGCTACCTGTTGCTGATCGCTCTCCTGATGCTGGTCCTGAACTGGGTCAACACGACTGGGGAGTACATCCTCGGCCGCACCGTCCTGGAAACCGCCCTTGCAGCCTCCGCAGACGGGCAGGTTTCGACAGAACAGTTTATCGGCGAGTTCTATGCGTCGTTTTACACCGTGGTCAATATCGCCGGCCTGTTGCTGCAGCTTTTTGTGGTCTCCCGCGTGCTCAAATACCTGGGCGTTCGGGCAGCGATCATGTTGCTGCCACTGATCGCCCTGGGGGGCTATATCCTGGTCGCCATGTTCCCCTTGCTGAGCCTTGTACGCTGGGTAAAAACCGCTGAAAACGCCACCGATTATTCCGTGCAGAACACGGTGCGACAGATACTCTTCCTGCCCACCACGCGCGAGGAAAAATACAAGGCCAAGCAGGTCACGGACACCCTGTTCGTCCGCGCGGGGGACGTACTCTCTGCGCTGGTTGTCTACGTCGGCAGCAGCTGGCTCGCCTTGTCGATAGCCGGCTTCGCGCTGTTCAATACCATCCTGGTAGCATGCTGGCTGCTGCTCGCCTACAGTATCGGCAGCCACTATCGCCGACTGGCCCCCGCAACCGAAGACAAGGAATCCACTGCATGACCCAGCTGTGCAATTACACCTACGACGAAATCACCATCGGCCAACAGGCCCGCTATAAACGCGCGGTACGGGAACAGGATATCCAGCTGTTTGCCGCGGTCTCGGGGGACGTCAATCCGCTGCACCTGGACGCGGAATTCGCCGCCACCACCCGCTTTGGCGAGCGCATCGCCCACGGCATGCTGACGGCGGCGTTCATATCGGCGGCGCTGGCCATGGAGCTGCCGGGGCCGGGCACCATCTTCATGGAACAGTCCCTGCGCTTTCGCCTGCCGGTGAAGATCGGCGACGAAATAACCGTGGAACTGGAGGTCATCGAGAAAAACGACCGGCGCAAGTCGGTCGCCCTGGACTGCAGGGCGATCAACCAGCACGGCAAGGTCGTGGTCACCGGGACCGCGCTGGTGATCGCGCCGGACGAGAAACTGAGCCTGCCGCGCCCCGCCGAGCCGCGCGCGCGAATCGGGGACTGATCAGGCTGTAGCGTCGAGATCCGGTTGGGATTGCGCGAACTGGGTGTGGTCGAGGTAGGCCAGCTGCAACAGGACAGCCGGTGAACTGCTGTCGGTAATCGACGCCAGCACCATCACCGCGGGCGTACCGTCTTCCACCGTCACTCCGGTAATGCCGAAAATCGAGCGGTTGGGTTCATTCTGGGCGGTGAACACCGGGAAGTCCTTTTTCTCCTGCAGGGCCTGGGCGATATTACCCAGCACGGAGCGCAGGCTGGCGCGAAAGGCGCCGTAATTCAGCGTGCCGACAAACTCGCTGTGGTCCAGTGACAGGTCGAAGCGCACGGTGGAGCCATCGTCCATCTTCAGGTTGGTCAACGCCACCCGCTTGCCCTCGGCAAGCGCGCGGTACAGGTTCTTGGCGTCGGTACGCGGGGACTCTACGAACGCCCGGTGCAGGAGGTTGACGGCAATCGTCAGGAACTGGTCGCGGGTCAGTGTATGGGAGCTGGTCTGGGCCATTTTGTTCTCACTCGGGGAAACAGCCCGGCAAGTCTACTGGCAGGGGGGGTGTCAGGCAATCGCCATCCATCCAGCGGCGTGACTGGCCGCGGGCCGCCCTGCTATGCTCTGCGGCCGTTCCGCGATCAACCGCCTATCCCCTGTGAACCGCAACAACCAGTACTGGGGCCCCACCCCCGCCGCCGACCTGCGCTGGACCGAGCGCGGCGAGCCCTTTTCCCGGCGCTTCGAGGACATCTATTTCTCCAGCGAGGACGGCATCGCCGAAAGCCGCCACGTTTTCCTGGCCGGCAATGACCTGGCCCGGCGCCTGCAGGCGCCGCGGGACGGTCGCTTCTGCATCGGCGAAACCGGCTTCGGCACCGGCCTCAACTTCCTGCTCAGCTGGCAGGCCTGGCGGGCGCTGCCGGCCCCGCGGCCCCGCCTGCACTACATCGCCATCGAGAAGTTTCCGCTCGACCGCGAGGAACTGGCCCGGGCGCTGCTGCCCTGGGAGGAACTGCAGGCGCTGGCCGCACAGCTGCAGGCCCGCTGGCCGGGCCGCCTGCCGGGACAGCACCGCCTGGTGTTCGAAGGCGGGGCGCTGACCCTGGACCTGTGGTGGGAGGATATCGCGGCGGCGCTGCCGGATCTCGCCGCCCACGGCGCCTGCGTCGACGCCTGGTACCTCGACGGCTTCGCCCCGTCGCGCAACGACGCCATGTGGGCGCAAACGCTGTACCCGGCGCTTGCCGCACTCTCCCGCCCCGGGGCGACCTTCGCCACCTTTACCGCCGCGGGCCATGTCCGCCGGGGGCTCGCAGCGGTTGGCTTCGCCGCCCGCAAGGTACCGGGCTTTGGCCGCAAGCGGGAATCCCTGGCCGGCGAATTGCAGGCTTCCAGCGCAGCCCTGCCGGTGGATGACACCCCCTGGGACCTGCCAAGTGCAGCACCCCGGCCGCCGGCGAGCGCCATTGTCATCGGCGCCGGCCTGGCGGGCTGCGCCACCGCCCGGGCGCTGGCCTGCCGCGGTATCCGCGTGCAACTGCTGGAGCGCGGCGCCCTGGCCGGCGCGGCCTCCGGCAACGGCCAGGGCATTCTTTATACCCGCCTGTCGCGCCGCCATTCCACCCTGACGGATTTCGCCCTGCAGAGTTTTCGCCATGCGTCCGCCATCTACGCCGATCTGTTTGCCGCGGGCGCGCTGCGCCCGGGGCTCGATGGCGAGCTCTGCGGCATGTTCCACCTCGAAGCCGACCCGGCGGAACTGCAGGACCTGGCAGCGCGCCTGCAGGGTCTCGAGGACCTGGCCCGCCCGCTGGACATCGCGTCTGCCGGTGACCTGCTCGGGGCCGCGCCGGCCCAGCCCGGCTTCTGGTTCCCGGCCTCCGGCTGGCTCAACCCCCCGGCAGTTTGCCGCGCCTTCGCCAGCCACCCCCTGATCGAGATCCGGACGGACTGCGGCGCGCTCACGCTGGCGCGGGAGGCTGCGCATTGGGTGGCGCGCAACGCGCGCGGCGACCAGCTGGCCGCGGCTCCCGTCGCGGTGGTCTGCGGCGGTACCGACAGCCACCATCTGCAGCACCTGGACTGGCTGCCCCTGCGGCCGATCCGCGGCCAGACCACCGAGCTGCCGGCCTGGGAGGCCAGCCGGCAACTGCGCGCCGCGGTCTGTGACAAGGGTTATATCGCCCCGGCCCGCGACGGCATCCACACCATGGGCGCCAGTTTCGGGCCCGGAGACACTGCCCTGGACTTCCGCGCCCAGGAGCAAACCGACAACCTCGGCAAACTGGCCGCCGCGCTGCCCGGGTGGGGCGAGCACCTGGCAAGCCTCGACGCCGCCGCCCTGCCCGGCCGGGCGGGCCTGCGCTGCGCCAGTCCGGATTACCTGCCGCTGGCGGGACCGGTACCGGACCGGGACGCGTTCTTGCAGGCCTATGCGCCCCTGCGCCAGAATGCCCAGTTGGTGATCGACCAGCGAGGCGCGTTTGTGCCGGGACTCTACCTCAACACCGCCCACGGCTCCCGCGGCCTGTGTTCCGCGCCCCTGTGCGCGGAACTGGTGGCCAGCGCCATTGTCACAGAGGCGCCGCCCCTGTCGCGGGAACTGCTGCGCGCGCTGTCACCGGCCCGCTTCCTGCTCCGCGACCTCGCCCGCAACCGGATATGACCATGCCACGACGCTGTACCCTGCTGCTGTTTACCCTGGCCTTCAGCCTGCCGGCCCTCGCGGTCGAGCACTACGACTACCGGGTCCTGGAAAAAAAGGCCCAGGATCGCCGCCTGTTTGTCCAGGGACTGGAGATTCACGAGGGCAAGCTGTATGTCAGCAGCGGCAACTACGGCCAGTCCGCCCTGCTGCGCTACGACTTTGCCAGCATGCAGGCGGAAGTCGCCCGCAAACTGAACCCGCGCCTGTTCGGCGAAGGCCTCACCGTCCTCGGCGAGCACATCTACCAGCTCACCTGGCGCGAGCGCATGCTGCTGGTGTTCAACCGCGACGACCTGGAATCCCAGGAGTGGTTCCCGATAGCTGGCGAAGGCTGGGGCCTGACCAACGACGGCAAGCAGCTCATCTACAGCGACGGCAGCGACAAGCTCTTCTTCCTGGATCCCGACAGCCACCAGCTGTCGCGCACCCTGGCGGTGACCGAGGACGGCCGCCCGCTACGGCGGCTCAACGAACTGGAGTGGATCGACGGCGAGATCTGGGCCAACATCTGGGAGAGTGATCGCATCGTGATCATCAACCCGGCGGACGGCAAGGTCCGCGCCAGCATCAACCTCGCGGGACTGCTGCCGATGGTGGAGCGCCGCCCGGGCACCGACGTTCTCAACGGCATCGCCCGGGACCCCGCCGACGGCGCCATCTGGCTCACCGGCAAGCGCTGGCCCTGGCTCTACCGGATCGAACTGGTGCCCAGCGGCGGCGCGGACGAGGGGCAGCAAGCCGCCAGCAATTCGCGTTAGAATGACCGGCAACCAACTCCGATTCCAAGAGACCGCATGAACCAAGCACTGCCCAAGGCTCACCCTGCTTTCGAAGCCATCCGCCAGCAGGACATCCACTCCCTGAACCTGCGGGTGGAGGAGTACCGCCACCGCGCCACCGGTGCGGTGCACTACCACATGGCCGCGGACAACACGGAAAACGTGTTCCTGGTGGCGCTGCGCACGGTGCCCGAGGACTCCACCGGCGTCGCCCACATTCTCGAGCACACCGCGCTGTGCGGCAGCGAGCGCTACCCGGTGCGCGACCCCTTCTTCATGATGCTGCGGCGCTCCCTGAACACCTTCATGAACGCCTTCACCAGTTCCGACTGGACCGCCTACCCCTTTGCCAGCCAGAACCGCAAGGACTTCAGCAACCTGCTCGACGTCTACCTCGACGCGGTGTTTTTCTCCCGCCTCGACCCGCTGGACTTCGCCCAGGAGGGGCACCGGGTGGAATTCGCCGAAACCGGCAACCCGCAGAGCGAGCTGGTGTTCAAGGGCGTGGTATTCAATGAAATGAAAGGCGCGATGAGCTCCGTGCCGAGCTACCTGTGGCAGAAGCTCTGCGAGCACCTGTTCCCGACCAGCACCTACCACTACAACTCGGGGGGCGACCCGGAGCACATCCCGGATCTCAGCTACGCACAGCTGCAGGATTTCTACCACAGTCACTACCACCCTACCAACGCGATCTTCATGACCTACGGGGATATCGCCGCCGCCGAACACCAGCAGGTCTTCGAGGAGCGCGCCCTGCAGCATTTCCAGCGTCTTGACGAGCGCATCGAAGTGGCGGCGGAACAGCGCCTGCCGCAACCGCAGCATTTCGACGAGCACTACGCCTTCGACGAGGAGGGCGACACCGGGCAGCGCACCCACTTCATCATGGGCTGGATGCTCGGCGAAAGCGCGGACCTGGAACAGATGCTGGAAGCACAGCTGCTGGCCAGCGTGCTGCTGGAGAACAGCGCCTCCCCGTTGCAGCATGCACTGGAGACGACGCCGCTGGCGCAGTCGCCCTCCCCGCTCTGCGGGCTCGAGGATTCCATGCGCGAGCTGGTATTCGTCTGCGGCGTGGAAGGCACCGAAGCAGAGCACGCCGATGCCCTGGAAGCCATGGTGCTGAACGTCATCGAGGAGGTCGCCAACCAGGGCGTCGACCAGGAGCGCCTGCAGGCGGTCCTCCACCAGCTCGAGCTGCACCAGCGCGAAGTCAGCGGCGACGGCTACCCCTACGGCCTGCAATTGATCCTGCAGGCGCTGGGCTCGGCCACCCACTACAGCGACCCGATCGCGGTGCTCGATCTCGACCCGGTGATCGAGCGCCTGCGCGAGCACATCGCCGACCCGGATTACATCCGCAAGCTGGCCCGCAAACTGCTGCTGGACAACCCCCACCGCGTCACCCTGGTGGTGGAGCCGGACACCGGGCTGTCCGCCGAGCGGCGGCAGCGGGAACAGCAGCGCCTGCAGGCGATACGCGAGGCGATGGACGAGGAACAGCGCCAGGCCACCCTGAAACTGGCCGCGGACCTGGTGGCCCGCCAGCAGCAGGTGGACGACCCCGACATCCTGCCGCGGGTGGAACTGTCCGATGTGCCCGCGGGCTTCCCCGACATCGAATACAGCGAATCCAGCGACCAGGGCCTGGCCTGCACCCGCTACGGCCGCGGCACCAACGGCCTGGTCTACCAGCAGATGGTGGCGCCGCTGCCGGCGCTGGCCCTGGAGCAGCAACAGTTGCTGCCACTCTACACCCACTTCCTGACCGAACTCGGCGTGGGCGGCGACAGCTACCTCGATATCCAGCATCGCCAGTCCGCCACTGTCGGCTCGATCAGCGCATTCACCTCGATGCGCGGGCATATCGATGACGAACAGGCCATTACCGCCAACTTCGTACTGTCCTCCAAGGCCCTGGCCCACAACGCCGGGGCCCAGCTGGCGCTGATGACCGATACCCTGCGCCACGTCCGCTTCGACGAAGTCGGCCGCCTGCGCGAACTGGTCAGCCAGCAGCGGGCGCGGCGCGAACAGGCCGTCACCGGCCACGGCCACAGCCTTGCCATGTCCGCCGCCAGCGCCGGCATGAGCCCGCTGGCCCGGCTCAATCACCACCTCACCGGGCTGGCCGGCATTCGCGCGCTGCGCCGCCTCGACGAATCACTGCGTGACGCTACCGCTCTGGAAAGTTTCGCGGCGCAACTGGAGGCCATTCACCAGGCCGTAAAGGATATGCCCCGGCAACTGCTGACCGTGGCGGAGCCCGAACGGGTGGCGGAATTCTCGACGCTGGCGGCCAGCGCCTGGACCGGCGATGCCGGCCACACCCTGCCGCCCTTTGCGCTGGAGCCGGTGCGCGAGCGCCGCGGCGAGTTCTGGGTTGCCAACACCCAGGTCAACTTCTGTGCCCGCGCCTACCCCACCGTGCCGGTCAACCACCCGGACGCCGCCGCACTGACCGTACTCGGCGGTTTCCTGCGCAACGGCTTCCTGCACCGCGCCATCCGCGAGCAGGGCGGCGCCTACGGCGGCGGCGCCAGCCAGGATTCCGGTGTGGCGACCTTCCGCTTCTATTCCTACCGCGACCCGCGCCTGGCCGAAACCCTCGCCGATTTCGACGCCGCGGTGGCCTGGCTGCTGGACAACCCGCACGAACAGCGCGCCCTGGAGGAGAGCATCCTCGGGGTCATCGGCAGCCTCGACAAGCCCGGCTCCCCGGCCGGGGAGGCCAAGCAGCACTTCCACAACCGCCTGTTCGGCCGCGACCACCAGCAGCGGGAACTGTTCCGCCAGCGGGTGCTGGAGGTTGGCCTGGCGGACCTGCGGCGGGTGGCGGAAACCTACCTGCAGCCGGAGCTGGCGAGCACCGCGGTGGTTTCCAGCAGCGCGCGGCTCGACGAGACCGCGGCCCTGCGCGAGTCGCTGGGGCTGACGGTCGAGGAATTGCAGTCGAGGTAGGCGGCCTCCGTCACCGCGACCACTGGCCCTTCGATGCGGGGCAATACCGTCTCTGGCAACTCCGCCTGCCGCCACGGGAAAGCCCCGCGATTGACCCTGTCGACAAGCGCGTGATTTACTGGCTTCGACTCTTGTCCCCGCCCGTTCAGCTAACACGCGAATAACACTGCTGCGCCCGGCGCAGGGGACGCATACCTCGACAGGGATATTCATGTCCGCAACTCCCGCGCTGTCCGCTGGCGAAGAGTGGAAACGCTACTGGCTGCTGGTATTCGCCTGCTCGGTGGGCTTTTCCTTCCACTCCGTAGCCACCTACTCCATCGGCCTGTTCATGACCCCGCTGAGCGACGAGTTCGGCTGGAGCCGGGCGCAGATCTCCGCCGGCCTGAGCGTGGCTGCGCTGCTGGCGATTCCCCTCTCCCCCATCGTCGGCGCCATGATCGACCGCTGGGGCTCGCGGCGCCTGGCGATTCCGGGGCTGGTGCTGACCTCGGTCTCGATCGCCGCCTTCGGCCTCGCCAGCGGCTCGGTGACCCAGTGGCTGGGTTTGTGGACGGGCTACGCCATTCTCTCGCTGGGCATCAAGTCCACCATGTGGACCGCTGCCATCAGCAGCATGTTTTCCGCCAGCCGCGGCATGGCCCTCGCCGTCACCTTAAGCGGCACCGCGGTGGCGCAGATCCTGTCGCCACCGATCACCAACTGGCTGATCGACACGTACGGCTGGCGCCAGGCCTTTGCCTGGCTGGGCTTCGGCTGGGGACTGCCGGCGCTGGTCCTCTGCGTACTGTTTCTATTCGACGCCCACGACCGGCGCCGCGCCGCGGCAAAAACCGGTAATCCCGCGCCGGTGGGCGACCTCAGCGGGCTCAGCGTCGCGGAGGCGGTGCGCAGCCGGGCGCTGTGGCAGGTGGCCATTTCCACCCTGATCATCATGGTGCTCACCATCGGTTTCATCGTCCACCAGGTGCCCATCCTCACCGAGGCGGGCGTAAGCCGGGAGCGCGCCGCGTGGCTGGCCAGCCTCGCCGGCGTCGCCGGCATTACCGGCAAGCTGTTTACCGGCTACCTGCTGGATCGCTTCCGCGCCAACTGGATTGGCGGGATTACCATGGGCGTCACCGCGCTGGCCTTTATCCTGCTGCTGGAACCCTTCCGCTCGCCGACCGCCATCGTCATCGCCATGCTGGTGATCGGCTATTCCTCCGGCTGCAAACTGCAGATCTGCGCCTATCTCACCAGCCGCTACGGCGGCATGAAAAACTTCGGCAAGGTGTTCGGGGTGATGTCCAGCCTGATCGCCGTGGGTGCCGGCGTCGGCCCGGTCATGGCAGGCGCGATTCACGACATCGCGGGCAGTTACACGCCGATGGTGCTGGCAGGGATTCCCGCCAGCCTGGTCGCGGGCGTGCTGCTGCTCCTGCTGGGTCCCTACCCGGTGTGGAAAAGCGAGACGGCGACAGGCGCCCAACCTGGTAGCGCTGCTGGCCTGCAACGCACCTGATCGCGGCGACCAGCCGCCCCTAGACTTTTTCCAGCTCGGACTGCAGCAGTTCGTAGGTCGCCTCGCCGCTGTCGCCGAAGGGAATCACCGCGGCGTTGAAGTCTGTGACCCCGGCCTGGCGCAGCTGGTCGATATCGGCGCGCAGCGTGTCAGCATCGCCGACCAGCGCCAGTTCCGCCGGGCCCTCCACTCCCTCGCGATCGAGCATGGCGCGGTAGGACGGCAGCATGCCGTAGATCGCCAGGATCTCGCCGATATAGGCGCGGGCGCCCGCGACATCCCGGGTCATGCAGATCGGCATGCCGCAGACAATGCGCGGCGCGCCGTGGCCCGCGTCGCTCGCCGCGGCGGCAATTTCCGGCACGATATGCTCGGCGATGGTCCGCGGACCGGTCATCCAGGTGGTTGTGCCGTGGGTGAAGCGGCCGGCCAGGTTCAGCATCGCCGGCCCCAGCGCCGCCAGCAACAACGGCACCGGCTCCGCGCCGGGCACATCGAGGGTCAGCTTGCCGGTGATTTCGTCGCCCTCGAAATCGCTGGGTTCCCCGCGCAGCAGTGGCGCCAGCACCTCGAGATACTCGCGCATGTGGCGCGCCGGCCTTTCATAGGAATAGCCGTACATGTCCTCGATCACCAGGCGGTGGGACAGCCCTACGCCGAGGGTGAAGCGCCCGGCGCAGGCCGCCTGCGCGGTCAGTGCCTGCTGCGCCAGCGCGGCCGGGTGGCGGGGATAGCTCGGCACCACCGCGGTACCCAGCTCGATGTGGTCAGTTTCCCAGCCCGCCAGGGTACAGGCGCCAATCGCGTCCAGGCCAAAAATATTGGGTACCCAGAGGCTGTCGAAGCCACGGGATTCCATCTCCTGGGCAAATTTGACGATACCCTGGAGGTCCGATTTCTCGCCTGGCAATACGCCAGCAAAAATCCCGATTCGCATAGTGCTGTCCTGTCTGGTGGATTCAGTCGACGATAGCCGAGCCATCGTCCCTCACAGCATAGAACAAACAGTCGGCATGGGCGATTTGTGCGTTGGTGGTAATCATGAATAACTTCAGCGCCTGCGCCGGGTAGATCCTGCCATCCGCTATGCGCACGAGTCGCGACACGGCACAGCGCCCGCCCCCGTCCTGGGCGCGAAACAGGCGGGTGGCCTCGCCCTGGGCCCAGCCCAGCTGGGTTTCGGCGGTCACCGCACCAAAGTTGTGGTGCTCGATGTCCGGCAGCAGCGTGATGTCGTAGTTCTCGCTGGGGGTCTCCGCGTAGGTCAGCGTGACGTTGTCCTGCAATTCCAGGCGGATCGGGTCGCCCAGCAGTTCCAGCCCCCAGTCACTCCTGTCCGGGTGCAGGACATCGGCGGCCTCGAAATAGCGGCACAGGCCCTCGAAGGCGAGTTCGTGGGCCGCATCGTCCAGCCTGCCGCCCACCTCCACCGTCACCGTCGGGCAGTGGGCCTCGGTGAGTTCCATCAGCGAGCCGAGGTCGAGGTCGGAGACGATCATGCGGCGGGTGAACAGGGAAACCAGCGCCTCGTGGTTGCGGTCGCTGTAGCGGCACACCCCGAAGGAGGGACCGGAGCCGGAGGTGTTGTGGATATCGACCACCGCCTCCGGCCGGTGCAGGCGCAGGATCGTCAGGATTTCCTCCGCCAGCGCACCCTGGGCATCGTCGAAGGGGGGGCGAAAGCAGCGGTTGAGATCGCGGGCCCGGGGCAGCATGCGATGGCTGAACAGGGGTTCCTCGCGCGCCGCGGCCACCGAGGCGACGATACAGACCACGTTGACCGCCGGCCGCCGGCCGCTCTGCAGCCAGCGCCACAGCGCCTGGGTGCCCGAGGGTTCATTGCCGTGCAGCAGCGTCACCATGGCCCTGCAGCGGGTGCTGTCCCCGCCGCTCAGCAGCAGGCAGGCCGGGCCGCCGAGCCAGCGCAGGAAATCCTCCGTGCTCGCGCCGATGTCGGCGGGTTGCGGATCGCGGGAAAAATGAAAACGTTTCACAGGGGCCACCTCGCCACCGGCAGGTTCTCGGCGCTGAAACCGATAAAGCGTTCCAGCATGTTGTGCAGGGCACGCTCCAGCGGCTGCTGGCGCCGCAGTTTTTCCAGCATCGCCAGTTGCCAGCGGGCGCCGGTCTGCCCGTTGGCCAGCCGTGCCTCGATCACCTCGAGATAGTAATCGATCTCGCCGCTGTCGATCCCGATAGCGGCCAGACCGCGGGCAGCCACCGGCAGCAGCTCGGCGAGGATATCCCCGGCACTGCGCTCCTCGACCGTCCCGCGCAGGCCCCGGGGCCAGACCAGGTTCGCGGCCAGCCCGTGCTGCGCCGCGCGGTAGAAATTGTACTGGGCGTAGTGGAACGGAATGGCGGCGAGCAATTCATCGAGATGCGGGCGCAGGCCCTCGGCGAGGCCGACCAGCAGCGCCGCGTTGGCCGCCATGTCCACCGCGGTCGGGCCGGCTGGCAGGGCGCGCATCTCGATTCGCAGGTGACCGTCGCCGGCGTCGTCGTAGATCGGCCGGTTCCACAACCAGACCGTGCTCTGGTGCAGGCGCAGCTCGGCCAGCGAGGGCACCTCGCCCGCCGCCAGTTGCTCTTGCGGGCTGCGGGGAGCGCAAATCGGCAGTAGCGGCTCGTAGACGCGCACTACTTCACGAAACATCTCCAGCGCACCGCGCCGGACCCAGCCCAGGCCAAAGCCGACCCGCGGCGGCCGCGCGCAACCGTAGGGGTCGAGGTGGCGCGTATCGATCGACTGCTTGAACAGGGGCACCCGGGTTTCCTGCCACAGGCGATGGCCGAACAGGGTCGGGGAATTGCCGGCAATCGCCAGCGCCAGCGGCGTCGCCAGCTGCACCGCGTTGAAGGTGTCGGCGTAGGCATCGGGAGACACCCGGTAGTGCAACTGGAAGGAGGTGTTGGCCCCCTCCAGGGTAATGTCGGCCATCTCCAGTTGCAGCGGGTCCTCACCATCGATACGCACCCGGAAGTGGCCGCCGCGGCGCTGGATCAGCTGGCGGGTCAGCGCGTGATAGCGCCGGCGATCAGTAATGCAGGCGACGCCAAAATCGGTTTCGCGCAGGGTCGGCAGGATGCCGATCGCCACGATGCGCCCGTCCCAGCGGGCGGCGATGGGCTCCAGCTTTTTGAGCATGTTGACCATCGCCGTTTCGGCGGCAAGGAACGGCCGCGCGTCCAGAGCGCTGTGCGGGAGGTTGAATTCGAGGTTGTAGCGATTCAGTTCCAGTGTCAGGCGCGGGTCCTGCGCGGCGGCCAGGACCTCGGCATTGACCATCAGCGGGTTGCCCTGGCGGTCCACCAGGTACATCTCCAGCTCCGCCCCGAAGGAGCCCGGGCCGGTGCCAAAGCCGGGCGTTCGCAGCAGCTGGTCGAGGGTATCGAGGTTGTCCTCCAGCCGCGCGCGGTACTGGCGCACGTCGGCGTGGCTGAAGTCGACCTGTTCGATTTCGATTCCCATTGCCCCTCCCCTGCCGGCGGGCGTTGGCGGCTCACCTCATCGCGAGCGGTCCCGCTTACTCGATCGCAATCCTCAGCGATACATTGACATGATAGGCGTTTTCCCCGGCCGCGACCGGCATCGCCGCCTCGGCCATGGCCATGCGGGAACTTTCAAGCCGCGCCATCTTCGGCATCGGGGAGGAACTGTGCTCGGAAATCGAGAGGATATCCCCCAGCGTGACCCCGGCGGCCTTGGCCAGGGTGCGGGCCCTGCCCAGCGCGTCCTTCACCGCCAGGGCGCGCGCCGCGTCCAGGGCCACGGACGGATCCTCGTTGGTGAACTGCACGTTACCGCCCTCGTTGACCCCCAGGCTGACCGACTGGTCGATGATCGCGCCGAGTTCGTCGAGCTTGCGCACCCGCACCGTGAGCCCGTTGCGCACCGTGTAGCCCACCAGCTTCGGCGGGGTATCGTCGCGGGACTGCGGGTAGACATAGCGCGGCTGGATGGAAAAGTTCGCAGTCTGCAGGTCGCGCTCCTCGATGCCCGCCGCCCGCATCGCCTTGAGCACCTGGGCCAGGGCCTCGGAATTGGCGTCGAGCGCGGCGCGGGCGGTCTCCGCCTCCCGCACCACAGCGAGTTCGACAATCGCCATGTCCGGCGCCATTGCCGACTGGGCCTCGCCGCTGACGGAAATTTCCCGCAGTGGCGCCTCTGCTGCCTGCAGGGGCGCCAGCGGGAACAACAGCAGGGCACAGCATACCGCGAGTGAAACTGGGTTAGAGCGCATGGCTTGATCCTTCTCCATTGTTTGGCATTACTGACTGGCTATCCCCGCAATGGTTCCCGGTGCTAGAGGTGCGACGCGTGGAACGCGATGTGCTCGCCGATAAAGGTGGAGATGAAGAAATAGCTGTGGTCGTAGCCCGGTTGCGTGCGCAACACCAGCGGATAGCCGGCGGCATCCGCCGCCTCGCGCAGCAGCTCCGGACGCAATTGCTCTGCCAGGAAGCTGTCCGCCTCGCCCTGGTCGACCAGCAGGGGCAATTGCTCACCGGCCAGGCGGATGAGACAACTGGCATCGTAGGCCTCCCAGGCGTCCCGGTCATTGCCGAGATAATGGGAGAAGGCCTTGACTCCCCAGGGGCAGCGCATGGGCGCACAGATCGGCGCGAACGCCGACACCGAGCGGTATTGGCCCGGGTTGCGCAGGGCGATCACCAGCGCGCCGTGGCCGCCCATGGAGTGGCCGAAGATGGACGCCCGCGCCGGGTCCAGCGGCAGTCCGTCCAGCAGGCCGGGCAGCTCGTTCACCACGTAATCGTACATGCGGTAATGGGACGCCCAGGGCGCCTGCGTCGCGTTGACGTAGAATCCGGCACCCAGGCCGAAATCCCAGGCACTCTCGGGATCGTCCGGCACGCCCTCCCCGCGCGGACTGGTGTCCGGCGCGAGGATCGCCACGCCGTGGGCTGCGGCGTAGCGCTGCGCCCCGGCCTTGGTGACGAAGTTCTCGTCGCTGCAGGTGAGGCCGGAGAGCCAGTACAACAGCGGCACCGGCTCGCTCTCCGCCTGCGGCGGCAGGTACAGCGAGAAGTTCATGCTGCAGTCCAGTGCTTCGGAACGGTGGGTGTAGCGCTGTTGCAGGCCGCCAAAACAGCGGCTCTCGGCAATTTTCTCCAGGCCGGACATCAGTACAGCACCACCGAACGGATGCTCTCGCCGCTGTGCATCAGGTCGAACGCGGTGTTGATCTCCTCCAGCGGCATGGTGTGGGTGATCAGGTCGTCGATGTTGATCCTGCCGTCCATGTACCAGTCGACGATCTTCGGCACGTCGGTGCGACCGCGGGCGCCGCCGAAGGCGGAACCGCGCCAGCCGCGCCCGGTCACCAGCTGGAAGGGCCGGGTGGAAATCTCCTGCCCCGCCCCGGCCACGCCGATGATGCAGCTCTGGCCCCAGCCCTTGTGGCAGCACTCGAGCGCCTGGCGCATGACCTTGACGTTGCCGATACATTCGAAACTGTAGTCCACACCGCCGCCGGTAATTTCCACCAGGTGGCCGACCACGTCGTCGACCTCGCTGGGATTGACGAAATCGGTCATGCCGAACTGCCGCGCCAGCTCCGCCTTGGCCGGGTTGAGGTCGACACCGATGATGCGCGTGGCGCCCACCATCTTCGCGCCCTGGATCACGTTGAGGCCGATGCCGCCGAGGCCGAACACCGCCACGGTGGAGCCCGGCTCCACCTTCATGGTGAAGGCCACCGCGCCGATACCGGTGGTCACCCCGCAGCCGATGTAGCAGATCTTGTCGAAGGGCGCGTCTTCACGCACCTTGGCCAGCGCGATTTCCGGCAGCACGGTGTAGTTGGAAAAGGTGGAGCAGCCCATGTAGTGCAGGATCGGCTTGCCGTCCAGCGAGAAGCGGCTGCTGCCGTCGGGCATTACGCCCTGGCCCTGGGTGGTGCGGATGGCCTGGCACAGGTTGGTCTTCGGGTGCAGGCAGTATTCGCACTCCCGGCATTCGGGTGTGTACAGCGGAATCACGTGGTCGCCGGGCTTCAGGCTGGTCACCCCGGGGCCCACATCGACCACTACACCGGCGCCCTCGTGGCCGAGGATCGCCGGGAAGGCGCCTTCGGGGTCGTCGCCGGACAGGGTGAACGCGTCGGTATGACAGACGCCGGTGGCCTTGATCTCCACCAGCACTTCACCGGCGCGGGGACCTTCGAGATCGACTTCGACAATTTCCAGGGGCTTGCCAGCGGCGAAGGCAACGGCGGCTTTGGTTTTCATGAGGGGACTCCCAATCTGAGTAATTCGTAATTCCTGAATCTTGCTGCATAGCATGGCTGGGTGTGTGCCGGGAACTGCTTGTTGGGCTGGTGCATTCTTCAGGTGCTCCGCACAGGCCGTATATTACCTGGTGGAACACGCCAAACAGCGCACATGCCCGAAAAGAGGGGCAGGCTCTCCATGTGCAGGCTCGGTCGGCGACGTCCTGTCGCCTCACGGTTCCACCAGGTAATATACGGCCTGCACGCAGCTGTGCCACGCCCGGACCTTCATTGCACCTGGCTAGCAGCGCTTTCCCGACGCACTGCGTTTGCAGGTTTGAGTCCGTCCAAGACCTATTAACTAACAGCCAAATTCCAGTGCGCACAGTATAGAGGCTATACTGCTGCAATACCCGCCTTCCCCGGAAATTTAACCCCAGGAGCCACGCCCTATGAGCGAGCTGGTCAGCGTCACGATTGAAAACCACGTCGCCGAGGTCTGCCTCAATCGGCCGGAGAAAATGAACGCCCTGTCCTGGGCCATGTTCGAGGCCATTACTTCAGCCGGACGCGAGCTGGCTGGCAACCGGGACGTACGTGTGGTGGTCCTGCACGGCGCCGGGGACCACTTCTGCGCCGGCCTCGACCTGGAGAACTTCGCCGACTTCACTCCCGGCAAGGACTTTTTCGGTCCCGGCCGCGGCGGCGAGTGGCCCAATTACTACCAGGCCCCCGCCTGGGTCTGGCGCGAGTTGCCGGTGCCGGTGATCTGCGCCCTGCACGGCGTGGCTTATGGCGGCGGGCTGCAGATCGCCCTCGGGGCGGACATCCGCATCGCCCATCCCGCCTGCCGCCTGTCGGTGATGGAAATCAAGTGGGGCCTGATCCCGGACATGAGCGCCTCCCAGACCCTGCGCGACCTGGTGCGTGTCGACGTCGCCAAGGAACTCACCTTCAGCGGCAGGGTCGTAGAAGGAGCCGAGGCACTCGCCCTCGGGCTGGTAACCCAGCTGGCGGATGAACCGCTGGCAGCCGCGCGCGCCATGGCAACGGCCATCGCCGGGCGCAACCCCGACGCGGTGTCACTGGGAAAATACCTGCTCAATGAAACCCGCAGTGGCGACACCGGCGCCGGCCTGCAGGCGGAAGAAAACCTGCAGAAGCGCCTGCTGGGCAGTGCCAACCAGCTCGAAGCGGTGATGGCCAGCCTGGAGAAGCGCGCGGCGAATTTCGGCGAGCGCGGTTTCGGCAGTTTCAACGAACTCGACAACTGACAAGGAATCACATGAACGCTTATGTCCCGCCCCGGGTCTGGACCTGGGACAAGGAAAATGGTGGCACTTTCGCTACGATCAACCGGCCGACGGCCGGGGCGACACATGAAAAGGAGCTGCCCGTGGGCCAGCACCCGCTGCAGCTTTATTCGCTGGGAACGCCCAACGGCCAGAAAGTCACCATTATGCTGGAGGAATTGCTCGCCCTGGGATTCAGCGATGCGGAATACGACGCCTGGAAAATCAATATCGGCGACGGCGACCAGTTCAGCTCCGGATTCGTCAGTATCAATCCCAATTCGAAGATCCCCGCGCTGGTCGACCACAGTGGCACAACCCCCTTCCGCATTTTCGAATCCGGGGCGATCCTGATGCACCTGGCGGAAAAATTCGGTGTGTTCGTGCCCACCGCGCCCGCAGCCCGCGCCGAGTGCCTCTCCTGGCTGTTCTGGCAAATGGGCGCTGCCCCCTTCCTCGGTGGCGGCTTCGGCCACTTCTACGCCTATGCGCCGGAACCCATGGAATACCCGATCAACCGCTACGCCATGGAAGTCAAACGGCAGCTCGACGTGCTGGACCAGCGCTTGGCGGTCACCCCCTGGCTGGCCGGCGACGAATACTCGCTCGCGGATATCGCCACCTTCCCCTGGCACGGCAAGCTGGTGATCGGCAACGCCTATGACGCGCAGGAGTTTCTCGACGTGGAACGTTACACCCACGTGGCCCGCTGGGCGCGCGAGATCGACGCCCGGCCAGCAGTACAGCGCGGCCTGCGGGTGAATCGCGATCCCGGTGAAAGCGGCCTGGGTGTACCGGAGCGCCACAGCGCAGCGGATTTCGACTGAGCGAGGGCAACTTGCAAACGGGGCAACAGCCGGACGGTATCCGCACCCAGAAACGCATGGGAGTGGGTATGATGGTGATGGCCTGGGTGCTGGTACTGGGTTTCGGCGCCTGGTTTTTCTCTGGCCTGCTGGAACGCCAGTTCAATCCCAACACCAGCCTCGTCACCACCGAAAATGCCGGTGGCGTGCGCGAAGTCACCCTCAAGCGCAACAAGTACGGCCACTACGTGACCAGCGGTGCAATCAATGGCACGCCGGTCACTTTCATGCTGGATACCGGCGCGACCGGCGTCGCCATCCCGGTGGCGCTCGCCGAGCGCATGCGCCTGTCCCGCGGGCGCGCCTTCCAGAGCCAGACGGCCAACGGCACGACCCTGAGCTACGCCACACGTCTGGACTCCGTCGCGGTGGGCGGTATCGAACTGGCGGATGTACCGGCCTCGATTGTCACCGGCCTGGAGATGAACCAGGTCCTGCTGGGCATGACCTTTCTCAAGCACATCGAGTTCAGCCAGCGGGGGGATACCCTGACACTGCGGCAGTATCCCGACCAGGTTAACCTGTCCCGCAATTAGCGGGCGTCCACGTCAGGGGGCTTCGTATAGCAAACGGAAATGCCGCAGGGATCCGGTCTTTCAGGATTCCTGTCAGCACGGAAGTTATGGCTTCAATCCTGTTCGAGGTCCAGGATCACCTTGCCCCGCGCCCGGCGCTCCGCCAGGCAGTTGAAGGCGTCGACGTACTGTTCGAAGGGAAACACGTCGGTGACCACCGGGTTGAGTTTGCCTTCGGCAAACAGCTGCCAGAGCTCCTCCACGTTGCGCAGGTTGCGCTCCGGTTCCTCGCCGCTGAAGCGGCCGTAGAACACGCCGACAATGGAACAGCCCTTGAGCAGGGCCAGGTTGAGGGGAATTTTCGGGATCGGCCCGCTGGCGAATCCGATCACCAGGAAGCGTCCGTTCCAGGCCATGTTGCGCAGCGCCGCTTCCGAATAGTCGCCGCCCACCGGGTCGTAAACCACGTCTACCCCGCGGCCGCCGGTCATTTCCTTCAGGGTACTCTTGAGGTCGACCTCGCTGTAGTTGATGACCTCGTCGGCGCCGAGTTCGCGGCACAGGGCGAGTTTCTCGTCGCTGCTGGCGGCGGCGATCACGTGCGCTCCCAGCATTTTGCCGATTTCCACCGCGGTGGCGCCCACCCCGCCGGCGGCGCCGAGCACCAGCAGCGTTTCACCCGCCTTGAGGTCGGCGCGCTGTTTCAGCGCATGGTAGGAAGTGAAATAGGTCAGGCTGATACCGGCGGCCTGTACGAAGCTGAGCGCCTCGGGCATGGGGTAGACTTCCGCTTCGTTGACCACGCGCTCCGCGGCGAACGCGCCGTGGGTGCTGGCCGCGATCACCTTGTCGCCCACCTTGTAGCGGGTCACGCCCTCGCCCACCGCGCGCACCACGCCGGCACATTCCGCGCCCGGCACGAAGGGCATATCCGGCTGGGTCTGGTACTTGCCCTGGATCATCAGCAGGTCGGGAAAATTCAGGCCTGCGGCTTTCACCGCGACGCGCACCTCGCCGGGGCCGCAGTCGGGTAGATCCCAGTCATTCACCAGTTGCAGTGATTCGGCGGGGCCGTGTTCGCGGCATACTATGGCTTTCATCCCAATTTTCTCCTGTTATCGCTATTGGCTGGTGCGCACCTGGCGACGCCCCACTGGGGCCCGGGGCGCAGGCATTCCGTCGCGGGCAGCATACACCATTGGCGAAAATCACCGGCATTTATTATCTTTATGCTGTTGCATTCACCCTGTCACTGATGGAGAAAACCATGCCCATGCTCGAGAGAGTGCCCGATGTCACCTTCAAAACCCGCGTGCGCGACGAGTCCGTCGAAGGCCCCAATCCCTTCCGCTGGCAGGACCTGACCAGCGCGGAAATTTTCGGCGGCAAGAAAGTCGTGCTGTTTTCCCTGCCCGGCGCATTTACCCCGACCTGCTCTTCCAACCACCTGCCGCGCTACGAGGAACTCTACGAGGAGTTCAAGGCCCTGGGCGTGGACCAGATCATTTGCATCTCGGTGAATGACGCCTTCGTGATGTTCCAGTGGGGCAAGCAGATCGGCAACAGGAACGTCTTCCTGCTGCCCGACGGCAACGGCGAATTCACCCGCAAGATGGGCATGCTGGTGGACAAGTCCAACCTCGGCTTCGGCATGCGCAGCTGGCGTTATTCCATGCTGGTGGACGATGGCAAAATCGCAAAGGCGTTCGTCGAGCCGGACTTCGGCGACAACTGCCCCACCGATCCCTTCGAGGTTTCCGATGCGGACACCATGCTGGCCTACATGAAGGGCACGGAATCCAGCGGTGTCAGCGCGCCGGTGCGCGCCTTCGAGGGCTGATCGAACACCTACCTCCCGGCACCTTTCCCGGTATGGCGCCGGCCCGCAAGGGGCTGGCGCCAGAATCCCACCCGCCGCGGGTGCGGCACAGGCGCAGACTACTGATTTGCTGGCGCCAGCAATTCCAGGATTTTTTCATCCTCCGGCGAATGCCGCGACATATCCCGCCGCAGGGACTGGATGCAGACATGATCGGCACCCGCATCCCAGTGTTGCTGTATCCGCTCGCGGATGGTGTCCTCGTCGCCCCAGGCCACGATGGCGTCGACCAGCCGGTCCGAACCCCCGTTCTCCAGGTCTTCCGTGGAAAACCCCTGGCGCAGGTAACTGTTCTGGTAGTTCGGCAGGCTGAAGGACATCGCCAGGGCCTGCCGGGCAATGCCCCGGGCAATCTCCGGGTCAGCCTCCAGCACCACCATCTGCTCGGGGCACAGCAGTTTATCGGGCCCGAGGATCTCCCGGGCCAGGGCGGTATGCTCCGGTGTCACGTTGTAGGGATGCGCGCCATCGGCCTCGGTGGCGGCAAGCTTCAGCATCAGCGGGCCCAGGGCCCCGAGTACGGTTTTGGGCTCTTCCGCGGGGCGCGGCCCCAGGTACTGGGACGCCCGCATCCGCTGCAGGTAACTGCGCATGGCCGGCACCGGCCTGGCGTAGGCCTGGCCCATTGCGCCCTCGACAAAGTGCGAGTGGGAGACACCCAGCCCCAGCAGGAAGCGCCCTGCGGACTGTTCCGCCAGCGCATAGCGGGCGTTCTGCATGGCGAAGGGATCGCGTGCGTAGATACTGGCGATCCCGGTCGCCAGGTTCAGGGTCGTGGTATGTGCCAGCAACCAGGAGCAGGTCACCATCGGGTCCCGGGTCATTATCTCGGGCACCCACAGGGTCGAGTAACCCCAGGCCTCTACGCGTTTGGCAAAAGCTGCGCTGTCGGCGGCGGTCATGAAATTGGCCAGGCTCCAGACGCCGAGTTTTCCGGGGGTCATAATCAGTTCCAGTTCTCGGGAATTTTCAGCAGTGTAGGCAAAAACGGCGCCCGGGTATCAACCCCGGGCGCCGCCTGGCAGACTTGGCGCGCGCCCCCCCCGGTCAGGGACGCAGGACCCAGCCGCCATCGACGTTGATGACCTGCCCGGTAATCCAGTCGCCCGCCTGCGAACAGAGCAACAACAGCGTGCCCACCAGTTCCTGCGGCGCGCCGCGCACCCGCATGGCCACGCTGGCCTGCAGGAACTGGATGAAAGGAGAATCGTCCGGCGTCAGTGTCTTGCCGGCGTCACTGGTGGTGTTGCCGGGCGCAATGGCATTGACGTTGATGTTCTCCGGCCCCAGCTGCCGCGCCAGGGTGGTGGTCAGGCCGACCAGCGCCAGCTTGCTGATACCGTAGATGGACTGGGCCGGGAATGCACCTCCGGATGACTGGTTGACGATCTTGCCGCCGCCGCGCTCGCGCATCAGCGGCACGATCGCCTGCACGCAGTTGAGCGCTCCGGTGACGTTCACGTCCATGATCCGGTTCCATTCCTCGAGCGGGATATCCACCGCGCTGGCCGAGCCCAGTTCCACCATCAGGGCGGCGTTGTTGACCAGGATGTCGACACCGCCGAATTCCGCCTTCGCAACGGCCGCCATCGCCTGCACCGACTGCGGCCTGGTGATATCGACCTCGACACCCAGCGCCCTGCCGCCGGCGGCGACGATCTCCTCGGCCACGGCGGCGGCTCCGGCCGCATTGAGGTCCGCCACCACGACGGCAGCGCCAGCGGCGGCCAGGCCCATGGCATAGGCCCGACCGATGCTGTTACCGCGCCCGCCGGCACCGGTGACCACGGCCACCTTGTCATTCAGTTGAAACTGGTCCAGTGAAAAATCCATGCTGTATTCCTCCCGCGGATCGCGGTTTAAATGCCCGGGCGCGAGTTAGTCCGCCAGCGCCCTGTCGAGAAAGCTGTGCGCCGTGCGGCGCAAAATGTCGTAGTCTTCCTGCTCACCGATCGTCTCACCCAGCAGGCGGACATCCTTGGCCAGCAACCTGGCGCCGTGCTCGAAGGCGGAGGGCTGCGGCATGCGCGCGCAGACCTCGAAGCCAAAACTGCGGCCGCTGCTGACCCGCACCAGGTCCGCCAGTGCAGCGCGGTCGATGCCGAGCGCCGCCGCGGTTTCCAGCGCATGCCAGGCGTTGGCAACATTGGCCGCCATCAGCGTGTTGTTGACCAGCTTGGCGGTCTGCCCCGCGCCGACATCGCCCAGGTGCACGATGGTGCCCGCGAACGTCTCCAGTACCGGTCGCACTGCATCCACCGTGTTCTGCTCGCCACCGAGCATGACTGTCAACGTGCCATTGGCGGCACCCTCCCCGCCACCGCTGACCGGCGCATCGACCAGTGCAATGCCCTGCTCCGCCGCTGTGCGGGCGAGTGCCTTACACAGTTCAGGGTGTACCGTGGCGTGAATCACCAGCACCCCACCCGGCGACATGCGTGGCAACAACTGGTCGACCACCTGCCGCACACCCGCGTCGTCGACCACACAGATGGCGCAGTAATCCACCTGCTCACCCAGTTCACCCACGGAACTGGCGAAACTGGCTCCGCTGTCGCGAAAGGGCTCGAGTGTCTCTTCCCGCCGCGCCCACAGCACCACCTCCAGGCCCGCCTCGATCATCCGCCGTGCCATCGGCGCACCCTGGCTGCCAAGGCCGATAAAGCCGTATTTCTGCATGGAAACCCCCTTAGCCCGCAGTAATGCCCTTGTCGATGGTAATGCAGGCGCCGTGGTAACCGCGGCCCGCACCGGAAGCCAGCGTCAGCACCGCCTCCGCCACGTCTTCCACTTCCACCAGCCCGCGCAAGCCGCTGTAGCGCTTGATCAGTTCGTAATCCACGCCTTCAGGCATCGTCATGTTGTTGGCGATATTGGTCATCATGCCGCCCGGCGCCACCGCGTTGAAGCGGATCGTCTTGTGCACGTACTCCATCGCCAGCGCCCTGGTCAGCTGCAACAGGCCCGCCTTGCTGGCGCAGTAGGCGCCGGCATAGGCCTCGCCGACAAACGCCGCCGTCGACGTCACGTTCACCACCGCGCCGTTGCTTTCGAGCAGGTGCGGAATCGCCGCCTGTATCGCAAAAAACGGCCCGTTGAGGTTGATATCAATCACCCGCGTCCACTGCTCCGCCGGCATCTCGTGGGCGTTACACATGATGATGATCCCCGCGACGTTACACAGGGCATCCAGCCGCCCGTATGCCGCCACGGTGTTATCCACCGCGCTCACCACCTGCTCCCGCTGGGCCATGTCGACCACCTGGGTAAAGACCTTCACACCGAGTTCGCGGGCTTCTGCGGCGGTGATTTCAAGCCCTTCGGCGTTGATATCCACGATGCCGAGATCGGCACCGGCCGCGGCCAGTTTCAGTGCGGTTGCCTTACCGAGGCCGGATGCGGCGCCGGTGACAAGGGCGGCTTTGCCTTGCATGTTTTTCAAGTTGCTCATATTTTTTCCACTGTAACGGTAGTAGTTCCGAGTTTGGTCGCAGGAGCTGGGCCGGCCATAGCGCCTACTGGAACACGCCAAAAAGCGCACATCCATGTGCAAGCTCGGGTGGCGACATCCATGTCGCCACACGGTTCCAGTAGGCGCTATGGCCAACCCAACTCCTCTGGTTCAGTGGCACCCATGCGAATGGAATGCTCAGTCTTCGTAGGGTTTTCCCTCGGCAATCAACTTGCCCATTTCAAACACCGCGCCCTGGATCACCGAGGCCTTTGGCCAGCCGCCGTGGATGGCGTACTGCAGGACGTATTCGTGCATTTCTTCCATCGTCGCGTTACCACTGCGCATCGCCGCATAGGTGTGGGTGCGAATGGGAATGCGGGCGGATGATTCGGCCACGCCCACCAGGGTTATCCAGCGTCGGGAGCGCTGGTCGAGACCCGGGCGCGTCCACATTTCCCCGAAGACGAAGTTCAGGATCCCGCCTTCGAAATACGGGGTTACCGGCGGTGGCGGCGGGAAAATCATCACAGCGTCGAAATTCTCATGCCCTTCTTTGAGGCGCTGCTCGGGGTCCCATACTTCACCGCGAATGAGCGGGATTTCGGTATCCTCGATACCGAGCGCAGCTGCCGCGCGGGTCGCCGCCTCGTCGATGGCCGTGCCGCGGGACCAGCCGGCATAAACCGCGAGATGGAGCGCCGCTTCGCGTACCTCGGCGAGAGTGATTGCGCCGCTGGCGATGCCACCGCGGATATAACCTTCAACAATCGACTGGGCCCCGGTCTCGCAGGCCGCACCGGCGATGGAAATCCAGTAGCGGGAGCGGGTATCGAGGCCGGGGCGGTTCCAGACCTCGGCAAAAATGTAGTCGCGCCAGGAGGACTGCAGCAGAGTTGCCGGTTCCTGCGCGGGGGCGCCGAGGCGCTCGGCCTGGATCTGGCTGCCGCGCTCGCTGCGCTCCGTGGGGTCGAGTAGAGTCATCGCGTTTTCATCCTCTTGTTGTTATTGCAATCGCCGCTTCCGGCAGGGCATTTATTGCGGGGCTTTCAGGTTCATCCACACATTGCGGGTCTGCAGGAATTCCAGCAGGCCCTGTTCGCCGCCGAGCCGGCCAAAGCCGCTCTGTTTCATGCCGCCGAAGGGCGCGAAGGGCTGCATGCCCTCGCCGGAGGCGTTGACGTGAATCATGCCCGCCTGCATCTGGTTGGCGACACTGTGGGCCCGACGCAGGTCACGGGTATGAATGTAGGCGCCGAGGCCGTAATCGGTGCCGTTGGCCAGGGCGATCGCCTCTTCCTCGCTGTCGAAAGGCGTCACCGCCAATACGGGGCCAAACACTTCGTGCCGGGACAGTGAACTGGCCGGGTCGACATCGGCAATAATGGTGAGCGGCAGGTAGAATCCGTCGGCGTACTCACCGTCCAGGCGCTGGCCGCCGGTCAGTACCCGTGCGCCCTCCTCCCGCGCCTTGCCGACAATGCCGAGGATGCGCTGCACCGAGGCCTCGGAAATCACCGGCCCCATCACCGTACCCGGGTCCAGCGGGTCGCCCACCGGGATATGCCCGGCGATCTGCTGCATGACCGCGAGGTACTGGTCATAGATGGAACGCTGCACCAGCACGCGGGTGCCGTTGACGCAACCCTGTCCGCTGACGCTGATCGCGCCGCTCAGGCCCATTTGCCCGGCCTGCGCGAGGTCAGCATCCTCGAACACGATCACCGCGGACTTGCCGCCGAGTTCCAGGCAACAGGGTGTCAGGTTTTCCGCGGCGGACTGCAGGACCTTGCGCGCGGTGCCGCCGCTGCCGATAAATGCCACCTTGTCGACATCTGCGTGGCCGACAATCGCCGCCCCGACCTCGGGGCCGCCAGCGAGCATATTGACCACGCCGGGCGGGAAACCGGCTTCGAGGAACAGTTCGCCCATGCGCATGACCGAATACGGCGCCAGCTCGGGGGCCTTGATCACCACGCAGTTGCCGGCGGCCAGCACCGGCGCCAGCAGCATGGCGGCGGCGAAGACCGGGCCGTTCCAGGGAATCACCGCGCCGACTACGCCATAGGGTTCGTAGTCGACGTAATTGTGGGCCGGGTTGTTCCAGGCGCTGAGGGTCTGCCCGCGCAGCTTGTCCGCCCAGCCGGCGTAGTACTCGAAACGCTGGGCGGCCACCATCGGCGCGTAGCCGGCCATCATCACCGGCGACCCGTTGCCCAGGGTCTCCAGCGCGGCCAGCTCCTGCGCGTGCTGTTTCAACACAGCGGCGTAGCGCAGCAGCAGGTCCCGGCGCGCGTCGCCGTTCATGGCCCGCCAGGCGGGCTGGGCCGCGCGGGCCGCGGCAACTGCAGCATCGACATCGGCAGCGCCGGCCCCGGCAACTTCGCCGGTGGGCTGGCCATTGGCCGGGTACAGGTGGCAGAACATCGCTCCCGACCCGCTTTGCCTGGGCTCGTCGCCCACGATTACCGGGTGGCGGGGCAAAACGGAACGGTCTGGCAATTCAAAACCCATGGTAGAGACTCCTCGGCTTGCGGGGCAGACAGGCGCGACACCATGAGGCGCCTTGATTCACTGTCATCAACACATAATTATATGCATATTATTAATCTATATATCATTAATAATGCGTTATAATCGGCAATGATCAGTATTTATATATATTTAATTAGCGAGGTCAAGTCTCGATCGCGGCCCCTAATCGAACCCAGGAACAGTCAATGAGCAACGCCGGGAATCGCAAGCAGCCTCTGGTACAGGAAACGGCAAATCGCCTGCGCGAGTTGAGCCTCGCCAGCGAGCCGGGTGCCCGGCTGGGCTCCCTGGCCGAGATGGCCGGGCAGTTCGATGTGGGCATCGTGACGGTGCAGCAGGCCGCACGCATCCTGGAGCACGAGGGCCTGCTCAAAGTGAAGCGCGGCCCCGGCGGCGGCTATTCCGCCGCCCGCCCGGACGACGCCGCGCTGGAGCGGGCCTTCGCCACCTACATGCGGGTCCACGACATCAACCACCGCGAGGCCTTCGAACTGGCAGTCATGCTGGACTGCGAGATCATCCAGACCGCGGCCCGGGAAATCGATGAATCCGCTCTCCCGCAGATTCACAGCCTGCTGGCCCGACTGGACACCTGCGCAGACATCGAGGACTGCGTCGATTTCGAGATCCGCTTCCGCGAAACCCTGCTGGGGCTGTTCGAACAACCGCTGCTGGAGCTGCTGGCCAAGGTGGCCATGCAGATGTACCGGGAGGAAGGCCAGTCACCGATGTTCGAGGGCGACTTCGATTTCGAGGGCTGGCGCATCGGCCGCCGGCGCATCCTCGAGGCGATCCTCGCGCGCGACGGGGAACTGGCGGGCTTTGAAGCCCAGCGCTACCGGCAGATGGCGCAGGGCTGGCTGAAGGGCTGAGTCTGCGCGCATTGCCCGCGACAAGGGCACCGCTCCCTACACGCAGGCGGGCAAAGCTGATAGTGTTAGCGGCTTGTTTTCCCGACCCGACAACGCCGCGATTTTGAACCAGAAAGCCGTCACCCCCGACACTTCCGGGCACACGCCCATGATGGTGCAGTACCTGGCCATCAAGGCCCAGCACCCCCACGACCTCGTGTTCTACCGCATGGGGGACTTCTACGAGGTGTTCTACGAGGACGCGAAGCGCGCGGCGGATGTGCTGGACATCACCCTGACCGCCCGGGGCAAATCCAACGGCGAGCCGATCCCCATGGCCGGCGTGCCCTACCACGCGGCGGAGGGCTACCTGGCGCGACTGGTGAAGGCCGGCATATCCGTGGCCATCGCCGAACAGATCGGCGACCCGGCCACCAGTAAGGGGCCGGTGGAGCGCAAGGTGGTGCGGGTGGTCACGCCGGGTACCCTGTCCGACGAGGCCCTGCTCGACGAGCGCTCGGACAGCCTGCTGCTGGCGGTCAACCAGCGTGGCGAGCGCTTCGGCCTCGCCTACCTCGACCTGGCCAGTGGCCGCTTCCGGGTGCAGGAGTTGGCCGGCGAGGAAGCGCTGGCCGGCGAACTGCAGCGCCTCGACCCGGCGGAAACCCTGTACCGCGACAGCATCGGCCTGCCGCTGGTGTCCGGGCGCCGCGGCGCCCGGGCGCAGGCGGAATGGGAGTTCGACACCGAGGCTGCCCAGCGCGCCCTCAATACCCAGTTCCAGACCCACGACCTCGCCGGCTTCGGCTGCGACGGACTCGACCTCGCTATCGGCGCCGCCGGCTGCCTGCTGCAGTACGTGAAAGACACCCAGCGCAGCAGCCTGCCGCACATTCGCGGCCTCAGCCACGAGCGCCGCGAGGACAGCGTCATCCTCGACGCCGCGACCCGGCGCAACCTGGAGATCGACCTCAACCTCGGCGGCGGCGAGAGCAACACCCTCTACGCGGTGCTCGACGAAACCGTCACGGCCATGGGCGGTCGCCTGCTGCGGCGCTGGCTGCACCGGCCGCTGACTGACGTCGACGTTCTAAAGGCCCGGCTCGATGCCCTCGACGCACTGTGCGCAAACTACCAGTTCGAACCGGTGCGCGGTGCCCTGAAACCCATCGGCGACATGGAGCGTATCCTCGCCCGGGTGGCCCTGCGCTCGGCGCGCCCGCGGGACCTGACCCGCCTGCGCGCCTCGCTGGCGGCCCTGCCTGAGCTGCGCCGCCAACTGGCCGGCGCGCGCAGCGAATTGCTCGATGGGCTCTCCCGACAGGCCGGGGAGTTCCCGGAACTGGTCGAGCTGCTGGACAAGGCCATCATCGACAACCCGCCGGTGGTGATCCGCGACGGCGGCGTGATTGCCCAGGGCTACGACGCCGAACTGGACGAGCTGCGCGCAATCAGTACCGGCGCCGCCGACGTCCTCGTGGATATCGAAAAACGGGAGCGGGAAGCCACCGGCATCTCCAGCCTGAAGGTGGGCTACAACCGGGTTCACGGCTACTACATCGAAATCAGCAAGGGCCAGTCGGACCGCGCCCCGGCGGAATACATGCGCCGGCAGACCCTGAAGAACGCCGAGCGCTTCATCACCCCGGAACTGAAGACCTTCGAGGACAAGGCGCTGTCCAGCAAGAGCCGCGCCCTCACCCGGGAAAAGGCCCTCTACGAGGCGTTGATCGAACGTCTCAACGAGGACCTCGCGCCCCTGCAGGATTGTGCCGCAGCAGTATCCGAACTGGACGTCCTGGCCTGCCTGGCCGAGCGCGCCATGAGCCTGCGCCTGTGCCGGCCGCAGTTCGTCGACGAGCCCGTGTTCGAAATCAGCGAGGGCCGTCACCTGGTGGTCGAACAGGTGCTGGAGGAGCCTTTCATCGCCAACGACACCCTGCTTGACGATTCGCGCCGGATGCTGCTGATCACCGGCCCCAACATGGGCGGTAAATCGACCTACATGCGGCAGAACGCGGTGATCGCCCTGCTCGCCCACATCGGCAGCTTCGTACCGGCAAGCGCGGCCCGCATGGCGCCCCTGGACCGCATCTTCACCCGCATCGGCTCCTCTGACGACCTCGCCTCGGGCCGTTCGACTTTCATGGTGGAGATGACCGAGACCGCCAACATCCTGCACAACGCCACGCCACGCTCGCTGGTGCTGATGGACGAGGTCGGCCGCGGCACCAGCACCTTCGACGGCCTCTCTCTGGCCTGGGCGGCGGCGGTGGAACTGGCCCGCGAGGTCCGTGCCTTCACCCTCTTCGCCACCCACTATTTCGAACTCACCGCGCTGCCCGAATCCTGCCCGGGCATGGTCAACGTGCACCTGGACGCCACCGAGCACCAGGACCACGTGGTGTTCCTGCACCACATCCAGGAGGGCCCGGCCAACCGCAGTTTCGGCCTGCAGGTGGCGAAGCTGGCGGGAATTCCGCCGCGGGTGCTTGAAGCTGCCGCTGCCCGGCTGAAAGAACTGGAGGCCGGTGGTTCCGGCGCCCCTGTTGCGGTTGCGGTAACACCGCCCCCCTCTCCCCAGGCCGACCTGTTCAGCGCCCCGGCGCCGCATCCCGCCACTGAGGCGCTGCAGGAACTGGATATCGACGATCTCAGTCCGCGGCAGGCGCTCGAGGCGCTGTATCGCCTGAAGGAATTGCTGTAACGATCCGGGTACAGTTTGCCTCACGCGAGATTTACGGTGGGGCACTTCGAACGCCGAGCGCGATCCGGAACTTCCCCACTGGAACACGCCAAAAAGCGCACGTCCGTGTGCAGGCTCGGGTGGCGACGTCCTGTCGCCACACGGTTCCGGTGGGGAAGTTCCGGCTCACACTCTCCCTGTGGAGCAAGATTTGGAACAGATGCTCCGAATCGTTCAGCCGTCCCGGGAAGTGCCAGTTAGCCTGACCGGTAATAAGAGCCAAAAGAACCAGAGGCAGGAACGGGAATCATGCTCCGAAGGTAGAGTGTGGGGCAGACATTGCCTGCTGGAACCGTGTGGCGACATGGATGTCGCTACCCGAGCCTGCACAGGGATGTGCGCTTTTTGGCGTGTTCCAGCAGGCAATGTCTGTCCCGCGCTCGGCGCAAGAACACCTGAAGTCCCGCCCCGAAAACCATTCGACAAGCAGGGTAATAGCGCCCTTCAAATTGTCCGACCTAAAAGGTAAACTAGCGCCCGCCGAGACCGGGCGGCCTGTTCTTCCCCGGTGCATTGAAGTGAAATACCCCGAGAGGCATCCAGGACCATGACCTTTGTAGTTGGCGAAGACTGTATCAAGTGCAAACACACGGACTGCGTGGAAGTTTGTCCCGTGGACTGTTTCTACGAAGGCCCGAACTTCCTCGTGATTCATCCCGACGAGTGCATCGACTGCGCCCTGTGCGAGCCGGAATGCCCTGTCGACGCCATCTTCTCCGAGGACGAGCTGCCGGAAGACCAGCAGGTATTCCTGGAGCTGAACGCCGAACTGGCGGAAATCTGGCCGAACATTACCGAGATGAAGGAAGCCCTGCCGGACGCCGAGGAATGGGCCGGCAAGCCGGGCAAGCTCGAACTGCTGGAACGCTGAGACCCGCGCGTTCCGCACCAGCGGTTTGCAGGAAAAAGCCCCGCCATGGCGGGGCTTTTTTATGGCTAGAATAACGACAGGTCGCACGGCCGGTGCGTACCAGGGAGACAACTGGCGGGATGGTGGATAGCACATCGCATCCGGGAGATAGCGCCCAATCCGGGACAGGGACCGGCATTCTTTTGCTGGCGGCGGGCTTTGGCCGCCGCTTTGGCAGCGACAAGCGCTCGACCCTGCTCGCCGACGGCGAGAGCCTCCTGGTCGCCAGTACCCGCCGCGCACTGGCCAGCGGGCTGGCGGTGCGGGTCTGCCTGCGCCCGGAAGACCACGCACTGGCGCAGGCTCTGCAGTCGCTCGGCGCTGCGGTCATCCACTGCCCGCGCGCCGGGGCCGGTATGGGAGCGACGCTGGCCGATGGCATTGCCCGGTGCGGTGACTGGGACGGGGTGCTGGTGGCGCTGGGCGACATGCCCTGGGTAGCGCCGGAGAGTTTCCGCGCGGTGGCCCGGGGGCTGGAAAAGGCGCGCCTGTGTCGCCCCAGTTACCGCGGCGAGAGCGGACATCCGGTGGGTTTTCGCAGGGACTTGTTCGGCGAACTGCGCCGCCTTGAGGGCGACCAGGGCGCGCGTGAGATTGTGCGACGTCATCGCGCACAACTGCGCGACCTGCCGCTTGAAGATCCGGGCATCCTGCGCGACATCGACAGGCCTGCCGACCTCGACTCGGGCACACCGACTCCCCTATAGTGCAGGCTGCAACACCCGCATTTTTGAACAGAACGAACCGAGAACAATGAACCAGGATTCCAACCCCGAAAAATTCAGCCTCGACTGGCGTATCGCCCTGGGCTTCGGCCTCTCCCTGCTGTGGGTCACCGGGGGCATGCTGTATCTCTCGTTCATTGTCGGGCTCGACAATTTTATCCACCTTCCCACAGCGGATATCGGCAGTTTTCTCGAGGGCGCTTTCGCCCCCCTCGCCTTTCTCTGGCTGGTCATCGGCCATTTCATGCAGCAGAAAGAGATCTCCGCCAACACCAAGGCCATCGGCATCCAGGAACGCAGCGCGCGGCGGCTGGAAATGCACGCCCAGCGCGATTCCTTCTTCAAGCTACAGCTACTGGTGGAAGAACAGCTCGGCGCGATCGCTGCGTTCCTCTTTATGACGGTCGCCGGCCCCGACGGCAGCGGCGCAATAAGTGCTGAAGACTTTGCCCGGGAGCGGGCCGGTGCCGCGGATATGGACTCAAACTGGTTCGTGCGCAAGCTGGTCGCGCTGGCGGTGGAAAACCGCCAGGACCCGGAGGCCATGCACAACATTTTCTTCGGTACTGAACTGAGGGTAAAACACTCGGAGAATTTCGTCCGCACGTTCCGCAAATTGCTGCAGGCGGCGGAGGCGGTCGACACTGACGACATGGTGCGCGACGCCCTGCTTAACGGCTCCCCCTCAGGGATTCTCTACCGGATCATCCTGATGACTGAGGGTGAGGAATTGATCGACACTCTGCTGGGCATGTCCAACGAGCCCGGCAGCGGGCGACCGATGCGCCCTGGCAGTTCCGTTTGATCACCGCTAGCCGCAGTTCCCTGCCCGGGTTGCGGGCGCCCCTGCGACAGTAAGCGCAGGGAAACCCCCGCGGCTCACTCAGGCAATCACTCCGGCCTCTCGCAGTTCGGCCTGCGCCTCCTCGGACAGCCCGAGCATCGCTCCGAGCACCTCCTCGTTGTGGCTGCCGATGGCGCCACCGGGCCATTCGGTGCGTCCCGGCGTCCCCGCCAGCTTCGGCAGGATCGCCGGAATCTTCAACGGTGCGCCGTCGATCTCCACCTGTTCGAACATCCCCCGGGCGATGAAGTGCTCGTCGGCCATCATGTCGGCGACCGAGTTGATCGGACCCACCGGCACCCGCACCTCCTCGAGAATGTCGATGACCTGCTGCGACGAGAGCCCGGCGCACCAGTGCGCCAGCGCCGCGTCGATTTCCGCCTCGTGGCGCACCCGGCCGGCGTTGTCCGCCATCTCCGGGTTTTGCGCCATGTCGGAACGGCCCGCCGCGGTCATCAGGCGCTTGAAGATGGAATCGCCGTTGCCGCCGATTACCACGTACTTGCCATCCCGGCAGGGGTAGGTGTTGGTGGGGACGATACCGGTCACCGTGGTGCCGGAGGGCTGGCGAATCACGCCGGCGCCATCGTATTCCGGAACGATGGCCTCCATCAGGTTGAAAATGGATTCGTAGAGGGCGACATCCACTACCTGCCCCTCACCGCCGGCGCGGCCGCGCTGGATCAGGGCCATGGTAATCCCCAGCGCCGCGTGGATCGCCGCAAGGGTATCGCCCATGGAGATATTGGTGCGCACCGGCGCCTTGCCCGGTTCGCCGTTGATGTAGCGGAAACCGGCAAAACCCTCGGTCACCGAGGCGTAGCCCGGCTTGCTGGCGTAGGGACCGTCCTGGCCGTAACCGGAAATGCGCGCGTAAACCAGCCCCGGATTCTCCTGCTTGAGATCCTCCGGTCCCATGCCCCAGCTTTCCATCAGGCCCGGGCGGAAATTTTCCACCACCACGTCCGCGCCACGCAGCAGTTCCCGGGCCAGCGCCCTGCCCCGCTCGTGTTTCAGGTCCAGGGTCACGCTTTTCTTGTTGCGCCCGAGGCTGCGGTACCAGAGGGAGGTGCCGTCGCGGACTTCGCGCCAACCGCGGATCGGGTCGCCGCCCGGCGGCTCGACCTTGATGACCTCCGCGCCGAAGTAGGCGAGGATGGTTCCGGTAAAGGGACCCGCCAGCAACTGGCCGAGTTCGATGACACGGATGCCGTCCAGGGGGCGCTGTGGTGATTGGGCTGTCATTGAAGATGCTCCGCAGTTTGATGCGAAGCGGCATTAGAACAAAAAATGCCGGGCGTTGCCGGTATTTTTCCGCCTGCCGGGAAGGAGCCCGCACTGTGCGTTGCGACGCAACACCATGAAGGTGGCCCCGGGCTTCCATGCGGGCACAAAAAAAGGCGCGTTAACCGCGCCTTTCAGGGTTCGATACCAGTTCAGGTAAACAGGGATTCGCTGTTGAGCCCGTGGGTTTCCATGATGCCGCGCAGGCGCTTCAGCGCCTCGACCTGGATCTGCCGCACGCGCTCGCGGGTGAGGCCGATCTCGCGACCCACTTCCTCCAGGGTGCTGCTCTCGTGCCCGCGCAGCCCGAAGCGGCGCACCACGACCTCGCGCTGCTTCTCGCTGAGTTCGTCGAGCCAGGCCGCAATGCTTTCCTTGATGTCGGAATCCTGCAGCAGTTCGGAGGGATCGTTCTCGGCGTGGTCGGCAATGGTATCGACCACCACCTTGTCGGAATCCGGCCCCACCGGCACATCCACGGAGCTCACCCGTTCGTTGAGGCCGAGCAGGCGCTTGACGTCCGCCGCGGGCTTGTCGAGCATCTCGGCAATTTCCTCCGCGGTGGGTTCGTGGTCGAGCTTCTGGGTCAGCTCCCGCGCGGCGCGCAGGTAGACGTTGAGTTCCTTGACCACGTGGATCGGCAGGCGGATGGTCCGCGTCTGGTTCATGATCGCCCGCTCGATGGTCTGGCGAATCCACCAGGTCGCGTAGGTGGAGAAGCGGAAACCGCGCTCGGGGTCGAATTTTTCCACCGCGCGGATCAGGCCCAGGTTGCCCTCTTCGATCAGGTCCAGGAGCGTGAGGCCGCGGTTGATATAGCGGCGGGAGATCTTGACCACCAGCCGCAGGTTGCTCTCGATCATGCGCCGGCGCCCTTCCTCGACACCCTTGCGGGCGAGGCGGGCATAGTGCTTTTCTTCGTCGGGAGTGAGCAGCGGCGAATAGCCGATCTCGTTCAGGTAGAGCTGGGTGACGTCCAGCGACTTCTCGACCCGGCTGGCGGTGCGCGCCTTGGCCTCGTCGAACATTTCGTCCTCGTCGAGGACTGCGGCGTCGTCATCCCCGTCGTCGAAGTCATCCGGCTCGTCAGAGATGGCGACCATCGCAGCACGACTGGCGTTGTCGTCGTCGGCATCTGTGCCGGCGGAAGAAACCTCACGTTTCATCGCAACCCCTTTATCAAGAACCTTCCGTGAATTCCCTTTCCGGCACCTCGTTTGCTCCAGACTCATGGCCATCCCTCGTCCTGTTCTGGTTATTGAGAGCCCAAATACCGCCGGGTCGAACAGGCTACCCCAAGCGAAAGGATAAAAACAAGCTCCTTTGCAAAAGATTGCAATAGCTAGCTTATCATCCCTGGCTGGGCCACCGTGCACTCGCTGCCACCGCTGGCAGACACTGGAGGGCGATTATGCGCCGGCTCCGCAGGCCTGGGTATTACCATTCATTACCGACGGGATCTGGAACCGATTGATACCGTAAATCACCGCCTGGGCAGCACCCCTGTGGGGTCGATCGGCTTGCCGTCGCGGCGTATTTCGAAGTGCAGTTTTACCCGGTCGGTGCCGCTGCTGCCCTTGCGGGCCAGCGACTGGCCGCTACTGACATTCTGCCCTTCCTTCACCAGCAGCACCTCGTTGTGCCCGTAGGCGCTGAGGTAGTGCTCGTTGTGCTTGACGATGATCAACTCGCCGAGCCCCACGATCCCGGTGCCGGCATAGACCACCTGGCCGGGGGCCACCGCTACCACCGCATCGCCACGCGCCCCCCCGATATCGATACCCTTGTGCACGGTTGCCGAGTAACCGCGGATGACCGGCCCGGAGGTCGGCCAGCGCCAGCCCTTGACGGGACCGAGCGCCGGGGAGGGTTGTGCCACAGTTTTAGCAGGTGCCGGTGACGGTTTGGTGACAGTGCTCGCGGGCGGCCGCGAAGTGCTGGCCGGGGGGGCCGCCGACGGCGTGGCCGCCGGGCGCGCCGCGCTGCTCGACTGCGCCGTGCGGGCTGGCAGATCAGCCTGTTCCAGCACCAGGCGCTGGCCGGGATAGATGGTATAGGGAGCCGCAATGCCGTTGGCCGCCGCCAGGCGCCGGTAATCCAGCCCGTAGCGAAAGGCGATGGAATACAGGGTGTCCCCGCGTTGCACGCTGTAGGTCTTGTGCGAACTGTGGGTCGCCACGCTGGGATTCGGGCCGCGGGCGTTGCGGTCTTCCACCGGCGCGGGGGCATTGCTGCCGCAGCCGGAAAGCTGCAGCAGCGCGAGCGCGAGGCCCAGCGCCTGTGCCAGTGTTGTTCCCCGTCCCTGCGCGCGCGAGGACATCGATAGCCTCAGCCCGTCGGGGCGCCCTGTTGCATGCGCCCCCACTGGTTGTCGATCAACCAGACCAGCGCGAAACCCGCCAGCATCAACAGGGAGCACAAGAGAATCTGGGGTTCGCTGCCGGTGATGGCCTCGAATTGCCCGGGGGAGACCGGCCACTGGTGCGCCGGCTTCGGTGTGCCATCGCTCGACGCCACCCACTGCAGTACCTGCTTCCAGGGCCACACCACCAGCAGCGAACCGAACAGGAAACCGGTCAGCAAGGCCATGGTGCCGGCGTGGTAGCGGTGCAGCAGCCAGTAAAGGAAACGCGAGAAACACAGCAGGCCGCTGGCGGCGCCACAGGCGAACACCCCGATAAAGACGATATCCAGCCCCTTGAGCGCGGCCAGCACGGTGCCGTACATCCCCAGCAGCACCAGGATGAAACTGCCGGAGATACCCGGCAGGATCATGGCGCAGATGGCGATGAAGCCGGAGACAAACACGCCGGGCAGGCCGATATGCAGGTTGACGGTCGGGCTCAGGGCGATGGTGGCGGCGATCGCGATGCCGCCGGCCAGGCTGCCGAGGCGCTGCGGGTTCCAGTGGTCTACCTGTTTCAGCAGCACCAGGGCCGAGGCGAGAATCAGCCCGAAGAAAAACGCCCACAGCGGTACCGGGTGATGCTCCAGCACCCAGCCGAGGATCCGCGCCAGGGTCAGCACACTGGTGCCGATACCCGCCAGCAGGCAGAGCAGGAAGCCGCCGTTGACATGGTTGAAGGCGGCGCGGATATCGAGGCGCAGCAGCAGTTTCACGAAGGTGAGATCGAAGGCGCGGATACTGCCGAGCAGGGTATCGTAGATGCCGGTAATGAACGCCATGGTGCCGCCGGAAACCCCGGGCACGATATCCGCGGCGCCCATCAGCAGGCCACGCAGGAAAATGCCGAGTCGGTTCCTGTTGTCGGATGTAGTCATCGGTCAGCGCACCGTGCCCGGCCGCAGGGGCACGAAGCGCACCGCTTCGACCACCCGGGTTTCAAAGCCCTCGTGGGTCCGGTCGACCACGTGCAGGTGCTGGACATCGCCCCCCACGGGGATCACCAGGCGCCCGCCGGGTGCCAGTTGCTCCAGCAACTGTTCCGGGATGTATTCGGGCGCGGCGGCGGCGAGGATACCGTCGAAGGGCCCGCGCTCGGGCCAGCCGAGGCTGCCGTCCGCGTGGTTGACGTGCACGTTGCGCAGCTTGAGCTGGCGCATCCGCTGGCGCGCCTTCTGCAGCAGCGGCTTGATCCGCTCGACGCTGTAGACCTCGGGCACCAGCTGGGCGAGGATCGCGGTCTGGTAACCGGAACCGGTGCCGATTTCCAGCACCCGCCGGGGGGTCCCGCGCTCCAGCAGCAGTTCGGTCATGCGGGCGACGATATAGGGTTGCGAGAGGGTCTGCTGGTAGCCGATCGGCAGGGCGACATCCTCGTAGGCGCGATGGGCCATCGCCTCGTCCAGGAACAGGTGGCGCGGCGTGGTACGGATAACATCCAGTACCCGATGATCACGTATGCCCTGGTCTGACAGCCGCTGGATCAGGCGCTCCCTGGTCCGCTGCGACGTCATACCAATGCCGTTGAGGTCCACCCCGCTTACTCCCCGTACCACCTGGATTGTTCCACCCCTTATTCTCTTTCGTTCCCGCTGGCGACCGTCTCGGCGAACCCGGCGATCAGCGCCGTGGCGAATCCCCCAGCGCCGAGTTCGAAGGTCAACAGCAGGCTGTCATCTTCACAAAACTGCCAGCAAAAGTCATCAGCCATCAGCCGCGACGCGCGCCAGTCCAGTTGCAGGCCCTTCTGCTCCAGGAAACCGCAAACCGCCGATTCCCCGGCCAGCTGCTCGCGGTAGCCCGCGGCGGCCTGCGCCAGGGCGTCGCGCCCCTTGCCCCACAGGGGCAGGGCCGGGTGCAGGTCCGCCTCGGCGCAGCGCCGCTCGAGTTCCGCATCGGGCTGGCCGACTGCAAACAGGCTGTGGCTGCCCGCCAGCATGCAGACATCACCGGCGCACAGCCGGTTCCAGTTGCCCGCCGCCACGCGCGTCGCCAGCAACTGGTTGAACAGCAGGGAGCGCAGGCACGACAGGTAGATGCTCTGCCGGTTGCGCGAGATCCTGCCGCCGCGCTGCATCCAGCTGCGCGCCTGGGACAGGGTCGCGCCGTCGCGGCCGAAGCGCTGGGCGCCAAAGTAATTGGGAACCCCCTGCGCGCGAATGTCGGCCAGTCGCTGTTCGATTGCGGCCCGCTCGCCCTGCAGCTGACGCAGGCGGATCGCGAAGCGGTTGGCGCGGTGCACGCCCCGGCGCAATTTGCGCCGGTGGCGGGTGGCTTCCAGCACCCGCACCTGCCCCCCTGCCTCCAGGCCGCGCCAGTCGGGTTCGGGCTTGCCGGCCAGGCCCACGCTGAACCACTGCCGGGTCACCGCGTTGCGGTCTTTCATGCCGCTGAAGCTGATATCGCGGGGATGGACGCCACTGAGCGTGGACAGCTGCTCCGCCAGCTCGGGCGTGGTGAGTTCGCGCTTTTCCAGGTAGAGAAAGGCGTGCTCCCCCTGCCCCTCCGGCTCGAAGCCGAGCTGCTCCTCCACCCGGAAATCCTCGGGAACAGTGCGCAGCACGGCGTGTGCGACCGGCGCTCCAGACGCCGTGGGCCAGTTCGGGATCATTCGCTGCCGGCACCCAGCAGGACCACCGCGTGGGCGGCGATGCCCTCCTCCCGCCCGGCGAAACCGAGGCCCTCGGTCGTGGTGGCCTTGACGTTGACCCGGTCGGCGGGCACCTGCATGTCGGCGGCGAGGTTGGCGCACATCGCGGCGATGTGCGGCGCCATTTTCGGTGCCTGCGCCACCAGGGTCATGTCCGCATTGACCACCGCGAAGCCCGCCGCGCCAACCAGTTGTATCACCTGCCGCAACAGCGCGCGGCTGTCGGCGCCGGCATAGGCGGCGTCGCTGTCGGGAAAATGGCGGCCGATATCGCCGGCGCCGATGGCCCCCAGCAGCGCGTCGCAGAGCGCATGCACCAGCACATCGCCATCGGAATGGGCGAGCAGGCCGCGGCGGTGGGGAATCCGGACTCCGCCAATGACAATCCCGTCGCCCTCGCCGAAGCGGTGCACATCGTAGCCGTGGCCGATTCGCATGTTCACGCCTGCTCCTCTTTCCAGGCCAGGTACCAGGCGGCCAGCGCCAGGTCATCCGGCGCTGTCACCTTGAAGTTTGCCGGCGAACCGGGAACCAGTTGAACGGGGTAACCGGCCAGTTCCATCGCCGAGGCTTCATCGGTCACCGGCAGGCCAGCGGCCAGCGCGGCGGCCAGCGCGGCGCGCAATTCACCGAGGCGAAACATCTGCGGGGTCTGCGCCCGCCACAGCCGGCTGCGGTCGAGGGTGGCGGCAACCCGGCCATCCTCCCCGGCCTGCTTCACCGTGTCGACAATGGGTTCGGCGAGGATGCCGCCGACGCCGGACGCCAGCACCGTGTCGAGCAGGCGCTGCAGGTCCTGCGCCGGCAGTCCCGGGCGCGCGGCGTCGTGCACCAGCACCCAGTCGTCAACACCACCCGGAACCGCGTTGAGCGCGGCGAGCACGGAATCCGCACGCTCGGCGCCACCGACGACGCGCTGCACGCCCGGCTCGCCAAACAGCGGCAGGGTATCGGCGAAATTGTCGTCGGGGTGCAAGGCGATGGTCACCGAAGCGATGCGCGCATCGCGCAGCAGGGCGCGCACGCTGTGCTCGAGCAGGGTGATGTCGTCAAAGCGCAGGTACTGCTTGGGAATATCGCTGCCCATACGCGCACCGATACCGGCGGCGGGCACTACGGCGTGGCAGATGCCGCTCATTGCTTGCCGTCACCGGCAGCGCTGTCCGCGGCGGCGTCATCCACCTGGTAGAAGACCTCGCCCTCGCGCACCAGGTTGAGCTGTTCCCGGGCGCGCTGCTCGACCGCCTCGTTGCCGCTCTTGAGGTTGAGCACCTCGCGTTCGAGGACCTCGTTGCGGGCGCGCAGTTGGTCGTTTTCCCGATTGAACTCGGTCACCTGTTTTTCCAGGCGATGTATTTCAGCGAGGCTGCCCTCGGCGATCCACAAGCGGTATTGCAATACCAGCAGGAGGAATACGAGAACCGCGAGCAGCCAGCGCATAGCGTGCCGGAATCAGCGCTTGAACTCGGCCATACCGCGATAGGGAGCGCGTCCGCCCAGTTCCGCCTCGATACGCAGCAGGCGGTTGTACTTCGCCACCCGGTCGGAACGGCACAGGGAGCCGGTCTTGATCTGGCCGGCCGCGGTGGCCACGGCGAGATCGGCGATGGTGGCATCCTCGGTCTCGCCGGAGCGGTGGGAGATGACTGCGGTGTAACCGGCCGCCTTGGCCATGGCGATGGCGTCGAGGGTTTCGCTGAGGCTGCCGATCTGGTTGAACTTGATCAGGATGGAGTTGCCCACGCCGCGTTCGATGCCCTGCTTGAGGATTTTAGTGTTGGTCACGAACAGGTCGTCGCCCACCAGTTGGACCTTGCTGCCGATCTTGTCGGTGAGCAGTTTCCAGCCGTCCCAGTCGGACTCGTCGAGGCCGTCCTCGATGGAGATGATCGGGTGGGCGTCGGCCAGCGCTGCGAGATAGTCGCAGAACTCGGCGCTGGAGAACTTCTTGCCCTCGCCGGCGAGGTCGTAGACGCCGTCCTTGTAGAACTCGGAAGCCGCGCAATCCAGCGCCAGGGTGATGTCGCTGCCCAGCTTGTAGCCGGCCTTGCCCACCGCCTCGGCGATGGCTTCCAGCGCTGCTTCGTTGGAGGGCAGGTTGGGGGCGAAGCCGCCCTCGTCGCCCACCGCGGTGTTGAGGCCGCGGGCAGAGAGCACCTTCTTCAGGTTGTGGAATATCTCCGCGCCGGCGCGCAGGGCCTCGGCGAAGGTCGGCGCCGCCACCGGCTGCACCATGAACTCCTGGATGTCGACGTTGTTGTCGGCGTGCTCGCCGCCATTGAGGATGTTCATCATCGGTACCGGCATGCTGTACCCGGTGCTGCCGTTGATTTCCGCGATGTGCTGGTACAGGGGAATGCCCTTGCCCGCTGCCGCCGCCTTGGCCGCGGCCAGGGAGGCCGCGAGGATCGCGTTGGCGCCGAACTGCGCCTTGTTCTCGGTGCCGTCGGCGTCGATCATCAGCTGGTCGAGTTCACGCTGGGCAGCGGCGTCCTGGCCCAGCAGCAGGTCGCGGATCGGGCCGTTCACGTTGGCCACCGCCTTGAGTACGCCCTTGCCCAGGTAGCGGCTGCTATCGCCATCGCGCAGTTCCAGCGCTTCCCGGGAGCCTGTGGAGGCGCCGGAGGGCGCACAGGCTGCGCCAACGTGGCCGCTCTCCAGGGTCACTTCCGCCATCACCGTGGGGTTGCCGCGGGAATCCATGACCTCGAAGGCCTGCACGTTTGCGATCTTGCTCATAGGGGTACTCCGTGTACGTGTAAATGTTCTAGTCGATTATCAGTGGCGGCAGGGATTTCACCAGGTCATCCACCGCCTTGACCTGGGCCAGGAAGGGTTCGAGTTTGTCCAGCGGCAGCGCGCTGGGACCGTCGCAGAGCGCCTTGTCGGGCTCCGGATGGGATTCCAGGAACAGGCCCGCCAGGCCGGTGGCCATGCCCGCGCGGGCCAGGTCCACCACCTGGCTGCGGCGACCGCCGGAGGCGGCGCCACCCGGGTCGCGGCACTGCAGGGCGTGGGTGACGTCGAAAATCAGCGGCGCATCGCCGCAGGTTTTCTTCATCACGCCGAAACCGAGCATGTCCACCACCAGGTTGTCGTAACCAAAATTGCTGCCGCGCTCGCAGATCAGGATGCGGTCGTTGCCGCACTCGGCGAACTTTTCCGCCACGTTGGCCATCTGCGAGGGGCTGAGGAACTGGGGCTTCTTGACGTTGATCACCGCGCCGGTGGCGGCCATCGCGGCGACCAGGTCGGTCTGCCGGGCGAGGAAGGCGGGCAACTGGATAATGTCACAGACTTCCGCCGCCGGCGCCGCCTCCTCCGGGCTGTGCACATCGGTGATCACCGGCAGGCCGAACGTCGCTTTCACCTCGGCGAGGATCGACAGGCCCTCTTCCAGGCCGGGGCCGCGGAAGGAGTGGATCGAGGAGCGGTTGGCCTTGTCGTAGGAGCCCTTGAACACCAGGGGAATGCCCAGGCGCTGGCAGACCGCGGCGTAGTGCTCCGCCACCCGCAGGGTGAATTCCCGGTTCTCCAGGACATTGACGCCGCCCAGCAGGACAAAGGGTGCGCGATTGTCGATGCGGATATCACCGACGGAGACAGTCTGGTCAGTCACGGTCTTTCCTCCACGAGCCTTCCGGGGATACTGCGCGGACCCTACTTGGCACTGGCATGATCAATGGCGGCGCGGATGTAGCTGGTGAACAGCGGGTGCCCGCCGCGCGGCCGCGAGGTGAATTCCGGGTGGAACTGGCAGGCCACGAACCAGGGGTGGTCTTTAAGCTCGACCATTTCCACCAGCGAGTGGTCGGCGGACCAGCCGACGAACTGCATGCCCTCGGCGGAAAGCCTGTCGAGGTAATTGTTGTTCACTTCATAGCGGTGGCGGTGGCGCTCGGTGATGACATCGGCGCCGTAGATTTCGCGCACCTTGCTGCCCGCCTCCAGGTGACAGGGCTGCGCGCCCAGGCGCATGGTGCCGCCGAGGTCGGAGCTTGCGTCGCGCTGCACGGTGGAGCCGTCGGCATTCTGCCACTCGGTAATGAGGCCGATGATCGGGTGCGGTGTCGCCGGGTTCATCTCGGTAGAGTGCGCGCCTTCCAGTTTGCAGACGTCCCGCGCGAACTCCACCAGCGCCAGGTGCATGCCGAGGCAGATACCCAGATAGGGAACCTTGTTCTCGCGGGCGTAACGCACCGCGGTGATCTTGCCCTCGATGCCGCGGTCGCCGAAGCCGCCCGGCACCAGGATGGCGTCCGCGCCTTCCAGCACACCGGTACCCTGGGTCTCGATGTCCTCCGCGTCGATGTAGTCCACGCGCACCCTGGTGCGGGTCTGCAGACCCGCGTGCAGCAGCGCCTCGTTGAGTGACTTGTACGCGTCGAGCAGGTCCATGTACTTGCCGACCATCGCGATCCGCACTTCGCCGGCGGAGGGGTCGAACTCGCGGTCAAGTACTTCGTCCCACTCGCTGAGGTCAGCGGCCGGGCACTGCAGGCCAAAGCGCTCGGTGACGAAATCATCGAGGCCAAAGCTGTTGAGAATACCGGGGATGCGGTAGATGGAGTCGGCATCGATCAGCGGAATGACCGCGCGCTCTTCCACGTTGGTGAACAGGGAGATTTTCTTGCGCGCGCCCTCGTCGATTTCCACCGAGCAGCGGCATAGCAGCACGTCGGGCTGCAGGCCGAGGGCGCGCAGTTCCTTCACCGAGTGCTGGGTCGGCTTGGTCTTGATCTCGCCGGCGGTGGGGATATAGGGCACCAGGGTCAGGTGCATCAGCAGGGCGCGGCTCGGGCCGACTTCCACGCGCAGCTGGCGGGCCGCCTCGAGGAAAGGCAGGCCCTCGATGTCGCCCACGGTACCGCCGATCTCGACCACCGCGACGTCGGCATCGCCGGCGCCGAGGATGATCCGGCGCTTGATCTCGTCGGTGATATGGGGAATCACCTGCACCGTGCCGCCGAGGTAGTCCCCGCGGCGCTCCTTGCGCAGCACCGCGGCGTAGACCCGGCCGGTGGTGAAGTTGTTGCTGCGCCGCATGTTGGCGTGGGTGAAGCGCTCGTAGTGGCCGAGGTCGAGGTCGGTTTCGGCACCGTCCTCGGTGACGAAGACTTCACCGTGCTGGAACGGGCTCATGGTGCCCGGGTCCACATTGATATAGGGGTCGAGTTTCAGCAGGGTGACTTTCAGCCCACGGGCTTCGAGGACCGCAGCGAGCGAAGCCGCAGCAATACCTTTGCCCAACGAGGAAACCACACCACCAGTAACGAAGACGTAACGCGTCATGAAAAGCCTTTAAATACGCATATTCGAGGATACGCAGCGCTTTCACAACGCCCAGCCGGTCGCCGTGAATGTCCTGCAAAATGATGGGACGCCAGAGTACCAGAAAGGTGTCCCGGGCTCAATCGGCAGGCTGTTGGATGGCCGGATTCCAGTACAATTCCCATCTTGCTTCCAGCGCTTCCCCGGTGGCCCCGGAGCGGGAACTGTGGCAGCTGCCCAGCCCCCCCACCGCGAGCAGTTCATCACCAAGATAGACCAGTGGCAGGCGCGACCGCCACCAGGGGGGTACCCCGGCCTCCTGGGCCAGCTGTTTCAGGCTGGCGCCCGCAGATCGCCCAAGGGGGCGGCAGCGCTCGCCGCCGCGGCGCCAGCGCAGGTCCACGGACTCGCCCGGTCGCAGGCAAAATCCGGCGGCGCAGGGGCGCAGCGCCAGTTCTCCGACCCCGCCCACGGTGACCGCCCCCGCGCCGGGAACCAGGGTCAGACCATCGGGCAGCGCCCCCTCCTCCGGCAACAGGTAAATGCTGCCGCGGTAGCGCTGCAGGCGGTAGTCGCCCGCATCCAGCAAGGGGTTCGCCTCGGCGGAGGACTCGCGCAACTGGCGCAGGAATTCCGCCAGCAGCGACTGGTCGGGGGCGGCGCAACCGAGACCGCGCAGCCATTCCCGCAGCAGTGCGGCGGCCGTCGCCGGGTCCTGGTCGAGCAGTTCGGTGAGTTCGATGCCGGGGTCGCCCAGCGCACTGGCCACCTCCAGCACCGGCGGCAGGCCCTGCAACAGGCGGCTGCGCGCCTCGGCCATGTGGGTCGCTGCCCGCGCCACCGCCTGCCGGTAGGCGGGCCAGCGCTCGCCGAACCGGGGCAGCACCTCACGGCGCAGGAAATTGCGGTCCAGCGCCGGATCAGCGTTGCTGGGGTCGTCGACCCAGGGCAACTGGTGGCGGCGCGCGTAATCCTCCAGCTGTTCGCGACTGCAGGCCAGCAGCGGCCGGACCAGGCTGCCCTTGCCCAGTGCGCGTTGCGCGGGCATGGCGGACAGGCCCTCGATCCCGGCGCCGCGCAGCAGGCGCAGGAAGAAGGTTTCCACCTGGTCATCGAGATGGTGCGCGGTAAACAGGACCTCCCCCGGGCCGAGCTGCCCGGCCAGCAGGGCGTAGCGGGCCTCCCGGGCCGCCGCTTCCAGGCCCTTCCCGCGCAGGGTCACCGTGGCTTCCAGTACCCGCAGGGGGACGCCCAGCCCCTGGCAAAAGACGCGACAGTGTTCGGCCCAGTCGGCGGCGGCGTCCTGGAGCTGGTGATTGATATGCAGGGCGCAAAGTTCCGGCATGGCTTCCCTGCCCGTTTGCCAGCGACTGAGCAGGTGCAGCAGCACCGTGGAGTCGAGCCCGCCACTGAAGGCGACGAACCAGCGCGGCGCCGCGCTGGCCGCAGCCAGCGCGCTTTCCAGGTGAACGAATTCGCGAGGGAGAGTCACGGCCGGTAGCGGCCCGGCGCTAGTTGCCGTAGGCGGTGATGCGCTGGTAGCGCTTCTCGATCAGCTCTTCGAGAGGCAGGCGGGAGAGGCGCTCGACCTGTTCCACGAGGTGATCGCGGATGCGCCGCGCCATCATGTCGACATCCCGGTGCGCCCCGCCCAGGGGTTCGGGAATGGTGGCGTCGACAATGCCCAGTTCCTCGAGCTTTTTCGAGGTGACACCCATGGCCTCCGCCGCCTCCGGCGCGTGGGCGGAATCCTTCCAGATAATGTTGGCGCAGCCCTCGGGGGAGATCACGAAGTAGGTGGAGTACTGCAGCATGGCGATATGGTCGCCGACACCGATGCCCAGCGCGCCGCCGGAACTGCCCTCGCCGATCACCACGCAGACGATCGGCGTTGCCAGCCGTGACATCACCGCCAGGTTGTGGGCAATGGATTCACTGATGCCGCGCTCCTCGGAATCGATGCCGGGATAGGCTCCGGGGGTGTCGATGAGGGTGACTACCGGCATCCGGTAGCGCTCGGCGAGCTCCATCAGGCGCAGGGCCTTGCGGTAGCCCTCGGGCTTGGGCATACCGAAATTGCGATAGACCTTGTCCTTTACCGCCCTGCCCTTTTCCTGGCCGATCACCATGACCGGCTTGCCGTCGAGGCGGGCGACACCGCCGACAATGGCCTTGTCGTCGCCGAAGCGGCGATCGCCGTGCAGTTCATCGAACTCGGTGAAAATGCGCGGGATGTAATCCAGGGTGTAGGGACGCAGGGGGTGACGCGCGACCTTGACGATATCCCAGGCGCTGAGGTTGGCGAAGATTTTCTCGGTCAGCCGCGCGCTCTTCTGGCGCAGGGTCTGGACTTCTTCGCCAATATTGAGCTCGTTGTCCGAACCGACAAGCTGCAACTCCTCGATCTTGACTTCCAGTTCCGCAATTGGCTGTTCGAAATCCAGGTAATTGGGGTTCATTGGCTCGGGGACCCTGTTGGCGATGGTGGCGTTCAGTGTAACCAATTCCACCCGGGCCACCAATGGCGACGCCGGGGAATGTGCATACTACCCCTGATAGGTAGCCTGCGGGGGATTGCACCGCAGTGTTTTAGGTGTCAACATTCGCCTTGCATGGCATGCCCGTACAGGCCGCCCGACCGGCAAGGCGGAATTCGGCTGGCATGTCGCAATTTGATCTATGCTAGACCTGTAATCATAAAAATTGTGTGACCCCGGCGGTTGCGGGGATTACGCTGGAGGAAGAAGTGCTGTGAAAAAACACGCTTTGTTACTTAAGCCCGTAGCCGCATCCGCCCTCGCCCTGATTGCCCATCCGGCGGCTGCGATCAGCTTCGATCTCGGTCCCTTCGAAGGCAACTTCACATCCACCCTTTCGGTCGGCGCGAGCTGGCGCCTGGAAGATCCTGACAAGCGGGTGATCACCCCGGGCAACACCGACGGCGACGGCCGCGCCGCATCCAGTACTGCGGACGACGGCAATCTCAACTACGACAAGGGCGACATGTATTCGCTGCTGTTCAAGGGCGTGCACGACCTCGACCTGAACGCCGGCAGCTACGGCTTCTTCACCCGCTTCAAGTACTGGTACGACTATGTGCTGGCGGAAGAAAGCGTGCCCCACGGCAGCGCCGCCAACAACTACATCGCCGACCAGGAACTGGAGACCGGCAGCTTCGAGGACCTGGCGCAGGAATCCGGTTTCGAGTTCCTCGACTACTACGCCTACCTGAACGTGGACCTCGGCGACATGCCGCTGGAACTGCGCGGCGGCAACATGGTGCTGTCCTGGGGCGAAAGCCTGTTCATCCAGAACGGCATCAACAGCATCAACCCCTTCGACGTCACCGCATTGCGCTCCCCCGGCTCGGAAATCAAGGAGGCGCTGTTGCCGGTGGGTATGGTCTACGGCAACCTCGGCCTCACCTACGACCTGAGTGTCGAGGCGTTCTACCAGTACGAGTGGCAGCGCACCGTAATCGATGAATGCGGCACCTACTGGAGCTCCACCGACCCCTACGGCGGCGGCTGCAACTACCTGACCGCGGCATCCACAAGTTCCGACCGCGAACAGTACGAGGAGGGCCTGATCATCCCCCGCGCCGGCGACGACGAGGCCTCGGACAGCGGCCAGTGGGGTATCGCCCTGCGCTATTTCGTCGACTCCCTGAATTCGACGGAGTTCGGCCTCTACTACACCCGGCTGCACAACCGCACCCCGATCTTCAGCGGCATCAACCCGACGCAGAATTTCGGCCAGCCATTCATCCTCGGCACCGATCCTTACTACTTCTTCGAATTTCCCGAGGATATCGACCTCTACGGCCTGACCTTCTCCACCAGCATCGCCGACTGGTCGATCACCGGCGAAGCCAGCTACCGGCCGAAGTACCCGCTGCAGATCAACACCGTCGACCTGCTGCAGGCCCTGGCGCTGGGCAGCTGGGGCGAATGGTCGCGGATGCTGCCGCGGGCCGAAACCGCGGGCGCCGGCGGCATTGTCCACGGTTACGACGAGGTGGATTACTCCCAGCTGCAATTCGGCTTCATCCGCTTCTTCGACCAGGTGCTGGGCTCGGAGCGGCTCACTTTCGCCGCCGAAATCGGTGGCACCTGGATCGGCGGCATGGACGAGGACATCAACTACGGCCGCTCCTCTGCCTACGGTATCGGTGATTTCGATCCCTTCGTCAGCGCGCGGTTCAACGTGCCGGTGAGCTGCAACTCCCACCCGGTGCTGGAGCGGGTCGCCGGGCTCAAGCCCAACGGTAACGCCAGTTACTGTGACGACGACGGTTTCACCGACGATTTCTCCTGGGGTTACCGGGTGCGCGCGGGCCTGGATTATCCCGGCGTCTTTGCTGGCATCAACCTGACCCCGACGCTGGCCTGGTCCCAGGATGTGCACGGCACCTCACCCTCGCCGAACTTTATCGAGGGCCGCAAGGCACTCAGCCTCGGCGTGCGTGGCGACTATCTCAATACCTATCGAGCGGAACTTTCCTGGACCACTTTCTTCGGTGGTGAATACAACGAACAGGAAGACCGCGACTTTATTTCCGCCAGTTTTTCCATCGCATTTTGATACCCCGTATTTTCAGGAGTCCCCCGATGCAGACCTCCATAAAAACCCTGATCACGGCCGGCCTGCTCGGCCTGGCGCTGACCGCGCAGGCCAAGATTACGCCGGAACAGGCCGCCCGCCTCGGCGGCGACGAGCTGACCCCGATCGGCGCCGAGCGCGCCGGCAATGCCGATGGCACCATTCCCGCGTGGACCGGCGGCCTGCCGGCAGTGCCCGCCGGCTACAAGCCCGGCGACCGCCTGGTCAATCCCTACGCCGACGAAAAGCCGCTGTTCGAAATCACTGCCCAGAATTACCAGCAGTATGAACAGGGCCTGAGCGTCGGCCAGATCGCCCTGCTCAAGCGCTATCCGGACACCTACCGCATGCCCGTGTACACCACCCATCGCAGCGCCAAATTGCCGGAGAGCGAATACGCGGCGATCAAGGAGTGGTCCACCCAGACCGACACTGTCTCCGACGGCAACGGGCTGGTGAACTACCGCGCCTCGGTGCCCTTCCCGATTCCCGCCAACGGCATCGAGGTGATCTGGAACCACGTCACCCGCTACCGCACGGCGCTCGGTTTCAAGCGCCGCTACACCCAGATCCCGGTGCAGGCCAACGGCGCCTTCTCCCCGGTGCTGTTCGAGGAATCCGCGATCTACGCCGCGCGCATGCCGGACAACCCCTACCCCAACCGGCTGTTCGTGTTCCTGCAGCGGGTGCTCGCCCCGGCGCGCCTGGAGGGCGACGTCCTGCTGGTGCACGAGAACATCGACCAGGTGAAGGAGCCGCGCTCCGCCTGGGTCTACAACGCCGGCCAGCGACGGGTGCGGCGCGCGCCCAACGTCTCCTATGACGGCCCCGGCACCGCGGCCGACGGCCTGCGCACCTCCGACGACCTCGACATGTACAACGGCGCGCCGGACCGCTACGACTGGAACCTGGTCGGCAAGCGCGAGATGTACATCCCCTATAACAGCTACAAACTGCGCGACGGCACGCTGAAGTACGCCGATATCATCCTGCCCGGCCACATGAAGCCGGACTACCTGCGCTTCGAGCTGCACCGGGTGTGGGTGGTGGAAGCGACGCTGAAACCCGGCGCGCGGCACATTTACGCCAAGCGGGTTTTCTACATCGACGAGGACACCTGGCAGATCGCCGCCGAGGATATCTACGACGGCCGCGGCGAACTCTGGCGGGTGCGCGACAACCACGAGATGATGCACTACCAGGTGTCCATCCCCTGGACCGCGGCGGAGACCTCCCACGACCTGAACTCCGGTCGCTACCTGGTCACCGGCCTCGATAACGAGGAGAGCGGCTACCAGTACGACTTCGATTTCCAGGCGGACTTCGAGGACTTCACCCCCGCGGCCCTGCGCCGCGCCGGTCGCCGCTAGGGTCAGGCTATCGTGCCATTGCGACTGCTCGCGGCGCTGCTGACCGCCCTCGCGCTGGCTCCCTTCGGGAGCGCCAGCGCCGATACCATCGACTTCGCGTTCCAGCCCGCCATCCGGCAGGCCGAACCCACCCGCCTGCCGCTGATGGATATTACCCGTGCCGGCTCGCGCATCGTGGTGGCCGGCGAGCGCGGTGTTATCGCCTACAGTGACGACGAGGGCGCGACCTGGACCCAGGCCGAGGTCCCCGTCAGCACCACGCTGACTGCCGTGGATTTTGCCGACGCACAGCAGGGCTGGGCCACCGGCCACGGCGGGGTCATCCTGCACAGCGGTGACGCCGGCGCCACCTGGTCGCTGCAGTTCGACGGCAACCAGGCCAACCAGCAGTTCCTCGCCTACACCCGGCAGCGCGTTGCTGAACTGGAGACTGCCGTCGATGAGGCCGAGGACCCCGAGCTGGCTGATGAGTTGTCCATCGCCCTCGAGGACGCCGAGTTCGCCGTCGAGGACGCCGAAGCCGCCACCGGTACCGGACCGGTGGATCCCTTCCTCGACATCCTCATGCTGGATTCCCGGCGCGGTTTTGCGGTCGGCGCCTACGGCATGCTCTACGCCACGCTGGACGGCGGCGAGCATTGGCAACTGGCAGTCCGCGGGATCGACAACCCCGACCGCTACCACTACTACTCGCTGGCCGTGGACGCGGCCGGGGCCCTGTACCTCGCCGGGGAGGCCGGACTGCTCTACCACTCCAGTGATAACGGCGCGACCTGGCAGCGCAGCGAGGACCTTTATGACGGCAGCCTGTTCGGCGCCCTGGCGCCGGACGCCAGCGCGCTGGTCTTCGGCCTGCGCGGCCACGTGTTCCGCAGTGAGGACCGCGGCGCCAGCTGGCAGTCTATCGACACCGGCGTCGAATACGGGCTGTACGGCGGCGCGCAACTCGACGACGGCCGGCTGCTGATCGTCGGCGCCGGCGGCCAGCTACTGCTCAGCGATGACGGCGGTCGCAGTTTCAGCGCCAGCAACCATCCCTCGCGGACCAGCTTTGCCGGCGGCCTCGCCGACGGGCGCGGTGGCCTGCTGCTGGTGGGCATGGACGGCCTGATCCGAATTGAAGCGGAATCCAATCCCGATGACTGACCACCTGCACCTGCCCCTGACCCCGGAAGACGGTCGCCTGCGCCCGGCCATCGCCGCGCTGCTGTTCCGCGCCCGGCGCACGCTGATGACGCTGTTCGCCATCGCCAGCGTGTTTTTCCTCTGGCAGATGAGCCAGCTGCGCCCGGATGCCAGTTTCGAGAAAATGATTCCGGTCTCCCACCCCTACATCGCCAATTACCTGGAGAGCAGGGACGACCTCAGCGGCCTCGGTAACGTCATCCGCGTGATCGTGGAAACCCGCGAGGGCGATATTTTCACCGCCGAGTACCAGGAGCTGCTGAAACAGGTCACCGACGAGGTGTTCTACCTGCCGGGCGTGGACCGCGCCGGCCTGCAGTCCCTGTGGACCCCCAACGTGCGCTGGCAGGAGGTGACAGAGGAAGGCTTTGTCGGCGGCACGGTCATCCCCGACGACTACGACGGCGGCCAGCACGCGCTGGAGGAACTGCGCGCCAATACGCTGAAATCCGGGCAGATCGGCCGCCTCGTCGCCAACGACTTCAAGTCGGCCATGGTGGTGGCGCCGCTGACCGAGGTGGACCCGGCCACCGGTGAACGCCTCGACTACCAAGCGCTGTCGCAAAACCTCGAGCAACTGCTGCGCGACAAGTACCAGAACGACAACATCCGCATCCACATCACCGGCTTCGCCAAGCTGGTGGGCGACCTGATCGACGGCGCCACCCTGGTCGCCCTGTTCTTCCTGGTCGCTTTCGTGATTACCGGGCTGACCCTGTTCGCCTACTCCCGCTGCCTGCGCCTGACCTTCGCCTCCCTGCTCTGCTCGACAGTCGCGGTGATCTGGCAGCTGGGCCTGCTGAAACTGATGGGCAAGGGCCTCGACCCCTACTCCATGCTGGTGCCCTTCCTGGTCTTCGCCATCGGCATCAGCCACTCGGTGCAGATCACCAACCTGTTCGCCCACACAACCTACAGCGGGCTGCCGCGGCGCGAAGCAGCGCGCATGACTTTTATCCGCCTGTCCAAGCCGGGCTTTATCGCCCTGCTCAGCGACGGCGTCGGCTTCCTGACCCTGGCGGTGATCAATATCCCGGTGATCCGCGATCTCGCGCTGATCGCCAGCACCGGCGTCGCTGTCCTGATCCTGACCAACCTCGTACTGCTGCCGCTGGTGCTGTCCTCCACCGGTATCTCCAAGCGCTGCCTGGAACACCGGGTGGTCAAGGACCAGAGCCATTTCGGCCACTGGCAGTGGCTGTCCAACGTGGCCACCGCAAAGCCGGCACGGATTATCCTCTCCGTCGCCCTCGTGCTGTTCGTGATCGGCTTCTATTTTGGCAAGCACCAGAAGATCGGCGACCTCGATCCCGGTGCGCCGGAACTGCGCCCGGATTCGCGCTACAACCTGGACACCGCCTACCTGGCGGACCACTACTCCACCAGCACCGACGTCTTCGTGGTGATGGCCCACACCGCGCCGCAGCAGTGCGCCAGCTACGAGTTCATCTCCGCGGTGAACTACTTCGAGGGCTACATGCGCACCGTTCCCGGGGTGCAGTCCGCCCTCTCCCTGGTGGATGTATCCAAGCTGGTGATCATGGGCATGAACGAGGGCAACCCCCTGTGGCACGACATCAGCCGCAACCAGTTCATCCTCAACAACTCGCTGTCGCGGGCGCCCAGCGAACTGCGCAACACCGACTGCTCGATGGCGCCGGTGATCCTGTTCCTCGACGACCACAAGGCGGACACCCTGCAGGGCGTGGTCGCGGCGGTCGAAAGGTTCAAGGCCGATTACCCGACCGACGCCATGGAACTGCGCCTGGCCGCCGGTAACGCCGGGGTCGAGGCCGCCACCAACATCGTGATCGAGAAAGCGGAGAACCTGATGCTGCTGTGGGTCTACGGCGTGGTCATCGCCCTGTGCCTGCTGAATTTCCGCTCAGTACGTATCACCGCCTGCATCATCCTGCCGCTGGCGCTGACCTCTGTCCTCGGGCAGGCGCTGATGGCCTGGCTAGGTATCGGGGTAAAAGTGGCCACCCTGCCCGTTATCGCCCTCGGCATCGGCATTGGTGTAGACTACGGCATCTACATCTACACCACCCTGCAGCAACGCCTGCAAGAGGGGCTGGGGCTGCAGCAAGCCTACTTTGAAGCACTCAAGTCCACGGGGACCGCGGTGGCCTATACCGGCCTCACGCTCGCCGTCGGTGTCGGCACCTGGATTTACTCACCGATTAAATTCCAGGCCGACATGGGCCTGATGCTGACCTTCATGTTCTTCTGGAACATGCTCGGCGCGCTGGTCCTGCTGCCCGCACTTGCCTGGCTGTTGAACAAGGGGATTACAAAACAACAGGCATAAGGGGTCGTGGTAACTATATGCAGGAATACAAGAACAAGCCCGTATTGGTAACCGGAGCAAGCGGATTCGTCGGCAGCCATATCGTCCGGCAGCTCGTTGAACAGGGCCGGCAGGTCCGCGTCATGGTACGCAAATCCAGCAAGCAGGACGCCTTCAAGGACCTGCCCGTCGAGGTCCACTACGGCGACATCCTCGAACCCGATACCCTGCGCGCGGCGATGGCCGGCTGCGGCAGCGTGTTCTACAGCGCGTTGGACCCGCGCTTCTGGCTGAGCGATACCAGCATCCTCTACCGCAACAACCGCGATGGCCTGATCAACGCCATGGACGTGGCGCTGGAACTGGGCATCGAGCGCTTCGTGTTTACCAGCACCATGGGCACCCTGGGCCAGAACCCCAACGGCCCGGTCACCGAGGACATTCCCTTCAACTGGCTGGACAAGGCCTCGCCCTACATCCGCGCGCGCAAGGAGGCGGAGGACCGCCTGCTGGAATACTGCCGCGACAAGGGCCTGCCCGGTGTCGCCCTGTGTATCGCCAACACCTACGGACCGCAGGACTTCGGCCCTACCCCCCACGGCCACAGCCTGTGGGAGATGGCCACCGGCAAATCCAGACAGGTCATGGACACCAAAGCGCCGGTGATCGACATTCGCGACGCAGCGCGCGCCTGCCTGCTGGCGGAGGACAAGGGCCGTTTTGGCGAGCGCTACATCATCGCCAATGAATATGTCAGCAACGAGAAACTCTACGGCCTCGCTGCCGCCGAGGGTGGACAACCGGCGCCGAAACTGATGTCGCCGAAAATCGCCATGCTGGTGGTCAGTATCGTCGAACCGTTTCTCAAGCTGTCGGGCAAGAAGGATTACCTGATGCGCAAGGACGCGGTGTACCTGGGTGGCGCCTTCGGGGCAATGGACCACAGCAAGGCGACCCGGGAACTGGGCTGGGAGCCGCGGTACTCGATTGAGGAAACCGTGCACGACGCCATCGCCTGGTACCGCGAGAACGCCGCCTGAAGCGATTCCGGGGCAGGCATTGAATCAGTGCGTTGTACGCCCTGGCGAGGGCGTCAGGTAGCGAGGTTATTTCGCGCAGCCTGCCGCCGTCGCGTCGCGGCAAGCCCCAGCAGTGCGGAACCGAACAGCCATGCGGCGGCAGGCACTGGCACCGCGAAGTCGGCCGTCATTGTGCTGACGGATCCCAGATTGGAAAATGTCCCTGCGACCTCGTACCCGAGCATCCGGGTACCTGCGCTGTTCAACGAAACCACCGCAGACACCTGGTCGAAGTCAAACAGGCCAGAGACCAGAAAGACGTCACAGGCGGACGGGGTGATATTGGCTTCGCAGGACAGGCGTTCAAGGCTGGCCGAAGCAGTGGGGCCAAAGGTATTCACCCGCAGGACTTCCGTGGTAATCCACTCGTGCCGTTCCCCCGACGACGCCCACTCGCCGCTACCGGCCATCGTGAAGGGGATCGTCAGTACGCCGGTCACCGTATCGAAAGTCACCGCGCCGTAATCGACGTCGGTGTAGCCATACTCCCATATATTCTGCAGGATACCGTTGGACGTCTCACGCGTAACGCTGTACTGGGATTCCGGGGATAGAACGACGTTGATGAGGGCGGCATTTGCCAGGGCTGCCTGGAAAAACAAAATAGCGCCCACGAGCGCGGCTGTTAAACGCGTATTCATAGCAAACTCCATTTGCCGGATTTCATTCTTATTTGCTGTAGCAGACCACCGGACGCACGACGGCGGAAATCTGTACTGGCATTGGTAACAGACTAAGGCATGAAGACGCGGGATGCGCGAAAAAGTGCCGTCACTATTGTTTACAGGCACTGTCCTGGCGCGGGTGCAGGCGTATGAAGGGCACGACGACCAGCAGCGTGGCCACCGCCAGCCCCGCGAATGTCCAGAAAATCCCCATGTAGCTGCCCGTCAGGTCGAAGATCAGGCCGAACAGCGGCGGCGTCGACAGCAGCGCAAGGAGAATCACCCCGGTCAGCAGCCCCATGGCGCGCCCCACCACCTGCTGGCCGAAGACCCGGGGCGCCAGGTAGCTCTCCATCGGCACCATCAGCCCGCCGAACAGGCCGGTCAGTGCGACGCCGAGCGCGATGGCCAGGTAGCCGAGGTTCGCCTGGGTCAGGCAGGCCATGCCGAGGCCGAAGCCGCCCAGCGCGAAGGCCATCAGGATGCGCGGGCCCAGCCGGTCGGAGAGCAGGGCAAAATTCAGTTTGGCGAAAAAGCTGCAGCCCGCATACAGCGATACCAGCGCCGCAGCCTTGCTGACATCAATGCCGTTATCCATGACCAGCGGCGCGAGGTTGGTGATCATGCCCTTCATACCCGAGGTCACCACCGCAACCGTTACTGCGATCATCCAGAACGCCGGATCGCGCAGAATGCTGAGCGCGGAGAACGAACTGGCCGTCCTCTCCGCCTGCGCCAGCGCGGGAGCATCCGCAGCACCGTCGGGATTGAGCCCCCGATCGGCGGGATGGTTGACCGCCAGCAGCGCCGCGGGGACCGTCCAGGCAATCAGGACCAGGCCCAGCAAGCGCAGCGCCTCGCGCCACTGGTAGGCGTCCAGCAGCCCCTGGATCAGGAAGGGCCAGAGGAAACCACCGGCGGAAATGCCGGCGATGGCGATGCCGATCGCCCTGCCCCGCCGCTGCGAGAACCAGCGCGAGAGCAACACCGTCGCCGCCAGCGGCCCGATCATCACGTTGGCCGGCGCGATCAGCAGACCGAACACTACCAGTACCTGGTTGAAAGACGTGGTCAGTGATATTGCGATATAACCCGCGCCGAGACAGAGCCCGCCGACGACCATGATGGCTCGCAGGGAGTAGCGGTCCATCAATCCGCCGAGGAAGGGTGACAGAATTGCACAGGCGCCGGAGAGCACCGTCATCGCCAGCATCAATACCGTACGGCTGGGCTGGTATTCCTGCGCAAGGGGCACCGCGACAATGGAATAGGTCATAGCGATCATGCCGGTTGCCGCCAGCAACATAAAGGCGACGCCGACCTGGCGCCAACCGACGGCGAAGGAATTGGTCATGGTGACTCTCTGGAGTGATGCGGGGTTATTGTTGTGACGGGACCCTGACGTGGAAGCACGGGGCACCGCAATTCCCTCTCAAAGTACAACGGATTGCGTCGCGCAGGCAAATGTATCTCCTGCTGGCGGTCCTTGCTGATAGGAGTCTGGAGGCACCAATACCGGGATGCCGCTCTCAGGCTATTGATACCTGGCAAGAGCCTCCCGGCGTTGCGCCGCCAGCACGCCCAGGAGCGCCGATCCAGGCACGCGATAAATCAGGCAGCTTCAGAACGGGTTAAGCGTATACCCTTCCTGCTGTAGTAAGGCATGCGCCGTCATCGCCGACAGTCCGATCGTCACGCCGGGCAGCAGGTCTTCCTTCACAACGTCGCGCATCGCTGCTGTCTGGCCACAAAGTTCGATTCTCGTTCCCGCCGCCACCAGTTCTGCAATCAGCGTGGCATTGGGATTGGTGCTACCACGCGCCTTATTCGTCAGCAAATCCTTCCATGCGCCTCCGTGAACGACAACGGCAAGTGAAATGTTCTCGACCGGCACACCGGCAGCTTCATGCATATTCAAAAACCGCGCCGCACTTACCAGCTTTCGATTGATGTCGTCTTCAGGTCCCGCCTCGGCGACATCGAAAGCCACCTTGAATCGGGTTTCCGCAGGCAGCTTGGTACCCGGTACTGGGGCATATGAACCGTAGTCGGGCACAACCGCGCCGGGTTTGAACGCATCGGGCCCGGCCAATGCGGGCATGGCGAGGACGAATATCACAGCGACGCAGGTTTTGAAGCGGATCATTAAGTGTGTCTCCTTTTGATGAATGCGGACATATCAGGTTTCAGAATAGTCAAAAGGGACTATGGCCGCTTCCACCTCAAAGCGGTCCTTTAGCTCCGGTCCAATATTCATGACTCTGGCTCAGCAGGTTGGCCAAATGTCGGGTCGCCAGCAGCGCGACACCCGTATCGCTGGTCGTCGGTGGCAGGACTGGGGCGGAGGCTAACGTGCTCGCGTCCTTCACAGGCAGCACGCGCCCTTCATGGACAGTTCCCCAAACTGAAACATCCTTTATCTTCAACGGATCGATGGTGACGGGGTTGTCACTGAGGATCGTGAAATTGGCGAGCTTGCCGGGCACAATGCTGCCGACGTCCTTCTCCATCCGGAGCGAGTAGGCAGCATCCAGCGTGACCGCCTTCAGCGCGCTGAGTTGGCTGATTCGCTGCCCGGGACCGCGCAGGTTGCCGTCATTGGTGATGCGGTTGACAGCGGACCACATCAGAAACAGCGGCTGGCCGGGGGCCATCGGCATGTCAGAGTGTAGCGAAAACGAAATTCCGGCCTTCTCCACATCCGCCATTCTCGCCATGTTGTCGGCTCGTTCCGGGTCCATACCGTTGGAGCGGTAATTGTCGGCGAGTGCAACCGGATAATAAGGGTTTGCGCTGACGATCGCGCCCAAGCGTTTGATGCGCGCCACCTGCTCCTCTGTGGAAACCGCAAAGTGAATGATCACAGTGCGGTGATCCGGCCGTGGGTGGCGGCGCATATTGATTTCAAGCTGATCGAGCACCATGTCGAGCCCGGCGTCGCCGTTGACGTGGACGTGCAGCTGGTAGCCGAGGTCCCAATAGACGCGAAAGGACTGTGCAAAGAACTCGGGCTCCATGATCCACTCGCCCTTGTGCCCGTCGGTATAGCCATCATTCAGCTGCATCAACTGCGAGAAAATCGCGCCGTCCGCGAACAACTTCACCTGCCTGGGCAGATAAGCGGTCATGCCCTCACCCCAGGCCAGGAGCTCCTCCGTATCCCCGGCAACCCGTTCATCCGGATATTTCTCCTCGTCCGCATATTTTGCAGTGATTGATTTGCCGTCAGCGATGAAATAGAAGCGAAAAGGCGAGGATAGATCGCTCAGTACCGCGTTCTGCGCATCCTGCAGTTTCCTGGATAGGAGGCCGCCGGGTTCACAGCCAAGTGTCACGCCATTGGTATGGTAATAGAGCTTGACCAACTCCAGACCTTTCTGCAGCCGTTCGGGAGAGGCGAGCGCCGGAGCAAGCTGCGGCAGGATGGCGAAGAAGCCCTGCTCCCAGTAGTGAGCGTTGTGGAAGTCCGACTGCCTTTTCGCACTGTCGGGCAGCTCGTCGAACCATTCCTTCGTCACCGCGTATTTCTTTTCGGCAGCGGAATTAAGGAAAAACTCATGGGCCGAACGGTGCCAGACGATGATCGGCCGCGTCGTGCTGATCGCATCGAGGTCGGCTTTCCTGAGTTCACCATGGAAGTAATGGTGATAGCCCCATGACACAAGCGGTTCGTCGGGGTCCGCCAGCGCTGCTTCAGCACTGGCAAGACGCTCGAGGTACTCGGACCGATTCTTCGCGGCTTTCGATGTCCCTGTAGGGAGTACCCAATCCTCGATCGAGATGATCTCGCTTGTCATGGTTAGCGCCGCCAGTAACGGGTGATCGTGCTGGGCAATGAAGCCGGGCACGATGACCTTGTCGGCGAACAGGGTGTTCACCGTATACGGCTGCTTGCCTGCCGCCGCCCTGAGCTGGTCGAGAGACCCGACAGCGAGGATACGGTCGCCCAGTACTGCCGCAGCTCCTGCTGTTGGCCTCTGTGGATCGAGGGTTACGATCTCCTTTGCCGGGTAGATAACGATTTCGGGCAGGGTTTCCAACGTATCCGCAATATCCTGCAATGTGGACGTCTGGGCGAGGGTAATTGACGGAGCGCAGCCGAGAAGGAAGAAAATCAACAAGCCTAATCGCACTTCCGATCCTCCATATTTTGAATTTCTGGAAAGTTACACGCACCGGCGCTGTTTGCTGGGTACAAGTTCTTTGACTTGATAGCCACGAACATTACGGCGTGTACCAAATCGGACTGCTGTATGCGCGATCAGTGACTTCCATCGCCGTGCCCTCGGGCATTGCGATGTCGAAGTATTTGGCGTCGTACGCAGTCCAGCGAGGGGTTGGAATCTCTATTACGCGAACGTAGTAGAAAGCTCGCAGGTTCGGGTCGAAGTCGGGATCTTTCCAATACCCGGCAAGGACGGCGGAGCCGATATCGTTGGTGTAAGTGGCGTTGGGCACGTCAACGGTGTTGCCCACAGGCTCCCTGCAGCGTCCGTCGTCACCGATCGTGCGATCGCCCGACACGGCTACATCGTAGACCTGCTCTCGGGTTCTGCCGTTCGAGTCGAGCCAGCCCTTGATGATCTGGATGCGGTCGAGGTTAGCGCCGTCGGGATCTCGCAGGGCTCGCACCATGAAGGTGGGTGACGAGCCATCGGGTCCGGGCAGGAGATCTCCGCCCATCGGCACCCCACGTGAATACCCCTGGCTCGCGAAGTCGGGCCGGTTGACCTCCTGTTCTTCGAAGTCCCAGCCCGCGAAGACGCGAACCCGCATCCGGGAGCCGGAAGTGGCAAACACCTCACGCCGTGCAAAGGCGTCCCAGATCGCTTCGCGAGTATTCTCGGTCGCCCACACCGCTGCGAGACCGGAGGCGCCGAGGTCCACATCGCGTATGGACAGCGAAGAATCCACCGAACTCTCGATGAAGTAACCATCGCGGCGGTGCGGGGAGGGCTCGACGAAGTGTATTTTGCCGAACCAGTTTTCCTCGCGCGTAGACGGGATGGCGTTGTGGCTGTCGGTCGAGCCGATCATGCCGAACTTGAACGGGTTCACCCCGATCCGGGCGTTTTCAGCGAGACCGAGTTTGAGGGCCTCTCGGGCGTACTCGGTCTTCAGCATCTCCGGTGTCTTGGCTACAGTGCCGGTGAGGTTTCCCGCATCAATCAGCTCAAAATCCGCGAACTCGTCGTCTGGCGAGAGGACCGGGTGAGCCTCCCCGGTTCCCTTGGGCTGGGTTACCTCTACGACGCGTTCAAAGTGCTGGCGCCGCTCGGCGTATTTCCTGTCGAAGCGCTTTTTGTCGAAGGTTCTGAGCATGAACATCATGCCGTTCGAAAGGTTGCCGTTGTGGGGAATGGCGAAAACCCTCCCTCCAGTCTCTTCTTCGTAAGCCGTAAGGTATTCCCAGAGATCCTCCGGGTCGTCGCTGTCAAAGGCCGAGAATGGCTCTACCTGCCGGGCACGCTCTCCGCCATCGCGGAAGATTACATTGCGGTGGAGATTGTTGCTGCCGGGCCCTGAGGTCCACTCGTAGCCGATGAAGGTGGTGAATACGCCGGGGTCATTGAACTTCTCAGCGTTCTCGATGACGCGCTCCCAGACCCGGGAACGCATCTCGGCGCTGTCGATGGGGTCTTCCCCCTTGGCGTTAAATGCGCTCCACTCGTAAGCCGCCTTGATACCTTCGCCCGCCTGGAAATACTCGAGCCACTTCCTGCCGTTCTCGCTTGCCTTCAGGATAGGGTCGCCGCGATCGAGGTAGTCATAGATACCCATGTTCTCGGCGTGGTCGGCAACGACCACGAAGTCGAGTGGTCGAACCAGTTTGAAAGGGAGGCCGGTCTGGCTCGTCACCGCCTCACCCCGGGAGACGCGGTACGCCAGTTCCGGGCCCAGGGTGGCTCCCGCCAGCCCGGCGTCCGCGGACCATGAGGTGTGCAGATGGGTGTCCCCGAAATACACGTTCTGGGGGAAGTGCTGGTCGACATACGGAGAATAATTGTTCTCCCGTTTCGCATAGTCGCTCTCGTGCAAAGTAAATTCCTGCGCGCTCGATGCAACAGCGAAGGAGGCCGTGCATACTGAGAGGAAGAGGCGGGTCGCTGTGGGAAGTGAAATGGCCCCATTCAATGCTTTCATTATGATTTCCTATTTTGCCTGGCGCTTGGGGAGCTAACAGTTAGTTATAGACAATCCTGCTGCATAACACTGAACCTGCTTAGTCTAGAACACGGGGAAAAAGCTGCACAGGAATCCATCCTTTCGGGATGTCATCATCAGGCGAGCAGAACACTTCCCAGTACAGGCAAACAAAGGATGTAACAATCTGGGTCGCCCAGCACATCTATTTCAGTCAAGACCCAGCGTCCGCTCCTAGGCGAAAGCGGTCCCTAGGCGCGGATTGACGTGTTACCTGTCAAAACTTCCGCTTCCACCTCATCGCGGAAGCAAGTTGGTGCGACAAACCATCTTCGAGGGTGGTTGCATTGTGTTAAGTAGCGGTCAATCGAATACCAAAAACTGAAGCTCCAGTCAGGGTACATTGCCACCATCTACACAACGAAATCTGATCTCACAGGAGAAGCGATCGATTTTGATGGGAATGAACAACCTCCTTTCTTGCCAGTTTTCAGTGAAGATAACCTTCAGCGGTTCGTTGCGCCGTGAGCATGCGTCGGTTGCGGTCAAACGTGCGACCCTCTCTGCTTCCTCTGGACTGTTAGCAATGACCCACACGAAGAAGAGACCACGATCAAACCAGAATCCATTCTCATAATTCCCGCGAACCTCAGTATTTGGCGTCGGACCCTCATCGGCCTGGGAATCTGCACTATTCCCCAGTACTTCATTTCCCGCTTCCGATTCCGGTGGCGAAGACCCCATGGATGCACAAGAACTTAGCGACAATAAATATAGAATTGGCAAGATTGCCCTGCCGAAAAAGAAAAGTCTTTCGGTCAGCATTGCTGCACCTCATGGAGGTTTCTCAACAGAGTGTAGCCGACAAGTCTTGTACTAGGCGCAAGCATGTACTGAGCACATCTACCAATACGGTAGCTATAAGAGAATTCTCTCTTCGAGAAGTACCCTCTTTCGTTCTGCCGGATGGAACCCAATCATTTTGATGCTCCGGTAATCAAGACAACTTTCGCGCTCAACCCCTGGGGAGGCAGGTAACGCAGGCAACAGGGGCCAATTTGGAGCGTTAGCGGAAAAGTGATCCCTGCCTGGTTGCGCTTGTTATGTTGAATGAACATGTCCTATTTGAGTTTCTGGTAGATACGTGGATCAATCGCCGCAGCACTAAACATACCACCGGCAAGTGCTCCAGCTATACCGGGGCTCATTACGTCCTGACCTGTCAGGAATAAACCGGGAAGGGGGGTGCGGGCGTTTAGTGCATCCGATAACAATCGACGCGGAGTTGTTTCGACACCATAAAACCCACCCTTGTTGTGCCCGGTGAAAAAAGCTGTTGCAAGTGGTGTGCCGAGTTCATGGAAAGCGATATACGGAGACAAGTCCGGGAACTTGTCCTTAAAAAATTTCAGCAGCCTGGACTCGACACTCTGCTTGAATGCTGACCATTCATCGGGATGTTCATCCGAACCACCATCGGCAAATTTGGCCACCGAAGACCAATCAGCCAAAAGCATCACATCGCCAGTCTGTTTATTCGTTGGCCCCGGATTATGTACCGGATTCTTAAGGGAAGAAAACGACACAAACACCATGGAAAATGGCTCATTGTCACCCCCCGCCCAGATGCCATCATTGGTATCCCAGCTTTCGTAAAACCAGTGGTTTGCACGCGTCGCCCCATGTTTGGCGATGTCTCCCTCAAAGCCCAGATAAAGGTCGAAGTGACAGACTGATGGTTTGAAACTGGCAATCTCTTCAATCCAGGGCTGTTGGCGAATTTCCTCCGGCAGCAAGCGCCCCACGGTTTCACCGGCGCCGATCGCCGAGACGATGGTCGGAGCATTAAATTCTTCACCGGATTGGGTGCGTACGCCCACGGCTTTGCCATTTTCCAGCAATATCTCTCTGACAGGCGTGCCAGCACGAACACTTCCCCCCGCCATTTCGATGACAGGCACCAGTCCTTTTGCAATGGAAGCGGCACCTCCGACCGGATAGGCAGCGCCTTCAAGATAGTGACCCATGACCATGCCATGAAAGGCGAAACTAGCTTCGTTCGGTTTGCCGCCATAAGTACCCCACTGCGCGGACAACACAGAGGCAAGTTTCGGATTACTGATGAGTTCATCGATCACCTCCCCCGTGGTGCGACAGGCCCAGCGCTGGATCTTGCTTTTATTCCACCAGCGATGGGCCGAACGAAATGGTTCAGGCAGCGATCGCTCGGTACCCACCATGTATGCAGCTTCCTCCGCCGACTGCAATGCTTCGAAGTAGGCATCGATTTCGGCCGCATTGCCGGGAAACTGATCTTTTAGCTCCATCTTGTAGGCTTCAGCAGGTCGCCCAACAGAAATATCCAAACCCTCTGGGAAGTGCAGCACATCGTAGAGTGTGCCGATTGAGTGAAACTTGATGGTACCGCCACTAAGCCAGTCCAGAATCCGGCCCGCGAACTGGTCATGGCCGAATAACCCGCAATAATGCAGCCCGACATCCCAGCAAAACCCATTGCGCGAAAAGGAGTGTGTAAGTCCACCGATTACCTGCGCCTGCTCCAGCAGCAGAACTTTGTGATCCATACGAGAAAGTGCCGTGGCCGTCGTCATGCCTCCTATGCCAGAGCCAATGACAATGACATCGAATTCGGTTGCTGATGGCTTGGTTGCCACTTGATAGCCCTCCTTTTTCATCGTTATGGCTGTCGTGACCAGCTAAAGGGGGATTGCCAATCGATTTCAGGTCAGCTGTTCTCTCCTGCCAAAAGCAGACCATTGCAATTTATCATCGGACTAAAATCGACACATGAGAACTTGCCACATGACTATTAATTATAGGGAATCGGTCTATATAACACCGATTCCTGGTATGTAGATAGCGTGGAAGAAACTGCAAAGAATTCAACCTCCTGTCGAATGAGCATCCTTACATAACGGGAAGGCTTTCCCTTATATTGAAAAACAATAGATTTAACAACCTGGGCCGCCCAGCCCGATATTTCCGACTAGCAGCGAGGTCCGTAAATAGGCGAAAGCAGCGACCTCCGCTTCCACCTCTTTCCTGTCGTCTAACTTAAACCGTGTTGGACGGGGAGAGGTGATGGTTGGCTGTCAGGTCTTTCCAGCAACTCAGCCTCCGTTGCTCCGGCCCGATAGCGCGCCAGTAACTCATCGGGATCATAGCCCACCCCAATTGGATTGGCGGCGAAGACTTCACTTCGCATAAACTCATTGGCCGCTTCGGTATTACAGCTTTCAACCTGGAATTCGTGTCGGTTGCCGTCCGGGTCCTGGTAGTACATCGACAGGGTAAAGCCGTGGTGAACAGGCCAATAAGGTGTAATTCCAGCCGCCTTGAGGCGTTCGTAATTTTCCAATAGTTCGGCCGCTGACGCGAACGTGAAAGCCACATGGTTAACGCCAATCTCGCCGCTATCCATAGCCGAAACAGTTGGTTTTAGTACGTCAAGATTGGCGAAAGCAAAGCGATGGTGTTCTTCGTCGAAGGTCATAAATGCCAGGGCAGCATCCTTGTGCACTATCCAGGCTCCAAACACTTCCCCGTACCAGGCAATCATTTCCTCGTAGCGACGAGTCATGAACACAACGTGGGCAAGACGCGGTTTTGGCATTGTGATCTCCTGGTGTGTTATCGGACGAGTATAGACCCGAGGCCGCGATTAGGCGAAAGCGGCCAGGACCGCGCCACCTCGATGCGGCCAACCCCAGCCCATATTTGCCAGAGAGCCTTCGACTGAGACAAGCACCCGGATCAGTAAAATTTTGGGCCACTTCAGGCAATTGCTTTCGGTGCAAATTCCATGAACATGCTTTGTGTGGCACCCTTGGCATAGCACTTGCAGGTTCGCTTTATTTAAAAAACCTCTGCCGAGGTGGCCCGATATGCCCAACTACAATGAAGTATTCGCCGAGAGCTTTGCTCGCGTCCTCAGCGATGGCGCCTACAACCCGGAATTCATCCGTACTTTTTACGACATCTTTCTCCAGGCGTCTCCCGCTGTGGCACAAAAATTCGGGCAAACCGACATGAGTGCCCAGCGAACCATGCTGCATGACTCGCTGCTGATGATGATGGATTTCAACAAAACCAGAGTACCGACCCCACCCCTTGTGCGGTTGGCCGAAATTCACAGTCGTCGGGGCCACGACGTCTCGCTGGAATTTTACGACCTGTGGCTGGACAGCCTGGTTACCGCTTTGAGCCGCCATGACCCGGGCTTCAATAGTGAAGTGGACCTGGCCTGGCGCATCACTCTTGCTCCGGGTATCTGCTTTATGAGATTCGCTTATTAAGACTGCGGAAAAGGGATTAAGGGGTCAGAGTCCTTTTCCCGCGCGACTTTCGCTATCACCTCGAAGCGGATCGGGCTAACGGTCCACAGCTGCAACGGCGGCCTGTTGGCCCTCGGCATTGCGGATCGACCGTTCGTAGATTTCAGATTGCCGGTCCAATTCACTGCAAATCAATTGAAGATATGACTCACCGCTATTGCGATCAATTCGACGCTGGTTCCATTCACTGGCCTGCAGACCCACGAAAATCTCCAGAACTACAATAAAAAGTCGAGCGCGATAGCAGTCCAGTTTTGGCCTTACAGGCAGATTGAGATACGACGCGTAAACATTCCGCCCCATGTAACTGCGCTCCCGATATTTCCGACGAACTTTTTGATCGTTGTGAGCGTACCCTAAAAAGGGTGGGCGGCCTGATTCAGCGAAGCAATGACAGGACCCTCACAGTTCGGCTTTCAGGCGATGGTAGCCTTTGGAGCCGGTGATTTCTGGGTGTTCGCCGCTCACTTTCCGCTTCCACCTCAAAACAGACATTACTGCACCCCCAGACAGATATCAGCTCTAGGCCCCCTGCAGACGATGGCCTACCATTGCTCAGTTGGGGAATGCAGCTAGCAGACGGTCGATCTCAGCGATCACCACTTCGCTCGTTTTGTCGATATACCGTGCATGAGCGAGTATTTCATGCTCCATTATCACTGAGATAACGATCGCGTTTTCCACGCTTGGGTCTGCCAGCACGTTTTCGAATCCATCATGGCGCCCGCTCGTATCCAGTTGGTAAGGCGTGTCGCGAAGCAAGCGTTCAGCCGAGGTAATCAACGAGTGTCTTTCTGTGAATAGTGGCAGGACGACCTCACTGCCAAAGCGCGAGCGGTCGCCTGCCACTTGGCGAAAGCCGCTGGAGACTAGGTTCAACCTCTCGAGACCATGTCGCAGCGATTCGAAGCGTTCTTCGACAATGCCGTCAGAGCCCAGCAAGCGATTGACGCTGCCACTACGGATAAGCAGACCGTAGTCGCCCGTCAACGCCAAGGCACGTACAAATGCTTCGAGCTGTTCGTCGGATGACGCCGATTTCTCGCCATGGATTACCCGCTGGAAGGCGGTGAGTAGAGATAAATTATGTTCCAAGCGTTCGATAAAGGAGGTCACTCGCTCCCGATTTTCGAGGAGCTCGGCTTGCAGCAGAGCGAGTTCGCGATGAAACACCTGTTCGGCGACGCGTCCCTGATTCCAGTTGTCCACCTGCAAGGCGACGAGTACGCCAGCAATCACTAGGACGAATTCCACCGCGAAGGTGGTCCAGTCCTGTCGGCGCAGGGAGCTAGCGAGACGAGCGAGAATCACCGCGCCCCACTCCGGCGGCTGCGCATCGTCGTCTCGACAAGCATAAGCCGGCAAGGCACAGCCCCAATGTTCGGATAGGAAAGACGAAGCCTATACTTAAAACGCATACGCAGCCTCCGGTTATCCAAATCAGGAATCACAGCCATCCAGGGCTAAAGCCCTGTCGGTTAAAACCGATTGACCAGGCTGGACACTGACTTTTGATTCAATCGACACGTTTACTCTCCTAATGGCGGTGGGTAAAGGAGACAGGTTAGCCTTCAATAATCTGGCCGTAACGGAAATTCTGCAAGTGCTGTTTCAGGTCCTTAGTAGACATCCATGAATACTCGGGTCATTGACCGCTATTAGGCGAGAGCGGCCAAAACAGGATTTGCCGGAGGCAGGACCAGTCCCCTCCCGACCCAGTCAGCGATGAGATCCAAATCCCCAAGCAGTTGGTCTACAATCGATCAATAAAAACAACTTTGTGAGCGATTTCCATGGTGCCACCTCGCGTCGTCACAGGCCTCGTCGCCCTACTGTTCATTACGACACCGGCTTATGGGGAAGAGCCAACCACCCTGGGCTACATCGAAAGTATCAGCCCGCCAGCACGGATGCAGGGAGTTGGTAACAGTCATCTGGAGATATCCACGAAAAAAAAGAAAGCCCAGTTATATTTTGACCAGGGCGTCTCGCTCTTGCATGACTTCTGGTGGTTCGAGGCCTATCGGGCCTTCCTGTACGCCTCTGAACTGGACCCTGAAGCTGCCATGCCCTACTGGGGCATGTACCTGGCCAGCGAAAACATGGCCAACCTTACCAAAGACCAGCGGACCGAAGTCCTGGACAAGGCGGTCGAGTCCATGAAGTCCCTGAGGGATAGTGCCTCTGTCCGCGAACAGTACTACCTGGACGCGATCATCGCGCTGCACGAGAACGAGGATGATCAGGGTATCGCGAATCACAACAGGATCATGCTTGCCCTGCTGAACGAATACCCGGATGACATCGAAGCGCGCCTGTTTCTCTGGACGCGACTGAAAGGCGGCTTTGACGCCGAGGGCAAGCCGAAGGATGAGCAGCTTTACGCCCAGTTACTGCTGGAGAGCGAGTTCGCCGAACACGGTGACCACCAGGGCCTGCTGCACTACTGGATTCACAACCAGGAACCGGGAGCGCATCCCGCTTCAGCGCTGGATGCTGCGGAAAAGCTTGCCGAACTCGCCCCCAACTCCGGCCACATCGTGCACATGCCGGGCCATATCCATTACCTGATGGGCAATTACACACAGGCTCATGTACAGTTCAGGAAGGCCGAGGAAGCGGACGCCCGCTACATGGAAACCTACGATATCGAGGCCATCTTCACCTGGAACTACCTGCACAATTACAGTTTCATGATGAGCAACCTGGCCGAGGCGGGACGCTACACCGAAGGCCTGCAGTACTCCGCGAAACTTGCGAGCCTGACCGAGGCATCTTCCTTCAAACACCTGCCAGGCTTCGAAATGCTGCTCGGCAGAGCCATCATGGAACAGGCGTATATGGCTATGCGGCTGGAACAGTTCGAACTCGCTGCAGTACTTCTCAGCGACCCCCGCTGGGATAGCTGGGAGAAAAGCAACGGCCTGGCGGCCATGCAGGCGGCCTATCATGCCTACAGTGCCGGTATGGCGGCCGTCCAGAAAGAGGACCTGGAATCAGCCGAGCGCTATTCACGCAAGCTGGATTCCATCCTCTGGCGAGCCGAGCGCGATGAGGCCAAACTCCGGTATCGCAAAAAACCACTTGAGATAGCCGCCCTCGAACTACAGGGCATGGTCGCGTCAGCCAGTGGCGATATGCAACAGGGAATCGAACTACTGGAACGCGCGGTCGCCCTGGAGGCTGAAATCGAGTACGGCGAACCGCGTAGTAATATCCACCCGGCTGCGGAATCACTGGCAGTGGTGAGGATGGAGGACGGCGATTTCAAGGGCGCGCGAGAGGCCTACGAATCAGTACTCAAGCAGCGGCCCAACGCCGGAATGCCACTCTACGGAATCGCACGCAGCTATGCGCTCGAGGGTGACAGGAAAAGTGCGCGCAAAGCGTATGAGGCATTTCTGGCTGCATGGCCACTGGCTGACCAGAACCTGGTACAAATGACCACGGCGAGTGATTGGCTGGGACAACATTGACACCCGCCAGACCCCAGCATTGCGGAGCACGCTGAGGACTGTTAGCTTTCCGCGGAGGGATGCAAGAGACGTTAACCGGTGTTCCATTCACTGAAGTCAATGATCAAGGACAACCCGCAAGTGACCAAACCACTGGCACTTATGGTTGGTATTTTCCTGGTTGTTTACTTCATACCAGCCGGAAATACGCGTTTCGACAATGCGATACTGGAGGCGGTGCGGCTCACCCACTGGTACGCCCAGGAACACGTGATTCTCTGCCTGTTGCCGGCATTCCTGATCGCCGGCGCCATGGCCGTCTACATCAGCCAGGGTTCGGTAATGCGTCACCTGGGACCACAGGCCCCGAAGCCTCTGGCGCTGGGCGTGGCCTCGGTGTCAGGCACCTTGCTGGCGGTGTGCTCTTGTACCGTACTGCCTCTGTTCGGCGGCATCTACAAGCGCGGTGCCGGACTGGGCGCGGCAATTGCGTTTCTGTACTCAGGTCCAGCCATCAATATCATGGCCATCGTCGTCACCGCCAAAGTCCTGGGGGCGGAAATGGGCATCGCCCGCGCGATTGGCGCCATCCTGTTTTCGCTGGTAATCGGGCTGATCATGCATCTGGTCTACCGCAAGGAGGAGGCAGACCGGGCGGCTGGCAACGGCCGGGGATTTAGCGCCGAAGACCGTGACAGGCCCGCGGGCCTGCTGGTGGCTTTCTTCGGCCTGATGATCGGCATCCTGGTATTCGCCAACTGGGCTGCTGCTGAAACCTCCTGGTGGATGGCGATCTATCACTGGAAGTGGATGATTACCGCCGCACTGGCGGTTGCCCTGGGATTGTTGCTCATCTGGCGCTGGCAGTGGCCGCCGCTTCACCTGGCCGCGCTTGGCGCTGTACTGGTCGTCGCTGCGCTACTGCTTCCCGGTCACCCTGAACTGCCCTTTGCACTCGGCTGCGCCGGCCTGATGCTGATTGCCGTGAACCGCGAGCAGGATCGGGAATGGGCGGCGCAAAGCTGGGATTTCGCCAAACAGATTCTGCCGCTGCTGCTTGCCGGCGTGTTTTTTGCCGGCCTGGCCCTGGGTCGCCCCGGTCACGAGGGATTGATTCCCTCGCAGTGGGTCTCGGCGGCGGTGGGGGACGATTCGTTCATTTCCACGGTGCTGGCCTCCGTACTCGGCGCGCTGATGTATTTCTCAACCCTCACCGAAGTGCCAATTGTCGATGCCCTGATGGGGGCCGGCATGGGCAAAGGCCCGGCATTGGCCTTGTTGCTTGCCGGCCCTGCCCTGTCCCTGCCCAATATGCTGGTGATTCGCACGATTCTCGGCACCGAAAAGACCCTGGTGTACTGCTGTTTGGTCGTGGTGATGGCCACCATCAGCGGCTACGTTTATGGCAACTGGTATTGATAAGTTCACCAATGCAATGAGGGAGCCGTCATGAAATTTACTATCTACGGCAGCGGTTGCGCCAAATGCAAGCAACTCACCGCTAACGCCGAATCCGCTGCCCAAGCGCTGGGTAAAACCTATGAGGTTGAAAAAGTAACCGACACCAACGCCATCATCGATGCCGGCATCATGCGTACTCCGGCGCTGGCGGTCGACGGCGATATCATCATCGAGGGCAAGGTGTTGAATCCGGACACGATCAGGGAACTGCTGGATGACGGGAGTTAGGTGGCAATTGGGGCGTGGCCCTGAAGCACATGATCAGGCGTAAAGGTGGCCTTGCTGCGCGCACCTTACAGGGAATGAATGCGAAGCGTCAGTCAGGGTCCACCCTGTGGCCGGCAGCGCATATTACTGCACTCAATTGCCAATGACCGCCAGGGTCGCAAAAGCGAGGTAGCCAATAGTAAACACGGGCCAAAATACCGCATAAAACTTGTGGTAGACCGTGTTCGACCAGAATATTGCAAGCACTGCAAGACTCATTTGCACCGCAACCAGGAACCAATACACCTGCGGAAGGGCTCTCACCCCCTCTTCGGCCTTCAGCACCGTCTCAGGGACATCGAGGCACCAAGCAAAAAGGAACACCGAGAAGAACCAGATACGCGTTTCCCTGAAATGAACCTTGAAGTCAAAGTCCGTGGGCATATCCCAGGGAAACAGCAATGACGCGGCAAGGAATAGCGTTATCGCGTAGAGCAGCAGCAAAAGGAATTCGAAGAAAGACCAGTCAACCTGCTTGCTCCACCAGAACATCCCCCACCAGATGATCACAATGTAGATGAGGACATTGATTGACCAGAGTGTGTGCACCCAGTTCAATCCCAGAGACTTGCGATAGTGAATGGTTTTGCTCAACCCCGCCAGAATGTGGGTAACACCCAGCCCCATAATGACAGACAAAAAAACGCTGAGGTATTCAAACAGGGTCATCGGCCCACCCGGAAAGCGCGATTTATCCGCCTTTAGCGCGTTGGTTTTTTACTTGTTCAGTGAGCATGCGCACAACAGTGAATCTTCACGTCGCTCACCCAAGCAAACATCCGGAGAGTGTAAACCAATCAACCGCCTTTGGGCGATATCAGGCAGGCCCGCCTCCACCTCGCGGCGGTCGTAGAAATCTCCGGGGAAACGCTGTTCAGGCAGCCCGAAAGCGCCACTAACTGCCGCCCGCCATCAGCCAGGTTCGCGCCTTTTCGTCCGGCACAAGTTCAGCAAGACGGGTATTGAAAAGCTCGACCTCGGCTTGCGAGAGTTGGCCTTCCCACTTACCAGAACTGGCAGAATCGAAAAATCCATCGTCGGATTTCCAGTAGCCGGTACCGGCCACGGGCGCATAGTCGATAGCTCTGGCCTTCATGGCCCCGAATGCCGTGGCTGCTGCGACCTGTTCAATCAGGTCCACGTCGGCCTCGATGCCCGCTGCCCTGGCCAGACCTTGTACGGTGCGACGGCCGTCGCGCAACATGTCCGAATAATGCAATACGTTGAGGTGCGGATAGCGTCCGGAAAGGACCGTTTGGGAATAGTGGAGGGTCAGGGACGCCAAGGTGTCGTTATCAAAATCGTCCGGATCCGCTGGTCCGTTGATAAACTGACGGATAGAGTCCGGGATGGGTAAGCTCATCGGATGATCCGGCACCGCCACGCGTTTGTTGGCCACGTGTTTGCGAAGGGAAAAGAAGACATCCAGTGGGTGTCGATAGACAGCGATTACTGTTACACCGTCCCAGATCGGAAACCCGTCTGCCGGCGTATGCGTCTTCACCACCCGCCGCCCCTTTTGTGCAGCCAGTCTTGCGGCAACTTCATCGGCGGGAACGCCAAGGTCCGCGTCGACCCAGGGAGACAGTACCGGCACCTTCTCCGGCAGGTTCGAACTGCCGTTGACAAGCATCGCCAGCATGGCCTGAGTCCAGGTTGTTCCACATTTGGGCGGCGTGCACACAAGGATGTCACCCTTTCTCGGACTCCACGTCACCCAACGCAACGGGTCGGTGGTCGATCCGCGATATACCCGAACAGCGGGTGCTAGAACTGGAGCAGGGACATCCATAGGTCGACCGTCTCACTGCGTGGCGCTTCAGTTTAGACTAAAAGCCCGCTCGTAGGCGATTGCGGCCCTGGCCGCTTCCACCTCAAAGCTGACTCCTCTCTGAGCATCATTATCTGCTATATGTCACTGGTTAGCCGGGGAATTGAAGAGAAAGCACAACATATGGTTTACATGCACCGTTGCGCCCATTACCTTGAGCAAAAGACTGTCTCCGACCGACATGGAGGTCCACATGGCGCTCAAAACAGCTGCGTTACTTTTATTATAACTTTGTTCCATTTCTGCTTATGCAGAAACTACAGTCCCCAACATTTTTAGCAATGGAACAATAGCCGATGCGGATGAAGTGAATGAGAACATCCAGGCTTTAGGTCAGGCAATAGACAATATACCAGCTGGGCCTCCGGACCTGATGGACCCACTGGGCCTGCTGGGCCTGAGGGGCCTCCATCTGAGCATTCTGGAACCGGGAATTACTCCACAGCGGTAGGGCACGATGCTTCCGCATCTGGGGAGATGTCCACTGCGCTACAGGGACTTGCATATGGCGGATCCGCCACTGCTGTGGGGTACGCCAGCCGAGCTTCTGATGCTGGTTCGGCATTCGGTGTCAACGCTCGGGCAACCGCATTGCGCTCAACGGCACTGGGCGTAACTACTTCAGCCGACTTCGAAAATAGTACGGCCGTAGGCTTCGGTGCGAGAACAACTGCCGCCAATATGGTGCGTATCGGCAATACAGGTGTCACGAAAGTTGAGGGGCAGGTTGCGTTCAGTTCATCTTCAGACCGCCGCCTAAAGCAAGATGTTAAACCTAGTCAACTTGGGCTTGAGTTCATAAATGACCTGACGCCTGTTCAGTACCGCCGGATAAATGACCCGAATAGTGGCACGGAATTTGGCCTGATAGCTCAGGATCTGCAAGCTGCGCTTGAAAGGAACGAAGCAACCGATTCATCGATGGTATCAGTGTCAGAGAATGACGGCATGATGAGTGTTCGTTATAACGACTTAATCGCGCCTATGATCGCCGCAATACAGGAGTTATCTGAGCAAAATCGCGAGCTCCGTCAACGCCTACAAGTGCTAGAGTCCGGTCAGAAATGATAACCAAATTTGGCATATCAATCGGCCTGATGGCCACGTCGTCCTCCGCAGCAGCAGGCAACTGGGGAGACTCCTGGGGTGCGATGACATGGGGCGCCACGGCAGCATCAAACACTGTTACCGTGCCCGTTGATAGCATCTGGATGCTCGTCGCAGCATTGCTCACCATAGTCCTAATTGGTGCAGTGAGATCGCGAAAGAAGTAGCCCTGTTGAAGGCTTATCTTGTCCCCGCTCATAGGGGAGTTTTTTATATGGGCGGTTAGCGACGTATAGAGTCAGCTACAAGGCGAAAGCAGCCAAGCTCCCCAGCGGTTATGGAAATCTATCTAATGGTTTGGCCTTCTTCCAGGAGTAACGTTTCGAGATCATTGACTACCGTGTCCGCGTGGAGAAAGCCTGCGCTGTAAATATTGCGAATGCTTTTGCCTCGATCGATCAGGTAAACGCGAAGTATATGAGACATGCTGCCCGCGTAATTTCCTTCCTTATCGTAAACCTTTTGCCGAGACTGGCCGTATCCCTGCAGGATAGGCATTAATTCGACCTCGGAGTGCGTGGTAAGGAACCGCCAATCGAAATCTTTACGCTTGAAATGGTGAGAATACTTCTGCATAGCTTCAGGGGTGTCCAACGTCGGATCGAAGCTGAGACTGATGAGACGCACCTGATCACGAAGTTGTGTATCAACTACCAACCGTTCCTGCACCTGCTTCATCACGTAGCTGGCCAATGGGCAGCCATTTATATCGGGACAGTGCGTGTAGATGAATCCCAGGAGTATCAGCTTTCCGTCGAGCACATCGTACAGTCGCTGGGATCGGTCCCTGAGATCGAGTACTACCCCGTCGGCTGCCTTACCCAACGGCGGGAGGGAGTAGGTGCCGGGCGTCGGTGGTGTAAACGCAAGTTTTCCGTAGCCCGGCGCCAATACCGACGGCTCGCCACTGGCGTATGAACTGAAGAGGGGCAAGAAGCAGTAGAAGACTGCTGCCGCCCAGTATTTCATCGCGCAGCGACATCCGGCGCTTCATACAATGAATAAGCGCCGAAACGCATCTGGTGTGGTGCGCCCAGCTTCCGGTCGAAGAAATCGATGGCGAGTTTCTGCTCCAGTGTGTTGCCATTCCAGTCATAGACTTTCAGATACTGGAGGTCGGGACCAGCAGGTTCTGTCTTGTCCCAGTTCGCCAGTAGCGACGAGGTATAGTAAACCCGCTTGCCATCCCAGCTCTGGCTCACCATGTTGACCTGTGAACCGATTTTTTTCTCATAGATCTGTTTTGCACTGTGTGGATCGCTAATGTCGAAGAGACGTGTCATTCCATCATTCCACGTATTGACCCACAGTCGCGTATCGTCGTTGGCAATGGAAATATCAACCGGTAACGGAATTTTCGCGGGATCACCGATATCGCCCACCGCCTCGGCCTGCCACTGCCCGTCACCGTCCAGATAGACAAGCCAGATCTTTGAGGTGAGCGCAGTAGAGGTGAAGCAGTAGTCGTGATCTGCGTTCCATGCGCAACGAATTTCCAGTGGTGCACCGGGAACGTCGAGCACCTTGCGTGGCTGGCGCGCGTGCATATCCCATATCACCATGGTATTGCCAAAGGCCTTCATCGCCTCCTCGTCCGCCATCATCGTGCCCAGGTTCATCATGTAGTTATTCCAGCCGGTGAAGGAGGATGTCAGCATGAGGTTCTTGCGCGGCAGCACACGGACGTCGTAACCGTAGCCGTCGGCGAATTGACCAGACTTCACCGCTCCCTGGAGGTTTTCGTCTGTGGGCATCCAGTAGGTGGCGACATAATCGCCGGCATTGGTGTACTCGACCAGCGCCGTTCGACCGCCGTGGTCGCGATTATTCGACAGGCCTGTCAGGATCATGCGACCCGGTAGAGCGTAATTGGTATGCGGTCCCACCACGCCACCGCTCTTGCCGACGAAATCAGAAATGGTCTTATGAAGCCGCGGGTTGGCTGGGTCTGTGTGGATATCGAATATAAAGATCTTGCTGGTATCCAGCCCAGATGCCCAAAGGTAGCGCCGGTCATCCGTGAGCCCGGTGTGATGGGCTTCGTTGCGTCCTCCAACCGACAGGCTGGCGAGGACCTCGCCATAACTCTCGGACTCAGGATTAACATCGACAGTGACCAGCTTGTCCTGTTCATCGCCAATTCCCGGAACCCCCAGGGTCCAGACATAGACGAAGTCTTCCTGCCCTTCGATTTTGGCCATATAGGGCGACATGCAGGTTTCATCGGCCAGGAGCCAGGGAGACAGTACAGTGGCGAGGGTGAACCAGAAAAACAATAGCAGGGTTCTCATTGAAACCTCCTATAATAATTCTTGTTATGTTGGACAAAGCATAGACAAGTTCGCCGTGTTGGCAAGTCGTGCCGGCTTTTGTATCGCGCTTGGTTTAGCGGTGGGTGCCGGCGCGCAAAATTTCGAAAACTCGCGGGAAATTGAGGCCATCGACGGACAAAGAATCGATTTGTCAACCAACATAGCCGAACCACCCCTGGGTCTTCCACTCCAAACCCTGCCCCAGCGCAACCCGGCCACTCCGCTCAGAATAGACCTCGGCCGCAAATTGTTCTATGACCGCCGGCTGTCCTTTAATCGCACTCTGTCCTGCGCGATGTGTCATGTACCCGAACAGGGCTTTACCCAGTACGAAGTCAGGACCCCCGTAGGCATCGAGGGTCGCTTCGTCAGGCGCAACGCACCCTCCCTACTCAATGTTGGCTATCAAATATCCATCTTTCACGACGGTCGTGAATCCACGATAGAGAATCAGGTGTGGCAGCCATTACTGAACTTCAATGAGATGGCCAACCCGAGTATTGGCTTTGTATTGGCATCCCTACGGGAGGCTGAGGATTACGAGGGGCTATTCGAGGCGGCCTTCGAACAGGGTCTCACCGTGGAGACTGTCGGCATGGCCCTTGCGAGTTACCAGCGCGGGCTGGTGTCAGCCGATTCCCCGTTCGACCGCTGGTACTTTGGCGGAAACGAAGCGGCTTTGGATGCATCAGCCATTCGCGGTTGGCGCCTGTTTCAGGAACTGACCTGTGTCAGTTGCCACACCGTGGAGAAGGACTACGCACTATTCAGCAACGGAAAATTTTACGATACGGGTATCGGTTATGCACGCAGTATGGGAATCGGCAAGGACGCGATCTCGATCCGGCTTGCACCGGGGGTCGAAGTGACGCCCACCGTAGACTTCCACCGCCCCCGGGCTAGCGACCTCGGGCGCTATGAGGTTACTGGAAAAACCGCGGACCGCTGGCGCTTCCGGGTACCGACTCTGCGCAACGTGGCTATCACCGCTCCGTACATGCATGACGGTTCATTGCCTGATCTGGAAGCGGTGATTGACCACTACAACGCCGGTGGGGTGCCTCACGAAAGCCAGGATCCGCGCATTCATCCACTGAACCTGGACGATGCAGCCAAGGCGGATCTGCTCGCGTTCCTCAAAAGCCTTACGGGCAGTAATGTGGCAGCGCTGGTGGCTGACGGTCGAAGTCAACAGATTGGTGATGGGCAGTAAGCATGGCAATTGGAGCGCGGCTCGAGAGAATTCTTACTGGAGTAGTCGCACAGCTCGGCTCTGAAGTGCGTATTCGTCTAATTGCGAAACAGGCGAAAGAGGCCTCCAGAGGTACTGATCGAAACTTGATCGGGGTAACTGCTTCGACCTCAAAGCAAACGTTTTCACTGATCACATTTGCTGGCCCGGAAGGAGTCGCTGCCACGTCTCTCCAGACGTCATGTTGTCAACTGGCGTCTAGAACTGTCCACCTGTTGACGCCCAGGACCGTCCAGTCTGTTTCGCCGGTTTTCTCCGCTGCCGCCTGAGTCCCTGATTCTCCTGGAAGCGATGGGAGTCGTTACCGGTCTCGGCATAGACCTGGGGCTTTGCCCCGAAGTGGTCGAATTGCACGACGGCTACCCCGTCGTGCTGGTCGGCGAGGTGCCGCCGGAATGCCGCCCCGAATCCACTGGAGAGTGGATTTTCAATCCCAGGACGGCTCGCCGCTGGGGGTATCGAAGACCGTGCCCTTTGGCTCGAATACAGTCCCGGTATCGCGCACCTCACAGGGAATCGTGACCGTTGCAGCGCGATCGATGATTCGATCCTCGTCGGCACGAAAGAGCGCATCGATTTCAGGCTGCAGCATGATCCGGTAGATTTCCTCGAGTGATGCCTCGTCAGGCAGAATCCACTCGGATATGAGATCCCACTCCCATTCCCGAGGCCCGTAACCGCTGTTCGGCTCGCGTGAATCGCCGCCAGTGTATACCTGGGTGAAGTAATTACGTTGATAGGATGTAAAAAGGTGTCCGCAGAACTTTATCGCCATCGCTGCGTGCGAGTGCTCGAAGTGATCCCGGAACTGCTCGTGGGTCAGGTGTGATTTTCGCTTAATGAAGTGGAGTACCTTGTACATGTGTTTCTCCATTGTTTTGTGCGCAATTCAGGGCGAGCGGCTACGTATCGCCGGAGCCGCCCAAACCCGCTAACGCCGTGTCGTGTTACTTGTCAGTTGCATTGGTCACAAATCAGCCCCGGTCAACCGGCGTATCGAAAAAAGTCCGCTGCCTGCTGCTCCGTTCTTGAACTGCAATGCTTTATCAGGGTGAAGTGTCTTCAAATTTGTGCCGGGATATGGGAACTATTTTACGGTTATCAAATGAAATGTTACCAGGCAGATGGAATCGTATTTGTGCATTCATAATCCCCGCAACGTCCATGTATGAAATCACTTTGCGGACGGTTGATTTTTTGGCATTGACTGGAGACGTGAGAGCGCACTCTATCAAGCAAGCGAGGAAGAAGGGAGAGCCATGATTTTAAAACGCAACCTGATTGTTTTCCCCGGGAAATACCTTCGGAGAAAAGTAGGGACCCGTTAGTCGCCAATGTATGCAGTTCGAATTCACGGCAAACTTCTCTGCCCTCGCTTTATTAACTGCATGTCAAGGGTTTAAGTCACCTCTAGCCAATATCCAGAGATGCGACGTAGTGACTGCATATAGGCGAAAGCGGACCTCTGCAATTGCACCGCCTGCAATCACTTGCAAGGTAGCGCCACGTCATCGGCCGAAGTGTATTACGTAAGGCGCTCGTTCAGTTTCTTTTGCATGTTGACCCCCGTCACCTCGAAGCCAAGCCTTTTGTACAAAGCGATAGCTCCTTCGTTGAACGCAAAAACATGTAGGCCAATGCTCTCCAGCCCCAACGCTGCCAAGTGCTCTTGAATAGAGATGAAAGCATCGGTTGCGTAGCCTTGCCGGCGGAATTCCGGTTTGATTTCCACGTCATAGACAAAGGCGCTGCGTTGTCCGTGATTGTCCTGAATGGCGCACCAGATATAGCCGACAGCGGCACCATCCGGCGACGCGAGGATTTCAAAGAGATAGTTATCTGGCGTATCGATGCCCTGTGGCAGTAAATCCCTTAACTCTGATATTGCCCTGTCGTGTGCGCCTTCCGGTAACCACCTGCCGGACTTGATGTTGTCATCCGCGTAGGCCGTAGCCGAGGACAGCAGGAAGAGGTTGAATTCCTCCTCCCGCATGGGCACAAGTACCGTCAAAACATTCTCCCCTGGGCGACGCTGTAGCAATTTTCAAAAATCTCGAGCAATTTATAAAAACCCATTAGCGCTTCCCTTCAATCCGTCAATTTCTGTTTTTCAGCCCGATATATTGAAACCGTACGAAACTCCGCCGACTCATCCAGGTCCGGCAAGGTGCAACTCTCACGCCTGTCGATTAATTGGTAGGGCGGAAAATCAAAATCCTTCACCCGCGAATCCGCCACCAGCACCGCGGGTGACCGCTGCACAAATTCCGCCAGCCAGGGCAGGTTTTCCCGGTCGTAGAGCACATCGGCAACGGTGATCAGGTCCACTGCTCCCGTCACCGCATGGTAGTCATCGCTGAGTGTCAGGCTGACCCCGTTCAACTGTGCGTTGATGGCAGTCGCCTCCAGCGCGAGGGGATCGATGTCGCAGGCGATGACTTCCGCCGCGCCGGCAAGCGCTGCGGCAATGGCGACCACGCCGGAGCCGCAACCGAAGTCGAGCACCCGCCTGTCTGCTACCAGGGCCGGGTTTTCGAAAATGAATTCCGCGAGCACCTGCCCGGAGGCCCAGCAGAATACCCAGTACAGCGGGTCGTCCATGATGCGGGCCATCGCCTGTGCATCCAGCGCCTGGCGCGGATAATCGGTAGCCAGCAACAGCAGGCGAAGATCGGGCAGCACGGGGAGCGCCTGAACCTGCAATTCGCCGCCCGGAATGGTTTGCGCAATGCGCGCCGCCAGCCGTTCAGCCTGGTCGGCGCAGGGGAGCGGTGATTCAGGCCTCAGCCGCCATGCCTCCCTCGACTCCCTTGGGATTGGGGCCGAAACGGTTGCTGCCCGGTGTGCCGTCGAGCACGTAGAACACCAACAGTACGATGCCGCCGATCAGGGGGATGAATCCCACGAGAATCCACCAGCCGCTGCGATCGGTATCGTGCAGCCGCCGGATGGCCACGCCCAGGGCGGGCAGGAAAATCGCCAGGCAGTAGATACCGCTCAGGATACCGACGCCCACTTCCGGGTCATAGGTGCCGAAGAGGCTGTCGACAAAGGAAAGCACCAACAGTGCGATGATGTTGAACAGCACAAAAAACCAGTATTCCTTGCGGCGTGCCCGGCCATCGAATACCGCGTATTTTTTCAGAACATCCAGGTACCAGTTCATAGATTTGTCCCCTGCAGGCTGCTGTTATTGAAATGAACCGCTCACTCCTCACTGTAGCCAGCGGTTCACCGCCGTCAAGTTTTTGCCCCGTCGGCCTGCACCGTCAATGCACCGCGGCGTCCATCAGTCACGCACTGCCGCACGCTGTATCCGCTGGTGCAGGTAGGAAATGCCGAGCAGCGCAATACCCAGGCCCATGAACGAGGCGATGCGCAGCAGGCCCTCCAGGTCGTTCATATCCACCAGGAACAACTTGCCGATCACCAGCGCCAGCAACAACATGCCTGCCCGGTACACCGTTTGCCCCAGGCGCCAGGCGCCGCCGAGAATCGTCACGATCGACATCGCCAGCCAGACAATCGAATAGGTATACAGTTCGGCATCCGAAGCACCGCCGTGCAGGCTCACGCTACCCTGGAAAAGGTGGCGTATCTGGATCGAGGCGTAGGCGAACAGCGCCAACCCGCAAAATCCGAAGGCCATGTTGCGGTACCGGCGGTCATGGAAGCAGCCGTAGAGCAATCCCAGCAGGACCGGTACACCGAAGGCGAGTTGGCTCAGGTTGGCTATCGGGGTAGCACCGATGGCATTCACCACCCACGCCTTGCTGGCCAGCGTCGACATCAGAATCACCAGGTAGCAGAGTAGCGCGAGGCAGGCCAGCACCACGGAAAAACGCTGGTAGAGGAAGGCGAGGCTCTGGCTGACCAGGCTGCGCCGGTAGTACACCAGCCCGACCAGCCCGAACAGCGGCATGTAGATCGCCACTTCGAGAAACTCCAGCTGGTGACTGAAAATAGCGCCGTCGTACAGCCAGTAGCGCAACTCCGTCCACAGGGTGAGCACGAACAGGTGCAGCGCGGCGCCCTCCGTCCAGCGCGAAAGCATGGGCGTGGCTTGCAGCATCCGCGAGGCGAGCACCGCGCACAGCGTCGCGCCGCCGTAGGTCCACAGGGACCAGTGCCCGGCCTCCGGGTAGGTCGCCAGCCAGGGGTTCAGGGTCAGGCGTACGATAACCACGCTGACGATCAGCTTGAGCAGCCAACCGAGCCCGGTTACCGCGAAGCGCTGCATGATCCAGGCGAGCGATACCATCTGCAGCGCAATCGCCAGGGTCAGTTGTGCCTGTTCCAGTACCGCTATGGCCGCCAGCGAGAAGGCGAAGTGCCCGCCGAACAACAACCAGATCACCAGTTGCTCGATATCACTGCGCTTCAGCACGGCGCCAGCGAGCGCGAGGTAGACCAGCGCGACAGTCAGCGCGCACAGGCCCCATTGCAGGGAGACCTGCATCCTCGATGTCAGCAGGTAGCCCAGGGCCAGCAGTAACAGCGGCGCCAGCGCAGCCAGTGAGCTCCAGATGCCCGGGAAGCGGTTGACCCGCAGGTTGCGCAGCGCGAGGACCGTATAGAGCGCCGCAGTCGCTGCGAGGTAGACCAGGAACTGGCGGTTTTCCGGCACGGGGAACTGCAACAGGTCGCCATCCCCCAGCCGGGTCAGCACCCAGGTGGCACAGGTCGCCAACAGCAGCAGCCAGGGAATCGCGTTCAGGTTCTCCCGGTTGCGGGCGGCGACCAGCGCCACCAGTGGCAGCGGGCTCCAGATCCAGAAGGCCTGGGCGAGGCCGGGGGATTCGAGAACCGACAGGCACTGGGCCAGGCCCAGCAGCCCGAAGGTCAGCGGGTAGTAGCGCTCCAGCGGCGGTTCCAGCGTTTTGAACATGGCGCGGTGAAAGCGCAGCGACGGCAACTCCACCCGCTGGCGCAGCAACCAGTCCAGGTAGGGCAGGCAGAGCATCAGGTATGCCACCGCCGCCAGGTAGTAGCCGCGCAGGTAGTCCGCATCGGCACTGCCCAGGCTGATCATCCACCAGCCGACGGCGCCCGCCACGAAGGCCCACCACAGCCACGGCCGGAACACGTAGCGCATCAGCAGCAGCGCGCTGGCGCTGATGATCAGGGCGTATACCAGCGCCACCAGGATGCGCCCCTCGCCGCTGGAGACCAGCACCGGCACCAGGTAGGCGCCGACGATCCCGATGGCGGCGAGGAATGGGCCCTGCAGCCGCGCCAGCCACATGGTGAGAATGGCCACCAGGGCCAGCAACACGAAGGTGGTCCCCGGGCTGAGCAGGTCGTACAGGCGCATGGAGGCCAGCAGCACCGCGAACAGCGTGATGCTGCCGCCGCCGGCCAGCGCGGCAAAGGCGGGATGGGACTCCCCGGTTTTGCGCCGAAACAATTCCGCTGCGACATGCAGGCCCGCGCCACAGAGCAGGCCTAGTGCCACCCGGGTACGCTGGCCGAGCATACCCTGCTCGACGGCGTACCTGGCCAGGAAGATGCCCGCCAGGGCGACACACAGGCCGCCGAGCCAGATCATCCAGTACTGCTGCAGGTGTATGCGGAGCCGGTGCCCGAAACCGGGGGAGCTCTTGCGCTGTTTGAAGGCTGATTGCGCAGGACCGGGGCTGCCCGCAACCTCGCCCGCTGCCGTCGCAGGCGCAGTCGCTGCACGCGACGGTGGCCTGCCTGTGGAACCCGCCTCCAGCGGTGATGGCCGTGCTGGCGGCACGCTCCTGGCCGCCGCAGTCAACGCGTCAGCATCACCGGCGCCCGGCGTCGCCGGCTGCCGGCCCGGGACGGAGGACGTTGTAGAGTCGCGGGCAGCGAGCCGCCGTTCGAGCGACTCCACCCTGGCGGTCAGCTTGCGGATCTGGCTGATCAGCGAGATCGCCAGCAGGCACCCCACCACCAGCGCGGAGAAGGTCATCAGCCCCAGTTGCTGCATCATGTACGGCGCACTCCTTCCCCGGCGGCCATTCGCCGCGGCCCCTGTAGAATATTATTGTCGCAGCCGCCATTGTCCGCGTTCGCAGCGTTTGCTTCACCCATTGATTGCGACATGTACGCAGAAAATTCCCCGCCGCAATCACACCGCGCAGGCGACCTCCTATACAATGCGCGACATGAGCGAACAGCCCCCCTACCTAGTCCCGCACAGCCAGGAAGCCACCAGGATTCTCTACCGCGACCCGCACCTGTTGCTGGTGCGCAAACCGCACCTCCTGCTGTCCATTCCGGGCCGCCACCCCCTGAACAAGGATAGCCTGATCTCGCGCCTGCAGCAGGACTACCCCACCGCCAGTATCGTCCACCGGCTGGACCTCGATACCTCCGGCATCATGGTCATTCCCCTGGACAAACCCACCCACGCGGAGATCAGCCGCCAGTTCCAGCGGCGGGAAGTGGAAAAAACCTACGAGGCGGTGGTCTGGGGCATCGTTGAAAACGACAGTGGCGAGATCGAACTGCCGATCCGCTGCGACTGGGAAAACCGGCCCCTGCAGATGATCGACCACGAGCGCGGCAAGCACGCCCTCACCCGCTACGAGGTGATGACGCGCTACCCGGACCGCACCCGGGTGCGCCTGAAACCGGTGACCGGCCGCTCACACCAGTTGCGGATTCACATGCGCGAGCTGGGCCACCCCATTCTCGGCTGCGACATGTACGCCCACGAAGAGGCGCTGGGGATGGCGGACCGGCTGCTGCTGCACGCCACCCACATCGGCTTCAGGCATCCGGCGAGCGGCGAGTGGCTCAGCGGCGAGTCAGCGCCGGACTTCTAGGCAAACAAACAAAAACGCCGGCACAGGGCCGGCGTTCTCAAAACCGCTTGCGCGCTATCAGGCGATCGCTTCCTCGCCGACCAGGGTCACCCGGTGCATCAGGCGGCCGCCGTCCGGCGTGTAGGGTGCGGCACGGTGCAGGGACACGGTGTTGTCCCAGATCAGCAGGTCGCCCAGTTCCCACTCGTGGCTGTAGACATACTGGTCCTGGGTGCAGTGGGCGTCCAGTTTCTCCAGCAGCGCGCGACCCTCGTCCAGGTCCATACCCTCGATGTAATCGGCGGAGACGCCGCACAGCAGGGACTTGCGGCCGGACTTGTGGGTCCACACCAGCGGGTGCACCTTGGGCGGGTACTTGTCCCAGTCGGCTTTCTGCTCTTCGCTGGCGTCCGGGTAGGTACGGCGCTGGGAAGCGGCCATGGTGTGCACCACGCGCAGGCCCTCGAGGCGCTTCTGTTCGTCTTCCGGCAGGTCCTGGAAGGCCTTGTAGGTGTTGGACACCTCGGTGTTGCCCTCTTTGGCGGCGGGCAGCTGGCGGGCGGTGAGGATGGAGCCGCGGGACGGCACATCATCCATGGCGCCGTCGATATGCCACAGCAGCGATCCCTTGAGGTACTCAGCGGCGGTCGGGTTGGTCTTGGGGTCCAGGGAGATCTTGAAGATTTCCTGGCCACCCAGGGCCATCAACTCCCCCAGGGAGCGGCAGAACTGCAGCTGCGCTTCATCGTCGAAGTTGGCACCGCGGATAATCAGTACGCCGCGATCCTCCAGCAGATCACGAATCTGCCCGGCGTATTCGCCGCTCATGAATTCTTCGCGGGTCGCCTGCAACTCGGCACCCACATTGGGCTTCAGTTCTACAACATTAAAGGCCACTGCCTGTCCTCCAGACTTGGTTTGGGGGCGCTATGGTAAACCAGAAACCGCCGGGGTTGAAGCATTTAGGCAACAGCGTTGTTCATAACCAGCTTTGGTCGGGAGCAGGCCCCACGGACCATAAATGCGCGCGGGACGGTTGCTCAGAACTGGTTGAGTATGTAGCCCACCACCATCACCTGGGGCACCGTGATCAGCGGCAGGAACAGGGCGATCTTCCAGGACTTCGCCGTCTCGCGGATGGTCATGACCTCGGTGTAATCCGTGGCCACCCCGGCCATGAGGAAGGCGAAGGCGTTGCCCGGCGCCGCGGCGCGGTTCAGCAGGTCCGCGGCGATCGGCGTGGAGCCCTCCGAACACACCTCGATAATGGTGGTGGCCAACAGGGTCAGGACCAGGCCGGTGAAACTGGCGCCGAACCAGGTGGCGAAATCCTCCATCGGCACGAAGGCGCGAATCGCCCCGGCGATCACCAGGCCGAAGAAGGTCCAGCGAATCACCGGGCGGGAGCCGGCAAACCCATCGCGGATGATGCCGCCGAGGCCGCTGAAGGAAAACTTCGCGGACTGCCGCACTTCGTTCCAGACTTCGCCCACCGGCCGGCCCTCGCCTGCCTCCAGGCGATAGGGACTTTCCGGCAACGTACCGCGGCGGACCAGGCTGTCGAAGATAAGGCCGGTGACAATGCCAATCACCGCGGAAATCAGGATGAACAGCAGCGTCCACCAGATTCCAATCAGGCCGAACAGGATCAGGGTCAGCGAGAAGGAGTTCCAGGGGCTGGCCAGCAGGAAGGCCATCACCTGCCCGACGCTGGCGCCGCGCTCGTAGAGCTTCATGCCCACGGCGAGAATACCGTGGCTGCACAGGTCGAGCAGTACCCCCGCGGCGGTGGCGCGCAGCATGCCGTTTAAGCCTGCGTGGCGCCCCAGCAGGCCCATCACCAGGTCCCGCGGCACCTTCGCCAGCAGGCCGACGAAGAAAATACCCACCAGCAGGCCCCACCACATCCGGTTGAACAGTTCGTAGATACCGCCGGCGAACATGCCGATCGCCGTTGTGTGGTCGTGGGACACAAAGGCGCCGTAGAGGTAGGCCGCCGCGGTAATGCCGAGGAAGGTCCACAGGAAATAGTCGCGATTTTGCGGGGTATCGCAGCAGGCATCCGCCGCGGGCTGCAGTTCGGCATGGCAGCCGGGGGCCGTCGCGGTGGCAGCCGCAGCGTGACAACTCGCGGCAGGGATGGTGGCCGCCTCCGCGTGGCAACTGGCCGGCCGCGGTGTGGGTTCGCAGCAATGTTTGTCGTGGCTCATGCCCTGCCTCCGCCTGTCGCCAGGTCATCGAGAATCGCGCATTCCGGGCCTTCATCGCCCCGACAGCGTTCGGCCATGGCTTCCAGGGTCGCTTTCATGGCGACCAGTTCATCGATCCGCCGCTGCAGGTCGGCGCTTTTTTCCAGCACCAGCTGCCGCGCGTGGCGGCTCTGGCGGGAATGGTCGCGGTGCAGGCCCAACAGCTGGCGGCATTCGTCGAGGTCAAAACCGACGTTGCGGGCCCGGGACAGGAACTGCATTTCCTCCACCTGTGCGGCGCTGTACTGGCGGTAGCCGTTATCGGCGCGGCGGGCGGGCTCGATCAGGCCGATCTCTTCGTAATAGCGGATGGTCTTGCTGCTGAGCCCGCTGCGGCGGGCGGCTTCGGAGATGTTCATTCGGACCTCCTTTGGTGAGCATGCCTTCAATCTAAACCTTCCTGCAACTGGAAGGTCAAGAGATGTGTGGAAACCGGATTTGCAGGCGCTGTTCGAATGACGCTGTCTAATGACAATGCCCAAGCTGGGAGGTTCGATCACGCACCTGTCATGGATGTTGCCCGCTGGAACACGCCAAAAAACGCACATCCCTGTGCAGGCTCGGTCGGCGACGTCCTGTCGCCTCACGGTTCCAGCGGGCAACATCCATGACAGGCGCTCGTTCCTAGCGCTGTTCCTTTGGCGGCACTACGCCAGGACGTCCCCCCTCGGGGTTATCACGATTACACCGGATTTCTTGACATACTTTGGCAATCACATGATTTGAGCCTCACGACTGGAGCCCCCCAATGTCCGCCGTCATCTATCCCACCACCAACCTCACGGCTACCGAGCAACTGAACATCGCCCGCGGCGAAGGCATCTACGTCTACGACCAGCAGGGCAAGCGCTACCTGGAGGGGATGGCGGGGCTGTGGTGCACCGGGCTCGGTTACGGCAACCGCGAACTGATCGACGCGATCAGCGGGGCGCTGGAGACGCTGTCCTTCAGCCACACCTTCGGCGGCAAGACGCACCAGCCGGTGATTGACCTGGCCGACAAGCTGGCGGCGATGGTGCCCACGCCGGATGCGAAGGTGTTTTTCGGCAACTCCGGTTCCGATGCCAACGACACGCACATCAAGCTGCTGCACTACTACTTCGATATCATCGGCAAGCCGGAGAAGCGCAAGATCATCACCCGCGAGCGCGCCTACCACGGGGTGACCGTCGCCGCGGGCGCCCTGACCAGCCTGCCCGCCAACCTCGCCCACTTCGATGCGCCGCTGGAGGCGCTGGGCATCCTGCGCACGGATCACCCGCACTACTATCGCGGCGCGCTGCCCGGCGAGAGCGAGGCGGAGTTTGTGGAGCGGATTACCGGCAACCTGGAACGGCTGATCGTGGCCGAAGGACCAGAGACCATCGCGGCGTTTATCGCCGAGCCGATCACCGGCGCCAGCGGGGTGATCGTGCCGCCGGCGGGTTACTACGAGAAGGTGCAGGCCATCCTCAAGCGCTACGACATCCTGTTCTGGGCGGACGAGGTGATCACCGGTTTCGGGCGCACCGGCCACCTGTTCGGCTGCGACACCATGAATATCCAGCAGCCGGACATGATGACCTTCGCCAAGCAGTTGTCCTCGGCCTACTACCCGATCAGCGCGTCCATTATCCGCGGCGATCTCTATGAACCGATGGTCGAGGCCAGCGCACAGGTCGGCGTGTTCGGCCACGGCTACACCTACTCCGGGCACCCCGTGGCCTGCGCCGCGGCGCTGAAAACCCTGGAAATCTACGAGCGCGAGGGCATCTACCAGCACGCCGCCGAGACCGGCGCCTACCTGCAACAGCGACTGGCGGAGTTCGCGGATATCGAAGCGGTGGGCGAAGTGCGCGGCGCCGGCCTGATCGGCGCGCTGGAACTGGTGGAGGACCGGGCCAGTAAGGCCCCGGCGGCCGACCTGGCGAAACGCACCGCCCAGGCCTGCCAGGACAACGGCCTGATCGTGCGCAACGTGGCGGGCAACGCGCTGGCGCTGTGCCCGCCGCTGGTCATCACCCGGGACCAGGTGGACGAGATGATCGGCACCCTGCGCGCTTCCCTCGAACAGTCGCTGTAAGGCGTGCTACTCGCGGTGGATGCTGAGCCGCCCCCAGGTCTGGCGGGTGGCCATCACTTCCAGTGAATTGATGTTCATGTGGTGCGGCAGGGTCGCCAGCCACCAGCAGGTGTTGGCGATATCCTCCGGCTGGATCGGCTCCGCGCCGGCGTAGGTGGCGTCATAGGCTTCCCGGTTACCGCCGGTGCGCACCAGGGTGAACTCGCTTTCCGACAACCCCGGCGCCAGGTTGGAGACCCGCACGCCGGTGCCCTCGAGGTCACAGCGCAGGGCGTAGGAAAACTGCTCGACAAAGGCCTTGGTGCCGCAATAGGTATTGCCGCCCGGGTAGGGCCAGTGCCCCGCCACCGAACCAATATTGATGATCGTGGCGCCCTTCCCCGTACGGATAATGTTCGGCAACAGCGAATGGGTGACCGTGGTCAGCCCCTTCACGTTGGTGTCGATCATTCGGTGCCAGTTCTCCAGGTCGCAATCCTGTGCCGGCTCCGTTCCCAGCGCCAGCCCGGCGTTGTTGATCAGCGTGTAAACCTCACTGAACGGCGGCTCCAGCGCCGCGACGGCCGCCTTCACCGCATCGGTGTCGGTGACATCCAGCACCAGCGGCAGCACCTGGCACTGGCCCTTGAGTTCATCCGCCAGCGCCCTGAGACGATCTTCCCGGCGGCCGGTGATGACGAGGTTCCAGCCTTCGCTGCCGAAGCGGCGGGCGCAGGCCAGGCCGAAGCCGGAGGTGGCGCCGGTGATGAAGAGGGTTTGGGACATGGGTAAATCCTTATCTCAACTGTCGCGTTGCGGAAACAAGAGTATTCAAAAGCCATACACCGGGCGCAAAGATGCAACCACTATAAATCTCGAACCAGCCGGTTCAACCTGACTTTAAAATTCTTTGCTTTGTGCAGGGATAGTAATCCAAAAAAACCTGTAACTCACCCGGGCGAATGATCCACTCCCGCTGCAGCAGAACCAGTCCGTACGCTCCTCCGGTGCGATTGAACCATTCGAGCGAAGGGCAAAAATTTACACTTTGACTGGCATCGCCAAAGGAGTAAACTTCCCCCAGCATCAAGAGAGGGCATCCGCCCCGCCAACCTGCCAACCTGGGCAAGGTGGTCGACTCCAAGGAGTGATGTGGCCGCAAGGCAACCAACCAGGTTCCCCCGCCCCACTCTCCCAATCTCACTCTCGATGCCAACGACACCCGGCGAACCACCGAGGAGAGTAGCCATGTACCCAAAACCGAACTTGCCCATCACGGCGCATATTCCCCATGCGGGCACCATCATTCCCGCGACGGCCCAGCGCCAGTTCACCTGTTCTGAGGCCGAGTTGTGGCGGGAAATGCTGGCCGTCACCGACTGGTACGCAGACGACCTGTTTGCCCTCCCCGGCATCGCGATGACGCAGACCCCGATCAGCCGGGTGGCGCTGGATGTGGAGCGCTTCGAGGATGACGCACTGGAAGAAAAGGCCGCGTTCGGCCAGGGGTTGATCTATACCCACAGCACACAGGGCGTGCGCCTGCGCCGCGACCTGTCCGCGGTCGAGCGCACCCTGATGGTCGAGAACTACTACCGGCCCTGGCACCTGCACCTGGAGGCGCAGCTGGAACAGCAGGTCGAGCAGTGGGGCTACAGCCTGCTGCTGGACTGTCACAGTTTCGCCGACAAACCCTTTGCCTTCGAGGACGAAGGCAAACGGGAACGCCCCGATTTCTGCCTCGGCACCTGCGCCAACACGCCCGCGTGGCTGCTGGAGCACTGCCGGCAATTCATCGAGGGCCTGGGATATTGCGTCGAGGTAAATTACCCCTATGCGGGCTGCCTGGTGCCGGAGCGCTTCGCGGGGGATACACGGGTCCCGGCGATCATGATCGAGATCAACCGGCGGCTGTACATCAAGGATACCGCCGAACTCGATCCCCGCCTGCAGCCCCTGCCGGTCAGGAAAGCGGGCTACGGCAACTGGAAACAGCGGATTCAGCGCCTGATGGGCGAGCTCGGCGCGTTAAGCGCAAGCCATTTGGCGCCACATTACCGGCACAGCGCCGCCGGCTGACAGCCCACCACCCAACCCGGCTGTCGAACCCCTGGCGAACGATCTACACTGCTGGTGTGGCGGCTAAAACTCACAGACTGCCCGGGCTGCTCCGGGCCATGACGGTGGCGCTGATGTCCCTATCCAACACGGGCTGGTCGGAAATCCCTCCCGAGCGACAGGCCATGCTGCAGGCGATCCGGGATTCGGTGGCGGACTCCGCCGGCTATACCGGCCGCAGCACATTGAGCGACAGGGTCATGGACGCCATGGCCGCCGTGCCCCGGGAGGAATTCGTCCTGCCGGCTTATCGCGACAGCGCCTACCAGAATACCGCCCTGCCCATCGCCGCCGGCCAGACTATCTCCCAACCACTTATCGTGGCCCTGATGACGGAGTTGCTGGAGCCCGAACCCGGCGACGTCATACTTGAGGTCGGCACCGGTTCGGGCTACCAGGCCGCCGTGCTTTCACTCCTGGTGGCGCAGGTGTACGGCGTCGAGATCATCGCCTCTCTCGCCGACAGCGCAACGGCGGTGCTGGAGCGCCTGGGTTATACCAACGTCACCGTGCGGGCCGGGGACGGCTACGCGGGCTGGCCGGAACACGCCCCCTTCGACGGAATTATCGTGACTGCCGCCGCGGAACACCTGCCTCCCCCCCTCCTGCGCCAACTGAAGCCCGGCGGCAAGCTGGTGATCCCGGTCGGCGCCCGGCACGGCTACCAGGAACTGCTGGTGGTCGAAGTGGACGCGGCGGGGGAAGTCGCCCGCCAGTCGGTGCTGCCGGTCGCCTTTGTACCGCTCACCAGAACGCCTGAAGCCCCCCCCACCAACTAATCAAGCAACTGACAAGGACTCACGATGAAACTCGCGATTCTTTCCTGCAGCCCAAATAACTACAGCACCAGCCGGTTGAAGGAGGCGGCGGAGCAGCGCGACCACGAGGTCAATGTGCTCAATACCCTGAAATTTGCCATCGACCTCGAGCGCGGTGCACCGGACCTCTACTACCGCCAGAAGCACCTCAGCCACTACGACGCGGTGCTGCCGCGGATTGGCGCCTCCATCACCTACTACGGCACCGCGGTGGTCCGCCAGTTCCAGGAGATGGACGTGTTCTGCGCCAACACCGCACACGGCATCAACAATTCCCGGGACAAGCTGCGCAGCCTGCAGATTCTCAGCCGCCACGGGGTCGGGATTCCCCGCACCACCTTCGTGCGCGACAAGAAGGACGTCCTGCCGGCCATCGAACGGGTGGGCGGCGCGCCGGTGATCATCAAGCTGATCGAGGGCACCCAGGGTATCGGCGTGCTGCTGGCGGAATCGGTAAAAGCCGCGGAATCGATCATCGAGCTGCTGCAGAGCCAGAAACAGAACGTGCTGATCCAGAAGTTCGTCGCCGAGAGCAAGGGCAAGGACATCCGCGCCTTCGTGGTCGGCGATCGCGTGGTCGCCGCGATGCGCCGGGTCGCCCAGGGCCAGGAGTTTCGCAGCAACGTCCATCGCGGCGGCATCGCCGAACCGGTGGAACTCGATGAGGCCTACGCGGAAACCGCGGTGCGCTGCACCCAGATCATGGGGCTGCGGGTCGCCGGCGTCGACATGCTGGAAAGCGCAACCGGCCCCCAGGTGATGGAGGTGAATTCCTCGCCGGGGCTGGAGGGTATCGAGACTGCCACCGGCCTCGACGTCGCCGGCGCGGTGATCGATTATATCGCCGCCCAGGTGGATTTCCCCGAAATCGACGTGCGCCAGCGCCTGACCGTCAGCAAGGGCTACGGCGTGAGCGAGATCTACGTTCCCGAGGGCTCGCGGTTTATCGGCCAGAAAATCCTCGAGACCGGTTTGCTGGAACGGGACATCAACGTCCTCACCCTGTACCGGGGCAGCAAAGTCATCCCCAACCCGCGCCGCGACCGGGAGCTGGAGTCCGGCGACAAGCTGCTGTGTTTCGGCAAGCTCGAGGCGATGCGGGACATGGTTCCCGCACGCACCCGCCGGCGGCGCGAACCCTCGGTGGAACAGCTGGACAACTGAGGCGCGAGCAGCAGCCGGCACACATCCCCCCGCCTCACTGGTTAGCGCACACATAAGCGGCTAACCTTCAGTGTTTCGGGGGGGAATCGCATGACCATCAGGCTCGAGCTCGCCGCCAGTGCCGGCACCCGCTACGCCACTGGTGCGATGATGTATTTCGCCCAGGGCATTCCCGCCGGCCTGCTGGCCATCGCGCTGCCGGCGTGGCTGGCCAGCCGCGATGTGGGCGCCGGCGCGATCGCCTCCTATCTCGCCGTCATCACCCTGCCCTGGGCTTTCAAGCTGCTCTCCGGTCCCCTGATGGACCGATTCCAGTTTCTCGCCATGGGGCGCCGCCGCCCCTGGGTCCTCGGTGCACAGCTGGGCCTCACCCTGTCGCTGTTGTCACTCGCGCTGGTGCCAGACCCCACCCAGTCCATGGGCATGCTGATGCTGTTCGGCACCCTGGTGAACGTCTTCGCGGCAACCCAGGACGTGGCGGTCGACGGCATGGCCATCGATCTCACGCCGGTTCAGGAACAGGGTCGGCTGAACGCCTTCATGGCCTTCGGCAAGGCCGTCGGCTGGGGTGCATCCTCGGCGGTGTGCGGCCTGCTGCTGGTAAATTTCGGGTTCGCGGTCACCGGGCTGGTAATGGCGCTGGTCTCCGCGCTGGTGCTGTGCCTCTTCCTCCGGGTGCGCGAACACGAGGGCGAACGCCTGCTGCCCTGGAGCGAGGGTGCGGCAGTCGCCGAGGCCCGGCCACCGGAGGCGCTTGGCAAACAGCTGGGGGCACTCAACCGCGAGCTCTGGGGCAAGGCCAGCATCGTCCTGATGCTGATCATGGTCTGTGACGGGCTGGTATCCGGCTACGGTCACGCCCTGATGCCGATCGCGGCGGTGAAACTCTTCGGCTTCAGCACGCCGCAGTGGTCTCAGCTGGTGGCGATGATGGGCCTGATCGGCGCCGCGGCGGCGCTGGCGCTGGGGCCGTTTATCGATCGCTTCGGCGCCCGGACCATGTTGTTGCTGACCAGTGCCATGGTGGGACTGCACGCCTTCCTGCTCGCCCTCACCCAGCACCTGTGGCAGGACACACTCTACGTGCGCGTGATGCTTTCCGTATGGATACTACTTGGGCCGATGACCATGGTCTGCATGATCGCGCTGGCCATGGCGCTGTGCGCCGGCAGCGGGTCTGCCACCCGCTTTGCTGTCTACATGTCCATCGCCAATCTCGGCAGCTCCGCCGGGGCCAAGGCCTACGGACTGGTCGCCGAGGGCATCAGCTACACGGAGTCCTACCTGTTGCTGGGCTGCCTCGTGCTGCTCATGCTCGCGGTGCTGGCACTGTACCGGCAGCATCCAGCGGACGGGAAGACCCGCGCGGGTCGTCCCGCCCCGCGTTACACCACCGGCATCGGCGCCGGCGAGGCCGGTATGTTCTGGTCCGGCGCCATGCGCTGCCCGAAGTGCCGTGCGGACATGGAAATGACGTCTTACGATGGCGTGGAGATCGATCGCTGCGCGAGCTGCAGCGGCCTGTGGTTCGACCCCGGCGAACTGGAAAAGCTGCGCAGCCGGGAGGCCGCCGCGGAACTCGATACCGGCGCGCGCAGGACCGGCAAGCGCCATGACAGCATCAACAGGTACAACTGCCCGCGCTGCGGCGGCAAGATGATGCAGATGCTCAATGTCGATTCCGGACAGGTCTGGTATGAGTCATGCGTCAGCTGCCACGGTTCCTACCTGGATGCGGGGGAGCTCACAGCGCTCAACCGGGAAGATCTCTCTGCGCTGCTGCAACGCTTACGCCCAGGGAAGAAAGCGACGACGGCGCGCAGTTGAAACCCTCGGCAGGGTTTAATCAGAAGCAGACCAACTCCGAAAAGAGCCACTCGACACAGTCGTCGTACTGATCGATGTTGGTAACCGGTTCCGCGACTTCGAAGGTGCCGTCGGCATCCACGTCGAGGGCGCAAAACGAACGGGCGGAACCCGGGTCAGCGTAATCGAAGTCCTGGGGATGGTCGTAGTCATAGGCCACCGCGAGCCACCAGGGCGTTGGCCCCGGATTGAAAGCCAGGGTACTGCTACCGACATACCCGACCTGGTTCCCGTCGGAGATTGGCTGGCAAAACGCCTCGTTATTCGCAATGACCGACGCCTGCGACTGCCATCCGCCAATACAGGCGCAATCCAGGCCGCCGACCGGCGGTCCGGGCGGCGCCTCGATGGGCGCATCGATATAGACCGAGAGGCGCTCGCTGCCATCCAGCACCAGGTTGTAGCTTCCCTGCCACTGCACCGCGTCGTAGACCGCGGTGGCGAAGGGGATCTCCATCTGGCCCGAGGCCACCGGCGCCGCGGGAATCACCGCCACCCCGCCGAGGGTGACCGTGGTCGCCAGGTCGAGGTCGACCCCGGTTACGACAATTTTTTCCTGCGCGCGGTCCACGTGGATACTGTAAATATCCTGCGCCGCCACCTGCGATGTGGCGAACAGCAGTCCGGCACCCGCGAGAGCGCGCGAGAGAGTGGCGATCATGTCACACCCGGAAAAGGGTGTGTGTGCCTGGCATCGTGAGTCCATTGCTGATGACCTCCCCTCAGGGGGACAGTACCGTTTCCGTGGTTGCGCACACATTGGTCTGCAGGGCGACCGCACATTCGGCCTGCTGCGCCGCGTTGATGCGGACATTGACCAGGTCCTGCTGGTAGGGATCGGTCTCGCTGACCTCTACCAGGCGACACACCGATTGCAGCGGATCACCTGCGTAATACGCGGCGCCAATCGGGAACTGGGGATAAACCGACGAATCGAGGGGATCGGTGAGGACCGTACCCGCCAGGTCGGCAACGCCGGTGGCGCTGACCTCATAGCAGGTGGTCGCAGCCGCGCCCCACAGCCCGACGAGTTCCGCCGCCCAGTCCACCGCGCAGGGACAGCCGGTAGCGGCGGGATCGACCACAGCGGAGACGAAGTAGATGGAAATCGCATCGCTACCGTCGATTTGCAGGGCATAGCTGCCAGTCCCGGCGACTGCCGCGGCTATGTCGGCATCGAACAACAGCTCGACTTGCGTCGGCGAACTGGCGCCGGGCGTCAGTGGAACGCTGCCGCCCAGGGTGAAATCGGTCACCGTATCGAGATCCGCGCCGCGCACGATAATTTTTTCGTTCGCCCAGTCGACCGTGACGCTGTCCACCACTGTCGACGCGGCCGCCGCCGGTGCCGGCTCTGTGCCGGGGCAACCCGGATCGTTCTTGTTGGGACCTTTGCAGGGCGCTGCGGAAAACGTGGGGGATGACAACAGCGAAACCGCGACGCCGAAAAGAACAACACCACTACTTATTCTGAAAGCCATACACACTCCCTGTAGGCTGATTCTTCCTGAAACCTTTGCGCCTACATGTATTGCTTGATTGAACCAGTACCTTAGTTCACACCACGGGAGTGTCCAGAACTATCTGTACTTTTCGTGAACCAGGTCGCACTCCCGCTTTGCGCTCGCGGCTGCACACGCCGCCGCGAAATCCGCGGGTAATGCCACTGCAGCGCGGTATCCGCGGGAGTACGGGGGCCCGGGTGCCCTCGGATCAGTCGAGCTCACGCATCCGGATAAACGCCACACAGGCGCCCGCCGCAAACGCCGGAATCGCGAAGTAGAAAAACAGTGAGGGCATGGAGAAACCCGCCGCGATCATCACTCCGGCCAGCGAGGGGCTGAGCACCGCCCCAGCCCTGCCGAGCCCGGCGGCCCAGCCCAGTCCCGTGCCGCGCACCTGCACCGGGTAGACAATCATGGCCACGTTGTAGAGGTTGCCGAACGCGCCGAACATGGCGCTGCCGGTAACCAGCAGCATCAGCCAGATCAGGTAGAACGGCATACTGGCGATGGACTCGTGGATGCCGCTGAGTACGGCCATGCAGCCACCGCCGACAATAAATGCAGCGAGCAAAACCCGCTTCAGGGGCCACCAGGTAGCCAGCCAGCCGATCAGGATATTGCCGAATATCGCCCCGGCGGGCAGCGCCGTGGTGCCCTGGATAGCCGCCTGCTGGGACAACCCCGCGCCGATCAGCACCTTCGGCATCCAGCTGCTGATGAAGTACACCGTGAGGAAAGAAAGGAAAAACGCGCTCCACAGCAGCCAGGTGGTTGCTCCGCGCCCGTGGGTGAGAAGCGACTTTACCGTGGCGGATTCGGTTTTCTGCGCGTCGGGCAGCACCGGCAATTCGGTGACCTGGCCCTGGCCGATGTAGGCCAGGGTGCGGTTCACCTTTTCCAGCACGGCCTCGCGGTGCCGGCGCATGACAAAGGCCAGCGACTCCGGCACCAGGAACTGTACCAGCAGCGCGGTGACTACAGTCAGCGCGCCGGTGTAGAGAAAAATCGGCCGCCAGCCCTGCTCGGCAATCACTTCGGCGACAATCAGCCCGCCGGCGAAGCCGCCGAAATTGGCGGCGGCCAGCAATACCGCGATCACCAGTGTGCGGTAGCGCAGGGGACTGAATTCGCCGACCAGGGCCGGCAGGGTCGCGACCAGCGCGCCGAGGGCGAGGCCTGCCACCACGCGCCAGATAACCAGTTCGCTGACCGAGCCGCTGAAGGCCACGGCCAGCGTTCCCAGGCCTGCAACCAGCAGGGCCGCGCTGACCACGATGCGCCGGCCGAGCCGGTCCGAGACGCCGCCGAGGAACATGGCGCCAAAGGCCATGCCGAATACCCCGGCGCTGAACACCACACCGAGTTCGCCCGGGCTCACCGCGAGGTCCTGGCTGATGGCCGGCGCGGTATAGGAAATAATGACGATATCGAAGCCCTCGATCATGCTCGCCAGCATGCACAGGAACAGTATCAGCCACTGCATGGGCGAGATACGTGTCGGATGGAGCAGGTCGTTGTTGGCAGTGGTGCCGGTCATCGGATTCCCCTTGTTATTGTATTTCGCCGCGCACAAGGCCGGCCCCTGAATGCAACTCCAGGGTGCAGTCGATGGCGCGGAGAGACAGGCCGGTGGCGCAGCGGGCAATATGGCGGCTGCCGCCGGGCAGGACGTATTGTAACCCCAGGCATGCCGAAGCCAACAAACCCGACGCGCCCTGCCCCGTGCAGCCGGAGGATTTGTCGTGCGCCTGCCCGGACAGCAATCGGGTTCGTCCGGGATGCCGGCTAGCGCAGCCTGCTGCTGACCTGTGCCGCGTTCAGTGAAACCCCTGCCAGCGTGCCCTTCACAACCGTTCGCCGAGAAAGTCGATCAGCGCCCTCACCTTGGGCGCGATATGCCGCCGCGTGGGGTAGACCGCATACACCCCCAGTTCACTCGCACTGTATTCCGGCAGTACTTCAACCAGCGTGCCCCGGGCAACATCGTCGCCGACCAGGAAATCCGGCTGCATCACTATCCCCTGCCCGGACACGGCTACCGCCCGACAGGTATCGCCGTTATTGCTGCGAATACAGGGTGAGACGCGCACACTGACTGTCCCCTCCGGCCCCTGCAGGTGCCACTCGTCCCCCCCCGACCAGTAGCTGTAGGCGATGATCGCGTGGTTCCTGAGCTGCTCGGGATGATCCGGCGTCCCATGCCGGTCGAGGTAGTCGGGCGAGGCGCACATGACCAGGCGCGCCACCGCCAGTTTGCGCGCGACCAGGCTGGAGCTGCTCAGGGTGCCGATGCGCACGGCCAGGTCAATGCCCTCCTCGACCAGGTCGGCAACCCGGTCTGCGAGGGTGATGTCCAGGTCCACCTGGGGATGGCGCTCGCGAAACTCTCCCCACAGGGGCGCCAGCTTGCGCATGCCATAGGACACCGGGACGTTCACCCGCAACAGGCCGCGGGCGGTGTCGCTGGCGGAAGAGGCCTCCGCTTCCGCCTCCTCGAGGTCCGCGAGCAGTTCGCGGCAGCGCAGCAGGAAGACTTCGCCCTCTGCGGTCAGCGACAGGCGCCGGGTGGTGCGGTGCAACAGGCGCACCCCGAGGCGGGTTTCCAGTTCGTTGACGTGGCGGGAAACTGCAGCCTTGGACAGGTCGAGATGATCCGCCGCGCCGACAAAGCTCCCGGCATCAACCACCGCGATAAAGGTCTGCATTTCCAGGAATGGGTTCATTGTTCCAAATTATGAAACAGTTAATCACTTAAAGCCATGTTTATGCCGAATAAAACCACTTATAAACTGCAAGGCAAGTCACCGTTGTGACCCGACAACACACGACACAAGGAGATTCACCATGAGCACACTGACCCACTCAAACACATTCTCCACTGCCTCGACCCAGGGAGCACACACCTTGAACACGCGCCTGGCCAATGCCCTGCTGGCGACCCGTGCCGGCTGGAGCGCTACCACCCTGCGCATCCCTGCCGGCATCACTTTCGCCGCCCACGGCGCGCAGAAGCTGTTCGGCTGGTTCGGCGGCTACGGGCTGGAAGGCACCGGCCAGTGGATGGCTTCGATTGGCCTGGAGCCGGGCTACCTGATGGCCCTGGCAGCCGGCAGTGCCGAGTTCTTCGGCGGCATCGCTTTGCTCCTCGGCCTGCTGGTGCGCCCCGCGGCCGCCGTGCTGGCGATTACCATGCTGGTGGCTATCCTCAGCGTACACATTGGCAACGGCCTGTTCATGAGCAACAACGGCTACGAGTTCGGCCTCGCCCTGCTGGCCATCTCTGTCTCGCTGGCTTTCAGCGGCGCCGGACGGCTCTCCCTTGACCGGTTGCTGTCCAGCCAGCGCGCCTGAGCGGCGACGCACTTACCGGGCCTGCACTTCCGCACCAGCGTAAGCGCAGGCCCGGCTCCAACACGACCAGCCCAGGTAGACCGATACCATGAACGATACACTGTCCCCCGCACCTGCCTGCACCCAGCCGACACTGTTCATTCCCCATGGCGCGGGCCCCTGCTTTTTCATGCAGTGGAACCCGCCCGCCACCTGGGACGGCATGGCGGGCTTTCTGCGCGGGCTCGCCGCCGCCCTGCCCAGCCGCCCCAGGGCCATCCTGATGGTCTCCGCACACTGGCTGGCCGCGGAGTTCAGGATCAGTGCCGGCCAGCAGCCCGGGCTGATCTACGATTACTACGGTTTCCCGGAACACACCTACCAGCTGGCCTACCCCGCCCCGGGCGAACCCGCGCTGGCCGGCCGGGTTGCACAGGCACTGGCGGAAGCCGGTTTTGACACCAGCCTGGACCACGAGAGGGGATTCGATCACGGCATGTTCATCCCCCTGAAGCTGATGTTTCCCGACGCCGATATCCCGGTCGTGCAGCTGTCGCTGCGCCAGGACCTGGACCCCGCCGCACACCTTGTCGTGGGCGCGGCCCTGGCCCCCCTGCGCGATGCCGGCGTGCTTATCGTGGGCAGCGGGATGAGCTTCCACAACATGCGCGGCTACGGCGACCCGCGTTTTACCACGCCTTCACTGGTCTTCGACGAGTGGCTGACGGGAGCGGTGGAAGCGGCGCCCGCGGAGCGCGATCGGGCCCTCGCCGCCTGGGCGCGGGCGCCCCACGCACACGCCTGCCATCCGGCGGGCGCAGAGGAACACCTGATCCCCCTGCTGGTGGCCGCCGGCGCCGCGGCCCGGGACAGCGGTCGCAAGATCTACTCGGACAAGGTACTCGAAGTGCAGTTGTCGGCCTTCCGCTTCGGCTAACGGCGCGATCCTGCAAGCGTTGATGAGGGTGTGGCGGATTCAGCGGCGGCGCGCTACATTGATGCAGCGTACTGCCGAGACCCGCGCCCGTGAAGCACCGCCTGGCCTGTCGTTTCCTGTTCCTGTTGCTGACCCCGCTGTTACAGGCGGCGGTGGTCCTGCAGTACCACCATATCAGCGACGACACCCCGGCCAGCACCAGCACCTCGCCTGCGCGCTTTGCCATGCACCTCGACTACCTGCAGGATGCGCAATTCAACATCGTGCCGCTGCAGGAACTGGTGGACGCCCTGCGCGCGGGACAACCGCTGCCCGACCGGACGGCGGCAATCACCTTCGATGACGGCTATATCTCCATCTACGACACCGCGTGGCCGCTGCTGCGGGCCAGGGGCTGGCCGTTTACCGTATTCGTCAACACCGAACCCCACGACCAGAACCGTCCCCTCTACATGAGCTGGGAACAGCTCCGCGAACTGAAGGCGGCGGGCGCAACCATCGCCAACCACGGCGTCAGCCACCCGCACCTGCTGGAACGCCAGTCCGGGGAGGACCAGGCCGCCTGGCTGGATCGCATCGGCGGCGAAATCACCGTCGCGCAGCAGCGTATCACCGCGGAAACCGGCGACAGCCCCAGATTGTTTGCCTATCCCTACGGCGAATATGACAAGGACGTGCTGGAGCTTGTCGCCTCGCTGGGCTACGCGGGTTTTGGTCAGCAGTCCGGCCCCCTGGCAGTGTTCAGCGACCTGCGTGTCCTGCCCCGGTTCCCCTTCGGCGGCTCCTTCGGCGACCGCCAGGATTTCGCGACCAAGGTAAACAGCCTGCCCATGCCCCTGGCGCCCGGCACGGAGCCTGTCCTTTTCCGCAACCCGGAGGGGCCGGCGCTCGACGACATCGTCCTCGACGGCGATACTACCCGCCCGGTACTGCTGCTGCAGTTTGCACGGGCAGCGGATGCCGCGCGGGTCAACTGCTTTGTCTCCGGCCAGGGCGCAACACCGGTACAGGTGGAAAAAGAACGCGTTCTCGTACAAGCTGTGCATCCCCTGCCACCTGGCCGGGCACGTTATAACTGTACCGCGGTCAGCGGGCAAAACGGCCGCTTCTACTGGTACTCACAACCCTGGATCATCGATTAAGCACAGGACACCATGAACCTGATACGCATGCAAAAACCGGCTTTTTTCCTTACCACGGCAATCTCCATACTGCTGCTGTCGGCCTGTTCCAGGGAACCGGAACCCACCGCGAACAACACGCTGGAAGAGCCCGCCCAACAACAGGCGCAAGCGGCAACCACTGCGCCGGCGCAAATCCCGGAAGTCGTTGTACTGTACGGCCAGAAAGAGCTGGTTCCCTGGCTGGAGGCGGAAAACTGGTGGGGCGAGATCGACCCCGAACAGCCGCTGACCGTGCCTCACATCATCATCACCGCCATCCACCCGTCCTGGAGCGAGTTTTCCGCAACGCTGCCAGTTCCGGTGAAGAAACAGCTGTTCTTCCGCCTGATGCTGCCACTGGTGATGCACGCCAACCACATGGCCACGACCTTCCGCGAGGGACTGCTGCAGGCGAAGAAAGAGTATGAGGCCGATGGCAGCCTGTCTGCCGAGAGCCTGGCGCTGATCCAGCGCCTCGCTCCCCTGCTCCCCGGCATGGATATCGAAAGTGCCCAGGCCCTGCAGGCGGATCACGATAAAATGGAAGAGTTCCTGGACGCCCTGCTCTACCGGATGGATACGGTGCCGGCAGGTCTCGCGCTGGGCCAGGCCGCCTACGAAAGCGGCTACGGCACATCCCGTTTCGCCACCCAGGGCAACTCCCTGTTCGGCCAGTGGACCTACAAGGGCGAGGGGATCAAACCGCGTGAGCAGCGTACCGCAAGCAAGGGCGACTACCAGATCAAGGCCTTCGAATGGCCCTTCGACAGCGTGCGCGGGTATTTCATCAACCTGATGACGCACCCCGCCTACGAGGACTTCCGCAAGCTGCGCGCGGAAATGCGCGCCGCCGGCGAGCCCTTCGACTCAATGAAACTCGCCGACGGCCTGCTGCGCTATTCCGAACGCGGCGCCGAGTACGTCGAGTCGCTCAAGGGCATCATGCGGGTGAACAAGCTGTACGTTGCCGACAAGGCCGTGTTCCGCGACGAACCGCTGCGCTTCCTGCTCAGCGAGCAAAGCCCGGAAGATGTGGAAAAAACCCGGCAGCGGCTCGCCGAGGCTGAAGCCAGCGGCGAACTGGCCGTGATCCTGGAGCGTATGCGACTGGAATAAGGCGCGTTTGCCCCGCTGGACGGCGTAGCAATCGCGCCAGGGCTTCAGGCGGCGCCCCATTCCCGGGCGAGCTTGCGCGCCTCTTCCAGCAACAGGTCGCGGCGCCGCTCCGGGCCCAGGTCGCTATTTTTCAGCTGGAAAGTAGCGACCAGCACCGAGGGTGCGCCGAGCACCTCATCGGGGCCACTGATGCCCGGCAGCATCAGCAGCGTGGTGCGATCCCGGTCCTGTATAACATAACTGACCAGTCCCGGGTCCGCCAGTTTCTCGCTGGCCGGTACACCCCCGGTGGCGAACATTACATTGAAATCCAGTTGCTCCTGCGGCAACACGGCCACATCGAACATTTCCTGCATCATGAACTTGAAGGTGAAATTGACCTTGTGTCCACCTGGGCCGTTGCCCGAATATTCACAGGCACTGGAAAACGTGGGCAGGTGTTCGGTGGCGGCTGTCGACTTCACCTCCTGGCCGAGCAGGTTTCTGGCGAGCAACTCCGTCAGTGCTGCGCAGGAGTCGGGCACTGTTTCCATGCGCGGGGCACTGCCGGCGCGCGCGGCTGTAAACACCAGGAATAAAATACCGGCTATCGCCAGGCTTCGCAGTAAAATGCTGGGGCGGTAAATTCTGCTTCCGGGCAATAGGGTCATGGGTACTTTCCTGTGCGCGAGGGTTCCCGGGAAAGTGTAGTGCACGAACCGCAGACCACGCCATGCCCGGCTAATCCCGGCGATGGGGCCCCGCTAAGGTTCAGTACCGCCCCAGGTCACGCGCGACCACCACCGATCCGGCAAACTGCGCTTTCAGGCCCTGAGTGTAGGCGTAATCCAGACCTGAAACACGCAGTCCAGGACACATTAACACGGCTTAATTTTGTAGGGCTTCCGCAAAGCCTGTAGTATCCGGGAACTGAATAACCATAAGTTTTTGTATTCCCGCTTGAGGTGTTAATGGAAATCCCGCTCCCCGACCCCCGGGTTCCGGACGTCAGCACGGCTGATCTCGGTCGCCGAGGAACTGCTCGATGAACTGCTGCCGCGCGGCGAAATGGACCTGATGCACGACTTCGCCCGCAAATACCCGATGCGCGTCACCAACCGCCTGCTGGAGGAGGTCGCGGTAAGCGGCATCGTCATCCGTGGTCCGGACAGCCTGAAAATGGCCTGGGACACGCCGAGTTGCAGCGAATGACCAGTCGCTCTGGCGGGTCCTTTCACGGCTGGAAAATTCTCTACCTGACCTCACTGGGTCAGATGGTGTCCTCCAGTTTCACCATCTCGCTGATCGGGATTTTTATTGAACCCCTGGCGCAGGCCTTCTCCGCCACGCCCGGGCAACTCGGCTGGGCACCCGCCATCTTCATCCTGATGGGTTCCATCCTCAGCCCGCTGGTCGGTTATTTCATCGACCGGGGCCACGTCCGCGTCATCATGACCATGGGCTCTATCCTCTTCGCCCTGGGGTTTTTCGCCCTGTCCCAGGCGACGACACTGTTCCAGGCTGCGCTGGCCTGTTCCCTGCTGCTGGGCTGCGGTTCGTCGATGATCGGCTTTGTCGCGGCCAACGCCCTGCTGGTGCAATGGTTCAACCGGCGGCGCGGTTTCGCCATCGGCGTCTCTGCCGCGGGCATGTCCCTCGGCGGTTTCCTGGTTCCCCCGATTGCCGCCGAACTGTTGACCCACTTCGACTGGCGGATAACCATGTTCCTGCTGGGTTCCTTTGTCACCCTCACGCTGGTGCCCTCCGTCTGGTTTATCGCCCGCAGCAAACCCGCGGACCTGGGCCAGTATCCCGACGGTATCGCACCTGCCGACGCTGCCGCGTCCGCGCAGGCAGGTGCACAGGAGGATGCTGTCGCCCTGGGTTTCAATGACCTGTTGCGTCGCCGCGACTTCTGGATCATCGCGCTGGCCATGGCGACGGTTAACTTCTCATCGATCATGCTGATCACCTACCTGGTTCCCTTTGCCAGGGAGACCGGCATGTCCGTGCCTTCCAGTGCCCTACTGCTGTCCTATTACTCCGGTGCCGCCTTTGTCGGCAAATTCCTCGCCGGCTGGCTCAACGACAGGTTCAGTCCGCGCCGGGTGTTCTCTGCAATTTGTATTGTGATGGCCCTGGGCGTCTACCTGCAGCTCAACTTCCCGGCTTACCTGCCCCTGGTCGTTGCCCTGACCGGGCTTGCCGTGGGCGGGATCATGCCGGTGTGGGCGACCCTGATCGGCGAAGCCTTCGGGCCGGGTGCCTTCGGCAAGGCCCAGGGGGGCATGGCCCTGATCCTGATGGTCTTCAATGTAATTCCCGGGCCACTGGGCGGCCACCTGTACGACAGCACCGGTACCTACGTAAGTGGATTCGAACTCATAATCTGGGTATTGATAGGCGGCTTTGCAATTTCCTGCCTGTTGCCAAAAGCGAAATCCCTGACCACATAATAAAGCGGAGAAACGCAGAGATGGCCGATACAGCACCAGGCGATACAGCGGACCCCAGCGCGCAGGAACGGGAGAATGTGGCGGTCATCGACCGCTTCCCCAGTTGAGTCACCCGGCGCACTGCCAGCGGCTGCAAGGCCGTCCGCCGGGGCAAGCTGCTTACTGCAGGGGAACCGGCAATACGGCGTCGCCCGCGGAGAGCCCCGATACCACTTCCAGCATGCCCTCGCCGGAGGGTCGGCCGAGGCGCACGAAGCGGCGCACCGCCTTGTCCTGCTCCGCCACCCAGACTACGTCGAGCTGTCCGACGCGGGCGACCCGGTCAGCGGGAATCAGCAGGCGTTCCCGTTCACCCGCCGGTACCCGGACCCGCGCATACATCCCGGGCATCAGCGATTTTTCCGAAGGCAGCAGGGCCTTGACCAGGAAACTGCGCGAGCCGGGATCGGCCGCGGGCACGATTTCCTCGATCCTTGCCGTGTAGGTCCGGCCCAGCGAGGGAATTTCAACCTCCAGTTCCGTACCGGTCTGCAGCGACAGCGCCAGTTGCTCCCGGACGCGCGCCTCGACCCGCAGCGAAAAGGGATTGTAGAGGGAGAGCAGCTTGGCCCCGGGGGACGCGGTATCCCCGGGTTCCGCGAAGCGGTCCACCACCCGCCCGGCAATGGGCGAGCGAATTTCACTGAAGGCAACCGCCGCCTCGGACTCCTCCAGGGCCTGCCGCGCGGAGGAGAGCTCCGCCTCCAGCGAAGCGGCGTCGGCACGCGCCGCGTCGCGATCGGCGATCGCGATCAGGCCGCGCTGGTGTAATTCCTCTGCGCGCCGCAGGTTCTCGCGCGCCTCGGTGAGGCGTGCCTCCACGGCTCGGATGCGATCCCGCGCCTGCTGCGCGCGCGCCAGCAGGTCCTTTTTCTCCAGGGTCAGGAGCAACTGCCCTTCCTCCACCTGGTCACCCGCGCGCACCTCGACGCTGGTGATGCGGGCCAGCAGCCGGGAGGAGATCAGCGTGGTCTCCTTGGCTTCCACCGACGCGGGCACCGGCTCACTGTAGGCGGCGATTTCACTGACAACGGGAAACGCCCCCTCCATCGACACGTCGGCCGGGGGCGCCAGGGCCGGCTCGATCCGCTCGCTGAAGGTACCGGCCATCCACGCCACCACCAGGACCAGGCCAACCAGGGCAAGCAGCGGCAACATCAATTTTTTCATTACTTGGACTCCTCCGGCGGCAGCCCGGGGTTCTCTGCCAGCTTGTCCTGTGCGCCGTATACCAGCAGGTAAACGACGGGAACCACCACCAGGGTAAACGCGGTTGAGGCGACAATACCGAAAATAATAGCCAGCGCGAGCCCGGAAAATACCGGGTCGAGAATAATCACCAGGTTGCCGAGCAGCGTGGTGCCCGCCGTCAGCAGCACCGGGCGCATGCGCACCGACCCCGCCTGCAGCACCGCGTCGCGGATAGTCGCGCCGGCCGCCCGCGCCTGGGTGATGAATTCGACCAGGATCAGCGAATTGCGCACCACGATCCCCGCGAGCGCGATCATGCCGATCATCGCCGTCGCGGTGAACAGCACCGGGTCCGGCGCCCCTGCGACGACGCGCTCACCGACCTGGTTCGTCATCCAGAAGCCGGGCATGATGCCGATGACGGTCAGCGGGATCGCCAGCATGATGATCAGCGACAGCGAGGTGGAACCGGTCTGCACCCGCAACAGGAAAAATATCGCGGCCAGGGCGAAGGCGTAGCCCAGGCCCATGTCGCGGAACACGTCCACGGTGATCCGCCACTCGCCCTCCCCGGTCCACGACAGCTCGGTGCCCGCGGGCATGCGCCAGCCATCGCCCGCACCGCTGCCGAGGAATGTCCGGTTCTTCCAGTGCCCCCCCTCCCCTGCGGCCGCACCGCGGTCCGCATGCACGTCGGCAATCACCTCCGCGGGCGTGCGGCCATTGAGTTCCGCGGTTACGTAAACCACCGGGCGCAGGTCCTTGCGGTGAATGGCCTGGTCCGCCAGGCCGGTTGCGAATTCGCCCAGCTCGCCAATCGCCACCAGCGGCTGCGGCGCGACATCCAGGCCCTGCGCGGTGCTGGTTTTCGCCACGCCCTGGCGCCCGCGCACCAGCAGTCGGTCAAAATCGCTTTGCGCCACGCGCTGGGTCGGCTGCAGGCGCAGTTCGATCGGCAGGGGGCGGGATTCGCGCTCCAGTTGCAGGTAGCCGGCGATATAGCCCGCGTTGGCCATGGCCAGGGTCTGCGCGATGTCGTCGGTGGACACCCCGGACAGCGCCGCCTTCTGGCGATCGGTGACAAAGCGCAATCGCTGCCGGTCGGCCTCGATGGTGGAATCGATCTCCACCACGTGGGCCTCCCGGGCAAGCCGCGCCATCAACTGCCGGGCGGCGTCCTTCTGGGCTGCATAGGGCGTAAGCGGTTCGCCGTAGATCTCCGCGACCAGGGTGCTCATCACCGGCGGGCCCGGAGGCACCTCGACCACCTTGATGCTCACGCCATCGCGACTGTAGGGCGCCAGCAACTGGCGCAGGCGCAATACCAGCGCGTGGGACTGGTGGCTGCGCTCGCTCTTGTCCGCCAGGGTCAGGCGCAGTTCGCCGAACTGCGGTCCCTCGCGCATGTAGTAGCGGCGCACCAGGCCGTTGAAGTCGATGGGTGACGCGGTTCCGACGAAGGCGGCGATCGCCCGCACTTCCGGCACGCGGTGCAGTTCCGCCGCGATGTCACGCACCACGGCGCTGGTGCGCTCGAGACTCGCGCTCTCGGGCATATCCACCAGCACCTGCACCTCGTTCTTGTTGTCGAAGGGCAGCAGTTTGAGCGGCACCATGCGCAGCACAGGCAGCATGGCGGTGGCAACGAACAGCAGGCCCACTACCCAGAGCAGGAGCTTGCCCCGCCCGCGGTGGTCCAGCAGGGGGGCCATCAGTTTCTGGTAGAGGTCCGCCCCCGGCCGCGGCGCCTCATCATCGGTGAGCGGTTCGGTGAGGAGCCGGCTGGCCAGCCAGGGCGTCACCAGGAAGGCGACCAGCGTACTGGTAATGACGCTCACCGGGACGTTGAAGGCCATCGGCGCCATGTAGGGCCCCATCATCCCGCTGATGAAGGCCAGCGGCAGGAAAGCCACCACGATGGTCAGGGTCGACATGACCAGCGGAATGCGAATCTCCGCGATCGCCCCTACCACCCGCTGCTGCAGCGACAGGCTCTTGCGCGCCATGAAGCGGCTGATGTTGTCCACGCCGGTAATCGGGTCATCTACCAGCAGGCCCAGCGACAGGATCAGGGCAAACAGGGTGACCCGGTTGATGGTGTAGCCCAGCGCCATATCCAGCGCCAGGGTAATGCCGTAGCAGATGGGCACGGCGAGGCCGACCACCACCGCCGGTCGCCAACCGAGGAACACCCCGACGAAAACCACCACGGTGAAAATGGCAAAGCCCAGGCTGCTGGCGAGGTTGTTCACTTTCTCGTTGGCGGTCTGGCCATAGTCGCGCAGGACTTCCACCTGTATTTCCGGCGGCAACAGCTGCGCCTTCAGTTCCTCGACCATCCGGTGTACGTCGCGCGCCACGCTGACAGCGTTGCTGCCGCGCTGCTTGGCGACCGAGATCGCAAACATCGGCCGGTCGCTCATCTCGCCCTGTGGATGGTCCGCCGTAAAATCGATCCAGGTGTAGCTGTCGGCCTCCTCGGGCCCGTCCACGATCGCCGCGACATCACTGAGGTATACCGGCACACCGTCGATCACGTTGACGACGAGACTGTTCAATTCCCATGTGGAGCGCAGTACGTCGCCGCCCTCGAGCGCGATCGAATCATTGTGCAGCGCCCAGCCCCCTGCCTCATGCAGGACATTGGACACCGCCAGCGCGCCGACGATGTCCTGGGCGGTGGTCTGCCGCGCGCCCAGGCTCTCCGGGTCGAGCAGGATGCGCAGGGTGCGCGGCCTGCCGCCGACCACGTTGACCTGGCTGGTGCTCGGAATGCCCTGCAGGAAGGTGGAGAGTTCATCGGCGATGCGGCGCAACTCGTAATCGCTGTAGCGCTGCGCATCCTCGCTCCACAGGCCGAGCATGACGATGGGTACGTCGTCCACTTCCACCGGGCGCACCACCCAGCCGGCGACCACTGGTGGCACCTGGTCGGCGTTGGAGTAAAGCTTGTTGTAGGTATTGAGTATCGAGTCCTCGCGGTCTTCACCCACGTAGAAGCGCAGGGTAGCGGAGGCCCTCCCGGTCATGGATGTCGAGTAGACGTGTTCCACCCCCGGGATTTGCGCCAGCAGTTTCTCCAGCGGAATGGTGACCTGCCGCTCCACCTGCTGCGCGCTGAGACCGGGAGCCTGCACCAGTACGTCGACCATCGGCACGACAATCTGCGGCTCTTCCTCGCGCGGTGTGTAAAGCAGGGACAGGATGCCGGCGAGAACGCCGACAACGAAAATGAGTTTCGGTAAGCCGCCGCCCAGCGCATAGCCGACCAGGCGATCCAGGGGATGCGTCATAGGGTCGATCGGTTAACGCGGCGAAGGCTCAGGAGAACGCGCAGCCGGGCTGCCTGCCGAACTTGCGCAGGATCATGGCCAGGGGGCAGAAACCGGTGAAGGCAGCCTGCAGCATGTTGGCGCCGACAAAGGCGGTCACCCAGAGCCAGTACACGGAATGCACCTGGCTGAGCAGCAGGCTCAGCAGGATAAACGTTCCGGCAAACGCAAACACCAGCCTGTCGATATTCATGATCGCTCGCTCTCCGCAAACCGATGGCAACTGCATCCGTGGACGATTGGGGCCAGACAGTCCCTTGCAACCCTGGCGACCAGTATAGCCCCGGGCACGCTGGATTGAACAACCCGCCTGAAACAATTCCAGCGCCTGCCCGCCTGTACCACAGTTGTCCGCCCCCTCTACGGCCACACCAGCCGCGCCTCCCATGCCGGTTCTTTCCCGGTAACCAACTGCTATAGTTGATGGCCAGGGACAACCATCCGGGGCACCTGTTTTCAATTATGCAAAGAGCCGGCCCATACCCGCTGTTACCGGGCGTCGCGTGAACCAAAGACGCTGGCCGGTCATCGTCGACGTCGTACAGGGAGCCAGCGGCCTGTTCCTGGTGCTGTTCATGTGGGCGCACATGTTCCTGGTCTCCAGCATCCTGGTCAGCAAGGACGCCATGTACCGGGTGGCCCGCCTGTTCGAGGGCGAGCCACTGTTTGGCCAATCCTACCCCGGTCTGGTCAGCGCTTTCGCCATCCTGGTCTTCAGCATCATCGCCATCCACGCCCTGCTTGCCCTGCGCCGCTTTCCCCACAGCGCCAGCCAGTACCACAGCATTCACAGCCACATTGGCCGCCTGCGCCACGGCGACACCACCCTCTGGTACGTGCAGGTGGTGACCGGTTTCGCGCTGATGTTCCTGGCGCCGGTGCATCTCTACCAGCTGGCGATGCATCCCGCCGACATCGGTCCCTACGCCTCATCGGACCGGGTGTGGACCGGCATGCTGTGGCCGCTGTACCTGGTCATGCTGTTCGCCGTCGAATTGCACGCCGGTATCGGCATCTACCGCCTGGTGATCAAGTGGGGGCTGTTCCTGGGCGACAATCCCAAACGCAACCGGCGGCGCCTGCAGCGCATCAAGTGGGCGCTCACCGCATTTTTCCTGGTGCTGGGACTGGCCACCCTGGCCGCCTACATGAAAATCGGCGCGGCGCACGCGGAGCGCGCCGGGGAACGCTACGTGCCGGGTTGGCAGGAGGGCAATACCGTCCATGAGTGACTTCGAACCATCCACGACCGCCAGGTGTGCGCGATGCAGACGATCTATACCGACGCCCTGGTAATCGGCGGCGGTCTCGCCGGCCTGCGCGCCGCGATCGGCGTGCGCCGCCGCGGCTTCGAGGCCATCGTCCTCAGCCTGGTGCCGCCCAAGCGCTCCCACTCGGCTGCGGCCCAGGGCGGCATGCAGGCCAGTCTGGGCAATACCCACAAGGGCTGGGGCGACAACGAGGATGTGCACTTCGCGGACACGGTAAAGGGCAGCGACTGGGGCTGCGACCAGGCGGTCGCGCGGATGTTCGTCCATACCGCGCCGAAGGCGGTCCGCGAACTCGCCGCCTGGGGCGTACCCTGGGGCCGGGTGGAGCGCGGCGGCCACGAACACGTGATCAACGGCAAGCGGGTGGTGGTGGAAGAACGGGAAGACGCCCACGGCCTGATCGCCGCGCGCAACTTTGGCGGCACCCAGAAGTGGCGGACCTGTTTCGTCTCCGACGGCACCGGCCACTCCATGCTGTACACCATGAGCAACCAGGCGATCGCGGAAAACATCCCGGTGCACGAGCGCATGGAGGCCATCTCGCTGATCCACGACGGCGAGCGCTGCCACGGCGCCGTGGTGCGCAACCTGGTCACCGGGGAACTGCTGACCTATGTCGCCCGGGTAACCTGTATCGCCACCGGCGGCTACGGCAGGCTCTACCGCGCGACGACCAACGCGGTGATCAACGAAGGGATGGGGACGGCCATCGCGCTGGAGACCGGTGTCGCGGCGCTCGGCAACATGGAAGCGGTGCAATTCCACCCCACCGGGATTTTCCCCGCGGGGATTCTCGTCACCGAAGGCTGCCGCGGCGACGGCGGCCTGCTGCTCGATCGCGACGAACACCGTTTCATGCCGGACTACGAACCGGAAAAACAGGAGCTCGCCTCGCGCGACGTGGTCTCCCGCTGGATGGAACACCACATCCACGCGGGCCGGGGCGTGCAGAGCCGCTTCGGCGAGCACCTGTGGCTGGACATCCGCCTGCTCGGCAAGAAACATATCGAGGGCAAACTGCGGGAAGTGAAGGAGATCTGCGAGTACTTCCTCGGCATCGACCCGGTCACCTCCCTGATACCGGTACGCCCCTGCCAGCACTACTCGATGGGCGGCGTGCGCACCGGGCACACCGGGGAATCGCCACAGCTGAAGGGCCTGTTCGCCGCCGGCGAAGCTGCCTGCTGGGATATCCACGGCTTCAACCGCCTCGGCGGCAACTCGGTGGCGGAGACCGTGGTAGCCGGGATGATCGTCGGGGAATACATGGCGGACGCCGTCGCGGACAGCGCCGCCATCGATGTCTCCACCGCGCTGCTGCGGGACGCACAGGACACCCAGGCCCGGCGCCTCGCCGCCTATGGCAACAGCGGCGGCAGCGAGAACCCCTTTGCCATCCGGCGCGAGATGCAGGAACTGATGAGCCGCAATGTCGGCATCTTCCGCAACGGCGAGCGGCTGCAGCAGGCGGTGGACGGCCTGATCGCGCTGCGCCAGCGCGCGCGCAACATCCGCGTGAACAGCGCGCTGCGCGGCAACAACCCGGAACTGGTCGCGGCCTACCGGGTGAACAGCATGCTGCGCCTGAGCCTGTGCATCGCCCGCGGTGCCCTGGCGCGCGAAGAGAGTCGCGGCGCCCATTTCCGCGAGGATTTCCAGCTGCGCGACGACCGCAACTGGCTGTGCCGCACGCTGGCGACCTGGAACATGCGGGACGACGACGGTCCCCGGCTCGACTACGAACCACTGGATATCGCGAGGATGGAACTGCCCCCGGGCTGGCGCGGCTATGGCGCGAAGGAGCGCATCGAACACCCGGATAGCGCAGCGCGCCAGGCCGAGGTCGATGCGGTCAACGCGCGCCATGAAAACGGCGACCGCTTCGCCCGCCAGCGCGCGTTGATGCCCTTTACCGACCTGCTGCCGGAAACCCTGCGCGGGCGCAACGCGCGGCTCGGCGAGGACGAGGCAGGCCGACCCACCACCAGCACAGGGGCTTCCACTTGAATCGCATCCCGCTGAAAAACCTCGACGGACCCGGCGGCGGCACCCTGCGCCGCCTCGGCGTGCGCATCCTGCGCCACAACCCGCAGGACCCCGCGTCGCAGCCGGCGCTGCAGCGCTTCGAGATCGAAGAGGCGGAATCGATGACCCTGTTCATCCTGCTCAACGAAATCCGCGAGAACCTCGACCCCAGCCTGCAGTTCGATTTCGTCTGCCGCGCCGGCATCTGCGGCAGCTGCGGCATGCTGGTCAACGGCCGGCCGCAGCTCGCCTGCCGTACGCTGACCAGCCAGTTGCCAGCGGAGATCACCCTGGCGCCCCTGCCCGGCTTCGAGCTGATCGGCGACCTGTCGGTGGACACCGGCAAGTGGATGCGGCAGATGAGCGAGCGCCTGGAAACCTGGATTCACAGCCAGGAAGCGGAGCGCGACTTCTGCGCCATGGAAGAACCCATGGAAGCGGCGGTGGCGGACAAAATCTACGAACTGGAGCGCTGCATCGAGTGCGGCTGCTGTATCGCCGCCTGCGGCACCGCGCAGATGCATCCCGAGTTTGTCGGCGCGGTGGGCATCAACCAGCTGGCCCGCTTCCACATCGACCCGCGGGATGATCGCGACGACGCGGCCTACTACGAAGTCCTGGGCAGCGAGGACGGGGTGTTCGGCTGCATGACCCTGCTCGGCTGTGAGGACATGTGCCCCAAGGAACTGCCGCTGGCCCAGCAGATTGCCTACATGCGCAGGAAAATGGCCCGGGCGCCGTAAACCGTATCATTCATGTGAATAGTCCGCCCTGCCAATAATCCCCTATTGCAACAGCGGCAGCAGTGCCTGGCTGAGCACCGGCGCCATGTCGATGGCGTTGCTGGCGTGGCTGATACAGTCGGTACTCCAGACTTCCCCCACCCCCGCCGCGCGCAGCACCTCCAGTGCATCGCCGGCGAACAGGGCGTGGGTAACGGCGACATCCACCGACGCCGCCCCTGCCTGCAACAGCAGTTCACAGGCCCGGGCCAGGGTGCGCCCCGAGCTGGCCACGTCGTCCATCAATACGACCTGGCGCCCGGCGACCGCGATATCCGGCAGCGCGATCTCGACCTGCTTGTCCCCGTGGCGCTGTTTGCTGCAGACGCCGTAATCGCAGCCGAGCTGGCTCGCCGCCATCTCCACCCACTGCCGGGATTCCGCATCCGGCCCGATCAACAGGGGCTCGTCGCGCCGGCGCCCGATCAGTTCCGCCAGCCGCGGCGCGCCGTGCAACGCGATGGCGTGCTCCCCGGGAATCGCCTCGCTCAGTTCGCGGATACGGTGCAGGTGCGGATCGACCGTGATCACACCGTCGAACAGCTCGGCGAGGAAAGCCCCGATCACTTTCTGGCTGACGATCTCGCCGGGATGGAAGGCGATGTCCTGGCGCATATAGGCCAGGTAGGGCGCGACCAGCAGGAGGCTGGACACTCCCAACTGGCGGGCGTGACGGGCGATCAGCAGCAGCTCGATCAACTTGTCGTTGGGGCGATCGAGGCTGCGGTAGACCACCAGTGTTTGCGGCAGCGCATCGCCCTCGGCAAACGGCAGGGCCAGTCGCAACTCCTGGTCGGGGAAGCGATGGACCTGGTAGGCCGCGCAGGCCAGGCCGCTGGCACGCGCCAGGCGCTCGGCGGCCGGCGCTTCATCCTCGCTGTAGACCAGCAGTGCCATCCTCAGAACTCCACGAACACCTGGGCCACCTGCTCCGCCGCGCCGATGGTGTAACCGCTGGACTTGTCGCAGGCCTGGCGGGCGAAGGCCATCTCCGTGGGATAGGCAGCGTACACCCGGTACAGCGTATCGCCAGCCGCGACCGTGTCGCCCAGTTTCACCAGCAGGTCGACGCCGGCCCCCGGTGCCTTGGGCGCCCCGGCAAAGCGGGCGATACGCGCCACCTGCTGGTTGTCGATACCCACCACCGTCCCGGCTTGCGCCGCCTGCACCTCGAAGCTCAGCGGCGACAGGTTGGGCTTCTCCGGGTCGAAATTCTTTGATCCCTGCGCTTCGATGATTGCGCGCATTTTCTGCAAAGCGCGGCCGGAATCGAGAATATCCCGGGCGATGGCAAAACCGTCACCGCCGCGCACATCCGGGTCGAACTCCAGCATGCGCCCGGCCAGGCGCAGGGCTTTCTGGCGCAGGTCCGCAGGCGCCTGCGGATGGTTTTCCAGCACCCGCATCACATCCCGCGCCTCCAGCACCGGGCCGATGCCACTGCCGATCGGCTGGCGGCCATCGGTGATGACCACGTCGATCACCAGCCCCATGCGCCCGGCGACAAATTCAAACAGCTTGCGCAGGCGCTGCGCCTCCGGCATGGAGCGGACCTTGGCGGTCGGGCCGATGGGAATATCCAGCAGCAGGTGGCTGGAGCCGGCGGAAATTTTCTTCGACAGGATCGAGGCGACCATCTGTCCCGGGGAATCGATGGACAGCGGCCGCTCCACGGAGATCAGGACATCGTCGGCCGGGGAAAGATCACTGGTACCGCCCCAGGCCAGGCAGCCGCGATGCCGGTGTACGATCTCCTTGAGCTGTTCGAAGGGCATTTCCACCGCGGCCAGCACCTCCATGGTGTCGGCCGTGCCCGCCGGGGAAGTAATGGCGCGGGAAGAGGTTTTCGGGCACAGCATGTGATGGGCAGCGACAATCGGCACCACCAGCATGGATGTACGGTTGCCCGGGATACCGCCGATACAGTGCTTGTCCACCACCGGGTGCTCGTGCCAGTCCAGGCGTCGGCCGACATTGCTCATGGCATCGGTGAGGTAGAACACCTCCTCCCGGTCCAGCTCGCCCTGGTTGCAGGCCACCACGAAGGCGGTCAGCTCGATCTTCGAGTAGCGGTGGTTGGCGATGTCCTCGACGATGCCGGCAAAGTCCTCGTGGTTGAGGCGCTCGCCGTCGATCTTGCGGTGCAGGGCCGGGATCGAGCGCGGCGGTTCCGCCTGTGACACCGTCACCGCGTGCCCGTCGGCCACCCCCAATTGCACGAAGGCATCCTCCGACAGACCCAGTTGCTGGCAGGCGACGATGGCGGCATCGTCCACCACGTTAAGACTGGCGAGAATACATTTGCCGTTGGCGCGCACCTCCACCTTGGAGAGCGCCTGGAAACCCTCGGCGCGGTAGATCTCGCAATCGCGGTGCAAATAAGCCACGTTTTCGCGGTAGGTATCGATACCCACCCGGCGCAGGGTCAGTGGCAGCGTCGCCTTGTCGGTTGCGGCGGGCTCCGGCTTGTTCTGCTTTTTCATCCAGCGACTCACAGTGTATACATAACAACAGTATAAACTGCCTTGGCGCCAGTTCAGAGCGGTCGGCTGCGGCGACCGGGCAGCGGGCCGGAACCGTCCGCCAGGCACTATACTGGGCGGACCCGACGAACCGACAGGCACCCGGCAAATTCACCTGTGTACTCTGACCGACAGAACTGTGCAATGACCCTGGCGAGCTCCGCCAGCATCCCCACCGGAAGCGGGTGGCGCAGCAGGCTCGGGTGCCTGGCCGTGACAGCCTGCCTGCTGGCAATCGCAATCGTGCCGGTGGCCCGGGCCGATACTGCGGCAGAAATCCGCCGCGCCCTCACCGCTCCCGCGCAGGAAGCCTGGCCCGGTTCGGCAAGCAGGGCGGCGACCGGCGCCGTAGAGGCGTTCTACCAGCGGCGGGGTTACCTGCCCGCCTGGCAGGGCACCAGCGGCGAGATGACTGCGCAGGCGCTGGCACTGCGCGAGGCCATCGCTGCCAGCAGCGCCCACGGCCTCGATCCGCGTAATTACCACCTGACCGGGATTGACCGGCTGTGGCCAGCGCAGCAGGACAGCGACCAGGCGCGCCTCGACCTGCTGCTCACCGACGCCCTGGCGCAGCTGGCACTCGACCTCTACCAGGGCCGTACCGACCCGGCGAGCGTGGACCCGGAATGGCACATTCCGGTGTCACAGCTGGATATCGCCCCCATTCTCGACAGCGCACCGTCCAGTCCCGATCTGGCCGCACTGCTGCAGCGCCTGGCCCCGCCCGGTGCAGTGTACGCACAGCTGCAGGCAGCCCTGTTGCACTACCGCGAACTGGCACGGCAGGGCGATTGGCCCACCCTGCCCCCGGGCCCCACCCTGCGCCCGGGAGACCGCGACCAGCGAATCCTGGCCCTGCGGGAGCGCCTGCGAGCCGAGGGCTATGCCAGCGAGCGGGCAGTCGGCGACCCCCAGGCTTATGACACGCCCCTGGAGCAGGCTGTACTGCGCTTCCAGCGCCTGCATACCCTGGTCGCCGATGGTCTGGTCGGCAAACGCACGACAGCTGCGCTGAACGTGCCCCTGGCAGGGCGTATCGGCGAGATCCAGCTGAATCTCGAACGCTGGCGCTGGCTGCCGCGCCAGTGGCCGCAGCGCTATGTGCTGATCAACACCGCGGCCTTCGAACTGCAGGCGGTGCGCGATGGCGAGCGGGAGCTGGATATGCGGGTCATTGTCGGGCGCCCGCAGCGTTCCACGCCGGCAATGGTCAGCGCGATCAGGGGGATCACCGTGAATCCCTACTGGAACGTGCCGGAAAGTATTGCCCGCAAGGACCTGGTGCCGGCCCAGATTCGCAATCCCGATTACCTGGCCTCGCGCCAGATCCGGATATTCGCGAACTGGTCCCCGGGTGCCGCCGAACTCGACCCCGCACAGGTGGACTGGGAAGCCCTGCGCAACCGGCACTTCCCCTACTACCTGCGCCAGGAACCGGGGCCGAAAAATGCCCTCGGACGCATCAAGTTCCTGTCCGACAACGACTTTTCGATCTACCTGCACGATACGCCGGACCGCCAGCTGTTCCAGCGCGAAGTGCGCACCTTCAGCTCCGGCTGTATTCGGGTACAGACCGCACAGGACCTCGCCTTGTGGCTGTTCGCGAACATCGAGGGCTGGAGCGATCACTACCTGCAGTCCCTGGTCGACAGCGGAATAAACCGCAATATCCTCCTGCCGCAACCGGTGCCGCTCTACCTCCTCTACCTAACCACCTGGATTGACAGCGCCAGCGGGGAGCTGCACTTCGCCGAGGACATCTACGCCCGCGACCGCCCGCTGGCGGCCCGCCTCGCCGCCCCCGCGGCGGACCCCGATTGCGGCGCAACGGAGGGTGGTGAGGGCTGATTCACCCGCGGCGCGACACGTAGTACCATGGGCCACTACCGCGAATCGCAGCCGGCCGGGTTGTGGTTTTCCCGAATCACCTGGTGCCCGAGGACTGCGCCGATGAAACGACACCTGAACCGCCGGCATTTCCTGCGCGGACTCACAGCGGGAGCGGCCCTTGCCAGCACCGGCCTCCCCACCCTTGCCAGGGCCGCTGCGGCTTCCGGCCAGCGACTGGTCGCCATGCACAACCTGCACACCGGCGAATCCCTGGAGGCCGCGTACTGGGCGGATGGCGCCCTGCGCCCGGAGGTACTGGTGCAGGTCAACCAGTTCCTGCGCGATCACCGCACCGGGGATGTCCACAGCATCGATACCGACCTGCTGGACCAGATGTACCAGCTGCAGCGCGCCAGCGGGGTCGAGCGCCCCTTCGAGATCATTTCCGGCTACCGTTCACCCGCCACCAACGCCAGCCTGCACAACGCCAGTAGCGGCGTCGCCGTCAAGAGCCTGCACATGCAGGGCAAGGCCATCGACATCCGCCTGCCCGGGGTGCGCCTGGCGCAACTGCGGGACAGCGCCCTGTCGCTGCAGGCCGGCGGCGTGGGCTACTACGCCCAGTCCGATTTCATCCATATCGATACGGGGCGGGTCCGGCGCTGGTAACGGCGGCGCCCTGCCCCGTCCGGCCACCCCGATGCAACACGCCAGACTTCTTTCCCTCCTGATCGCCGCACTGGTGGCCCCGGCAGCCAGTGTGGCTGGCGAGAATCCCGAGAGCGAGGCGCGCGCACTGGCGGCGGAGTTTGTCGCGACCCTGAAACCGCAGCTCAAGGGGGCCCTGCAGTCGGCCGGGCCGGCCGGCGCCATCGCTGTCTGCGCGGACATCGCGCCGCAAATCGCCGACGCCCTGAGCGCCTCTTCCGGCTGGCAGGTCCGGCGGGTCAGCCTGCAGGTGCGCAACGCCAGCCGCGCCTCGCCCGATCCCTGGGAACGCCAGGTGCTGGAGGATTTCGGACGCCGCCAGGCGCAGGGCGAAACGGCAGACACCCTCTACCTGGGTGAGGAGACCGGCGGCCACTACCGCTACATGCAGGCCCAGCTGGTGGAACCCCTGTGCCTGGTCTGCCACGGCGCGGAACTGAGCCAGCCGGTGCGGCAGGCCCTCCACGAGTACTATCCGGACGATACCGCCACCGGCTACAGCCTGGGCGAGGTGCGCGGGGCGATCAGCCTGAGCCGTCCGCTGGCTACCCCGCCCTAGCGCCAGCGCCCCGACCCGCAGGGACTGGCCGAACTCCTCGCGAGGCCCTAGCGCCGCACACTCTTGCGCAGGTATTCCGGCGTGAAATAGCTCTTGTCCCGGTAGGGCATGGTGTAGTCGACCTCGTCGCGCTCCAGGGTGACCCAGCGCGCCATGTAATGGCCGGAAGGCAGGTCGTGGAACATCACCGTGTGTTTGACGTAGCACTGGACGTCGTACTGGTATTCCGAGGTGAAGAAGCCGACCCGCCAGAGATTGCCGCGGCTGTCGAAATTCTCCGACAGGACAAAGTTCCAGCTGTCCTCGTCGATGTACCAGCGGCGCTTGCTGTAGGCGTGGCGCTTGCCCGGGGCCAGGTTGCCCTCCACCACCCAGACCCGGTGCAGTTCGTAACGCAGGTAATCCGGGTTGGCGTGGTTGATGGTCAGGCGGCTGTCGAGGTCGCCCGTCGAGGGGTCGTTGAAGGCGTAGTCGTGGTAGGGAATGTAGATTTCCCGCTTGCCCACCAGGGTGTAGGTAAAGCGGTCCAGCGCGCCGTTGAAACCCTCGTGGTCATCGATGGTCTGCAAGCCGCCGGGGCCATCGGGGTTGTCGTAGCCAATGGCCGGCGCCTTGCGCACGCGGCGCGTATCCGGCCGGTACTGCCAGGCGTTGCGCGAACTGTTCTTGTAGTCGATGGGTTCCTGCGCCACGGTCACCTCGCCCTTCTGCCGCGGCGGCGCCAGCCGTGCACCGTAGGCGAAGGAGATATATTCACCCACCACCTCCTCGGTAGTGGGAATGGGGTTGTCCGGGTTATTGAAGGGGATGGACTGGACGTAGTCGTTGGCCTCGTGGGCGCGCTCGCCGTTGGAGAACACACCCCAACCCTCGGAAACGCCGCCCATGGTGGCATGACAGTAATTGGTGCGGGTATTCCACAGGATTTCTTCCGGCCCGGCGGGGATCGGGAAGGCGATGCCCCCGGTGTAATGCCTGATCGCCTCGGCGTCGCTGCTGAGTTCCGTGTGCCGGGCGTTCCACGCGGCCTTTTCAACCATGCGCGGCTGGAAGGCAAAGTCCCGGTGCGAGGGATAGATATCCATGCGGAAGGTGGGATAGCGCTCGAACATGGCGATCTGTCCATCCGAGAGGTGCTCGCGGTACTGCGAGTAATTCTCCGGAGTGATCGAGAACAGCGGTTGCTCGCCGGCATAGGGATTCGGGGGTTTGGACCCCGGCCCCTGGTATTCCAGCCCGGGAGGTACACCCAGCCACTGTCCCGTCCAGGGGGGAATGCTGCCATCGGCGTTGCCGGCGGCCTCGGCGCCGAAGGGCGTCAGGTCCCCGCCCAACCGCTGCGCCTCCTCCTCGGACACCCCGGCCTGCAGCAGTGCCGGGGCCAGCAGCAAAGCGAGTGCGGCGGCGAGTTTGCAGAATCTGTAGCGCATGGCGCGTTCCTCTGGTCAGAATTTGTACTTCACGCTCAGCGCCAGGTTGTCGCGGTCGCTGAGCACGGGTTCGTCGCGATCATCGTTGCCGAAATAGAACGAGTACTTGGCCGCGAACTCCCAGTTGGTGAGATAGACGGCATTGAAGCCGAGCGAGGCCCACTTCTGCCCCTCGATCAGGTTGTTCTTGAGCGCAGCGGAGCCATAACCGTCGACGTCCTGGCGGAAACTCAGGGTCACATCCACATCCATGCCCGGCAGCACGGAGAAGTATTTGAGGATCGCCAGCGCCTGGTAGCCCCAGGCGTCGTCGGTGGCGATGTAGGGCGTGCCGGTCTTGTCCCCCTCGCCCACGCTGTTGTCCTGGTAGAGCAGTTCCGCGGTCAGGGCGATCTGCCGGGAGAGCCAGGGAAACGCGGTGTAGACGTCGGTCATGCCCACCACCAGCTGCCGGTAGGTGGCCCGGCTCACGTCGGCCGCGACCAGCTGCCGGCGCTCATTGAGGTACCGGGTCTGGTCGATGAAGGGCGCGTTGTCCGAGTAGGCGAAATCCGCGTACACCAGCGCTTCGCCAAGATTGGTGGCGACGCTGAACTGCCAGAACTCGATGTCCTTGAGGTAGACCTCGCGGGTGTAACTGCCATTGAGCGGATCGAAGACGATCTGGCTGCCGGGCGCGTTGGCGTGATTGTTGTTGTAGCTGAGGGTGAAGTTGGTGCCGCCCTCGGTCAGGTAGCGCAGGGCGGCTCCCCACTGGCCGCCATTGCCGGGCTTGTCCGCGCTGCGCACCTCTCCCGCGCCCGCGCTGCCGAGGAGAATACGCTGCGCGCCCGGGCCGGTGAAGTCGGAAGTACTGAGGAAACTGCCCACCCCGGGCTGGGTGGTCTTGGCCCACTTCAGCTTGTAGTAGGCCTCGGCGCTGAGACCGTCGGTGAGGTCGTATTTCAGGTCCACCGCAGGGGTAGGCAGGAAGATCTCCTTGGCCTCCACCCCCGGCGACAGCGCGACGCCGCCGTCGATGGGGTTCTGCATGGTGTTCACGCCCTGGTAAATCGTCGCCTCGCCCCAGGCGATGAGCTGGCTGCCGACCCGCAGGCTGCCCAGCCGCTCGCCGAGTTCGAACTGGTAGTTGACGAAGGCCTCCAGCAGGCGCAGGCGCTGGCCATGCTCGTCGAGGGTGCCCTTCGGGTAGTCTCCGAGTTGCACCTGCCCGCCGTTGGGTATCGCGCCGTTATAGGTCGCATAGTGCCGCGCTGACATATCGGAGTTTTTATTTTCGTAGACGTAGTCGTACAGGCCGTCGCTGCGCAGGAAGAACGACAGGTCGCCGTACACGGCACCCAGTTCCAGGATAAAGCTGCCCTTGGCGGAGACCAGCCCCGGGTCGAAGTTGTTGTTGCCGTCGTCGAGGTTGCGGTAGGGATCGAGGGGATCGTCCAGCGCCTGCTTGTCGCGGGACTCGGTGCGCCACTGCATGGCGGCGGTGAGGGAGGTATCGACGTTGAACAGCCAGTCGCCGTAGTCGTAGGACAGCGCCAGCGCCGCGCCTGGCTGTGCGGCGCAGGCAACGACGGCCAGCGCCAGTGCGATACGACTTCCGGGATTATTCATGTTCGCGCTCCCCCGACGCCGCTGGTGCGGGCTTGATCAGGAAATGGGCCAGTGCCGGCAACAGCCACAGGGCCCCGACCATGTTCCAGAGGAACATGAACGTCAAGAGGATGCCCATGTCGGCCTGGAACTTGATGGGAGAAAAGATCCACGGAACCACGCCCACGCCCAGCGCCAGCCCGGTGAACGCAACCGCCCTGCCGGTGGTGGAAAGGGCCTGGTAATAGGCCTCCTGCATCGGCAGGCCACGCCGCAGGTAGCCGGTGAGGCGGTTGTAGATGTAGATACCGTAGTCCACCCCGACACCGACACCGAGCGCCACCACGGGCAGGGTCGCCACCTTGATACCGATGCCCAGCCAGGCCATCAGCGCCTGGCACAGCGCCGAGGTCAGGCCCAGTGGGACGATAATGCAGATGGAAGCGACAATGCTGCGGAAGCTCAGGAACACCAGCGCCGCCACCACGCCGTAGACCAGCACCAGGATTTCCTTCTGGGCCAGGCCGATCTCCTGGTTGGTAGCGGCCTCGATGCCCGCGTTGCCGGCGGCCAGCTTGAAGTGGACCTGGTCGGTCCCGTATTCCCCGGCGAAGGCGTGCACCGCATCGACCACCCGCTGCAGGGTATCGGCCTTGTGGTCCTCGAGGAACAGCACCACCAGGGCCAGGCTGCAATCCCGGTTCATCAGCGCGGAGGGGACATTGGCAACGCCGCCGTCGAGGGCACGCTGGCGGCGCGACAGTGTCTGCCAGCGCGGGTTGCCCTCGTTGAGCGCCATGGCGGTGAGCCGGACCACGTCCGCCATGGACACCGCGGACTGTACGCCGGGCACGTTTTCCATGAACCAGTCGAACCGGTCGATCAGCCGGAGGTTTTCGTAGAGGCCGCAGCCCTGCACCGGCGTCTCCACCATGACCACCAGGATGTCCGTGCTCACCGCGTAGTTGCTGGTGATGAAGGCGCTATCCAGGTTGTAGCGCGAGTCCGGCCGCAATTCCGGGGCGCCCGCGTCCAGGTCGCCGACTTTCATGTTCAGGCCGCCGACGACGCCCACCGCAAAGCCCAGCGCGGCCAGCAGCAGCGAGACCAGCGCCACCTTGCGCGTCGCGCACCGCGACAGCAGCGACCACAGGGCGTTACGGCGCCCGGGATCAACCCGCATCCGGCGAATGCCCCGGTCGCCAATACCGATAAAGGACATCAGCACCGGCAACAGCAGCAGGTTGGAGCAGATGATACACGCCACGCCGATACTGGCGGCGATACCCAGTTCGCGGATGACGCCGATATCGATCACCAGCAGGGTGATAAAACCGATGCCATCGGAAATCAGCGCGGTCATGCCCGCCAGGTAGAGGCTGCGAAAGGCCAGGCGACAGCTGCGCAGCCGGTCGCTGTCGCCCTGCAACTGCAGGGCGATGCCGTTGATCATCTGGACCCCGTGGCTGACGCCGATGGCGAGCACCAGGAAGGGCACGAGGATGGAATAGGCATTGAGCCCGAAGCCGAACAGGTGCAGCAGCCCGAGTTGCCAGACCACGGCCAGGATGGAGCACAGCAGCGGGGCTGCGGTGGCGCGCAGGTCGCGGGTGTAGATGTAGAGCAGCACGCAGGTGATCGACAGCGTCACCACGGCGAACAGGAATATCGCCCCGATGCCCTCCAGCAAATCGCCGATCAGCTTGGGGAAGCCGATGATGTGGATGCTGATGTTACCGTTCTCGAACTTTTCGCGCACCCGCTGCTCCAGGTCGCGGGAAAACTCGAGATAGTTCAGCTGCTCGCCAGTGGCCGGGTCGACGTCATAGATCGGCACCTCGATGATGCTGGACTTGAAGTCGTCCGCCACCAGTCGACCGATGACGCCGGAGCGCTGCAGGTTTACCCGCAACGCCTCCAGTGACGCCGGGGAGCCGTCGTAATCCGGCGGAATCACCGAGCCCATCTCGAAGCCGTCCTCGGTGACCAGGGTCCAGCGGACGTCGGGGCTCCACAGGCTTTTCAGGCCGTTGCGGTCGACCCCCGGGATATAGAAAATCTCGTCGGCGATCTGGCCCAGGGTCGAGAGATAGGCGTCGTTGAAGATGTCGCCGTGTTTCACCGCGACCGACACTTCCAGGCTGGCGCCCGCGGCGCGCAGGTCCTGCATGTGGCTGTTCATGTTCTGGATGAACGGGTGCCCCTGGGGCAGCATCTTGGCGAAACTCGCGTCCGGCTGCAGGCGGCTGGCCTGCCAGCCGAGCAACACTGTCACGACCGCGAACAGCACCAGCAGGATCTTGCGGTGACCGAATACCAGGCGCTCGGGCACGTTGCCGTCCTGCAGTGCGGGGTACTGGAAGCCTGCTCGCGCCATCGATCGCCTACCTCTGCCCGGGTGCCGCCGCGGGCAGCGTGACACTGCCGCCCTCGCCGGTCGCCGCGAAGCGCCCCGCGCCGAGCGCAGTCACTCCGGTCAGCCTGCGCCGGTCGGGTGTGGCCAGTACGCGGAAGTGATCGCCGTCGTCATCACTGGCAATGGCGCTGCCGTTGTCACCCACGAACACCAGGGTGCCCGCGCTGCTGCAGGTGGCCCCGAACAGGCTGTCGCGAGCCGGCGTGTCGAGCGCCTCCCAGTTTTTCCCGCGATCACGCGAGCGATAGACCGTACCCTGGATGCCGTAGGCAAACACGCTCTGGCTGGCCGGATTGACCAGCACACCGAAGAAGCTGCCATCGTAGCCGGTCTCCCCCGCCTGCCAGGTCTCGCCGCTGTTGCTGGAACGAAACACCGTGCCCCACTCCGAGGCCAGGTAGAGGTTGCCTTCGCCATCACCCACCACACCGTTGAAATGCAGCTCGTCGGGGTTGTTTACCTTCCAGCTCCAGTCATCCCAGTGGCGGCCACCATTGGAGGTGCGCAGCAGGGTGCCGAATGCGCCCGCGGCCCAGCCCTGGTCCGCGCCGGAGAACCACACCGACATCAATGGCGGCGGGTAGACCGGGTCGGCCATGGCCTGGCGGGCCACTTCGAGGGCGTGCTCCGCCGCCTGCAACGGGTCGTCGCTGCTTTCACTGCCCACTTCGCCTGTGCCATCCGCCTGGCCGCGCAGAGCTGCTACCTCGCCGCGGGCGCGCGCCAGCCGCTCTTCGTTGATTTGCGCCTGCGCGCTCAGCCCCTCGCGTTGCATCTCCCAGTGCACGCCGCCATCCGCGGTCGACAGGATATTGCCGTCATGGCCGACCGCCCATCCGCGCTGGTCGTCGATGAAGAACACCCGGGTAAGCATGACCGAGGTGGGGACCCGGGACTGCACCCAGCTTTGCCCCTGGTCTTCGGAGTACAGGATGTGGCCCCGTTCACCGACCTCGACCAGGCGCGCGCCGGCCGAGGCGATATCCAGAAGCAGTGAGTGAGGCGCCCCGGGCAGCATCAGGGCGAAATCGGCAGCCCCAACTACAGTCCCGTGAGTCGCCAGCACGAACGCGCACAACAGTGCGGACGAATGGCGGCTGATGGGCCCTGTAAATCGCGACATATTCCGGTTTTCTCCCGCCAGCTATTATTGGGCAAGGTGGACTGGCGTGGTCCAAGACTCGTGATCATCCAAGATTAGACCGCGGTATTCCATGTGTCAGGTCAAGGAATGCGAAGAAACAGCGCAGGGCGGGCGAGAAAATGGCATAACTGCAATGCAAGGCGGGCCGAAGCCCCCGGTGCAATCCCCATCCCGCCCTGGCTGGCTGGCTGGGGTATTGTACAAATGGCCGGTTAGTGGGATGGTTAATCCAACAGGCAGGAATGAGGTGCGCGAGTGGACGCCAGCAGTCCCCGGAAAAAAACACCCCGCAAGCGCCCGGCGCAAGCAAAAAGCGGTGGCAGGAAGCGCATTGCCGTCGACCGCTGGGAATTCCCCAAGCCCATCGTCGCCATTTTCGACGAGCACCGCTATGCGACGCGGCTGCTCCACCTGCTCAAGGCCGAGGCGGCGAACCTCCGGGCTGGCAAGGATGCCGACTTCGAAAGCATGGAAGCGATCATGCGCTACTTCGTCGAATTTCCCGATCGCTACCATCACCCCAAGGAGGACCTCATCTTCGCCAGGATGTCCGGCCTCGGCAGCGAGATGCGCAAGACGATTGCCAGGCTCGAGCGCGACCACGCAAAGACCGGGGAGCAAAGTGCGGACCTTTACCACCGGCTCCAGGCGCAGAACCGGCCGACGCGCGGTTCGCGCGCCACGGCCCTGGCGAACAAACTGGACAGCTACGCCGACGCCCTGTTGGCCCATATGCAGCTGGAAGAGCAGAGCGTATTCCTGCCCTCGCGCAGCGCCCTCGGCGACATCGACTGGCAGGAGATCAACAAGGCCATTCCGCCGGTAGAAGATCCCCTGTTCGGTGACCGTCTCGCACAGGATTACGTGCAGCTGATGGAGCGCTACCTCAACGAATTTACCTCGGTGGCCAGCAGCGGATCCTTTTCGGCGAACGCCATCCACGCCCCCTTCGTCTGCCTGGAACGGCTCAACTACGCCGCCGCCAAACTCCGCTACCAGTGCCGCGACATGAGTAAATTTTCCGGCGAATTCGCGGCGGAACGCCTGCACCACCTGGGCGAGATCACCGCTGTGCGCACGCCGCACGATCTGCTGGACTGGATTACCGAGGGCGCGGACGCACACCTGCAGGCCTGGGTCCACGCGGCCGGCAGCTGGCGCAAGACCCTGCGCTCGATCACCGCCAAAACCCGGGTGGATGACCCCAATGCGGCATTTGGTCCCATCACCCTGCAAACCGAATCGGAACTGCATGCCTTCCGGGAGCACCCCTACCAGTCCGCCGCCAACCCCCGACTCAGCTGGCAGGCGGCGCTGACCAGCCTCGCCTTCCGGCTGGCCCTGAAGCCGATGATGCGGCGCATGAGCCACGGCGACACCAGCGCTATTCCCTCGGTCGAGCGCATGCCGGCCCCGGTGACCCTGGAAGGTACTCACAGGGAAGTGGTGGAAAACAGAAATTTTCACGCTGAATGGATCAAGCCGGACAAGCAGCGAGCGACCCGCCGCACACTGCTGCATATTCCCGGCGGCGCCTTCGTGTTTCCCGCCAGCAACGGCCACCGGGCCATGCTCGGCAGGCTGGTCCGGCAGACCCGCGCCAATGCCCTGCTGGTCCACTACCGCCTGCTGCCGGAACATCCCTTTCCCGCGGGCCTGGAGGACGCCATCGCGGCCTACCGCTTCCTGCTGGAGTCCGGCACCGCGCCCGAGGACATCACGGTTTCCGGGGACTCCGCCGGTGGCTGCCTGGCACTGGCGCTGCTGCTGGCACTGCGGGAGGAAGGCCTGCCAATGCCGGCGGCCTGCGCGCTGATCAGCCCGCTGACCGACCTGAGTTTCTCCACCGCCGCCCGGATCACCAACCAGTGGCGCGACCCGATGACCCCGCGGCGGATGATGAAAATGGCGGCCTATCCGCTGTACGTGGATGCCAGCCGGGTTCGGGAGCCGCTGGTCTCGCCGATCTTCGGCAATTTCGAGGGGCTGCCGCCCACCTTCGCCCTGGTCTCCAGTACCGAAACCCTCCTCGACGACACCCTCATCGTGGCCAGGAAGGCGCGCGCCCAGGGCGTGGATTTCGAGGTCGAGGTCTGGGAGGGGCTGCCGCACGCCTGGCCGACCTTCTCCTTCATCCCCGAAGGGCAGCAGGCGATCACGCACGTGGGTGAGTTCTTCAATCGACACCTGGGCAAGGGCTCCCGCCGCGCCAGGGCGAGCGCACGCCGGTGAAAACACTGCGCCAGCTGACCCCGAGCGAATCCCTGTTTATCGGCGGGGAGACGCCCAGCGTCTACCAGCATACCGCCGCCCTCGTGGAACTGGACGCCCGGGCCGTGCCCGGTTACAGCTTCGCCACGTTCAAGCGGCACATGCAAACGCACATCCTGCGCATACCCCAGTTCCGCTGGAAACTGCACGAGGTTCCCCTGGGGCTGGACCTGCCCTACTGGGTGGAGGACCGGGATTTCGATCCGGACTGGCATATCCGCCGCATTGCCCTGCCCTCGCCCGGCGACAAAAAGGCGCTGTCCGAGCTTGCCGCCTGGCTCTACAGCCGGCACCTGGATCGCAGCCGGCCGCTGTGGGAGATATGGTTTATCGAGGGGCTTGGCGAGGGGCGCTTCGCCTTCCTGCAGAAGGTGCACCACTGCATGATGGACGGGGAAGGTGCCAACCGCCTGACCGCAGTCATGTGGGACCTCGAACCGGACGCCGGTCCGCGCGAGATCGACCCCGCCATCGCCAACGCCGCCGCAGGGGACGTTCCAGAAGCCTGGCAGCAGTCCCTGAACACCGCCCTTCACCTGACCCGCTCCTCGTTGCGCATCACCGGGGAGATTTATGACACGTTGCGGCACCAGCTCACCACCTACAACCCCTTTACACCGCCGAAACATGCCAGGGCGGGCGCGCCGGAGACCTGCCTCAACGGTGATATCAGCGGGGACCGGGGCCTCGTCTTTGGATCGCTGCCGCTGGCCGATATCAAGGCCATCAGGCGTCGCTATGGCGTCACCGTCAACGATGTGCTGCTGGCCATCGTGGGCGGCAGCATGCGGGAGTATCTGCTGGCCCGGGGGGAGCTTCCGCAACAGGCCCTGCGGACATCGGTGGCGATATCCCTGCGCACGGCAGCGGACGACAAATTCAGCAACCGGGTCACGACGACGTCAGTGACCCTGGCGACCGACCTCGCGGACCCCCTGGAGCGCCTGCGCGCGATCTCCGGGGAGTCCCAGCGGGCCAAGGAATCGGCACACCACGGCAGCAAGAGCGTCCTCGAATACCTGCAGCTGTTTCCCCCGCTCGCTGTCAAGGCGATGATGTACCTTGCCCCGGCGGAGCAGATTGCCAGGCTGATGGGGGTCAACCTGATCGTCTCCAATATCCACGGCAGCCCTCGCCCCATGTATGTGGGTGGAGCGCGCGCCAGGGCGATCTATCCCGTTTCCATCATCAGCCCCGGTGGCGGCCTGAATGTCACCTGCATGAGCTATGCGGGACGGGTGTACTTCGGCCTCACCATCGAACCGCGGCTGGTCGCCGAACCCTGGAAGCTCATGGATGGCATCCGCAAAGCGCTCAGGGAGTACAAGGCCCTGGCGGGTGTGGGCCGGAGGCGCTCCTAGCCGGCTCCCGTCCTGCTATTTTTACCCTTTACTGCGGCTCCGCCGATCTGCATCATTGCACTTCTCAGCCCCCCGACTGCTGACGCCGAGTCATTCAAGTACTGATCAAACCCGCTCCAACGCTTTTTTATGAACAATAGATTGAACATTGCGCTGCTCATCGCCAGCGTACTTTTACTGTCAGCCTGCAGCAACCAGCGCACGGCCTACAGCGACGAACACTTCGCGAGTGACAGCCCATTCAAGAAGCGCATCCACGGGGAAGTCGGTCCCGCCTGCGAAAGCGCCCGCCGCGTGCTGCTCGGCCAGGGCTACCTGATAGAGGGCGCGAACAGCGAAGGCGTCAAGGCGCGCAAGGCGGTCAAGCGGGAAGACAACCCGAACAGCTTTATCGAGATGAACGTGGTCTGCCTGCCAGAGAGCAGCGGCAGCACGGTGTTTGCCACAGGGCTGCTCACTACCTACGCGCTCAAGAAAAGCAGCAGCTCCGCCAGTGTTGGCGTGAGCGCCATCGGTACCATCTCCTTGCCCATAGGCCAGAGCGCGGATTCCCTGGTCAAGGTTTCAGAGGACACCATTGAAGACCCCGGCTTCTACCAGCGCTTTTTTGCTGCCGTCAAACGCACCCTGAACGACATGCAGCCCGACGCACCAGAGCCCGCAGTGGCAACCGACGCCGCCACACCGGAGCCGCCCACAAACGAGGCCGAGGCTATTATCGCCACGGAGTTTTCCGCCGTGCCGGAAACGACCAGCGAAGAACCCCAGCCCGGGACCGTGCAGCCGGCCGCGGGCGCAGCGATCGTGAGAGTGGCCCCGGCCCTGCCGCCGGAAACCACACCGGACGCGGAAAACACCGCCAGCCCCGGGGCTGTCGAACCGCTCCCCCCGGAGCAGCCGCAAGCCGTCGATTCGGATCCGTTGCAGGAAGCGGTGCCAGAGGCGCTGCCGGAAGTCCTGCCCGAACCCCTGCCCGAGCCCTCGTCCGAGCCGCTGCCGGAACCCTCGCCTGAACCGTCAACGGAGACAGTATCTGTGCCTGAACCTGCACCTGAATCAGGCGCGGTAACTGGCGAGGGCGATGCCACCCCGCCAGAAACCCCTGCACAGCTGTCCCCGGATTCTCCGCATCCCTACGGTGATCCCGCCGACTGGCACTACGACGAGGAATAGCGCCAGTTCCCGCGCCCTGTGCGGATCGAAAACGATATCGCGGCGCGGTTCCCGGGGAACAGAGCCACGGGTTAAATGGCACTTTTCGGCAAATCCAGGCTTCGCTGGAGCCCCATTCGGACTACAATCCGGTAAAAACGGTGGGGGAATAAGATCGCGTGAGGGGTTTGCTCGGAACGATGCTGGTTGCGCTGGCCGTGCTGGCGCATTCCGCCACTGCGGAGCGTGGACCAGTGGTGCTCGGCGCCGACCATCCGGCGGCAGTGCCCGCCGCCGGAACAGGACCCAGGCTCAAGGTGTACAAGTACACCGACCGCACGGGCGCCACCTCATTCTCGGATCGCGCACCCAGCGGGCAGAAATACCAGGTCGTCACGGTCATGCTCGGCTGCTACGCCTGCAATCCCCGATCAACCGTGGACTGGAATACCACGCCCCTTCACCTGAGCGCCTTCAAGGATATCATCGACACCACCGCGAACGAGTTCGGGATCGACCCCGCGCTGGTGCGCGCGGTAATCCATGCCGAGTCGGCGTTTCAATCCAACGCGAAATCCAGGGCGGGCGCGCTCGGCCTGATGCAGTTGATGCCTGACACGGCCAGCGACATGGGTGTTGCCGACCCCTATTCCCCGCAGGAAAACATCCAGGGCGGCGTGCGTTACCTCGCCTGGTTACTGGAAAAAAACCACGGCGATACCACGCTCGCAACCGCTGCCTATAACGCGGGACCCGGCGCAGTGGAACGCTTCAAGGGCATACCGCCCTACGAGGAAACCGAAGTCTACGTCAAGCGGGTGAAAATCCTGCACGCGCGCTACCGTGACGCGCTCTCCAAAACGTCCTAGGCATCACCCGCGAATATTCCGTGTACAGCCCCCCCCGGACAAACTGGTCCACTGCAGCGGTGTCGCCGCAGGTTGGCTACCCGCGCCGATTTTCCCACTCGAGCGGCAGGCGATCGACCCCGAATACACCGCCGGCGTGATAGCTCACCGTCTCGCCCTCCGGGATGCGGATATTGTCGAAGCGCGACAGGAAGGTCTCGATCACGATGGCGATTTCCCGCCTCGCGAGGTGCATCCCCAGGCAGATGTGCGGCCCTGTCGCAAACGACAGGTGGCGCGCCGACCGGTCGATGTCGATTTTGTCGGGGTCCGCGTAAACACGGGGGTCGCGGGCGGCGGCAGGGATGCAGGGTATAACCAGTTCGCCGGCTTTCATTGCGATGCCGTGGAATTCGCAATCCTCCCTGACCCGCCGGGTAGGGCTGGGCACACCGAACGCCCGGATGAATTCCTCGACGGCCCCGGGGATGCTCGCGGGGTCGTTGCGCAGGCGCGCCTGCAAGCCGGGGTCACTGGCGATATGCTTCAAGGTCCAGCCGAGAACGCTGTAAATGGTATCCAGACCGGCGATGTAAAGCAGGTAGCACATGCCCAGGATCTCCTCGTCGGTGAGTCCCCGGCTGTCGTCGTAACGGGCAGTCACCATCGCTTCGAGTAGCTCGGTCGTGGGGTTCTTTTTCTGTTGCTGGATGAACTCCCCGAGATAGCCGATGGTCGATTGCATTGCCGCTATGCGTTTGCCGGGGTCTTCGGCGCGTATCAGGTCGTGCTCCCAGGCGAGGAATTCGTCCAGGCGGTCTTTCGGCAGACCCATGAGGTCGAGAAAGATATGGGCGGGCAGGATCTCGCCGAATTCACTGATGAACTCGCAGGAACCCCGGTCTTCGAATTTGGCAATCAGGTCGTCGCAGGCAGCCCGGATCGCGTCCTCGCGTTCCCTGACTTTCAGCGGGGTAAAGAAGGGATTGAGAATCCGCCGGTAGAGATGGTGTTGGGGCGGATCGAATTCCAGCGGCGTCAGCTTCAGCGTCATGCCGAGTAATTCGAGGGCCCGGTAATCGCTGGAAAACTTCTCCCAGTCGCTGAATACCTCGCGAACATACTCGTTACTGGTGACCAGCCAGCCGGGCTGGCCAAAGTGCGCGTTGGTGATCCACACGACCCCCTCGCCCCCGTGCAGCCTGCTGATCGCCTTGAACGGGTCGTCGCCTTCCATGCTGTAACGGATGAAATCGTCATCGAGAAACAGCGCTTCGGGTACGTGCGAAGGCCTGGATGCGGTGTCGGTGGTCATGGCACTCCTCCTTTTTCGGGATGGGTTTACGGGGTTCAAAAATTCAGCGGACGCACCGTAAGACGCAGCCAGATAGCCCTGCCCGGCGCGACGTTGCAGTTGAGTTCATTGACGCCGCTGGCGCCCAGGAAGTCCTGGCCGGTGACCACATTGCCGAGAATGCCGCCGTTGGCATAGTCGGTACCGACACAGTTGCCCGAGACCAACTCGTCGGTGAGGTTGTCAGCGATCAGCGCGACATCCCAGCGGCCTTGCTTGTCCCGCAGCGCCAGGCTTGCGCTGATCTTGGTATAACTGTCCTGGTACATGTCGGCACGCGCCAGCGGGTTGGTCAGGAACTTCGATGACCAGCTGACATTGGAGCCGAACATGTATTCCATCGATGCGGTGAGATCGCTGGTATATTCGAAGCCGGCATTGGCCGACCATTCGGGTGCACGCAGTAATTCCGTGCCGCTGAGATCCTGGGCGGTGTAGCCACCCAGTCCGCCGTTGACCTTGTCGTCATAGAGCTGGTCGCAGCCGGCGGCGATTGTCTGGCCACCCCAGCAGGCCGCATCTCTGAAATCGGAGTACTCCGCCTTGTTCCAGCTGAGGGCGCCATAGAGCGTCATCGCGGGCAGGAAAGCGGGAATATAGGCGGCATCGACATCGACGCCGTACACGTCCGCGCTTGCCGCGTTGACCGTATGGGTGATGAGCGTGCCCGTATTGGGATCGAAGTCCGAGCGCTCGACCTGCAGGTCCTTGAACTCGTAGTAATAGCCCGCAGCATTGAAGGAGAACCGGCCGTCGCTGAAGCGCGCCTTGATGCCGCCCTCGCCACCGGCCACCTCTTCATCATCAAAAGACGTCGAGGTGCCGTCGGCGGGTATGCCGGCAACATCGTAGGATCCGGATTTATAGGCCTGCTTCAGGGCACCGAACAGCGTGATGTCGTCGCTGGGCGTGTAGGTCAGGGTCAATTCTGGCGCCCAGTTGTCGGAGCCTATCTTGGGCTCCAGCAAATCCACCCGGCGCGGACTGCCGCCATTGACGACATCGCTCAGGTTGTTCACTTGGTGCGTCCGCTCCTCGTCGGTCCAGCGCACACCCACACCCAATTCGAGCTCAGGCAGGATATTCCAGAGCAGTTGGCCGAAAAACGACAGCGCCTCTGTGTTCACCCGGTGTTGTGCTGTCCCCAGGCTCTGCAGGGGCAGGCGCTGCGCCTGCGCTATGATCTGGTTGAACGGCAGGTCGACGAAAAAGTCGGTGGTGCCATCCTGGTAGAACGCGCCCAGCAGGTAGTTCAGGTTTCCATCGTAATCAGAGGTCAGGCGCAGTTCCTGGGTGAAATCGTCGCGCTCCAGGTGGCTGAACGCCGAGAAAGCCGGACCAAACTGGGTGGTCGTCGTACCGTTGATCATGGCCTCGATATCGATATCGTAATAGCCCGTGACCGAGGTTATGACCAGTGCATCGCTGATCGAGTAGTTGAGTTCCAGCGTCGAGAACTGCTGGTCGGCCTCGGTGTAGGGTTGCCCGCCGTTTTTCACATTGGGATAAACTTCGGGTTTGAGTGAGGCCACGTTGACCTTGTCGTCGATCTTGCAGTCTTCCGATCCGCCGATGAAGTCGAGAAAGAGTCCGCCTGTTCCCTCCGGGCAGGATGCCATTTGCCCGACCCCTCCCGACCCCGGCGACTCGTCGCTGGCGTAGTTCAGTTTCAGTCGCGCGCTCAGTATGTCTGTGGGTTCCCAGACCACCGTGCCCCTCACCAGCCAGTACTCATGGCTGTCATAGTCCCTGCTGTCCGGCGCCCTCGCCCCGAGGCTGCCGTCGCCGAGGCTGGCTGCCAGGGGGTCGAATCCGGGCACTGCGGTGTTTTCGAAATAGCCGTCGCCATCGGCGTAGCGCGCGGCGAGCCTTACACCCAGCGTGTCGGTGAGCGGACCCGAGAGAATCATTTCCGTGAGCACTTCCTCGGATTCGTATTCATAGCCCCCGAGCAGGGAGATCTCCGCTTCGCTTCCCGGGTCCGCGGTGGTCACCGCGATCACGCCCGCGGGGCTCGCCTTGCCGAAGAACAGGGCCTGGGGACCCTTGAGCACTTCGAGTTGCGCGATGTCGAACATCGCCATGCGGTAGGCGAAACCCTGGGTCATCTGCATCCCGTCCACGTTCAGGGCCACGGACTGGTCCACAGCGGGATTCAGCGTCGAGGTGCCGATACCGCGCAAGGTCACTTGGGTGCCACTGGCGAGGACCTGGTTCCCGACGTTGAGACCGGGTACCTGCTCGGATACGGAATTGAGATCTTCCAGTGCATAGTTGCGGATTTGCTCGCCTGAAAGTGTGGTGGCTACCACCGGCACCTTCATGATCGATTCCTCCCGCTTGCGGGCAGTGACGATGACCTCTTCCAGTTGCGCCTGGGCGAGCGAGGGGAGCGGCTGGGTCATTGCTGCTGCGGCCACAGCGGCCGGCAGGTAGCGCAGTGCGTGGTATCCGGACATATTATTCACCATTTATAGTAATTCTCGGTGCTGCGACATGCAGGTTGCCGCATTTCGGGGCATGTTCCAGTGCTTGAGTTCACGCGCCAGTCTGTGGTGCTTCAGGCCACGAGAGCAGCTGAATCGGTCTCTGGAGTCGGCCTCCGACATAAGGTAAACTACACCGTACCGTTTATAAACGTCAAGCCAGGATTCCTGGCGCGGCTGCCTGGGCCGGGGTATTTGCGCTCTGCAGCGGCGAAAACCATAATGGCGGACCCGGGAAACCGCCAGCCATCCGGGCACAGGGAGACGCCAAGCAGTATGAAATCCACCCAGTCCTCCGCCAGGGAGCAACGGCGACGAGGAAAAATTCAGCAGATAGTCGATGCTGCTGCCGAGGTATTTTTCGAGGTGGGCTTCACCGCCGCCAGCATCGATAGCATTGTTGAAGCCGCCGGTGTGTCAAAGCGGACGATCTACAACTATTTCAGCAGCAAGGAAGAGATATTCATCGAGGTGATACGGCGCCAGCTCGACCATATCTATCAGGATTTCGAGCCCGGTCACCTCGATCAGCTGCCGCTCAAACTGCAGTTACAACACATTGGCAGGCATGTCCTGGAAATTACCAATGCTCCCGAAACGCTGGCCCTGTTCCGTAACATGGCCGCGGAATCCCGCCGCTTTCCGAAGCTGGCACGGCACTACCTCGAAGAAAGCAACGAGAAAGTCATCGAGGGCATCATGGCTGTTCTCGGAAGGGCGAACGGTCAGTCGGAATTGGCTATCGACGACATGCACGAGGCGGCGGAACATTTTCTGGATTTGCTCGTCGGCTCGGATTTCCACCGCGTCATCTTCGGCACACGGCCGCCGATGAGCACACGGATGATCAACAAAAAGACCGATAAAGCCATCGGTTACTTTTTCCGCGTGTACCAGCGGCGGAGCTGATTTCCGCTCCCGCCGGTCGAATGTTCCCGACCCCGCCCTGTGCTAGAATTCCGGTAACCTCTGCAGGAAAAAAACAGTAAGTTTCGCAACCAGGAGTTCACCCATTTGAAGGAGCGGCGTCACTGATCGCTGTCTCGAAAGGAATGCGCCAGACAACCGTCGGAAAAAGCTTGTTTCTCCTGATACCCTGCTGGTTTCTGGCATTGGTGGTATCTACCGCCTTGGCACAGGAGACCGTCAGCGTTGAAGACGGCAAAGTTTCCCTGCTGCAAGCCATCCTTGCCAACACGACCTGGCCCGATGAGCGGCAAATTGACCCTTTCGTCATCGGCCTGTACGGACGTGACAGGGCCCTCCTGATTGCACTCAGGAAGAAGGCACCGCAACTGTCGGTGCGCGGCAAACCTGTGGTCGTCATCCAGTACGATTCAGTGAAAAATGCCAGGGCGGCCCACGTCCTGGTGCTGTCCAAATCGAAAAGTGCCGACCTGGTTGACATCGATCGCGAGTTACACCAAAGCAACACCCTGATTGTTACCGATAGCAGTGACGATCAAAGCCATATCATGGTGAATTTCACGCACCCGACCGACCAACGGCTGTCCTTCGAAATCAACCGCAGCAATATCGTGTATGCGGGCTTGCAACTGTCGAAGGATATTTTACTTTTTGGCGGTACCGAACTCGATGCCGCCACGATATACCGCGAGACCGAGGCGGAACTGGTCCGGGCGAAGGCGATCGCCACCCAGCAACTGCAGCAACTGGAAGCCCAGAAACAGTTATTGGCGAAACAGGAAAGTACCATCGAGGCGCAACGGCGGGAGATGTCGGCGAACTCGGCGGAACTGACCCGGCTGGAACAGCAACTCACCGGCGTCCAGTCGACGCTCCAGGAGAATACGCAAAGGCTGAGGGAAAGTGAAAGCAGGCTGGGGGAGAATGCAACCGCACTGGCGGAGAAAGAGCGTATTCTCGCGGAAAAAGAGGCCCATATAGAAAGCTATTCGGCAAGAATCAACCAGAACCTGCAGCGGCTGGAGGAGCAGCAGGCGGAGATCGAAAGCCAGGAGCGCCGGATAGCGGAGCAGAGCACGGTGCTGGCAAAGCAGGTCAGCACTATCGAACACCAGCAGTTGATCCTGAGCGCGGCTATCGCTGCCCTGTTGCTGGTGCTGACGCTGATCGTCATCATATTTCGCGGCTACCGCAGCAAACACCGCATGGCCCGGAAACTGGAGGGCAAGACCCGGGAACTGGAGGTGCTCAACGAGCGACTGCAGCAGGTAACCGAGGCCAAGAGCCGCTTTCTCTCCACCATGAGCCACGAGATACGCACGCCGATGAACGGCGTGATAGGCATGGCTGAACTGCTGGAGGGCACCGACCTGACCGGCCAGCAAAGAGAATATGTGTCGTTGATTATCAAGTCGGCAGATACGCTGCTGGGCCTGATCAACAATATCCTGGACTTCTCCAAGATCGAAGCGGGCGGGCTCGAACTCGAGGCCATCCCCTTTAACGTGCGGGACATACTCGGCGACACCCTGCAGAGCATGGGGCTGCGTGCCGCCGAGAAAGGCCTGGAACTCACCTTCCATATCCCTCCCGAGGTCCCCGAGCACCTGATCGGCGATCCGCTGCGACTGCGGCAGATCATCGTGAACCTGGTGGGCAACGCGATAAAATTCACCGAATCCGGGGAGGTGGCGGTCGACCTGCAACTGGAATCGCACGACGCAGTCACGGCGCGAGTGGTGTTCGAGGTTCGCGATACCGGCCTGGGCATTTCCGCACAGCAACAACAGAAAATTTTTGAAGCGTTTGGCCAGGCCGACTCATCGACAACCCGCCAATACGGCGGTACCGGACTCGGCCTCGCGATTGCCGCCCAGCTGGCGGAGAAGATGGGCAGCAAAATGGAGGTGACCAGCGATATCGGGCTGGGCAGCACATTTTCATTCACAGTCGACTTCCAGCTGCCCCAGGGGCCGGTGGCCGAGCGCCTGCACCCGTCCAGCCTGCGCGCCAAGCGCGCCCTGGTGGTCGATGACAACAGTACCAATCGCGCTATCCTGCAGGAACTCCTGTCGAACTGGGGGATGCTGGTGAGTGTCGTCGATAGCGGCGAGGCCGCGCTCGCGGAACTTGCTCGCGCCGAGCGCGACGGGCACAAGTTCGTCATTGGTTTACTGGACGTCATGATGCCGCACATGGACGGCTTCGAACTGGCCGGGAAGATCCGCGAGCAAGCCGGGCAGGCAGATATGCGAATTCTCATGTTGACCTCGGCTGGCCGATCGAACCAGGAGGCACTGCGCGCCAGACTCGACATTTCCCGCATCCTGCTCAAGCCGGTAAAACACTCCGACCTGCTGGTGGCAATCACGGACGCCCTGGGTGTCACCAGGGCGGCACCCAGGACGCAAGTGCCCGGCGGGCGCCCGGAGGGACTTGTCGCTCGCCGGGTGTTGTTGGTGGAGGATAATCCGGTCAACCAGAAAGTGGCGCGGGACCTGCTGACCCGACGGGGGCATATCGTCGAACTGGCGCAAAATGGCCGGGAGGCGGTAGCGGCCCTCAGTCAGGGCGCGTTCGACGTGGTCTTGATGGACGTACACATGCCGGTAATGGATGGGCTCACAGCAACACGCACGATTCGCGAGCGCGAGCGCGGCACGGAGGCGCACGTACCGATCATTGCCATGACCGCGGGTGCGACCACCGAGGACCGGGAGCAGTGTTTCGCCGCCGGCATGGATGACTTCGTGACCAAGCCGTTTCGCGCCGTCGAATTGAACCGTGCAGTCGAGTCGGTTTTACCAGGACGCCAGGGGGCTGAATCCGCGGCGGCGGCGCATCAGGCGGAACGCGAATTACCCGGTGCGGGGGCTGGCGCTGCGGTATCTGGCGCCGCCGCGCTGGCGCTACCCGCCACCGGGAGGGACGCCAGCCGGGAGGGCGCAGCCTGCCTGGACTGGCAGGGCGCGCTGGAGAAGCTGGAGGGCGACGAGGCCCTGTTACTGGAACTGGCGGAAATGTTCCTGGACCAGTGTCCCGCCCTGCTGGCGACTATCGAGGAGGCAATTGCAGGGGAGGCGGCGGAAGCGCTGCGCCTGTCGGCGCATACCCTCAAGGGTTCCGCACAGGTCATCGGCGGGCGCGCCACAGGCGCCGCCGCCCTGGTACTGGAGAATCTGGGCCGGGAGAACAAGCTTGGCGCGGCCCCCGCCGCTCTTGACGAGCTGAAAGAAAGACTGGCCGAGCTGGAACAGGCGCTGGCGTCCATGCGCGACCGGGCGCCGGTGACTGACGGTGACTGAGGGTTTCTACTCCTTGCGTTCCAGATCCGCTCGCAGGGAATTGACCACCCCCTGAAATACCTCGCGATTTTGCGGGCTCAGCGAAGCCAGCGTCTCATGTGCGCTGAGGATGCGCGCGCCCTGCCCCGCCGGGTCGCTGTTCACCGGCCGCAGCGGAACCATGTTATCCGGGAGGGGGACGGCAGCAGGGTTTGCATGCTTCAGGACCTCGTCCATGCTCAGCTCCTCAAAGCTCTCCCGGATATTATCGGGCAGTCGCTGCAGGGAAACGGCGTCCGGTTGCGACATCACGATCTCGTGCAGGGTGCCGAGGCAGGTGCTGTCCAGGTAGGAGCATTCTCCCAGGTCAATCGTCAGCTGGTCACAGTGCGCAAGCAGCTCGCTGGCGGTCTCGAGGAAGGCCTGGCCGCAGGTCCAGGTGGCCGCCCCGGCAATACTGATAAAGGCGTGATTGTCCCGCACGGCCTGCCGCAGTTCGGGATGGGTGGAAGGTGCCTGGACTGCCTGGCGCTCTTCGCGGGCAGGGGTGTCGTCGAACCGGCTGGCGCCCTGCCCTCGCTCGACAAGGATGACGGTAATGTCGTCACGCTCCCCGGCGGCGTCCCGGGTGGCCGCCCTGTACAGGTTGCCGGGCACATCGGCCCGGTCGACCCCTGAACACAGCGTGCCGGCCAGGTCGTCACACGAGAAGGTCTCCCCCGCCCCCAGAACCCCATCGGTGTACATGAGCAGCCGATCACCGGCTTCCAGTTGGCAGGCCCGCTCGGTGTAGCTGGCGTCGGCGTCCAGGCCCAGCGCCGGGCCGGTGCGTTCGAGCAACTGGACCTCGCCGCCCGGCGTGCTGCGGATGCAGGGCGTATGCCCGGCCGAAGCCATCCGCAGCTCGCCAGTGTGCCGATTCACCATGACGTAGGCGGCGGTGATAAAGGTGCCGGGCGCCGACACGGTCGCGATCAGCCTGCGGTTGAGGTTTTCCAGGACCTGGTTTGGCATCAGCAGGTTGGCGTCCCGGTCGAAGAAGCTCAGGCGCAGCTTGAACAGCACCGATAGCATGGCCGCGGCAACACCGTGCCCGGAGGCGTCGGCAATCACCAGCCCCAGGTAATCGCGATTGAGTACGATGACATCGTAAAAGTCCCCGCCAACGCTGCTGCCAGAGCGGTACAGGGTCTGCATGCACCAGCCGTCGATTGCCGGTGGTTCCTGTGGTAACAGCGCGCGCTGGATAATTTCGGCCCGGTCGAGGTCCGCCTGGATTATCCCCGCCTGCTCCTCGAGCATGCCGCAGGCCTTCTCCAGTTGATCAACTTTTTCGGCAAGCTGCGCGTTGCGCTGCTCGAGCGCGTCGTACAGCCGCTTGCGTTCACGGACCAGCTCGATCTGGTCCAGGGCATTGCGCACCGCGACCCGCACACGCTGCACTTCCGGCGGCTTTGCCAGATAGTCGAAAGCGCCGAGTTGCAGCGCATCCACGGCGGCGTCGAAGGTCTCCAGCCCGGACAACACTATCCACAGCGGCCCCGGACAGTGCTGTTGGGCCCACTTCATGAGCTCGAGGCCGCTCATCTGGGGCATGAGCACGTCGGTAACCACCACATCGACGTGCTTCTCCAGCAGCACTGCCTGCGCCGCCGCTCCGTCCGCCACCTCAATCACCTCGGCTGGATCGAGCCTGGCAAGCCCCCTGGCAACGATCTTGCGCACCATCGGGTCGTCGTCCACCACCAGCAAGGTCGCGCCGTTGGTGCGGTGTTGGTTGGCCGCGATGGTTTCGCCGGCACTATCGGAAGGCTTATTGGTCATCGCTGGAAGTATAGCGTCCACAGGCCTCGCGCACCCGTGTTTACGCCATCCGGCCGGTACGCGAGCAAGCGCCCTGTACCCGGACAGCGCCGCGCTGCGCGGTCTACCGCAAGCCGGCGGTAGTGACCAGGAGGCGGGAACGGTGCCGGGAGGCCTGCACGGCGGGTGACATACCGGCGCCGGCCGTCCGCGCTTTGCTCAATGGACGTGCCGGTAGTATTCGGCGGTGTCCGCGGCGCTGCTGATGGTGGCATAGTCCGCCTTTGCCATCAGCGACATGAAGTCACCGTGCCCCAGGTGGATCAGGTGGCGGTGGTCGCCAGCCTCCAGATAGACCTCTTCAGCGTGGCGCAGGCTGTTATCCCACACCACTTTCATACCGTAGGCCTGGCCCAGAGCCGGGACCGCACCGGGTTCGCAGTCGGGAAACAGCCCGGCCAGTTCCTCTTCGCTCACCAGCTGGTAGTGGCCCCCGTAATCCCGTTCCACCCAGTTGAGTATCAGCTGGTTGCACGCGGGAAGGATGCACATGATCACCTGGTCCTGGCTGCGGATCACCACGCCCTTGGCCAGTTGAGCCGGCGTCACATGCGCCGCGTGGGCGGTCTGCAACGAGGTGCTCGAGTGGGGGTGCGCCACCACGTCAAAGGGGATGTGCTGCGTATTCAGGTAGTTTTCAACGACGGGAGAGAGACTCATCAACTTGCCTCCTCTACTGGATGGACCCTTCAAGTATAGTCCCCGGCGCACGCAGTAATTAATGAGAAACCCTTCTAAGGAGGCGGGTGAATCCATCGCCCGCGCTCTATGCCAAACGGGAGCGCTACCACTCACAGCGCGCGTTCAGGAAGCGGCAGCGGTGGACACTGGTAGCGGGGGTTGCCCCGGTGCCTAGCCGCTGCCCTACCGGGCGCGAGTTCCCGCTAACCGGGAGGCGGCCGTCCCTGTTGGCGCTGCGTTACTCCAGCATGCGCAGGATCTGGTCCTTCAACTGCACCCGGCGCAGTTTCATCTGTTCGAAGTTCTGGTCCGACGTGGGGATATTGCGCATTTCCAGGCCCCGGACACTGTGATCCAGCTTGTGGTATTCACTGGCGAGGCTGGCGAAGGCTGGGTCCTCCTGCTTGAGCTGCCGGATACGTTCGGCATGTTGCGGAAAATCGGTGTAGAGGCTGTGATTGAAATCGGACATGGATTGGCACTCCGTGGATTCATCGGGCATACGCCCGCGGCGGGGCGCACCCCGCCGCTGCCCGGGCCCGTTCGCGGGCCCTGGTAACAGTGTAGCCAATGGCCCCGCCCCCCTGCGTGCCCGGATGGTCGATCGGTAAATGGTTTTTTCGTCTAGGCATGAGTGCTGATATTCCCCATCGTTCTTTGACCCCAGTGCCGCTCCTCCGGCTGATGTCCTAAGCTGATAGGGATTCCCTCCCGCCAAGGGGGTTCGACCCATGGACACGCGACATTTCGCGCCCGACAGGATTCGCAACATCGGTGTCATCGCCCATATCGACGCCGGCAAGACGACCACCACCGAGCGCATGCTGTTCTACAGCGGCTTTGCCCACAAGCTTGGCTCGGTGGACGACGGCACCACCATCACCGACTGGATGGACCAGGAGCGGGAGCGCGGTATTACCATCGTCTCCGCCGCAATCACCACGCAGTGGCGCGATCACCAGGTCAATATCATCGACACCCCCGGGCACATCGACTTTACCGCGGAAGTGCAGCGCGCCTTGCGGGTCCTGGACGGCGGGGTCGTGGTGTTCGACGGTGTTCACGGCGTCGAGTCGCAGAGCGAAACCGTGTGGCGCCAGGCCGATCGCTACGGCGTACCGCGGGTCTGTTTTATCAACAAGATGGATCGGGTGGGAGCGGATTTCGACCATGCCCTGGCCAGCATTCGCCAGCGCCTGCACGTCGAGCCGGTGCCGGTGAACATCCCCGTGGGCCGGGAACACGATTTCACCGGCGTCATCGACCTGCTGGGCATGGAGCTGGTCAAGTGGCCCGACGCCCTCGGCGCCGATCCCGAGCGAGGCCCCCTGCCAGACGCGCTGGTTGAACAGGCGGAGACCGCGAGGCGGCAGCTGTACGAGGCGATCTGCGATACCGACGACACGCTGCTGGAACGCTACCTCGGCGACCAGGTGATTGAGCAGCCCGAATGGCGGGCGGCCCTGCGCCGGGCCACCCTGGACAATCGCCTCTACCCCGTGCTCTGCGGTGCCGCCCTGCGTAATATCGGCATCCAGCCCCTGCTCGACGCGGTGGTGGATTACCTGCCCGCGCCCCCGGAGCGGCGGGAAATCGTCGGCTACGACCCCCGCACAGGCGCCGAGGAACAATGGCCACTGAGTGCGGGAGAACCCCTGGGCGCCCTGGTGTTCAAGACCGTCACCGACCCCTACGCCGGGCAGATGGCTTATGTCCGCGTCTATTCCGGAAAACTCCGCAGCGGTGACCAGGTATTCAATCCGCGCACGGCCAAAAAGCTGCGCATCGGGCGCCTGGTGCGGGTGTTCGCCGACCAGCGCGAGGATATCGACTGCGTACCCGCGGGTGAAATCGATGCGGTGGTAGGGCTCAAGGAGGTGCACACCGGCGACACCCTGTGCGCCATCGACCATCCCCTGGTGCTGGAAGCCATCCAGTTTCCCGACCCGGTCATCAACATCGCCATCGAGCCGCTGGCGGTCCGCGACCGGGACGAACTGGATCGCGCCCTGCAGGCCTTGATGGAGGAGGACCCCACCTTCCACGTGCACGTGGACGAGGACAGCGGCCAGACCATCCTGTCGGGCATGGGCGAACTGCACCTCGAGATCCTGATCGACCGGATCGAGCGCGAGCACAAGGTCCGCTTGCGCAGTGGCCCTCCGCTGGTTACCTACAAGGAGACGGTAAGCCGGCCGGTGAATCGGGTTGAGGGCCGCTATGTCCACCAGAGCGGCGGCCACGGCCAGTACGGCCACGTGGTGATCAACCTGCGCCCCGGCGCAACCGGTTCAGGCGTGGTGTTCTCCGACCGGATAAAGGGTGGTGTCATCCCCGCCGCCTTTATCCCGGCAGTGGAAAAGGGGGTGCGCGAAGGCGCCAGTACCGGCCTGATGCAGGGCCAGGAGCTGACCGATCTCGAAGTGGAACTGGTGGACGGCAGTACCCACCCGGTCGACTCCAGCGAGCTGGCCTTCAGGAATGCGGGCTTCCAGGCACTGCGCAAGGCGGCCGAAGCGGCCGGTCCGCTGCTGCTCGAGCCGGTTTGCCGGATTGAGGTGGTCACCCCCGAGGAATACCTGGGCGATGTACTGGGCCAGCTCAACGCGCGCCGCTGCGATGTGCTCGGCACCGAGCAGCGGGCGGACGGTACCCACGATATCCAGGGCATGGTGCCGTTGTCGGAAATGTTCGGCTATGCCACCGACCTGCGCTCCGCCACCCAGGGCCGGGCGCTGTTTACCCTGGAGTTCGATCACTACAGCCCGGTGCCGGAGCGGCTGGTGGGAAAGCTCCGGCGGGCCTAGTCGCCCTGTTCAATTCCGGGTGAAAATGAGCGGGTTTACGGTGCCTGTAAATCGGGTGCACCGGCCCATGCTCCATTTTACCTCCGGGGAAACGACAGGGTGACACAGGACGCAAGCAAGGGCTATCCCGCTACCGACCAGCTGCTCACGCAGGCAGCCCACCTGCTGCCCGTGGAAGAGCTCCTGTCGCAACTGGGCAGTGACGCAGCGCAGGGCCTGACCGCCGGGGAAGTCGCCAGGCGGCAGGCGCGCTTCGGACCCAACCTGCTCGAAGAGACCGGCCGCCAGCCCTTTTACCGCCTGGTGCTGCACCAGTTTCGCGACCTCCTGATCCTGGTGCTGTTCGTCGCCGCGGGCCTGGCCTGGTATCTCGGCGATACCCGCGGCGCGACCGTGCTGCTGATGATTATCCTGGTCAACGCCGCGATCGGACTGTACCAGGAGTATCACGCCGAGGCCCTGCTGGAAAAATTGAAATCGATGATCAGCGGTAAAGCCCGGGTGGTGCGTGACGGGGAAACCCGGGAAATAGAGGCGCAGGACCTGGTGCCGGGGGACATCGTACTGCTGGAGGAAGGGGCCGCAATCCCGGCGGACCTGCGCCTGCTCGAGGCGCGCGAACTGGCCACCAACGACTTCATGCTCACCGGGGAATCGGTACCGCAGAGCAAGGACCCGACCCTCCGGCCAGGCGCGCAGGCTGCCCTTTCCGACCGGGATAACCTGGTTTTCATGGGCACCAGCGTGGCCCGCGGCAGCGCGCGAGGTGTCGTCGTCGCCATCGGGATGACCAGCGCGATCGGCGAGATAGCCGGGATCGGCCAGACCATCCAGCGCGACCTGTCGCCCCTGCAGCGGGAGATGAACGCACTCGCGGGGATGCTGACGCGCATGGCCGGTGTGATCGCACTGGCCCTCTTCGCGATCAACGTCTTGCTGCGGGCGGACGAATTCGCCGACACAGCGGCCCTGGTCAATGCCAGCGCACTGTTCGCCATCGGCGTGGCGGCGGCCTGTGTTCCCCAGGGACTGCCGGCGCAGATCACCGTGGCGCTCTCATTGGGCGTCGGACGACTGGCGCGTGAAAATGCGGTGGTCAAACGCCTTTCCGCGGTGGAGACCCTGGGCTGTACCACAGTCATCTGCTCTGACAAGACCGGCACCATCACAGAAAACCAGATGACCATCGTCCGGGGCTGGAGGAATGGCCACTGCTACGAGGTCAGCGGGGGAGGCTACGACCCGCAAGGCGAAATTCACGAAAACGGACAGCCACTCGCGGAACGTGAGCTGGAAGGCGCAAAGCATTTTTTCCAGCACGGCCTGCTGGCCAGTAACGGGCGCACCCACCCGCCGGACGAAGGCCACCCGGACTGGTACGCCCTGGGCGACCCCACCGAGGCCGCCTTTACCCCACTGGCGATCAAGGCCGGGCTGGACCCCGAGGAACGCTTCGAGGGCTTCCCCCTGCTGGCCGAACTGGCCTTCGACAGCCGGCGCAAACGCATGACCCTGGTGCGACGCCACAAAGGCAAGACCATCGGCTACATGAAAGGCGGGACACTGGCGGTACTCGAGGCCTGTAGCCATTACCAGAGCGACGGCGACATCCTGCCCCTCGACGCAGGATTGCGTGCAACGATCGAACAACAGATGGAGGCCTACAGCGCTGAATCACTGCGCGTGATCGCCCTCGCCTATCGCGACTTCCCGCCTGAACAGCGCGAATTTTCGGTCGAGGAATCGGAGCGGAATTTCGTCTTTGCCGGCCTGGTCGCCATGCTCGACCCGCCCCGCGAGGGCGTGCGCAGGGCCCTCGAGGAAGTGCGCGGCGCCCGGGTACGCATGTTCATGCTGACCGGCGACAGCCCGATCACCGCCACCGCCATCGGCGAACGCATCGGCATGCCCGACGGCGCTGTGCTCACCGGCGACGAACTCTCGCGAATGCCGGACCACGAGCTGCAGCGGGCGCTGGGCGGCGAATCGCTGATCCTCTCCCGCGTCTCGCCGCAGGACAAATACCGCGTGGTCAAACTGCTCAAAGCCATGGGCGAGGTGGTTGCGGTGACCGGCGACGGGGTCAACGACACCCTGTCCCTGAAGAGCGCGAACATCGGCGTAGCTATGGGCGAACAGGGTTCGGATGTCGCCAGGGAAGCGGCCGAGGTCGTGCTCACCGACGACGATCTCACCACACTGGTCGTCGCGGTGCGCGAGGGCCGCACCATCTTCCAGAATCTGAAGAATGTGATTCTCTCCTCGATCACCTCCAACATCGGCGAATTGAGCTGCGTTTGCCTGGGCTTCGCCGGGGCGGCCGCGGGACTGCCGATTCCCCTCACCGCGGTGCAGATCCTGTCGGTGGACCTGATCGGGGAAATGCTGCCGCTGATGGCGCTGACCTTCGACCGCGCGGAACGGGAGCTGATGCACCAGGCGCCGCGCAAACTGGGCGCGCATATCATCGACCGTCCGCGACTGCTGGAACTCATCTTCTTCGGCAGCCTGATGGGACTGGGGAGCTATTTCAGTTTTTACATGGTACTGGGTACCGGCGGCAGTACGGAAATGGCGCAGGCAGGGGCCTTCCTCGGCATCGTCCTGGTGCAGTACGTCAATATTCTCTCGCGGCGCAGCGCCGATTCGATTTTCAGTGCCCACCTGTTTACCAACCGGGCCCTGTGGCTGTCCCTGCTGTTTTCCTTTGCGCTGGTGGCGATCATCACCAGCGTTCCGCAAATCGGCCAGTGGTTCGATTTTCAGTCCTTGCGCCTGCACGACTGGACCTGGCCAGTCATCGCCGCGCTGGGTTACCTGGGCGTGATGGAAGTCAAGAAACGCGTGCTGAATCCCACGTCTAAAGCACACTGACCGTTGACCCCGCGATTACCCATTCACCCCGGCCCGGTCTAGACTGTTCGGATGTACTAGCAACCTGGGGGCCACTACACCTGGAGACAGGTGCTGCCTCCTGCGTTTCGCCACGCCAATCCCCGGAGAAAGTTAATGGACCGCGCCAGTATCGAGCGACTCTGCCGCCCCGGGGCCTTCGATCATTCCGTGGAAAACCTGGTCCTGCGTGAAACGCATATCTCCTGGATCATTCTCTGTGGGCCTTTCGCCTACAAACTGAAGAAGCCGGTGAACTTCGGATTCCTGGACTTTTCGACACTGGCGCAGCGCAAACATTTCTGCGACGAAGAGTTGCGGCTGAACCGCCGTTTCTCTCCCGAACTCTACCTCGCAGTAGTCCCCGTCACCGGCACGCCGGGGGAGCCGGTGATGAACCGGAGTGGAGCCGCAATCGATTACGCGGTAAAAATGCACCGCTTCGACGAGGGCCAGTTACTGGACAACGTGGCGGCGCGCGGCGAACTGGACAGCGCGCTGGTTCGCAGTATCGGCCGCGAGATGGCCCGGCTGCACACGGAGCTCCCCCGCTGCTCACCCGACCCGGATGGCCGCGAACCCGGCACCCCGGCCGCCCTGCAAGCCGCGATGCTGCAGAACTTCCAGCAGGTTCGCGCCTACCCGCTGCAGCCCGCAGAACGCCAGCAGCTCAGCGCGGTGGAGAACTGGTCCGGGGCGCGGCTGGACGCGCTGCTGCCCGCCATGCACCGGCGGATACGCGAGGGCTGGGTGATCGATGGTCACGGTGACAGCCATCTCGGCAACATGGTGATAGTCGAGGGTCGGCTGCGGCTCTTCGACTGTATCGAGTTCAACGCTGCGTTCCGCATTGTCGACAGTATTGCAGAAATCGCGCTGCTGGACATGGACCTCAACGCGCGCGGTCATCCGGCAGAGTCCCACCGCCTGCTCAGCGACTACCTGGAATACCGCGGGGATTTCGACGGGCTGGCCCTGCTGGATCTCTACCGCAGTTACTATGCCCTGGTGCGCGCCAAGGTGAACCTGCTGCGCCATCCGGCGGGCCGCCCGGGGCTCGCGGACAGCGAGGACTATGCAGAAATGCGCCGCTACCTCGGCCTGGCGTACCGCTACTGCCGGCCCCGCAGGCGTTTCCTCGTGATCACGCACGGCCTGTCGGGCAGCGGCAAGTCCACGGTCGCTGGCAAGCTGGTGGAGGCCTCCGGTGCCATACGCATTCGCTCCGATGTCGAGCGCAAGCGACTGGCCGGACTGGCGCCCGAGCAACGCAGCCACCCGGAGGATACGCAAGCCATGTACAGCACGGCGATGTCCGTCAGGACCTTCGATCGTCTGGCGGACCTGGCCAGTACTATCCTGAACGCCGGCTTTGCGGTGATCGTCGATGGCACCTTCCTGCACCGCCACGTGCGCGACGACTTTCGCCAACTCGCGGAGCGACTCGCGGTACCCTTCGCTATCGTCGATTGTATCGCCGATCCCGAGGAACTCAGGCGTCGGTTGCTGTTGCGCCAGCAGGGAGAGACCGATGCCTCGGAGGCCGACATCGCGGTGATGGAAATGCAGAGTGTCCAGCGCGAAGAGCTGTCGAACGACGAGCGAAAAGTCACCCTCAGTGTCGATTCCGGATCAGAACCGTCGCGCTTGTGGGAGGCACTGGAAAAGTTTCTTCGCAGCGCGTGAGCCGCAGCAGCCCGCATATCAGGCACAGGATACGCAAAACGTAACCAGAGGGTATTACAGCCCCAGGCGTTCGATCTCCTGCTGCAACAAGGGGCTGGGCTTGCCCGCGGCGTGATGGCCGATGAGGAAGCCGTGGGTCATGCCGCGCGCATTGGATATGCCGCTTTGCATGACCGCGCCGGTCTCCATCCTCGCCATGGAGTTGCCGGCGACGTACAGGCCGGCGATCGGTTCGTTATCCCAGCCCAGCGCGCGGCAGTGGTGATCCGCCAGCAGGCCGGCGGCCGGTATCCCGCTGCCGCCCATCCGCTTCAACTCGACAGCGTAAAACGGCGGCCGGGACAGCGGGCCGAGATTGCCGTTGGGGTGGTGATTGGGATCGCCGCACATCGAGATACTCCAGCGGTGGGTGCCGCGACCAAAATCCGGATCTACGCCTTTTTCGGCGTTGGCGTTGAACGCCGTGACGGTCGCCTCGAGCGCCGCCGCGTCGATGCCGATGGCAGCGGCCAGGCCCGCAATGGAATCCGCGCGGACACCCAGTCCCTCGGGCCAGTCCTGGCCGGGCATGATCGAGCCAAAGGGATATTTTTCCCTGGCCTGGCTGTCGAGAATCGCCCAGCAGGGAAAGTTCGGATGGGTCTGGGTCGCGCCGTCGATCTGGTCGATGGTGTAGTTGAACTGGCGGTAAAACGCCTCATTGCCAAAGCGCCGGCCGCTGCGATTGACGACGATGGTGTGCGGCAGGCCGATGGACGCCATCGCGCTGCGCGGCATCGGTTCACCCGCCTCGGTTTCCTCCCCGGGAATAAAATAACCGACCAGGGTAATATCGGGTACCCGTGCGACGCGCGCCCCGACCGGGCCGGCGAGTCGCAGGTTGGCGCCGTCGATGGTATTGATCACATAGGAAATCGGGTTGAGCTGCTGGCCCAGGGTCTTGTTGTACTCCTGGTTGCGCTCGTAACTGCTGACGGCGATGACGACACCGCGCCTGGCCCGCACAAACAGGTCCTGCCCCTCCCGGGTAGCGCGCACGCCGACGATGCGCTCACCGTCGCCGATCAGTTCCTCGACGTTGACGCCAGTATGCATCGGGATATCGCGATCGATCACCGCCTTGACGAAATAACCCACCAGGCCGGGACCCAGGCAGCGGATGTCGTTGACCAGGCGCTCGCCCATGAGTTCGAAATCCCACTTCGCAATATTCGCGGTGCCGCCCGGCTTGTACATGTCTTCGTGGGTCATGCCGAAGGGCACGATAGGCGACACCCGCGTGCGCGATTGCCAATCCCCCAGCGATTGCGCGGGAAAAGGCCGCACTTCGAGCATGCGCCCCTCGGCAACGCTGTCGTCGTCGACGCCGTAGTAGTAATCCGGCAGGCCGCGGATAACCTCCATGTCGAGGCCTATCCGGTCCTCGAAATAGCGTAACGCCTCACGCGCATGGACCACCGTGTTGAGTATCAGGTAGTCGCTGGCGTAGCCCATCGACAGGCGCTTGAGATAGCGGAAGCCGGACTCCGGCGAATCCTCCATCCCCAACGCCGCTGCCAGGTGATTGCCGGGAACCCAGACCTCGCCCAGGGACAGCGCGGTAACCCCGCCCACCTGGTCGGCGCGCTCCAGCACGATGGCGCCGAGGCCCTCATCATGCGCAGTTACAGCCGCGGACAGGCCGCCGATACCCGAGCCGATAGAGACGACGTCGGTTTCCATATCCCACTTTGCGGGCAGATTTCTGATCATGTCGGGCAGCTCCGGAAATTCTTCGATAAAGGCGTTGGCAGTTTCAGCCCTTGAGGTGTGGCAAAACCTTGTCGGCAAACAGTTTGGCCTGTTCGTACACCAGTTCGTAGGGCAGCCCGCCAAAACTGAAATTGCACAGCATTTCGTAATCACCGACCATCGACGCGCGTTCCAGGTGATGCTCGATCAGCCGCTCCGGCGTACCGATCATATTGCCGCCGATGTAGTCCTTATACGCCTTGTGCGCACCGCCCGCCGCCTCCGCCCTCTCCCCCATGTAGGCATAGGTGGAGTAGGACGGCAGGTTCTTGAAGTGGTCGCTCATGAACTCGTAGTGATTGGCGACCGTCTCGAACATCACGGAAAAATACCTGTCGCAATATTCCGTTACCCGCTTCTCGTCCTCGAAGCAGAGCATGAAATCCGAGATGATGAACGGCGGCGCCTGCTTGCCGTGCTTGCTCTCGAAGGTTTCACGGTACTGGTTGATTTCCGGGATCGCCTTGCGCCAGTCGCCCTGGGAGAAACGCAGGGTCTTCAGGCCATAGTTGGCCGCCACTTCCACCGAGGACGGCGACATGGAGACCATCACCGTGCGGTCCTTGAATGACTTGAAGGGCCGGGGCCGGACTTCGGTGCGCGGAATCTTGTACCACCGGGTGTCCGCCTCGACGATACCGGTTTCGATGCCCTCCATGATGATCGCCGCGGCTTCGTCGAACATCTCTCTCGAATCGGCCAACTCGACCCCGAAAGACCTGAATTCGCGCCGGGCGGCGCCCCGTCCCATACCGGCGATCAGCCGTCCCCCGCAGAGGATATCCAGCTGCAGGAACTGCTCGACGACGCGCAGAGGGTTGTTCCAGGGAAGTATGACAGCTGCCGTGATGAGCTCGATACTGGTGGTTTTCGCTGCGATGTACGACAGCACACCGAAGGGATCGGGGCAGGCCGCGTAGTCGGTAAAATGGTGCTCCACCGGACCGACGAAATCGAAGCCCATGGCCTCCGCCTCGACGGCAAACTGCGTTTCCTGCATGAACGTCTTCACGTCCGGTTCACCATGCAGGTTCTGGTAGCCCAAATGAAGCCCTACTCGCATATTATTATCTCCGCACCTGCGGCCCGGCCCGCGCCACGGTGCCGCAGCGATTTCGATGCAGTTTTCCGGGGGCGGGCGCAACAGCAGTTGCTGTGGGGTTGCGCCCTGTCAAACACCTTCACGGCGTTTAATATCACTTTTAGAGTTTCATTTAAACAATATCACTTGGCCCGTTTCATAACAAGCGGGGGATGGTGCCAATGCCGGGCGCAAAGCGCTCACCCGCCGCGGTGAAAATACCGGCGTCGAGCGGTGATACGGCAGCGCCATCATTCAATTAACCCGCATTCGGTGGCATGATTCCGGGCAAAGAATAACCAACTGGAGTACCCGCCAATGGAAGACGCCCTGCAGCGCCTGCTCGATGAAGCGGCCATAAAGAAAGTCCAGCTCCGCTATTGCCGGGGGATCGACAGGATGGACTGGGAACTGGTGCGCTCCTGCTACCACCCCGATGCCATCGACGATCACGGCGAGTACGTGGGTGGTATCGACGGGTTCATCGAGTACTGCAAGGCGGGCTGCCCGAATTTCGTCTCCACCACCCATTTCACCGGCAACCAGCTGGTAGAAGTGGATGGCGACACGGCCTGGGCGGAACACTACGCCCGCGCCTACCATCGTGTCGCCGCGCAACCGGGCGGTCCGGAAAAAGACCTGGTGGTCAACACGCGCTATATCGACCGCTACGAGCGGCGCGGCGGCGAGTGGCGTATCACCCGGCGGGTTGTCGTCGTCGATACCGACCGGGTGGACCCGGTGCTCGAACGCTGGGTCCCGGAAGAGCAGCTGCGCAGCAGGCGCGACCGGAGTGATCCTTCCTACCTGCCGGCCTGATCGTCGAGCACGCCGTGGAGGAAAAGCTTCACCGAATAACGCGCGTGCTCAGTGATTGAATCCCGGTCGAAGGTCATGCCCCAGGCTGTCAGGTTGGCCGGAGCACCGACGATAATGTTGAGGAAAGCAAAAGCGGCCCTGTCAGCGTCGAACGCGCTGCCACGCTTGCGTTGCATACGCCGCCGGAACAGGTCCGCCAGGTAATCCAGGGTCGGGCGGGTGCCCTGCTCATTGGTGAACGCGCCGATCTCGGGCATCCGGTAGGCTTCGGCGTTGGTGATGCGCAGCAGGCGCAGCCCGGCATCGGAGAGCATGTTCTCTACCAGCAGGCTGCCCACCCGCACCAGGGTCTCGTCGAGGTCATCGGTTTCGGCGGAGCGCAGGCGTTCCGTGGGGATGATCCAGGCGTCGATCGCGCGCTGCAGGACTGCCTTGAACAGCGCCTTCTTGTCACCGTAGTGACTGTAGATAGTTCGCTTCGCCATCCCCAGTGATGCGGCGATATCGTCCATGGTGGTGTGCTGGTAACCCTTTTCCGAAAACAGGTCCAGGGCGCTGTCCAGCAACTCGACATGCCGCGACATGGACTGGGATTTGGTCGGCCTGCCGGGGCCGGGTCTCGCTGCCTTTTTCCTGCTGTCCGCGCGTTTCTTGCCGGCTTTTTTTTCAGTAGTCACAGCGTCCCAGTCGAAGTCGTTGCGAAATGCGGGTATGCGCTCGAGTCTATGGAAGTTGGCCGAAGCTGGCAACCTGGCCGCAGTGCCGGGGGCGGCGGCCTTCGCTGCCGCGTATCCCGGCGTATTACTCCTGCTCCCAGGCCAGCCACTGGCGCGCGGTCCTGCCCATGATCCACTCGCGCTCCGCGGCGCTCACCTCGGGGTTTTCGCTAATCGCGAAGATCAGCTCCGCCCAGCTTTCACCGGTCTGGTTGGCGGAAATATCGCTGGCCCACATGACCCGCTCGGCACCGAAGGCATCCAGCGCCTTGCGCAGGAAGGGCCGCGCCGCGAGATTGGGATAGCCCGCCGCGTTGAACATCACCGGCGCGTGGGCCCACTTCAGGGCAACCTGCGGCCACTGCGCGGCGCGCAGCACCTTGGTGAACGCCTGGTCCAGCGGTTCCTCCCCGACCCGGCGCCAGTAATCCTCGCTGTCCTCCAGCCCTTCCATCTGCGCGAAGATCGGCCAGAGCCTGGCACCGGGAGGCATGCCGCAATGGCACAGGACAATGCGGACATCCGGGTACTTGCCGATGATGCGCTCGAGCAAATCGGCGTGGCCGGCAATCTGCACGAAAACCGGCAGACCGCTGGCGGCAGCCAGGGCGAACACCTCATCGTAGACCCCGCCGGCAAAATCCGCGGTTTCGGCGCGCGACATGCCCGGGGAAACACGCAGGGCCCGGGCATGGGTGGCATCCCTGGCAAAACGCACCACGGCCTTCAGTTCCGGGTCCCGGGGGTCGACACGCACCAGGTAGGAAAACCGCTCCGAGTGGGCCCAGGCGGCGAGTTCTGCGGTGGGCGAGGTTGTGCGCTGCGCTGCGCCCGCAGGGCCCACCCTGTAGTAGGGATGCCCCGGCGTTCCCATCCACCACTCGTCCACCAGCACGGATTTCACGCCCAGCGCATCGATAGCGGCGAGCATTTCCGGGACGCCCCCGGGGCCGAGATGTACCTGGCTGTCGACGATATCCATGCTCTGTCTCCCGCTTGATGATTGTCGCCTCTCAGCGAGCCGCTAGCCCCTCATTACCGGGGATCAGGCGCACTCGCATCGAGTTATAAAGGAACGCGATTTCGTGGTAGAAGCCGACCATCATCAACAATTCGATGATCTGCTTGTCGCTGAAGTTTTCCGCGACCACCGCCCAGGTGGCGTCGCTGACACAGGCATCGGCGTGCAATTCCTCGGCCAGCCGGACCAGCGCGCGGTCGCGCTCGTTCCAGCCCGGCGCCGCGGAGCCCTGCACCAGCCACTCGATCTCCTGCGCGCTCAGGCCCGCATTCCTGCCGAACCTGACATGCTCGCCCCAGGTGTAGGCCGAGCGGCACAGCCAGCCGGTGCGCAGGATGACGACCTCGAGATCGCGCATTTCCAGCGTGAGGGCTTTGGCGCGCTGGGTGATGTAATCGACCTGGGCGCGGTAGATTTCCGGGTGCCGCAGCATCGTTGCGACCGCATCCGGCAACTCCGTGGTCTCGAGGCCGAACAGGGAGCGCAGCCGGGCCGCCAGTGGCAGCGCCTCTGCACTGAGCTCAGCCTCCGCCAGCGGCGCAATCCGCGGCTCGGCGTTGCAGACTGTTTGATCTTCCGCCATCAACTGCTCCCGCCGCTGGCCAGCGGCGCCGTGGACCGGCGATCAGGCACTGTCGCCGAGCCAGTCATCGAGCACCGCGTGAAAATGGGCGACCCGCGGCTCCTGCCGGGTGAGGCTCATGAATTTCACCGCGCGATTGCGCAGCCCGTCCTGCTGTTGCTGCATCTGGGAGTAATCCTGCTCCAGCGCCAGGAAATAATCGAAGTGCTCACCCTCCGGGATCTCGACCAGCTCGGCCCGCTGTTCTTCGCGCAGCTCCGCGGGCAGCCACAGGTAGTGGCACACATGCCAGCTGCAGGCGTTGGGGTCGCCGTCGCGGTCCGGCGCCGCAATGATCACCGTCGCCTCGCCCGGGCACAGCTGGAGATAGACGTTGGGAAACAGCGCCCAGAACTGGTAATCGCTCATCTGGGTATCGCTCAATGCGCTGACATCCAGCCCCCTGGCCGTCATCGTCTCGCGCACCGCCTGCTGCATCAGGCCACGCGCGGATACGCCTGCGGGAAAGTGCGGGGCCCCGTCGCCATCGAGGTACAGCGCCACCAGGTTTTCGAAGCGCGGCAGCGCCGCCACGATGCCGGGGAAATTCGGCGCCGGCAGCTGCCGGTACATTGCCACTTCCTGCTCCGGCCCCGCGGTGGCACTCCTGGCGCCGCCAAAGGGCACGGTACAGGCGCAGTGCAGGCCGAATTCCATGAAGCGCTCCCGTGCCATATCCATGTAGGAGACCAGCTCGGGATGAACGCCCTGGACGTGGTAGCCCTCCTGGAAGGCATCGATGACCACTTTCCAGTTACAGCGGATTTTCTCCCGCACATTGAGCCCCACGGGGACCATCTCCTCGAGCCGGTAAGCGGCCAGGGCCTGTGCCGCGGGGCCGAGGAAATCGGCGAGGGGCGCGGCACTCATGTCGGGGTTCAGGAAGATGAAACCGGCAAACACCTCGACCTGCACCGGCAGCAGGCCCAGCTCGTCCTTCGGTCCCACGAATTCCTCGACGCTGCCCCGGAAATCCGGCATGGCGACGCCGATGAGTCGCCCGTCGAGTTCCCAGGTCCAGCGATGATAGGGACAGGTGAAGCGCGCGGAGTGACCCGAGCCCTGGCAGAAGGCGTTCGCGCGATGGCGGCAGGCGTTGACGAAGCCGCGAATCGCGCCGTCCCTGCCCCGCACCAGCACATAGGACTGGTCCAGCACCGTGTACACCTTCCAGTCGCCCGGTTCGGGCAGCTCGTCCGCGCGGCCGGCGATCTGCCACACGCGCATCCACAGCTTTTCCCGCTCCAGCTCCTGGTAATCCCTGGAGGTGAAGCGCTCCGTGGACACCCGCATGTGGTAGCGACTGAAGTCGATTTCCGCTATCGGCAGGGCGCTGTCCATGCCGCTGCCGTGGTTTTCTGTGCGCATCAGGGCAAACTCCTCCCAACCCGGCCTGGCTGGATCGGGGAGCGGCTGCCGGCAGCCCCATGGCGCCCGGTGACGGAAAGCAGGACCGCGCCGGGTGGCTTGCTACGACAGCGTCTCAGCAAATTATTATTTATAGGCAAGTCGCCGCAGGATTAATATCACTTAGTGAGTTTCATTTCAAGCCGTTATCCGCTCCACGCGTGCAAAGCGCGCCGACCGGGATGCCGGCCTGGACGCCAGCCGCGAAAACGCCGCCGTCAGGCGGAGTCGAAAGCGATCGGCAGGCCGCGAATCCCCCAGACTCCGGGAAAGGGACGCCAGTTCACTGCACCCACCAGCCGCGGATTACGCAGCCGCCGGGCTATCAGGTGAAAGCCCTCCTCGATCTGCGCCCGGGCAATGAACTGGCCCAGGCACATATGGGCGCCCATGCCGAAGGCCATGTGGTGCCTGCAGCCCGACCCGCGCTCGGGGTTGAACACGTCGGGGTCGTTCACCGCCGTCGCATCCCTGCCGGACACGCTCCAGGGAAACATGACCAGCGTCTTTACCGGGAACTGGACGCCGCGAAAGCTGAATGCCTCGTTGACCACCCGTGTCGCCGACGAGGGGTTGCGGTAGCGGAACGACTCCTCGATCACCTTGCGGCAAAACGCCATGTCCTCGCCACAACGGCGGTAGTCCTCCGGGCGGTCCAGCAGCATGTGCATGATCAGGGTCAGCACGTTTTTCGAGGTGTCGTAGCCGGCGCCGAACAGGAAAATCAGCAGGTTGTAGAGTTCCTCCTCAGTCATCCCTCCCCCGGCCTGTGCCTCCAGCAGGCGGTCCAGCAGGTCGGGTTCCGGCCACAGCCGCTGTCCCGCGCGCCGCTCGTCCACCAGCTGGCGCACGAAACCGTCGAGGATGCGGACGCTCTCCTGCAGCTGGGGCAGGTACTGGCGATCCATGCTGAGCGCAAGGCCCAGGGCTTCCAGGGACGAGCGCAGGCTGGGGATGACATCCGGCGACGCGCCGATAATCCGGCACATGACGGTGATCGGGAAATACGCGGCGAACTCCTCGAAATCGAAGGCCTGCCGCGGCGCCCAGGCGTCGAGGTGCGCGGTGACCACCTCGCGCATCATCGAACGGTACTGGTTGGCCAGCCGCGGGGTGAAATGCGGCGCCAGCACATCGCGCAAACGCCGGTGCGTCTCGGCCGACTGCACCTGCACGGTACCGGCAATGAAGTCGCCCCAGGGCGTACCCGTCGCCCCCATGAACTCGACGATGTCCACGAAGCCCATCTGCATCTTCGCGTCGTGGGCCAGCAGGTCGCGCATCGCCTGGTATTCGGTGATCACGTAGCCGAAGGAGGCTTTCGCCAGCCAGGGATGCTGCGTTCGCGCCGCGCGAAAATGGGCGACGGGGTCGTCGGAAAAGCCGGGTTCGTCCACCGCCAGGTAGGGCAGGTCAATCCCGGACAACTCTATCCCGGACAACATGGCATTTTGCATACGTGTACCTCCGGAACTGTCACCTTCAGGCGCTGGACGGCGTTTCCCCTCGCGGCCCCCTACTCTCCCCTGCCCGTTGCCGTGTAGGGGCGGATGTCCGCCTCCGACTCGACGCCACCGAGCCCGATAACCGTATCCCGGGGGCTGCCCATGACCTGCCCCCAGTTGGCGGCGATCTTCTCGACGGTGATGTCGCGATCGGCAATGCCCTCGCTCTGGGCGACGTATACCCGGCGCACCACCCCGCCCACCGCCTCCAGGCTCTCGCCGGTGACCGGGCACGCTTCGTGGGCGAGAAACGCGACCGCGGGCGCGGCGAGTTCCGCGGGCAGGTTCTGTTGCGCGTACTGGTACAAGTCCGAGGACTCCTGCCGCTGGGCGTGCACCATGCGGGTATAGGCCCCGGGCAACACCGTGTTGACCTTGATGCCGAGGGGCTGCCCCTCTACCGCCAGGGCGCGCGTCAGGGAAAAGATGCCGCCCTTGGCCGCGCCGTACATGGCCAGGGCCCACATGCCGGTAAAGGCCCCCGAGCCGGTGTTGACGATGCGCCCGTAACCCTGCTGGCGCATGTGCGGCCAGGCCGCGCGGCACATCCAGACGGTACCCATCAGGTTGATATCGATGTGCCGCTGGACGTCGGCGGCAGACATCTCGTCGAACGCCGCTGCGATGGAAATACCCGCATTGTTGACCAGGATATCGACACCGCCGAATGCCTCGATGGCCGTGTCGATCACCGCCGCCGCGCCGCGTTCGGTCGCCACCGAGTGGGTATCCGCCACAGCGTTGCCACCCAGCGCGCGAATCTCCTGGGCCACCGCCTCGGCGGACGCGTCGCCGGTATAGTTTGGCGCGTCGATCCTGCCGATATCATTGACCACCACATTGGCGCCGCGGGCGGCCAATAGCATGGCGTGCGCCCGGCCGAGACCAGGTTTGCCACCGGCGCCGGTGACGATGGCGGTGCGGCCGTCGAACCTGAATTCTTCCATGCACTTTACCTTATGAGCGTTATTCTGGGTGCTGGTAGTGCCCCACTGACTGGTGCAATGCGCGATGGTATTGCACTGTGGAATGGCGGGGTTATTGGATTAATACAACTTTAAAGGTGATATTAGGGAGATTGTCGGGTGGATGCAAGTTGAGCGCGGATGCGCGGGATATGGCGACAAATATGGTGCCGCAGGTGAGCTGGAGTTCCCAGGAATGTGAAGCCACAGGCAGGCATGCCTAAAGCTTGTGTCCACCAATTCCTGAAAACCCCACAGAGCAGAGATTGAACACAGAGAGGCACGTTTTAAGGAATTTTAACGACAACACAACCCGTGCGCGCTTCCACTTCAACGCGCTTGTGCGCCTCTATAATCTCGGCCATTGGAAAAACCTGATCAACCGCCGTTGAAATCTTCCCTTCTCGTAACAGATTGGCCAGCTCGCTCAACTCTTCTTTGCTTTCCGCAGCAAAGCTGACAATGACTTTTTTACCGGTTCGTTTAAATACTCTGTTAGCCGAAATCAGCTTTTTGAAGGTGGGGTTAGCCGATGCATAGCGCCCTCGTTCCTCTAGACAGGCCAGCGAACTTTCCAAATCGGAACCCGCGACCATATCAATAATCACATTCCACCTTTTGCCCAAACTCGTATAAGGCTTCCTGGTGTAATCGATAAATTCATCGGCGCCGCTTGCTAAAATAGCCTCCTGTTTATGTGGTGCATCCACGGCTGTCACATGTGCGCCATAAGCTTTTGAAATTTGCAAAGCATACATGCCAATACTTCCACCTGCGCCATTGATCAATACCTTGTCACCGGGCTTGATATCAGCCTGCATGCAAAAATGAATCGCATTTAAACCACCAAGCGGTACCGATGCGGCATCTTCAAAACTCAAATTTTCAGGAATGTGCGCAATCCCGGCATTTTGCGAAAGTCTGATGTATTCAGCATAGGCACCCATTGCAAAGCCGCTCGAGCCAAATACTCGATCGCCGGGTTTAAAAGCTTCCACCCCCTCGCCAACGGATTCGACCTTGCCGGCAAAATACCCCCCAAGAACAGGATTGCGCGGGCGGAAAATACCGAAGGCCAAACGCAGTGGAAACGCAAACCACTTTACTGCAAAGGTAAAAGAACGCAGCTCACAGTCGCCTTTCGTCACCTCGGCTGCGTGCACCTTGATAATCAGTTTTCCTTTCCTGGGCTCAGGCTTGGCAATATCACCCAATTCAAGCACTTCAGCTGGGCCATATTGCTTGCATAAGATTGCGCGCACTAGAACTTCCTCGCGGTTATATTGAACCGGCAAGTAATTATTTCGGGTTAATAGAAGCTGTGGTTCTCCCCCGGCATGCCGGACATAGTCCAGTGTCTCTAAAGAACCTTATTCGCTCTAATCACGAAAAACTCGCTCTGTAAGTCTGAGGCTGGAGGTTTACATATTGATCGACAGCACCAACCAGCTGGAATATTCTTACCCGGCGCCTGAAGTCGAAAACCCTATATAGAGCGTACTGAGAAGACCACTCTTTGGAATACTCCAACTCATTACCACTTATGTAAAATGGCTGATACTTTCCACTATTGGTAGTTTTGACCTCAATAAACAGTTCCGAGTCCTTGCCTGGATTGAAAGACCGAACATCAAACCCCAGGCCATCACCGCGCTCCCTGCTACTCCACTCCACCTCTCTCGCGAGATCAGCTCTGCCTAGCGCTATCAATCGCTGCCTTTCGTACTCAATCACAAAAGCTTCACCACGCTCTCCGAGCTTGCGGTTTGTACGCTCACGTTCAGTAAAATTTAGTTTTTTTGCAGTGTACTGTCGTACAGGCTCATTGATGGTTGCTATCTTTTCCGGAACTTCTGAATCGAGCACTGACTTCCAATCGATCACTCTCGGTGAAATATCGATGGCCGTAGACGCGGAATCCAGAAGACTGTCCACACTCACCTGGTGGCGCGCGAGATACGCGAGAACCACGTGCTTCAATTGAGCTTGGTAATTGAAGGCCGGCTTGTAACCTTGAATATAAGGCTGCCCCATTTCCAACATTATTGCGCTGATGTTTTGATGCTTATACTCAATGGAACCCTCGCTACGCTGCTTTAGCGAAGCCATTAGTTTTCTACGATGATCTGCCTTGCTGTATGAGTTACCCAGCAGTTCAAGATTGAGCATCTCGAAGTAGTCTTGAACTATTGCCTCACATTCCAGCCAATTCCAACCACCTCCCACACCCAGCATGGTATCGACTTCGTTCTGGCTCAAGTTTTGATATAACGCAGCACGGAGCAATTCGCGGCACGTGCCGTAACTCACATACTCGAAAAGTTCATCGTCCAAGTACACGAAGTCGATGGTATTCTCTATAACTCCGGCACTACTCGCAGTGGTCAGTTCGGCATATTCCGCCGCATGACCGGGTTTAGCCCGGTGATGCCAGAACCCGCTGCTACGCAAGTGGAAATATGGAAGGTGTGGGTTGTTCCGATCCTGAGGGCTGGAGAGCCTCTCGAAATGCTTTGAATACGCGCGCTTCAGGCTTTCATCGAAGGGAATACGGTTATCTGCGATCTCGTCTGCTTCATATAGATCGAGTACCGCGAGTAGCATGGCGACCTTGTGCGGACTCTTCTCTCCTCCAGCACGAACATTTACCTTTAAGTTGGAGAAACGTCTCTCGTAATCCAAGACGCTCATCTTGAGCTCCAATAATCTGCTCGCTCCGGAATGATCCAGCGAATCCCACCCCTGGGATCAGTACCAGGTTCGTCATATCGCGGGATAACGTGAATGTGCAGGTGGGGGATCGTTTGCCCTGCTGCGACACCGTCATTGATCCCAATGTTATAAGCACTGGGCTGGTAACGCTGATCAAGTCCTACCTTCGCTCTCTCGATCAACTGAAAAAGTGCTCGCCTCTCTTCGTCAGAGGCATCGAACAGGGATTGAATGTGTCGTCTTAGAATGACAAGACTGTGACCAAGAGTAACGGGAAAGCCGTCTTCGATTAGTATGGCCAATCCGTTCTGGTCTATGACTCGTCCACAGGAATTGCTGGTCGCAATATCACAGAACGGGCAGGAATCTGCCTCCATGCAAGGTTTCCTCAATTGATCTCTAAGCACTTTAATAGAACTGTCTCCAATTGCAAATCAAGGCAGGGAAATGTGTTAAGGCGCGAGTAGAACGCAGGGCGCTACCGTGATGGTGGGGCGAGGGATTGATCAGAACAGCCTTGGCCGGGGTTGCGCGCGACCTGTTCGATCCGTTCGGGGCGCCTGCGCCTCGCTGCAGCGTCAAAATTGCCCCTAAGGTCGCAATTTTTCGAGCGAGGCGTCGAACCCGGTCATCACTCTCCGCCACAAACAAAAAAGGCCGCCCAAACGGGCAGCCCTTTTCGCTTATGGCGGAGAGCGAGGGATTCGAACCCTCGATAGGGGATAAGCCTATACACCCTTAGCAGGGGTGCGCCTTCAGCCGCTCGGCCAGCTCTCCGGAATCTGATTTTTAGCTGTAATCCCAAGCCTGAAAACGGCCCGAAAGAATCCGCGTACCTGCATGGGTTACAGGCGCGGCATCATACCACAATCGGTGAAGAATCAAAGCATTGGCGCTTTGATTACAGCAGTTTATTCGCCCTTGGATACCGCTCGGGGCTGCTGGTTGTCGTCCTGGATACGTTCGTAGATTTCTTCACGGTGTACGGCGACGTCGCGCGGGGCGTTGACGCCGATCCGCACCTGGTTGCCCTTCACGCCAAGGACTGTAACGGTGATATCGTCGCCGACCATCAACGATTCACCAACTCTGCGGGTCAGAATAAGCATATGGTTTCTCCAAAAACCCGGGGCCTCATGGCTTTTTGGGGCTGGGTTCATGCCCAGCCCTTCTATGCCCGGTACTTCCAGTGTAGTAAAACTGCCACATTTCGTATATCCCACTAAAGTCTAAAGTGGGTACACGGTCCCTACCGGTTTAGGCAGCTGTTTCGTCCTGGGGTTCCCCTTCCAATCCAAAAGAAGAGTGCAGCGCACGCACTGCCAACTCCAGGTACTTCTCCTCGATGATCACCGAAATCTTGATTTCAGAGGTGGTGATCATCTGGATATTGATGCCGTTGTCCGCCAGGGCACGGAACATCTGGCTGGCGACACCGGCGTGGGAGCGCATGCCCACACCGACGACGGAAACCTTGGCAATTTTGTGGTCCGAGGTCACTTCCAGGGCGCCGAGCTCGGCGGCGACCGTTTCCAGCACGTCGCGCGCGCGGGGCAGGTCGGTGCGGCCAACGGTGAAGGAAAAGTCGGTGGTGCCGTCGCCGCCCACGTTCTGGACGATCACGTCGACCTCGATATTGGCTTCACCCACGGGGCCGAGAATACGGTAGGCCACGCCGGGCATATCGGGCACGCCGCGAATGGTCAACTTGGCTTCGTCGCGGTTAAAGGCGATACCGGCGATGGTTGGCGTTTCCATTTCAGACTCATCCTCAAAAGTAATCAGGGTGCCAGGCCCTTCCTGGAAGCTGTGCAGCACCCGCAGCGGTACGTTGTATTTGCCGGCAAACTCGACGGCGCGAATCTGCAGTACCTTGGAGCCCATGCTGGCCATTTCCAGCATCTCCTCAAAGGTGACGCGGTCCAGGCGCCGGGCGCCGTCAACGACCCGTGGATCGGTGGTATATACGCCGTCCACGTCCGTATAGATCTGGCATTCGTCCGCTTTCAGGGCGGCGGCCAGTGCCACGGCGGTGGTGTCGGAGCCGCCGCGACCCAGGGTGGTGATGTTGCCGTCCTCGTCAACGCCCTGGAAACCGGCGACCACGACCACGTAGCCCTGGTCTAGGTCGGCGTGCAGGCGAACGTCGTCGATTTCGCGGATGCGCGCCTTGGTGTGGGCATCGTCGGTCAGGATGCGCACCTGGCTGCCGTTGTAGCTCTTGGCTTTGACGCCGCGCTTGTTCAGCGCCATGCTCAACAGCGCGGTGGTCACCTGTTCACCGGTAGACACCAGCACATCCATTTCCCGGGGCACAGGGCGCTCCTGGATCTCGTGGGCGAGGCCGATCAGGCGGTTGGTTTCGCCGGCCATCGCGGAGACCACGACGACGACGGCATGACCATCATTGCGGAACCTTTCGACTTTCTCCGCAACCTGCTCTATACGCTCAATGGTGCCGACGGACGTCCCGCCGAATTTCTGTACGATCAAGCTCATTGACTGCTGCCGAACTCCTTTCGCGGCCACCGGGGCCTGTCGCAAGGTAGAAAAAGGGCGCTATTTAACAACATAACGCCCAAAAAGCAAACACACTTGACGGTGAATCACCGCCGGGGTGTTGGGGATTAGTTCACAGTTCTGCTCAGGAGCCGGACAGCTGGGAACCGACCCATTCCGGCACCGCTTTCAGTGCCTCGGGCAGTGCGGCCACGTCGGTACCGCCGCCCTGGGCCATGTCCGGCCGGCCGCCGCCCTTGCCGCCCAGGCGCTGGGCGAATTCACGCATCAGGTCGCCGGCCTTGACCTTGTCGGTCAGGTCCTTGGTGACCCCCGCGGCGAGTGCCACCTTGTCGTCGTTGACCGCGGAAAGCAGGATGACGCCGGAGCCGAGCTTGTTCTTCACCTGGTCCAGGGTATCGCGCAGGGACTTGGCATCCGCGCCGTCGACGTTGGCCGCCAGTACCTTGATACCCGCCACTTCCACCGCGCCGGCGGTGAGGTCGCTGCCCGCGCCGCTGGCGAGTTTCTGCTTGAGGCGGGCAATTTCCTTTTCCAGCTCGCGGCTTTCGGCGCGCAGGGCCGCGACCTTGTCCGCGACGTTGTCCTGGGTAGCCTTCACCACCTCGCAGACCGCCGCGAGTTTTTCTTCCGCCGCATCCACCAGGGCCAGCGCGCCGGCGCCGGTGACCGCCTCGATGCGGCGCACGCCGGAGGCAATGCCGCTTTCAGAGACAATGCGTATCAGACCGATGTCGCCAGTGCGGGCGGCGTGGGTACCGCCGCACAGCTCGACGGAAAAATTGTCCTCGCCCATGGCCAGTACGCGCACCTCGGCGCCGTATTTTTCGCCGAACAGGGCCATGGCGCCGGCGGCGACCGCATCGTCCATGCTCATCAGGCGAGTGCTGACCTCGGTGTTGGCCCGCACCTGTTCGTTGACCATGTTCTCGATGGCCTTCAGCTGCTCCCGGGTAACCGCCTCGGGATGGGAGAAGTCGAAACGCAGGCGTTCGGAATCCACCAGCGAGCCTTTTTGCTGCACGTGCTCGCCGAGCACCTTGCGCAGGGCCGCGTGCAGCAGGTGGGTGGCGGAGTGGTTCAGGCGGGTGCGCTGGCGCAGGGAGGAATCGACCTGGGCGTGCAGCTGGTCGCCCAGGGCCACGCTGCCCTCGAGCACCTTCACCTGGTGCAGGTGCTGGTCGGAGGCCTTGGTGGTGTCGGTGACTTCCAGCCGGGTGCCGTTGGCGCTGAGGTAGCCGGTGTCGCCGGCCTGGCCGCCGGACTCGCCATAGAACGGGGTGCTGTCCAGCACCACGATGCCGCTATCGTCGGCGCCCAGGGAATTGACTTCCTTGCCGTCCTTCAACAGAGCAGTGACCTTACCCTGCCCCTGCAGGCTGTCGTAGCCGGTGAACGCGGTCTTGCCTTCCAGGCGCAGCACGTTGGAATAGTCGACCTTGAAGCTGCCGCCCTCCTGGGAGCGCGAGCGCTGCTCCGCCATAGCCGCTTCATAACCGGGCATGTCCAGTTTCAGGCCACGTTCGCGGGCGATATCGCCGGTGAGGTCCACCGGGAAGCCATAAGTGTCGTAAAGCTTGAACACCACGTCGCCGGGAATTTCATCGCCCTGCAGGCCCTGCAGCGCCTCGTCGAGGATCTGCATGCCGTTGTCGAGGGTCTTGGCGAACTGCTGCTCTTCCGCCAGCAGGGCCTTTTCGATCTGCGCCTGCAGCTTCAGCAGTTCGGGGTAGGCGCCGCCCATCTGCTGGGCGAGAGTGGCAACCAGCTTGTAGAAAAAGGGCTCGGAGGCGCCGAGCTTGTTGCCGTGGCGGATGGCGCGGCGGATGATGCGGCGCAGCACGTAGCCGCGGCCTTCGTTGCCGGGCATGACGCCGTCGGCGACCAGGAAGGCGCTGGAGCGGATATGGTCGGCGATCACCCGCAGGGATTTGTCCGCGCGGTCGCTGACGCCCAGCACTTCGGCGGCGGCGTCGATCAGCGCCTGGAACAGGTCGATCTCGTAGTTGCTGTGCACGCCCTGCATCACCGCGGCGATGCGCTCCAGGCCCATGCCGGTGTCCACGGAGGGCGCCGGCAGCGGGTGCATGGTGCCTTCGGCGTCGCGGTTGAACTGCATGAACACCAGGTTCCAGATCTCGATGTAGCGGTCGAGATCGTCGTCGGGGCTGCCGGGCGGGCCGCCGGGCACATCCGGGCCGTGGTCGTAGAAAATCTCGGAACAGGGGCCGCAGGGGCCGGTATCGCCCATCTGCCAGAAGTTGTCCTCGTCCAGGCGGGAGATGCGCTCTTTCGGGAAGCCGATCTCGTTGACCCAGATCGCCTCCGCCTCGTCGTCGGAGATATGGCAGGTGACCCACAGGCGCTCGGGGGGCAGTTGCAGTGTTTCGGTGAGGAATTGCCAGGCGAACCTGATCGCATCCTGCTTGAAGTAATCGCCGAAGCTGAAGTTGCCCAGCATTTCGAAGAAGGTGTGGTGGCGGGCGGTATAGCCGACGTTTTCCAGGTCGTTGTGCTTGCCGCCGGCGCGCACACAGCGCTGGCTGGACGCCGCCCGGTTGTACTCCCGGGGATCGGTGCCGAGGAAGGTATCCTTGAACTGGTTCATCCCCGCATTGGTGAACAGCAGGGTCGGGTCGTTGGCCGGCACCAGCGAACTGGAGGGCACCCGGGTGTGGCCGTTCTTTTCAAAAAAGTCGAGGAAGGCTTCGCGTATCTCTACGGTTTTCATAGTGTGTCTCGGTGGATTGCGCGTGGCGTTCAGCGCGCCATGAAACCCTCGGGCATAGCCATGCCCGCGAGGATGTGCAGGTGCAGGTGGAAGACGGTCTGCCCCGCCCCTTCACCGTTGTTGACGATCAGGCGGAAGGCGTCCTGGACGCCGAGTTGTTCGGCAATCCGGCCCGCGGCCAGCATCAGGTGGCCGAGCAGCGCCTGGTCGTCGGCGCCGGCGTCCACCAACCGGGGAATGGCCTTTTTCGGAATCACCAGCACGTGTACCGGCGCCTTGGGGGCGATGTCGTTGATCGCCACGCAGTGCTCGTCCTCGTAGATGAACTCCGCGGGAATTTCCCCGGCGATGATCTTGCCGAAAATCGTATCTGTCATGTCCCTATCCCAGTTTCTCGTCGGCGGTCAGCGGGCGCGCCTCGGATTCCAGCATCACCGGGATGCCATCGCGCACCGGGTAGGCCAGGCCAGAGGCCTTGCACACCAGTTCCTGCTTTTCCTCGTGGTACTCCAGTGGCGCCTTGCTCACCGGGCAGACCAGGATGCTGAGAAGTTTCTTGTCGATCATGATCCGCTCGCGGTCGCCAAAAGGCGGACATTATACGGGCTTTACCCGCCCCCGGGCCATAGTCGCGACAGGCATGACCGGCAGCACAAGTCCCCGCCAGCGAATCGCCACTGCCAGGGGATCGGCGCCAGGCGGTACCGCGACGCTGCCCTCCCAGGGGCTGTTTTGTGCGTGGTGTGCGCCGATTCAACAAGCGATGGACTGGCGCCGGGGAGCGGGAATTGCGAACCGGTTCACAGAACTCAAACCCCGCTGATCACGCTTTAACCGATTCCGGCATCCAGTGCGCAAAGCCAATTGTCTTAACACTTCCCAGCCCCTAGGATGCCGCGAGCCGGTGTAAAAAATCGTGAAAACAAGCTGTTCAGATGCCGGCGCGATCACCATTACAGACCACTAAGGGGACTTCGTGAGAATCAAGACTCTGGCCGCGCTCGCGGTTGGGTTCGGCCTGCCATTGGCCGCCCATGCCAATTACTCTACCGACTTTTCAGGACTCACCAGCGGCCAAAGTGTCGACGGCCAGGACGGCTGGACCGCCACCGGCGCCTGGGACGAGGAGATCGTCGATATCGGCGGCGACCTGAAATGGCGCCTGTCGAATGCTGTCACCGCTGGCAGTTTCGGCGATATGCCCTTTACCCCGGCCTTTGCGCCGACGGCCGGCGAAACCACGGCGACACCCGCCGCCGGCGCCAATATCTTCGAAGCGGAATTCAGCTTCCAGTCCGCCACCGGCGCCGCACAGAACGGGCTCGCCATCACCATCAGCCCGGACAACGGCAGCGGCGCGCGGCTGTCTTACATCAACATTACCGATAGCGGCAGTGGCCTGGATGTGGGCTTCTACGACTACGACAGCACCCAGCCGACTGTCGGCCCGTTCACCAACTTCCAGTTCAGTACACTGGCCAGCGGTCTGGACTACAGCTCGGCGCACACCCTGCGCATCGCTATCTTTTTTGCCGAGGGACCGAGCAAAAACCCCGTAGACCCCGCCACCTCCCCCAACGACGTGGTCATGGTATGGGTCGACGGCGCACTGGTGCACACCGGCTCAACCTGGGAGCAGTACTACCCGGAAAACCAGCCCGGCACTCCCGGACCCTACTCCATCAGCCAGCTGCTGTTCCGGGTATCCGGCACGGCGCAACCGGCACTGTCCGGCGGTGGCCTGCTGTTCGATGACTTCGCTGTGAGCACCCAGGCTGTGGCCGACGTGGCGGCATTCAACGCCCTGATGGCACCGCCCCCAGCGCCTCCCGCTGCCGGCAGCAGCAGCGACGCGGCCCCGATTCCCACCATGGGCGTCTGGAGCCTGGGCCTCACCGGCCTTTCCCTGCTCGGCCTCGCCGGGCTGCAGCAGCGCCGCCGACCGCGCTGACCCGGCAAGGGCGGTCATCGTTTCGACCGATGGCCGCCCTGCCCGCTTCCCGCCACTGGCCCCCGGCGCTAGAATTCGCCCATGAGCAGATACCGACCGCCGCGCAAGCGCGGCTCCCGCTATATCACCCCCGAAGGCGAGCAGACCCTGCGCGCTGAACTGCACCAGTTGTGGAAGGTCGAGCGGCCGCAGGTGACCGCCGTGGTCCACGAGGCCGCCAAGAATGGCGACCGTTCGGAAAACGGCGACTACATCTACGGCAAGCGCCGCCTGCGGGAGATCGATTCGCGGGTGCGCTTCCTGACCAAGCGGCTGGAGGAACTGGAGGTGGTCAGCCGAACTCCCGACGACACCAGCCGCGTGCGCTTCGGCGCCTGGGTGACGCTCGAGGACGAGGACGGCGAGGAGCAACGCTGGCGCATCGTCGGGCCCGACGAGTTCGACGTGAAGGCCGGCAAACTGAGCATGGATTCACCGCTGGCCCGGGCGCTGCTGGGCAAGGGGCTGGACGAGGAAATCCGGCTGCACAGCCCGGAGCGCGGCGAACGTTTCTACGTGGTCACCGACATCCAGTACCGGCCACCCGCGCCGGCCCGCTGAGGCCTGCGCCCTAGCGCCGGCGGTGGTGAAACCACCACATGGCAAATCCGCTGAAACCCAGCACACAGAGAATCACCCCGAGCCCGTCGACGATAGCGAGGCCGAGCCAGCCGCCCAGCCGGCCGCTGTGCAAATCCAGCAATACCCGCTCCCAGGTCAGCCAGCGCACCCCGTCCGGCAGCTGGTCCGCAAGCGCCCGCGGCACGGCCGCGAGCGCTATCTGTAACCGCTCCGCTGCCGTCCCGGCCGCCGCAGTGAAGGCCATGGCGTCGAAATCCGCCCGGTACCACTGGCCGGCCGCGCGCAGCTCAACCTGGCCAGCCGCTGTCGCCAGCCCCTGCAGGGGCACCGGCAACCCGCTACTGGCGCCCAGGGCTTCGATCAGTTCGCCCTGCGGGGTGAGCAGCAGCAACTCCTCTGCGCAGGCGGCGTGTATCATCCCGGAGGCAATCGCGGCGCCAACCAGCGCACCGCGGCAGGCGGCAACGGGATGGTCGTCGAAATACAGGGTTTCGTCGTCCGGCCGCGACAGCCAGTGCTCGCCCAACTGGTAACCCTGCGCCGGCACTGTTTCGACACCGTAGAGCGCCCGCACCAGCGGGGACGACACCTGCCAGTGGTCAAGCCCCAGCCCGGAAGTGTGGTTCAGCGCGATGCCGCTGACCGCCAGCACCATCACCAGCAGGAACACGCTGAGACCGAGGCGCCGGTGCCAGCGCCACAGCAGACTGACCAGCCGCACCCTGCCGCGCATCAGGCGCCTACCTGGGAGTCCAGCCAGAGGGCGAGACGGGCCATGCGTTCGACCGCCCGCACGGACAGGGTCGCGCCGGTAATGCCGTCGACGTGGCGCGACAACCTGCCGCCGTCGGACAGGCTGACACCCTGGAACTGTTCGGTGAAAAAGGGATAGCGGATTTCCCAGCCGCGGCTCTCGCGAAAGGCCAGCACGGCCACGTTGAGGATACGGTCGCCCTCGACAGTCACGCCGAGGGTAATCGGCTCTTCCTTGCCGATATGCTCGAGTATCCAGGCGGTGCGCTCGCCCGCCTGCCAGTAGCGCATGCGCATGCCCGCCGGCGCCCAGCCCACCTGGTCCTCAGCGGCCTTGCGCCGCTCGGCGTTGAGCCAGAGGGTCTGCAACTGGGGAGCCTGGCCGGCGAAGGCGCTGGCGAGAAAATCGTCGCGGCTGAGGTATTCCTCCGCGGACAGGCCGGGGGCGAACAACACCAGCAGCGCCAGAACCAGCCCGGCACTGCGCATTGATGTCCTGTTGCCCCCGCGCAATGGCATCAGAAGCTCCAGCCTACCCCGAGGTTGAAGCCGTCGTACTGGTCGCGGCCGCGGGGTGCGTCCTGGATCTGGTAGTCGAGCTTGAACACCACGTTCTCCTCCAGCCAGTAGTTGAGGCCGAAATCCCACTCGTTGTATTCGGTGTCGCCGCCGCCGGCGGCCTGGTTGTCCCACTCGCTGTAGCGGGCGAACAGGCCGAGCTTGTCGAACACCCGCCAGGAGGGTTCCACATACCAGCCTTCCTGCTCGCTGGCGCCTTCGCGGAAGGCCTCGATGCCGTCATCGATATCCCACATGGCGGCCAGGGCGCGCAGGCCGAAGGGGCCGTTGTTGTAGATGAGGTGCGCCTCGTAGAGCAGCGCATCGACCTCGCTGTCCAGTTCGCCCTGGTAGAGGTCCTGCTGGTACTGCAGGGTGCCGGCGATTTCCAGGCCGGCGACGCCGGTGTATTTCAGGCGCGCGGTGTAGGCCGGGTCGGAGGCGTTGGCCTCGGCGACTTTCTGCCGACCGTCGCGAATGCTCCACTCGCCCTCATCGGGGTCGAGGAACAGGCCGGAGGTAAAGGTGGCGTCGTAGCTCAGGCCGGGGGCGATTTCACCGCTCATCGCCAGGCCGCCCTCCCACCAGGTGGTCGGGATGATGCGGGATTCGACATTGTTGCGCTCGGTACCGTAGAAGGTATCCGGCTCGTGGGTTTCATTGAGGATGCCGACCGGCATCAGGAACAGGCCGGCCTTCATGCGCTGGGCGCCGCCGAAGTTGTGTTCGATATAGGCCTGCTCGATCTCCACTTCGCCGCTGTCCTCGCCGCCCTCGACCAGGGCGTGCTCGATTTCAAATTCGGAATAGAAGCGGGTTTTCTCGCTGAACTCGTGGCCGAGGAACAGGACGAAGCGGTGCAGGTCCAGCTGGTCCTTGTCGGCGCCGCCGTCGCGGTCGTTGTCCAGGTTGTTGTAGTGCATCTCGGCGTAACCGCCCAGCGTGGTGCTCTGCGCCCAGCTGCTGCCGGCCATCGCGGCGCCCTCGACCAGGACGCTCTCCTCGACCATTTCCGCGGTGGCTTCCACCTTGACGTCGGTCTCCGCGAGTTTCATATCGGTGTCGGCCAGGCCCTGCTCGGTGGCGGCCAGCTGCCGCTGCAGCGCCTCGATCTGCGCCTGTTGCTTCTGGATGATCTCCCACATTTGCTCGGGAGTCGGGGTGGCCGCAGCGGCGGTCGCTGCAGCGCCGGCAAAAATCGCGGCCAGTACGGAGGCCCTCAGCTTGTCCATGGTCCTACCTCTTGGTGTTTTCTGGTGTGGTGTATGGCAATTGTTTAATTTTTGACCGATCAAAATCGGTGGAACGAATCTTAAATACAAGCTTTCTCATTTACAAGCGAGAACGCGACTCAGTAAACACCATTCTGGTTTCTCGTGCCACGGGTAGAGCGTGAGCCAGACCATTCCCACTGGAACCGTGAGGCGACAGGACGTCGCCGCCCGAGCCTGCACAGGGATGTGCGCTGTTTGGCGTGTTCCAGTGGGAATGGTCTGGATCGCGCTCGGCGGGAGGACTCCCTACCTCGGAGTCACCCAGGGCGATTAATTCAGCAAAATCGACTACTGGCACTCAAGCCGCTCATTCAGGGAATCGCAGCAACCCGCCGCCGCAGCTCCGGCACCACTTCCGCCTCGAACCAGGGATTGCGTTTCAGCCACAGCGTGTTGCGCGGCGAGGGATGCGGCAGGGGCAGGAAACGCGGGCCGAAATCGCGCCAGCGGCGCACCCGTTCGGTCAGGGTTTCCCGGGACCTGCCGAGGTAGTGGTTCTGGGCGTACTGCCCAATCAGCAACACCAGTTCGATCCGCGGCATCTGCTCGAGCAGTGCGGCATGCCACTGTGCGGCGCACTCGGGGCGCGGCGGCAGGTCTCCGGAGCGGCCGCGCCCCGGGTAACAGAAGCCCATGGGCACGATGGCGATGCGGGAGTCGTCGTAGAAGCGCTCGCGGTCCATCTGCAGCCACTGGCGCAGGCGGTCGCCGCTGGGGTCGTTCCAGGGAATGCCGCTGGCGTGCACCCGGGTACCCGGCGCCTGCCCGACGATCAGCAGCCGTGCCGACGCGCTCGCCCGCAGCACCGGGTTGGGCCCCAGCGGGAGGTCCTTCTCGCACAGCCGGCAGGCGCGCACCTCGCTCAGCAGGTCGATGAGTGGCAGGTTTTCAGGCACTGTTTCATACTCCTTTCGGGGGATTGGCCCGGTAGTAATGCAATTGCCGCCACCGGGTGCGGCTGGTAGTATCGCGCCCCTTTAAAACCCCCTCTGTTTCCAACGCCTGACAGCACTGCCGGAGCCCCTATGAGCCGCTTTTCCCTGTTCGATCTGGAACACCACGCGGAGTTTATCCAACGCCATATCGGCCCCTCGGTCAAACAGCAGGACAGCATGGCGCAGGCGCTGGGTTACCCCGGCCTCGACGCCCTGATCGACGACACCGTACCGGCGGCCATCCGCCGCGAGGCCATGGCCCTCCCCGGGCCGCAGCGCGAGACCGAGGTGATCGCGCGCCTGCGGACCCTGGCGGAGCAGAACGTGGTCAACAAGTCCTATATCGGCACCGGCTACTACGACACCATCACCCCGCCGGTGATCCAGCGCAACGTGCTGGAAAACCCGGGCTGGTATACCGCCTACACCCCCTACCAGCCGGAGATCTCCCAGGGCCGGCTGGAGGCCCTGCTGACCTTCCAGCAGATGATCATGGACCTCACCGGCATGGAACTGGCCAACGCCTCCATGCTCGACGAGGGCACCGCCGCCGCAGAGGCCATGACCCTGCTGCAGCGGGTCAACAAGAAGAACCGCAGCGCGGTCTTCATCGTCGCCGAGGACTGCCACCCGCAGACCATCGCGGTGGTGAAAACCCGCGCCCTGCCGCTGGATATCGAAGTGCTGGTGGGCGACCCGGAACAGCTCCTCGGCGCGACCGAGGCCTTTGGCGCGCTGCTCCAGTATCCCGGCACAAACGGTCATGTGCAAAATATTGCAAAGCTGACGGAAAAGGCCCACGCCGCGGGCACCCTGGTGGCGGTAGCGGCGGACCTGATGGCCCTGCTGATGCTGCAATCCCCCGGCGCGCTGGGCGCGGACGTGGCCCTGGGCAACACCCAGCGCTTCGGCGTGCCGATGGGTTTCGGCGGCCCCCACGCCGCCTATTTCGCCACCCGCGACGACTACAAGCGCTCCACCCCCGGGCGCATCATCGGCGTCTCCATCGACCGCCGCGGCAACCAGGCCCTGCGCATGGCGATGCAGACCCGCGAACAGCACATCCGCCGCGAGAAGGCCACCAGCAACATCTGCACGGCGCAGGCCCTGCTGGCGATCATGGCCACCTTCTACGCCATGTACCACGGCCCCGAGGGGCTGCGGCGCATCGCCCGGCGTATCCACCGGCTCACCGCGATCTTCGCCGCCGGCATGGATGAGCTGAGCTTTCCCCCGGAGAACGCCAGCTATTTCGACACCCTGACCTTTGCGGTGGGCGACCAGCAGGACGCCATCGTCCAGCGGGCGCTGGCGGCCGGTATCAACCTGCGGGTACTGGACGGCGGCCGCCTGGGCGTGTCGCTGGACGAGACCACCACCCGGGAGGACGTGGTCGCCCTGTGGCGGGTGTTCTCCGGCAGCGATGCCGTGGCCAGCATCGAGCAACTGGACAGCGCCATCGACGGGCATCCCGGCATCCCCGCGGAACTGCTGCGCGAAGTCGACTACCTCAGCCACCCCCTGTTCCAGGACTACCACTCGGAGACCGAAATGCTGCGCTACATGCGCTACCTGGAAGACAAGGACATCGCCCTCAACCGGGCCATGATCCCGCTGGGCAGCTGTACCATGAAGCTCAATGCCACCACCGAGATGCTGCCGGTGACCTGGCCGGAATTCGCCGGCATCCACCCCTTTGCCCCGGCGGACCAGACCAGAGGCTACCAGCAGTTGCTGCAGGAACTGGAGACCATGCTGGTGGAAGCCACCGGCTACGACGCCATCTCGCTGCAACCCAACGCCGGCTCCCAGGGCGAGTACGCCGGCCTACTGGCGATCCTGCGCTACCACCAGAGCCGCGGCGACCAGCAGCGCACCATCTGCCTGATCCCCTCCTCCGCCCACGGCACCAACCCCGCCTCGGCGGCGCTGGCGGGCATGAAGGTGGTGATCGTGGAGTGCGACGACAAGGGCAACGTGGACCTGCAGGACCTGCGGCTGAAGGCGCAGCGCCACAGCGATGAGCTGGCCTGCATCATGGTCACCTACCCCTCCACCCACGGGGTGTTCGAGGAGGGCATCATCGAGCTGTGCGAAATCGTGCACCAGCACGGCGGCCAGGTCTACGTCGACGGCGCCAACCTCAACGCGCTGGTCGGCCTCGCGGCGCCGGGCAAGTTCGGCGCGGACGTCTCCCACCTCAACCTGCACAAGACCTTCTGCATTCCCCACGGCGGCGGCGGCCCGGGCATGGGGCCGATCGGCGTCGGCGCGCACCTGGCGCCCTTCCTGCCCAGCAACCCGGTGAGCCCGGTGCCGGGCCTCGACGCGGGCAACGACGTGGTCTCCGCGGCGCCCTACGGCAGCGCCTCCATCCTGCCGATTTCCTGGGCCTATATCGCGCTGATGGGCGGCGAGGGGCTGACCGAGGCCACCAAGGTGGCCATCCTCAACGCCAACTACATCGCCCACCGCCTCAAGGACCACTACCCGATCCTCTACACCGGCACCAGCGGCCGGGTGGCCCACGAGTGCATCATCGACGTGCGCCCGATCAAGGAAGCCTCCGGGATTACCGAGGAGGACATCGCCAAGCGCCTGATCGATTACGGCTTCCACGCCCCGACCATGAGTTTCCCGGTACCGGGCACCCTGATGGTGGAGCCCACCGAGTCCGAATCCCTCTTCGAACTCGACCGTTTCTGCGACGCGCTGATCGCCATTCGCGGTGAAATCGCCGCGGTACAGGCGGGCGAACTGGATGCGGCGGACAACCCCCTGGTCAATGCGCCCCACACCCTCGCGGACGTGGCGGCGGATAGCTGGGACCACGCCTACAGCCGCGAGCGCGCCGCCTACCCGGTGGACTCCCTGCGCCGCTACAAGTACTGGGCGCCGGTCAACCGGGTGGACAACGTCTACGGCGACCGCAACCTCTACTGCGCCTGCCCCGCGATCGACAGCTACCGCGAAGAAGCCTGACGCTGGCGCCGCGGCGGCAGCGCGGCGCTCACACCAGACGGGCAGCGAGCGCCTTCCCGGTCCCAGGTCACCATCTCACTCACCCGCCCGCGCCGGCACCGGCGCGGCGTCGGCCACGCGCGGCCCGCATTCGGCGATGTCCCGCTCCGGGCACGGCAGGGCGGGCGATCTGCAGTGACCCGATATATTGATGTCATATTATTGACATCAAAAACCGCTTCGCTGAAAATAAAGCATGGAGCATAACTATGCAGCTCCAACCAGCCATCGGGAGCCAGTACCATGACGGAAACCGCCAAAGCCAGTTGTCCCTTCCACGACAATACCGACCGCCGCAAGTCCGCTGCCATCGCCCGGGAGAATACCCGCGCGCCGGAGGGCTCCCACTGGGTAAAGAGCGCCCTCCTGGCGCAGAAGGTCCTGCGCAACAAAAACGCACTGCAGGCCGGCGCCAGCGCCGAGGCGCTGAGCTACAAGAACCCCGAGCATGCGCCGGTGTTCTTCCTCGACGGCAAGGATCACTTCAACAAGCGGCGCAAGACCCAGCGCTTCCTGTCGCCGAAGGCTGTCGCCGACCAGCACTACCTGATCATGCAGAAATTCACCGACCAGCTGCTGGCGGAAATGCGCTGCAATGGCGGGGCAAAGCTGGAGGACGTCACCTTCGAACTGGCCATCGAGGTGGTCGGTGAAATCCTCGGCCTGACCAACAGCGACCAGGCCGAACGCGCCCGCCGCATCCAGCGCGTACTGTATTCCAGCATCGCCAACGCCAAACCCGGCATGGAAGCATGGCTGCTCAACCTCAAACGCATGTTCCACATGGGCATCTTCTACCTGAAGGACGTCCGGCCCGCGATCAAGGCACGCCAGGAATCCCCCCGCGACGACGCCATCTCCACCTACCTGGACGAGGGCTACAGCCACCTGTCGATCGTTATCGAGTGCCTCACCTACGGCACCGCTGGCATGCTGACCACCCGGGAGTTCATCCTGATGTGCGCCTGGTACCTGTTCGAGGATGCAGAACTGCGCGCGCGATTCATGAACGGCGAGGAAAAGGACCGGATGGCCATCCTGATGGAGATCCTGCGCCTGGAGCCGGTGGCCGCGATGGTCATGCGCCGGGTGCACGAACCACTTGAGGACACGGACGGTTCCACCATCGCCTCCGGCGAGCTCTACGGTATCGACATCCGCGCGGCCAACGTCGACGAGGCGCTGGTCGGCGAATGCCCCTTCGCCCTGGACCCGGATCGCGCCCAGCGCATGCGCGACACCGGCCGCTACCTGAGTTTCTCGGACGGCCCCCACAACTGTCCCGGCTGGCAGGTGGCACTGCATGAAACACGCATCTTTCTCGAAGCCCTGTTCAAGGTGCCGGGACTGAAGCTGGAACAGGAGCCGCAGATGCACTGGAACCCGGCGCTCGGCAGTTACGAGCTGCGCGAGGTGCTGGTCACCTGCGATAAAAGCAGCGCCTGAGACCGGCGCACCCCCGCCGGCGCAACCTCGCGACAATCCAGCAGGACTGACCGCTGAAGCCCGGGCTCCCGCCCGGGCACTGCCGATTACTACCCGGCCCGCTCGCAGTGCCTTTCCCGCGCGCCCGCCCCGCGTTTTATTCACGCGGCCCAGGCGCAGCGACTTCCTGTACAATTACCCCCAAAGACTCCCGGCCGCAGCGCGGCGCCTCGCCCGAGTTGCGACTGCATCGAACACACAATAAAGAGAGCTCGCATGAAGAAATACCCGAAAACCACGGTACTGGCACTGCTCCTGCTGGTCTTTGCCGGCTGGAGTTACAGCTGGACAAGTACGCCTTACGGGCACCTCGACTACCGCGCCGCGGTCTCCCTGCACATGCTGAGTTTCGAACACGAATACCAGCCCGATCCCGATATCGATTTCCGCTTCAAGCTGCCGGTCAACCTGGTCTATACCTTCAGCGCCATGCTGCCGAAAAACGCGGTGGCGAAAGTCGAGGACCGGACCATTCCCGGCAAGGGCGTGGACGTCCCGGTGCGTATTTACTGGCCGCAAACCACCGCCAGCGATGCCGCGCCACCGGTCATCGTGTATTTCCACGGCGGCGGCTTCGTCGTCGGCAGCGTGGAGATTTTTGACCCGCTGACCCGGGAACTGGCGGATGTGGCCCAGTCCATCGTGGTTTCCGTGGATTACCGACTGGCGCCCCGCCACCCCTTCCCCGCCGCCGTGGATGACAGCTACGCCGCCCTGCAGTGGGCGGCGGCCAATGCGGCTGCCCTCGGCGGCGACCCCGATCGCTTGCTGGTTGCCGGTGACAGCGCCGGCGGCAACCTGTCCGCGGTCATCGCACAAATGGCCCGGGACAAGGGCGGCCCGGCCCTTGCCGGCCAGATCATGTACTACCCGGCGACCGACCTGACCAACGCCAGTTACGACAGCATGCAGCACTTTATCGACGGCTACGGCCTCTCCACCGAAGCCAAGCATGCCTTCAACCAGTCCTACATCGGCGATGTTCCCGAGAGCGGGCGGCGCAATCCCTACCTCTCCCCCCTGCTGGCGGACAGTCTCGCCGGCCTGCCTCCGGCGCTGGTGATCACCGCAGGCTTCGACCCCCTGCGCGATGCCGGACTGGCCTATGCAAAGCGACTGAAAGACGAGGGGATACCCACCGAGTCGATCCTCTATCCGCAGACCATCCACGGCTTCATGAGCATCCGGCTGTTCTCCGAACAGGCCCAGGCCATGGCGGCGACCGCGGCATTCGTCCAGGGCCTGGGCAAAAGCGATCGCCCATGAACTACTGGTTATTCAAGTCCGAGCCGGACGAATACAGCATCGACGACCTGTTCGCCGAAGCGGCCGGCAAGGGCCGCTGGGACGGCATCCGCAACTACCAGGCCCGCAATATCCTGCGCGACGCCATCGCCGTCGGCGACGAGGTGTTGTTCTACCACAGCAGCTGCAAGGTGCCCGGGGTCGCCGGTACCGCCCGGGTTGTGCAATCCGCCTATCCCGACCCGGCCCAGTTCGACCCCGACAGCCGCTATTACGACAGCAAGTCCACGCCCGACCAGCCGCGCTGGTTCTGCGTCGACATCGCCCCGCTGGAAAAATTTGCCGCGGTGGTGCCGCTCACCCGGCTGAAACAGCAGGCGGACCTGGCGGAGATGATACTGCTGAAACAGGGTCGCCTGTCGGTGCAACCGGTAAGCGCCGGCGAGTGGCGCAGCATCCGCGACCTCGCCCGGACCGGCTGAACCCTCAGCGACCGGGTGGCGCGGCCAGGGCCGCCCGGGCAAACTCGAGCGCCGCGCCGGCGTCCACCCGCACGCTGTAATCCTCGAGAAACAACTTGCCGACGACTTTTCCTGCCGGATCGATGACCAGCATCCCCGGGTAGGGAATACCGTAGGCGGCGTCCCCCGGCTGGTAGTCGCGATTGAGAATGCCCAGGGTACGGAAGGTCAGGGTGTCCACGTCGTGGAGAATGGGGTACTCGATACCCCACTGCGCCGCGAAAGCCCGCTGCACTTCCGGGTCGTCGTAGGTGATCGCCACCAGGGCGATTCCCGCGGCGTCGTAGGCGGCCTTGTGGGCCTGCAGCTGCACCAGCTGGCGCATACAGAACGGGCACCAGGCCACCGAGCGCGCCGCCACCAGCAGCGTGCCGGAGGGACCGGCAAATTCGTCGAGCAGGCGAATTTGCCGCCCCTGCCAGGTGGCGTTTACGCCGGGAAATGCCGAGCCAGGCAGCGGGCCGGGATCGAAGCTGTCGCTGTCCCCGGCGACAAACATGTCGCGGGTAAGCTGGTCGTAAGCGAGCTGCTTCAAGGGCGCACGGAAGGCCCAGAGCAGGCCCAGGAGCAGCGCAAAAACCACAAAAATCAGCCGTGTTTTCTTCATTTAGCATCCCGTATCATAATGCGGGCACCCCGTTGGTCGCGTAATTCTGGCGTTTTACCGCAGGAATGCTGCGACTGGAAGGCAGCTTGTTACCATGCGCCTCATCGAGGAGCCTGTGCAGACTCCGCAAATAACACTGCAGCGACCGTGCACAACACGGTCAGGACAGGAAAGGACAGTAGCACAACCATGCAAAGCCGCATCCTGAAAATTCTAGCCCCCGTCGCCGTGCTCGCTGCGAGCGTTGGCATTTATTCCCTGCTGCACGCCTCGCGTCCAGCGCCGGAAAAACACGAAGGCGTCTCGCATACCACCAGCGTGTATGTCGCGCCCGTGGTGGAAGCGAGCAGCGCCCTCGACGTGACGACGCACGGCGAAGTGCGCTCGCGGACGCAGATCGACCTGGTCGCCGAAGTCAGTGGCCGGGTGGTCGCGGCATCACCGCAGTTCGTGCGCGGGGGCCGCATCGAACCCGGCGTCCCCCTGCTGCAGATCGACGACACCGACTACAAACTGGCGGTCCAGGAAGCCCATGCCCGGGTTGCCGATGCGGAACTCGCGGTGCAGCAGGCGCTGGCGGACCAGGACGTGGCGCAAAAACAGCTGCGCAATTCCCCCAACCCCAGCGACCTCGCCCTCAAGCGCCCGCAGGTGACCCAGGCCCGGGCGATGCTGGAGGCTGCCAGGGCCGGTCTCGAACAGGCCCAGGTGGATCTCAAGCGCGCCTCGGTCAGCCTGCCCTTCGAGGGCCGGGTCGCGGAAACCTACGTACAGGTGGGCCAGTACATTAGCGCCGGCACACCGCTGGCCAGCGTCTTCGGCACCGACCTGGTGGAAATCCGCCTGCCCCTGACCGACAGCCAGCTGGCCGTGCTGAACCTGCCGATCGGCTATACCGCACCGGCGGGGGGCGGCCTGCCGGTCACCTTCAGCGCCCGGGTCGCCGGCAAGCAGCACCAGTGGCACGGCAAGCTGGTCAGGCTCGACCCCGCGGTGGACCCGGATACCCGGATGCTCTACGCCAGCGCCGAAGTACAGGACCCCTACGGCAGCGCGACCTCTGCCGACGGCATGCCCCTGGCAGTCGGCCTGTTTGTCGACGCCAGGATACAGGGTCGCGACATGGTGGCCGCGATGAACATTCCGGGCAAGGCGCTGCGCGCCGGCGATGTCGTCTACGTGGTCAACAGCGAAGGCCTGCTGGACATCCGCGAGGTGGATGTCGCCTACAGCAACGCCAGCAAGGCGGTGGTCCGCTCCGGTCTCAAGCCGGGCGAGCAGGTGGTGGTATCGGCGCTGCGCAATCCCATCCAGGGGATGGCGCTCACCACGGTTGCGGCGGCGGAGGGTTAAGTCATGCGCGGACTGATCGCCTGGTGGGTCCACAACCCGGTTGCCGCCAATCTGCTGATGTTCGGCATCGTGCTCGCGGGCATTCTCGGTCTCCTGGCGATCGAGAAAGAAGCCTTTCCCGACATCAAGATCAACCAGGTCAGCATCAACGTCACCTGGCCCGGGGCCAACCCGCAGGAAGTCGAGGAGCAGGTCATCGTCCGCATCGAGCAGTCGCTCGAGAACGTGGACCAGGTGTACCACTACTATTCCACCGCTACCGAGGGCAATGCCGAAATCCGGGTTTCCACCTACCCCAATATCGACATCAACGAATTCCTCAACGAGGTGAAGAACGCGGTCGACGCGGTCACCTCGCTGCCCGCGGATATCGAGCCGCCGCGGGTCCAGCGCCTGCAAAACCGCCAGGAAATGATCCGCGTAGCGGTCTACGGCAACGCCAGCGAGCGGGAGCTCACCCGGCTGGCGCAGGAACTCAAGGACGAGATCGCCGCCCTCCCCTACATCTCGACCATCGACCTGTTCGGCACCCGGGAAGAAGAGGTCAGCATCGAACTGTCGGAAGAGGCCATGCGCCGCTACGACCTCAACTTCCAGGAAGTGGCCAACGCCATTCGCGGCAACTCCATCAACCTGTCCGCCGGCCAGGTGCGCACCGCCACCGGCGACGTGCAGTTGCGCGCCCGCAACCTGGCGGACACCCAGCGCGACTTCGAGCGCATCATCGTTCGCCAGACGGCGGACGGCGGCGTGGTGCGGGTCGGCGATGTGGCGAAGGTGATCGACGGTTTCGAGGACAACGAGATCCTGACCACCCTGAACGGCGAGCCGGCGGTCCTGATCCAGATCAAGACCACCGAGAACATGCAGGTGGTGAAAGCCAGCGACGCGGTCAAGGCCTGGATGGCAGAAGCGGAACCGAACCTGCCAGAGGGGATAAAACTCAACCTGTGGTTCGACAACGCGGATATCTACAAGGCGCGCATGGGCCTGATACAGAATTCGGCGGTCCAGGGGCTCCTCCTGGTGCTGGCGGTGTTGCTCCTGTCCCTGCGGCCGAAAGTCGCGGTCTGGGTCACTGTGGGCATTGCCATCGCCTTCATCGGCACCTTCTCGCTGCTGCCGGTAAACGATGTCTCCATGAATGTCATGTCGACCTTCGCCTTCCTGCTGGTACTGGGGATCGTGGTGGACGACGCCATCGTGGTGGGCGAGAGTGTCCACCAGCACGCGCACCAGTCCGGCGGCGGCGCCAACTCCGCCATCGAGGGCACGGTCGCGGTGGCGCGGCCGGTGGTATTCGCGGTACTGACCACCATCATCGCCTTCGCGCCCTGGCTGTTCGTCTCCGGTGAGGCCTCGCAGATGACCCGGCAACTGTCGATTGTCATCACCGTCGCGCTGACGATTTCCCTGCTGGAAGCCTTTTTCATCCTCCCCGCCCACCTGCGCCACCTGGAACCGCGCGGCGAGCTGCACGGCCTGGCCCGTGTGCAACAGCGCGCCGAGCACAGCATCATCGATTTCGCCGACCGCATCTACCGGCCGGTGCTGGCCGCCGCGGTGCGCCGCCGCTACCTGACTGCCAGCGTGTTCATCGGCGCCTTCCTGGTCAGCATCGGGCTGTTCACCAGCGGCTGGGTCAAGTTCTACTTCATGCCGCAGGTGGAATCCGAACAGATCTTCATCAACGTCGCCCTCCCCGCCGGCACCCCCTATTCACGCTCGCTGGAGATCCTCTCCCAGTTACAGGAGGCGGAGCGCGAGCTGATCGACCAGGTCAACCAGGAGGCCGCGGAAACCGGTGAAGGCAGCGGCGAACTGATCGAGGGCTGGTACACCCGCGCGCGCCGCGACAGCGTGATTGCCATCGTCAACCTGGCGCCGGCCGAGGTGCGCGACATGTCGGCCCGGGAGGCCGCCGAACGCCTGCGCGACCTCGTCGGCGTGATTCCCGACGCGGAAGAAATCGAGGTGAACTATACCCTCAACGACAGCGGCGCCGACGTCACCTGGCTGCTGAAGCACCGCGACCAGGAGCTGCTGGCACGTGCGAGTCGCGACCTGATCCGCCAGACCAGCGGCTACGAAGGCACCTACTTCGTGCGCGACAGCCAGCGCGGGGAATCCGATGAAATCATCCTGCGGCTGCTGCCGGGCGCGGAAAAACTCGGCATCAATCTCGCCGACGTGGCCAGCCAGGTGCGCCAGGCCTACTATGGCGAGGAAGTCCAGCGCCTGCCCCGCGAGCACGGCGATGTCAAAGTGATGGTCAAGTACCCCAAGCAGTTGCGCCAGGACCTGACCAGCCTGAACCAGTTCCGCATCCGCACCGACGACGGTCGCGAACTGCCGCTGTTCTCGGTGGCCGAGATCGACCTCGCCAGCGGCGTACAGCGCATCCAGCGACGCGACGGCGAGCGCTACGTCCAGGTCAGCGCGGACATGGACCATGACTTGATGGGCAATATCGTCCGCGACCTGGAGGATAACTACCTGCCGCAACTGAAGGCCAAATACCCCGGGCTGGCAGTGCTCAAGGGCGGGCAGCAGGAAGAGGAGCAGGAGTTCTTCAACGAGATCTTCGCGCTCTACGCGGTGGCGCTGTTCGCCATGTACGCCCTGATCGCGGTCGCCTTCCACTCCTACTGGCTGCCGCTGCTGGTGATGACCGCCATCCCCTTCGGCTTCATGGGGGCGATCTTCGGCCACCTGATCTTCGGCATGCCGATGGCGATGTTCTCCTACTTCGGCATCGGCGCGGCGGCAGGGGTGGTGGTGAACGACAACCTGGTACTGGTGGACTACATCGGCCGCTTGCGCGAACAGGGCAAGCACCTGGTCGAAGCCATCGTCCAGGCCGGGGTCGACCGCTTCCGGCCGATCCTGCTGACCACCCTCACCACCTTCGTCGGTCTCGCGCCGATCATGGTGGAGCGCGCCACCGACGCCCAGTTCCTGAAACCGGCGGTGATCGCTCTGGCCTTCGGGGTGCTGTTCGCCCTGTTCGTCACGCTGCTGATGGTGCCCGCGCTGTATGCCATCGGCGGGGATTGCAGCCAGGCGATGGCGGCACTGAAAACCCGCCTGTTGGGCAAGCGCAAACGGGTGGGTGCCTGAGGCTACTGCTCTAATCGGTGGCGTTTGATCGTGTGGCGGCCTGGCGGCCTGGCGGCCGCTGCGTGGCCTGCGGGCGGGAAGGCTCTTTTACTCCATTCCGGGCGCTTGCGGCGCGTTTGCCTTTGGGTTCCCGGAATTGCTGCGTGGCTGCGGGGTTTTGAATGAGGTTTGAGATTACATGCTACTTGGCTGCACGGTAGCTGGTGGAGTGGGCTGGCGCATCGCGGTGGAAAGGCGGTTCCGCTGCAAGATCGAGTTCGCACCGACGCCCTCCAAGTCCGTAAAAGAGCCTTCCCACCCACTGGCAACGCGGGGGTAACCCCGGGCTTTCGCA
>NZ_JBLWFK010000003.1:0-431539 GCF_048323675.1 Haliea sp. E17
CGTCAACTTGTTAATCAGCTCCCGCAGCGCGCTGGCTTTGGGTTTTGCTTCCGGGTTGTCCCTTCAGCGAGGAGGCGCATTATACAGAGCGCTTCCCGGTTGGCAACAAAAATTTTTAACTTTTTGCTGCCGTTTTCACCTCTCCGGAACTCTGGGGTTTGCCCGCTAAGCTATTGATAGCTTTTGGGAAACTTGCCGGTGTCGACCCTTGGGTTGAGCACCTGCCCCGGTGAAGGGACGCGAACTATACGTACGGGAATCATGGCGTGCAAGACCTTTTTGAAAAAAAATCCTGCAATTTTTTCGCTGCCCAAAAAACACTCTATTTACAGGGCCGCGAGCCGCTCATCCGTCTCAAGCGCGGGCGCGGATTCTGGGCCATAGGCGGAACAAAAGCAAGCCTCCCGCAAGCAAACAATACACAAGTGCCTCGCCGTAGTCGGAACGCACCTGCCAGGCCAGGTGGACACAGGCGAACACCAGCGCCGGATACACCAGCTGGTGCAGGCGGCGCCAGTTCCTCCCCAGCCGCCGCTGCATGCCCCGGGTCGAGGTCAGGGCCAGCGGCAACAGCAACAACCAGGCCATCACACCCACGGTGATATAGGGCCTTTTCACCACCTCTTCCAGCGCCCTGCCCCCATTCCAGCCGATAAAGAACTGGCCGAAGGTAACGAGGTGGACACAGGCATAGAAAAACGCGAACAGGCCGAGCATGCGGCGGAAGCGGATCGGCCACTGCCAGTGCGAGAGTTTGCGCAATGGCGTCACCGCCAGCGTGAGCAGGAGGAAGCGCAGCGCCCACTCCCCGGTGACCAGCATCAAAGTCTCCGCAGGGTCGGGTCCCAGTCCTGCGCTGAAGGCGCCGTACACCAGCAGGCCAAAGGGCGCCACGCAGGCGATAAACACCGCCGGTTTGATCCACCCGACCATCAATGGTATTTCCGCAGGTCCATCCCGGTATACAGCGAGGCCACCTGCTCTTCGTAACCATTGAACATCAGGGTCGGGATTTCCCGGGGCTCAAACAGGCTCCCGGGCAAGCGGCGCTCGTATTGCTGGCTCCAGCGCGGGTGGTCGACCTGGGGATTAACATTGGAATAGAAGCCGTACTCCCGCGGCTGCGACTTGTTCCAGGCCGTGGGCGGTTGCTTCTCCACCAGGCTGATCCGCACAATCGACTTGATGCTCTTGTAACCGTACTTCCAGGGCACCACCAGGCGGATCGGCGCGCCGTGCTGGTTGGGCAGGGTCTTGCCGTAATTCCCCACGGCGAGGAAAGCCAGGGGATGCGTCGCCTCGTCAATGCGCAGCCCCTCCACATAGGGCCATTCGAGGGTGCTGGTAAAGCTGCGGGTACCGGGCATTTCACTGCGCCGGTAAAGCGTTTCAAAAGCGACGAATTTCGCACGGCTGGTGGGCTGGAAATCCTGCAGCAGCGAGGCCAGGGGAAAGCCGACCCAGGGAATCACCATCGACCAGCGCTCGACACAGCGCAGGCGGTAGATCCGCTCTTCCAGCGGGTAGCGGCCGAGAATATCTTCCAGGTGCAACTTGCCCGGCCGATCGACCTCGCCGTCGACTTCGACAGTCCAGGGGTCGGTGCTCATGGCGCCGGCGTAGTTCGCCGGGTCGGACTTGCCGGTACCAAATTCAAAGAAGTTGTTGTAACTGGCCGCGTCTTCGCGCGGTGTCAGGCGCTCGTCCGTATAGAACCCCTGAGTCCCCTGGCTGGCGGGGACGTATTCGAGGGGTTTCCCTCCAGTGCTGATCCCCGCCTGCGCCGCAGGGCTTACGCCGGCGACCAGCGGCACGGACAGCGCGGCAAAGGCCTTCATGATTTCCCGGCGCCGCAGGTAAACCGACTCCGGGGTGATTTCCGAGGAGCTGATTGGCGGAACCCTGAACCGAACAGACATGGACTACCTCCGGGTATGTGCGTTCAGGTTCAGAGTACCGCCTGCGTTATTGGTTCCCCTTAATCCGGTCGCCGGCGCAGGCGCCAGACCATCATCACCGGGCCGGACAGGGCGTAGGCCAGGAAGGCCATCAACAGTACCAGCGGCGGATCCAGGGTAACCAGCCCGAACACCAGCACCACCAGGAACATCACCACGAAGGGTACCCGGCCGTGGAAGTCGATGCCCTTGAAGCTGTAGTAGCGGAAATTGGCGATCATCAGGAAACCCAGCAGCGCAGTCAGGCAGGCCAGCAGGAACCCCGCCTCCGGCGGCAGTTCACCCGCCTGCCAGCCAAAATCGCTGCAGACCCAGACCGCGCTGGCGGCAATGGTAGCCGCCGCCGGACTGGCGAGCCCGGTGAAGTAGTTTTTATCCGCCTTGCCGATCTGGGTATTGAAGCGCGCCAGGCGCAGGGCGGCACAGGCGACGTAGATGAAGGCGGCGCTCCAGCCAAACTTTCCGAGGTCGCCGAGGGCGAAGCTGAACATGACCAGCGCTGGCGCCACTCCAAAGGACACCATGTCGGCAAGGCTGTCGAACTCGGCGCCGAACTTGCTCTGGGTATTGGTCAGGCGGGCTACCCGGCCGTCCAGGCCGTCGAGCACCAGGGCGGCGAGAATGGCGATGGGCGCGCTGGCGAAATCGCCGCGCATGGCCGCGATCACCGCGTAAAAGCCGGCGAACAGCGCACCTGTGGTAAACAGGTTCGGCAACAGGTAGATACCCTGGCGGCGCACCGAGCGCCCGTTTTCCGAGACTTCTTCCTCGTGCTCGTCGACCAGCATATCCAGCGAGGCGGTGACTCCGCTGTTGGTCGATTCATCCCCCTCGTCTTCGGGCGTCTTGGGGCTATCTGGTTGCTGCGGCGAATTCATGGCGGGTTCCAGCCGTTTATTTGTGCCCGATTGTATCAAAGGGCGGCGTCATAGGTCTGCCCGGCGACATCCCAGAGTGCGCGCACCAGCGGGTTGGCCAGGCGGGCACGCAGGGCGGCAAGGCCGATGGTCAGTGCGGGCAGGCCCTGCTCCAGTTGCAGCGTCTCCACGCCTTCACCGAGGCCGCTGGATTCGATGACCAACTGCGGCGCAATGCCCACGCCGAGCCCCAGGCTCACCATCGCCACAATCGCCTCGTGGCCGGCCACCTGGGCGTAGATGCGCGGGCGGATATTGCGCCGGCGCAGCCACTCGTCCAGCAGTTCCTTGGTAATGCCGCGCTCCGGCACGATCAGCGGCAGGGAGGACCAGTCGGGCTCACCGCCGCCCTCACCCGCCAGCGCCCGCTCGCGCACCAGGCAATCCGCCGCCGGCAGGCAGAACTGCAGCGGCGATGCCACCAGCGGCAGGAAATCCATGCGCCGGGAGGCCTGCAGGGGCCGGATACTCGCCGCCAGGTCGTCCTGGCCGCGCAGGATACGGGTGATGCCGTCCGCCTGGTCGCCGGTGTGCATCATGATGTCCACCCCCGGGTGAGTGGCGCGAAACTGCGCGAGAATGGGCGCCAGCAGGGTATGGGTCGCCGTGACCGAGCAGTAGAGGCTGACTTCCCCCGCCAGCTCACCCGTGTTGCCCAGCTGTTGTTTCAGCTGCTGCCATTCAGCCAGGGTCTGGCGGGCAAATTCGCGAAACTCCCGGCCAGCGCGGGTCAGGGTGACATTGCGGCGATCACGCTGGAACAGCGGCTGGCCGAGCTCTTCCTCCAGCCGGGCGATACTGCGGCTGACCGCCGATACGCTCATGTGCAGGTTTTCCGCACTGCGGCTAAAATTCAGGGTCTCGGCGAGCGAGACAAAGACCGTCAGGGTCCGGGTTTCCATCCGCTCTCGCCTTTATTGCAAATAAAGCAATACAGTATCGCCTATTTAGCGTTTTACGCAAGACAAAGAATCCCGTATCGTTCGGCCTGCTATCAACACGCTATCGTAATTACCCGCAACAAAGAGGACTACTCTCATGGGCCAGAATTACTTCAATACCCTGCCCCTGCGCCTCCAACTGGAGGAACTGGGCAAGTGTCGTTTTATGGATCGCAGCGAATTCGCCGACGGCTGTAACTACCTCAAGGGCAAGAAGATCGTCATCGTCGGCTGCGGCGCCCAGGGCCTCAACCAGGGCCTGAACCTGCGCGACTCCGGCCTCGACGTGTCCTACGCCCTGCGCGCGGAAGCCATCGCGGAAAAGCGCCAGTCCTGGAAGAACGCTTCCGAGAACGGCTTCACCGTCGGCACCTACGAGGAACTGGTCCCCACCGCCGACGTGGTCATGAACCTGACCCCGGACAAGCAGCACACCAGCGTGGTCAACGCGGTTATGCCGCTGATGAAGGAAGGCGCCTGCCTGGACTACGCCCACGGTTTCAACCTGGTGGAAGAAGGCATGCAGATCCGCAAGGACCTGACCGTAGTCATGATGTGCCCGAAATGCCCCGGCACTGAAGTGCGCGAGGAATACAAGCGCGGCTTTGGCGTACCCACCCTGATCGCGGTACACCGCGAGAACGATCCGAAAGGCGAAGGCCTGGACATCGCCAAGGCGCTGGCCGCCGGCACCGGCGCCGATCGCGCGGGCGTCCTGGAATCCTCGCCCATCGCCGAAGTGAAGTCCGACCTGATGGGCGAGCAAACCATCCTCTGCGGCATGCTGCAGACCGGCGCCATCCTCTGCTTCGACAAGATGGTCGAGAAAGGCATCGAGCCGGGCTACGCCTCCAAGCTGATCCAGCACGGCTGGGAAACCGTCACCGAGGGCCTGAAGCACGGCGGCATCACCAACATGATGGACCGCCTGTCCAACCCGGCGAAAATCCGCGCCTTCCACCTGGCCGAGGAACTCAAGGACATCATGCGCCCGCTGTATGAGAAGCACCAGGACGACATCATGTCCGGTGAATTCTCCCGCACCATGATGGCCGACTGGGCCAACGACGACGCCAACCTGCTGAACTGGCGCGCCGCCACCCAGGACACCGCCTTCGAAAACACCCCCAGCACCGATGCGGACATCTCCGAGCAGGAGTACTACGACCACGGCATCCTGCTGGTCGCCATGGTCAAGGCCGGGGTGGAACTGGCCTACGACACGATGGTCGCCGCGGGCATCAAGGCAGAATCGGCCTACTACGAGTCACTGCACGAGACCCCGCTGATCGCCAACACCATCGCGCGCAAGAAACTGTACGAGATGAACGTGGTGATCTCCGACACCGCCGAATACGGCTGTTACCTGTTCGACCACGCCTGCCGTCCGCTGCTCAGGGACTTCATGGCCAAAGTCGACACCGACATCATCGGCAAGGGTATCTCCGGCGACAACGGCGTGGACAACCAGGAACTGATCGCGGTGAACCGCGCGATCCGCAACCACCCGGTCGAGATCGTCGGCGACAAGCTGCGCGGCTACATGACTGCGATGAAGCGTATCGTCTAAGCGCTGTCTGCAAAAAATAAAAAGGGGAGCATCTGCTCCCCTTTTTTCATTCCCGTTTTCCTAATTATCGAACTCACAGTAGTTGGCAAGGACGGTCGCGCCCGGCGCGATGGTGTCGCCGATATCAGCACCGCCGTCCTTTACCTGGAATTCATAGGGACAGGGCATGAACTCGTAACTGAGAACCTCCAGCGTCGTGGTCGCGCAGTTGTTGGTGATGTCCATCCCTCCGAACCCGAACCAGTTGACGTTGATAATCCCCAGCTCTCCAGAAATGCAGACAGCTTCCTCCGGCGGTACGACGACAAGCGGGGAGAGGCCGGCAACAGTCGGACCGGCACCCCAGGCGATCACCAGTGTGCCGCCAGAGAGCGCAGCCATGCACAGAATTTTCTGGTAAGCGGGGCGCTGGCGCAGAAAACGGTAGGCGATCATCGCCAGCAACAGGCCAAGCGCTACAATCAGGCCGACGCCAAGTCCAGGCACGGGTTCCGCCGGGACGGCCGGAACCGGCGTCGCCACTGCGCCAACATTTATCACGACAGCTGCGTTGGTGGCCGAGGCCACAGAAGGCAGGCCGACAAGGACCGCCAGCGCCATATTGATTGCTAATCCCGGTTTGAAAATCATGTCTCCCCCATACCCTGATTTGTAAAGACCAGACGTCACCGTAGGCACTTTTCTTATTTCAGAACACGTTTCCCAAACGGCAGGGAAATGCATCACCGCACATGGATGATCGATATTTTCACAGCCGGTGTCTATACACTCTGCCAGGCTAATCGCGGTGAACCGTGCGGTCTGCAAGAAATAAAAAAAGGGGAGCATTTGCTCCCCTTTTTAATTCTCCTTCTCTTAATCGCCCAATTCACAGTAGTTGGAAAGGACTGTTACACCCGGCTCGATGGTATCACCGATATCAGCACCGCCGTCCTTTACCTGGAACTCATAGGCACAGGGCATGAACTCGTAACTGAGAACCTCCAGCGTCGTGGTCGCGCAGTTGTTGGTGATTTCCATCCCACCGAACCCGCCCCACTCGAGAGAGCTGACGCCAAAGGTCCCGCTGGTACACACCGAGTTTTCAGGCGGGACGGCGATGACCGGGAGAAGAATCCCGGCAATGGTCGGCCCCGCACCCCAGGCGGTGACCAGGGTTCCGGCCGCCAGCGTGGTCAGGCAGAGAATCTTCTGGTAGGCCGGGCGCTGGCGTAAAAAGCGGTAGGCGATCACCGCCAGCAGCAGGCCCAGAGCGATAACCAGGCCGGTCCCCATGAAGGGCACTGCCTCCGGGGCGACACCCGGCACAGGCGCCGCTGGTGGTGGAATGACGGCCCCGACGTTGATGACCGGTGAAGTGGTAGCCGAAGCCACCGCAGGCAGGCCCGCCAGCACGAACAGCGCGGCATTGGCCCAAAGGCATTTCCTGTTAAACATATTTTCCCCCAGTTGATGTTGTATGATTTTTGACACGGTCTTCGTGGCGTTTTCTGGCTTACGCTCTTTACAGTAACCTGCGACAGCGCCGACCCGATTACAGGAATGGGCTGCCACTGCTAAATCATCTACGTTTTGTCCATCCGTGTCCACGGGCAGGTGCGTCACCCCCGGGCTGTATTACCCGCGTGGCCCCGGCTCGGCGGGGCCACAGCGCCTACATGGATGGTAACGACCTGGTTCTGTGCCCAGGCCATGGACGGCAGGCAAGTGAGCGCAGTAGCCAGCTGGTAAATCCGCAATCGAGGTTTGGTATCCATACATCCCCCTGAGGTCGATTTTTAAATGTCAGCGCAGTTCTTCCGGCGCCGGCCGGGTTACTATACGCTGTGACAGATTCTTCGGAAAACGAAACCCTGCCAAAAGTGACATGAACCCAGATACCCAGACCATCTATATTTTCACCGCCTGCGTCTTCGCACTATTGATGTTCCTGGAAACCCTTGTGCCAAGGCAAAACAGCGAGTCTGAACTGGCATCGCGCTGGATCAATAATTTCAGCCTCAGCGCCGTCACCTGGTACGCGAGCAACCTGTTCGCGACCTGGGCGATGATCTGGTTTGCCGGCAATGTCAATCTGCACCAGCTGCGCCTGGTTCCGCAGTCCGTGGCCAGCAATCCGGTGGCGGGCTTCCTGCTCCTGCTGGTGGTGGCCGAGTTTATCGGCTACTGGGGCCATCGCGTCTATCACCGGGTGAGCTGGCTGTGGCCGATACACGCGGTCCACCACGCGGATACCCGGCTCGATGTCTCCACCAGCCTGCGCAACCACCCGCTGGAAACGCTGCTGACCCTGCCCTTGATAACGCCCGCGGTGGTCATGCTCGGCGTCACCCCGGCGGTAGCAGCGACTTACCAGCTGTTTGTCGTGGCCAGCACAGCCTTCGGCCACGCCAACATCCGCCTGCCCCAGGCACTCGACCGGGTTTTGCGCCGGGTAATCATCACCCCGGACTATCACCGGCTGCACCACTCGTCGGAGCAACGCTACACCGACAGCAACTTCGGCACCCTGGTACCCTGGTTCGATTACCTTTTCGGCACCGCGAAGTGGCGCGATCCCCGCGAACTGGAAAACATGGAGATCGGCCTGGAGTACTGGCGGGAAAAACGCGACAAGCGTATCGACCAGCTGCTGGTGATGCCCTTCAGGAAAATCCGCCGCCCCGCCGCGGCAGGAGCCTCACAGTAGGCCGCTGTAGTCCGACTGCAACTGGTCGAAGCTCAGCGACGCGATAAACCGGGAAAAACTCATCCAGGTCGCCAGCCCCTTCATCTCGGCGAAATGCGGCGGCAGGAAGCGCGGAGGCATTACCACTCCCTCTTCCAGCAACAGGCGGTAGTGCTTGATATCCTCCAGGGTGACCTTGCCCAGGAACAGCAGGGGCAGGCTGTCCAGCTTCCCCTCGCTCATCGCCAGGCGCAGGAAATTGAAGGTCTGCACAAAGCCGCGCATGTAGGCCAGGTCCTTGGTGAAGGGCTTGCCCTCGGGCGTGCTGCCACGGAAGACCCGCGCGGCAATCGAGTAACTCTCCTGGGGTGACAGGTTGTTGCCGCAGAGGTAATCAAACACCTCGACAAAATTCGCCCCGTCCTCGGCAAGCGTTACCGCGCGCACCCGGTTGACCAGTTTGTAGAGGCGCCCGGGACTGGAGCGCAGGGTGAGAATTTCCGTCAGCACCGCCAGTCCTTCCTGTGTCGTGGTCGAGGACGGCGGCCCCTTGCCGAGGAAAGTACAGTAAGGCTGGGCCATGCCATTGAGGGTGGTGCCGAGGTGCACCCAGCCCTCGTGCACTTCCAGGACGTCGATATCCAGCTGGTTGAAACGCGCATCGCTGCGTATTTTCAGGTAGTCCGAACCCGCCGCGGCGTCAGCGGTCATCTGGTCGTTCAGCAGGACCCGGAAGCCCGCGTCGGGAAAAACCGCCAGCAGGCGCTCGTTGAGCATCTCCACCGCCTGCTCCGCGCTGAAGGTTTTCTCCGCTTCGGTCATCGAATCGTTGCGCAGCAGGTTGACCAGGGTGTCCTCCATTGCGGTACCCAGGTCCGCCAGCGTGGGATCACCGGCGTGGAAAACATCCGAAGCGGAACCGTAGAGGTCACGGGAAATCAGCCCGAACTCACTGGTACCGCGCGCATCGAGCATGTCCACGACACTGCGGTACTCGCGGCAGATACGGCGCATCAGCACCGAGACCGGATTCAACTGGCCGAGCTGCCGGGAGATATCCCGCTCGATCTCGCGAAATTCGCTGCGCTTGTCGGCGGCGACAAAATCCAGCGGGTTGCGGCGCGCGTAGTACTCCGCATCCACCGCGGGCAGTTCGCGGCAACCACTGGCAAAAAAACCCTCGCGAATGTCCGCGTGCCACTTGATGGTATCGAGGATGCGTATCGGGCGCTGGGCCTCGACCATGCGGTCGGACAACTCGCGCACGGTGCTGAGATACTGCTGGGTGGGACCGCTCATGCGCTCTTCCTTGCTTTGCGTTTCAGGATCACCGCGGCCTGCAGGCGGGTGCCCCCGAACCGGCTCATGGCGGCAAAATCCTCCCGGGCGATCGGCAGGTGCTGGTAGTCCAGCGCATTCAGGGATTCCGCGCCGCTCTCATGCTCCAGGTCGATCTCATAGGCGGGGTCCTGCAGGAACAGGCAGCGCTCGTCGCTGCCGCTCAGCACGACCCAGTGCGGTGCTTTCTTGCGATCCAGCCGATAGGTGGAAATCAGCACCAGGACACTGGCGCCGGCATTGAATTCGTCGATCAGTTCCTGCTGATCCAGGCCGCGGTAGCTGGTCGTCACGCCAAGGGTTTGCGCCTCGGCGACGAAACCTTCGTGCACCAGGGTCATTACCCGCTTCTTGTTGCTGTCCCTCACTCCCTCGAGAAACAGCGGTCCGACCTGGTTGACGATAACCTCGGCGCCGTAGCCGCGCCGCGCCGCGGCCAGGGCCAACCCGAGGGGATGGCAGCCGCCATGGCCCGAGGTCATGAAGATGGTAGTCGCCTCGCGCCAGATCTGGATTTCCTCGGCATGGTCGGGAGTGTAGGAACCGTCCAGCGCAGCCAGGCCCATCATCAGGGACGCGGGGCCGCAGGTAAACGCGGTACTCTGCGGGAACCACGGAATAGAGCGACTCGACTCGGCCTTGCTGTAGGCGTGGATACATTTTTCCATGCGTATCGCGTCGCCGTGGTCGTCGTAATAATCGCGATACAGGCCAAAGGGCCGGTAACCCATGCCCTCGTAGAGCGCGATGCCCGCGGTATTGCCCGTGGCAACCTCCAGCCGCATGTACAGCGCCCCGTTACCGCGCGCGGTCCGTTCCGCCTGCTGCAGCAGCGCCTTGGCCAGCCCCCTGCCCCGCGCAACGGGATTCACCGCTATCGAATACAGGCGCGCGAGACGGGTACCGCGACGCAGGATGACCAGCACATAGGCCAGCAATGCGTTGGCGTCCTCGGCCACCAGGAAAACGCAGTGCTCGTGTTTCAGCCAGCGACGAAAACTGCGCCGACTGAGCCGGTCGCCAGAAAAACTCGCAGCTTCCAGAGACAGCAACGCCTCCAGGTCACTGCTCCGGGCTGGACGAATGGAATCGAGCATAAATGCCTGCGAAAGCCCGCCCCGGAAGGGCTGTCGGCCCGGTGATGGAAGATGCCAAAATATAACGCTGCGCCAGATTGACTGCCAGTCCACGCTGCCAAATACTTCGCCTGTTATTCCCGCCAGACCAGCAGAGCTTACCGTCGTGTCCAAAACGCTTATCGTCGTCCACCAGCGCAAGGACTGGCCCCAGCCGCCAACCGCAGGGCAGGTCATTACCTTCCAGGACTATGTTACCGGGAACTACCCCCAGGGTTCGGTGCGGCCGCGCATCATCAACCTGTGTCGCAAGTTCGGCTACCTGAGCGAGGGGTACTATTGTTCACTGCTGGCGGAGGCCCGGGGCCACAAGATTACTCCCTCACTGCAGACCCTCAGCGACCTCACCCGGCGCTCCCTGTACCGCATACGGGTAAGCGACCTCGGCGTGCCGCTGAACAACCTGCCGGTAGATGCGGAACCCAACAGCAGCCTGAAACTGCGCTTTTTCTTCGGCCGCTCACTGGACCCCACCCTCGACGAACTGGCTCGCCGCCTGTTCGAAATATTCCCCTGCCCGCTGCTGGAGATAACCCTCAAGCGCAAGGCCCAGTGGGAGATCACCGGCCTGCGCCCGCTGTCGCCACGCCAGCTGGCGGAGGACGAACGCGAGCTGTTCACCTGGACACTGGAGGATTTCACCCGCAAGCAATGGAGGCGCAAACGGGTGAAAGCCCGCTCCCGCTACGACCTGGCGATTCTCTGCGATCCGGGTGAATCCATGCCACCCTCCAATGCCGGCGCGCTGAAACGCTTTATCCGCGCCGGGCGGGAAATGGGCATTCACTGCCAGCTGATCACCCAGCGCGACTACCTGCGCCTGCCGGAATTCGACGGCCTGTTTATTCGCACCACCACCAACATCGACCACTTTACCTTCCGCTTCGCCCGCAAGGCAGAGAACGAGGGTCTGGTGGTCATCGACGACAGCAACTCCATCCTGCGCTGTACCAACAAGGTGTACCTGGCGGACCTGTTCCGGATTCACAAGGTACCGGCGCCGCGCACCCTGCTGCTGCATCGCGGGCACCGGGAGCAACTGGATAAACTGGCCGCGGATTTCGGCTTCCCGGTGGTGATCAAGATCCCCGACGGTTCCTTTTCCCGCGGCGTGGAGAAAGCCAACAACCGCGAGGAACTGGACAGTATCAGCAGGAAACTGTTCCGCGAGTCCACTCTGCTGCTGGCCCAGGAATTCCTCTACACCGATTTCGACTGGCGCATCGGCGTGCTCGATCGCAAGCCGCTGTACGCCTGCCGCTACTACATGGTGAAGCGCCACTGGCAGATCTATCGCCACGGCCAGCGCACCAACTCGGGTGGTTTCGATACGCTGCCGGTCAGCGAGGTCCCAACCGCCGTACTGGAGGCTGCCCTGGCTGCGACGCGACCGATCGGCGATGGTTTCTACGGTGTCGACGTCAAGGAAAAGGACGGCCGCGGCTACGTGATTGAAGTCAACGACAACCCCAGTATCGAGAGCGGCATCGAGGACAAGCACCTCGGCATGGACCTGTACCGGCAGGTAATGGGTACGCTACTGCGGCGGATGGAAGCGCGTCGCGGCCACTGATTCAGCCCTCGGCCCGCCACAGCAGTTCGGGACGGCAGTGCCGGACAACGAAACGCGATACCTCGTCCGGGAGCGTCTCCCGGTAGCGGTCGACCGCCTCGGCATCGATGCCATCACTGGTAGTGAAGGACGAATTACTCTTGCTGGGGCGCCCGCCCTGGGTGTAATCCAGCAATTCCGGGTGGAAGGCAATTCCTGCCAGGGCGCAGACCTCGCGAATGGCGCTTTCGGTATTCAGCACCAGGTCTTCGAAGCGCACGGCCAGGGCCGGCCCACACTCCTCGCGAAAGTGATCGATTTCCGCCATGTAGCGGTTCTGGCGGGCACAGTAGCGGCGCAGGCTGAGCCCCGGGTTGCGGACCAGCTTGGAACTCAGGTGCGCCCGCGGGTCGCGCACCACGAAGACCCCACGCACATCGTAGAACTGCGCGAGCAAGCGGCCGACCCGGGTGAGATCGCGATTGCTGGGTTGCAGCGCACAGAAGTAGACACGCATCCGGCGCCCGTTCTCATCCCCCCCCAGGGCCTGTGATAGCGCCTCGATATGGTTGTAGGCAAGCTGGCTGGCGCGCCAGCGCTGGTGGCTGACGCGAATGTGGGCGTAGTAGCGATCGAGGTCGAGCGAGCCCGCAGTGCCGAAGGTTTCCCCCGCTTCGTCGCGGTTCACCCGCTCGAGGTGGCCGCCCTTCTGCAGGCGCCGGTAAAAGCCACTGGCCCCGCCGGCCCCGGCCAGCGCTCCCTGCATCCTCCGCCAGGGGCTGCGCGCCAGGTGGCGGACCGCGTAGTCTTCGTCCGGCGGCAGCAGCAGGTCCGGGTGGCCATCGAGCAGGCCGCGCAGCAGGTGGTTACCACCGCGGGGCGGCGCGCCGAGAATCAATAATGGGGGGCGATGCGCACTGTTCACGGACAACTCAGTACATCATCCGCTCTTTGTCGGTAACCGGCGGCTTGCCGCTGAGAATTCGCTTGAGGCGTTTGCTCGCCAGGCGCAGCGGCCGATGCGCTTCGAACACCACGATAAACACCTTGCGGAAATAGCCCTCCGGGCATTGCACCGCGCGGACACCGTGCCAGGAGTTGCCGCGCCGGGCGAACAGCAGGCTGCGGTTATCCGCAGTGAGCGCGGCGTACTCGGCCTTGAAGTCCGCGAACTGCGGCGCACTGGCCGCGGGGAATTCGCCCTCGTCGTCGAGGATCACGGTCTCGCCGCCCCACTCGGGCTGCCAGTCGCGCTCCGTATTGAGATAGAAAATCTGCGAGCCCAGCTTGCCCCGCGAGTCGCAGTGGGGTGAGACCTCGCAGCCTGCCGGCGTGTAATGCCAGTGAAAGCGGAAGCGGATATCGCGCACCTTGAGCAACTGGCAGACAAACTCGCGGTAGGTATCACCGCGCAGTTCGTCGATGAACTGCTGCCAGGGTTCGGCGAGACTCATGCCCTCCTCGTAGTCGAGGACATAGCGGTCATGCCCCTTCTGCCCGTGTTTGCGGGTACCGTAGAAGGCCGCGCGAAACTGCGCGATGTCCGGCATGCTGTCCAGCAATTCCGGGTAGTGTTCCGGGGCAATGAAGTACTGGGGATTCAACCAGGGAAACGGCTGCCGTGCCCGGAACGCGCCGGTATCGATCTGTTCGAGAAGTGCCTGGTTTACATAGCGCAGAGCGCCCATTGTCTGTCCCCGGAAGTAAATTGCCCGCAATATAAAGGAATCGTCGCCATTGAGCATTATTCCCTTGCCGGTCCCGTGCGGATAGTCCTAAATGTAAGTACTGGCACAGGGAGCCTGCAATTGTACGCCCGGTTTCGGTTGTTTTCCCAATCTCCCGCCAAGGCTGTGCGGTATCGGCTGGCGGCTGCATTTTTCTTCGGCATTTTTGCCGCCGGCAGCTATGGCCAGCAGGACGATACCGAAGCCTGCCGGCAGGGGCCAGATCTGCCGAAATACCAGAAATTCAATTTCATCAACCACAATCCGGAGCAGAAGGCATTCCGGGAATCCATCCCCGCTGACGCCGTTATCGGGGAAGTTACCTTCACCCGCTATAACGTCTTCAACCTCGAGGACCAGCGGGAGGACAACTGGCTGTACCGCCTGGCAAACCGGGTCAATGTGGTAACCTGGGAATCCGTGATCCAGAGTCAGTTGCTGCTGGCGCCCGGTGAACCCTACGACCCGGCGATGCTGGCGGAAACCGAACGCCTGCTGCGCGAGTTCGACTTCCTCTACGACGCGCGGGTGGTGCCGGTCCGGGTATGTGGCAAGCGCGTGGATGTCGAGGTGGTCACCCGGGATATCTGGACCCTGAACCCCACCATCAGCCTGTCACGCAGCGGCGGCGACAACACCGCGGCGATCGGCATTACGGATTCGAACCTGCTGGGCAGCGGCAAGCAGGTTGGGCTGCTCTTCGAAGACGACCCTGACCGCAGCGGTTACAGCATGTTCTACGGGGACCCGGCACTGTTCGACTCGCGCTGGACCCTGGGGCTCACCTACAGCGACTACGACGACGGCTACTACCGCGCCCTGGAAGTCGAGCGGCCCTTTTTCTCCGTCTATGAACCCTGGTCAGCCGGTACCGGCGCCCGCCAGGGAAAGGCCGAGGAGGCCACCTGGTATCGCGGCGACGAGGTGACTGAATTCAACCACGAATACGACGTGGTGGAATTGTTCGGCGCCATGGCCATCCACCCGGAGCAGGGCAACCGGGTGAACCGCTGGCGCGCCGGCCTGCACTACGAGACCAACAGCTTCGATTACAGCGACTCGGACATCCCCCCCGACCAGTTGCCCGGGGACCGCGACTACGTCTACCCCTTCATCGGTTACGATTCGATAGAGGATAGCTACAACAAGGTGCGCAACATGAATTACATCGGCCGCACCGAGGATTTTTACGTCGGCCAGCGCTACAACTGGATGCTGGGCTGGTCAGCGGAGGGGCTTGGCGCCACCCGGGACCAGATTGCTTTCGACGGCTATTACCAGACCACATTGCGGGTCAACAGCAAGAAGATGTGGCGGGTCGAGGGCTTCGCCAACGGCTTTTACGACCCGGACAGCGGTGATTTCGAGAATCTCTGGCTGACCCTGTATTCCAACTACTTCCACCGCCAGCACCACAAGTGGACGTTCTTTGCCAGCACCCGGATCGACTACACCGACGGACTCACCGAGGACCGCCAGGTCTGGCTCGGCGGCGATACCGGCATGCGCGGGTACGAGCGCAACTACCAGGTCGGCGACCGCAGCTTCGTCGTCAGCCTGGAAGAGCGCTACTACTCGGACTGGCACCCCTTCCGCCTGTTCCGGGTGGGAGCCGCGGCCTTTGTCGATGTGGGGCGGGCCTGGTACGACGACCAGGATAACGGCGCCAACGGCGGCACCCTGGCCGACGTGGGCTTCGGCCTGCGGCTCAATTCCAGCCGCGCCAACAAGCGCCGGGTGATTCACGTCGACCTCGCCTTCCCCCTCGCCCGGGGCGATGACGTCGACAGCGTGCAGCTACTGTTCCGGGTACGCGACCAGTTCTAGCAACTCAGAGCTTGTGTGCCTTGGGCCAGCGCCGCTTCAGGCAGATCCACTCGCCCGGGCTCTCGCGGATCCAGCGCTCGAAACACTGGTTCACCTGCAGGGCGAGGTCGAGGGCCTGCTCCCGCTCGGGCGCGTCGGGAATGGAACAGCGCAGCGGCGGTTCCAGGGTAAGCCGGAACCGGCAACCGGGCAGCCGCTCGGTGCGCACCGGGATGAACGATGCCCCGGTGCGCAGCGCCAGGCCCGCCGCGCTGGTATTGGTGAGCGCCTCGCGGCCGAAAAACGGCACCAGTTTACCGCTGTCGAGGCGGGTATCCATGGCCAGCCCGATCATATTGCCGCGCTGCAGTTCCCGCAGCAGCGGCCGGGCGCCCTCCTCCGAGGAAATCCAGCCGACCCCGAACTCGCCGCGCAGTTTGGCCATGAGCCCGGCAAACACCGGGTTGGATTCCGGGGCGTAGATCGTACTGACCGCAAGCCCGTACTGGCGCGCGATCAGGTTGTTGACCTGCCATGGGCCGACGTGGGCGCAAAACATGATCGCCGGGCGGCCCGCCTCCACGTGCTCGCGGGTTTCCGCGGACATGACGAATTCCAGGCGCTCCTTCCGCTGGTCCCAGATCTGGTCCATCTTGACCAGTTCCACCGCGGCGTAACCCAGGCTGCGAAAGATGTCCCTGACGGTCTGCCGGCGCCATTCCTCGCTTTCTTCGGGGAAGGCGATCTCCAGGTTGGCCATGGCCTTGGCCGCCTTGCGAGTGTGGGGGCCGACCACCGAGAAAACGCCGCCGGCAAAGCGGTAGGCACTCTCCAGCGACATCCTGCGCAAGCCCCAGAACACCGCGCGGAACAGGCCCGCTTCGCAGGTCTGGGCCATGCGGGCGAGAAACGGCGCCTTGCGCGCCAGTTTCTTGGGGATCAGGTAGTACTCAGGCATGGGTCCGGCAATGCCTCAGCGGCGGGGCCAGGTACCGAAAACGGCATCCCACAGCGGCGAACTGACGCCGTAGCGCCCGACCTGGCGGGAAAAATGGTGGCGCAGGTGATAGTGCTTTAGAAACTTCGCCAGCCGGTTGCGCATGTGGAAATGGTGGGTTGCGTAATGGATATAGTCGTACATCAGGTAGCCGACGATAAAGCCCGCCATGAAGGCCGCGATCAGGTGCGCGGGAATCACCAGAGAGAACAGCAGGTACAGCAGGGCCATGATCGGAATGGCGCCGGCCGGCGGGAACACCAGCCGGGTCTTGTCCATCGGGTCGTCGTGGTGGTTGCCGTGGAACAGGAACACCAGCCACTTGCCCGCCTTGCTCTTCGCCGGGTAGTGGAACAGGAAGCGATGGAAAATGTATTCGACGAGCGTCCAGACAAATACCCCGGCGAAGGCAACTGCAACGACACCGGGCACACCCAGCCCGTCCACCGCGAACGCCCGCCAGAACAGCCAGGCCGCCACCGGTGACCAGACCAGCAGGGGGGTAATCGGATGCACGTGCGAGAGCCGCTCGAGCAGGTCATTCTCGAACAGGCGGATCGACTGGTGCGGGGCTTTTTGAGATTGCATCGCTTTCACATCCGGTCAGGGCCGGCTCCATTACACCGCTGGTCTGCGGCAACGGCAGATTCTGGCGGGGCTATTTTACGCTTTGCCCACATCCGTTTCGAGCAGAACCAGTCCTCGGGCTGCTCGTGGATCCACTCCTCGAACAACCGGTGTACCTGCCGGGTCATATCCCCGGCCTGCTCCGCGGCGTCCGCAGCTGCATCCGCGGGACGCACCGGGGGGTAGAATAGCACGCGAAACCGCGCGCCCCCGAGGCGCAGTACCCGAACTGGTACCATGTCACAACCATGCTTCAGGGCCAGCCTTGCCGGCACCAGGGTAGAGAGTTTGTCAGCACCGAAAAACGGCACCGGACTGCCCTCGTCCACCCGGCGATCGATGACCATGCCCACGGAACGGCCGTCGTGCAGGCAGCGCAACAGCGCCCGGGTGCTGTTGTCCCGGGGCAGCAACTCACAGTTGAGCGCCTGGCGGGAATCCCGCAGCATCCGGTCCAGCAGGGGGTTGGTCGGCGGGGAATACAGGCTGGCGAAGGGGATGCCCATCCGCGCTATCGCCGCGGCCATGATTTCCCAGTTGCTGAGGTGGGCGCCCACGAAAACCGCCGGCACTTCCGGATGCCGGTAAGTCTCCACGGGCTCGAGGATTTCCAGCTGCATGCGCTCGTGGTCGCGGTACAGTTCCTCGAGGTGGGTGTATTCCGCCAGTACCCGCCCCGCCTGACCCCAGGCCCGCCGCTCCAGCTCCGCCAGTTCTGCCGCACTCTTTTCGGGAAAGGCGACCGCGAGATTGGCGCGGAAAATTTTCGACTTCTTGCGCAGGCGCGGCCCGATCCAGCGGCCGACCCGGTTCCCCAGGCCGGAAGCGTTATCAATTGGCACGATGCCGAAGCCCTTTACCAGCAGCCAGATCAGGCAGTAATCGAGCCGCCACAGGGCCTTTTGCAAGGTAGGGCGTGCCCGCGCCAGCTTGCGCAGGGAGTTGCCCAGGATAAATTCAGCCAAAACAACCTCTCACTCAAGCGCCCGCATCGCCGCGCAACAGGGGTGCCAGCCCCTCAGCCAGGCCGATAGCCGGTCGCCAGCCCAGCGCGCAGCCGATACCGGCGTTGTCCACCACCCAGTCGGGGTAGCGCAATTCGCGCAGTTTACCGGGGCTGAGCATCGGCAGCCGGCCGCTCAGCCGGGCTGTCCGGACGTTGATGCCCGCCACCAGGTCCAGTAACTTTTCCGGCACCTGCAGCAGCCTGACCGGCCGCCCGGTCAGCTGCTCGACAATGCGTGCCAGTTCCGGCCAGCTGTAGCCGCCGGCGTGACCGTCGTCCAGGGTAAGCACCTGGCCCGCGACATCCGCCGCCAGGCCATCGGCCACCGCCCGCACCAGGTCCTGCGCGTGGATCAGCGAGAACCGGGCATCCAGGCTGCCCGGCACCGGGGCCAGGCCCCGCGCCATCAGCTTCAGCAGGGGCAGCATTTCGCGGTCGCCGGGACCGTACACCGCGGGCGGCCGCAATACCAGCCAGTCGACATCCCCTGCCTCACCCAACAGCGCCTCGGCCTCGGACTTGCTGCGGGCATACCACGACAGCTGTGGTTCGCGGGCGGCAAGTGAGGACAGGAACAGCAGGCGGGGAGAGGTTTCCAGCTTCTGTACTGCGGCGAGCAGCCGCGCGGTACCGGCGACATTCGCCGTTTCGAAATCCGCCCAGCTGGCGCCGCGCACCGTAGCGGCCGCATGGACGACCCCGGCACTACCCGCCAGCAAGGCGTCCAGGGCAGGCGGATCGTGCAGGTCGCCGCGAACGGTATCAATGCCGAGGGCGGCCAGGCGACAGGCTGCATCCGGGTTGCGCACCAGCGCCCGCAGCCGGTAGCCCCGCTGCAGCAGTTCCCGGCAAATCCAGCCACCGATGAAGCCGGTGGCGCCGGTCAGGGCAATAAGGTTACCGCGTGCAATCAGGCTGACGCGACCCGGCGGCGCAGTTCGACGGCGAAGTTTTCCTCGCGCTCGGCTTCCTGGGCAGCGATGAAGTCCATCCTCGCCTTGGCCCGGGAAAGTTTGCCGGAGGAAGTTCGCGGCAGGGAGTGAATCGGGACCAGTTCGACATAACAGTCGAGGCCCATCTCCATGCGCAGCAGCGCAGTGAGGCGGCGGACCAGGTTGCCGCGGGTGGTGGTGTCAGTCTCCCGGCACTGCACCAGCATCACGCAGTGCTCCTCGCCCTGGTCATCGGGCGCGGAGAAGGCGACGGCGTCACCGGGACGGAACTCGGGCTGGGCCTCGGCCACGTGCTCGAGGTCCTGGGGCCAGATATTGCGGCCGTGGATAATGATGATGTCTTTCTTGCGACCGGTAATGGTCAACACGCCATCGGCGAGATAGCCGATATCGCCGGTATTGAGCCAGCCGTCCGCATCCAGCACGTCGCTGGTTTCCGCCGGCATGTTGAAATACCCTTCCATCACGCTGGGGCCGCGGAGGTAAATCACGCCGCTTTTCCAGTCTTCGAGCACCTGGCCGTTATCGCGGATCTGGACTTCGAAACTGGGCAGGGGTACACCGCAATTAACGAAATGGCGGCCGCGACCGCGCTGTTCGCCCGGGTCGATCTGCAGTGCTTCGTGGTGGTCGGCGAGGTGATCGCTGTCGAGGTAATGGGTGGTAAAGCCGTGGTCCAGCGGGGAAAAGCTGACGCCGAGGGTACATTCGGCCATGCCGTAGCAGGCGGTGAATGCGCTGCGGCTGAACCCGCAGGGTTCGAGAATCTCGGCGAACAGTTCCAGGGTCTGCGGGCGAATCATTTCCGCGCCGATCCCGGCTACCCGCCAGTTGCTCAGGTCGTATTCCTCGAGGTTGCTGGGGCGCACGCGGCGCGCGCAGAGATCGTAACCGAAGCTGGGCGCGAACGAGATGCTGGCCCGGGTGCGGGTCATCAGGGTCAGCCACTGGCGGGGGCGCACGGCGAATTCCCGGGTGTCGAGGTAATCGACGGACAGCTGGGTAGCCAGCGGCACCAGCACGAAACCCACCAGGCCCATATCGTGATAGAAGGGCAGCCAGGACATCAGGCGGTCTTCCGGGCCGATCTTCAGCCCGTCCACGGTAATACCCTGGATGTTGGCCATCGCCGTGCGGTGGCGGATCACCACACCGCGGGGAAAACGGGTGCTGCCAGAGGTGTACTGGATATAGGCGATATCGTCGCTGGAAACCTGTGGCATGGCCACGCCCTTTGCCGGCAGGGCGTGAAAGTCCTCGGGGCGGCCGACCATGCGCAGTTGCAGGGGCTCTCCGGCCTCCTGCAGGAACGGCAGGTAGCCTTCCGAGGCCACCCCGACCACCGCGTCACTGGCTTCCAGCAGGGAGCGCAGCTGGGCAACGTAGGTGTTGTGGGCGCCGAGCTTCACCGATGCCGGCAAGGCCACGGGGATCAGTCCTGCGTACTGGCAGGCACAGAAAAAGCGGATGAATTCAGGGTCGGTCTCGGCGATCAGCGCCACCCGGTCACCCCGGGCCAGGCCCAGGCTGAGCAACTTGTCGGCGAGTTCCAGCGCCTCGCTGCGCAAGGTGCTATAGGTAAGGCTGGCGTATATAGCGCCCCGCCCGGTATAGAAATTGACGCCGGTTTCGCCTTGGGCGGCGTAGTCCAGAGCTTCTGTCAGGGTGCTGAAATCACCGGGACGGAAAGGTAGAGCATGGCGCATGGGTGTAGCTTCAACCTGACGCGTTGACAAGAGTCAATCCTCCTGAGGCAACAACAGCTTGCACGTTGAGGCAGCGGTTCCCGATTGCCAGCAGCAGACTCGATTACCTGTCACCCCACCACACCACCACATGGTTGTGCGAGGCCGGGAAAAGACCCTTGCCACCTTGAACACACTCACGCGACAGCCGTTGTTGAAATTGTTTTTTTTGCCGGACCCCTAACTTCTGGCCTCTTTGATTTTGCAAAAATACTAGCACTTAAGTCTCTGTTAAAGATAGTAAAAAGTACCATTCTGCCGGTGTCCGTGAGGTATTCCACAAGCGCTAAAAGCGCGGAGATTACCTGCGCCCCACAACCGGTTATACTGCCCGACTTTCGGCTTACCGGGGATTACAGCGGGGGCATGTCTACACAAGTCACGAACACCTTCAGCATCGAGGAGATCACTGGCAAGGGCCAGCTCAAGGAGTTCCTCGAACTGCCCCACCGACTCTACGCCAATGACCCGCACTGGATAGCACCGCTGACCATTGAGCAGCAGCAACGATTTTCGGCAAAGAATCCTTTCTTCCAGCACGCGCGCTGGCGCGCCTGGCTGGCCCGTCGCAACGGCCGTGTGATCGGCCGCATCACCGCCCAGGTGGACGAACTCCACCTGTCCCAGCACAAGGATTCCGCCGGCTACTTCGGCATGTTCGAAGCGGAGCAGGACCCGGAGGTCGTGAGCGCATTGTTCAGCGCAGCCGAGGACTGGCTGCGCGGCGAGGGTATGCAGGTAATCCGCGGCCCCTTCAACCTGCACATCAACGAGGAAATCGGCCTGCTGGTGGATGGCTTCGACACCCCACCCTACGTGCTGATGGGTCACGCCCTGCCCTGGTACGGGGCGGCCATCGAAGACCTCGGCTACGCCAAGGCCAAGGACCTGCTCGCCTACCACATCAACCCGGATTTCGAGGCGCCGCGGGTGATGCGCCGGCTGGCGGACAAGCTCTCCGACCGCATCCGGGTGCGCAAGGCCAACCGCAAGGACCTCGCGGCCGAAGCCGAAGTCATGCGCGATATCTTCAACGACGCCTGGCACGACAACTGGGGCTTCGTACCCCTGGACAAGGACGAGTGGCAACACACCGTCGAGACCCTGATCAAACTGATGCCGGACGACAATATCCAGATTGCCGAACTGGATGGTGAACCGGTCGCCTTTATCGTCGCCCTGCCCAACATCAACGAGGCGGCCCGCGACCTCGGCGGCAAACTGCTGCCGTTCGGCTGGGCCAAGCTGCTGTGGCGGCTGAAAGTGCGCACTCCGCGCACCGCGCGGGTGCCGCTGATGGGCGTGCGCCGCCGCTTCCACCACCTGCGCCTGGGACCGACCCTGGCCTTTTCGGTGATCGACGCGGTGCGCGGCCCGCTGCACCAGCGCGGTGTCGAGGACGTCGAAATGGGCTGGATCCTCGAAGATAACGACGGCATGCGCAATATCATCGAGACCATTGGCGGCGTCGCCTACAAGCGCTACCGGGTCTATGAAAAATCCCTGCGGAAGGACTGAACACCTGTGAGTTTTACGGACCAGAAAGTAAGTGTGGTAGTACTGGCGGGCGACCGCAGCAAGGCCGACGCCCTGATTCGCTCCAGCGACGCCGGCAGCAAGGCGATGATCGATATCGACGGTACCCCGATGGTACGCCGGGTGCTGAATGCCCTGCGGAAAGCCCGGTCCGTGCAGGACATCACCCTCTCCGGTCCGGAGGCGGCGGAGGTCGCCACCGATGCGCAACTGCAGCAGTGGGTTGACCAGGGCGAGGTCAAATGGCGTCCGCCGGGAATCTCACCCAGCACCAGTGCCTTTGAGACCATGCAGGAGATGGATAGCGAGGTCCCGGTGCTGCTGACTACCGCGGACCACCCACTGCTCACCGCCGAGATCGTCGACGCTTTCGCCCGCCAGAGTCTCGCCGACCCGGTGGATCTCACCGTGGGGCTGGCACCCCACGCACTGGTTACCGACGCCTATCCCGGCATCCACAAAACCGTGCTGCGTTTCAGCGATGGGGACTTCTGCGGCTGCAACCTGTTCGCCTTCGTCACCCCGGAGGGGCGTCGGGCCGCCAAATTCTGGCGCCAGATCGAACAGCAGCGCAAGAAACCGCTGGTGCTGGTCGGCCTGCTGGGCTGGTGGGCGATCCTGCGCTACCGGCTGGGCATGCTGTCACTGGAAGAGGCGCTGGCCAAGCTGGGCAAGCGCCTGGGCCTGCGCATCCGGGCGGTCATCCTGCCCTACGCCAACGCCGCCATCGATGTGGATTCCATCGCCGACCTGATGCTGGTGAAAGGCTCGCTGGCCAACGCCACCGACCGGGACGCCTGAACCCGCCAGGCTAACGCCTCAGGTGCTGGGAGCGTCCGCTCTCGGTGACAAACTCCCCGCTCTCCGGAACAAAGCCGTGCGTCTCGACCTCGAGGCGCCAGCCCCCCGCCTCCCGGTCCACCGTGTAGCAGTTATAGCGCGCGCGATCGGCGCCGTGCAGGCCCATCGCCGAACCTGAGGGCACTGCGAACACCGGCGCGGCACCGTGGCGGGTCGGCAGTTCGCCGCAGGCACTGCGGTGCCCGTGGCCGTGCAGCACCAGCTCCGCGCCGTTATCGGCGATCACCGAGCGCAGGGCAGCGGCGTCGGTCAGCCGCTTGCGCCACTTCTCGCTGCCGGCCAGCAACGGATGGTGCAGGTAGACCACCCGGAACAGGCCGCGGCGGCCGGTATCCGTGAGCATGGCCGCGAGGCGCTCGAGCTGGCTGTTTCCGACAGTCCCGGTGGCCAGCAGCGGCGGCTTGGGTACCGCGGATGAGAGGCCGATAAATGCCAGCTCACCGCGCACCCGCAGGCTGGGGAACGCTCCCTGCTCGCTCTGCAGGTCACCGCCATCCGAGCCCATGTAGTCCTGCCAGTTGGCGAAAGTCTTGCACCAGCGGGAGGCCACGTAGGCGTCGTGATTACCGGGTACCACGGCGACACTAGCCGGCTCGCCCAGCGCCTCCAGCCACTGGCGGGCCTCGGCGAATTCCTGCGGCAGGCCGATATGGGTGAGGTCGCCGGTGACCAGGCACTGGTCGAAATACTGTCGCTGGATATCCCGGCGCAGGGCATCCAGTACCTCGGACCGGTGTTCGAAGCGGCGTTTTCGCCGCCAGGAGAGATAACCCAGGATGCGCTTGTTCAGCAGGTCCTGCCACCTGACCTGGGCCAGGGAGCTCAGGTGCAAATCGGAAATCTGGGCGAAACGCTGGCTCAACGGCGACTCCGGCCTGCAATGCTGTCAGCGGCGGGGGAGTCGGGACGCATCAGGCCCCGCTGTACGCAGGCAGCAGCCCGCGATCCTTCAGGCTGGCGTAGGCGGCGATCATGGTATCGATCTGCCCGGTGGTGTGGGCCGCGCTGACACTGTTGCGCAGCAGGCAATAGGTGGACGGCGAGGCCGGCGGCACCACCATGTTCACGTAAACCCCCGCGTCGAGGAGGGCCTGCCAGCAGGCCAGCGTGGCATCGCGGTCTTCCAGCACGACCGCCACCACCGGGCTGACCGACGGGCCGACCCGCAGGCCGAGCCCGGCGAGCCCGTCATACAGGCGCTGCGCGTTATCCCACAGGCGCTGGCGCAACTGGGGTTCACTGCGGATGATGCGCAGGGCCTCGCGGGTGGAGGCGATCACCGACGGCGCCGACGACGCGGTGAAGATATAGGCGTTGATGCAGAAACGGATGGCTTCCAGCTCCGCGTGGGGACTGACACAGAAACCGCCGATACCGCCGAGGCTCTTGCTGAACGTGCCGGCGATAAAGTCCACATCGGCCTCGATACCTGCCGCCTGGGCGGCGCCGCGGCCGGTCTCGCCGAGCACACCCATGGAGTGGGCTTCGTCGATAAACAGGCTGCCGCCGTATTCGCGTTTCACCGCGGCGAACTCCGCCAGCGGCGCGACATCGCCGAGCATGGAGTAAATGCCCTCGACGATGATCAGCGTATTGTCCACGCGCTCGCCGAGGCGCCGCAGGCGCTTGGCGAGATCCTCGGGATTGTTGTGCTTGAAACGGATGATCTCCGCCCCGGACAGCCGCACCCCGGCGTAGATGCTGGCGTGGCTGTCGCCGTCGAGGAGAATCACGTCGCCGGGGCCGGCCAGGGTGGAACACATGCCCATGGTGGCGGCGTAGCCGGTGGAAAACACGATGCCGTGGGGTACGCCGTAGAAGTCGGCGATTTCACTCTCCAGCGCCTGGTGCCCGGCAAAGGAGCCGTTGGCCACCCGGGAGCCGGTGGTGCCGGTGCCCCAGCGGGCCGCTGCCTCGCGGGAGGCCTCGATGCAGCGCGGGTCCCAGGACAGGCCGAGGTAGTTGTTGGTGCCGGCGAGGATCACCTCGCGCCCTTCCACCACGCCTTCGGTGGCGGAATGGATTTCCTCGGTGACCGCACCGAAGGGTTTGACGCCCTGCGCGGCAAGCTGGCCGCGGAAGGCAATCATGTCCTGGAACTTGTCGAATAACATAGCGCGTCGCAGCGTGGCGGGCTTACTGGGTCAGTTCGTGAACTTTTCTCGCCAGTTCGCCGATGGTGTTTACATCCGGCAGGATGTTGAGCGGGATGGAGATATCGAAATGGTCCTCGATGCGCTCGATGGACTCCATGACCTCCAGCGAGGTCAGGCCGATATCCGCCACCAGATCGGTTGCCTCTCCCAATGCGACCTGCTTCTTGTTGTATGATTCCAGCACTGTACAGATAAAACCAAGATATTCCTGATAATGCGTCATGTGCTGGCTATCCTTCGGCCTCTGGCTGGAGCGGCTAATCGCCGGATTCGGGACGCAGGAACTATACCGAGGGAAGTGTTTTTATGCCAGTGGTTTGGCTGATCGACGCCTATCGCGCCGGGGAGCGCGCACAGGTTCGCGCGCTGGCTGAGGGCCTGCAGTTGCAATACGAAGTAAAAACCCTGCACTACCGCACGCCGGTCGTCTGGCCCCACGTGCTCGGCCAGGCCTCCCTGGCCGGTATCAGCGCGGCCTCCCGGGAATGCCTGTCACCCCCGTGGCCCGACCTGGTCATTTCCTGCGGGGTGCGCAATGAACCGGTGTGCCGCTGGCTGCGCGAACAGTCCGGCGGCCGCACCCGCTACGTGCATGTGGGCCGCCCCTGGGGGCCGCTGGAATCCTTCGACCTGGTGATCACAACGCCCCAGTACCGGGTCGACGACGCGCCGCACGTATTGCGCAACACCCTGACCCTGCACGCCCTGGATGCCGATAAACTGGCCGCGGCGCGCAGCGCCTGGGCCCGCCAGTTCGAGCCTATGCCCTCCCCGCGCATCGCGGTGCTGGTCGGCGGTGACAGCGGCCCCTTCACCCTCGGCCCCAGGGCCGCCACACGCCTGGCGCGGGAGGTCTCCAGCCTGGCCCTGGAGACAGGTGGTTCGCTGCTGCTCAGCACCAGCTCGCGCACGCGCGGCAGTGCGCTGGTGGCCCTGGCCGACTCGCTCTCCGCGCCCCACTTCCTGCACCGCTGGCGCGCCGGTGATCCGCAAAACCCCTACCTCGGCATGCTCGCCTGGGCCGACCGCATCGTCGTCACCGGCGACAGCATCGCGATGCTCTCGGAGGCCTGCGCCACCGGCAAACCGGTGCAGATATTCGACCTCGGCGGCATGCGCGAGGGAGTGGCGGCAGCGCGGGATTTCCGCCTCGGCGGCAGCCTTTATGCGGGCCTGCTGCGCTGGGGCTGGTCGCCCCTGAGCCGCGACATCACCCTGGTCCACCGGCAACTGTGCGCCAGCGGCAAGGCGAGCTGGCTGGGCGAGGAGGCACCGGCGGTGCGCGAGGTGGCAGTGGGCTCTGGCGACCTGCAAAATGCCCTGGCGGCGGTCCGGCAACTGCTGCCGGAGCCTGCCGTGCCGGGGCCGGCAGGCCCCGCCTAGAGCGGCGCCGCGCTTGCCGGCACCTGGGTCGGCTGGGCGCCGCCACCGGCCATCTGGTAGACCCGGTCCGCCGCCTGCACCATCGCCGGATTGTGGGAAATGGCCAGGATGGTGAGACGCCCCTTGAGGCTCTCCATGGTCCTGCGCACCGCTTCCTCACTTTCGGCGTCGAGGGCGCTGGTGGCCTCGTCGAGGATCAGCAGCCGCGGCTTGTTGATCAGCGCCCGGGCGATGACGATGCGCTGGCGCTGCCCGCCGGACAGCTTGCCGCCGCGCTCGCCGACCACCGTTTCCATGCCCTGCGGCAGGCGCTCGACGAACTCCCAGGCCCCCGCGGCGCGCAGGGCCTGCTCCGCGTCTTCCGGCTGCAGCTGGGGATCGCCCAGGGTGACGTTGTGGAGGATGCTGTCATGCAACAGGATGGTTTCCTGGGGCACGTAGCCGATCATCCCGCGCCAGGCCTTGAGGTCGAGGGCCTGCAGCGACTTGCCGTCCACCGATACCGTACCCCGGTCGGGGCGCAGCAGGCCGATACTGAGGTCGATCAGGGTGGTCTTGCCAGAACCGGAGGGTCCCACCAGGGTCGTCAGCTGCCCGGCAGTCACCTCCAGTGACAGCTGACTGAACACCGGGTGGCCGTCGTAGCTGAAGTCGACATCCTCGAAGCGGATCGCCGTGTCGAGGGTCGGCGTGTCCCCGCCGGGCAGCGCTTCCTCGTTGGCATCGGCTTCGGCGATGGCGGTTTTCATCGACCAGTAGGCGCTCTCCCCCTGGGCCAGTTTCTGGTACTGCTTCTGCACCTTGCCGAGGAAGGAAAACGCCCGCCCGAGGGTCACCACCAGCACCATCACCGTGGGCAGTGCCATGCCGAACTTTTCCAGCGCCACCCAGATGCCCAGGCAGATGAACACGGTGAACATCAGTTCGTGGGCAGAATCCAGCACCGCCCCGCTCAGCACCTGCTTGCGCAGGGCGCGGTTGAGACGGCGGGTGTCCCCGGCCAGCGCCTGGTCCGCCAGGTGTTCACGGGCCATGGCCTTGAGCGGCTTGACCGACTGCAGGGTATCGGTGAGGTTGGCCATCAGCGAGGTCAGCAGGCTGGTCTGCCGCGCCCCCGCGCGCCGGGTCACCAGCACCAGGGAGTGGGACAGGCCGATGACGATCGCGCCGGCGCCGATCGCCACCAGCGAAGCCCGCCAGGACAGGGCAAAGGCCACCGCGCCGTAGACCAGCGCCTGGATGAGAAAGGTGATGGCGGTGGCGCCGTTGACGAAAGACGCCGAGGAACGCTGCGCCTCGGTGGCCAGGGCGTTGGTCAGCTTGCCCACCGGCTGGTGCAGGAAGTACTCCCAGCGGCTGCGCAGCACGCCGCGCAGCATCGCCAGCCGCAGGTCGGTTCCCACCTGTGCGGCGGTGTAGCCGACCTGGCGCTGGGCAACCAGCAGGAAGATGCTCTTGACCAGCATGAAGACCACGATGATCAGCAGCATGTTGCCCAGCGTGGGTGAAATATGCATTGCCGCGAGCACGTCCAGCACCCGCTGCTCGAAGTCCGAGGTTCCCGCCGAGGGCACCCCGGTCACCGCCGCTGCGACGTCGTGCCCCAGGGCGACGTTGATCAGCGGCAGTAGCGCCGACAGGCCGATACCCTCCGCCAGCCCCGACAGCATCAGGGCCAGCAGCATCAACACGGTATGCCCCGGATAGGCCCGGAAAAAGTCCAGCATCAGGCGCATAGCGCAGTTACCTCGAACGCACCCACCGCTGCCTGTACCTCAACCACGTGCAAATTCACTCTCCTACCAGCGCATCCGCCGCAACAGGAACAGCGCGCAGAGCACCACTCCCGCCGCCGGCAGCGACGCAGTTACCGCCGGTGCCAGTCCCAACAACTGGCCCAGCGCATTGATGATCTGGGCGGCCAGGAAAAACAGGATGCCGGCCAGCGCGCCGATCCCCATCTTGATGCCCACGCTGCGATCCCGGCCGGACCCGCTGCTGGCGCTCAGCGGCGTGGCCAGCAGCACCATGGCCGCCACGGTAAACGGCATCAGGAACTTCTGCCAGAACAGTCCCCGCTGGTTGCCCGCCGGACGGCCGCTGTCGGCGAGGAAATTGCCGTAGCCATAGAGGACAGACAGGGACATGGTTTCAATCGGCAGCGACAGGGTGGGCAGTTCGTTCTGCTCCCAGAGGTTGTTTACCGCCAGTTCCTTTTGCCGGCGGGTGACCAGCACGCCATCCCGCAGTTCCTTGATACGGACATGGCGCAGGATCCACTCGCGGCGCGGCAGCACCCTGGCGGAGCGGCCGTGCACCGCGCGCAGCAATTCACCCTCCGGGGTGAATTCGAGCACGTCGATATCGCCGGGCACGCCGTCCCGGGTGATCCGCCCGAGGCGGGTATAGCGGTGACCATCGACCGCCCAGATGCCTTCACTGGGGAGATTCACCGCGTTGCCGTAACGCAGCACGTGGCGCTGCTGCTCCGCCAGCAGGTGCAGCCGCGGCGCGACGAACTCCATCAGCACCCACAGCAGCAGCATGAGCACAAGCGTGGGCCACGCGATGGCCCGCAACAGGTGCCCGGGGGTGAACCCGGTACAACTCATCACTGTCAGTTCATTGCTGCGGTAGAGCGCGGACAGCGCCGCCATGCTGCCCAGCAGGGCGATCACCGGCGCCAGCGTCACCACCTGCTGGGGCAGGCTCAGCAGGGTGTAGCGGGCGACCGCCCAGCCATCGTAGTCCAGCTGGGTGCGGTCCAGTTCCGAAATGAACTCGATCATGCCGAAAATCGGCGCCAGCACACCGAGGGCCAGCAGCCAGCCCCAGACCATGCGGGTCGCGAGATAGCGCTGCAGAATCATCGACGCCACCATTTGCGCGGCGCCACCAGGGCGAACAGCAGCAGGGCCTGCAGGGCGTAGGCCAGCCAGAGGCCCGGCATCTCGGGTAACTTGCCCTGCTCCAGCCAGGTCCGGCTGACGCTGGCGAGAGCGAACAGGCCCACGTACACCAGCAGGGCTGATACCACGTTGCGCAGGCGCGATTGGCGCGGCGCGGTGCGCGACAGCGGCACAGCCATCAGGCCCAGCAGGAGCGTGGCCAGCGGGGTCGATACGCGCCACTGGAATTCCGCGATGTCCTTGGGATCATCAGATTCCGCCAGTACCTCGGTGGTCTCTGCCTTGCGCCGGTATTTTTCCTGTGCCTTGCGGTTCTGCAAGCGGATCTCCAGGGTCTCGAAGCGGTTGGTGAAATCCCGGGTTCCGGCCTCGTCCAGCAGGTAGTTGTAGCCCTCGCCGAAGTGCGCCTCCATCGGCTCCCCCGGGTTGAGGGCAGGCAGCTCGGCAGTCTTCGCCACCAGGATTTCCACCCGTTTGGCACTCGGGTGACGCTTGAACAGGAACACGTCGCGGTGCACGCCGTTGTCGAGATCGGCGCCGCCGGCGTAGAAGGTGTAATCGCTGCCGGCGAGATCGACGAATTGCCCCGCGGCCATCCGCTTGAGGTCGTAGTGGGCGGCGGCACGGGCCTCCAGCTCGTAGCTCATGCGGTAGGCCCAGGGGCGCCCCACCACCGAGATCAGGCCGGTGACCAGGGCCACCACCAGGGAGTATTTCAGCACGGACTCGAGAATCCGCAGGCGGCTGATGCCGGAGGCGTACAGCACGTGCATCTCCGCCTCCTTGTACATGCGCGCCACCGCGGAGAGCACGGAGAAGAACAACGCCGAGGGCAGCAGGATCTCCAGCGCCACGACTGTATTGAGGCCGACCAGCTTGAATGCGGCCAGCATGTCGAGATGCCCTTCCGCCGCGAGTGACAGATAGCGCGCCGCCGACCAGGCAATGAATATCAGGGTCAGCAAGCCCAATCCTGCCAGCAGGGGGCGGCTGATCTCCGTACTGAGATAGCGGTCAATAATCAAGGAAGTGTGCTAATCCTGTCGCGCGAGCCGGGCATTGTACCCCAAGGTTCTGTCGTCTGGTTATTTGCAGCGCTTTGTCCCATAATTCCCCGCTTTCCAGCGGCCCCCCAGCACAATTGCATGTTCAACCTCAGCGACGGCGTCAAGAAAGCACTCATCATTGCCCCTACCGAGCCCCTGCCCGCGAAGACCCGGGTAGCCCTGCGGCGGCGCTATCTCGCGCAGCTCGAGCTCAGTAAGGCGCACAAGGCCGGGCTGATCATCATCGGCCACCCCAAGAGCGGCAATACCTGGCTCAAGGCCATGATTTCACGGCTGTACCAGCAGCGCTACGGACTGCCGGAGTCGCAACTCATCAACACCGACGAGTTTTCCCGCAAGTACCCGGAAATCCCCCGGCTGGCCGCCACCAACGGACACTACAGCTACGAGGCCGAGGTAGGCAAGCTGCTGGCACCCGGCGCGCCGGACAACCCCCTGCGCCACAAGCCGGTGCTGTTTCTCGCCCGCAACCCTATCGATATCGCCGTGTCCTGGTACCACCAGTTCACCAAGCGGCAGTCGCGCGCCAAGCAGGAACTCATCAACCACTCCATCGCCCACCCGATCGACCGGCGCACGGTGGAGATGTGGGACTTCGTCCGCCACTCGGACATCGGCCTGCCCTCCCTGATCGACTACCAGAACTTCTGGGCCAGCGCCGTGCAGCAGTTGGAAAACGGCCTGCTGGTGAAATATGAGGACCTGCGCGCCGAACCCGTACCGACCCTCCTGCAGATCACCCGGCTGATGGGCGAGCGCTTCAGCGAGGACGACGTGCGCGCCGCAGTCGAATGGGGCTCCTTCGAGAACCTGCAGAAACTGGAAACCGCCGGCACCTTCAGCCAGGGCGGTATGAAGCTGGTCAATGCCAACGACCCGTCGACCTACAAGGTGCGCCGCGGCAAGGTGGGCGGCTACCGCGAAGACTTCAACCCGGAACAGGTAGCCGAACTGGAAGCACTGGTTCGCGACAACATCCTGCCCGAGCTGGGCTACTGCCGCGAAACCACCGGTTCCTGACGTGCCCCCACGGACCTGGGTCCTGCTCAGCGACAAGCGCGGCGACAACGGGCAGGTAGAAACGATTATCGAGGCCCTGGACTGGCCGGTCGAATACCGGCACCTGCAGATGAAACCGGAGTGGGTGCTGGGCAAGCCGCGCTACCGCCCCTCCCTGGAGCACCTCGACCTCTCGCGCTCGGATCCGCTGGAAGGGCCCTGGCCCGACCTCATCATCACCGTCGGCCGCCGGCCCTCGATGGCAGCGCTGTGGGTTCGCGCGCAGTCCGGGAATCGAACAAAAATCGTCCTGGTCGGCAAACCCTCGGGGCACATGGGCGCATTCGACCTGATTGTCGCCAGCGCCGAGAACCAGATGCCGCCGCTGCCCAGCTTCCTGCCCACGGTCCTGCCGCTGATGCGCGTCGACCCCCGGGCAGTCGAGGCCGAGGCCAACGCCTGGCGGGAGCGCTTCGCCAACCTGCCGCGCCCGCTCATCGCCATCCTGGTGGGCGGTGAAACCAACCCCTTTATCATGAATGCCGAGGTAGCCCACGGGCTGGTGGCACAGGCCCGCCAGGTCGTCGAGCAGTTCGGCGGCACCCCCTATATCACCACCAGTCGGCGCACCACGCCGGAAGTGCTCGAAGTGTTGCGCCGGGACTTACCTCCGGAGGCACACTACTTCGAGTGGTCTGCCGGCGCCAGCGACAATCCCTACCGGGCCCTGCTGGGCAGCGCGGACGGCTTCATCGTCACCGCCGACAGCGTCTCCATGCAGGTCGAAGTCATCTACCTGCGCAAGCCCCTGGCGATCTTTCCCCTGCCCGGGGGCTGGCTGGGCACCCTGGACCAGGGCCGGCGTTCGCTGGCCCACTGGCTGTTCAATCCCCGCCGCGCAAGCACGACGGACCGCCTGCGGCTCGGCCTGGCGCGGCTGGTCTACCACCTGGATGTGTTCAAGATTCTCTGTGCGACCCGGGATTTCCGCGCCTTTCACCGCATGCTGGTGGCGCGGGGCCTGGCAGTCTGGGCCGGGGAGCCATTCCGCTCGCCGGAGGGCAAGCTGCCGGACGACGTGGGTGCGGTGGTCAGGCGGATCAAGTCCCTGTTCTGACCGCGGGCCCGATTACCCCTAGCGCATCCCCAGCACGTTTTTCATGAAATGGGTGCCGAAGCGGCTGATACGCTGGGCCGCGATGGCCAGCGGGCTCTGGTCGAGGTAATTGATCTGCAGCATACGGCGCTCGCCGACAAAGCGCGTGTGGCCGTGCCAGGAGTGATCGGTGCGGCGGAATGCCAGCAGGGTCCCGCCCAGCGGCGGCACCTCGGCGGCGTAGTCCTCGATATCGGTCGCCGAGCGCAGCATGCGCAACTGCCCGGCCTCGTGGGTCCACTCCTCGTTGAAGTAGATCAGCACCGTAACCACCTTGCTGCGGTGGTCCGTATGGATATTGCCATCGGTGCGCTCGCAGAACTTGCGCACGGTGATGGTCGTGGGCATGGACAGCAGGTCCATGTCGAACTGCTCGCCAATCGCACTGCGAAATTCCGAGCCTTCAAGTTCGTCCATCATCGCCGAGAAAGCCGGGCCGAATTGCAGGTTCTCGAGCACATGGTTGGCGGCGCTGTCGATCGCGGGGTAATCCGTGTTGATCCGCGCCAGTGCCTCGGGCCCGATAAAGCCCGGCACCACCAGGAAATCGAAGGGGTCGGTCTGCAGCGTCGCTGCGCGCAGCGCATTGATATTGATTAGGGACATGGCGGGATTCTAATCCTCGGGGGGCAAGAGCGACAAGTTACCAGATTGTTCGGCCGGAGATCTGTCGAAAATTACCCAGCGATAGTTAACTCTCTCACCGCGCGTATGGCGGCGAGCAGGCTTGCGTGGACTGCTGCGTGACCTGCCAGGAAACCGAGGTGAGCTTCCGCCCCGGCTGCTGAGCATCCGCCAGACGGCCCCGCCTGCCCCGGGCAAGCGGGGCCTAGTGCCAGCGTCGCCGGAATGCTGTATCATCCGGCGCCTTTCTTACCCGCATGGGAGTCCCGAATGGCCGACACGGCGCGGATCGTTGCGCGTCATATCCTGCTGCTGCTCTGCTTCTGGTTGCCCGCCGAACGGCGCAAGAAGCTGGAGCGCTGGTTGCGCGGTCGCGAGGAGTTCATGAAACTGCAGCGCGCCGACTGGGTACTGATGAGTTGGGGTAAATCGGGACGCACCTGGTTGCGGGTAATGCTTTCCCGGGCCTACCAGTTGATGGGCGGCATCGACGAACGGGAACTGCTGGACTTCGACAACCTGAAAAAGCACGACCCGGCCCTGCCGGCGGTCTTCTTCACCCACAACAACTACCTGCGCGACTACACCGGTAACGCCGAATCCAAGGAACACTTCCGCGGCAAGCGCGTGGTGCTGCTGGTGCGCGATCCCCGGGACGTGGCGGTTTCCCAGTTCTTCCAGTGGCAGTACCGGATGCGGCCAAACAAGAAATTCATCAACGACTACCCGCCCCACGGGGCCGATATCGGTGTCTACGATTTTGTCCTCGAGCGGGACGCCGGCCTGCCGCGCATTATCGACTACTTCAACGGCTGGGCGCGGGCGATCCCCGAGCTGGGCAACGTGCTCGTCGTCCGCTACGAGGACATGCGCAGCGACCCCGGTACGGTGCTGGGCAAGATCCTCGAGTTCACCGGCAATCCGGCCAGCGCGGAGCAGATCCAGCAGGCGGTGGATTTCGCCGCCTACGACAACATGAAGAAGATGGAACAGGAAAAGTTCTTCAAGGGCAGCGGCGCGCGGGTGAAACCCGGCGACAAGGACAACCCGCAATCCTTCAAGGTACGCAAGGCCAAGGTCGGCGGCTATCGCGATTACTTTAGCGATGAACAGTGCGAGCAGCTCGACGCCATGGTCGCCCGGCTCGATCCCTCCTTTGGCTACGGCGGGCAAAACGCATGAAACTAGCCTTCCAGAACCTGCGCCAGGGCCTGCAGACCCTGAACAAGAAACTGTCGCGCAAATTGCTGCACCTGCGCATGCGCGGCAAACCGGAGGCAGATATCCTTGAGGCGGAGCGCAAGCTGCGCGGCGTGGAGCAGTTCGACAAACTGCAGAAGGCCGACATCGTCGTGGTCTCCTTCGGCAAGAGCGGCCGCACCTGGCTACGGGTGATGCTCTCGCAGTTGTTCCGGGTCAAGCACGGCCTGCCGGAAAAGGCGATCCTGAGCTTCGACAACTTCCACCGCCTCGCCCCCGGCGTGCCGAAAATCTTCTTCACCCACGACAACTACATCAAGGACTTCACCGGCGACTTCGTCAGCAAGCAGCCCTTTTACAACAAGCGCGTGGTACTGCTGTCCCGGGACCCGCGCGACGTCGCGGTCTCCCAGTTCTTCCAGTGGAAATTCCGCATCAAGCCCTCCAAGGTGACGATCAACAACTACCCGCCCCGCGGCAGTGACATCAGCCTCTACGACTTTGTCACTGGCGACAACGGCGGCAGCATGCAGGCGGTGACCGACTACCTGAACCTGTGGGCGCGGGAATCGGTCAAGGTCGGCAACTTCCACCTGCTGCGCTACGAGGACCTGCGCGCCGACCCCGCGGGGAAGCTTACCGAGCTGCTGGAATTCATGCAGGTGGACGCCACCGCGGAGCAGGTCGCCGCGGCGGTGGAGTACTCCTCCTACGAGAACATGAAGAAGATGGAGAGCCAGTCGACCTTCAAGCTGGCCGGCGGCCGCATGATGCCCCGCGACAAGGACAACCCGGACAGCTACAAGGTGCGCCGGGCCAAGGTCGGCGGTTACCGCGACTACTTCACCGACGAGGAAGTGGCGACCATCGACAACCTCCTCGCCGACAGCCTCAACCCGCTGTACAACTACCAGTAAGTCCGCGGCGATCAGGCCGCGGCGATCAACTGCAGCGCATCCTCGCGCACGTGGCCGCGGGCCATTTCATCCTTGAGTTGCGCCTCGCTGAGTTCACCCGCCTCCAGGCACTCGCGCACCAGGCCGAAGAAAAACTTCTCCTGCGCCGGGTCGGGGTGGGCGGAATAGGTACCGGCGTACTTGTAGTCACCGAACAGGGCCCGGCGCGCCCGCCGGAACCAGTGCCGCGGCGGGAACAGCTGGAAGGTATCGGCGGGACGGAAATCGATCTTCAGGCCGGTTTTCCAGGGCTGGGTGTAGCGCTTGGTGTTGTGCAGCAGCCTGGTGCCCGCGTCCAGGTGGTCGAAGTCATTCCAGCCCGACTCCAGCGGCGCGATGGTGGCGCGGTCCTCCAGCTTCAGCGACACCCAGTCCATGTAATCCCGCGCCGGCCGGCCGCCGTTCGCGGGCACGAACATGGCGGCGAAATCCTCCTCGAACCTCCAGTGCTGCAGTTTCTCGCAGTCGAGCAGCATGACGCTGCTGGCCCAGGCACCCTTGCGCCCCTTGCGGCCGCTCTTGGGTTTGCACATGATGGCCGCGCCCTGCATGTCCCGCGACAGCAGTTCCCAGATATCGCCGACGGCGAACACATCGGGATCGATCACCACGGCGCGGCCCTGGTAGCCCATCAGACCGGGCGGGGCGAAGCGCAGGGGTGTGAAGGATTGCAGGTCTTCGTTTACCCAGGGGCGCAATTCCCCGTCGCGCAGGTACAATTGGCCCTCGCGCTCGCGCATGCAGGGGTGGTTGGCCACTTCGATGAATTGCACGTCGAACTCGTCGGCGTGGGCGGAATTCCTGCGCAGGGAATAGCGGCTGACAATGGCGCCGATGATCTGCTTATGGTTGGTGTGGATAAAGACCGTGGGCTTCAAAGTAATTTCCTGCGGGTAGCTTGTGCGGTAGTGTAGCGCAGCATGTGGCTGGCTTGAATTGCCAGGCATTTGGCAATTTTTGCGGGAAGTGGCGGGTAGAGCCTCAAATCCGCGCGGCTTGCGGTGTATTCCTGCTGGAACACGCCAAAAAGCGCACATCCATGTGCAGGCTCGGGTGGCGACATCCTTGTCGCCACACGGTTCCAGCAGGAATACACCGCAATCCACGCTCCCTTGTGCACTTTGCAGTCGAGCGCTTGAGCATCAATTAAAAACCGGGAAACTGAAACTCAGTGCAAGAGAACTCCAAACCCGTCTGGTGCCTGCTGGGCAAAAAAGCCGGAGACAATACCCAGGTCATGGCCCTGGCCAAGGCGCTGGGCGAGGACTTCGAGGAGAAGCACATCCAGGCCCACGCCTGGGAGTTGCTGGTGCACCTCGGCCACGGGGCCACCCTGGCGGGCATCGACCAGGGGGCCTCCAGCCCGCTGACCGCGCCCTGGCCGGAGCTGGTGATCAGCGCCGGGCGGCGCAATGAACCGGTAGCGCAGTGGATCAGGCGACAGTCCGGGGGGCGGACGCGGCTGGTGCATATCGGCCGACCCTGGGCGCCGCTGGACAGCTGGGACCTGATTGTCACCACGCCGCAGTATTTCCTGCCGCGGCGCCGCAACATCCTGCACAACACCCTGCCCCTGCACGATTTTGCCGCCGAACAGCTGAGAACTGAGGCACAGGAATTCATTGCGGCACATGCGCACCTGCCGCGCCCCTGGATCGCCCTGCTGGTGGGCGGCGACAGCGGGCCCTTCGTGCTCACGCCGGACAAGGGCGCCATGCTCGGCGACCTCGCCGACCGGTTGGCGGCGGCCACCCGGGGCTCCCTGCTGGTGAGCGACAGTCCGCGGACGCACTGGGCGGTGGGCGATGCGATCACCGACCAGTTGCACGGCGACAACTTCGTCTACCGCTGGGACGCCGCGGGCCACAACCCCTACCGGGAGATACTGGGGGCCGCCGATGCCTTCATCGTGACCGGCGAATCCATGTCGATGCTGGCGGAGGCCGCGGCGATGGACAAGCCGCTGCTGATTTTCGACAGCGGGGATGGCGCCACGCCCTGGTGGAAGCTGCGCCACAATTACCGCTACAAGCCGCTCAGCCACCACCTGGCGATGGCGCTGGGGCCGAAGCGCATGCTGCGCGATGTGGGCAATATCCAGCGCGCGCTGTATGCGGCAGGGCGCGCCCGGCGCCTGCGGGGAGACCGGCTGGGGGAAGCGGTACAGTACGCCCTCGGCTATGCCCCCGAGGGGGGCCGTGACGGCCCTGCGAACCTTTCCGAGGTCGAGCTACAGGCGAGCGCGGACGCGCTCAGGCGGCTGTTGCAAGCGCGCTGAGCGGGTGTTGGGGAGCCGGTGGCAGGGACGGCGTCTGCGCAAGCACCTCGAAGGCGTCGTGGCGGACGTGGTTCTTCGCCATTTCCTCGCGCAGCAGCGCCTCGGTGATTTCACCGTTCTCCAGGCACTCCTTGAGCAGGCCGAAGAAAAACATTTCCTGGTTCCTGTCCGGGTGCTGCTTGTAGTTGCCGAGGAAGGCGTATTCGCCGAACAGCTTGCGGCGGGCGCGCAGCACCCAGGCCGCCGGCGGGAACAGGCGGAAGCGTTCGGCGGGGCGCCAGTCGGTGGGCAGGCCGGTCTTCCAGGGCTGGGTCCGGCGCCGGGTGGTGTGCAGCATCTTGGTGTCCAGGGTGAACTTGTCGAAATCGTTCCACTCCGGCTCGAAGAAACCGATGCTCTCCCGGGGCTCCTCCTTGAGGCAGATCCAGGGCTGGTAGTCCTGGGTGAACTCGAACATGGCCTGGAACTTCGCCTCGGCGTCCCAGTGGGTGAGCTGGGCGCAATCGAGCAGCATCACGCTGCTGGCCATGCACTTGTCGACCAGTCCCTTGGGGCCGGAGCGCATGCGGCACATGATGGCCTTGCCGCCCATATCCCGGCTCAGCAGCTCCCAGATGTCCGTGGTGGCGAAGATATCCGGGTCGATCACCACCGCGCGGCCCTCGAAGCCCATCATTTTGGGCGGCATGAAGCGGGTCGGGGTAAAGGATTGCAGGTCGTCGTTCAACCACACCCGCTTGACGCCGTCGCGCAGGTATTCCTGTCCTTCGCGGGCGGCGAAGAAGGGAAAATCGCGGGTATCCAGTAACTGGACGTCGAACTTGTCGTTATTCTGCGAATAGCGGCGCAGGGCGTAACGGGCGACGATGGCCCCGGTGATCTGCTTGTGATTGGTCTGGATAAATACGCAGGCTTTCATAGTGTCTCGGGCGGCGGTGCTCAGTGCACCCGACTATAAAATATTGTTCGCGGCGATGCCATGTGGATACTGCCATTGGCCGGTGTGAAAAAGTGGGCTCGCAGGCGCTCTGGCGCCGGCGGGAAGCCCCCGCATCCACTCGCGGCGCCGCGCACTAGCGGAAAATCCCCCGGCGCCAGAGCCCCCAGGCGAAACCCCAGATGTACAGCAGCGGCGCCCGCCGCACCCGGTCGGGGATGACGATGGCCTCGCCGGAGTGCCGCGACAGTTTCCAGGCGAGGTAATCCAGCGCGCCCTCGAAGGTGAACAGGGCCTTGGTCAGGCGCGCGATAGACAAGCTCTTGCCCGCCACCCGGCGGCCGAACCAGGCAAGGCGAGCCCGCTTGCGGGCGAACTGGCTCGCCGGGTAGCGATAGGCCGTCCCCTCCCCCGAATCGTCCAGCAGCAGGCCCACTGCGCCGGCGTGCAGGCGGGTCAGTTCGAGGTAGAAATCCCGCGCGTAATCGGCCAGTTCCTGGCTGCGACCCTTGCGCTCGGTACGCAGTTCGGTGGCGTAGCTTAACGCCAGTGCCCCCTGCCAAAGGGCCTCGACCGGCCCCTGCGCCGGCAGCGCCGGCAGGGCGCGCAGCAGGAGCGTCCGCGAGGCCTGCAGCATGGCCGCCTCGAGTTGCCGCCGGCTATCCGGGTCCCGGCTGGCCAGGATTTTGGTCGGCTGGGCGAAGCGGCCCCAGATATAGGATTCGAAGCGCCGGGGGGAGCAACAACGCTGGAAATCCCGCAGCGACAACAGCGCCACCTTGGCCCGCAGGGTGCGCCCCCGCACGGACTGCTCGGCGTAGATCACGTTGGGCGGCAGCAGCCAGTTGGCGGCGGCTGGCAGCCAGCGACCGTAGGCGCCCCGATACTCATCGAGGACCAGGTAGAGGTCGAGGATGCCCTCGGCGAGATCGCCGCTGCGCAGGCAGGAGCCATAGAGCAGCACACCGCAGACCCGGTCGTTGTAGCGACGCCGCAGCGTGTCGAGCAGTGCCGCCAGTGCGGGGTCGTCCGCCACCTCGGGGCCGGCGACGTCAGGGTAGGCGGTCACAGGCGCAGGAACTCCAGTTGTGCGCTGGCGGTGACCCCAACCGGCCCGCCCGGGGTAAAGACCTCGCCATCCAGGTTGAGGCGCCCGCCCTGGTCGAGCGTGAGGGTCTGCGCGTTCCAGCTGTGGTAGCCGGACTCCGGGGTCGCATTGCGGTTGGGCCGCCCGCGCAGGATCGAGACGAAGGTCGTGGCGAAGCGCCGGCAGTCACTTTCCAGCAGTGTGGCCCGCAGGGCGCCCTCCCCGCCGCCCCAGAAGGGCCGCATGCCAAAGGAGAGCCGCTGCAGCGTACTGCAGGCAAACAGCAGGCCATCGAAGTGCCGGGGGCCGCCCTGGTCCAGGTCGAGTTCCATGGCCACCGGCTGGCGAAATAGCGGGTCGTTGCGCAACAGGCCCCAGGCGGTGCGCGCGGTGCCCAGGGCGAGACTGAAATCGTCCCGCAGGCCGCGCGAGTGGAGCTCCCGGTGGGCGTAATCGGTGCCCTGCAGGATGGCCCCGGCGCCGAGGAACATGCCGTAGCGGGGGGCGCTCTCGCCCGGACAGGCCAGGCGCATCAGGGAGCGGCGCTGGCGCTCTACCCGGCGGTCCTCGCGCCCGCTGTCGCACCAGTCACAAAAGCGCTCGACGGCGCGCTGCAGTGCGCCGGTAACTCCGATATCGCCGGCGTTCATGTTGGCGGTACCGCCCGGCAGCAGCACGATCGGCGGCGGCTCGGGGAACAGCCCGGATTCGAGCATTTCACCCAGCACCGCGGAACAGGTGCCATCGCCGCCGTTGATCGCCAGGAGCACTATGCCGCGCTCGCGCATCTCCTGCAGCGCCGGGCGGATGTCCTGCGGCGAGTCGGTAATCCGGTGATAGATATCCGGGCTTTGCGCAACCCGCGCCTGCACCCGGCTGAAAGCGTCCCGGTTGTGGCCACTGCGCGGATTGCTGATCAGGCCCACGGCTTGCAGTCGGTCACTCACTGGGCAGGCGTCCGCAGGGTCACTTCGCTGAGGTTGATCGCCGTCGCGCCGACCCGCGGGGCCAGGCCGCGCAGTTGCAGCGGCAGGTCGCTAGCGGCGTCGAAGATAATGCGGATGTCGCCCTCCAGGCCCAGCAGGCTGAAATCCGGCGCCCCGTGCAGGGGCCCGAGGGGACTGACCCGGACATCCACCACGCGGGTGCTGCGCTCACCCTGCCGGAGCTGTCCCGCGGGTAGCTCACGGTAGTCCACCGCCAGCGCCTCACCGGCGCTGGCGACGAGGCTTACCCGGTAGAAATTGAAATCCGTGTGCACCGCGTAGACTGCCGAAGATACCCCGTCGACGCGCAGGCGCGCCGCCAGGGGCAGGAGCGCGTAGGCGTCGGTCAGCGCCAGTGAACCCAGCTCTGCCGGGTAGGCGATGGATTTGCGGCTGCTCACCGGCCAGCTGGCCGGGTCGGCGGTGTCGCCGCCGGCGGGTTCACGCCGCTCGCGCTCAACGTACCCGGGAAGATAATCCCAGCCCTTGTAGCGCTGGTTGCGCCCGGCGCTGTAGCGCGCGCGCTGGCACAGGGCGCCGCTGTCGGCGGCCATGGCGAGGGTCACGGTTTCACTGTTATCCGCCACCGAACTGCGGGCCTCCAGTTGCCAGGCCGCGCTGCCATCCGCCGCGGTATCCACCGCGACAAGCGATCGGGCGGTCACCCCGAAGCGACTCTGCTCGAACACCAGTTGCTGCCAGGCGGGGAGCTCCGCGGCCCGCGCTGCCAGCGGCACCGCGAGGCCCGCCAGGGCGCAGAACAGCGCCCCCCGCGCGTGCCGAAGGGCTCCAGCGAGCACACTCATCCCCATAATTTTCAGTCACTTACATAATCCGGTCGGGCACAAAAATACCACAGAATATTGCCCATTGCGCGGCACTGCCTTAAGGTCCCGCCTGTTGCCACTCCCGTCCAGGACCGATGCCCGCAAACCAGGAAACACCACAACCGGTGCAAGCCGGGTTGCTCTCGCTGCCCGCCGGGGAAATCCAGGTGTGGCTGTGCGCCCGTGCAACTATCGCCGACTCCGACCAGTTTCGCCGCCAGGTGCTCTCACGCTACTGCGCGGTCCCACCGGGCGACTGGCAATTCAGCAGCGGTCGCTGGGGCAAACCGGACATCGCCGCACCCGCCGCGCCCCTGCGCTTCAACCTGAGCCATAGCGGCGACTGGCTGGCCATGGCAGTTGCCGCGGGTGGCGCGCTGGGCATCGACCTGGAGCGCATCAAGCCCGGGCGCGATGTACTGCGGCTGGCGCGCCGCTTTTACCACCCGCTGGAAATCGAGGCGCTGGAAACCCGGGATCCGGCGGAGCGTGACGCCGCCTTCCATGACCTGTGGACGCTGAAGGAGGCGCATGTGAAATGCCGGGGGCTGGCGCTGCCGCCACTGCTGCAGCAACTGGCGTTCGCGTGTCCGGAACCCGGGGCGATCGCCAGCGACATTGCCAGGCGCGACACAGCGGAGGATGCATCCGTGTACGCCCTCGTCGACTGCCTGCCCGGTTACCGCCTGGCGCTGAACTGGCTCCGGGACGCCAGCGATTCCCCCGAACCGGTAACGCTTCGGTTAAAGGCCTTTGTCGAGGGGGAAATGAAAACGCCCTGGCCCGCCAGCGGGCTCAGGGCGTCAACAGGGTCGGTCGAACTGGTCGACGAACTGCCTACAGGCTGAGGACTTTTTCCCCGCGGGAAATACCCGCGACGCCTGAGCGCACCACCTCGAGGATATCCACCTCGGCCATCGCCGCGACGAAGGCGTCGAGCTTTTCCGAGGTGCCCACCAGCTGGATGGTGTAGACGTTGGGGCCGACATCGACGATCTGGCCGCGGAAAATATCCACTGTACGCTTCACCTCGTCGCGCGCCACACCGTGGGCGCGCAGCTTGATCAGCATCAGGTCGCGCTCGATGTGGGCGCCGTTGGTCAGGTCCACCAGCTTGACCACGTCGATCAGCTTGTTGAGCTGCTTGGTGATCTGCTCGATGTGCTTGTCGTCGCCGAGCGTGGTCAGGGTCAGCCGCGACAGGGTCGGGTCGTCGGTGGGCGCCACGTTCAGGGTCTCGATGTTGTAACCGCGCTGGGAGAACAGGCCGACCACGCGGGACAGCGCGCCGGGCTCGTTTTCCAGCAGGATAGAAATGATCCGTCGCATGTTCAGGTCCTCTCGTTCTTGCTCAGCCACATGTCTTTCATGGAGCCGTTGGGCGCCACATGCATCGGGTATACGTGTTCCATCCGGTCGATGAAAATGTCGAGGAAGACCGTGCGGTCCTTCATCGCGAAGGCCTCGTCCATCGCCGCATCGAGATCTTCCGGCCTGGTCACCTGCATGCCGACATGGCCGAAGGCCTCCGCCAGCTTGACGAAGTCCGGCAGCGAGTCCTCGTAGGTGCTGCTGGCGTAGCGGCCCTCGTACTGCATGTCCTGCCACTGCTTGACCATACCGAGGTAGTTGTTGCGCAGGTTGATGATCTTCACCGGCGTGTCGTACTGCTTGCAGGTGGAGAGCTCCTGGATGTTCATCTGGATGCTGCCCTCGCCGGTGACGCAGGCCACGTCCATGTCCGGGAAGGCCAGCTTCACGCCCATCGCCGCGGGCAGGCCGAAGCCCATGGTGCCGAGACCGCCGGAATTGATCCAGCGGCGCGGCTTGTCGAAGCGGTAGTACTGGGCCGCGAACATCTGGTGCTGGCCCACATCGGACGTGACGTAGGCTTCGCCGTTGGTGGCCCGGTACAGGCTCTCGATGACCTGCTGCGGCATGATCATCTCGCTCTGGGCGTAGCGGCGACCGGTGAGCAGGCCGTGATTGGCGCGCCACTCTTCGATCTGCTGCCACCAGCGCTCCAGCGCCCCGGCGTCGGGAAGCGCCGGGTCTTTTTCCCGCAGGTCGTCGATCTGGGACAGCAATTCGGTCAGTACCGACTGCACCGGCCCGACGATCGGTATATCCGCGGCGACGGTCTTGGAAATCGAGGTCGGGTCGACGTCGATGTGGATGACCTTGGCGCCGGGGCAGAACTTGGCCACGGTGTTGGTCACCCGGTCATCGAAGCGTGCGCCGACAGCCAGGATCACGTCCGAGTGGTGCATCGCCATGTTGGCTTCGTAGAAGCCGTGCATGCCGAGCATGCCGAGGAACTGGCGATCGGTGCCGGGGTAGGCGCCGAGGCCCATCAGGGTGTTGGTGACCGGGTAGTTCAGCTGGCGGGCCAGCTGGGTCAGCAGTTCGCTGCCCTCCCCCTGCACCACGCCACCGCCGGAATAGATCACCGGGCGCTTGGCGGACAGCAGCATGCGCGCCGCCTTCTTGATCTGGCCGGTATGGCCGCGCTGGGCCGGCGCGTAGGAGCGCAGCTTGACGCTGTCCGGGTACCTGTACTCGAACTTGGCGTCCGGACGGGTACAGTCCTTGGGAATATCGATCACCACCGGACCGGGGCGGCCGGTAGAGGCGATGTAAAAAGCCTTCTTGATCATCTCCGGGATGTCCTCGGGCTTCTTCACCATGAAGCTGTGCTTCACGATGGGCCGCGAGATACCGACCATGTCGGTTTCCTGGAAGGCGTCCTCGCCGATCAGGTGGGAAGCCACCTGGCCGGACAGCACCACCATGGGGATGGAATCCATGTAGGCCGTCGCGATACCGGTAATCGCATTGGTCGCGCCGGGGCCGGAAGTCACCAGCACCACGCCGGGCTTGCCGGTGGCGCGGGCATAGGCGTCCGCCGCGTGGGTGGCCGCCTGTTCGTGGCGGACCAGGATGTGGGGTACCTTGCAGTCCTTGAACAGCGCATCGTAGATGTGCAGTACGGCACCGCCCGGGTAACCAAAGATGTATTCGACGCCCTCGTCCTCGAGCGCGCGCGCGATCATTTCACCGCCGGATAAGAGATCCACAGCAATACTCCTGTCGAATGGCGCCCAACGCGTAACCCTCGCCGGCGCATTCCAGTCATTGTGTGGACGGAGCAAGAACGGATACCTGGAACCGGCATCCGGCTGGCCACGCCACCCCCTTTCGACCATGACACGACTCGCAACCACCCCCATGAGGAGGCTCCTCCAGGGAATATCGATCACGAACCCGTGTATCGGTCGCCCTGCGGGGTAGCGCAGTGTCTGGCCCTCAACCGGGCCGATGCGGCACCGATTGAATACGGGACTCACAGGCAGCTGCGCTGAATAATCGGATCAGCACAGTGGGCCAGCGGCCGAGGGTACTCGACGTTAGCCGTTGCCAACTGCAAGACGGGCGTATTGTTGGACTGGCGGGCCTCCGTGTCAACCAGCCTGCCGATTTTTACCAATCATTGTATTTGTACAAGCAGTCGTTGCACCGCACCGGCAGGTCGGTTAGTTTTACTGGAAATACAACAAGTTGCGGACCGGACGGGAATACTGGATGAATCGCAAGGCTGGAAAATGGGGGCTGGCGGCGGTGCTGCTGCTGACGCTCCAGGGCGCTGCCGCAGGCAGTATCTACCGCTGGCTCGATGCCTCGGGCAACACCGTAGTCAGCGATCGCCCGCCACCTGCGGGAACAGAATACGAGGTTGTCTCGGGCACTACCGGCCACGTCGTGCCGCCACCACCGGAACCGGAAACCACTCCCCAGGCGACATCGGGAATGCAGATCGTGCAGGAGCCGCCCAAACTGCCCAATGCCGGCGCACCGCCGCCTGCCCAGACCACGGGGTTCAGGCCCGATAAGGACCCGGAGCTCTGTAAGCAGGCGCGCGCCAACAAACTGATGCTGGACACCAAACCGCGGATCCGGATTACCGATGAGAATGGCGAACTGCGTTTCCTGACCGACGAGGAACGGGCGGCTGAAAAGACCCGGACCGCAGAGGCTATCGACGCCTATTGTGAGAATTGAACCCCAGAGAGGACATTCACGTGATTACTCGCAAACCAACAGCCACCGCACTCGGACTGATCGCCTTGCTCGTTGCAGCCTCCCCTGCGTTGCAGGCTGGCGACGTGCATTACAGCTGGAAAAATGAACGTGGCACCGTGGTTTACAGTGACCGTCCCCCGCCCAAGGGCGTGGATTACGAGGTCATCAGCGGTGGCTCCGGCCTGAAACGGGTGGTAGACGGGGACCAGGGTGCCGTACCCCTGGACCTCAGCCCGCAACCGGGCAACGAGTTCGAGGTCACAGACGCCGGTGCAGCGGATCGGTTCGAGAAAAACAAGGTACTCTGTGAGAAGGCTAAAATGAACCTGGTTGCGCTCGAGGGCGCCGACGCTATCAACGTCCGTGATGAGCAGGGCGAGGTGACCGAACTGGGCCCCGAGGAGCGTGCAGTCGCGCTGCAGACCACCAGGGCACAGATCAGCGTTTACTGCCCCTGATTCCCCTGCATAGCCGGGCTGGACAAGCCTGACCAACGCATAGGTACAAAAAAGCCCGCTAATGCGGGCTTTTTTGTACTACCTGATTGATACCCGCGGCCTCAATTGGACTCCGCATCCATTTCCTCGGTGAAAAATACCCGCTGGATCTGCGGGTCGATCGTGGGGTCGAGTACCAACGGGTTGAAGCCGTCCGGGCACCCACCAATACACATCGTCAGGGTCTGGCAGTTGCCGGGCACCGAGCAGTCTGGCGGCGTGTAGTTCGAGCAATCGACTGCAGTACAGCCTTCAGGAATATCGGCGACTGTCTCGATGACCGGCGGGATGGGGAATCCACCGCCGGGAATTTCCTCACCCTCGACGACCGTCGGAGAGAAGAGGTCAACGATATAGGCGCGGCCAACGCCGATGGGGGAGGAGCAGAACCCCACGGAAGTCCCTCCCGGCTGGAAGGTGTTAAAGAACACCTTCCCGCCACCGACTGCCGCGGCATTGGCGACCTGTTCGCCGCGATTGGGCAGATCCATCCACCAGCCCCTGAAGTCGCGCAGGTCTTTCCCGGCAGGCAGGTTCCCCACCTGGAAAATCTCGTTGGGATCTTCCATGTCGATATCATCGCGCGTCCAGCTCTCGCTGGCAGCAATCGCCGACTGCTCCGCTGCGTAGTCCTCATAGGGCGCATCGAGCAGCATGTAGAAGCGATTCTCCACCTCGTCCGCGTAGGGGTAATTGCTCTCCAGAGGCCGTTCCCGATCGCCAGATCCAAAGGTTACGGCCACCTGCCCCAGGGTGGTGGTGGTCGCCGCGGTGACCGAATTGTAGGAACGCAGTTCGCTGTCAGGCATGTGCGCGATGGTTTCAATATCCCAGTCGTTCTCTACCCTGTGGACGATAGCGCCCGCGGGAACCGCCTGCAGGCCCGCCATGTTCGATACGTAGTCGGCAAAACGAATCCGGTAGATATTGCCCTGCACATCCGCAACGTAGGCCATCTCGGCCACTCCGTCGACGTCCATATCGACCAGGGAGACATCGGTGATTACCGGTGCATCCGTATCAAAGTACGCCACCAGATCACCGTCGACAGCATCCAGCAGGTAGATACCCCGACCCTTTACGGTATTGTTATCGCAGGCGTAGGCAGCCTGGTCCTCATCGAGGCACGCATCGTAACCGCCGCCGAAGATCACCAGCGGTTCCGGATCCGCGCCACTTCCGGGGTATTCCGCCAGGAAAATTCCCTGGGGCGTGGACCAGGTGTTACCGATATTGTCGAAGTCGGGATCTGTACAGGCAGTGTCGTCACAGCCCTGGCGCCAGAGTAGTGAGGGGTTATTCGGGTCGGTGACATCGAAGCCGTAAACCATGCTGCCCCCACGGCGCATCGTGGGGTAAATATAGGCGAACGCCATGTCACCGAGTGCCTCGCTGGCGGGGTCAACCGGATCGTCATAAACAATGTGATAGCCGGTGGGGCCGTCAAAGAAGTAGTCCTTGGGCTCGGTAGCCGGCTCGTTGGGATCAATCAGTTCGCCCTCATACTTGATTTTCGGCGCATCGTCATACAGTCGCTGCAGGCCGGAGAAGTGTTCCTGTGCCAGGAAAGCCCACTTCTCTTCACCCGTGGAGGTATCCGCGGCCCGGTACATGCCATCGTTCGCGCCGTAGTAAATCACGACCGAGCCATCGTCATACTTGATCGACAGCGGGCGCGAGTGGACCACGTCGCCGTGTACACTGGGGCGCCGCAGCGTGGCGCCAGCGAAGGGTGCCTCGCCATCGCCCTCGAGATCACCGGTCAGATACTGGTAAAGCGTATTGCCGATGACGGCATTGGGATCCATCGTATCCAGTTCCGCCAGTGTTTCGCTGGGGTGGGTCCCGGTCCAGCTGTAGATGGTACGATCCGCACCATAGGTAAGCTGGCGGATCTGCTGGCCGACCCCCCCCTTCTCCACCCACCGACCGTCCGGCGAGTCGGACCAGGCATCGTTGGGATCCATCGTGGCACATTCGTTTTTAACCGTCGGATCGATACCGAGATCTTCCCAGTAATCGCCCGAGTCCTCGGACCAGAAGCTGATGGCACAGTCAGAGGGGAAACCGGTCTGGGTATTGATCGCCTCGCGGTACTGCACATCGGCGAGTTTCGGCACGTCGTTGAAGGTGGCGAACTGGTAGCGTTTCAGGTTGCCGTACCAGCGCGGGGCCTTGCCCTTCTCCGGCCGGAACATGCCGATATACACTTCGTTGTCCACCTGCGCGCGGTTGGTGGTACTCAGGGGCAGGGTTACCGCCGCGAAACTCGAGGCCTTGGCGACGATATCGCCGAGGGTGATATTGAGGGCGAACTCCAGGGATTCTTCATCCCTGGCCTGGAAATACTTGCCGCCACCGACCTGTGCAGCGCTGTACCAGAGGGAACTCAGCTCCGGCAATTGCTGGGCGTTGAACACGTCTATCATGTAGCTGGTCACTTTCACCCGCTCGTTATAGACCTCGTCGATACCGTCCTCGTCGAGGTCAGCGCTGAAGGTGATTGGCACGCCGACGTTAAACAGGAACTTGGACCAGTCATCGAGGTTGTAGTCCAGCCCCGTGGAGGCGTCATATTCCGATTCGAGTTCGCAGACCAGCTCGCTGGTGCCCGATGTGCTGACCGAGTAGTGATAGGACCTGTCGTTCCCTATCTTGTCACAATAGGCTCCCGTCGTTGCCGTACAGGAACAGGTTTCACCCGCAGCAAGAGTAGTGTCGCAAATGGTCTCCCCATCCGAATTGTTGACCGCCGTGTTGCACGCCGATGCGGAGAAATAGCAGGCATTGGTGGTACCCGGCAGGGCCACCGGGGGATCAATGGGGGTCTCGGTACAGGTCACCTCCGGCACGGGAATAGGGGTCCCGGTAGAGTCGGTAGCGAGAGCGTCGGGGGCAGTTTCCCCGGCTGCCGTGTAGGCGGCCTTCAGGGCATTGGTATTGATCAGGTCATCTCCGGCGATACTGCCGTTCTTGTTGTTGCCGATATAGATCATGTAGTTGTCGGCACACAGGGCATCGGAGGTCAGCGGCGAGGTGAACGTGTCCCAACGGGAACTGTAAGCGTCCGGGTCCGCCGAGGCGTATTGAACCCGGTTGGCATCAGTCAGGTTCGGGACAGAGGGGGTACCCACCCCTGCCTTGCTCTGGTCCTCGCCGGCGAGATAGTTATACACGTCATAGGGGAGGTAGCCATACATGTTGGAGGAGTCGCGCTTTTCATTGGAGTCCTCGATGTTGTCCTCGATACGGGTGAGAATCGGTACGATGATTTCATCGTAATAGGATTGCGTGAGTTCCTGCATATCGATACGCACGTAGCCGCCATCGCGGTCGGCGCTCGCACCGCCGGTGCCATAGAGCATCAGGCCGACATTGATCTTGCCGATCTGGTTGGCGAGTACCGCCTTTATGGCCCGCGCCTCGGATTCACCCTGGGTGCCATCCGGCCATTGCTGTGCCTGGCGGGACCAGTTGGAGGTGTTGTCGAGGACAAACAGGACATTGGGCAGATCTTCGTCGATGGTATCGCTGGTACCGGCGAAGATATCGATATCCTCGGCAGTCGCTGAGACCGCAAAAAGGCCCGCCATCGCCAGGGCTAAAAATTTCCTGAAATTTGGGAAAACCATGATTCTGCTCCTCGCCCTCTTACACCGGACAGGCTGTATCAATCTTGTTCAGGGTGGTCAGGATGGAAACGCCCTGGCGCACCGTGACTTCGGCGCCGGTGACCACATCGGTCGCCACGGCCTCGAACTCCCATACGGAAGCGGCACACATCGAGTAAACCCCGGGCGGCAGGTGGCAGGTCGCCTGGTCGGGGAAGTTGAATACGTCCAGTTCCACGTTCTTCTTGGGAATCACCGACACGCAGGTGGGCGTGGAAACCTGGACCGTAATATCAAAAATGCCATCACCGTTGGAGTCGTAGCATTTCCGGTTAGCCACTCCGCAGGAATTCAGGAATATCGAGGTCGGGCTATCGGCAAAACGTGAAGAACTCAAGGCTTCCTCGATCGCGGCAATCGCGGCAAAGCGCGCCTGTTCGCGGCTTTCCATGTTGCCGACGATTCGCAGGTTGGTCTGGGCGATATTGGACGCGGTGACTACCATCAGGGTAATCGCGATCAGCATGATCATGGCGATCACCATGACCACGCCGCGCTGGTTTTTGAAGGCATGAGCGGACATCAGTTGACCTCCCGTCTTCCGGCGATATTGCGCGTACTGATAGTGCGGGTGTAGAGCTGGCGGCGGAACGGTTTCAATGCCGCGGGCGGAGTATAGGCGTAGCCGCCGACCGTATAGCTGCGGTTGTCGGTAAACCCGGCACTGGCTTCGTGATTGCGCACAATCAAGCCGACGCGCACCATTACCACATCTTCCCAGCGGGCGTCATTGGGATCTGCAACGTTGGAGGCATAATCATCCACCTGGCTGTCGCCATCGGTATCCAGACCGTACTCGAAGCGCATCATTTCCACGTTTTCCACCAGCGCCTCGGAGGAGTAATCGTCCCCGGAAAGCTCCGCGCGGCGCAGGGTATCGTTGTCGTCGACGTAGTAGATTCGGCTGATGAACCTGTATTTTGGGGAGGGGTCAGCTGGGTTACAACTGCGTTTCAACAGGTCAAGATTGGAAAGGTTGGAATCAATTTTAAATGAATCCCCTGGTTTTAAGGCACTGGTGGAGTCAAAGCAGGCATGGACCTGGAGATGGTAATCACCCGCTGCAGCGGGGCAGCCGGTACTGCCGTTGGCGCAACTACTGGCTCGACGAACCGCCAGATAGTCGGTGTTTGCCTTGGTAGCAAAATCGGCAGGTGTACAGTCGATTGTGCCTTGTCCGCCCTGTATCGGAAAACCCATCGACAATTCAAGTTCGCCGGCGTCGGCAGGACAGATCGGTGAAGGACTGTTGGGGTCGAGGGAACCCCGCTCACCCCAGTAAGCGGCGTTGGTCACATCCGCCTCGATGGCACCCATGGCGAAGTTCGCCGCTTCCAGTTGGCGGCCGAAGCGCTCGAGTTCGTTGCGGGTGTTACTGTTGTTGGTGGCGATCTGCGTCACCCCCAGCATAATGATGGCACCCAGCGCCAGGGCGATCATGATCTCGATCAACCCGACTCCACGGCAATTCACGCGATGCATTTTTGAATAATGTTTCATCATGGGCTGTTCGGATCTTCCAGCAGATCTGCGAATACTGCGTCTACGATCGCCACCCTGCGGTAGGCATCGTCGGCGCCATATTGCCCCGTACCGCAGGGAGAACCTGGCGCCTGTGTCGCCGCGTTGCCCTGCCAGGCAACGGTCACCCGAATCCGGGTTTCACCGTCGGCGGAGCCGGCAATATTTTCGATACACCCGCGGGCAGCGGCAATGCTACCGACATTGATACCGGCCAGGGCCACGCCCTGCCCGGCGAGTATGTTGTTCCAGTCACAGAGATCGTAATCTGCCGTGGATAGCGCTGCGGGATCACATACCTGGGCCGGGAGCAGACCATACTGCTCACCCTCCGTGTACTCGCCGTCACGCGCCGCTGGCGCATTCACCTGCATGCGCTTGGCCATTTCCTCCGCCAACATCACCGCCTGACCACGCTGGTAGGCCTCCATTTGGCTTTGCAGGGAAAAAATCTGCAGCCCCGCCAGGCCCAGCAGTCCAATCGCTAGGATAACCAGGGTGATCAACACCTCGATGAGAGTGAACCCATGTGCGGATTTGCGATGACAGATTCCGTATCTCATGAGCAACTGTTGTCCAGGTAGCCGTTGACACTGAGTTTGAGGCAACGGGAGGCCGTGTAATCACCGGAACCCGCGGTCACCGTAAAGATCACCTCGCCCTCGGCCCTGCCGGATGCTTCGAAACCGACGGTTCCACCGGTGACAGCGATAGTCATGTCACCCGCCCCGGGCTGTTCGTGGGTAAGCAAGTCAGGCCTGCCGCCGCCGGCGGGATCTGGTATGAACCAACCAGTATTCCAGCCTCCGGCTGCCGGGCTCAGAACAACGTCGCGATTGCGTTTTACCGCTTCCGAGCGCGCGGTCATCAGTGCTATACGCAGGTCAGCCGTGGTTGTACGCATTCGCTGTTCGACGATGAAACCACGGAATGCCGGCGCACCGAGTGCGGCCAGAAAGGACAGGATCACCAGCACAATCATCAATTCGATGAGGGTGAACCCGCCGGCCCTTGACCTGCGCATTACCACGAATCGGCACCCCGCAATTTCTGGCCACTGCTATCGAGTGACAGGATGCCATCCTTGGTCTGCTTGCCTTTAGGGGTAGCCGTGATGGTGAAAGTAAAGGGGGGCGAATTCGGATCGACATTGGCGGCGATAGCCACGTCGTAATTGTTGGTTACCCGCTCCGGCTCAGTCACGTTGAGATCGTTGGGATCGTCGGTATAGGTGCGGGAGTCGTTAAACAGCAACTGCTGCCGTTGTGCCAGGTGCATCAGGTAGGCCTGAGCCTCGCCCCGATTGGCCTTGATAACGTGGTTCTGGTAGGACGGCAGTGCAATCGCCATCAGGACAGCGACTACAATCAACACCGTCATCAGTTCGATAAGCGAAAAACCACTGTGCTGTCGAATAGCAAACCCTGCACGCATAGCGCACTGCCCCCTGATTATTCTCATGACAGGCTAGCAGTATGCATGAACAGCGCCATTTATCACCGACAAATGGCGGAATTCTCCAGATAAACGGTAGCGGGGCCGGTATTCCGGCCCCGTATATGGTGGGATCAGCGCGCCGAGATGGCGGTGCCGCCGTCGGCGAAGTCGACCACGACGGTCTGCCCGGGCTCGAAGTCGCCGGCCAGGATGCGCTGGGCCAGGGGGTTCTCCAGTTCCTGCTGGATCGCCCGCTTCAGCGGCCGCGCACCGTACACCGGGTCGAAGCCCGCCTCGACCAGGTGGTCCATGAAGGCATCGGAGATGTCGAGCTGCAGTTCGCGTTCGGCGAGCCGCTTGCGCAGGCCCTGCAGCTGGATCTCGGCGATGCCGCGGATCTGGCTCTGCTGCAGCGGGTGGAATACCACTGTCTCGTCGATGCGGTTGATGAACTCCGGCCGGAAGTGCTGCCCGACCACGGTCATCACTGCGCTCTTCATCCTGGCGTAGTTTTCCTCCCCGGCCAGCTCCTGGATGATGTCGGAGCCAAGGTTGGAGGTCATCACTACCACCGTGTTGCGGAAGTCCACGGTGCGACCCTGGCCATCGGTCAGGCGGCCGTCTTCGAGCACCTGCAACAGGATGTTGAAGACGTCCGGGTGGGCCTTTTCCACCTCATCGAGCAGCAGCAGCGAATAGGGGCGGCGGCGCACGGCTTCGGTCAGGTAGCCGCCCTCCTCGTAGCCCACATAGCCGGGGGGCGCGCCGATCAGCCGCGACACGGAGTGCTTCTCCATGAACTCGGACATGTCCACCCGCACCATGGCCTGCTCGGAATCGAACAGGAACTCGGCCAGTGCCTTGCACAGCTCGGTCTTGCCCACCCCGGTCGGGCCGAGGAACAGGAAGGAACCGTTGGGACGGTTGGGATCGGAGAGGCCCGCCCGGGAGCGGCGCACGGCGTTGCTGACCGCAACGACCGCCTCGTCCTGGCCGACCACCCGGCTGTGCAGCGCATCTTCCATGCGCAGCAGTTTCTCGCGGTCGCCTTCCAGCATCTTGGCGATCGGGATACCAGTCCAGCGGGAGACCACCTCGGCCACCTCCTCGTCGGTGACCTTGTTGCGCAGCAGGGTCATGCTGCGCTCGGCGCTCTCCGCCTCGTGGGCTTCCGCCAGTTGCTTCTCCAGTTCGGGAATACGCCCGTACTGCAGCTCGGACATCTTGCTGAGGTCGCTGGCGCGGCGCGCGGCTTCCAGTTCCAGCTTCACCTGCTCCAGCTCGCTCTTGATCTCGGCGGCGCCCTGCAGGGAAGCTTTCTCCGCCTTCCACACTTCTTCCAGGTCGGAATACTCGCGCTCGATCTTTTCGATTTCCTCGTCCAGCTGGTCGAGCTGCTTCTTCGATGCGGGGTCCTTGTCTTTCTTCACCGCCTCGCGCTCGATCTTCAGCTGGATCAGGCGCCGCTCCAGGCGGTCCATGGATTCCGGCTTGGAATCGATTTCCATGCGGATGCGGCTGGCCGCCTCGTCGATCAGGTCGATGGCCTTGTCCGGCAGCTGGCGGTCGGTAATGTAGCGCTGGGACAGCTTCGCCGCGGCGATGATCGCGCTGTCGGTGATGTCCACGCCGTGGTGCACCTCGTAGCGCTCTTTCAGACCGCGCAGGATCGCGATGGTGTCCTCTTCGTTGGGCTCGTCCACCAGCACCTTCTGGAAGCGGCGCTCCAGCGCGGCGTCCTTCTCGATGTACTGGCGGTACTCGTCCAGGGTGGTGGCGCCGACACAATGCAGTTCGCCACGAGCGAGGGCCGGCTTGAGCATGTTGCCGGCATCCATGGAGCCTTCGGCCTTGCCGGCGCCGACCATGGTGTGCAGTTCGTCGATGAACAGGATGATGCGGCCCTCCTGCTTGGAGAGCTCGTTCAGAACAGCCTTCAGGCGCTCCTCGAAATCACCGCGGAACTTGGCGCCGGCCAGCAGCGCGCCCATGTCGAGGCTGAGCACCCGCTTGTCTTTCAGGCTCTCGGGCACCTCACCGTTGACGATACGCTGGGCCAGGCCTTCGACAATCGCAGTCTTGCCCACCCCGGGCTCACCGATCAGTACCGGGTTGTTCTTGGTGCGGCGCTGCAGCACCTGGATGGTGCGGCGAATTTCGTCATCGCGGCCGATCACCGGGTCGAGCTTGCCCTGCTCGGCGCGCTCGGTCAGGTCGACAGTGTATTTTTCCAGAGCCTGGCGGGACTCTTCCGCCTCCGGGTTGTTCACGCTTTCTCCTCCACGTACTTGCGCAATGGCCGTTTTCAGGGCCTGTGCATTGACCCCGCAGTCCGCCAGGATGCCGGCCGCGCGGTGTTTGCCTTCGAGCATGGCCAGCAGCACCAGCTCACTGGATATATAGCTGTCCCCGCCCTGCTGGGCGAGCTTGTCGGCGAGGTTGAGCACCCGGCCCAGGTCCTGGGAGAGGTGCACGTCGCCCCCCGTGCCGCTGACTTTGGGCATGGCCTCCAGCGCATCCTGTACCTCGGTGCGCAGGCGCGCGACATCGGCGCCGGCCTTCTGCAGCAGCGGCCGTGAAGAACCGCCGCTCTGCTCCAGCAGGGCCGCCAGCAGGTGTACCGGCTCGATAAAGTTGTGGTCCTTGCCCAGTGCCAGCGACTGGGCATCCGCCAGTGCTGTCTGCAGCTGGTTGGTGAGTTTATCCATTCGCATTTAAAAATCCTCTGGCCAACCGGGTCATCGGTGGCTGTAGTCTAGTCTGCGAATGGATATGCGGCCTTAAATCCCTATTTCAAGCAGGGACAAATTTATTCTGTGCCGGGATTGATACAGATCACAGTCGCCATGCGGCCGCTTTGTTCGCCGTCCCGGCGGTAGGAATAGAAGCGCGCGGGGTCGTTGAAGGTACACAGCCCGCCGCCGGTGATGTCGGTGACGCCAAGCCGCTGCAGGCGACCACGCGCGAGGGCGTACATATCGCCCAGGTAGTGCCCTTCCCGGCCCGCGGCCCGGAACGCGGATGGCGCATCGCCCGCATCGATGAAGGCCCGGTAGACTTCGGGGCCCAGTTCGAAGGCTTCCGGCCCGATAGAGGGGCCCATCCATGCAATTATTTGCACAGAATCGACAGGCATCGCCGCCACGGTGGCCTCCAGTACCCCGTCGAGCAGCCCGCGCCAGCCGGCATGCGCCGCCGCCACTACCCTGCCGTCGCGGCTGGCGAACAACACCGGCAGGCAATCCGCCGTCATGACCGAGCAGACGGCCCCCGGCTGGTTACTCCAGCTGGCATCCGCGTCGGGGATGCCGGTTTCCACCCCCGCCTTGACCACGCGCGTGCCATGTACCTGACGCAGCCACTGCACCCGGCTGCCGCGGGGCAACAGGGAGGCCAGCGCCTCCCGGTTGGCAGCCACCGCCGCGGGGTCATCGCCGACGTGATCACCGAGATTGAAGCTGTCCCAGGGGGCGGTGCTGTGGCCGCCCGCCCGGGTGGTGGTGAAGGCGGTAACGCCCGGCACCGACCAGTCCGGTTCCAGTAATTCAAACACGGGCGCCCTCCACCGGGTCCTCTGCTGCAAGTATCTCCAGCAGGCTGGCGATGTCCTCGGGCAGTGGGCATTCAAAGTACAGTTCCTCACCACTTTCCGGGTGGAACAGGCCCAGCGCCCGCGCGTGCAGCGCCTGGCGGGGGAAGTGTCGCAGCGTATCGATCAGCAGGTCGGACGCGCCCGGCGGGATGCGCGGACGGCCGCCGTAGACCGGGTCGCCGATCAGCGGGTTGTGGCGGTGCGCCATGTGCACGCGAATCTGGTGGGTGCGCCCGGTCTCCAGGTTGACCGTGAGCGAGGTGTGGTGACCGAAGCGCTGGTGAATCCGGTAGTGGGTGACAGCGGGTTTGCCGCCGTGCACCACCGCCATCTTCTTGCGCTGCTTGGGATGCCGGCCGATGGGTTCCTTCACGCTCCCGCCGCCGGTCAGGGCGCCGACGCAGACGGCGCGGTACTCGCGCTTCACCGTGCGCTCCTGCAGCTGGGCGACCAGGTCGCCGTGGGCCAGCAGGCTCTTCGCGGCGACCATGATGCCGGAGGTTTCCCGGTCCAGCCGGTGCACGATACCGCCCCGGGGCAGCAGCTCCATCTCCGGCGCATGCGCCAGCAGGGCATTCACCAGTGTGCCGTCCGCATGCCCCGCCGCCGGGTGCACCACCAGCCCGGCGGGTTTGTTGAGTACCAGAATGTGCTCATCCTCGTAGACGATATCCAGCGCGATCGGCTGGGCGGCCCAGCCCACCGCGGCCTCCAGCACGGTATCGATGACCAGTACCGCGCCCTCGCGCACCTTGTCCCGGGGCCGCATGGAGACCCCGTCCACCTGCAACTCTCCCGCCTTGATCCACTCCTGCAGTCGGGAGCGGGAGTACGCCGGAAATAACTGTGCCGCAGCCTGGTCCAGCCGCTCCCCTGCCATCTCTGCGGGGACCACCGCCTGCTGCTGTATTTTCTCGCCCATGGTTTACCTGTTTAAGCGCTCACGAGGCTATGGTTAAATAGCCGCCTTGAATATTAACACGCTGCCCCGCAAACACTGGTGAGTTCCTTGAGACACGTTCTGCTTCTCCTCCTCAGCCTGGTGCTGATCGCCTGCTCCAGCAACGACGAATTGCCCGATATCGGCGCCGACAGCGGCGAGCAGGATATCTATGAGCAGGCACAGAAGCACCTGCGCTCCAGTAACTGGGACATGGCCATCCGCAACCTGCAGGCGCTGGAATCCCGCTATCCCTTCGGCCGCTACGCCGAACAGGCCCAGCTGGAGCTGATCTACGCCCACTACCAGGGCTATGAACGCGAGGCGGCAGTGGAGGCCGCGGACCGCTTTATCCGCCTGCACCCCGCCCACCCCAACGTGGACTACGCGTACTACATGAAGGGCCTGGCGGCCTACAACGTCAACACGGACTTCTTCGACCGCTTCCTGCCCACCGACGCCGCGGAGCGGGACATCAACCCGCTGAAGGAGGCCTTCGCCCAGTTCAGCCAGCTGGTCACCCGCTACCCGGACAGCCCCTACGCAGCCGACGCCCGCGCGCGCATGGTCTACCTGCGCAATGTGCTGGCCCGCCACGAGATCATCGTCGCCAACTACTACTTCCGCCGCGGCGCCTACATGGCGGCGGTGAACCGCGGCCGCTACGTGGTCGAACACTTCCAGCAGTCGCCGGCGGTAGCCGACGGGCTGGCGGTGATGGCCCAGGGCTACATCCTCCTGGGCATGAACGACCTGGCGCAGGATTCCATCGATGTGCTGGCCAAGAACTACCCGGACCACCCGAATATCGACAAGAACGGCGAGTTCAAGAGTGTCTATACGCTGGATGGCCTGCAGCGCAACTGGATCAACAAGCTGACCTTCGGCCTGTTCTTCCCGCCAACACCGCCGCAGTTTGATAACCGGCCGAAGATGTGCCGGGATTGCTGAGGGCTCCCATTTTCGAAATCTGCTATTCGGAACTTCTTTATTAATCCGTATTAGCATTGTGAGTGTATTTCTCGCTTTGGCGGTGTTGGGACGCTGTAGCCCGGGCCGCCTTAGCAAGTGTCACCTCCCGGGACCGAAACTGGGGCTCCGTAGTACGGGCCGCCGAAGCTATTATCGCTCTCCGGGACCGCCAAAAAGCGCACATCCATGTCCAGGCTCGGTGGTTCGTCATGTCACACCAGCTTTGATGTGCTCGGAATAGCCAGCACTCCCCCTGTACAGGCAGAACTTTCCATTCTGGATTTAAGGTTCGAAGCTCGATGTATATCGCATCATCCAAGGGAGGACTGCTTGCTGTATATCCCCTCCGGAAAACGTCCGAGGCCATGGATGGCCGAGGCCGAGCTGCCATGGATGGCGCTTTTGCGGTTTTCAGGAGGGGATATACAGTAAGCAGGCCGGGCGAGTGGCACCCCGCCGTACGCAACTGGAACCAGAAGTCCCCCTGAGGGCACCGACCGGCGGATACCTCAGCCCCAAGTCAATCCCCGATCCGCCAGCCAGAAGTAATCGGATAGCGCCGATCCCGGCCGAAGCCGCGCCGGGTGATGCGGACACCCACCGGGGCCTGCCGGCGCTTGTATTCGTTGAGGTCCACCAGCCGCACCACGCGGGTGACCGCCTCGCGCTCCAGACCCTCGGCAATGATCGCCTCGGCACTCATATCGCGTTCCACGTACATCTCGAGGATACGGTCCAGCACATCGTAGGGTGGCAGGCTGTCCTCGTCCTTCTGGTCGGGCGCCAGTTCCGCCGAGGGCGGCCGGTCGATGACCCGCTGGGGGATGCAGGGGCCCAGGGAGTTGCGGTAGCGGCAGAGTTCGTAGACGAGGGTTTTCGGCACGTCCTTGATCGGGTCGAAGCCGCCCGCCATATCGCCGTAGAGGGTGGAATAGCCCACCGCCAGTTCGCTCTTGTTGCCGGTGGTCAGTACCAGGCTGCGCTTCTTGTTGGAGATGGACATCAGCAGGACGCCGCGGCAGCGGGCCTGCAGGTTTTCCTCGGTGGTGTCGGGGGCGAGGCCTTCGAACTCAGTCTTCAGTGCCGCCATGAAGGTCTCGTAGATCGGTTCGATGGAAATGACCTTGTGGCCGACGCCGAGGATGCGCGACTGTTCGGCGGCGTCCTCCACGCTCATTTGCGCGGTGTAGCGGAAGGGCATCATTACCGCTTCGACCCGCTCCGGGCCGAGGGCTTCCACGGCGATCGCCAGGGTCAGCGCAGAGTCGATACCGCCAGACAGCCCGAGGACCACGCCGGGGAAGCGGTTCTTGTTGACGTAGTCGCGCACGCCCAGCACCAGGGTCTGCCAGATGGCCTCCAGTTCATCCAGCGGCGGGGCGACAGACAGCCCGCTGAAGGGCTGCTGTGCGCCGTGCTGGTAGTGCAGCCAGTACTCGCCCTCGACGAAATTGGGGGCCGCCGCGGCGACCTCGCCGGCGCCGGTCACGGCAAAGGAACCACCATCGAAGACCAGCTCGTCCTGCCCGCCCACCTGGTTGACGTAGACGATGGGCAGGCTGGATTCCCGGGCGCGCTGCCCGACCAGCGCCCAGCGCTCGCCGCGCTTGCCCCGGTGATAGGGGGAGGAGTTCAGGTTGAGCAGCAGTTCGGCGCCCGCCGCCGCGGCCATGGCGGTGGGTTCGGCTTCCCAGATGTCCTCGCAGATACTGAGGCCTACCGGGATGCCATCGATGTCGACGACGCAGGGCTGGTCGCCCGGGACGAAGTAGCGTTTCTCGTCGAAGACTTCATAGTTTGGCAGGCGTTGTTTGCGGTACTCGGCGACCAGCTGGCCGTCGTGTATCACGCCGGCGACGTTGTACAGGTGGCTGCCCTCACGGCGCGGGTAACCGATGACCACCCAGGCCTGCGCGGGCAGTTCCGCAAACAGGCGGTTCAGGGAACGATTGACGCGAATTTCCACACTGGGCCGCAGCAGGAGGTCTTCCGGGGGATAGCCGCAGAGGGTCAATTCCGGGAAAACAATGACCGGTGACGCGTGGCTCTCCACCGCCCGCCGGGCGCTCTCGATGACCCGTTCGGTATTGCCGTCGAAATCACCCACGAGGGTGTTTATCTGGGCGATCAGGATGTCCAGGCTTGCCATATTGCTGCTCGGTTCGGTTAAACGCGGGGAGCGCTATTTTCCGCAAATCTCCGGCTGATCGCCAGCCCGAATCCGCCCCAAGCCTGATAGACTGTTGCGCAACGACGCGAAGAATCCGGATAAGAAGCGCAAACCGACGTGAATCGCCCTGCCATCATCACCCGCCCCGCGGCCAGAACGACGCCGCAAAAGGCCACCCCGTTCCGGATCTATCTCGCGTATCGGGCGCTGATCTCCATCGTGCTGCTGATCATGCTGGTCAGCCCGAACACCCGGCAAATGGTCGGCATCCTGTTCCCCCAGCTCTATCTCTGGGTCGCGCTGGCCCACCTGGCGAGCAATATCCCGCTGGTTGCCCTGCTCGGCCGCCCCATGGGCCCGCGCCTGATGCTCACCGTGTTCGCCGCGGATATTGTCAGTATAACGTTGATGGGCCACGCCAGCGGCGGCATTATCAGCGGCCTGCCGGTACTGATGGTGATCACCGTCGCGGCCAGCGCCGTACTGCTGACCAACCGCACCCTGGCCACCCTGGTGGCGGCGTTGAGCGCCCTCGCCCTGCTCGGCGATACCGGCTGGTTTATCGCCGCCGGCATCCGTGATATCCGCTCGATTTTTCCCGCGGGAATTCTCGGCGGCCTGATGTTCCTGGTGTCCTTCATGGTGCAGATCGTCGTGCAACGCCTGGGACGGGCAGAGGAACTCGCCCGCGCCAGGGCCAGTGACCTGTATGACCTGCAGCGCCTGAATGAACAGATCGTGCAGCACATGGAGACCGGTATCCTGCTGGTGGGCAGTGACGGGGCGGTGCGGGTCATGAACCGCGCGGCGTCGGTGCTGCTGGTGCCGGAACGCCCGGTATTCATGGACCAGGGCCGGCAGCTGGCGGACTACTGCGTCGAACTCGCCTACCAGTTCCAGCAGTGGCGCGACACCGGCCAACACCGCCCCACGCCGTTTGCCGTTGCCGAGGATTGCCCGACGGTCATCGCCCACTTCCGCGAACTGCAACCCAGCAGCCGCCGGGAAACCCTGGTCTTCGTGGAGGACTACACCCCGGTAACCCAGTACGCCCAGTCGCTCAAGCTGACCTCTCTGGGGCGGCTGACCGCCAGTATCGCCCACGAGATCCGCAACCCCCTCGGCGCGATCAGCCACGCCGCCCAGTTGCTGCAGGAATCGGACGAACTGGCGCCGGGCGACCAGCGCATGGCGCAGATCATCCAGTCACACTGCGAGCGGGTGAACCAGATCGTCGAGAGCGTGATGCAGATTTCCCGGCGCGAGCCGCCAAAACCGGAATTCCTCACCCTCGATACCTGGATCACCGGGTTCGTCGCCGAATACCTCGAGGGCCTGAAAAGCCCGGCCGAGGTGACCGTGGACTGTTCCTATCGGGAACTGCTGATCGAATTCGACCCGGGCAACCTGCGCCGGGTACTGACCAACCTGCTGGACAACGCCCTGCGCCACTCCGGCATGGCCACCGGCAGGGAAACCGCGCGGATCGAGGTTGACCTGGTGTTTCCCACCCACCAGTGCGTCATCAATGTGATCGATAGTGGCAGCGGCGTCCCCCGCGCCGACCAGTCCAAGCTGTTTGAGCCGTTTTTTACCACCGTGGAGGAAGGCAGCGGGCTGGGCTTGTTCCTGTGCAAGGAATTGTGTGAAATCAACAACGCCATCCTCAGCTACCGGCCGACAGACAGCGGTGAGAGCTGCTTCCGTATTTCCCTGAACCAGAGAGCAATGTAAATGCCACCCCAGCGAGTCCTGATTGTCGACGACGAACCCGATATTCGCGAACTGCTGGATATCACCCTCTCGCGGATGGGCCTGGAAACCCTGAGTGCGGCAACCCTCGGCGAGGCGCGAACCCTGGTGATCGAATCCTCGCCGGACCTGTGCCTCACCGACATGAAACTGCCCGACGGCAACGGCATCAACCTCGTGGAATTCATCCAGCAGGAGCACGCCCACATTCCAGTCGCCATGATTACCGCCCACGGCAGCGTGGAAACCGCGATAACCGCGCTCAAGGCCGGAGCCTTCGATTTCATCAGCAAGCCGATCGAACTGGAAGTGCTGCGCAAGCTGGTCAGCAATGCCCTGCAACTCGGCGAATCCGACAACCGCCAACACACCGACACCGGGCAGGACCTGATCGGTGAAACCGCGGCGGTCCGGACCCTGCGCAAGCAGATCGGCAAGCTGGCGCGCAGCCAGGCGCCGGTACATATCCGCGGGGAATCCGGCAGCGGCAAGGAGGTGGTGGCCCGCCTGATTCACAGCAATGGCCCGCGCTCGGGCAACAATTTCGTCGCGGTCAACTGCGGCGCGATCCCGCCGGACCTGATGGAAAGCGAGCTCTTCGGTCACCGCAAAGGCAGTTTCACCGGCGCCACCAGCGACAAGCCCGGCCTGTTCCAGGTGGCGGCAGGCGGCACGCTGTTCCTCGACGAGGTCGCCGACCTGCCGCTGCCGATGCAGGTCAAGCTGCTGCGCGCGATCCAGGAAAAGGTCATCCGCCCGGTGGGCGCCAGTGAGGAGCAAGCGACGGATGTGCGCATCCTCAGCGCCACCCACAAGGACCTCGCCGCGGAGGTGGAGGCCGGCCGCTTCCGCAACGACCTGTACTACCGCATCAACGTGATCGACCTCCATGTCCCCAGCCTGCGCGAGCGGATGGCGGACCTGCCCGCGCTGGCCCGCCACCTGCTGCAGAAAATCGCCAGCGCCCACGGGGCCAGCAACATTCGCCTGGATGCCTCGGCGATCGAGGCGCTCAAAGGCTACAGTTTCCCCGGCAACATTCGCGAACTGGAGAACATCCTGGAACGCTCGATGGCCCTGGCGGAAGACGATGTGATCACCGCGGATGACCTGCAGTTCTCGCAGATGTCGCCGCGCAGCCCGACGGCCCGCACCCGGAAATCCGATCGCGACGGCAGTCTCAGCTGGTCGGTGGAGGAGGCCTACGGGGACCTGGAAGGCTATCTCGAGGACATCGAAAAGCAGATTCTCAGCAGTGCGCTGGAGGAGTCGCGCTGGAACAAGACGGCGACGGCGAAGTTGCTGGGGATCAGCTTTCGGAGTTTGCGCTACCGGTTGAAGAAGTTGGGGCTGGATGATTAGTGTTTAAAATGGCTTCTTTTGTTACTGAGGTATGGTCCAGCTTGGCATGGGAGTGACATTCCCGGGCCGCTGAAGCATATACCCCGCGCCGGGACCGCCAAAAAGCGTACATCCATGTACAGGCTCGGCCTCGGACATCCTGCCCTCGGACGCCCCGGCGCGGGGTATATGCTTCAACGTCCCTACCTTTAGTGCCAAAAATACTTGTGTGAAATTGCGTTCTGACAACCATCCGGAACTCACTTTTGCGTCGAGCTGCCAAATATCATGACTATTCACCTGGTCTGAATTTACTCGTGACACTCCCCCCACCCCCGCTCCAGCCTGGGCCGACCGACGATATTCAACACAATATTGAACGACTCGATTTCAGGTCTGCGGGAAGAGCAGAACATCAGCGTGCGGTTGCGTGACGAGGTGCCGTCGGGGCGATAGACGATCTTCTCCGCGGAATTCCGGGTGCCGGCACGATTGGTGAGGGTATAACCGGAAGGCAGAGCTTCAGCGGCGAGCAGCAGCGGCTCGTCGGTATCGAGCTCCCGGTTGCCATTGGTATCCGGAAAGATCACCCAGCCATCGCCAAAGGCGCCTTCGCAGGCGCGCTTGCCACCGCCGTGGAATCCCGAAGGGCACATGATGACCGGACGGTTGCGTTTGATGGCTTCGCTGCGGGTCAGCAGGATGTCGCCGAGCACGCGGTACATCTGCGAGCGCATGCGGGTGGTCTCCAGCAGGTGCTGGAACCCGGGTAATCCTATGCCCAGCAGCAGGCCAACCAGGCTCACTACGACAAGTAGTTCGACCAGGGTGAAACCGGCGCGAGCGCGCTGTAATCCGTCCATGGAACTGCCCTCCTCCGGCCAGCTTAGCCGGCGCGGGAGGGGGTGCTACGAAATGGATGCTATTGGCGGAATGTGGCCGCAGCGGATGGGTACGGTGGCGCGATCAGAGCTCGACGGCGTCGATCCGCAACTCCCGCGGCAGCGAGAAGGTCACGTTCTCCGGGCGCCCTTCGATTTCCTCGGGGGATTCGGCGCCCAGTGCCATCAGGCCTTCGATCACACCCTGCACGAGGTTTTCAGGCGCAGATGCGCCAGCGGTCACGCCGACGCTCTGTTTGCCCTGTAGCCAGGTGGAATCGATATCCTCCGCGCCGTCCAGCAGGTAGGCCTCGGCGCCCATGCGCTCGGCCAGTTCCCGCAGGCGGTTGGAGTTCGAGGAGTTGGGCGAACCCACCACCAGCACCAGGTCGCAGACCTCCGCGAGCTGGCGGACGGCGTCCTGGCGGTTCTGGGTGGCGTAGCAGATATCGTCCTTGCGCGGCCCTTCGATCTGCGGAAAGCGCTCGCGCAGCAGGTCGATGACCCGGGCGGTATCGTCCATGGACAGTGTGGTCTGGGTGACGTAGGACAGGCGTTCCGGGTTCCGGACCTGCAGTTTCGCAGCCTGTACCTCGTCTTCCACGAGGTAGATTTCGCCCCCGGCGGAATGATCGTACTGGCCCATGGTACCTTCCACTTCGGGATGCCCCGCGTGGCCTATCAGGATGCACTCGCGGCCCGCGGCGCTGAAGCGGGCGACCTCGATATGCACCTTGGTCACCAGCGGGCAGGTCGCGTCAAACACGCGCAGCTGGCGGCGCTCGGCCTCCTGGCGCACTTGCTGGGAAACGCCGTGGGCGCTGAAGATAACGATCCTGTCGTCGGGAACCTCTTCCAGTTCGTCGACGAAAATCGCCCCGCGGGAGCGCAGGTCCTCTACCACGAACTTGTTGTGGACGACTTCGTGGCGCACGTAGATCGGCGCGCCGAACACTTCCAGCGCGCGGTTGACGATGTCGATCGCCCGGTCGACACCGGCACAGAATCCGCGGGGATTGGCGAGGCGGATTTTCATCAGTGCAGCTCCAGGGGCTCCACCCGGTGAATCAGCACATCGAACAGTATAGTCCGGCCGGCCAGGGGATGATTGAAGTCGACGGTCACGTCGTCATCGTCAAAGGCGATGATCATGCCCGGCAACTCACCGCCACTGGCGTCGGCAAAGGAAAACACCAGGCCGATTTCCAGCTCGGCATCCGGGTCGAAGTTGTCCCGCTTGATGCGCTGGACGTTCTGCTCGTTGGGCTGGCCGAAGGCATCCTCCGGCGGCACGGTAAACATCTGCCGTTCGCCCGCACTCATGCCGAAAATCCGGCGTTCGAATCCGGGCAGCAGGGAGCCGTCACCGACGGCAAAATCCACCACGTCGGTGCCGAAGTTGGAATCCACCTCGGAGCCGTCTTCCAGGCTGACGGAAAAATTCAGGAACACGCGAGTGCCCTCGGAGACTGGAACGCTGCAGTCGGTCATGCTTTCTCCTGCCCCCGGTGAAGGAAGCTGTCGAGTATCAGGCAGCCGGCGCCGACGGTGATCGCCGAGTCGGCCAGGTTGAAGGTGGGAAAGTACCAGCCCTGCCAGTGTACGGAAATAAAATCCACCACGTGGCCGAGCACGACCCGGTCCCAGAGATTGCCCAGCGCACCACCCAGTATCAGGCCCAGGCCCAGGGCCAGCAGCCACTGCGCGCGCGGCACGAAAAACAGCCAGGCGGCGATGGCCACGCTCATGGCCACCGCGATGCCGGTGAAAAACCAGCGCTGCCAGCCACCGGCGTCGCTGAGGAAACTGAAGGCCGCGCCGGGGTTGTGGTGCAGGGTCAGGTCGAACCAGAAAAACACCGGCACCGGGCGCGCGTATTCCAGCTGCGCGCTGGCCAGCCCCTTGGTGTACTGGTCCAGCAACACCACCACCAGCGCCAGCACGTACCAGCGCAGCACTCGAATACGCTCAGGCAAAACGGCGTTGCTCGCCTTCGCCGTCGACATTTTCCACGCAGCGACCACAGAGGGTCGGGTGGGCGGCGATGCTGCCCACATCCGGGCGGCGGTGCCAGCAGCGCTCGCACTTCTCGTCGCCGGATACCGCCACCTGCAGGCACAGGCCATCGATCTCGGTGCCCGCGACCTCCGCTGGCGCATCAGCCAGCGGCGCCAGCGCCGCACCGGAGGTAATCAGTACGAAGCGCAGTTCCTCGCCGAGTTCACCCAGCGCGGCCAGCAGGTCGTCGCTGCAGTACAGGGTCACGCTGGTGTCGAGGGAGCCGCGCACCTTGCCCGCGGTCCGCTGCACTTCGATTTCCTTGTTGACCGCGTCGCGCACTGCCATCACCTGGCGCCAGTAGTCACGGCCCATGGCCGCGCCGTCCGCGAGGCGGGCGAGCTGCGGGTACCACTCCACCAGGAACACCGACTCGGCGCGTTCGCCGGGCAGGTTTTCCCAGATTTCCTCGGCGGTGAAGCTGAGGATGGGCGCAATCCAGCGCACCAGGGCTTCACCAATGTGGAACATGGCGGTCTGCGCTGAGCGCCGCGCCACCGAATCCGCACGGGTGGTGTACTGGCGGTCCTTGATCACGTCGAGGTAGAAACCGCCGAGGTCGCCGGCACAGAAGTTATGCAGCTTGTGGTAGATCTGGTGGAAGTGGAAGTTCTCGTAATCCCGCTGCAGCTCTTCCTGCAGCGCGGCTGCGCGGTCCACCGCCCAGCGATCCAGCGAGAGCATCTCGCCCGCTGCCAGTGCGTCCACCGCCGGGTCGAAGCCGTTGAGGTTGGAGAGCAGGAAGCGCGCGGTATTGCGGATGCGCCGGTAGGCGTCGCCGGTGCGCTTGAAGATTTCGTCGGAGACCGCGATTTCGCCGCGGAAGTCCGCCCCCGCCACCCACAGGCGCAGGATGTCGGCGCCCTGGTCGTTCATCGCCTTCTTCGCCGGGATGATATTGCCGATGGACTTGGACATCTTGCGGCCCTGGCCATCCACGGTGAAACCGTGGGTGAGCACGGTTTTGTAGGGGGCTTCCCCGTAGGCGCCAATACCGGTGAGCAGGGAGGACTGGAACCAGCCGCGGTGCTGGTCGGAACCTTCCAGGTACAGGTCCGCCGGGGCCTGCAGGCCCTCGCGCTGGCGCAGCACGCAGGCGTGGGTGACGCCGGAGTCGAACCAGACATCCAGCGTGTCGGTGATCTTGTCGTAGTCCGCCGCCTCGTCGCCGAGCAGTTCCACCGGTTCGAGGTCAAACCAGGCGTCGATGCCCGCCTCCTCGATACGCAGGGCCACCTGCTCGATGAGTTCCGCAGTGCGCGGGTGCAGCGCGCCGCTTTCCCGGTGCACGAACAGGGTGATCGGCACACCCCAGGTGCGCTGGCGGGAGATACACCAGTCCGGCCGGCTGGCCAGCATGCTGTCGATGCGGGCCTTGCCCCAGTCCGGCAGCCACTGGACTTTCTCCACCGCCGCTTTCGCCGCGTCCAGCAGGCCGTTCTGCTGCATGCTGACGAACCACTGCGGCGTGGCGCGGAAGATGATCGGGGTCTTGTGGCGCCAGCAGTGCGGGTAGCTGTGCTCGTACTGCTCGTGGTGCAGCAGCACGCCGCGCGCCTGCAGCAGTTCGACGATTTCCGGGTTGGCCTTCATCACGTGCTGGCCGGCGAAAAACTGGGTTTCCGGCAGGTAGACACCGTTACCGCCCACCGGGTTGTAGACCTCGATACCGTAGGCCTGGCCGACCACGAAGTCGTCCTGGCCGTGGGCCGGCGCGGTGTGCACGGCGCCGGTGCCGGCCTCGGTGGTGACGTGTTCGCCGAGGACCACCGGCACCTGGCGGTCGAGGAAAGGATGCTGCAGCAACTGCCGGTCCAGCGCCGCGCCCTTGCAGCGGCCCAGGACGGTCAGCACGGGCAGGCCGTAACGGGCAACACAGCTCTCGGCCAGTTCCTCCGCCACCAGCAGGGCGCGCCCCTCGCCCTCGATCAGCAGGTAATCGAGCTCCGGGTGCAGGCTCACCGCCATGCTGGCGGGCAGGGTCCAGGGGGTGGTGGTCCAGATGGGGATGGCGATCTCGCCGGCGTAGGCACTGCCGCAGGCGGCGTTGAAGGCCGCGGGATCGACGGCGGCATAGGCCACGTCGATCGCCGGTGAATGCTTGTCCTTGTACTCCACCTCGGCCTCGGCCAGCGCGGAGCCACAATCGGTACACCAGTGCACCGGCTTGAAGCCCTTGTGCAGGTGGCCGTTGTCGACGATGCGCCCGAGGGTGCGCACGATGTCCGCCTCGAAGCGGAAATTCATGGTCAGGTAGGGGTCGAACCAGTCGCCCAGTACACCCATGCGCATGAAATCCTCGCGCTGGGCGTCCACCTGGCTGGAGGCGTATTCGCGGCATTTCTGGCGGAATTCCGCCGGGCTGACCTTGCCGCCGGGCTTGCCGACCTTTTTCTCGACGTTGAGCTCGATGGGCAGGCCGTGGCAGTCCCAGCCCGGCACGTAGGGCGCGTCGAAGCCTGCCAGCGTGCGCGACTTGACGATAATGTCCTTGAGGATCTTGTTGACCGCGTGGCCCACGTGCAGCTCGCCATTGGCGTAGGGCGGGCCGTCATGGAGGATATATTTGGGCTTGCCGGCGCTGGCCGCGCGGATCTTGCCGTACAGGTCCATGTCCTGCCACTGTTGCAGGCGCTGCGGCTCCCGCTGGGCCAGGCTGGCTTTCATCGGGAATGCCGTCTGCGGCAGGTTCAGGGTGTCTTTGTAATCACTCATAGGGCTCTAATCATGCCAGTTGCCCGGCGAACCAGGCGCGTGTGTTGTCTATATCCCGCAGGATGTTCGCTTTCAGTTCCTCGAGCGAATCGAATTTCCGTTCCTCGCGCAGTTTGTGGCGGAAACAGACCGAAATATGCCGGCCGTACAGGCTGACCTGGCGGTCCAGCAGGTGCACTTCCAGGTTGGCCGTAATACTGTCGTCCACCGTGGGCCGTACGCCGACATTGGCGACGCCCATGGCCCGCTCGAGGCCGGCGCCGCTGACTTCCACCACGTACACCCCGGACAGGGGTGCCCGCAGCCGGAACAGCTGCATGTTGGCGGTCGGCACACCGAGCGAACGCCCCAGTTGCCGGCCGTAGACCACCTTGCCGCTGATGGTGTACGGGCGCCCCAGCAGCCTTTCCGCCAGCTCGAAATCGGCCTCTTCAAGCACTTCGCGAATACGGGTGCTGCTCACCCGCTCGCCGTCGCACTCGCGGGTGGGTGTGGAGCAGGCTTCGAATCCCTGCACCCTGCCCTGCTCCTGGATGAAACCCAGGTCGCCCTGGCGAGCCCGGCCGAAACGGAAATCGTCACCCAGCACCACGTAGCGCACACCCAGCCCCTCGACAAACACCTGCCGCACGAAATCGGCGGCGGACAGGTTGCGCAGGTGCTCGTTGAAGCGAATCCGCAGCAGGCGGTCGATCCCGAGTTCCTCCAGCGCGAGGAACTTCTCGCGGAAGCTCATGATCCGCGGCGGCGCCTCCAGTGGCGCCAGGTACTCTCGCGGCAACGGTTCGAAGACGATCACCACCGAGGGCAGCTTGAGTTCTGCCGCCTTCTCCTTGAGATGCGCCAGTACTGCCTGGTGCCCGAGATGGACCCCGTCAAAGGCGCCGATTGTGGCGACACAACCGCGGTGTTTTGGCCGCAAATTGTGCAGGCCGCGTATCAGCTCCATCGGATCTGGGTCTGCCCGGTCAAAAGTAAGCGGGCAATTATAGCGAATCGGGGGGGCAGCGAAAACGTGGATATGACCGGAGATGTCCGCAGGCGTCGATACGGCCTGCCCGGGGGGCCAGGCGGAAATTCATAACGCGTCACACCCCTACCGGCGCCCGCAAATGCCGCAGCCGCGTCCCGCACGCCAGGTGGACCAGCAGGTACACCCCCACACCAGCGCCACACAGCAGGGCCATCTGCAGCCCCCGCTGGGCTACCCCCCAGCCGAGCCAGCTGTCCACCGGCGCAGTCAGGTACAGCAGCACCGCGCACATCGCCACTGTCGCCAGGCCCAGGCGCAGCATGAAGCCCGCCCAGCCCCGCTGCCAGTGGAAGACCCCGCGCAGCAGCAGGCCGCGCAGCAGCAGCCCCGCATTGAGCCAGGCCGCCAGGCTGGTCGCCAGGGCGAGCCCGACGTGGCCGATGTTGTAGTAATACATCAGCGGCAAAACGAGGACGAGGTTCAGCACCATGTTGGCGACCATGGCCACGATGCCGATCTTCACCGGGGTCCGGGTGTCCTTGCGGGCATAGAAACCGGGGGCCAGTACTTTCACCAGCATGAAGGCCAGCAGCCCCAGGCTGTAGGCGCGCAGGCTGAGGGCGGACATGGTGACGTCGTTGGCGGTGAGTTCGCCGTACTGGAACAGGGTGACCAGGATCGGCTCCGCCAGCAGTACCAGTGCCAGCGCCGAGGGGATTCCGATCAGCAGGATGCAGCGCATGGCCCAGTCGAGGGTGCTGGCGAACCGCTCCTCCCGGGCCGCGGCACGGTGGGCGGAGAGGTTGGGCAGGATGACGGTGGCGATGGCCACGCCGAAGACGCCCAGCGGCAATTCGGAGAGGCGGTCGGAGTAGTACAGCCAGGAGATGCTGCCGGTGGGCAGGAAGGAGGCGAGCACGGTGTCCAGCAGCAGGTTGATCTGGCTGACCGAAACGCCGAACAGGGCCGGCACCATCAGCTTGAGGATGCGCCGCACGCCCTCGTCGCGGGTATCCCAGACGGGGCGCGGTACCAGGTCCAGCCGGTAGAGGCTGGGCAACTGGAACAGCAGCTGGACGATACCGGCAAAGAACACCCCCCAGGCCAGCGCATACACCGGCTCCGAGAACCAGGGTGAGGCGACGATGGCGGCAAAGATCAGCGAGAGGTTGAGGAATACCGGGGTAAACGCCGGCACGGCAAAGCGCCCGTAACTGTTGAGCACGGCGCCACAGAACCCGGTCATCGAGATCAGCAGCAGGTAGGGGAAAGTGATGCGGATCAGCTGGGCAGTCAGTTCAAATTTCTCGCCCTGGCCGATGAAGCCCGGCGCAAACAGCATCGCCACCAGCGGCGATGCTGCCACGGTCAGCGAGGTGAGCAGCAACAGGGCACCGCCCAGCACCCCCGCGGTGCGGTTGACCAGCGCCTGGACCGCGGCGTGGGGCCCCTCCTCCTTGTAATCCGCCAGTACCGGCACGAAGGCCTGGGAAAAGGCGCCCTCGGCGAACAGGCGGCGCAGGAAGTTGGGAATCTTGAAGGCGATGAAGAAGGCGTCGGCGTTGGCGCTGGCGCCGACGAAACTGGCGATCACCACGTCCCGCAACAGGCCGAGCACCCGGGAGATCATGGTCATGGCGCCGACCAGTGCGCTGGAGCGCAACAGGCCGGGTCTGGGCTTGGCCGCGGATTCCGACACGGAAGCTGCCCCGGGGTCTAGCCCCAGCGCTCCCGCAAAGCGTCGATGTGGTTGCGCAGCCAGAGCAGGGAAATCAGCGTGTGGCCGTTGGGAACGCGATTCTGGTCCAGCAGGGCGAAAGCCTCGTCGACAGGGACCGAATGCACGAGAATATTCTCGCCCTCTTCCGCGAGGCCGTGCACCCCCCCCACTCCGGCATTGGCCACCCGGCCACAGTAGAGGCGCACCTGTTCGGTACAGGCGCCGGCGCTGGGCAGCACCGTGGCGATCGGCTCGACATCGAGCAGCTCACAACCGGCCTCTTCCATGGCCTCCCGGTGCACGACATCGGCGTCTGACTCACCTTCATCGACGATGCCGGCAATCAGTTCGAGCATCCAGGGGCTGTCGTTACCGCGCATGGCACCGGGCCGGAACTGCTCGATCAGCACCAGGGAGTCGCTCTCCGGGTGGTAGGGCAACACGCCGACCGCGTCGCCGCGCTCGAACAGCTCGCGCACCTGCGGTTCCACCCAGCCGCCGTCAAAGGCGCGGTACTGCAGCGTCACCCGGCGGATGCGGAAGTAACCCTGGTAGGCCGTCTCGTCCTCGAGGATGCGCACATCCTGTGCGCCAAAGGTCAGCTCCGGCGGCATCAGAATCGACCCGCGGTGTACCAGTTGACGTCGCGGGCGTGGCGATCGACCTGGTCGGCCACATCCAGCACCAGCGCAAACAGCGCCATCCGCACCAGCACCCCGTTGTCGGTCTGGCGGAAGATCGCGAGATTGGGGTTGTCGTTGAGGTCGTCGTCGAGTTCCCGGGCGGTGGCGCGGGAATCCCGAGGCAGCGGGTGCATGATGACCGTGTTGGGCTCGCAGTTGGCGGTGTAGACGCTCTGGTTCAGGCGGAAGCGGCCGCGGTAGAGGTCGGCCTCCTCCTGGGACTGGAACCGTTCCTCCTGGATGCGCGTGGAATAGACGATGTCCACGTGGGCGATACTCGCTTCCAGCTGATCGGATTCGTTCACCGCGAGCCCGGCGCTGCGCATGGTTTCGACGATGTCACCCGGCATACGCAGCTCATCCGGCGATACCAGTACCACCTGAACACCCTGAAACAGGCACAGGAGCTTGCACAGGGAATGCACGGTGCGCCCGAAGCGCAGGTCGCCGACCATGGCAATGCGCAGGTTCTCGAGGCTGCGGCCGTGGCCCGCCAGTTCCTTGCGGATGGTGTACAGGTCCAGCAGGGCCTGGCTGGGGTGTTCATTACTGCCGTCGCCGCCATTGAGCACCGGCACCCGGCTGGCGGCGGCGAATTCCGCCACGCTGCCCTCGGCCGGGTGGCGCATGACAATGACATCGGAATAGCCGCTGAGGACCCGTGCGGTGTCGTAGAGGGATTCGCCCTTGGAAATGGCCGATGACTCGAAACCGGTGGTTTCCCGCACCTCCCCGCCGAGCAGGTTGAAGGCACTGCCGAAACTGACCCGCGTCCGGGTGCTGGGCTCGAAGAACATGTTGCCGAGGATGGCGCCATCGAGAACCTTGGTCACCCGCCTGCGGTGGGCGTAGGGCTGCATGCTATCGGCGACGTTGAAAATACGCTCCACGTCCGCGCGTTCGAACTGGTTGATGGAGAGGATATGGCTGCCGGCGAATTGCTGCACAAAGGGGGTCCGTATCTTGGCGATTGAGGGATTATAGGGGCAGGAAGGGGTTGATGCCCATGCCGGGACCAAACCAGTTGCAGGATGACACAATTTTTTTTCGCCATGCGGGCAGACGGAGTCCAGAAAGTGCCACCAGAGAACAATCAGTTGAACGCATTTTCGCCCAGCCATCGCCGGCTGCACCCTGGGAGTGGAGAAGCCCCGGCGGCACGCCGAAAAACCCGCAGGGGCCCGCACAAAAACTGCCGCCTTTCCCACGTACGGCCGTATTTGCTGCCCGGGTCTCGTTGACAGCAAACCACGCAGGTAACACTCTGGATTCCTGTATTACCAGCCTTCAAATACTCCGTGGTTTCTGGCTGGAACCATCGTATCTAACCCATGGAAGGGGAATACAAGGTGACAGGTTTATTCCGCCGGCAGGCGATCGACAGCCACACCAATAAACTGCATGGCGAAGTACTTCTCCTGCCGCGCCTGTCGCACTCGCTGGTGCTCATCGCCCTGCTCCTCTGGCTGGCCGCAACCCTGGCGTGGCTGACCACCAGCACCTACACCCGCAAGGAGACGGTCGTAGGCTGGCTCGAAGCGGACGCCGGTGTCGTGCGGGTCTATGCGCGCAATGGCGGCAATATCGGTCAGGTACTGGTCTCCGAAGGCGAACACGTCGCCAGGGACCAGCCCCTGCTTGTCGTCCAGAGCGAAAACAGCCTTGCCGATGGCAGGAATCTCGGCTCGATTGTACTCGACGAGTACGCGAGCCAGCGGAGGCTGCTCGAGGATCAACTGGCACGCGTCGACAGCGTCCATGCGCGCAAAATGGCGGATGTCCAACAGCGCATGGCATCGCTTAGCGGCAACATCCAGCTGTTGGGGGATCAGCAGGAAATCCTCTTACTCAGGCAGCGCCTGGCCGGCGAGAAGCACCGGCGATTCACCCGCCTCGCCCAGAGCGGCCATATTTCCCGGGCCGAACTTGACCTTGCCGCGGCTGAGGACCTGGCGTTACAGGAGGAACAACAGAACCTGAAGCGCAACCGGTTGTCCCTGCAAAATCAACTGCAACAACTGGAGTACCAGCGACAGCTCCTGCCTGAAGAAGCCGCGAGAGAAGCCGGTAACCTGCAGGCACAACTTTCCAGCCTTGAACAACAGGTCGCACAGCTCGAAGGAGAGCGCGCCTACGTTGTAAAGGCACCCAGAAGTGGAGCCGTCAGCAATCTCCAGGCCAGGAGCGGACAAGCCACAAAAGCCGGTCTCCCCCTGCTTTCACTGGTTCCCCTGAATGCGCAACTGAAGGCGCACCTGCTGGTGCCTGTCCATGCGGCGGGATTCCTGCAGCCCGGACAACTGTTGAACATTCGCTATGACGCATTCCCCTACCAGAAATTTGGACTCTACCCGGGTCGCATACAGGAACTGTCCGACTCGGTACTTCTGCCAGGGGAGCTGGACTCGGTCCCGGTATCGACCCGGGAACCCGCCTACCGGGTCACCGCAATCCCCGACCAGCCCTCTGTCCAGGCCTACGGCAAGCACTTCGCGCTCAAATCCGGCATGACCCTGTCTGCCGACATAGAACTTTCCGAGCGAAGTATTCTCCAGTGGCTGCTTGAACCGCTATACAGCCTGCGTGGAAGACTGTAATGACCTCGGCCATTACAACTGCGCCACAACCGGGGTCAACTGCGGAAGCAGGGCGTCTCCTGAATTTCGCTGGCAGACGACTTCCTGTGACCATCCAGACAGAAGCCGCGGAGTGCGGACTGGCCTGCCTGTCTATGATCGCAGCGTTTCACGGCTATGAAAGCGACATGGCGGGCCTGCGCCGTCGCTTCAGGATATCCAGCCAGGGGACCAACCTGAAAAACCTGATGGATATTGCCGCCAGGCTGCAGCTGTCCAGCCGCGCACTGCGCCTGGAACCCGAGCATGTGCGCGAGCTGCGGCTGCCCTGCATCCTGCACTGGGGCATGAATCACTTCGTGGTACTGCAATCTGTACGCGGCAAGCGCTTCGCCATCCACGACCCCGCCGTCGGCCGGCAGGTGGTCAACAGGTCCACGTTTGACCAGCACTTCACCGGCGTGGCACTGGAACTGACGCCCACGAACGAATTTGAACCGGCAAGGATTTCCCGAAAACTGCGGCTCGGCCACTTCTGGTCACGTATTAACGGCCTCGGTAACCACCTGGTGAAAATACTGCTGCTGTCCCTGTTGCTCCAGCTGTTTGCCGTAGTAACGCCCTTTTTCCTGCAGACAGTAGTGGATGAGGTCATCCTGCGCGGGGACGACAATCTGCTGATCGCGCTCGCGCTCGGCTTTGGCCTGCTGCTCCTCATCCAGACCGCCACGAATACCCTGCGAGACAGGGTTATTCTGTACGCCTCCAGCCTGCTCAACATCCAGATGGCGGCGAACCTGTTCCATCACCTGGTCCGCCTGCCAATGAACTATTTCTCGACCCGGCATATGGGCGATGTCATATCCCGGTTTGGCTCCTTGCACCAGGTACGCGAGCTATTGTCGACAGGACTGGTGGCCGCTGTCGTCGATGGCCTCATGGGTTTGATCACCCTGGCCGCCATGTGTCTCTACAACGTCAAGCTGGCAATAATCTCGATCATTTTCGTGCTCCTCTATGCAACCCTGCGGGTCATCCTGTTCCGTCCACTGAGACAGCTCAGCGAGGAAAAGATCGTGGCACAGGCGAAACACGACTCCCATTTTATGGAAACCGTCCGTGCCATCCAGACCATAAAACTGCACCAACGCGAAAATGACCGCCAGGGGGAATGGCAAAACTGCCTTGCAAGCAGTATCAACAAGCACATACGCATCAATCGCTGGACCATAAATTATAACGCCGCCAACCAACTGCTGTTCGGCCTGGAAAATATTCTGGTCATCTACTTCGCCGCCACCGCGGTCATGGAAAATACAATGAGTGTGGGAATGCTCTATGCCTACATAAGTTACAAATCGCGCTTCATGGAATCCATGGATGCGCTGATCATCAAACTGGTGGAGTTCAAGATGCTGGCACTTCACCTCGACAGGCTCGCGGATATCATTTTTACCCGGGCAGAAGATGTTGACCTTACCGCAAGCCTACTGTCACAGGACGAACCGTCCAACCACAGTCTCAAAGGCAAGATAGAGGTCCGCAAGCTCGGCTACCGTTATGGAGAAGCGGATGCCTATATTTTCCGCAACGTCAGTTTTACCATCAACCCGGGAGAAACCGTATCCATCGTGGGACCCAGCGGCTGCGGGAAAACCACCTTGTTGAAATGCCTGATGGGACTGGTGGAACCGAGTGAGGGGGAAATCCTGGTTGATGATCTACCCATCGGCAACACACACAGCTATCGCCAGCAGATTGCAGGCGTCATGCAGGATGACCAATTACTGGCCGGCTCGCTCGCCGAAAATATCGCCTGTTTCGACCAGAACCCGGATTTCGAACGCGTTATAGCCTGTGCACATACGGCATGCATACACGAGGACATTAGCCGGATGCCCATGCAGTACAACACCCTGGTCGGCGATATGGGCGGCGCCCTCAGTGGCGGCCAGAAGCAGAGAATCATCCTGGCCAGGGCGCTGTACCGCTCACCGCGCATCCTGTTTATGGATGAGGCTACCAGCCATCTCGACATGGAAAACGAGCGCACGCTCAACGATCGCATCAGGAACCTCGCAATCACCCGGATACTGGTCGCTCACAGGCCGGAAACGATCGAGTCCGCCACCCGGAAAATATCCCTGCCGGGGCCAGGTCAATAGCCTATCCTGAACGGGTGGCCCTCGCGGACGCGACAAACAGCACTCTGGAGACAAGATGGACGACCGGCTTTATTTCGTAATGGGTGACCTCGCAATCAATGTTATCGGCGGGGCCGTCATCGGCTGGCTGGCCTGGCTACTGGTACCGACCGGTTGGAATATGTGGCTGGCCATGCTGATAGCCATGTTCGCGGGCATGTTGCTCGCCACCTTGCTGTTCCTGCCGGCCAGCGTGATTCTCGGCGCCATGGAGGTCATGGTGCCGCTGATGCTTACGGGCATGATCGCCGGTATGGTAACGGGCATGCGCGGGGCCATGGGCCTGATCGATGCGGATGGCGCGCTTTTCGAGGGCGCCGTCTGCGGCCTGGCCTGCATCGTTGCGGTGTGGATACTCAACAACAGCCTGCGCGGACCGCAGCGGGTGACGGACGGGGGACTCTGACATGGTCGATACAGTCACCCGCGACAAATGGGACAAGGCCGCCCCCACTTTCGACCTGATGGCCAGCCGCGGCGCGGAAGTGCGCTGGCGCCCCGCCAAGGAAGCCCTGTTCAGCCGCATGGGCGATGGCAACATCCTGTTTGCTGCCCTCGGCACCGGGCTGGATATTCCCACTTTCCCGGCGGGCAGGCACATCACCGCCATCGATATCAGCCCGAAAATGCTGGAACGCGCGGCGCCACGGGTAGCCGCCTATGATGGCGAGATCAACCCGCTGCTGATGGATGTCCACGAAATGGACTTCCCCGAAGCGAGCTTCGACCAGGCCTTTACCGCCTGCACCTTCTGCTCGGTGCCCGACCCGGTCAACGGCCTGCGCGCCATTTACCGGGTGCTCAAGCCCGGCGGCGAGTTGTGCATGTTTGAGCACACCGGCAGTCGCTACTACCCTTTCAAACCAATGATGGACCTGATGAGCCGACTGACCGAAAAACTGGGGCCGGCGATGAACCGCGCCACGGTAGAAAACGTTAAAGCAGCGGGATTTACCGTGACCGAGGTCAATCACATCTACCTGGACGTGGTGAAAACCATCATCGCGCGCAAGCCCGAGTAGGCAGGCCAGGGCAGGTACCTGGCGAGGTTGACCCGGCGAATGAGGCGCCTCAGGCCAGGAGCATGTCGCCGTAGTCGAGTAACTGTTCCAGTACCCTGCGCTGCGGACCGGGCAGTTCAGCGGATTCCAGCAACTCTTCAATCAGTCCGTGGAACTCTTCCATACAAAGGCCGGCACCGACGTCCGGATCGGTCAGGCGCTGGAAGCGATACTCCTCCCACTGGCCCAGCTCTTCCGCGGACAGGGTCTGTGGATAATTGCGCGCCCGGTAGCGGAACAGCATCTCCGGAAGTCGTTTGTCTTCGAAAGCAAAGCTGCTGCCTGCCAGCTCTTCCGGCGTGCTCTTCACCACGGACTGCATGGTGCGGCGATCGGCGTCGGAGAAGAAACCACCACTGTAGAGCATGCGGTCGGGGTCGCTTGCTGCCTCGAATTTACGCTCACCGAATACCGCCTGGAATTTACGGGTAAATCCCTGCGGGTCGCGGCTGCGATACTCGCGCAGCACGGCAAGGTGCTTGCGACAGATATCACCCTTCAGGCCCAGCCGTTCGGCGGTGGCCGGATCGGCCATCTTCGCCGTCACCAGCATCGGGCAGCGGTTGAGGCGGACATTCTTGAGCCCCGGTCGCTCGGCGCCCTCGGCCATGGCATCGCGGGGCATGAACAGGGCGTCGCGAATATCCTCCGCGCTGCCATCGACCAGCACTGCAGGGTCCGCCATCAGGTCGACACAAATCACTTCATTTTTATTCGACGGGTGAGCCGCCAGCGGTGCGATCAGTGCGATATTGTTGCGCGCCGCCCCAAACATCCCGGAGACATGCAGCACCGGCTTCATCGCCGCGATGTCGAGCAGCTCGGCGGCCTTGCGCTTGTCGCGGATCGACAGCGCGTAGTCGAACAGCTTCGGCTGCTTTTCCTTCACCAGCCGTGCCATGGCGATGGTCGCATGCACGTCGGAGAGGGCGTCGTGGGCTGCCTCGTGGGCGATACCATTGGCGCGGGTCAGTTCTTCCAGGCGGAAACTTGGCTCGCCGTCCTCGCGCAGCGGCCACTCGATGCCCTGCGGGCGCAGCGCCCGGCAGGCGCGCAGCATGTCGATAATGTCCCAGCGGGAATTGCCGTTCTGCCACTCCCGGGCATAGGGATCATAGAAATTGCGGTACAGGGTGTAGCGGGTGACCTCGTCGTCGAATCGGACAGAGTTGTAACCCACGCCACAGGTCCCGGGGCGGGCCAGCTCCGCGTGGATGCGGGCGATGAATTCACGTTCGGGAATCCCCTTCTCCAGCGCCTCCTGCGGAGTGATACCGGTGATCAGGCAGGCCTGGGGATGGGGCAGGTAATCGCCAGCGGGCCGGGCATAAATGACCAGCGGCTCGCCGACCGGGTTGAGGTCCATATCCGTGCGCAGCCCGGCAAACTGCACCGGGCGATCACGGGAAGGATCGGCCCCGAACGTCTCGTAGTCGTGCCAGTAGAACGTCGGGGACGCCATGCGCTCAGATCAGTTCCAGCGCCTGCTCTTCGATTTTCGCCGCCCAGATTTTCGGGCCGACTTCGTGTACCGAGGTACCGTTCACGTCTACGGCCACGCTGACCGGCATGTCCTTCACCTCGAACTCGTAGATCGCTTCCATACCCAGTTCCGGGAAGGCGACAACCTTGGCGCCGACAATTGCCTTCGACACCAGGTAGGCAGCGCCGCCGACGGCCATCAGGTACACCGCCTTGTGCTTCTTGATCGCCTCGACCCCGGTGGGGCCGCGCTCGGCCTTGCCGATCATGCCCAGCAGGCCGGTCTGCTCGAGGATGAAGTCGGTGAACTTGTCCATCCGGGTTGAGGTCGTCGGGCCCGCCGGGCCCACGACTTCGTCGCGCACCGGATCGACCGGGCCGACGTAGTAGATAAAGCGCCCTTTCAGGTCCACTTCCGGGGGCAGGCCCTCGCCGGACTCGATCAACTCCTTCATCTTCTTGTGCGCGGCGTCGCGGCCGGTGAGCATCTTGCCGGACAGCAGCAGGGTGTCACCCGGCTGCCACTGGGCGGCCTCTTCCGGGGTTACAGTATCCAGGTTGACCCGGCGTACGCCCTCGCCCACCTCCCAGGTGATATCCGGCCAGTCATCCAGGCTCGGCGGCGTCTGCAGCGCGGGGCCAGAGCCGTCGAGCACGAAGTGCGCGTGACGGGTGGCGGCACAGTTGGGAATCATCGCCACCGGCAGCGAGGCCGCGTGGGTCGGGTAATCCATGATTTTCACGTCGAGCACGGTGGTCAGGCCGCCGAGCCCCTGGGCGCCGATGCCCAGCCGGTTGACCTTGTCCATGATCTCCAGGCGCAACTCCTCGGCGCGGTTGGAGGGGCCCCGCTCGCGCAGTTCGTGGATGTCGATGGGCTCCATCAGGGATTCCTTCGCCATCAACGCGGCCTTCTCCGCGGTACCGCCGATACCGATACCCAGCATGCCCGGTGGGCACCAGCCTGCGCCCATGGTCGGGACGGTCTTCACCACCCAGTCGACGATACTGTCGGAGGGGTTGAGCATGGCCATCTTGGACTTGTTCTCGGAGCCGCCACCCTTGGCCGCGACCTGCACGTCCACGGTGTCGCCCTCGACGACTTCCATGTGGATTACCGCGGGGGTGTTGTCCTTGGTGTTTTTGCGCGCACCGGCGGGGTCGTCGAGGATGGACGCGCGCAGCACGTTGTCGGGATTCAGGTAGGCGCGGCGCACGCCCTCGTTGACCATATCCGCCACGCTCATGGTGGCGTCCCACTGCACGTTCATGCCGATTTTCAGGAACACGGTAACGATGCCGGTATCCTGGCAGATCGGCCGGTGGCCCTGGGCGCACATGCGCGAATTGATCAGGATCTGCGCCATCGCATCCTTGGCCGCGGGATTCAGTTCCCGCTGCCAGGCCTCGTGGACGGCGTCGATGAAATCTTTCGGGTGGTAATAGGAGATGAACTGCAGCGCATCGGCGACGCTGTCGATGAAATCGTCCTGACGAATGACGGTCATGGCAGGGGTCCTGGTTCGGGAACACAACGGGGCCCGTATTGTACACCGACAGACTGTGAGGGAAAGTCCCGCCGAACTGCCGGCTTTTCTTCCCGAAACTCAAGAGGTCGGGCCGCTGGATGTCGTACCGGTAGTTTCGATACCGGACTGGCCACGAGGTGTTGCCGCCCGAAAAACGCAACAGCGCCATCCCTGGCAGCTCGGCTTCGGCCATCCATGGCCTCAGACGTTTTCGGGCGGCAACACCTCGCGTCCATTCCTGCAGTGTGCGAATTCCGGAACTCACTGCAATCGAAGAGAAAGGCTGAGCAAGACAATGGCTGGACCAGCAACGAGACCAGTTCCAATCCAAAATCAGCGAGCGGTTTCGATCTGCACAGTGACCCGGGCCTGGGCCTGCGATCTACTGACGGGCAACAATCACCAATTCGATCTCTGCACGGAAGGTAGGGATGGAGGCGGAACTGGCGCTCGACGGGGCGTCCGAGGACATGGGTGTCCGAGGCCGAGCCTGCACAGGGACGTGCGCTTTTTGGCGGTCCCGGCGAGAGCCAGTTTCGACTCCAGCCCGGGACACAACCCGGATCACCTTGGTGGTTCTGGCCAGAATGGGGTTGCCCACACTACACAGTAATCAATACAGACCTACCACCCACCCGGTGTACCACAACCGGTACACCCCTTACAGCGACGGCCTGGCCTGCAGCTCCCGAATCGCCGCTTCCAGGTTGCTGATACTGGTATTGGCCTGGCGCCGGAAGGCGTCGGTCGCGCGCAGCCCCTCGGCGTTGCTGTCCACCTGGCGGTTCAGCTTGGCGAGGTCGAGTTCGAGCTTGTTCATCGCATCCGCGACCCGCTCCACCTCGGCCTGGCTGGACTTGGCGGAACTCGCCAGGCGGGAGAGATCACCCGATACCGTCTTCAGCTTTTTCAGGTCTTCCTCGGCACCGGAAACCTTGGACTGCAGGGACTTCACCGCCTTCTCGTTCGCAGCGGCCAGCGTAGCCTGCTTCTTGCCTGTGCTTTCCAGCGTATCGAGCCGCGCCTTGGTCTGTTTCCAGACATTGTCCCAAAGCTTGCGGACTTCGCTATCCAGCTCCTTGATTTTCGCCGCCTGCACTGCCGCGTTCTGGCTCATACCCTCGTCGGTATCCGAGAGCCGGTCCTCGAGATCGGCAATGCGGTTGGCGTATTGCTCCAGCGTACCCTGTGCGGACTGCAGTTCCTGCTGCAGTTGCCAGGCCCAGGCACAGGCGACCGCCGCCGCGACGACGGTGACAGTGAGTACCAGTCGCGACATAAGGCCGGAGCCACCGCGCGGCGCAGGTGCCGGCCGGCTGGCGCCGCCCTTGGGGGAACGCGGTGGCGGCGCACTGCCGCGGGGCTTGCCGGCGGGAATATCATCGTCCCGGTCACGGGAGGGCACGATGGATGGAATGTGGTCGATATCGTCTCTGGACATGATCAATCGCAAGTCAGCGTTTTTGGCGCATTATACATAGGACGTTTTTTAGCCCAAGAGATTCCCGGCAAAACGACGGGGATTCGGCACTAAATCACAACGGCAATTATGGTACAGGTAGCCGCCGGAGCCACACCCGGATCGAGGGGGCCCTGGCCTCCCGCGGCATACAGTACTTCCTGTACATAAAAAACGGGGCCGAGGCCCCGTTTATGATTCGCGCAAGGCGCGCTGCCATCAGCCCTTGAGCTGTGCAGCAACCTCTTCGGCGAAGTCAACTTTCTCGACCTCGATGCCTTCGCCCACTTCGAAGCGGACGAAAGAGACAACCTCGGCGCCAGCAGCGGCAACCAGCTTGCCGACCTTGACTTCGGGGTCTTTTACGAAGGCCTGTTCTACCAGCGAGTTTTCCGCCAGGAACTTGCTCACCTTGCCACCGATCATTTTCTCGATGATTTCCGCAGGCTTGCCGGATTCGGCGGCCTGGGCGGTGTAGATTTCCTTCTCCTTGGCGATAACCTCTTCCGGCATATCGGCCGGGGAGACCACGCGCGGGTTGACCGCAGCCACGTGCATGGCGACGTCGCGGGCCAGGTCCTGGTCGCCGCCTTTCAGCTCGACCAGTACCGCGATGCGGCTGTTGCCGTGAATGTAGGAGCCAACCACGCCGGCATCGGCGGTGACCAGTTCAATACGGCGAACGCCGATGTTCTCACCGATTTTCTGTACCAGCGCCTGGCGGGCTTCTTCCAGCTCGCCTTCCATCAGCGCAGCAACGTCGGTCTGCCTGCTGGCAAACGCGGCGCTGACGACCTTGTCGACGAACGCGAGGAAGTTGTCGTCGCGGGCGACGAAGTCGGTTTCAGAGTTGATTTCGGCGATGACCGCGTAGCTGCCGTCTTCGGCGACACGGGTGGTAACCACGCCATCCGCCGCGGTGCGGCCGGCTTTCTTGGCGGCTTTCATGCCGCTGGATTTGCGCAGCTCTTCGATGGCCAGGTCTACATCGCCACCGGCTTCGGCCAGCGCTTTCTTGCATTCAAGCAGGCCCAGGCCGGTCCGCTCGCGTAATTCTTTGACCAGTTTTGCTGACATTGGTTGTCCTCCTCTGCAATCCCGGAATTCTGGATCTGAAAATAAAAAACCCGGCTGCACCGGCGCCGGGGATAGTATGGGGGCCCGGCGTTACAGTTCCTGCAACACCGGGCGCCGTCTGCTTACTCGGCGGACGCTTCGCCGGCTTCTGCGGCTTCTTCGACGAACTCGTCGCCAGCTGCAGCTGCTACGGCTTCACCGCCGTCGGCACGGCCGGCGAGGCAGGCGTCGGCAACAGCGCTGACATAGAGCTTGACTGCGCGGATGGCGTCGTCGTTACCGGGGATGACGTAGTCAACACCGTCCGGGTTGGAGTTGGTGTCGACGATACCGATGACCGGGATACCCAGCTTGTTGGCTTCGGTAATGGCAATGCGCTCGTGGTCGACGTCAATCACGAACAGCGCGTCGGGCAGGCCGCCCATGTCCTTGATACCACCGATGGAGCGTTCCAGCTTCTCCATGTCGCGGGTGCGCATCAGGGCTTCTTTCTTGGTCAGGCGGGCGAAAGTGCCGTCTGCCTGCTGGGCCTCGAGGTCACGCAGACGCTTGATGGACGCGCGGATAGTCTTGTAGTTGGTGAGCATGCCGCCCAGCCAGCGGTGGCTGACGTAGGGCATACCGGCGCGCTCGGCCTGTTCCTTGACGATTTTACCCGCAGCGCGCTTGGTGCCGACGAACAGAACCTTGTTCTTGTTGCCAGCCATGCGCTTCACCAGGGTCAGCGCTTCGTTGAACGCCGGCACGGTGTGCTCGAGGTTGATGATGTGAATCTTGTTGCGGGCACCGAAGATGTACTGGTCCATCTTGGGGTTCCAGTAGCGGGTCTGGTGACCAAAGTGTGCGCCTGCCTGCAGCAGGTCGCGCATGCTTACTTGCGACATAATACATTTACCTTGTATTGGGTTAGTCCTCCACATATCCCCGTAACCAAACCGGCGAACCGGCACCCTGGAACGGGTTGCGATATGTGTGCGTCATTGGTTTCTCACCCCCGGATGACCGGCCCCATTGGCCTGACCCCGAAAATGAGCGGCGCTTTATACCATATCCACGAGCTGGTTGAAAGGGCTGCCTGTTCTGGTTTCTGATGCGCCTGGGGAGTCTTGTTCCGGGTTTTGGCAAGGGAGCGCCTTGTGGGTTGGGCAGACCTCTCCTTTGGGGCTGGGCAGGGAACTTCGCGCCTTCCCCGGGTATACGCCAGCTGGAACACGCCAAACAGCGTACATCCCTGTACAGGCTCGGGTGGCGACATCCATGTCGCCACACGGTTCCAGCTGGCGTATACCCGGGGAAGTCGCTACCCAAATCACGCTGCAGTCGGCTCCACCAAAGATCGACTCCCCAATAGTGAAACGTATAAGGCCTCATATTGGCACCATGGGAGGGCTTCACCACGCAAGCGCCCCCAGGGCGAGTAAAAAGCGCTCTCGAGCCCTGGGGGCGCTTGCGTGGTGGAGCCCGGCGGCGAACCCACCTGTAGAACCGTACTGTCCGGAGACCTGATTGAGGACATTCCAGCCACTCGACCCGCGCGAATTATCGGACTCTGCGCTGTCAGCCCCCCGCTCGCATGGGGTAGAATGACCACTTCCCCAGCGGTTGCTTTTCTGGAAGGTGGCCCTGCAATGCTTGTAATTCAATGAGTTGGACATGGCTGTAACAATCAAGACCGCGGAAGAATTCGAGCGGATGCGCGCTGCCGGTGCGCTGGCCGCCGAGGTTCTCGAAATGATAGGTGCCAAAGTAGAACCGGGCGTTACCACCGGCGAACTGGACCGTATCTGCCACGACTATATCGTCAGCAAGGGCGCCATTCCGGCGCCGCTCAACTACAACGGCTTTCCCCGCTCCATCTGTACCTCGGTCAACGAGGTGGTCTGCCACGGCATACCCTCGGACACCAAGCGGCTGAAGAACGGCGACATCGTCAATATCGATGTCACCGTGATCGTCGACGGCTACCACGGCGACAGCAGTATCATGGTCGAGGTCGGCGAGGTCGCCCCCCACGCCCAGCGCCTGATCAAGGTGACCCAGGAATGCCTGTACAAGGCGCTGGACATCGTGCGCCCCGGCACGACCCTCGGCGATATCGGCGCGGTCATCCAGCAGCATGCGGAGAAAAACTACTACTCGGTGGTGCGCGAGTACTGCGGCCACGGTATCGGCAAAATCTTTCACGAGGACCCGCAGGTCCTGCACTACGGCAAGTCGGGCAGCGGCATGCGGCTCGAGGAGGGCATGACCTTCACCATCGAGCCGATGATCAACGCGGGTCGCCGCCAGACCCGCCTCAACCAGAAGGACGGCTGGACAGTCACCACGCGTGACGGCCGGCTCTCCGCCCAGTGGGAACACACGCTCGGCGTTACCGCGGACGGCTGCGAGATATTCACCCGTCGCTCCGACGAATCCTTCTAGGCAGCGCCGTGAATACGCCCGCCCCCGCCGCCCTGCCCCCGGAGATTTTTGACCGCCAGTTGCTGGAAGCGGCGAGCAGCGGTCGCGAGCTCATCCAGGCCTGCAAGCAGGCGATCAGCACGGCCACCGCAGAACTGCACCGGCGCTTTCGCGCGGGCGAGGAAACCGGCCTGCTGCTGCGCCAGCGCGCGGCGTTCATGGATCAGCTGCTGGGCCTGCTGTGGGACCGCCAGTCCTTCAACGGCGGCCAGGTGGCCCTCGTCGCCGTCGGCGGCTACGGGCGCGGCGAGCTGCACCCGCACTCGGACATCGACATCCTGCTGCTCTGCGGCGAGCAGTGCGAGGGGGCCGAGGGCGGCCTGGAGCAGTTCCTCACACTGCTCTGGGATATCGGCCTGCAGGTGGGCCACTCGGTACGCACGGTACCCGAATGTGTCGAGGCTGCCCGCGGCGACCTGACCATCCTCACCAACCTGATGGAGTCCCGGGCCCTGCGCGGACCGGTGGAACTGATCGAATCGGTCTGGGAGCTTACCGGGCCCGCCCACATGTGGCCGGAGGCGGAGTTTTTCCGCGCCAAGCTGGAAGAGCAGCAGAACCGCCACCACAAATTCGCCGATACGGAATACAACCTCGAGCCCAACGTCAAAAGCTCGCCCGGGGGGCTGCGCGACCTGCAGATCATCGGCTGGATCGCCCGGCGCCACCTCGGGGAGGATTACGAATCGAAACTGGCCTCCGCCGATTTCCTGCCCCTCGAAGACCTGAAAATCCTCCGCGACGGCCGCGAGTTCATGTGGCGGGTGCGCTACGCACTGCACATGATCACCGACCGCGAGGAGGACCGTCTGCTGTTCGATCACCAGCGCGCCCTGGCCGACCTGTGGGGCTTCAGTAATGGCGACAGGCTGGCGGTGGAGCAGTTCATGCAGGTGTACTACCGCTGGGCGCAATCACTCGGCATGCTCAATGAAGTGATGATCCAGAATTTCGAGCAGGCCATTTTCAGCGGCGACGGCAGTGCCGACATCACCGTGCTGAACGAGCGCTTCCAGATCCGCAACAGCTACATCGAGGCCCGGGACGAGTCTGTATTCGACGACTGGCCGCCGGCAATTCTCGAAATCTTCCTGCTGAGCGCCCAGAACGAGGCGGTCACCGGTATCGCGGCCAACACCATCGGTCTGCTGCGCGACAGCCTGCACCTGATCGACGATGAGTTCCGCGAAAACCCGCTCTGCCAGGACATGTTTCTGGAGTTCCTGCGTTCGCCCTACCGCCTGACCCGCCTGCTCAAGCGCATGACCCGCTACGGCGTGCTGGGCCGCTACATTCCCGAATTCGGCCAGATCATCGGCCAGATGCAGCACGATCTCTTCCACGCCTACACGGTGGACGCCCACACCCTGGAAGTGATCGAGAACATGCGCCGCTTCCTGATCCCGGAGTTCGCCGAGACCTTCCCGGTAACCAGCCGGGTAGCCGCGCGGCTGCCGAAGATCGAGCTGCTCTACCTCGCCGGCCTGTTCCACGACATCGGCAAGGGCCGTGGCGGCGATCACTCGGAACTGGGCGCGGTCGACGCCGAGAACTTCTGCAGCCGGCACCGGTTGTCCCGGCGCGACACCAACCTGGTGGTCTGGCTGGTACAGAACCACCTGGTGATGTCGGCGGTGTCCCAGCGTCGCGACATTTCCGACCCGGACGTGATCCTCCAGTTCGCCCAGCACGTGGGCGACCAGGTGCGCCTGGATTACCTGCTCTCGCTGACCGTCGCGGACATCAACGGTACCAACCCGACCCTGTGGAACGCCTGGCGCGGCAGCCTGCTGCGCCAGCTGTTCACCGAGACCAAGCGCGCCCTGCGCCGCGGCCTGGAAAACCCGGTAGACAAGCAGGTGTGGATCGAGGAAGCCCGCAGCCACGCCATTGACCTGCTCGAATACCGCGGCTTTACCATCGACGACATCGACAAGCTGTGGAAAGAGCGTGGCGAGGACTATTTCCTGCGGGAAAAACCCGAGGATATCGCCTGGCACACCGAGGCCATCGACGGCCACTATGACAAGAGCAAACCGCTGGTGCTGATTCGCTCCAGCATCGATTCCAGCGTCGCCAACACCACGCAGATTTTCATCCACGCGCAGTCCACGCCCCAGTTGTTCTCCCGGGTGTGCGCGCAGCTGGAGCAGCTGGACCTGTCGATCTACGATGCGCGTATCTACAACGCCAACGACGGCATGACCCTGGATACCTTTTTCGTCCTCGGCTCCGACGGCAAGTCCATTGCCCTCGACACCGCGCGACTGGACTACATCCGGGCTACCCTCGCCAGGGAGCTGACCAAGGAGTACGACGGCGCCCCGGATACCGTGCACCGCCGCACCCCGCGCCGTCACCGCTCCTTCGCCATGCCGACGGAAACCAGCATGACGGTGGACGAAATCAAGAACTACTCGGTTCTCGAAGTGCATTCCCCGGATCGCCCGGGCCTGCTCGCCCGCATCGGCCGGATCTTCGTCAAATTCGGCATCGAGCTGCAGGCGGCAAAAATCCAGACCCTCGGCGAACGCGTGGAAGACGTGTTCTTCATCACCGACGGCGACGAACAACCCATTACCGACCCCGAGCGTTGCGCCGCCCTGCAACAGGCGATCCGCGAGGAACTCGACGAACTGGTCGCAGCCTGAATCCACGGAAAACCATGAACCCGGATCTCGACAAACTCCAGCCCTACCCCTTTGAAAAACTGCGCCAGCTGTTCGCCGATCTCGAGGCTCCCACGGCCAAGTCGGCCATTGCGCTCTCCATCGGCGAACCCAAACACCCGGCGCCGCGCTTCGTCCTGCAATCGCTGCAGCAGAACCTGGACAAGCTCTCCCAGTACCCGCTGAGTCGCGGCACGGCAAAACTGCGCAGCACCATCGGCCACTGGCTGGAAAAGCGTTTTGCGCTGCCGGAAATCGACCCGGAATGCCAGGTGCTGCCGGTCAACGGCACCCGCGAGGCCCTGTTTGCCTTCGCCCAGGCGGTAGTGGAGCGCAAACCCGGTGCGCTGGTGCTCTCCCCCAACCCCTTCTACCAGATCTACGAGGGCGCCGCGCTGCTGGCGGGCGCGCGCACGGGGTTTATCAACTGTACCGAAGCCACCGGTTACCTGCCGGATTTTGACAGTGTCAGCGACGACCAATGGCGCGACTGCCAGCTGTTGTACATCTGCAGCCCCGGCAACCCGACCGGCGCGGTAATCCCGATGGAACGGCTGCAGTGGCTGATTGGCAAGGCCCGCGAGTTCGACTTCGTGATTGCCTCAGACGAGTGCTACTCGGAAATCTACTTCGACGAGAGCGCGCCTCCGCCCGGCCTGCTGCAGGCCTGCGCCGCCATGGGCGCAACGGATTTTCGCAACTGTGTGGTGTTCCACAGCCTGTCCAAGCGCTCCAACCTGCCCGGCCTGCGTTCGGGCTTCGTCGCCGGCGATGCCGACATACTCGAGCGTTTCGCCCTGTACCGCACCTACCACGGCTGCGCCATGCCGCCGCACCACCAGGTCGCCAGCATCGCCGCGTGGCAGGATGAATCCCACGTCGTGCAGAACCGCCTGCGCTACCGGGAAAAATTCGAGGCGGTGCTCGGCATTCTCGACGGGGTGCTGGAGGTCGGCATGCCCGACGCCGGTTTCTACCTCTGGCCGCTTACCCCGATGCCGGCTACCGAATTTGCCCGCGAACTGTTCGCCCGGGAACACATCACCGTGCTGCCCGGCTGTTACCTCGCCCGCGACACCGGTGAAGGCAACCCCGCGGACTACCGGGTGCGCATGGCGCTGGTCGCGGATATCGCCCAGTGCGTGGAAGCAGCCGGGCGCATCAAACGCTACCTGGAAAGCCGCTAGTCCCACCATGCTGAAAGCCGCACGCGTCGACTACGTCCTGCACAAACTGCAGGAGCTGTACCCGGAAACCCCGATCCCGCTCGATCACAGCGACCCTTTCACCCTGCTGGTGGCGGTCCTGCTGAGCGCCCAGTGCACCGACGAGCGGGTCAACCAGGTCACTCCGGCGCTGTTCGCCCTCGCCGACAATCCCCGCGACATGGCGCAGCAGGACGTGGACGCCATCCAGCAGATCATCCGCCCCTGCGGCCTGTCGCCGCAGAAATCGAAAGCCATCAAGCGGCTCAGCGAGATACTGGTCGAACAGTACGACGGCGAAGTACCGCAGGATATGGAAGCGCTGGAGCAACTGCCGGGGGTCGGCCACAAGACCGCCAGCGTGGTCATGTCCCAGGCCTTCGGCGTGCCCGCGTTCCCGGTGGACACCCACATTCACCGCCTCGCCCAGCGCTGGGGCCTGTCCTCCGGCAAGAGCGTGGTGCAGACAGAGCGGGACCTGAAACGCCTGTTTCCCGAAGACGCGTGGAACCGGTTGCACCTGCAGATCATCTACTACGGGCGCGAGTACTGCACGGCCCGGGGCTGTGATGGCCGGGTCTGCGAGATCTGCCGCACCTGCTACCCCGAGCGCAAGCACCCGAAGAAAACCCGCAAGGCCTGAGAGCACTGCTGGACCGCGGTGTTCTACAAGTAACCGGTAAACCCGGGGCACGCAATGGTCCCGACCACACCCCGGGGGAAGATTATTCCGCCGCGCTCAGCTGCTCGGCCTCCCGCACATCGAAGTAGTCGCGCCACGCGCGAATCCGCCCGTCTTCAATCTCCAGCACCCCGACCACCAGCGGCGCCGACAGCTCCTCGCCGGCGTCGTTGTAGAGACGATCGATGCGCTCGGTAAACACCTTGTTGCCGTCGGCCGCTATCGCCAGCATTTCCACCTCGACCGAGGCGATGCCCATGTCCTCGTGGAACTGACTGACCAGCGCCACCGCCTCCTCGACACCGGTGGTCGTCGCCAGGCCGACATTGTCCCAGACCGTATCGGGGAAAAAGTACGCGCGGATCGCGTCGTACATGCCCTCGTTACCCTGGTTGAACCGGATAAAAAATTCTTCCACCACTTCTACTGCCGTAGCCATCCTTGTACCTCGTCGCGTTATTGTCGTTTTATCGCTGCTTGCAGCTGCACCAATGTAAGCACAGTCCCCGGGAGCACTGACAGACTGCAGCCCGCGAATCTGCCGGCCTGGAGCAGCCGGATCGCCTGCGCCGTCAATTGCAATCACTTGACCATGCAAAACCCAGTTTCCCATAATGACCTTGAGCGGTATACCTCGCGCGAGGCAATCCGTTCAAACCGGACACATAATATTAACGAGGGTTGGTCAATGTCCCAGGAACTGGCAGGAAAAGTAGCGATCATCACCGGCGGTGCCAGCGGCATCGGCCGCGCCACCGTGGAGTTGTTCGTCGCCGAAGGCGCGAACGTCATCATCGCCGACATCGACAGCGCAGGCGGCCAGGCCCTCGCCAACAGCCTCGGGCCCGCCGCGCGCTTCCAGCGCGCCGACGTCACCTCCGCGGACGACCTGCGCGCACTGGTTGACACCGCCGACCGCGAGTTCGGCGGTCTCGACGTGATGTACAACAATGCCGGCATCTCCTGCGCACCCTACCTGCGCTTCGTCGACGACGAACTCAAGGATTTCCAGCGGGTAATGGAGGTCAACGTCCTCGGCGTCATGCTCGGCTGCCAGGTCGCCGCGCGCTACATGGCGGAGCACGGCGGCGGCTCCATCATCAACACCGCCTCGATGGGCGGCGCCCTCCCCGGCTGGGGCGTGGTCCCCTACCGCGCCTCCAAGGCCGCGGTCATCCACTTCACCAAGTGCGCGGCCATCGACTTCGGCAGCTACGGGGTGCGGGTGAACTGCATCAACCCGGGACAGATCATGACTGAAATGTCGCCCTTCCCGGAACCGGGCATGTCGGAGGCGACGATTTCCCGTATCAAGGACGCCCTGGTGGAGCCGATGACCGCCAACCAGCCACTGAAGGTGCTGGGCAGCCCGGAGGATATCGCCCAGGCGGCGGTGTACCTGGCGAGCGACCGTTCGCGGTTTGTCACGGGGACGGAACTGAATGTCGATGGGGGGCACAGTGCGGGGGACGGGGTGAACCACCTGGCGGCGATTATGGCGGCGCGGCAGGGGGCGATTGAGGCGGGGGACTAGTCTGTACCCTGAGTGGTCTCTTCCCTGGATTAGGGTGATTACGGAGCTTTTGGCTTAGTTTCGAACGGCGGAAAAGCGGCAGTTTCGGTGCCTGTCTGAACACGGGATATGGGGTGCCGAAAAACGCAAAAGCACCATCCATGGCAGCTCGGCCTCGGCCATCCATGGCCTCGGACGTTTTCCGCACCCCATATCCCGTGTCCAGCCCTCCGTTGAAGCGCGATTCAGATTTCCACTCCGCCAAAAGAACCTGTAATTGAGCGGGAAAGCCCCGATCATATTTACGTACTTCGGAACAAAAGGTTGATCCCACCCCGCCCATTTTGTCCTCTGCCATAGAAGCGGAACACAAGAGTTTTGTTTTAAGGAAAAAGTCTCTGAGCAATCGAGCTCGTGCCCAAGAAGGACAAAGATGCCTGTAGACCTTGGCGGGGCGTCCGAGGCCATGGATGGCCGAGGCCGAGCCTGCACATGGATGTGCGCTTTTTGGCGGTCCCGCCGAGGGCTACAGGCAGCTTTGGCCGGCTACGGAGTCCCATCCGTCCAGAGGAGGTAAAACTGGACACCTACTTCGTGGTGAGAAACTCCAGCACCCGCCCATAATCGTAACCCCGCCAGAAATTCAGGAAGTTACTCATAATCACCAGTTGGTTCCGCGCACTCTCCCGGTTGGCCAGCCGCGGATCAGTGCGGTCCTGCACCTCCGCCAGGTCCGGCACCATCGACAGGATCAGCGGCGGCGCATCAAGCATCCAGGCCAGCCCCATCTCGCCGATATACAGCGCCAGGTGCAGGTGCAGCAACTCGACATCCAGTTTCGGGCCACCGGCAGACTCGAACTCGGCGACAAAGATCGCCAGCAGTTCGTCGAGATGGGCATTCCACAGGTCGGTTTCCGCCGCGCTGAGGCAGCCCCAGAGCGCCATGGCCAGGTTCATCTGGCTGACATTGCCCCAGTCCAGCAGGCCGCACTCCACCGCGCCATCCTCATCGCGCCAGAACCAGGCGTTGTCGATATTGGCGTTCCAGTGGCACAGGGCGATCAGGTCCGGGTGGGACATCAGCTCCTTGCGCACGGCAGGCAGCATCTGCTGGAAGCGCGGCGCCTGGTCCGCAAGCTGGGCGATAAAGGCCTCGTCGCGGATCTGCGCCGGCAGGAGATGGGCGTAGGTCTTCGCGAACTCCGCGTAGCGCGCCACGCGCCGGCCGATCTGCTCTGGGCTGTAGGCGTTGCGGGCGCTGACATCGAGTTTTTCCGGTTCGAAGGGAAAGTAGCGCTCGACGTCACTGGAGAGTTTGCCCGCCTTGTGGGTCCCGGCGAGGCGGCCCAGAGCGCGAATAATGGCCCGGTAGTGGCCGATCTGGTCGGGCATCAGGTAGTCGAGGCATTTGCCGTAGTGGGGTTCGACGCCGTTTTCGCCGAACACCGCGCGCTGGGTGATCAGGATGCCGGTGCCGGTTTCCGCGTGAAAATCGGAGAAATAACATTTCGCCACGGCAATGGGGAAGTTCGGGTCGCGGGAAAGCAGTGCGAAGCGCACTTCCAGTTCCATCTGGATGCGCGCAGCGTCGCGCCGCTCGCTATCGAAATCCCGGGAGAACTTGACGAACAGCTGGCGGTGCAGGCCGGGCTCGTCGCGCGCGTACTCCACACCGAGAAACAGCTTTTTACCGGTGCTGCCACCGGGACAGTCGCGGAATTCAGTGATGTGGGTGACCGCGTTGTCCGCCGCGATGGCGCCGGCAGCGCGGAAGGCGCGGGTCAGGAAATCAGGGCCGCCCTGCTCCAGGGATTGCGGATGCGCTGGCAGGTCCAGCCCCAGCATGTCGCCGCGAATCCAATCAATGGGTGCTACCAAACTGCCTGCTCCTCTGCTGTCCTGCCGGCACTGCGCCGAAAAACGAAGGGGCACTATAAACAGTGAACCGGCCGATGAGAACCGGCGGCCACTGCGCATGGCCGCCGGGTTCAACTGGGAATGCGGCTGGAGACTAGCCCCGGCTGCGCGGCAGGCCGAGACGGCGCTCCGCCACCATGCTGCGCAGGACTTCGCTGGAACCGCCATAGACCGTGGTCGCCGAGGAGTGCCGGTAGCCCATCTCGACGAGGCCCAGGCCCTCCTTGCCGCGCAGCAGTGAATCCGGCGCGGCGAGGTCGATCAGGTCGGTTGACACGGTGATGAAGGACTCGGTTACGAAGATCTTCGAGGCCGGGCCAAAGGCGAGGTCCGTTTCGCCGGCAAGCCAGGTGGCCAGCACCCGCGCCTCCATGGTCTCGGCGATGTTGGAGCGGGTGTAGGCCTCAGCGAGGCGGGCCTGCGTGCCGGGGTCTTCCAGCAGCGGACGCCCATTGCGTTCGCGGCCCTGGGCCCAGGCTTCCACCGCCGCGGCCATCTCGCGCATGTTGCGGTAGTAACCGCCGCCACTCTGCTCCTGGCTGAGGGCGGAGGACATGACCTTCACACCGCCGTTGACCTCGCCCACCCGGTAGCGGTCGGGAATCCGCACGTCCGAGTAGAAGGTGGCGTTGGTGCGCTCGTCCATGAAGGTGTAGACCGGGTGGATCTCCACACCGGGATCGTCCAGCGGCACCAGGAACATGGTCAGGCCGCGGTGTTTGGGGACGTCGGGGTCGGTGCGGGTGAGCAGGAACACATAGCTGGCGAGGTTGGCGCCGGAGGTGAACATCTTCTGCCCGTTGATCACCCAGTCGTCGCCGTCGCGCACCGCGCGGGTCTTGGCGGCGAAGACATCGGAGCCACAGGACGGTTCGGTATAACCCAGGCAGGCGGTGACCTCGCCGCGGGCAAAGCGCAACAGGACTTCCTCCTTCAGTTCCTGGGAACCGAAGTGCATCACCGCCTCGCCGATCATGCCGGTCACCCCGGCGGCGGGCGGTGTATAGCCCACGTCGCGCCACACGGCGCGGCTGGCGCGGGCGGAATCGGCATCGGCACCGCGGCCGCCCCACTCCTCGGGCCAGCTGGGGAACAGCAGCCCGGCCTCACCCAGCGCACGGTGCACCTCCCAGTCGTGGGATTCAAAGGAGTGGTCGTGCAGCAGGTGCTTTTGCGGATCGATGATACTGTCGAACAGCGCACGGGTTTCCGCCGCCAGCGCCTCGCCACCCTCCGGCGGATCGAAATTGATTTCTACCACACCGACGTCGGGCAGCACGGTCTGCTCGCCGAGAACCTGCCGGCGCCCTGCGCGCGCGCACTCGTCTGCCGGGTCGCCGAGCGCGAGGCCCCAGGCCTTGGCGCGGCGGTGATAGAGCTGGATATCGTATTCGTTGGACAGGCCGTAGCCGCCATAGGTGTGGATCGCGTGCGCCACCGCATTGGTCGCGGTGCGGTTGGCCCACCAGTACAGCTGGGAAATACAGGCGCCGGCATCCTCGCGACCGTCGGCAATCCGCCGCAGGGTCCACCAGAGCAGCAGGCGGGCGCCATCGGCATCGATCACGTCATCCGCCAGCGGGTGGCCAATACCCTGGTAGGCGCCGATAAACGAGCCGAAAGCCTGGCGTTCACTGGCATACGCGGAGGCCATGGCGAGGGACTCCTGGGCCAGCCCCACCAGCGCGGAGGCGGTCAACAGTTTCCATTCCTCGACCGCGGCGGACCAGGCGCGGAAGGCCGCGTCGCCCTCTGCAATCACGGTACGGCTCCCACAGCCCGGCAGGAATACGCCGAGCGCGTTACTGGCCAGCGAGTCCGGGGAGGACAGCGGCGCTGCCGGCTCCTCGATCGCCAGCTCGCTGCCGTCAAAGGTCACGATCCCTTTCGCCACGGCACCACCGGGCACCAGCTGGCGGACACCGGCCTCGGCTTTGTGCAGGGCGAGCACCAGGATGCTCTCGCCGTCGGCGATACGCCCGATCCACTCGGCCGCGGCACTGCCGCCCACTTCGCCGACCAGGCGCATGGCCGCGACGGACTCGGCGAGTGGCGCGGAAGCCAGCCGGCGACCGGCCTGTTCCATCATCAGGCAGGCGTCGAACAGGCCCATGCCACTGCCACCGGCGGCTTCGGACAGGCGGATACAGGGCGCGTCGAGCGCCACCAGTTCGCGCCACAGGGCGGGATCGAAGCCCAGTGGCTCCGCTTCGCGGATGCGCTCGGAGGTGGATTCACCCTCGAAAAAGCGCTGGAACATGTCCCGCACCATCAGGCTGTCTTCGGGGAGGCTCAGGTTCATGGTTATTCCTCTCTCAATTTTCTTTTCGTTAGCTGTTTCTGGTGAATTTGATGGGTCCGTTGGGAGCTACGTAGCCCGCCTGCCGCTCGAAGACTTCCTGCTGGAACACGCCAAAAGGCGCACATCCCTGTGCAGGCTCGGCCGGCGACGTCCTGTCGCCTCACGGTTCCAGCAGGAAGTCTTCGAGCGACATGCTGCCAAGGCAGAAATCCCGAGCGTGTACCCCTGAGATCGAGGGTTGAGTGTTCCAGCTAGCCTCGGCTTTCACCGCGCACGGGGTGTACTGCCCCACCCCAGTACCACCCAATCTTCAGGATTCCTCGACGGGATTCAACCACCCTGCCCCAAAGCATGATTCGCCGCAACATAACCCCAAACAAACGAAGGCCCGACACTGCAACCGGCTCCCGGATAGGTCCGGCCCATTACGGATGCGGTGGAAACACCCGTGGCGTAGAGACCGGGAATCACCGATCCGTCCTCGCGCAGCACCCGCGCTTGCGTATCCGTCACCACGCCACCGTAGGTTCCGACATCACCCGGGAACACCTGCACCGCGTAGAACGGCCCGCGCTCGATCGTACCAAGGGTTTCCGAGGGCTTGTGGGTGAAGTCACCCAGCCAGCGGTCGTAGGCGCGGGCGCCGCGCTGGAAGTCGGCGTCATCGTTGTTGGCGACAAAGCCGTTGAAGCGCTCGATGGTGCCTTTCAGCACCGCGGGGTCGATGTCCAGTTGCGCGGCGAGACCATCGATCGTCATGGCGTTGATCAGATATCCCTCCGTGGTCCAGCTGAGGGGTTTCTTCGTGCCCGGCATGGTGCCCGCCAACATGTATTTCTTCATGTACTGGCTGTCGAAAATGGCCCAGCTGGGCACCGCGGGAACCTCTTTATTGCGATCGAGCATGCCCTGGCAGTAGGCCATATAGGAGCCGCCCTCGTTCATGTAGCGCACACCGCTCTGGTCCACCAGAATGCAGTGGGGCGCGGCGGTCATGTTCTGTACCCCCGGTTTGACGTCCAGTTCCTCGCTGCCTGGCGGCAGGGTCGTCTGGAAACCGACAAAGGTATCCATCTGGGCGATGGCGGCGCCGTGGCGCATCATTTCCTCGATCATCTCCCCGGTATCACCGGGGTTGGTGTTGGTCCACTTTACCGAGGTGCCGGGCTGGTACTGGTCGCGCATCCGCTGGTTGCGGGAGAAGCCGCCGGCGTTGACCAGCACACCGAGGCGCGCGCCAATGCGCCAGGGTTGGCCGTCCTTTTCGGTGAGGATGCCGGTAATGGCGCCATTTTCCTCGATCAGCTGTCCCACCGCCGTGTTCAGGCGGATATCCACGCCAGCACGCAGGGCAGCCTGTAACATGCGGCCCTGCAGCGCGGCGCCCGCTGCCACTGGCCGCCTGCCCATGAGTTTGGACAGGGTATTGGAGATACCGATCTTCAGCATGGTCTGCTTCGACTTCCAGGACTGCTTGAAATTGGGGATGAGCAGCATCTGGTCGAGCGGACCCGCCAGGGGCAGGAAGCTGGGGCGGAGCTTGTCGGCCCAGTCGCCCAGCTGGTTGGCGTCGAACACCCTTGCGACCACGGTACGTCCGCGCTCGGAGCCGCCGGGGCGGTCGTCGTAGTAGTCCGGCCAATAGGCCACGCGGTCCAGCTTGACGTCCTGGCGGACCAGGAATTCCACCATGCGCGGCGCCTCGCGAATGTAGGTGAGCCGGCGTTCACGGGTCGCGCCCGGCTGGTCGGGGTGGTCGCCGACAACGTTGTCGAGATAGGTGGCGGCCAGCTCCGGGCTGTCCTCGACACCATCGCGCTGCATGAACATGTTGTTGGGAATCCACATGACGCCGCCGGAGCGGGCGGTGGTACCACCCGCCAGTCCGGTTTTCTCAAGGATCAGCACGTCCTTGCCGGAAGCGCGCATGACCAGCGCCGCGCACATGGAACCGCCGCCGCAGCCGACCACTACGAAATCCCGTACCTCGTCGAAGTTACTCATGTTTGCGCTTCCCGGTTGTTATGTAAGAGTGCGGCGAAGGGACCCGCAGTCTACTCAGAACCCGATGTCGAGAACAGTGGCATCGAAACCGCTGTTGACGGTCTGCGATGCTTTCGCCAGCGACTCGCTCTCCAGGCCGGCGAGGTAACCGTCGATCAGGCGCTGGTAGTTGCTGATCATGCCCTCTCCAGGGAGCCCGTTGCCGCCCTTGCCCAGGCGCATGAACTCGAGGTTGTGCAGGCCTGTTTGCTGGATCGGCAGGTTGGAGTAGTCCTGGCGGGGAATCTCGGGGAAATCCTGGGAATCATAGGGCAGGATGGTCGGTTCCGTGGGCGTGTCCATGGCCTCGCCCTCGGGCGGAATCACCAGCGACCAGATTTCAAAGAAACAGGTTTCGGCAGTCAGCGGACGAATCCGGTAGGACGACATCGCTCCCATCATCGGCAGCAGGAAGAAGTGCGGGAACATGTATTCCACCGCGTGGAACTCCTGCGACTGGGCGACCTGCATCAGGTCGAAAATGGGCACGCCGCGCGCCTTCGCGTCCTCGGTTACCGCGGAATAGGCCGCGCCGTAGAACATCATGTTGGCCATGTCCGGGTCCTCCGGCACGTCCATGTCACGCAGCTTCTCCAACACGGCAACTTCGGTGTGATGCACCATGCCGGCCATACCGGTGCTCAGGCGGCCGAGGAAATCCGCGGTGAGGTTGACCACGTCGCGCGACGCCATGTCTTCATTCGGCATTACGCCCTCTGCATCCGGACCGTACTGGCGGCCCGCCTTGTAGGTGCGCTCGTGCAATTGCGGATGGGTCTGCATGACATGGTAACCCTCCTGGAAGGCTTCCAGGGCCAGTTTCCAGTTGGTCGGCAATACGGTCCCGTACCACCACTCCATGCGCAGCATGTCGGCGTTGCGGGCTTCCATCCGCTCGGCCACCGGGCCAAGGCATTCGCGCAGGCCGGGGGCCGCGTCGTCGAAGTTGATGAAGGCGCAACCGGCCCAGAAATCGATGCGTACCGGGGCGAGGTCGATCTCGGTTTTTTCCAGCAGTTCCGGTGAGAATATCTGCTTGCCGAAGACAAAGGTGCAGTCGCCCTCGGTGTTGAAACGCCAGCCGTGGAAGGGGCAGACAAAGCCGGCTTCCCCGCAGGTGCCGGGCCCGTGGACCAGTTTTACACCGCGGTGGCGACAGGCGTTGTGGAAGGCCTTAACGCCTTCCTTGCTGCGCACGACAATCACCGACCGGTCGAGAATTTCGTAGACGACGTAATCGCCGACCTCGGGAATTTCCTCGAGCCGGCAGGCCATCTGCCAGACGTGCGGCCATAGCTTCTCCTGTTCGAGCTTGAAGAAGGCTTCGTCGTAATAGCGTTGGGTGGGGATCAGTTCCGGGTGGGTGATACGGAACGGCACCGAATCGAGTTTGCTGCGGGTATCCTGGCTCATGGCGTGGCCTCCGGTCTTATAGCTCTGGCCGGCGATTCACAAGGGGGCTGGCAAAGTAGCCCTCCCGGACCTGACCGGTTGGCAGATGGTTTACCGCTCTCCGGATATGGAATCGCCACTTGAAAAACTGACGATCTATTATTAATTTAACGCTCCCGGGAGTCAATCCAAGCCCGTTACAAGTCTGTAATCGAACCCCCAGCTGCCCACAGGAACGCCCATGACCATAACAAACCCCGCAGAACCTGCCTTCGCCGCCGACAACCATCTCGGCGAAACACCGCTGTGGTCCGGGCGCGAGCAGGCGCTGTACTGGGTCAACTGCGAACAACCCCCGCAGGTGCACCGCTGGTATCCGGGAGAAGACCGCCACGACAGCTGGGACATGCCGGAACGCGTCGGCGGCATCGCCCTGAAAGCCTCCGGCGGACTGCTGGTGGTGCTCTCACATGGCATATACGACTTCGACCCGCTCAGCGGTTCACTTGAACTGCGCCTCGCGTCCCCGCTGCCGGCGCACATATCCCTGCACGAGACACTGGTCGACCGCCAGGGCCGGCTCTGGGTCGGCGCCTACGATCACCAGTTCACGCCGGACAACCGCGACGCCAAGGGCGGCTTTATCTTCCGCCTGGACGGCGATGTACTGACCCCGGTAGTGCCCGGGATCAGCGTGGCCAACGGCCTCGCGGTCAGCCCGGACAACACCGTCCTGTACTACGCGGACGCACCCACACGCACCGCCATGGCCTGCGACCTCGATCCGGCCAGCGGCGAACTGGGAGAACCCCGCGAATTCCTGCGCCTGCAGGACGGTGAGGGTTTCGTCGATGGCGCCACGGTCGACGCGGAAGGGGGCTACTGGCTGGCGGCAGTAGGCGCCGGCGCCATGCGCCGCTACCTGCCCGACGGCAGCCTCGACCGGGTGGTAAAGATCCCGGTATCCAACCCCACCAAGGCCGCGTTTGGCGGCGCCGGTCTCAACACGCTCTATGTCACCACGACCCGGCTGAAAATCGGCCCCGACGCCGAAGCCAACGGCGGAGTCTATGCGCTGGACGTCGGTGTCAGGGGCCTGCCGGAACCCGAATTCAGGGACTAGGAAGGCCGCGCGCAGCCCGCGGCGAGATCGACCATCTTGCCCGGGTTGAGGATATTGTCCGGGTCCAGCGCCTTTTTCAGGGTGCGCATCAGGGCCAGTTCTTCCGCGCTGCGGGTCATGTCGATGTAGGCCAGGCGACCCACGCCGATCCCGTGCTCCGCGGAAATGGAACCGTTAACGCTCTGTGCCGCACGGTAGACGCACAGGTCGAGGGTGTCGGCGATGCTTGCATCCATTTCGCCAATGGTCACCACGGCGTGCAGGTTGCCGTCCCCGACATGGCCATAAAATATCGCGTCGACATTGGGATAGCTGTCGGCAAAGTTCTGCCGCGCCGCTGCCACAAAGGCGGGCATGTCCGTCTGCCCCATGCTCACGTCATAGCTGCGGAAGGGGCGCATCGGCGCCAGGCCGTGCTGCATTTCCTCGCGGATATCCCACAACGCCTTGCGCTCGCGCTCCGACTGGGCGATCACCGCGTCCGCGACGACACCCTCTTCCAGCAACATTGCCAGCGCACGCTCGAACTGGGCGTCATCGCCCTCCTCGTCGCCGCCCATGGCTTCCACCAGCGCGTAGTAGGGAAAACCCAGGGGCAGCGGGCGGGCGCCGCCATTCACCTGGGATTCGCTCATGCGCTGGTAAAAATCCTCCCACATCAGCTCATAGGAGGAGAGCCGGCCGGACAGCGTGGTGCCGAGCGCCCGCAGCACCGCGATGCAGGCGTCAAAGTTTTCCATCGCCAGCAGGGCTGTCTGGCAGGTGGTGGGCAGCGGCCGCAGCCGCAGCACCGCGCGGGTGACGATACCCAGGGTGCCTTCGCTGCCGATCAGCAGGTGTTTCCAGTTGTAGCCAGCGTTGTCCTTGAGCATCTTGGTGAGCGAGGACACCACCGTTCCGTCGGCCAGCACGGCTTCCAGGCCGATCACCATGTCGCGCATCATGCCCCAGCGCAGCACCCGGTTGCCGCCGGCGTTGGTGCCGATCACTCCGCCGATCATCGCCGAACCGCGCGCGCCAAGGTCCAGTGGCAGCATGAGTTGCCCGGCCTCAGCGGCCTCCTGGGCGACCTGCAGGATGCAGCCGGCCTCGACAGTCATGGTCATGGCGCCATGGTCGATCTCCACGATGCGGTTCATGCGCTCCAGCGACAGCGCGATGCCGCCATCCGCGGGCACCGCAGCTCCGCAGGTGCCGGTCTGGCCGCCGATCACGGTGACCGGCGTGTGCGCCGCCGCGGCGATCCTGACCACCCCCGCAACCTCTTCGGTCGTGGCGGGTTTGACCAGGAACGCCGGGCTGGAGGCGTATTTCTGCGTCAGGTCCACCCGGTAGCGGGTGTCGATCGATTCGCCGGCGACCACGTATTTTGCGCCCACCACTGCCGCCAGCGCGGCCTGCATTTGCGTGTTGTTTTCGGAGCTCACTGAGCGTCTCCACTGTTGTTCGCGGCCAGGGCGCGGAAATTTTTCACGTCCTCGGCCATGCCGCGGCGGATGAAGCCGAGGTCGCTGCCCTGCACCACCAGTTGTACGCCGAGTTCGAGCAGGGCGCGGGTATAGTCATTGCCGAGGCTGGCGCTGGCGCTGATCCTGCCGTGCTGGCGGCAGGCCAGCGCAATCCTGCCGATGGCTGCCAACACCTCGTCGTGCATCTCCAGCACCGGGCCGAGGCCCAGGCCGAGGCCGAGATCCACCGGGCCGACAAACAGGCCGTCGATGCCGTCCACCGCGGCGATGGCGTCGAGGTTCTGCATACCCTCCGCGGTCTCGATCATGACGAAACACAGGGGCTGCGCCTGCACCGCCTCCTTGCCGTAGTAATTGCGGACCTTGCCGAAGGAGCGGAGACCGTCCGGCGGATAGCGCATGGCCTCGGCGGCGTGTTGCGCCTGCTCCACGGTCGACACCATGGGCACCACCACCCCGGCGGCGCCGAGGTCGAGCGCGCGCATGATCTGCACCTGGTCCACGCCTCCGACGCGCACCAGCGACGGCGTGCGGTTGAGGTCCATGGCCTGGATCAGCCCCCCGAGGCTGTCCCAGGTGGGACCGCCGTGCTGGGTATCGATCACCGCGCAGTCGTAGCCGCCGGCACCGATCATTTCGGCAGATATGTTGTTGGCAATGGCCATCCAGGTGGCGAAGGCGCTTTCACCGGCTTGTAGCCGCTCGGGGAGTGTGGCCATGGGGGCCTCCAGTAGTTGATAGATTGTTATTTAACACTGATTACTTTCCCCGCAAAGGGGCAAGGTAAGGTGCGTAATTCCGGCACTTGCTCCCGCGCATTTGCCAATTCCCTGCCCGCTCTCTTTGCTCTGGCATTAAACTGTTGTTTGGGGTAGATTAAACCCCAATAACTGACGACATGTTAGCTAACAATCAAACGGAAATAAACTCGGATCAATCGCCCGGTTGCATGCCGAGAGGAAGCACTCATGAGCCAGAATGCCCAGCCGACCTTCGAATACGATCCTTTCTCTCCGGATGTCATGGCTGACCCGCAGCCCTATTATAAGACGCTGCGCCGCGACCACCCGGTTTATTACTCGGAAAAGTACGACGGGTTTTTTATCTCCCGTTTCGCCGACGTGGTGGAGATGCTTGCCCACGACACCGACAATACCCTGATGGAGAGCGAGGGCTCCCTGCCCACGCCGAAGGCCCTGCGCCAGCACAACAATGGCGCGCCGGAACTGCCGCCGGACGATCCCTTCCCGCTGGTGCAGAAAATCGGCATGCCCGCCTATGCCCAGGTGCGCAACGCCCAGATCAAGCCGATCATGCCGGGCACGGTGCGCAAGCTGGCCGACTTCGTGCGGGCGCGCGCCAAAGAGCGCCTGGACGAATTGCTGCCCACCGGCACGTTCAACCTGACCAGGGACTTCGGCGGCTACGTGTCGTCCAATGTCATGATGCACCTGCTGGGCATGCCCAAAGAAGAAGCGGCCTTTTGCCTGGATATCGTCAACTCGGGCACCCGCACGGACCCGGAACTCGGTGGCTTCGACTCCGCCGCGGTGGCCCAGCAGGCGATTGCGCATTACATGCCCTACATCCAGGCGCGCTTCGACGCCGGCGCCGACGGCAGCGTGCCGATGGTGGACGGCCTGATCAATTACCGCTACAACGGCCGCCCCCTCAGTGTCGCCCAGGTCGCGCAGAACCTGGTGTGCGCGTTTATCGGCGGTATCGAATCGGTACCCAAGGTCACCGCTCAGGGCCTGAAGGCGCTCGCCGACAACCCGGCGCAGCTGGACGCTGTGCGCGCGGACCTCGAGACCAACGTGCCGGTCGCGGTAGAGGAAATGCTGCGTTTCTGCGCACCCGCCCAGTGGTTCATGCGCACCGCGCACAAGCCGGTGACGATTGCCGGCCAGGACATCAAGCCGGGACAGCGGCTGTTTTACCTGGTGGGTTCCGCACTGCGCGACGAGAACGAGTTCCCCAACCCGGACCAGTTCCAGTGGGACCGGGAGATCAAGCGCAACCTCGCCTTCGGCCACGGCGTGCATTTCTGCCTCGGCGCACACATCGCCAAGCTGGAAGTAAAGATCATGGTGCAGGAGTTCCTGCGCCGGGTGCCCAACTACAGCTTTGACATGGAAAACGCCCTACGGCCGCCCTCCAGCTTCCAGATCGCCTGGAACGTCCTGCCCGTGGTAATTGGCGAAGGGGCGCACTGAAGCGCTCACCCGGACGATGACACGCGGCAATACCATGCTGGTGGTCGGCGCCACCGGCGTGGTCGGTGAAGCCGCCCTCCATCACTTTGCCGCCGCGCCGGGCTGGGATGTCGTCGGCATCTCACGCCGCTCCCCGGAACCTGCCGCAAACGGCGGCTTCCACCACCTGCAACTCGACCTCACGGATGCGCCGGCCTGCGCCGCGGCAACCCGCCAGCTCGCAGCCGTTACCCACGTCATCTTCGCCGCGGTCGCGGAACAGCCCGGCCTGGTCTCCGGCTGGCGGGACCGGGAGCAGATGCAACTCAATCTCGCCATGCTGTCGAACCTGCTCGACCCCCTGTGCGAATCCGCCCCGGGACTCCGCCATGTCGCCCTGCTGCAGGGCGCCAAGGCGTACGGCGCCCATGTGGGCCATACGCCGCCACTGCCGGCAAGGGAGGACGCCCCGCGCGACCCGCACGAGAATTTCTACTGGTTACAGGAGGATTTCCTGCAGGAGAAAGCCACACAGCACGCCTTCCACTGGACGATTTTTCGCCCCCAGGTGATTATCGGCGCGGCAACCGGCGCAGCCATGAACCCGCTGTTGCCAGTGGTCGCCTATGCCGCCATTCGCCGCGAGGAAGGCAAACCCTTCAGCTACCCCGGCGGCGCCATCCAGATTGCCGAACTGGTGGATGCCGGCCTCCTGTCGCAAGCTTTCGAATGGGCGGCAGGCGCGGACAGCGCGCGAAACCAGGTCTTCAATTTCACCAATGGCGACGTGTTCGCCTGGCGCAGTGCCTGGCCGGCGCTGGCCGAGGCGCTCGGCGTGCCACTGGGACCCGATGAACCGATGCGCCTTTCACAGTACCTGGAAGACCGCAGCGATATCTGGGATCACATCGTCAGGCGTGAAAACCTGCGCCCGCTGCCGCTGGCGAGATTTCTCGGCCAAAGCCACCACTACGCGGATATCCTGATGCGCGCGGACGCCGGGGAAATCAGCTACCCGACCCTGCTCTCGACCATCAAACTGCGCCAGGCCGGTTTTGCCGGGTGCGTCGACAGCCACGCTGCCCTGCGCAACTGGATTGCGATCATGCGAGAACGACGACTGATTCCCTGAAGCCTGGTAATCCGTCGCTCACTGCTGAGGCTGTGCGCGCCAGACTGCCTGCAGCAGGACAGCGGGGTGCCGCCGCACCCCGGTACAGACGACAGACTCAGGCCGTTGCGGCGAGCGCCGGGGCCTCGGCCCCGGAGGATTCCGGACCGACAAAATCGCCCGGGAAACGACCGGTGACCGCGCCGTTGTCAAAGGTCGGCACACCGTTCACGAGGGTCAGCAACATCGGCGCGGGTGCGCGGGTGTAGCGGTAGGTGCGGCCACCCTGCCCATCCCACACGTCCCAGATGCGCTCCTCTGGACGGCGTTCGACTTCCTGCAGGTTGAATACAGCAATATCAGCTATTTTGCCCTCGGCGATCAGGCCGCGTTGCGGCAGGCCGAAGAAATCAGCCAGTTTACCGGTCATCACGTGAACTGCTTCCTCGATGCTCAGCAGCTTGCGGTCGCGAACGAAATCGGTGAGCAGGAGGATGTTGTCACCGTATCCGCAGAACATCTTGCCGTGGGCGCCGCCATCGGAAATATTGCCCACCGAGCGCGGGTCGCGCAGCATTTGCACCAGCAGTTCCTCGTTGCGCTCCCAGGAGCGCTTCAGCAGCACGGATTCCGGGCCATTGTTCAGCACCCACCGGGCCAGCGCGTCCGAGGCGTGCTCGATACCGGTTTGCGCCATGTAGTCCGCCAGGGTCACGCCCACCGGGCCGTAACCGGTTTCGCTCTCCTTCAGGGTCAACGCCGCGGGATCGTGCAGGTAGGAGTGGGCGTACTGCTTGTTCCAGGACTCCCGCGCACGGTCCAGCCACACCGGGTCGGTCAGCATCCTGCTTTTTGCCTCGTATCCCTCGGTGTCGATCAACTCCTGCCAGACCTGGTTACCGTTCTGGGCGAATACCAGCGAACGGCAGAAGTTGATGACGGAGGTCGGGGACACGTGATGATAACCGGTCCAGTTATCCTTGCCCTCGGCCTTGAAGCGCTCGTGCACCGCCAGCGATTTCCGGGCGATTTCCGACTGGAACTGCAGCGTCGGCACACCCACCCACTGCAGGCGGACACCGGCCTGGTGAGCGAGATTCCCCACCCGCTCACCCTGCTCGGGACCAGTCATGCGCATGTAGTGATCGACGATTACCTGGGCTGTCGCGCCAGGGTACTTCGCCACGACCTTGAACAGGGCGAGGAACTCAGCGTCGTCCGCCAGTTGCGAAGGCAGCGGTCGGTCGTGCTTGTCGTAATCCAGGTGGTTGGAGGACAGCCCCATAGCGCCGGCGCGCATGGCGTCATCCAGCAGGTCACACATCTGGGCGATTTCATCGGCGGTGGCGGCGCGCTCCCAGGCGGCCTCACCCATCACGTACAGGCGAATCGGGATGTGCCCGCAAAAGGCGGCGAAATTGACCGGGGTTTTGACGTTGCGCAGGAAAGACGCCTTGTACTCGCTCCAGGTCTGCCAGTCCCAGGGCACGAGCTTTTTCATTGGCGCCTCGGGAATATCCTCGAAGAAATTGAAGATGTCGATGACATCGTTCTGGATGTCCGGCTTCGCCGGGGCCATGGAGAAACCGCAGTTGCCGTTGATCGACGTGGTGATGCCATAGGCCGCTGCCGGCTCCATCATCGGCGACCACCAGACGCCACCATCCCAGTGGTTGTGGGTTTCGATAAAGCCGGGTGTAACAAGGCAGCCAGTGGCGTCGACCACCCGCTCCCCGGAGCCCGCAGTGAGGTTCTCGCCGATCTCGACGATCCGGCCTTCATTGACCCGCACGTCCGCCTTGTAGCTGGCGGCGCCACTGCCGTCGACGACGGTGCCGTTCTTGATCAGGATTTTAAAGTTCATGGCTGCCTCGCCCGCAGGATTATGATTTGGCGGAAAACTAGCATTTAATTGACTCTCATTCAATTATTTGAGTAACGGACCTGACACTCCACGGCTGAATAACAGCGGTTTCCATTATCACCGTATCGCATAATGACATTAAGTATCCGTAATCAGGCACCAGCCAATCACCTCGCCGCCTGCAAGCAGGGCGGGAAAGCATCTTGCACGGGCGGCTAATATTGACTAATGTTCAGTTTTTAATAATAAACTGATAGCGTGGTGGCCGCGTGGACCAGGCGATAACGGAACTGCTCGCGAAGCAGGCAATTACCGAGACCCTCTACCGGGTCGCCCGCGGCACCGATCGCGGCGACGTCGAACTCTATACCTCTTGCTTCCATGAAGACGGCGAGGATTTCCACGGCCTCTGCAATGGCCCGGTACAGAACATCGCCGCCAACCTCGCCCGCTCGCCCCTGCTGTTCACCCAGCACGCCATTTCCAATGTCCTGGTCGAATTCGAATCCGCCGATGTCGCCTGGGTGGAAAGTTGTTTCCAGTCCTTCCACCAGGGCAAAAACGTCGATGGCAGCCTGCGCGACGAGGCGATAATCGGCCGCTACTTCGACCGCTTCGAACGCCGCGGCAACGGCCCCTGGAAAATCGCCCGGCGCGTCGTATTGTGGGACTGGTCCAGGGTCGAACCCGCCAGCAAGGACACCTGGATCGACCAGGTCCGCCAGCGCCCCGGCACTGACGACCTGTTCATCTTCGGCCGCCGCGACCGCGAGGACATGGTCTACACCCGCAGGCTACCCCCGGAACTCAGCGACCGGGACACCTGATGGACCAGCGGGTATATATTCTCGACGAGATCACCGTCAAACCCGGCGTTTGCCAGCAGTACCAGGCGCTTTACCGCGATGAATACATGCCCGAAGCCCGGCGCCGGGGTATGCGACTCGAGGGTGCCTGGCAACATCCCCCGGTGGAGGAATTCGCCGGCCACGCCACCACCCTGTACTACCTCTGGTCAGTCGAGGATGTACCGGCCTGGTGGGCCATGCGCCTGAGTCGCAGCCCGGATGGTACGGACGAACGCCTCGCCAAGCTGGCCTGGTGGCAAAAAAACGATGCACTGACAGAAAGGCGCGAGCGCAAATTTCTCAGCGCACTGCCGGAAGCCGGCTGAGCCATGTTCGTCCTGCTCCTGGACATCACACTGCCACCGGAACATGCCGTGGCCGCGCTGGCCACAACGCTGGCCCCCGCTCTAGCCACGCTACCGGCACTCGCCGACCACTGGGTTGCCCCCACAATGCCCGCACTGAGCGCCAACGCCGGACAGCTGGTGGCACGCCTGGTGTTTGCCGATGAACGCCGCGCGCAACACGCCGAAACCAGCCGTGAGTGGCGCGAGCACGTCAGTCCCCTGCTGACGGGAACCCAGGTAGCGCGGGTCGGCTATTCCCCGATAATGAGCGGCGCCGCCGAGGGCGGGCCGGGAATCTGGCGTGCACTGCTGGTAAAGGTTTTGCACGGCACCCCCGCGGCTCAGGTCGCGGCCTTCGAGCGGGATTTGCTGCTTATGCCGGACCATGTCAGCACCATCCGCAGTTGGAGCCTGGGATCGGTTACCAGCCAGGCCGAGCCCGGGGCCTTCACCCATGTGTGGGAACAAGAGTTCGACGACGCGGCGGGCTTTACCGGTGAATACATGCACCACCCGGTGCACTGGGGGGTTGTCGACGGCTGGTTCGACCCCGAGACCGCCCACTGCATCGTCGCCCCCCTGATGGTGCAACTTGTCGGGTCGACAGAAAGGCCACTGATCCAATGAACCCACCTCATCCAGCCGCTGGATGGGCTCACTCAATTTTTCGCGCGCCGACGCGCAGGGAGCATGCATGAGCAGTAAACCTTTTCGCGTGGCAATCGCCGGCGCCAACCCGCAGCGCGGCTGGGGGCGGGACGCGCACCTGCCGGCACTACAGGCCTTGCCCGGATTCTCCGTAGCCGCAGTCTCGGCGCGGGAGCAGTCGATCGCCGACGCAGCGGCGAAAACCTTCGGTGCGCAGCGCGCCTACGGCAACACCCTGGGCATGGTGGAGGACCCGGAGGTCGACCTGGTTGCGGTGACGGTCAAGGTTCCTGAACATCGCGCGATCGTTCTCGCTGCGCTCGCCGCGGGCAAGCACGTCTATTGTGAATGGCCCCTGGGCATCGATCTCGCCGAAGCACAGGAGATGGCCGCAGCCGTGCCAGCAGCTTGCCGCGCCTTCATCGGCCTGCAGGGCCTCTACGCGCCCGCACTGCGCCAGGCATCCGGCTACATCCGCGAGGGCCGCATCGGCAGGCCCCAGGTGCTGCGGGTATACAGCACGGCGGGCGCCTGGGGCACCGAAGTACCGCCCTTCTACGCCTACCTGCAGGACAAGCGCACCGGTGCAACGATGGAAACCATCGGCGGCGGGCACACGCTGGCAGCCATCGAGTCCCTCGTCGGCCCCTACGTCGAGGTGGATGCCCGCAACAGTATCCAGCACCCGAGGGTACGAATCGCCGGCAGTGACGAATGGGTGGAGCGCAGTTGTGCGGACCACATGCTGGTACTCGGTCGCCACGCCGGCGGCTGCGTCTCCACGCTGGAAGTGGTCGGCGGCAGGGTCAAGCGGCCGGTGCTGTTCGAGATCGAAGGCGAATCCGGGTGGATTCGCGTCAGCGGCACGGAACCGGGCACCTACCAGATCGCGCCGCTGCAACTGGAAGCGAGCTTCGAGGCCGGGCCGCCGCCCGCGGCGGCGGTGCCGGCGCTGGCGGGACCGGCAGCCAATGTCGCGGAAATTTACGCACGCATCAGCGAGGACCTGGACAAGGGCAGCAGCAGCGCACCCGGATTCACCGAGGCAGTTCGACTGAGCCGCCTGCTGCTGGCCATCGACACCGCCTCCGCGACCGGCGCGCGCCAGAGTCTCTAGCAGGTCGAGGGCCTGCGGCGCCGGGAAAACCGCTGGCGCCGCTAGACGGTCGCTACCGGTGTGGCCGGTGAGCCCACCGCGCCGGGCAGTTTCAGCGGCGGCGCCGTCAACAGGAAGGCACTGCGCCGGTTGGCCCGCAGCCAGGCTGCCAGTTCGCCGAACCACCACAACTCGCCCAGATGGATACCCAGCTTCACCAGGCAGTGCTCGTGCAGGGGCAACAACGCGGCGTCCTCACAGCGCTGAACCCCCTCAATTTTCTCCACCATCGGGTTGTCGGCACAGATCGCCGCGAGGCCGGATTCATCGATCCAGCGCAACAGGGCGGGATCTCCGCCCTGCAGGCCGGGACAGACAGCGAGTGCCTCCATGTCCACATCGGCGCCGTCGCGGAGCAGGAGATCGGCATAACCGGTATAGAGGCAGAGGAAATCGCCCTCCCGGACCTCCGCGCCTTGCGCCTGCATGGCGGCCTGCAGGCCCTCGAAATCGACGAGTTGGTGCGGACCCCTGCCATAGTCGCGAATATCCACCAGCACGCCCCTGCCCTGGACACCGGTCATGGCGAGATGCTCGATGCCCAGCGCGAGGGCGCGCGGCTCGCGGTCCGGACCCGGCTGGACGAAATCCCGGTCGGAACGGAAGCCGTTGTAGAAGATATGCTCCGCCACGCCGTCGCCGTCGGCGTCGAAGCGTATCCCGTAGTGACTGAGGCCGTCCCACTGGGTGGAATACTGCAGGTCCATGGTGACCCGGTCGTCGTTGACCACGTCGATGGCGCCGACCACTGTCCAGTCGTACATGGTGCGACCATCGCGGGCGATGGTCGGTTCAAGGCTGGGCGCGTGGCGCCCGGGGAAAATACCGCCGCGCGGGTGGTCCAGCGGCAGGCTGAGGACAAACACCCGCCCCTCCCTGGCTTCGGCGAGCGCCTGTTGGCGATGCCGCGGGGTAATCAGGTTCATACGGCCAGTGCGGTCGTCATCGCCAAACTCACCCCAGTTGGCCCCTTCCGGCTTCTTTAACCAGCGGTTCATTGTTGCTTTCCTTACCCCTCCCGGGGGACTGTTATTGTTGGCCGAAGCCGATTGTTAATTGTCGGCACGGCGACGAGCCGCCAGGGCCCGCAAGCCCGCGCCCAGCACGACTTTGGTGCCGGCCACGAATTCCGGCGTGAGCGTCTCACCCTGCAGGTAAAGACGGGTGTGCAGCGGGCTGACCACATGGGTCCAGCAATGCCCCACTGACGGCATCGACACCAGCTCTCCGCGCGCCAGCGCGCGCTGCAAAATGGTTCGCAACATGGCTATGCGCGGCCCGGCAAACATCTCACCCACGGCCATCCGCAGGCTTTCCGGCGCACGCGGGCCACTGGCCTCCGCGGCGGCGACATCCTCCAGGCTCTGCAGTGCGCCCACCAGGTAGTCGACAAATTCAGCGATATCGCCGTCCAGGCTCCCGCTGTCGATGTCCAGCGGCTCCGGCTGGATCGAGCGCAGTACTGCGAGCACCAGGTCATCGGACGTTGCCCAGCGCCGGTAGAGGGTGGCGGAAGACACGCCAGCCCGACTGATGACACTGTGCATGGTGAATTCGCCATAACCCTGCTCGACCAGGACCTCCAGCGCCGCGGCCAGAATGGCATCGTCCACCGCCGGGTCGCGCTGGCGCCCGGGGCGGCGGTTTCCCACGTCCTCAGGCATGTCTGCAAGTTCCGCAGTGTAGCGGGTCGTACTGTCCATGCAGGACCGGAAGATTAAATTGCATCCAGATCGCCAATTTTCAATTACTGACACATTGTAAATTATTCTATATCGAAACATAATAGTTTCGATATTGCCAGAGCGGTCGCTGTGACACCGCTGCCGATAACAACCGATGCGGGATTTCAACCATGACGACAGACACCGAATTCACCATCCCTGGCGACATCGCCGCCAAACTGGTCAACCCGAAAGTGTACGCCACCGACGAACTCCACGAGACCTACGCCTGGCTGCGCACCAACCAGCCCCTCGGTATCGCCGAGGTCGAGGGCTTCGATCCCTTCTGGGTGGTCAGCAAGTACGATGACGTGCTCGAAGTCAGCAAGGACAACAAGCGCTTTCCCTATGGCAACCGCCCCTCGACCCTGATGGACAAGGCCAGTGTGGCCATGTCCATGCAGATGGCGGAAACCCCGATCGCCCTCTCGCTGATCCAGATGGATCCGCCTGAACACATGAAGTATCGGCTGCTGAGCCAGTCCTGGTTCATGCCCGCCAACCTGAAGAAGCGCGAGGAAGAAATTCGCGTGATTGCACGCAAGGCGGCACAGAACCTCGTTGCAACCGGCGGTAATTGTGATTTCGTTGCCGATGTCTCGCTCAACTACCCGCTGGAAGTCATCATGAACATCCTCGGCGTGCCGGAGGAAGATTTTCCCTTCATGCTGAAGCTGACCCAGGAAATCTTCGGGCCGCTGGACCCGGACGTGAAGGCCATGATGGCGGACATGAGCGCCGACGATATTTCCGCCATCCAGCAGGCGGTAGTCGGTGAAATGGTCGGCTATTTCCAGACCATCACCGAGCGCCGCCGGGAAAACCCCACGGACGACCTCGCCAGCGTACTGGTCAACGCGGAAGTTGACGGCAAGCCAATTTCCGACAACGCGCTCAACGGTTACTACCTGATCGTCGCCACCGCTGGCCACGACACCACCTCCTCCACCGCGTCTACCGGCATGTGGGCCCTGGCCACCCAACCCGGCCTGCTGGAACGCCTGCAGGCGGATATGTCCCTGCTGCCGGCCTTCATCGAGGAGTGCATCCGCTGGACCTCGCCGGTGAAGAACTTCATGCGCTCTGCGGCGGAAGACACCGAGATTCGCGGCAGGACGATCAAAAAAGGCGACTGGCTGATGCTCTGCTATGCCTCCGCCAGCCGCGATGAGGACGTGGTCGCGAATCCCCAGAACTTCGACATCGACCGCGCCCCGAACAAGCACATGGCCTTCGGCTACGGTCCGCACCTCTGCCTCGGCCAGCACCTGGCGAAAATGGAGCTGCGCATCCTGTTCGAGGAACTGCTGCCGAAGATCGCCTCGGTCAAACTGGCGGGCGAGCCGCAACTGCTGGAAAGCTTCTTCGTCAACGGCTTGAAAAAACTGCCGATCACCTTTGAACTGGCCGACTGAGTAGGGCGGTAGATGAGTCACGTTTCAGAAGCGCTCGAATTTCCCTGCGGGCGGCAAGCCCGCAACCGCTGGATGCTGGCACCGATGACCAACTGCCAGAGCCTGGACAACGGCGCGCCCTCTCCCGCGGATTTCCACTGGCTGGAGATGCGCGCGCAGGGCGGTTTCGGCATGGTGTTGAGTGCAGCGGCCTATATCAATCCGCGCGGCAAGGGTTTCCCGGGGCAACTCGGCATCGACAGCGATGCGCTGGTCCCCGAGCTTTCGCGGCTGGTGCAAACCCTGAAGCAGCACGATTCACTGGCGCTGGTGCAGCTTTATCACGCCGGGCTGCGGGCATTACCTGAAGCCGGAGACCAACTGCTGGCACCTTCCGACGATGAGACTACCGGTGCGCGCGCCCTGACCAACACAGAGGTCTACGCCTGCATCGAGGAATTTATCGCCGGTGCAGAGCGGGCGCAGCGCGCCGGTTTCGATGGCGTGGAACTGCATGCGGCACACACCTACCTGCTGCACGAATTCATCAGCAGCGACTTCAACCGGCGCGAAGATGAGTTTGGCGGCAGTGCGGAAAATCGCTGTCGCGCGCTGATCTCGATACTGCAGGGCGTGCGACAGCGCTGCGGTGCGGATTTCATCGTCGGTGTCCGGCTGTCGCCGGAGGCACTGATGATCTCCCAGGACGAGGCGATGGACGCGTACCGGCGCATCATTGCCAGCGAGACTGTCGACTTCATCGACCTGTCCATGTGGGACGTGCGCAAACAACCGGCGGAAGAGGCCTACGTCGGTCGCGCCTTGCTCGACTATTATGCGGAAATTCCCCGCGGCGCAGTAAAACTGGGCGTCGCCGGAAAGCTGTACAGCGCCGCAGACGCGGCCTGGGCGCTGGACAACGGTGCGGATTTCGTCCTGCCGGGGCGCGGTGCAATCCTCCACCACGACTTTCCCCTGCGGGCGGAAAACGATCCGGAATTCAGCAGTATTGCGCTGCCGGTAAGCGCGCAATACCTGCGCCGGGAAGGGTTGGGCGAGGCGTTTATCCGCTACATCGAAGGCCAGTGGCCGGACTTTATCGCCGGCTAAGCACAGGCAAGCCCCTGAGGGTTCAGGGCCTCAGGCAAGCGAGCGCAGTGTAATTACCTCTTCGGCAAACAGGCGCAGCCGTGTCCACAGCAGTTCGCGGCTGCCCGCCATGTTATGTGAATGCCCCATCGCCGGGACAATGGCCAATGCCACGGAGGGCGCGCTGCGAAAGGTAGCGACGTCCTCGAGTGGCTCAAGCGTGACGTCCTGTTCACCGTAGACCAGTAACACCGGTACCTGGATATTGGCGGCCTGGCGCGCACTGGCGAAGGGCTGTACCAGTTCACCGGCGAACATCGGGACATTGCGCGTGCGCCACGGCGCAAGCGGTTCTCTCGCGCTGTCCGCGGCGAGCACTGCCTCCGGTACATCCCCCCAGTGGTCATTCTGCTTCCAGTCGACCTGCGCTGTAGCGGCCAGGCGATCGCGGTCACTGGCACTCGCCCGGTAGGGATAGCGCAGGCCTTCGCGCAGATACAGGTGGGTCCCGACCATACTGGCGCCCAGCGGCGCGATAGCGTCGAAGACCCGGTGCGTCGCCTGGGTACCGACAATCACGTGACCGCCCACCGAGTGGCCTGCCCCCAGCACGAGGCTGATCTCGACCGCTGGCAGGCCCTCACACAGCTGCCCTGCTTCCAGGCGGGAAACCACCTGGCGAACTGCGGAAGCTACACCCTGTTCGACCTGGGCCCGCGTCGGCGGCACGCCGTCGACATCGAGGCTGCTGTCGCCGGCCCCGGGATAGTCCATGGCCACCACCAGGAACCCCCGGCGGGCAAACCAGCGGGCCTGGCTGTAGGCATCGTCGCCCTCGATAACGATATCAAAGTAGCGCCGGGACAGGCCGCCGCCGGGGAGCAGAAACAACAGGGGAAGCGCGGAACCCGGCATCAGTTCCGGACGGTAGAGTGTGGCGGCAACAGACGCCATTTCCTCTGTCTGCAATGCAAGCTCTTCGACGGTAATCAAAGCTCGAGTTCCTCCAGCGACCGGGTCTGGCGCAGCGTATCAGCTTTTCGGGACGGTAATAATCCGCGCCTGGGTGTATTCCAGCAAACCCTCACGCGCCTGCTCCACGCCGATACCGGACTGCTTGGCGCCACGGAAAGGCACTTCCGGGTCCAGCGCCATGTGGCTGTTGATCCACACGGTCCCGGACTCGATGCGCTGGGCCACCTGTTCGGCGCGTGCCGGATCGCTGCTCCAGACAGAACCGGCGAGGCCGTAGATCGAGGCATTGACCCGGGCAATGGCATCGTCGAGGTCCGTGTAGGACAGTACCGGCAGAATCGGCGCGAACTGTTCGTCGGCGACAATCGGGTCCTGGTCGGTGACGTCGCGCACCACGGTGGGGGCGATGAAAAAGCCCGGGCGATCCAGCGCCGCGCCGCCGGCGATCACCTTGCCGGTTTTAGCGGTTTCCTCGAGCAGGGCGCGGACCTTGTCGTACTGCATTTTGTTCTGCAGGGGGCCGATCTGGGTGCCCGCTTCCATGCCGTCGCCCACCACCGACTGCGCGGCCTGGGCGGCCAGCGCGTCGCAGAACTCGTCGTACATTGCCGCCGGCACGTAGATGCGTTTCACCGCCACGCAGATCTGGCCGGCGTTGTAGGTGCCCGCGTGGTAGATCTTCGCCGCGACCTCCTGCACGTTGACGTCGTCCAATACCAGCGCGGCGTCGTTGCCGCCCAGTTCCAGGGTGACCCGCTTCAGGGTGTCGGTGCTGCTGGACAGGACTTTCTTGCCGGTCGCGGTCGAGCCGGTAAACGACACCTTGGCCACGTCGGGGTGGGCGGAGAGCAGCCCGCCGAGGTCATTCTGGTCGACGATCGCGTTCACCACACCGGCGGGGAACACCTCCGCGCACAGGGCGGCGATCATCAGCGTGGACAGCGGCGTGGTCGGCGCCGGCTTGATCACCAGGGTATTGCCCGCCAGCAGGGCCGGTACGACCTTGTTCATCAGCAGCATCACCGGGAAATTCCACGGCGTGATCGCGGCGACCACCCCCAGCGGTTTGCGGTGCTCCACCACACGCTGGTTGTCGTCTTCCTTCACTGTGCGCGGCGCCAGATCCAGGGCCGCGTTGAGGCGGAGCGAATAACCCGCGAAAAAGACCTCGCCCTGGGCGTCCTGCAGCGGCTTGCCCTGCTCCCGGGTCAGCACTTCGGCAATCTGCGGCAGTGCCGCATCAATTTTATCGGCCAGCGCCATCAACATGGCGCGGCGCTCTTCCAGCGCAGTCGCGGACCAGGCGGGAAAAGCCGCCTTCGCCGCCGCCACGGCCTGCTCGAGCTGGGCGGCATCGGCGCGCGGCGCCTGGGTGTAGACCTCACCGGTCGCCGGGTTGATCACGTCCAGGGTGGAAGCCCCGTCCACCAGCTCGCCGTTGATCAGCAATTTGAAAGTCGTCATATCTGGAACCTCGTCGGGTGAACTGTTTTGTGCGGCCGGCGGATGGCCGGCCTGTAGATGACTAGTCGGGCATCCGCACGATGGCCTTGATGGTCGCGCCGCGCTCGGAGTCCTCGATGGCCTGGTTGATCTCGGCGAGATCGTAGAAGCGAACCAGCTTGTCCACCGGGAAGCGGCCGGCCTGGAAATGCGCCATCAGGCTGGGAATGAAATTCACGATGTCGCTGTCCCCTTCCATGACACCGACAATTTTCTTGCCGCTGGTCATCAGGCTGACCGTGTTGAAGGAGAAGGCATCCTCCGGGGGGTAGGAAGCCACCAACGCCAGGGTACCGCGCGCGGCCAGCAGCGGGACCCAGCGTTCCGCGAAGGCGGTCTTCCCCGTGGTATCAATCACATAGTCGACACCACCCGGGGACGCAGCCATCACCTGCTCCTGCAGGTCATCGGCGGTACCCACCAGGCTATGGCTGGCGCCGACTGCAGCGGCAACTTCCAGCCGTTCCTGGTGGATATCCACGGCAATCACGGTTGCCGCGCCGGCGATATGGCGCGCCGCGGCCACGGCGGCGAGGCCGACGGCACCAGCGCCGAGTACCGCGATGGAGGCACCGGCGGGCACCTTGAGGGAATTCAGCACGGCGCCGGCGCCGGTCTGGAAACCGCAACCGAAGGGACCGGCCAGTTCCAGGGGAAAATCTTCTTCAACCTTGACCAGGCTGGCGGCGGGACACAGGCAGTGGCTAGCGAATGAGGACTGGCCGAACACGTGGGAGTGCACTTTCTCGCCGTCTTTCTCCAGGCCGCAGGAGCCGTCGAGGCGGGCGCCGAAAAAATTGAGCGGGAAAAACTGCTCGCAGTAGCCGGGCACGTCCTGCTCGCAATGCCTGCAGCTGCCGCAGGCGGCAAAGCTGATCGCCACCCGGTCTCCCGCGGCAAACCCGCTCACACCCGGCCCGACCTCTTCCACCACGCCGGCGCCCTCGTGGCCCAGCACCACGGGACGCGGGGTAATGCCCGCGTCGCGCAGCACCATGTCGGTGTGGCAGATACCGGTCGCCACGACCCTGACCAGTACCTCGCCCTCGCGGGGGGCCTCGATAGCCAGTTGTTCCAGTGCCAGGTCCCGCTTACCGGGCCAGAGTACCGCCGCCTGTATTTCCTTCATGTAACGCTCCGTAACTGAGTTTTCTGGTCGCTTACAAACGGCGCGAGTCCGCGGGCATCGCACCCGGCGGCCAACGCGTCCCGGGACCGATGGCCAGCGCGGTATCGGTGCCGCCGATCGCCGGCAGCCAGGTGCGGCTGATCCGCTCGTTCTCGATGGCAAAGGCCTGCACCCAGTCCCACTGGCGGCCGTCGTCCAGCCTGCAGCTGCAGGTGGCGAAGACCACACCGTCCTGTTCGATCAGGAAATGGCGGAAATCGCTGGCGGATTCGCTGCGCATCAGTGTGCGCATTTCGTCGAAATACTGCGCCGCCGTTACCCTGCGGTCGCCGTCCAGTTGGTCGTGCACCCGGATTTCCGCGGCGAGAAAATCCTCCGCCCTGGCCGCATCGGTGGGCGCGAACAGGAACGCATACCAGTCCAGCACCCGCTGCTTGGCCGGATTCAGCGGTAGCGCCTCGGGAAATTCCTCGCCGGTCCAGGCATTGCGCGGGTGCGGATAACCGAGCGCATCGGTACCACCCATCCCGGTCAGCCAGGTTTCCGCGAGCCGCCCGTCGGCCAGGCGGAACACCTGTACCCAGTCCCACTGGCGATCTCCTTCGAGGATGTAGCGTCCCAGCGCGCCGACGTAGTCGCCTTCGGTAATCAGGTAGTACTCGAATTCCTGGACTTCGAGATGGCCGATATTCGGCTTGAGCATGTCGCGGTAGTCTTCCGCCGGCATCAGGTTGTTGGCGCCGGTCATGTCGTGGCGCAGGTATTTGGCCGCGGCGATGTCGGGGATCAGGTCGAAGTCGGTCTTGCCCCACATGTGGTCGTACCAGTGTTCCAGCACGGCACGGTTGGTTGATTCTGTACTCACTGATGGGTCTCCTCGATTTCTACTGCAAAGCGATCGGTGTAATAGGCGAATTCCTGGCGCACTTCCTCGCGGCTCAGTCCGAAGTCCGCCTCGAGGTCGTAGACCACCTTGCCCTGGCGGTCGCGGGTGTGGGTTGCGGACTCGTCGATCACCCGCTGTTCAGCCGCGGCGTCGAAGTCGAGGCCCGCTGCGTCGTAAATACGTTTGACCGTACCGGTCTTGTCGCGCATGAACTGGTGGAAGTACACGTGTTCCACCGGCCCCTGCAGGCTATCGATATCGCGCACCAGGCCGCGCAGGAAGCCGTGCTGCATGCGCAGGGTCTTGTCGATGATCTGCTGCCGGGTCGGGTTGGCGTAGGTGGAACGCAGCACATAGCCGATCATGGTAATCAGCGATGTGAACACCGACGCCGGATCGCGGTGGGTGAATACCAGGGTGGCATCGGGGAACACGTTCTTGACCGCGCCCAGCGCGCCCAGGTGCTGCGGCGACTTGAGCAGCCAGCGCTGCCCCGGCGGGTATTTTTCCGTCCACTGCACGGCCTGCAGGAAGCGATACAGGAAACGGTAGGCCTCGCTCTGGTCGCTGCCGTAAAACTGCCGGTCGAATTCCGGCAGGTCGCCCTGGAACGACAGGGTGACGCCGTAACAGGCCTTGGACATCACCTCGATTTCCTCGGTGGCGTCGGCGGCGCTGACATCGAAGAGGGCGCGAAAATGCGGCAGGGTGATGTCGAGGGTGGCGTCTTTCTGCGCGCCGATCTCGCGGCGGTTGTCCACTTCGCGGCCCTCGAGCATGGCCCGGGAGGGAAACGAACGGTAGGTCTGCCAGCGCTGCAGGGTGCGGAACTGCGGATCCGCGGAGAGCAGTTTCAGCAGGTGCGTGGTGCCCGAGCGCGGCATGCCGGCAACCACCAGGGGTTTTTCGATCGGGGCTGCGCCCACCTCCGGCCAGCTGTCGTGGATATACTCCATGCGGCTGATATCGGCGATCCCGTCCACCGCCCGGGTATGCAGGGCCATGCGGCCCATGGCGTGGACCTCGCCGTTGGCGAAGACCTCGCGATAGATGGCCTGGAAGCGCTCCAGCATGTCCGGGTCCACGTAAAGGGGCACATCGATTGCCTGCTGTGCAGCTTGCAGCAGGCTGTCGTTGTCCAGCGGAATATCCATGTCCGCCAGCGCCTGGATCAACTCCCGCATTCTCGGGGTGTATACCGGCTGTTCAAAATCGTTGATACGAATCGCTTCTGTCATTATCGTTTTTACCCTGCTCTCTACTTTGCTCCGGCGCCTTCAAACCAGCCCTGCAGGTCGTAGGGCGCGTAGGGGCCGATGTGCATCTGTTCCAGCACGCCGTAACCGACCTGGTCACCGCTGCGCGCGATCACCAGCTGCTGGATGTGCATGTTTTCCCAGGTCAGGGGATCGGGTTCATCGCAGGCCCAGCTCTCGCCGCCGATGGCGAGTTCGCCCTTCCACTGCCCGTGCCCCCACTCGGGATGCTGGTAACCCAGGCCTTTCATGCGGAACAGCGTGCCGGGTTGCAGGCTGATATCCAGCGTCTGGCCGCTGAAGTCGCGCATGCGGAAACTCGCGGCTTGCGCCCGCCTGGTCCCCGGCTCGAACTCCAGCTGGTGTTCGACGGTGCCGCGCCAGCGGCTGATTCCCGGGTCGTGGCCCGCGGGCAGCGCTACGCCCTCCGGGTAGATGGGGGCGGTCACCTGGTCGTTGTGCCACTGGTAACCGTCGCTGTCCTCGAACATCCCCGCCAGGGTTACCCGGTCGGGCCAGTGAATCGGCAGCCACAGGAAATGCACGCTGTGGCGGCTTTCCAGCGGTGCACCGCCGGTATAGCGCGCACCGACCTGGCGGATACCCCAGGAACGGTCCTTGATGCCGTAGACGGGCCGGGAGCCGTCGAGCAGGATTTCCCGGCCGCCACAGCGGATCACACCGCGCCAGGAACCGAACTGGTCGAAGCGCGTCACGTCCTGGATCACGTGCCGCTCGTTGCGCATCAACTGGCGGCCCTCTTCGATGGCCGCGGTGCAGGGCGTGAACACCAGGTCGCACTCGATACCGGTTTCGTTGGGTCCAACGATGACCTGGTGGCGTCCCATGGGCTCGAGAATCGTCAGTTCAAAAGGCCCGATAATGGTCTCGGTGGGTTCGTCGGGCGCGCGGCGCGACGCATGGAAGGCGTACTGGCGCCCGTCGACCACCACGCTGAAAGCGCCGTCCATGATGCCGAGGTTCGGGTAGCGGCCCAGCGCCACACCGAAAAACACCGAGCCATCGCCGCTGTAGCCGTTGTACCAGTAGCGATCGTAGGTGAAGCGGTCGCTGGTCGCTGTGGCGGCCAGCGGCTCCGGCGTCTGGTGAATCGGGTAATCGTCAAATTGGGTAATCATGCTTCAAAACCTTGCCTCGCCAGTGTGCGACGCCCTTGCCGCGCCTCGCGGAAATCCTTCAGTGCGCCAGTTCGAGGGTGCCGAGATCGCGAATCGCCGCGCAGGAGCGCGTCGCCATGGCCAGGAACATGGCATCGCTGTCCGCGCTGCGTTCCCCGGTCGCGTAGATCGCGCCGATCACGGTGATCATCGTAGCCTGCAGCATGTCCCGGCGGTAATCCGCGAAGCAGCGTTCAAAGGGATAATCGTCGATACCGCGCGCGCGCAGTTCGTCGTGGTACAGCCGCACCAGCTGACCTTCCGCATCGCGGCGCTGCGACTCCTCCAGGCAGGTGCCGATGAAGTAGGCGAGATCGCGGGTCGGGGAACCCACGGCGGCGGTCTGCCAGTCCAGCGCCACCACATCGTCAGGTGATTCGCCAAACATCAGGTTATCCAGCCGGTAGTCCCCGTGCAGCACGGTAAACGGTTGCTGTTCAGCACCCAGCCAGGCTTCCAGCTGCGGCACAGCGGCGCGCACGGTGGCGAGGTTTTCCGGCCCCAGCTGGGCGGCATAGCGTTCCTCGAATTCAACTACCGCGGCCACCGCAATGCCGGCGACCGAGGCGGCACTGCGCTGGCCGCTGGTCCCGAGCAGGAAAGTCTGCTCGTACAATTCCGGGTTGTTCCACAGCGGCGCGTGCAGGCCGGCGAGATTGCGCAGCGCCCCCGCCGCCTGTTGTGTGGTGCAGCCGGCTGCCTGCACGCCGGGCCGGCGTGGCGCGAGGTCTTCCAGCAACAGGGTGAAATGCAGGCGGTCATCGGAGATCGCCGCGTAGTAGCAGGCCGGGGTATTGACGGCCACCCGGTCCACCAGGTGGGCGTAGAAGCCCACCTCGGCGGCGTAGCCGCCCTTGACCCGGGCGCGGGCCTCGAGGTCGCCAGCGGCGACTTTGGCCAGCAGGGTTTTCGGCCCCTGCGGCGCTTCCAGAGTGAGCCGGTAGGAGGCGCCGGTCTGGCCGGTGCCGACCTTGGCGCTGCTGCAGCTGGCAACCTCGTAGCCGAGGATGTCGGAGAGACAGCCCGCGTCGATCTGTTCGATATCGAGTGCCTTGTTCATGCGGGATTCCAACCTGGGTTGGCGGGCATCGCCGCGCAGGATGCGCGGCGGATTTCCCGGTAAGCGGGCAGGATCGGCGCCAGTTCATCCGGCGTCGCGCCGTGCAGGATGACGCTGTCGCAGCCGATATCGAGCTGGTGCTGGATCGCGGCCGCACACTGCGCCGGCGTCCCGGTGGCCGCGGTCGCGAGCCACTCAGTGGGGATGATTTCCGCAATCAGCTCCAGTTCCGGGGTCGTCGCGACCGCGTCGATGGCGCCCTTGAAGTCGCGGATGAAGGGGTGCTCGCGGAAGCGCTGCAGGGCGGCGGGGTCCCAGTCATTGGAAGACACCAGCACGTCACCGTATCCCTTGAGATACGAGGCCAGGCGCCCCACGGTCTTTTTCAGCCGCTGGTCTTCCGGGATGTGGTCGCCCACCGTGGCGAGAATCGACCAGATGCGCACGCTGGCCGGATCGCGACCGGCTTGCTCGGCGCCGCGGCGCACCGCCGCTACCGCTTTCTCCACTGCGGGGTCATCGAAAAAGGTGTGCAGGTAGACCGCGTCCATGCAGCGCCCGGCGAGCTCCTGGGTTTTCTCGCCCATCGCCACCAGGGAAACCGGGATGCGCTCGTTGAACTCGCCGAGCAGGGCCAGCATCGGGAACTTGCCCAGGGGGCCGTCATAACCGCTGATTTTCTCGCCCTGCCAGAGCCGGCGATAGATATCCGCGGCCGCCTCGAGTTGTGCACCGGTGATCGGGTCGAGTCCCATCGCCCGGAACAGGCCAGCGAAGCCCCGCCCCAACCCCAGGGAAAAACGCCCCCCGGACATCTTGTGCATGGTCATGCCGAAGGTCGCAGTGATCAGCGGGTGGCGGGTATTGTGGTTGGTGGCGGCGGTGGCGATACCCAGCTGCCGGGTGACGGCTGCAGCGGCGCCACACAGGGTTGTCGCATCCTTGTTGTTGAAACGTTCGGATACAAAGCCCGACCCAAGGCCCAGTTCGTCTGCCCGCTGCGCTTCGCCGATGATGTCGGAGGGGTTGTCCGAGTGCCCGGCCAACAGGTAAAAGCCCAGCTCGCCCAGTTGTGGGGGACGGGTTTCAGTGGATGTCATTAACTACTCCCGGGCCTGCGGCCCCTGGTTCAGGGCACGGATACGACGCTCTCGCCCTGCATTATTCGAAACATTGTAATTTCGTTATTAAGTCTCAAAACCGACTAAGTGTCAACTTTCAGAATGCGCGGTTGCCGCTATGGTTACAGCACAATTGCGCGGCAGGGACAGGCGAAACACGCCTTCAGGAAGCGTCCAGCAACCAGCTGCGATCCAGCGCAGCGATGCCCGGGCAACCCATCAGGGTCAGGTCGCGGCGAATCTCGGCCTGGAAGATATCCAGCACGGACGCCACGCCTTCCTCGCCCGCCGCGGCCAGCCCGTAGAGGTAGGGCCGCCCGATAAACACGCCGTCGGCCCCGAGGCACAGCGCGGTAATCACATCGCTGCCCCGGCGCACGCCGCCATCGAGGAATACCTCGGCCCGATCACCGATGCGCCCGGCAATCGCGGGCAGCGCCGCAATACTGGAAAGCGCCCGGCCCAGTTGCCGGCCGCCGTGATTCGAAACCACCACGCCATCGACACCTACCTGATCGACCGCCTGTGCGGCATCGTCTGCGTCGAGGACGCCCTTGACGTAAACCTTTCCGCGCCAGTTGTCGCGCATCCAGGCGAGGTCCTCCCAACTGAGGTCGGACTGCATGTAGCGCAACTGGGCATCCGCGGAGCGGGCCGCGTCATCCGCCGCACCGGTAATCGCCCTGCGCACGCCCTCCAGAGCAGTGAGGCCGGACTCGGGGTCGCGCTCGACATAGTGGGCGGCGGCAATCCGCTGGTGCTTGAGCAGGTTGTAGAGCCAGACCGGCCGGGTGAGCAGGTTGAGCAGGCGGCCCGGGGTCACGATTCTCGGCTGCGCCATGCCCGAAGTGCGCTCCGCCTCCCGGTTGCCGAGCGTGGGGACATCGACCGTGACGAACAGGGCCGTGTAGCCCATCGCCTCGGCGCGCGCCATCAGGCGTTTGACGCGACCCCGGTCACCGAAGGGGTAAAGCTGGAACCAGTGATTGTGCTCGGTGGCGACCGCGATTTCCTCCAGCGTGTAGCTGGCGGCGGTACTGATCACCGCACGGGTACCCTTGCGTTCGGCGGCGCGGGTGGCGGCGATATCGCCCGTCCAGTGGCTGATGCCCGATGCACCTGTCGGCGCCAGCGCCAGCGGCATGGACAGTCTCTCGCCCGCCATTTTCGCGGCCATATCCGGCTGCGCCACCCCGGCGAGGCTGCGCTGGCGCAGGCGCCAGCGGCTGAAATCGCTGCAGTTGGCCTGCTGGGTAATGCGATCGTCGGCGCCGCTTTCGACGTAGTGCCAGGCCATATCCGGCAGGCGCCGGCGCGCCAGGCGCCGCCAGGCTTCGACACTGACCGGCGGCGAGGGGTCGCGGAATCCGAATTTCATCGCGTTGTATCCTGTTCCGTTTCTTGCTCGTGCTTATTCAGGAATTGATGGCGGTAATGGTCACCGGCGTCGGCCCCCGCAGTGGCAGGGAACTGTAACTGTAGTCGGCTTCCGCGCTGTAATCCGGTACGGCGTCCAGCAGGGCGTTGACGGCCAGTTCCGCCTCCAGCCGCGCCAGCGCCGCGCCGAGGCAGTTGTGCAGGCCGGCGCCGAAGCCCAGGTTGGGCTGGCGCTCGCGATGGATATCCAGTTCATCCGGGCGCGCGTAGCGCGCGGGATCGCGATTGGCCGCGGCCAGCAGGCAGGTGACGTCATCGCCCTCCGCCATGGTCACCCCGCCAATGGTAACGGCCGCGCCGCGCACCCGCCGCGGCAGCGTTCCAACGACGCCCTGCCAGCGCATGATCTCCTCGTTTGCAGGCACCACCAATGCGCGATCAGCAGATATTTCCCGGCGGACTGCAGGCCGCTGGGCATAGGTCAGGAAGATGTGATCGAGCCACTTGGCGGTGGTTTCATTACCGGCAAACAGCAGCTGACGCACGTTCGGCACGATCTGTTCCTCCGACAGTTCCCGCGCGATATCGGCGTGCATCATCAGGCTGATCAGGTCACCTGCAGGGTGCTCACGGCGCTCGCGCATCAACTGCAACAGCAGCTCCGCCAGGGATGCCTTGGCCGCTTCCCGGGCATCCACCGCCGCCTGCCGCGCCGCCTCGTCCAGGAAGGAGGTGCTGCCCCCGGCCATGGCGTCGCTCCAGCGCACCACGTCGGCAAGGCTTTCCCGCGGCACCCCCATCATCCGGGCGATGACCATGGTCGGCAGCGGGCGGCACAGGGCGGCGGAAAGATCGACGGTTTCGCCGTCGCGCAGGCGCGCGAGCAGCGGCGCCATGAGTTCGCCCAGCAACGACCCCAGCTCTTCGCGCAAGTCGCGCAGGGCCAGCGGCCGGAAGGCATCGGCCCAGACTTCCCGCAGGGCGTTGTGGCGCGCCCGGTCGTCCATGGCAATAAACGCATCGCTGCCAAAGAGATCCTCAACCACGGTGCCTTCGACGGTGAAATGGGTGTAATCCAGCGCCACCTGCCGCACCGCCGCGTCAGTGGTGACCAGCCAGCGGCGGTGTTGTTCATGCCACACCAGCGGCCCCAGCTCCCGCAGTGCATGCAATTGCGGCCAGGGGTCGGCGGCGAGATCGGCGCTCATCAGGTCGATATTGGTGGTCGGTGCGTTGTTATTATTCTGCATAGTGTCGGCCCGGCTCGCGCCCGGCACTGTCCCGGTGATCAATGAAAGCTGCTGCACGGCTATGGACGCAGCGGCACATAACTGACATCATATTAGTTATTGTCAGGAAATGCTACTTCCCGGGACACCCCACCCGGGCACGAGTCCCCGCAAGCTGTTGCGATCGGCGGGGACGGCTGGGATCATCCCATGCGGCATACATGAAATAACCAGCTGGCACCGGGGACAGGCGACCCGCCCGGCCCGACCAGCACACAACCCTGGATGCATCAATGAAACGGATCCTACCGAAACCAACGCCGGAGACCGCCCATTTCTGGGAGGGCTGCAAGGCTGGCGAACTGCGCCTGCAGCGCTGTAAATCCTGCGAGGAATCCTGGTTCCCGCCGCGCCCCTTCTGCCCCCACTGCGGCACCCGCGATATCGAAGTCTACGCGGCCAGCGGCAAGGCGACGCTCTACTCCTATGTAATCAATGAACGCCCCCGCCCGGACATGGGCACCGAGCCGCACTCGATCGCGGTGGTCACCCTGGCTGAAGGGCCACGCATGATGACCAACGTGGTCGGTTGCCCGCAGACCCCCGAAGCACTGCAACTGGATATGCCGCTGGAGGTGGTCTTCGAGCCCCTGAGCGACGATATCTCCCTGCCCCAGTTCCGACCCGCGGAGTAAACCCATGAGCATCGCAGCCAACACTATCGCCGTGGTCGGCGCAGCCGAGACGACCCAACTCGGCGTCATTCCGGATGTCTCCGCCCTGGGCCTGCACCTCGATGCCGCCCTCAACGCCCTCGCAGACGCCGGCCTGAAACCCGGCGACATCGACGGCATCGCCTGCGCCGGCGAACATCCCTGGAACGTTTCCACCATGCTCGGCATCACCCCGAAGTGGGTGGATGGCACCAACGTCGGCGGCTGCTCCTTCATGCTGCATGTGCGCCACGCGGCCGCCGCCATCGCCGCCGGCTACTGCACTACCGTCCTGATCACCCACGGTGAATCCGGGCGCTCCCAGGTCGCGCCGCCGCAGTACGCACCGGCGCCCGCCAGCCTGTTCGGCCAGTTCGAACTGCCCTACGGCGTCAGCGTACCGGCGACCATGTTTACCATTCCGGTACTGCGCTACCTGAAGGAGACCGGCGCCGAGGTCGAGGACCTCGCCCGGGTCGCCGTGGTACAGCGGGAGTGGGCGGCGAAGAATCCGCGCGCCTACGCCAAAGACCCGATCACCGTCGACGACGTGATGAACTCGAAAATGATCGCCTATCCCTATCGCAAGCTGATGTGCTGCCTGGTTACCGACGGCGGCGGCGCGCTGATCCTCACCAGCGCCGAGCGCGCGAAGGACTTCCCCACCAAACCGGTGTACGTCATGGGCACCGGCGAGGCGGTGGAGTGCGTCAGTATCAGCATGATGGAGGACTTCACCTCCTCAAAGGCCTTCCGTGTTTCCGGCAAGTCGGCCTTTGAATCGGCGGGCATCCAGCACGCCGATGTCGACCACCTGATGGTTTACGACGCCTTCGCCCACCTGCCGCTCTACGGCCTGGAAGACCTGGGCTTCTGCGAGCGCGGCGAGGCCAAGGATTTCTTCCGCGAGCGGCGCACCGCGCCCGGCGGCGAACTGCCGATGAACACCAATGGCGGCGGCCTCTCCTACATGCACTCGGGCATGTACGGGATGTACGCGCTGCAGGAAAGCGTGCGCCAGATGCGCGGCACCGCCGCGGCGCAGGTGGAAGGAGCGAAAATTTCCGTGTGCCACGGCGTCGGCAATATGTTCAGTGCCTCGGGCACCGTGATTTTCACCAACGAAGCCTGAAGCAGGAAAGCACATGTACCCGGGTACCTACGCACAGAGCCAGCCGGACAAACTGGCGATCATCCAGCCCTCCACCGGGCTGGAAATGACCTACCGCGAACTGGACGAGCAGTCCAACCGGCTCGCGCACCTGCTTTACTCCCAGGGGCTGCGCCGCGGCGACCATCTCGCCCTGTTCCTGGAAAACCACCCGCTGTTTCTCGCCGTGGCCTGGGCCTGCCTGCGTTCGGGGCTGTACTTTACGCCGATCAACCGCCACCTCTCGGCGGCGGAGGCGGCCTACATCGTCAACGACTGCGACGCTCGGGCGCTGGTTGCCTCCGCGGCACTGGAGCAAAGCGCCGAACTCGGCGACCTGGCGCCAGACTGCGAGCTGAAACTGGCCATTGGCGGCGACGTGGCGGGCTTTGCCAGGTTCGAGGACGCGATCGCGGATCAGCCAACCGGCAATCTCGATGAGGAAAGCATGGGCGCGCTGATGCTTTATTCATCCGGCACTACAGGCAAGCCCAAAGGGGTCAAGCGCCCCCTGCCGGAAGGAAATCCCGCCAGGGGCAACCCGGCCACCCTGTTCGCGGCGAAAATGTTCAACATGGACAGTGACACCATCTACCTCGCACCGGCGCCGATGTACCACGCCGCACCGCTGGGCTACAGCAATGCCACGCTGGTCTCCGGCGGCACCGTGGTGATGATGGACAAATTCGAACCGGAACTGGCGCTGCAATTGATCGACCAGTACCGCGTCACCCACAGCCAGTGGGTGCCGACCATGTTTATCCGCATGCTCAAGCTGCCCGGGGAAATTCGCGACAAGTACGATGTTTCCAGCATGCGCTGCGCGATCCACGCCGCTGCGCCCTGCCCGGCGGAGGTCAAGCGCCAGATGATCGACTGGTGGGGCCCGGTGATCGAGGAGTACTACTCCTCCACCGAGGCGGCCGGCTATACCCGCATCACCAGCGAGGAGTGGCTCGCCCACCCCGGTTCGGTGGGACGCTCGGCGGGCAAGCCCTTCCATATCTGCGATGAAGATGGCAACGAACTCCCGGCGGGCGAACCCGGCATGATCTACGCTGAAATGGCGCCCGGTACCGAGGTCACCTATCACAAGGACCCGGAGAAATCCGCCTCCGCCCGCCACCCGCGACACGATGACTGGCTGTGCGTGGGCGACGTCGGCTACCTCGACGCGGAGGGCTATCTCTACCTCACCGACCGCAAGTCCTTCATGATCATTTCCGGCGGCGTCAACATCTACCCGCAGCAGATCGAGGACGTACTCGCCCTGTACCCGGGCATCGAGGATATCGCGGTAATCGGCGTGCCCAACGAGGAGCTCGGCGAGGAAGCGCGGGCGCTGGTCCAGCTGGCCCCTGGCGGTGTCCCCTCGGAGGAACTGGCCGAAGAGATCAAGGCCTTCGTCCGCGACAAACTGGGCAAGCAGCTGGTGCCGCGCTCGCTCGAGTTCGTGGACAGCCTGCCGCGCACCCCCACCGGCAAGCTCAACAAGAAAAGCCTGCGCGAGAAGTACTGGCCCGCAGCGAAACCCTGACCCGGGCAACCGGCAGCGAATAACGAGGAACACCATGCCTTTCACCTACGACGAGATTATCGCCAAGCGCGCTGACGACGTTCCCTTCAGCTATACCGACACCCAGATGCTGCTCTACAACCTGAGCGTCGGCATGGGCCGCGACCCCTACGACGAACAGGAACTGCCCTTCGTGTTCGAAAAACCGGCATTGCAAGTGCTGCCCTCGGCCGCCGCCGTACTCGGCGGCGGTGGCGCCAGCATTCTCTCGAGCGTGGACATCGACTGGAACAAGCTGCTGCATGGCGAACAGCGCCTGCAGATGCACCGCACCATCCCGGCCAGCGCCGAACTGCTAGGCACCACCCGCATTTCCGAGGTAGTGGACAAGGGCGCGGCGAAAGGCGCGATCGTCACCCTGGAGATGGATGTGCGGCTGGCCAGCGGCGAACCGCTGTACACCATGGAAAACGTGATTTTCATGCGCGGCAATGGCGGCTGCGGCGGCCCGGACAAATCGGCAAAAACACCCCACACACTGCCCGAACGTGCGCCGGACCTGGTGCACGTCAGCGAGACCCGACCCGACCAGGCCCTGCTGTACCGGCTCAACGGCGACCGCAACCCGCTGCACGCGCAGCCGGCCTTCGCCGAGCGGGCAGGTTTCCCCCGGCCGATCCTGCACGGCCTGTGCAGCTATGGCATCGCCTGCCGCGCAGTGCTGGCCAGTGTCTGCGCTTACGATCCGGCACGCATCCGCAGTTTCGACGTGCGCTTCACTTCCCCGGTGTACCCGGGCGAGACCATCCACACCGATATTTGGGTCGATGGCGACACCGTCTCCTTCCGCTGCCGCGTCGAGGAACGCGATATCGTCCTGATCAACAACGGCCGCTGCGAACTCAACCCGGCGGCGTGAACCAACATGAACTGCTGCGTTGGTCGCATGTCGGCCAACGCATCTGACAAGGAGCAAGCATGAGCAACAATCGATCTGAAAGCCCGGTGGCCATCGTCACCGGCGCCGGACGCGGCCTCGGCCGGGAACACGCCCTGGCCCTCGCCAAAGCCGGTTATAACCTGGTGATCAACGACCTCGGCGGCGCGGGCGACGGCACCGGTGCCGACAACACCCCGGCCCAACAGGTGGTCGCCGAAATCGAGGCGCTCGGCCAGCAGGCGGTCGCCAACGGCGCCGACGTCTCCAACTGGGCCGCCGCCGGCGAGATGATCCAGTGCGCCATCGACACCTTCGGCCGCCTCGACGGTCTGGTGAACAATGCCGGCATCCTGCGCGACCGCACCATCGCCAACATCACCGAGGAGGACTGGGACCTGTCCATCGCGGTCAACCTCAAGGGCACCGCCGCGCCCCTGCACCACGCCGCCGCCTACTGGCGCGACCTGAGCAAGCAGACCGGCGAACCGGTCAACGCCTCGGTGGTCAACACCACCTCGGCTTCCGGGCTCTACTCCATGGTCGGGCAATCCAACTATGCCGCGGCGAAGATGGGCGTCGCGTCGATGAGCGTGGTCGCCGCGCGGGAACTGGCGCGCTACGGTGTACGGGTCAACGTCCTGGCGCCGGCGGCGGTTACCCGCCTGACCGAGGGTGTGATGAAAACCGAGGACCTGAAACAGCGCCTGCAGCCGGGTTTCGTCTCCCCGCTGGTGGTCTACCTGCTGAGCGACGCCGCGGCAGAGGTTTCCGGCCGGGTATTCGAGATGGGCGGCGGTTCGCTGGTCGCGGTGGATATGCCGCGCCCCGGCGCCGGACTGCGCCATGCGGACGGTGAATGGACGGCCGAGCGAATTGCCGCGGTGATGCCGCAGCTGCTTGCGGAAGTCCCCGACGCGCCCAATTCCGCCGAGGCCATGAAGTTCATGCTGACAGCGCCCCTCGACGAGTAAACCGCATTACACCCCGGCTTCCGCCTGGCGGAAGTCGGGATATTTCCCCATCGTGAACAGCAGCGCAGAAGCCACCAGGAACAGCGGGATAAACAGCCACAACGCGCCCTGGTAACTGCCTGTCAGGTCGTAGATATAGCTCGCGACCAATGGCCCCAGACCGGTGGCCACACTCCACAGGCTGACGATACAGCCAAACACCACCCCATAGCTGCGAATGCCGAAATGGCGTGTCGCGAGGTAGGCGACGACATCCAGTTCCGCCCCCAGCGCCAGGCCCAGCACCACCACCGCGAACAGCGTTACCGCCACGGACTGCGGCGCGAAGAGAAAACACAGGCAGGTGACAATCGGCGCCAGCACCACCAGTCCGCCGATCAGGTTGCCGTTGAGGCGGTCGAGCAGTACGCCGGTACCCAGCCTGCCGATGATCGAGGTGATACCAACCGCGCCGGCGATCGCCGCGGCGGAGTCGCGGCTGAGACCATTGTCGGTGATGATCGGTACCAGGTTCATCACCAGCCCGATAATCGCCAGGGTGATGCAGAACGCGGCCAGGGCCAGTTGCGCGAAGCGCCGGGAAAGAATCGCCTCGCGTGCGCCGAGCCCGGGTAACAGAGCGGCATCCCTGGCGACAGCGCCGGACCTGCGGACATTATCCGCTGCGCTGGTAAAGCAGAGGCAGGCCAGCGGGAAGATAATCACCAGGCAGACAAGCGCGAGAATCACATAGCTGCTGCGCCAACCGAAATTCTGGATCAACTGGTTGCTCAATATCGGCACCAATGCGGAACCGAGGCCGGTGCCGCACAGGGTGACCGCCAGCGCCAGCCCCCGTCCCGTCACGAACAGGCTGGATACCGCCGCGGTCCACATGGTGGGCTTGGTGAACAGGCCGCCTGCCGCCAGCAACATCCACAGGCCCCACCAGGTGTAAATGGAAACCCCGGTGAGCGACAGCGCGGCGAGAAACCCGCAGTACATCAGGATGCCGGCGAGCGCCAGCCGGCGCGGTCCGAAGCGGTCGATCAATGCACCCACAAAGGGTGCCAGGGCCGCGCCGACAAAGGTCAGCAGGGTGAAACCGAACATGATCTGCGAGCGGCTCCAGTCGTACTCGGCTTCCAGCGGTGCCAGGAACACCCCGGTCGAATAGATGTGTACGGTACCCAGCGCCATGCCGAGCAGGCCGACCAGGACTACGGACCAGTGGGCGCGCCATTCCGCACTTGCGGCGGGGCTGGCAAATTCCTGTGCGTTGTTCAAATGATGGTTTCCTTGAGCGGGTTATTGTTATTCGCCTTGTTGATACAGCGGTCAGCGGCACACGTCCACCAGGACCTTCACCGACGCGGCGGGGTCCAGTGACTGGGCCATGGCGCGATCGATCTGCGCCAGGGGAAAACGGTGGGATACCAGCGCCGTCACGTCGAGGCCGTCGGCGATCAATTGCAGAGCCGCGGGAAATTCGTCGTCGTAGGCCATCGAACCGATGAGTCGCAGCTCCTTTGCCACCACCTGGTTGATATCCAGCGCTACCTCGCCCGCATAGGTACCCAGCACCAGCAGGTCGCCGCCCATGCGCAGCAGGCCGACACCCGCCGCCAGCGCCGCCTCGCTGCCGGTGGCATCCACCACCAGGTCTACACCGGCAGTACGCGAACTGCCCGGCCGCGTGGCGAATACCGCTTCGACTTTCGCGTTGAGGTCACCCCCACCCAGGGTATGGGGAATGGCGCCCAGCTGTTCGGCGAGGTCCAGGCGCATTCCGGCGCGGTCCAACGCCAGGATGTTCCTGACGCCTCGCTGCCGCAACAGCAGTAACGCACAGAGACCGATGGTCCCGAGCCCCTGCAGCACGACCCGGCTATCGGGGGTGAAGTGGCTGCGATTCAGGCCGCGCAGCGCGACCGCCAGGGGTTCGACCAGGGCGCCCTGGTCATCGCTCACCGAATCCGGCAGGGGAAAAACCGAATGCCCCGGCCGCGCGTCGGGAACCTCCAGGTATTCCGCAAACGCGCCGTCCCGCCTGATCCCGATCAGCGAACGCATCGGGTTGACGGTGACCCGCTGCCCGACGGTGATGCCCTGCACCCCTTCGCCGAGGGCTGCGACAACCCCGCTGAATTCGTGACCTGGAACCAGCCCCGGCACCAGGGCGCCACTGCGGTACATTTTGAGGTCCGAACCACAAATTCCCACCACTCCGACCCGGACAAGCACCGCACCAGCGCCGGGCTTGGGAATTGGCCGGCTGATGAGGTCGAGTTGCTCCGCGGCAAGCAGGCTGCAACCGAGCATGGTCTGGTCTTCGTACATTCTCCTGGTCCTGTCCTGTTATACCGCCCCGGCGTAAAACACCACCGAAGAAAAGGTAAGTATCCTCTCTATTAGTTGACTATTAGTCATTTTTATGCCAAAAATATTTCATTGATAGCGCATAAAAGCAATAAAATTGGCTGCATTTAAATGCTTTTAATGTCTATTGATAAACACCTCTTATAATAATTCGGTAGGCGCTCCGCGCTTCGGGAGTCATAATGATAACTGAACACAAATCATTTAACAGGCGAATTCTACCTGTAATTATCAGTGCCACAGTGGTCTCGCTGCCTACGCTGGCACAGGAAACCACCGACAGGTCAGCGGGGGTCATCGAGGAAGTGATGGTGACCGCCCAGCGGCGGACGGAACGCCTGGAAGACGTTCCCATGGCCATCAGCGTGGTCACCGGCAGCATGATGGAACGCGCCGGCATGGACAATATCGAGGACATCAGCCGGGTCGCCGCCGGCGTCCAGGTCAACCGCGGCGGCGCCTTCAGCCAGCCCGCGATTCGCGGCATCAGCACCCTGACCCTGGGCAACGGCCTGGAGAACAACGTCGCCGTCTACGTCGACGGCGTCTACCAGCCGGATGCCGTGGCGATCAACGCCGAACTCGCCAATATCGCCAGTGTCCAGATTCTCAAGGGGCCCCAGGGCACACTCTACGGTCGCAACGCCACCGGCGGGGCCATCGTGATCGATACCCTCGCGCCCTCCGACGAATTCGAAGGTAACGTCAAGGCTTCCTACGGCCGCTTCGACGACACCAAGCTCCAGGGTTATGTATCCGGCCCGATTACCGACAACGTCGGCTTCAGTCTCGCCGGCAACTGGCGCGAGAGCGATGGCTATATCGAGGATGTCGGCGATGATCCAACATCCTCGAAAGACAATTACGACGCGGCGCCCCTGAAAAGCAGCGCCCTGCGCGCCAAGCTGAAGTTCACGCCGACCGAGGACCTCGATATCAACCTCGGCTACAACTACGTGGATTACCTCGACGCGCGCGGACTCGCCTACCGCATTCCGAAATACGCCGTCCTGCCGGGTGGTGCGACAGCCAAAGACAAGGTCTCCCTGAACATCAAGGGCGACAATGCCATGGAACTCAACGAGGGCTCCCTGGGCATTAACTGGCAAACCGGGATCGGTAACCTGGCCGCGGTTACCGCGTTCGCGAAACGCAAAAGCAACAGCAGCTTCGACTTCGACGGTACCAAGATCGACCTGGTCCGGGGCGAAAGCAAGGGCAACACCGAGTACACCCTGCAGCAGACCCTCAACCTGAATATCGACTCCTTCGAGCGGCTGAATATCAATGTCGGCGGCATGTATTACGACGACCGGTACCGGCAGGAAAACTACCAGAGCTGGCGCTACGACGAATTGCAGTACACCTATAACCTGCAGACGGACGCCGAAGCGTTTGCCGCCTACGTCGACGCCACCTGGGAGTTCAGCGACGACTGGTTCCTGACCCTGGGCGCACGCTACAGCGAGGAACAGCGCCGCGGCGCCTACCAGGTAAACAACATTACCGGGGCTCCCACTCCTTCCACGGACAAGAGCAAGGACTACGACGCGACCACGCCCCGGGCGGTACTGCGCTACCAACTGGACGACAACAGCAGTGTCTATGCGTCCTACACCACCGGCTTTCGCAGCGGGGTCTTCAATACCGGCATCCAGCCAGACCCGATTCTCTACACCCCCGTGGACCAGGAAGAGATCACCGCCTACGAAGTCGGCTTCAAGACCGCCCAGACTTTTTACCGCCTGAGCGCCGCGGCGTACTACTACGACTATACCGACCTGCAGGTCGGCATCACCATACCCAATCCCATCGGCACCGGCGTGGTGCAATCCATGTTCAACGCCCCGCAAGCCGAGGTATACGGTGCTGAAGCGGAGATCGATGTCTCGCTTGGCGAGAACCTGAACCTGCGCGCGGGACTGGCCTATATCCACGGTGAATACACCGACTTCCCCGACACCACCGGGGTGGGACTGGACGCGGCATCCCAGAGCAATATCTCTCCCCAGTTCCAGGACTGGACTGACCAGGAAATGGCCAGGGCCCCGGAGTGGACAGCCAACCTCGGTATCGACTACACGCTGGCAGTGGCTGATGGCGAGCTGACGCTTTCCGGCAACGTCAACTACAGTGATTCCTACGTGGTACAGAACCTGTCGCTGTACGGCCCACTGGCCGGGGACGCGGGCGGCGCCAATGAGCAGCGCTACCGCCAGGACAGTTTCGTGCTGGTCAACGCCCGCGCCGACTGGACCAGTCCCGGCGGGAGCTACAGCCTGGCTGTCTACGGCGACAACCTGACCGACGAGCGTTACTTCCTGACCAATTCCGGCAGCAGCCTCGGCGACTATAACCAGTACGCCTGGCCTGTAACCTATGGGGTCAGCGTCGGCTACAACTTCTAGTACGACCAGGCTACCGACCCGAGCGGTCGGTAGCCTGCACTCCCCTTACATCTCCACGATATACCGCGCCAGCTTCAGGTACGCGATCTTCCACGCACCGCCCTGCTTCACCCAGCGCTCGTGGTAGGTGCCATAACCGGTCAGCGCCATTTCCTCGCTCCAGATTACCCGGTCCTGCATCGCCCAGATCACCAGGATGTCATCGCCGTCGCGGGTCATCTCCGGCAGGTGCACCTGGTGGGCGGTTTTGGCTCCGGTGAGACTCTCCTGCACCATTTTCAGGGCGGTGTCGCGGCCCTTGATAATGTCCTTGTCGGTGCCATCGGATACGTCGAGCTCGTAGTCTTCGGTAAACAGGCTGGCGAAAGCGTCCCACTGCTTGCTGTCCAGGAAGCGGCAGTACTGCGCCTTGGCGTTGCAGATGGCCTGCCAGTCCTCAAAACTGATGGCTTCGCTCATGGATATTTCCTCTCGGTGTTATCACGTGTCGTTCAGTAGGCGATAGAGAAACCGGCGTCTACTGCCAGTGTCTGGTTGGTGACGCGCCGCGCCGCGGGCAGCGAAAAATACAGTACGGCAGAAGCGATGTCCTCACCTTCGCACAGGCCCAGGGGCGTTGCGCGACAGGCAGGGCCCTCCGGCGCCGGCCCCTTCGCCTGCAGGGAACCCGGGGTCATGACCCCGCCGGGTAGAACGGTGTTGACGGTAATACCGTGCTCCACCAGTTCCAGCGCACTGGCCTGGGTAAGCGCCGCCAGCGCCCCCTTGGATCCGACGTAGCAGGCGAGACCCTTGACGATCTGCCCGCGCAACGACAATGAAGCCACATTGACTATGCGTCCACCCTCGCCCTTTTCTACCATGTCGCGACCCAGTTCACGGATCATCAGGAAGGGGCCGCGCGCATTCACCGCGTTCATCCGGTCCCACTCTTCCACGGTGCCCTCCAGCAGCAACTGGCGATCCTGCAGGCCGGCGTTGTTCACCAGCGCCCAGGGTGCGCCGTGCTTTTCGACGATCTCCTGGCATCCCGCTACCACGGATACTTCATCAGCGAGATTGATGATGACGGCGTCCGCACCATAGCCCGCTTCCTTCAGTGTGGCGACCTCGGCCTCCGCGGTCTCGCGGTTGATATCCACCACCACCACGAAGGCACCGGCCTCCGCCATGGTCCTGGAAATCGCTGCGCCAATGCCACTGGCGCCGCCGGTCACCACGGCGACGCGTCCTTTCAAGTCATACATAACACTTAACCTCAGGTTTTTACTCGCCAAGAAAATCAGTTGCCGCCCTCGGGTTCCAGGTAGGCCGCCAGGCTGGAGAGCAGGAAGTCGAGATTGCCATTGGCAGCGCCGCTGGCCTCCTCCTCGCTCATCGCGCCGGGGTCGAACTGGCAGTGCCAGTCCACCCGGCATCCCGACGCGGTGGGAACTACCGTAATGTGGCCTCGGTAGTCGGCCAGCTGGAACAGGGTACTCACGGCGATGGTGTAGTCGATGGTCATTGCGGCCTGATCGCTGGCCAGCAGGGTTTCCTCAATGGGTTCCGCCCCGGGAATAAACAGACGACGGGTGATACAACCGCCATCGCTCACCACTTCGGTTTTTTCCAGGCCCGGCAACCAGGCGGTATTGCCCCAGTCAGCCAGCAGGGACCAGGCGGTATCAGCGGTTACGCTGAATTCACGACTCACAGTGGTTTCGAACATCACATAGACCTTTTTTGTTTTACAGGGTATCTGAAGCGACACCCCCCTTCTACCGGATGGATTACTCCGAATTGCTCAACCTGAATTTCAACTGGAAATCCGTACTGAACAGTCCGCTCGTTTTCTCGGTGTTTTTCACCGAAGCAACCGCCGAGACATACATCACTCTGCCTGGTTGCAACCGGGCAACCAGACTCGAATCCACCCAGGCCGATAAGCCGAACATATGGCACGCAACAGACGTGGAGGTTCAAGTGAATCACGCTGAGCGACGCAAAGCGCAGTCTAGCTGGAAACCCAGGCTGCCACCCTGGCGAGAAGGTCGTAAAACGACATTTGCAAACCGAGCCACCACGCAGGCTGTTGCAAGCGCTCCCACTCGTCATTGGCTTCATCGAGCAAATAGGCCTTGATGGCACGACTGTCCGCTTCCGTCAGCACATCGCGAAAGCCGACCATCCCCGCCTTCTCCATAAGGCCGTCCAGCACGATGGCGTCGAAGTTGTCGTAGAACACGGCGGGGAGATTGCGCAGGTCGGGCACCACACCGTCGCTCACCGCGCCATGGCCATGGCACATGATGCAGTACTGTCCGTAGAGCTGTTCCCCACGCTGGGTCAGCGCACTGTCGACACTGCTGCGGGGCGGCGGTTGCCGCATGGGCTCGAGCGCCTCCAGGGGGGGCAGCTCTCCACTGGCATCCAGCCGGAAGGTCAGCAAACGGCCGTGTTCGGGTTCCGCCCTGGCGCCACTGCCCAGCGCCAGCGGCGCCCCGCCCCCCCAGCCGACAAGGATGGACAGGTACTGCTTGCCATCCACGCTGTAACTGACCGGCGAGCCAATTACCCCTTCCTGGGTAGCGAAGGTCCAGAGCTCGTCTCCACTGGCGGCATCGTTGGCGACCACGAAGCCATCGCCCGTCCCCTGGAATACCAGGTCGCCCGCGGTTGCCAGCACGCCCCCGTTCCACAGCACCCGACGCGGCACCTCCCAGGCGGCGCGTTGCAGCTGTGGATTCCAGGCCAGCAGTTTTCCCGAGGTCATGTTCCGCGCCAGCGCGCGCACCAGGAGATCGTTGTCGACAGGCGCCGACATCCCGGCGACGCCGGTATTCCAGTGTCCCCAGTGATGGACGTAGTCCTGCGCCTGGGCGTACCCCATCATCGCATCCATGGCCGGAATGTAGACCAGCCCGGTCCCCGGGTGGTGGGCCATGGGCTGCCAGTTGTGCGCACCGACACCGGAAGGCAGGATCATTGCGGGTTCCTGCCGGTAGTCCACGCCCGGGTTTTCCACCGGCCTGCCGCTATTCATGTCGTAACGGTTCGCCCAGTTGACACGTGCATAGGGCTCCGCGGACAGCAAGCCGCCATCGCGGCGGTCGAGGACGAAAAAGAAGCCATTCTTGGGGGCATGCCAGATCACTTTCCGCAGCTCGCCGCCGATCTCCATATCCGCCAGCATGATCTGCTGGGTGGCGGTGTAATCCCAGCTCTCCGCCGGCGTCTCCTGGTAGTGCCAGAGATAGTCACCCGTATCGGGGTTCAGCGCGATAATCGATGACAGGTAGAGATTGTCGCCGCCCTGTGGGCTGCGAATATGCCGGTTCCAGGGTGAGCCATTGCCGACGCCGATGTAGAGTTGGTTGAGTTCCGGGTCGTAGACGATGGAATCCCATACCGTCCCGCCGCCCCCGTAGCGCCACCACTCCCCGGTCCAGGTGGCGGCCGCCCGTTCCATGGCCGCGTTTTCGAAACCCTCGGCGGGATTCCCGGGCACGGTGTAAAAACGCCACACCAAATCGCCGCTGTCGGTGTCGTAGGCGCTGACAAAGCCCCGCACACCGTACTCGGCCCCGCCATTGCCAATAAAGACCTTGCCGCGGGCGGCCCGGGGAGCGCCGGTAATCGTGTAGGGAAACTCTGCAATATCCGCGGTCTGCACCGACCAGCGTACCTGCCCCGTCGCCGCGTCGAGGGCGACCAGCCGGGCATCCAGCGTGCCGACAAACACCTTGCCTTCGTAGACAGCGACTCCCCGATTGACGACGTCGCAACAGGCCATCTTGCCCCAGGCCTTTGGCACTTCCGGGTCGTACTTCCAGAGCAGCGAACCGTCACGGGCGTCCACCGCGTAGACCACACTCCAGTTGCCGGTGAAGTAGAGTACGCCATCGACAGCGATGGGCGTGCCTTCCAGTCCGCGCGCGTAATCGAGATCGAAGTACCAGGCGAGGCCGAGGCGACTGACGGTGTCGCGATTGATGTGCCGCAGGGGACTGAAGCGCTGCTCGCGGTAATCCAGGCCATAACTGAGCCAGTTCCGGCCATCCTGGTCTGCGATAGCCTCGGTATCGACAAAAGCCGCAGGTCGCCTCGACACAGGTTCATTTGCCAGGGCAGGGTTCGCCTGCAGTAACAGCATCCCGGTGAAACCTGCCAGCAAAGGCACTCTCCACCCGATCCCGCCATGGCCACGTGCCAGCCACGCAAAACAGCGGATCAACCGCACTCCGGAATCCCCTCTTCATTATTATTAGCCCGCTTAATATAACAGTTCAGCGAGCAAGTCCGCCAAAAACAAACAACTGTCCGGGTGGAAAAAGCCGGTAAACATGCAGACGGCGGATTCGATCGGGTAGAATAAATTCGCTATAGCAAAATAAGGAAATATCGCTTATGCCGGTCTCAAAACTGAAAGAACTTCCCAAGGGTGGCGGCGGTCGCTGGCCCCTGTGTGGCGAAGGTTTCCGCTCGGTGAAGTGGGGTGACCTCGAGGTGGGTTACACCACTGCAGGCCCGATGACCGCAGCCGCCGCCTACGAGGGACTTCCCGGCGGCATCTGTATGTGCCCCCACTACGGCTACGTTTTCAAGGGCCGCATTCGCTGCACCTATCCAGACTCAACATGGGAAGACGAAGTTGCCGAAACCGGCGACGTGTATTTTTTCCGACCCGGCCATCACCTGATCTACGAGGAGTCCACCGAGGCGCTGGAGCTGAACCCGGCAGATGCGCTCGAAGTCCTGATGGATCATGTGGAGGCGTATGCACAACGACAACTCGCGCAAAGCCGGGATGAATAGCGATAGCCAGAGACAATCTGGCCGTTGTTTGCCCGCCGTAATCACCAGTCGAAATCCACGACAATCAAGTCAACGACTGCTCCGGGTGCTTTTCGAATCCCTGGGAACCCATATTCGTTCCCGGCATCAGAACCCGGCCAGGCGGGTGCACCCCAGCCCTGGTGGGCCAGGCGTTCGATCCACAGATCCAGATCGTGGCCGAGATCCTCGTCCAGGCCCGCCTCCTCCATGCCGGCGGTTTTGCCCGCCAGCGAAGGTGGAAAATTTTCAGCAATAAAATGGCGCACGCTGCTGCGAAATGTCTCGAGCTCAGCCTGCATGTGGTTACCTGTTGCGAGTCTGAATTTAAAACTGCGGCTGCCGTGCAGCCACGTCAGGCCAGCTTCAGCGGCAAGTCGCGCAGGCGCTGCCCGGTGGCCGCAAACAGGGCATTGGCCACTGCCGGTGCCACCGCCGGCACACCGATTTCGCCCAGGCCTGTTGGTGCTTCATCACTGGCCACGAAGTGCACTTCGATCTCCGGCACTTCATCCATGCGCAGCACCGGCAGATCGTGGAAGTTACTCTGCTCTGCCCGCCCGTCGCGGAAAGTAACCGGCGCCTTCAGCGCAGCGCCCAGGCCATAGACGATGGCCCCTTCGATCTGGGCGTGGGCACCGTCCGGGTTGATAACGCGGCCACAATCCACGGCGGCGACTATCCGCTCCACGCGGAAAGAGCCGTCATCGACAGCGACCTCTGCCACCATCGCGCAATAGGAACCGAAGGGGTTCGAAATGGCCACGCCCTGCGCCAGCCCCGCTCGTGCCTGCCCCCAGTTGGCCCGGGCGGCGGCCAGCTCCAGCACCGCGCGATGGCGGGAGTCCGCAGGCAGATGACGCCGACGAAATTCCACTGGGTCGTGCCCGGCGCTGTGACTCAGCTCATCCATGAAGGATTCCACCGCGAAGACGTTATAGGACTGCGATACCGAGCGCCAGACACCCACCGGGATACCCGGGTCGTACTGGATGGTGGCCACGCGCAGATTGCTGACGCGGTAGGGGATTTCAGCACCGTCGGCGGCGATGGGATCAAAATCCGCCAACACCGGACCAATTTTGCGGCCGAGGCTGCGCGCGGTGGCGCTGGGTATCCAGCTGGGCAGTTTGGTCGCCATCGCCTCAACCGCAAGACCGCTGATGATGCTGGCCGACACCACGCTGTGCTGCCAGCTGACGATATGGCCCGCCTCATCCACGCCCCCGTCCAGCTGGTGCAGGGACGACGGACGGTAGAAATCGTGTTGCATGTCGTCTTCCCGCGACCACTGCAGTTTCACCGGCACGCCCGGCATCTGCCGCGCAATGGCAGCCACTTCGCCGACGAAGTCGGGATAGCCGCGACGGCCAAAGCCGCCGCCCAGGAGCGTGGTGTGAACGGTGACCTGGTCGCGCGGCACCTGCGCGAAGTGGGCGGCGATGGCGCGACAGATATCGGGTGACTGATTCGGCGCCCACACCACACACTGCGGACCGCCTGCGCTTTCGCTGTACAGCGCGGTGGCATTCTGTGGCTCCATGGTACTGTGGTGGGTATAGGGCGCCGAGTAGCGACTGCTGAGCTGCCGCCCAGGCGGCAACTGCACCTGGGTGATATCGCCCTCTTCCAGCCGGACCCTGGCCTCACCGCTGGCCAATGCGGCCGCCTGGCTGGCGCTGATCGCGGCGCTGTCGAGATTCGCCAGCGGCCCTTTGTCCCAGCTCACCTGCAGCGCCTGGGCCGCCTGGCGCGCCTGCCAATAACTGTCCGCGACAATCGCCACCCCGCTGTGCACGGGAAACGCGGCCACCACCCCCGGCTTGCCCGAGATGCTCGCCTGATCCCAGGCATCGAGGCTGCCGCCATAGTGGGGACAGCGCACGATGACCGCGGTTTTCAGGTTCTCCTGCTGCACATCGATGCCGAATTGCGCGCGGCCGGTGGCCTTTTCCACACCGTCCAGGCGCGGCAGCGACGTGCCTATCCAGCGGTAATCCGCCGGCGACTTCAACTGGAAACCAATGTCGCGGAACTGCCCCGCGTCTGCCGCCAGGTCGGCGTAGGCCAGCCGCGCGCCGGTTGCGGGGTTGATCACCACGCCGTTGTCGGTGCGGCACCCGGCCGCCGGAATCTCCCAGCGCCGCGCCGCGGTCGCCAGCAACATGGCTCTGGCTGCCGCACCGGCTTCGCGCAGGGATTGCCAGCTGCCCGCCACACTGGTGCTGCCACCGGTGATTTGCAACTTCGCCGCGGGATCCGCAAAAGCCGGGTGCAAGCCGGCCATGGCGATCTCCAGCCGCGCCGGATCAAAGTCCAGCTCTTCACCGATGAGCATGGGCAGCGAGGTCATTACTCCCTGTCCCATCTCCACCTTGTGCAACTGGAAGATAACCCTTCCGTCAGTGGTGATCTGCAGCCAGGCATTGGGCTGGAAGCTGCCCTCCTGCGTTCCCGGGACTGGCGGTGACGAGCGTCCGAGGGTCAGGCCAATTATCAATCCGCCTCCCACCAGGCCACTGCCAATGAGGAACTTGCGACGACTGAGGCTCATGCGGCTGGCGCTCCACTGACATCACTGGGGTCGTAGAACTGCACCGAGCTGGACTGGATCTCCATGGTCGCCGCCGCCTGCTGAATGGCACTGAGAATGCGCGGGTAGGTGCCACAGCGGCAGATATTGCCGGACATGGCGCTGCGTATCTCCGCCCTGGACGGCCTGGCGTTGCTCGCCAACAGACTGACCGCTGACATGATCTGGCCCGACTGGCAGTAGCCGCACTGCGCCACGTTGCCGGCAATCCAGGCCTGTTGTACCGGGTGATTTCCACCCAGGCCCTCGATGGTGGTAATGCTTTTACCCGCCACCGCCGCCACCGGCAGCACGCAGGTGCGGGTGGCCACACCGTCCACCAGCACCGTACAGGCACCGCACAGACCGGCGCCACAACCGAACTTCGTACCCAGCAGCTGCAACTCGTCGCGCAGCACCCACAACAGTGGTGTATCGGCCGCCGAGCTGACCATGACGGACTGATTATTCAATGCAAAGGTCGTCATGCCCTGGGCCTCAGCCCGCAATACGCGCGAGACCTTCGGCTTCCCGCGGAATGCCAAAGCGCTGGATATAGTCACTGTATTCCTCGGCAACTTGGCCGGCGTCCAGGCCCCACTGTTCGATGGTGTAGTCGTTGCTCCCACGGGCATTCTTGGGGTTGTCACGGTGCCAGGCGCCAACGGCCTCGGCCACGGCGTCTGGCGTCTCGATTCCCACACCGGCGTGGATGCGGCGCATCTCTGCCACGGGATCCTTCACTAGGCTGTAGTAATCGACATGGACAACCCTGCCTGCGTGCTCACCCCGATCGAAGGCCATGATCCGGTCGATGTGGCGGCGGATAAAATAGCGCATCTGCCGCCCGACCTCGTGGGGATCGACCGGTTCGGCGCTGCGCATGCTGCGCAGGTTGAAGGTCATCTTGCAGATCGAGGCGAGTGTCTGGACCGGGTCGCGATGAGTCATCAGGAAACGCGCGTCCGGGTAGACCTCAAGAATCTCGTTCATGCCAATGACGTGATTCGGGTACTTGAGCGCCCAGGGTTTGGTCTCGAGCTTCCACTGCAGGAGCTGCAGCTGGCGCTTGTGAATGCGGTAGCTTGCCACCAGGTCGAGTTCATCGAGGAGATAATCGAAGTATTCCGGCACATTGAACAGATTGTGCAGGCCGGCTGCGCCGTAGCTCTGCTGGAGGAAGGCATGGCACTCGTCGGACCCGTCGGCATCGTAGAGATGCATCGAGTCGAAGCCCTCGAAAGTCGGCCTGGCTTTCAGGGCTTCCATGAACTGCGTCTTGCGCCGCTCTACGGACTGCGGATCGAACCCGGGGGGCGGGTTGGGCATCATGCTCTGCCAGGTACGGATCAGGCGGAAGCGCTCATCGCGATCGAACAGGTACTGGAAGTAGGTAGTTCCGGAGCGCGGCAATCCCTCAAGGAACAAGGGCGATGCGATCACCTCATCGGCGACCTCCGGGTGCTCCTGTAACCAGCGCTGGGCTTCAATACGATTGGCGTTTTCAGCGACGAACTGGTGAAGGGTCATCGCTTCACCTTCGGGCGACAGGCCGCCAGTGCGCTGCAGCGAATCCACCAGTCGTTCGAGATTGGTTCGCACCGATGTGTCGGAATCCGCCTGGCCGGCTCGCTGTTCCGCTTCTGAAATGATCGTTGCCGCGTTCAACATCCTGTGAATCCTTAAAATTCTGCTACTGGTGTGGGCTCAAACCGGGGTTTAACCTGGTCGCGAAATCCATCGCAGGAAAAACGCGCGCCGGGAAGAGGGCTGACTGCGAGTACTTCCCGGCGCTGGAGGGCATGAGGCGCAGAACGCATCCTCACCTGTTTCGATTGCGCGTGCAACTGCGGGGCCAGTTGCAGCGCCGGTCATTCAGGAGCGCTATTTGCTGGAGGGCTTTACCGCGTTCTTCCAGTCTTCCTGGTTGGCGGCGCAGGTTTTTTCCGCCTTGTCCCACCAGGCTTCGTTGTGCGACAGGTTGACGAAGTCGAAGCTGGTTTTATGCCGCATTTCCAGCACTTCGACACCCTCCGGCCCCGGCACGTACACATAGGGCACCCCGGCGGGCACGAAGAAGCAGTCCATCGGGCCGAGCTCCTCGGTCCCCAGTTTCAGGCTGCCGGCAATGACGTAGTACATGCAGTCGGAGTCGTGGGAATGGCGCATCAGCGGGTAGTCTTTTTTCAACCAGGCGTAGGTCAGGGCGAATCCCGGTACATTCACCAGCACCTTGAGTTCATCGCCTTCGAGATAGCCGGACTGTACCAGCCGCTTGATACCCTCGACCTGGACTTCGCTCATGGGCTTCATTTCCATGCAGCCTTCCTCGACCAGGCCTTTGGCCTCGCTGGCGCGGTAGATTTTTAACTGTTGCCGTTCTGTGGTCTCGCTCATTGCAGCCTCCTTGTTTTATCGGTGCCTTGCTTATGCTGTATTTCTGGCGGTATCCGGCAGGCGGGTCATCGCCGCACCGATGCGGGTATTGCCAGTCGGGGTGACGCCGAACAGTGCCTTGGTGCGCGCATCCATGGACGATTGTACTTCGGCCGGAAGGCACAGCGCCCAGTTGGCCTGGGGTCGGATGAAATCCGTCGAATAATAGGCAAACATCATACGCCGCTGCTCGTCCACGCTGGTATTGCATCCCGAGGTATGCCACAGGCGCCCCTCCATCGCGACGAAAGAGCCCGCCGGCGCCTCGAAGGGCAGGGTCTGTTGCAGCGCGTTCTCCGGCACCTCTTCAAGCGTGGTGAAGCGGTGGCTGCCGGGCAGGTACCGGGTGGCGCCGTTGCCTTCATGGACGTCGTCCAGGCACCAGATGACGTTCATAGCCCAGGGATGGTGCCAGGGGCCGGGGATCACCAGCGCCTGGTCCGAGTGCAGGTTCATGGAGCCGGAACCCGGAAGGGCGATATTCGCCGTGAAATTGGAGACGATGTAATTCTCGCCGATGGCGGCGGCCACCGCGTCCAGCGCGTCACTACGCACCAGCAGGTCGATGAATACCGGGGCGATCGCGGGCAGGTTGTTGACCCGGATATTGCGGTCATTCGGGTCCAGGGTGGCAATATGGGTGCCGCCCATAATCTGCCGGGTAATTGCCACGCCGCGCTCGAGGCCGGCGCGTGCGAGTTCGAGTTCCCCGGGGGTCAGCGCGTTCTCGACGATGCAGAAACCCTGCTCCTCGATCTGGCTGCGCATTTCCTGCTGGTTCATATTATTGCTACCTCGTTAAAATCCAGCCTGACTCTTGCCTGGAGCTACTCCGGCGAGACACCGTTGACCAGGCCAAAACCGTAGGTCTTGTAACCGAGGAGGGTCAGCATTTCCTCCGAGGCGAACTGGCGGATTTCCGGCTTCAGGGCCAGGAACCAGTTCTCCTGTGTACGGACGTAGGTTTTGGTGTACCAGGAAAATATGCCGGCGCGAGTCTGGTCCTGCGAACTGTTTACGCCGGTCTTGTGCCACAGGCGGCTTTCGAACACGATCATCGAACCCGCCGGCGCTTCCAGCGCCACGGTACCAACGCCCATCTCCTCCACCGTGACGCTGCGATTCAGCTTGTGGCTGCCCGGGACAATGCGGGTGGCGCCGTTGGCCTCCGTAAAATCGTCGATCGCCCAGGCCACGTTGAGCCCCTGTGGGCCGGTAGTCGGCCAGGGTTCGGCGAGGAAGGTCTGGTCCGCGTGCAGGTGGCCGCCCGCGCAACCGGGACTGCAGATATTGGCGGAAATATTGCCCAGCAGGGCTGGCCAACCGATCGTCTCGCGCACGTATTCCAGCGCCATCGGGTGTTCCGCCAGGTCCTCGAACAGGGGATCCCGGCTCAACACGTTCCAGATACGCTGGGTCAGCGACTGGTCGCCGATATCCAGTGCAAACTGCTCGATTTCCCGGCCGCGCATCCGGTCCGATTCTGCGGCACGGTAGAGAGCGTCGCGGGTACGCTTCAAAGCGTCGCCGCAAAGCACCTCCGGCACCACCGTAAAACCGAGGTCGCGAAGATTGGCAAGGCCGGTGGCCAGATCCCGGGTTGGCGCGGGAAGCGTTTCAATCGCGCTCATAGACTGGTACCTCGAGTGATCTGGACAGGTCTATGTACTCGTCGAGGCGGGAGATCTTCCCCCCCTGGAAGCGAACGAAAATACAGCAGAATTTGGCCTTCAGGGCGCCATCGTCCCCGCGCAGGAAGAAACGATGCCGCTGTACCAGGCCGGAGGGAATGGGATCCCATTCCACGGAGTCGATGCGGTTTTCCGCGAAGCCCGCGAACAGACCCTGCCAGCTTCCTGCAGCCTGCTCAAGGGACAGTTCCACCCCGTCAAAATTGTGCCAGAACACCGCTTCCGGACGACAACAGGCGATTGCACCCTGCAGGTCCTTGCGGCTCAGGGCTTGATAGAAATTGGCGACGACTTCCGCCATCGCAGCAGGGCTTGCGGACAAACCACCCCCCCCTTCTGTTTATCGGAATACAGGGACGAAGGGGCAGTGTACGGTCAGCTATACCGCCAATCAATAGCTGACTATCTGTTATTTTTTGTCCGGTTCACTTTCACCGGCAATCGCTTCACGCCAGGCGGCACGACCAAGCCGCGGGGCGCAGCGTTGCGCGCCATTTCCCGCCCTGCGACAAGTCCTTGATATTGAAACGATTAGCCAACCATGTAGTGAGGCGCTATTGGGGTATCGGCGTCTGCTGGTAGGCCAGCAGGCGCCAGTCGTCGCCTTCCCGGGCCCATACGGACAGCGAGCGGTTGTCGATGGCCCTCGGCCGCCCCGCGACTTCCACGTCGGCTGTCAGGCGGGAAAAGAGCAGGGCCGTATCCCCCTGCTCGACGACCCGGGTATCACTCACGGCGAGGGATTTGTAGATGATTGTCCCCGAACGCAGCTTGTCCAGCAGGGTCGGTTTGTCGTCGTAGGTCGCCGTCAGGTGGCCGAAGGACAGGCGCTCCGACAGCAGGGGCGCCAGCGCATCGGCATCGCCGGCGCGCAGGGCGGCACAGCGTTTTTCCTCATTTGCGAGAATGGTAGGGGCGATTTCGGAACTCATCAATTTCTCCACTGACTATCTTATCGGTACTTGCAGAACGGGATCAGTTAACCTGGCGCCCCTGCTCCGGCCAGAACTGCTTGCGCAATTCGCGTTTCAACACCTTGTTGGTCGCGCCTTTGGGCAACTCTGCAAAGAGCATTATCTGCCGGGGCTTCTTGTACCCCGCGATTTTGTCGTCCAGCCATTCCATCAGGGCGGCTTCAGAGAATTCCGAACCACTGGCGGGTACGATGCAGGCGGTGACGATTTCGCCCCAGCGGTCGCTGGGCGCGCCCACCACCGCGACTTCGCTGATGCCGTGGTAGCTGTCCAGGACGCGTTCGACCTCTGAAGGGTATACGTTCAGGCCTCCCGATATTATCAGGTCGCGCTTGCGGTCGCGCAGCGAGAGAAATCCCGCATCGTCGATAACACCGACATCGCCCGTCGCGTACCAACCGGGCTCGGGAAAGACTTCCGCCGTCGCTGCCGGGTTTTCCCAGTAGCCGGTCATCAGGTGATCGCCGTTCACGAACAGCTCACCCTCTGCGCCGGCGGGCAGGATGCGGCCCTGGTCATCGCGAATCTGGATCCCCGAGGCGAGCGCAGGCCGGCCGGCATACTCGGCAAGTACCGAGGGGTCGTCCAGGCCGATGTAATCATCCGGCGTCACCAGCGTAATCGGATGCGGCGCTTCACTGGTCCCGTACACCTGGGTAAGAATCGGGCCCAGTTGCTCCACGCAGCGGCCGAAAAGGTTGTTGGTAATGGGGGCGCCGCCGAAGGATATCTGTTGCATGCCCCTGACCCGCTCGACGGACTCCCGGCCACTTTCCAGGATCATCTGCAGCATGGTGGGCACCAGGAAGGTATGCGTGCCGCCCCTTGCCTCGACAAGCTGCCCGAGTTCAGCCGGCTCGAACTTCTCCATGAGGATATTGCGCGCGCCGACAGCGAGGAACGAAAGCACCTTGGAGCCACTGCCATGACTCAGAGGCCCGCAATGCACCATTGCCGAGTTACGCCCGATGCGCAGTTCGCTCGCCAGCATGTTCAACATGGCCGCCATCCGCCCCCCCTGGCTATGGGTGGCTCCCTTGGGCCTGCCGGTGGTGCCGCTGGTGTAAAGAATATAGGCGGGATCATCCGGTGAGACCGCACTGGCCGAGACAGCGGCCACTCCCCGGGCAAGCGCCTGCTCATAGTTACCCGCAAGCTCACCGACCCGCAGCAACTGCAATTCGCTCAGCGAGCTGTCTGCAATCTGTTCATACAGGCTGTCCGTGGTAACCAGTACGCTGGCGTTTGAGTGCTCGAGGATATAGCGGCACTCATCCGGACTCAGCCGCGTACCGATGGAGACCCGCGTAACACCGGCGCGCATGCAGGCCAGGTCTACCTCGACCGCTTCAACCCGGTTGGGCAGCAGTATCGCAACGGGTCGCGCCAGGCTCGCGCCCATGCCCAGGAGCGCATTGGCGAGGCGTCCGCTGCGCTCACGCAATTGTCCATAGGTAATTGCTCTCTGACTGTCCTCAACTGCCACCTGCCCGGTATACATGGGCAGCAACCGCTCGATAAATTGTTGCGTTGTTATCACGTCTGTCTCACTTGTGTCTTTATCGGGGCCGGTCGTGAAGCGCGCAAGAAAACCTTGCCGAATTCGATCCCCGGCCATCGGGAATGGTCCAACCTGGTGTTGCCCTCGACCACCGTCGACCGGAGGCTTGCCCGGACGCGTTTTCCGCCTGGCCGCGACTTGCTTGTGCAAATGGCTGTTCTGCGTTCGTGACCTGCGCCGGTGTGCCTCGAAGTGAACCGGGAATCAGCCACTCGAAACGAGTTCCCCTCCAGGGGAAGTACAAAGCCCGAAAAAACGCTGGCGTCGGATACCGGCCTTATCGCCCGGTGGCGCCGGACACCGGTGGCTGCCCGGCGGTGTCGCTCCTGGCGCGATGACTGTCAAGGGGTACGATATTCTCCGAACCGGTTGCCACGGCGGAGGTTTCACCCTGACCGTGTTCCGCATGTTCACCGCCGCGGGATACGGCGACCAGTTCATCCAGTACCGTTGCGGTGAAGGCGGGATCAATACCGGTATCACCGGGATGGAACGCGCGATACACGCCGGCCTCTTTCAACGCAGCGGCGTCCTCCCGGGGAATGACCCCACCCACGACCAGCGGTACGTGGTTGCATCCAAGCGCATCGAGTTCCCTGCGAACCGATTGCGCCAGGCCCACGTGGGCGCCAGACAGGATAGACAGGCCGACGACCTCGACGTCGTTGGTCTTTGCTACACTGGCGACCTGAGCGGGTGTCTGCCGGATACCCAGGGCAATTACCTCAAAGCCTTCATCCCGCAGCATCCGGGCCAGTACCTTGACGCCCCTGTCATGACCATCCAGCCCGACTTTCGACACGAGAATTCTTCCGCGATTCCTGCTTCCAGAACTCATCTGCAACGCTCCTTTATGGCCCATTCGATTTAATAAGTATACTCATGATATAGGGGTTTGCAAGGACGAAAAGGCGCCTTGGCGAATCACCGACTGTGGATCCGGAACCGGATAAACCCCGCATGGCCACGCACAATTATCCACACTCAACACCCGCCGGCCGTGGGACGAGCTTGTTGCGAGGGCTGAAGAGAGGTTTGCTGGCGAGCCGGAGAGATTCCGGCTCGCGAACGCGAAGCGAAATTCCGCACAGCAACTAGGTGCCAGTCTCCCACACCAATGGCAGGACCTGGTTGATCGTAGTGACACGGGAATTGATTTTCGGCTGGGCGCCGGGAGCAATACTGAATTCCGGAATCCGGTTGAGCCATTCCTCAAGAAACACGCGCAGTTCAGTGCGCGCGAGCAGGGCTCCCAGGCAGCGGTGGACCTTGCCGCCGAACGCCACATTGGAGGACAGTTGTTCCCGGGTAAAGTCTACCCGGAACGGGTCTTCGAACTTCTCTTCGTCGACATTGTGCAGCACCAGGGGCACCGCCATCATATCGCCCTCGCGCATCTCGACACCGCGCAGGTTCAGGTCGACGCGAACTTCCCGGGTGAGCGTGGTATGCGCGTAACGTCGCAGCAACTCCTCGACCGCATTGGGAATGAGATCGGGATTGTCACGAATTTCGCGTCGCTGCTCCGGGTGGCGCGCCAGGTGCTGGACAAAGAAACCCAGCATGCCCGAAACCGTATCGAGGCCCGCGATCAGCAGCAGTCCAAGCACCCCAAGAAGTTCTTCCTCATTGAGCTTGCGGCCGTCGATTTCCGCACGACAGAGTTTTGCGACAATGTCGTCCTCCGGACCGTCACGGCGTTCCTCGATCAGTTTCAGGGAGTAGTCGTCCATTTCAGCGTAGCCTTCCAGTCGCTGGTCCGGATATTTCGGGCGACTGATTTTCTCGGCGATCGCCAGCAGCGGCTTGCGGTCTTCCTCGGGGATGCTCATGATCGCCATGAACATGCGTATGGGCAGGTGCTGGGCGAAGTCTATGACGAATTCGCATTGCCCACGGGGCTTGAAACCCTCGATCAGCTCAATCGCCAGTTCCTGTACCGCGTCACGCCCGGCCGCGACAATCTGCTTGGTCAGCAACCCCGCCAGCAAATGGCGGAAGGGAACACTATCAGGCGGATCCTGTTGGAACGGGCGGAATATCCGCGCCGGGTTCAGGTGTTTGGGAAGCCCGACATAACGATTGGAAAAGTGGTCGGAATTGTCGATCACTTCCTCGATGATCGAGGCGCGCGTGATTACCCAGTGACCACCGTTATAGGGGCTCCAGAATATTTCCGGCATCCCCTCGGCACGCACCTGCCGGTAGAGGTTCTGCGGGACGTCCCACTCGTTGGCGGGGTAACCGTACATGTCAAAATCACGCACCAGTTCCCGGGGTACGTGGGGCGGCACAGTTTTTTCCATTATTGTCTCTTCAGGCATGGTCTTGCTCTCCCTGGATGCTTTTCATGTAGACGTTTTCGACGACGTTTCGCCCTGGCCCGGGAACCCGGCCCGGCCAGGAACACGCTCCCTCATCGAAGTATAAAATCGGCCGCGCGCTCCCCGATCATCATCACCGGCGCGTTGGTATTGCCATTCATCAAGGTGGGCATTACCGAGGCATCGGCGATACGCAGGTTTTCGACCCCCCAGACCCGGAGTTGCGAATCAACCACTGAACTTCCGGGTGCGCTTCCCATCCTGCAACTTCCCGCCACGTGAAACTGGTTGGTCGCCCGTTCACGTACCGCGTCGCGAAGCGCCTGCGCGCCGCTTATCCCGGAGCCCGGCAGGATCTCTTCACTGACCACCGCGGCGAGCGCAGGCTGCGAGGCGATGTCACGGACTTTCCGGATACCGCTCACCAGACACTCGAGATCGGACTCGACGTCGAGGTAGTTGGGGTCTATCAGCGGCAGGGCATCCGGATCGGCAGAACGCAGCCTGATCTCGCCCCGGCTGCGCGGCGTTCCATGGCTGACAAAAAAGGTAAAGCCATGTTGCCTGGGCAACAGCGCCCGCCAGCCTTTGCCGGCGAGTCCAACCACGGCGGGCGGCGCAAACAACTGCAGGTCGGGAAAGGCCTGGCTATCGTCGCTCTTGAAAAACCCACCCGCCGGGGCCGATCCTTCCGCGAAAAATCCCTTGCTTTCCCGGATATAGCGCAGCACTTCGAGCGCAGCATTCCAGGGAGAAAAGTAACGGTAGGCGGTGATCGGCTTATTGGTCGCAAAGGCCAGCTTGAAACACAGGTGATTTTGCAGGTTCTGCCCCACGTGGGGCTGGTCCAGGTGTACGCGAATACCCAGGCGATCCAGGTGTTCCGCCGGGCCTATTCCGGAAAGCATCAACAACTTGGGTGTATTAACCGCCCCGCTCGCCAGAATGACCTCACCGTTAACGCGCGCAACAAAGACCTCGCCGCAGTGGCGATAGCGAACGCCGGTGACACGCCCGCCCTCCATTTCAAGGGAAAGCGCCAACGCGCCGGTATGCGTGGTTATACAGCGAGGATCTGCCGGACGCAGGAACGCACGGGAGCTGCTCGAACGCCTGCCCTTGCCGATGGTGAAATCGTAGTACCCGAAGCCTTCGGAGTCCGCGGCACAGAAATCGTCAACCTGGGGATAACCGGCTTCACTCGCCGCGTCCAGAATCAGTTCACATACTGGCAGGCTGGAGCGACCCCTGCTGACCTGCACGGGCCCCTGGTCGCCGTGCCATCGGTCGCGGCCGCGCTCGCTGGTTTCCAGATTTCTGAAAAAAGGCAGTACGTCCTCATAGCCCCAGCCTTCGCAGCCGGCATCGCGCCAGTTGTCGTATTCCCGGGAGAATCCGCGGGTATAGACCATGCCATTTATCGAACTGCCGCCACCGAGTACGCGGCCCTGGGAAAGGTACAGGCGTCGGTTGCCCAGCGCTGCCTGCGGTTCGGTCTCATAACTCCAGTTGAAGCGCCTGGCCGAAGCTCCGAAGGCGCCCGCCCCGGGGACTGATAACAGCGGTGAGCGGTCGCCGGGACCTGCCTCCAGCAGCAATACGCTCCTGCCCTGCCCGGCCAGACGCCCGGCCACGACGCAGCCGCCGGAGCCCCCCCCGACCACGATATAGTCGTATTCCGCCGCTGTCACAACAGCCTTTCCAGCGCGATCAAACGTAGGGTAGCCGGGAATCGGCGGAACCGCGCACCGACCAGATGCCGTAGTCCATGACCGGCTCGGCTGCCGCTGAAATCAGCGCGATGTCCTCCGCCTCCAGCTGGATTTCCGCGGCCTTGACGTTCTGCTCGACCTGCTCTGGACTGCGGGCGCCAAACAGCACGGTGCTGGCACCTTTCTGGCGCATTACCCAGGCCAGTGCGCACTGGGCCACGGTAGCTTCCCTGCGCCCGGCAACGATTCGCAGCGCATCGACCACATCAAACAACTGGTCGCGGCCGATCACTGCAGGCACATTGCCTCCGGTGCGCCCTTCCCCGGCGCCGCCGCCGTCACGGGTGTATTTTCCGGAAAGCAGTCCGCCCAGCAACGGTCCCCAAACCATGATGCCCAGTTCCTGGTCGAGCGCCAGGGGAATCAGCTCCCGCTCTATGCCGCGAGTCGCCGCGGACCATTGGGCTTCCACCACCTGGAAGCGCTCGAGGTGTTCTTCCGCCGAGATTTTCAGCCCCTTCATGACCTGCCAGGAGGCGAAGTTGGAACAGCCGATGTACCGCACCTTACCGCTGCGGACCATCGCATCGAGTGTTCTCACGGTTTCTTCCAGCGGGGTCGCGGCGTCAAACAGGTGGATCATATAGACATCCACATAGTCGGTGTCCAGGCGCCGCAAGGTGGCCTCCAGAGCCCGCATCAGGTAGCCGCGAGAGCCGCCCATGCCATTTGGGCCCTGTTGCATCTGTAGCCCGCCCTTGGCAGCAATCACCATATCAGCACGGTTGATAGCGAGGTTCTTGAGGCCCTGGGCTACCCGCTCTTCCGACTCGCCATCGGCATAGCGGTCTGCCGTATCGATGAAGTTGATTCCCGCCTCAAACGCCGCAGCCATCACGGCATCGGTTGCGGCCTGGTCGAGTCCGCCAAAGGTCTTCCACCAATCGGACTTGGCGCCGCCGAAAGTATTGGTACCGAGGCACATCCCGGAGACTATCAGTCCGGTTCGACCCAGTCGTTTGTATTGCATGCGGTTTCCTCCAGGTACGGGTAATTATTGTTCCCGCAGCCAGAGCCCCCGCTCTGCGGCACGCGGTCGCCCAGCGGGGTAATGCTCTGGCCAGCGGGTGTCGTCTAGATTTCGAGCTGGGTGACCAGGCGGGTGTGCAGGTACGCCTCCAGGCCTTCGACTCCCCCCTCACTGCCTATGCCGGAATACTTGATACCGCCGAACGGTGTTTCGGGGAAGGCAATGAAACTGCTGTTGATCCCCAGCATGCCGCTTTCCATGTCCCGGGTCAGCCTCAGTGCCGTTGTCGCATCACTGGTGTAGGCGTAGGCAGCAAGCCCGTAATCGAGGCGGTTTGCCTTTTCGAGAACCTCGTCGTAGGTCTTGAACGAATTGATCGGGACGACAGGCCCAAAGACTTCCTCACGCATCAGGCTGGCCTCCTCGGGAACGTTCCTGAAGACCGTGGGCTGGAAAAAGCTACCGCAATCCCCAATTCGCTTTCCGCCGCAGAGTAACTCAGCCCCCCGGGCAAGGGCATCCTCGACGATAGATTCCATGGCGTGAACCCGCCGCTTTGCTATCAATGGCCCCATTTGCACTCCTTCCTCAAGGCCATTGCCAACCTTCAGGCTCTCTGCATAGCTCACGAATCCCTCAACGAATCGATCAAACAGCCCTTCCTGGACATAGATCCGACCAACAGACGTGCAAATCTGGCCGGCGTTGCGAAACTTCTGGATGGCCAGCGACTGCAGTGCATTATCGAAGTTGGCGTCATCGAAGACAATCGACGGAGAGTGTCCACCGAGTTCCATGGTAGTGTGCTTCATGGTCTCCGCGGCCAGTTTCTGCAGGTGAATGCCGACCGCCGTACTCCCGGTGAAAGCAACCTTGCGAATGACCGGCGATCGCAGCAGATGTTCGGAGACTTCGCCCGGGATACCAAATACCAGATTGAGTACGCCGGGGGGAAGACCCGCCTTCTCAAAGGCGCGTACGATCTCAACAGAGGTTCCGGGGGTTTCTTCACTGGCCTTGATGACGATCGAACAGCCCGCGGCGAGTGCCGCGGCGATCTTGCGAATGACATTGACCCCGGGGAAGTTCCAGGCCACAAAGGACGCAACGGGGCCTACAGGGTCTTTGAGTACCAGCTGTTGCATACCCGCTGCGCGCGAAGGTACCACCCTGCCATAGGCGCGCTTGCCCTCCTCCCCATACCAGCGGATTATGTTGATGACAAAATCCATCTCGCCACGGGATTCGGCCAGGGTCTTTCCCATCTCAAGGGTAAGAATCCTGGAAATGTGTTCCTTTTGTTCCTCGATGATAGCCGCCGCGCCTTCCAGCACCTGCTGCCGCTCTACCGGCGTTTTTTGCCGCCAGAGCTGGAATCCTGACCGAGCGGCCTCCAGGGCCATATCGAGGTCTGCTGTACTGGCGTGGGGTACATGCCCCAGCACCTCATCGGTGGCGGGGTTTATCACGTCACTCCCCGCACCCGAAGTACCGGAAGTCCACTCTCCCCCGATGAAGAGCCTTAAATCTGTGTATGTCATACGAAGTTCCGCGTCCCCGCCAAGTGTTATGGATAGCGATGTTTGCAGCAAGGCTTGCTATTGCGATTGGGGCTGATATCGCCAATTTATTGAGTATACTTATCTATTGCCACGACGCAAGTCTCGTGCGCCGTACCTCAACGGGTATTCAAAAAAAAGGCGTCCGGAAAGACGCCTGAAATGGCTTGCCGGCCTGCCACAGAGGGTTAAACCGGCTTGCCTCGCACTACACGATGTTATCAATCAAAATTGACGACCAGATCAATACCGTAACTGCGCTCCTCCTGGAAATCCCCTGCAGGAAACGCGCCGTAGTTTACGTAGTAGGTAACTTCGTCGTTATCGGTGAGATTGCGACCCCACAGGGAAATCTCGCCGGACAGGTGATCGCCAATGGCCACCTGCTTGAGGGAAACCCTGGCATTGACAATCCACGACGCCGGACTGAACTCCACGACACCAAACGGGGTAGCCTCGGCCCTGCCCGGGTTGGGATCCATCCGGATGTCATCCCGCCAGATTCCGGTAATACCGAAATTCAGGTAGGCGGAGTCAAACAGCGGGTTGGTCTCGTAACTGGCTGAAAGATTACCATTCCATTCCGGGGCGAATATGGGCAGGTAATCCGAATTGGGGAACGCATTGGGACCCGCCGCGGAAGCACTGGCTGCAAGCAGATAGGACACATCGGTAAATTTCGTGTCCTGGTACCCTAGCGTCGCCGAGAGCGTCAGTCCTTCCAGCGGCAGCGCAGTGACCTCCAGTTCCACACCCTGGGCCGCCTCGGTGCCACCATCAATGACCAGCACAGCGATGTCCTCCATACCCTCGACAGCACTGCCGGTTTGCGGCTGCTGCAGGTGCTCGTAGGTTACATCGAAGAGGGCCAGGTTGGTGCGAAGCCGGCCATTATAGAAATCCGCCTTGGCGCCGATCTCCCAGGATTCAGCTTCCTCCGGCTCAAATGCAAGCCCCGCAACCGATCCTCCGGAAACGAAGGCGGTGGAATACTTTGCGTAAGCCATGACCGCATCAGTAAACTGGTAATTGACGCCCAACAGGTAGCTCATGTTGTCGTCACTATACTCAAAATCCTGGAAGGCCAGGTTGCTTTGGGCATCGCCCAGCACGTAACTACCGGACTTTTCGTCATTGGTATAACGCAGGCCCGCGATCAGATCGAATTTATCCGTGATATGAAATTCAGCCTGTGCGTAGGCGGCGTAGGACTTGGCGTCATTCAGTGAGCGACTGTCATTACCGGCAGGGACGACATAACCTGGCATGAAACCAAAAATGATACTGTTCGTAGAACCAGCAGGTCCGCCACCCACCGTATCCTGCTCGAAGTAAAGTAGACCGGAAGTCAAGGTAGCGAACTCCGCATCGTAATTCAGCTGCAACTCGTTACTCCACTGGTCTCCGGTGGAATTGTTCTGCGAACACACATAGCACATCGTTGTCTCTGCCGGCAGGCCCACTGCCGGCCCGATGATCCCACCGAGCTCCCATCCACTGGAGGCGGTAAGATCCGCGGGGGCGAATACTTTGTATTTGCGATAGGCAAGGGTATTTTTCAACTGCAGGCTGTCGTTCACTTCCCACAATGCGGTCAGGTTGTGCCCCTGCACTTCCTGGTCACGATTCGTCGTGAAGGCATTATTGACCTTGTCAGGACGGGTGGTCTTTCCATTCCAGAACAGGTCGGGATTGGCCAGCGCCAGAAACTTGATAAATGCCGCACCGTCGGGAGGCAGAGTACCGGTGTAATAATCGCTGAGGATAGCAGCGCCGCGAGGGCTGCCCTCATCTGTACTGTAATCGTACTTGTAGCTCAGGGAAAAGTTGTCAGTGGGCTCCCAAAGAGCCGAGAGAAAGAAGCTTTCGGTATCTACCGCACCGAGAGTTTCCGAGGACTTCAACCGCCCCTTGCCGAACGCCGTCCTGTCCCAGGTAACCCCGGCACCCAGGTTGTTGATATCGCCGTCCTGCTCTTCAACCGCGTAGGTCATATACGCGCTGAAATTTCCGATCTCCGGCAAGTCCAGGGTAGTTTCCGAGCGGTAGTAATCCCTGCTGCCAAAACTCAGCTTCTGGCGAAAACCGGCCTGACCGTCCGGTTCCCGGGTGGCAATGCTGACGGCACCACCAGTAGCATTTCTGCCAAACAGCGTTCCCTGGGGGCCGCGCAGGACCTCGAGACGTTCAATATCCGAGAGCTGGAAAATCGACCCTGTGGATGAACCGATGTACACCCCATCCAGGTAGATGGAAATCTGCTTGTCGGATCCCGGCACGACACCGTAACTGGTGATACCCCGCATGGTGAAACCGGGCGTATTTACCCCCCCTGTCGTCGGACGGACGGTCAGGTTTGGAGCCAAACCGGAAAGGTCACTCACATCGATGACATTGTTGACCTCCAGAGCCTGCTGGGTCAGCGCGGTTACAGCGATCGGGACGTCCTGCAGGCTCTGTTCACGCTTCTGTGCTGTAACGATGACCTCCTCCAACGCTACAGCACGGGACTGGGCAACCGCATCCTGAACCTGCATCCCGGCGACAATAGCAGACGCCAACAGGATGTTTACGCGCAGGGACGATTTCTTCACGTTGTTTATGGACATTGCCTACTTCTCCAATACATCTAATTGTTTTATTAGTCCGCTAGAGAGCACGAGGCCATCCGCCGGAAACCGTCATCAACATGACGGCAGCAACCTGCCTGCTGTCGCAAAACAGTCCTGAAACTTCGAAGGCCATACCATTCCAGTACCCAAGCTGCTTTGTTAGATCGCGTTAGATGCAGCAGGGATGGCGCCGTTGTGAACCGGGTCGAAGCGACTTACTTGCTGAGTATACTCACTTGTTTTACAATCGCAAGCCCTGCATGTAACAAGTTGACGTCACAACCTCCAGGTGCGGTATGAGAGCAAATCTGCACTTGGCCGGAAGGACAGGGCACACTTTGGTACAAATATGGTATAGATTTGGCCGCAGCAATCCGGCATTCACGATGCCTGCAATCCCATGGAGAAAATGATGCGTTTCCCTGCAGTGCCTCCCCCCCTCCTTGAACGCCCGACAGAGGCGGACATTGCGTTTCTTACGGCCATAGTGGGCGAGAAGCATGGGCTGCGGGGGAAGCTCGAACAGGCCCCCTACCTCACTGAATTGCGCGGACAGAAAACTGGACACTCGCCCCTGGTATTGAGGCCCCGGGATACCGGGGAAGTGGCGCAAATTCTGCACTATGCCAATCAACGCAAACTGGGCATCGTCCCCCAGGGGGGAAATTCGGGACTGGTTTACGGCCAGGTGCCGGATGACAGCGGCGACAACATCGTTATCAACCTTGGCCGTCTCAACCAGGTCCGGGAGATCGATACACAGGGCAATACCGTAACGCTCGGAGCGGGCGTAATACTTGAGAACCTGCAACAACTTGCGTTCGAGCACGACCGCTTTTTCCCGCTTTCACTGGGCGCCGAAGGCAGTTGCCAGATTGGCGGCAATATTGCCACCAATGCCGGCGGAACCGCTGTGCTTGCCTACGGCAATATGCGTGAACTGGTGCTCGGTGTTGAAGTAGTGCTTGCCAACGGTGATATCTGGAACGGCCTGAGAACCCTGCGCAAGGACAACACCGGATACGACCTCAAACAACTCTTTATCGGCTCAGAGGGAACCCTCGGCATCGTTACCGCGGCGGTCGTTAAACTGTTCCCGCGGCCCCGGTCCCGGGCCACGGCATTGCTCGCCCTCGAATCTCCCGCAACAGCCCTGGCAGTCATGCACACGATCACCGCGTCGACCGGAGGACAGCTCACCGCCTTTGAACTGATACCTCGCATTGGCATTGATTTTGTTGTGCGCCACTCAGCAGATGCCCGCGATCCCTTTGACCGGGCCTACCCCTGGTACGCACTGATAGAAGTTTCCAGCGGTGCCGAAGGCGATAGTGACGAAGACCCGCTGACCGACAGCCTGACCGGGGCTTTTCAGCAAGGCTTGCTCAAGGATGCAGCGATTGCCGGTTCGATTGCCCAGGCGCAACAGTTCTGGCATCTGCGTCATGCTATCGTCGAGTGCCAGCGTCACGAGGGAAAATACATGAAATTTGATCTCTCGATCCCGATTCAGTTGATCCCTGACTTCCTGCAACAGACAGCAGATACGATAACGACCCTGATACCGGGCTCCAGACCATTACTGTTTGGCCACCTCGGGGATGGCAACATCCACTACCATATCAGTCAGCCACCTGCTGAAGATGGCACCTCATTTCTCGCGCGCTCTGCGGAAGTCGAGAAGATTATCGAGGACTCGGTCAGTGAACTAGGCGGCTCGATGTCGGCAGAACATGGAATTGGCGCCATGAAGGCCGCCAGGCTACCCGACTGGAAATCACCGCTGGAACTCGAAATGATGCGCGGATTGAAATCCGCCCTGGACCCGAACTGGATACTGAACCCCGGCAAGCTACTCTTGCGCAGTTGACCATCCTCCGGCCATTCGCCCTATGGCCAAGTCGTGAATAAAAGTTCAGGAAAGCTTCTTGTTGCCACGCTGCCAGGGACCGGAAATTTCATCTGAACCGATGTTTTCATGGAACACCAGGATTTTTTCCAGCGATGCCAGGAATCTATCCCGCTCAGCGGGGGCAAGTGGAGACAACAGGAAATTTTGCGCTGCCTCAATCTTTCCACTGACGCGCTTCAACAACTGCCTGCCCTGGCGGGTAATATTCACGACCCGGGAACGGCGATCCATCTCGCTTACCTCCCGGGAAAGCAGGCCGCGCTTTTCCAGACGCTTTACTACATCGCCGGTCGTCGAGGCATCCAGGAATGCCAGTGAAGCGATAGTGCTCTGGTCCAGATCCTTATTCGCCGCTGCGGTTTTGAGAATCGTATGTTGAATCGGCGTTAGCTCCTCGGATTCAAGGCTGGAATGAAAAATAGAAACCGATACCTGCTGTAAAACCCGGATCATGAATCCGGGCGCCAAATCAATCTTGTTATCCACTAACGAAAATCCTTCTGTTTTAGGCGTTTCCTCACACCATCCATGAGGATGGTCACGCACCGGAAATATTGAGCAGACCTTATCGCGGATTCACATAATACCGCTGTTACCGAAGGGACTCTAGAATTATCCCGACGGAGCAAGAACCGCCTGTTGAACTCACTGCAATATATTGAGTATACTTATCGTATAGAAGAATTACGCTGCATGAGCCCCAAATGAAAGGAACCTACATCGTTGGCACTGGCGCTACCGCCCTTGGGAAATTCCCCGGCCAGTCGGTCAAGGACCTTACCCGTTCAGCCGTATTTTCCGCACTGGATGATGCCGGCCTGCAGATCGGCGATATTGAGGCTGCCTGGTTTTCCAACACGCGACAGGGCCTGCTCGAAGGCCAGAATGGCATTCGCGGACAATGCGCGCTGCGTTCTATGGGTTTTGCAGGCATACCCATTGTCAATATTGAAAACGCCTGCGCCAGCGGGAGCACCGCCCTGCGCGAAGCCCTGGCGCACATCCGCGCTGGAATGTGCGATGTCGCCCTGGTGACAGGCGCGGAGAAAATGTTTTATCCGGAGAAACGCGAGGCCATGTTCAAAGCGTTCATGGGCGGAACTGACATCCATCAACTGGAACAACTCCGACGGGAAATCCACGCGCCTCAACATACGGATTCAGGAAGCGTGAATGTAACCACCCGCAGTATTTTTATGGACATCTACGCGTATACGGCACGTCTTCACATGCAGCAGTTCGGTACAACCGAGAGGCAGATAGCCCACGCGGCCGCCAAGAACCACTTCCATTCCACGTTCAATCCCCTGTCCCAGTACCAGACAGACATGAGTGTAGACCAGGTACTCGCCGACAAGCTTATCTGTCCTCCCCTGACTCGGGCCATGTGCGCACCGATCAGTGATGGCGCTGCAGCTGTCATTTTGTGCAGCGACGCCGTGCTCGACAAGCTGGGATTGCGCAAACGCTCGATCAGGGTGGCCGGTCTGTCACTGAAGAGCGGAACGCAGCGCCCGCTGGAGGATTTCAACCGGCATATTGGCCGTTTTGCCGCCAATGAGGCCTATCAGGAGGCTTCGATTGGCCCTGAGGAAGTCAGTGTTGCAGAAGTACATGACGCGTGCGCCTTTGCCGAAATACTGCAGATTGAGAACCTGGGGTTCTGCGCGCCTGGGCGCGGCGGTGAACTGACAGAGCAAGGCGAAACTACACTGGGCGGACGTATACCGGTTAACCCTTCGGGCGGGCTGGTTTCCAAAGGTCATCCGGTGGGTGCCACCGGCATTCTTCAATGGTTCGAACTGGTAACACAGTTGCGTGGCGAAGCGGGCAGGCGCCAGGTGGCGAACGCCCGGGTAGCGGTCGCAGAAAACGGCGGTGGTTTCTGGGGTGTCGAAGAAGCGGTGACGACAGTCTCTGTTCTAGTCAGGGATTGATGATTCCAAGCAAGCAGTACGAGTACGATAACTATGACCATTGGATTGAGCACCGGTAAATCAGCCTTTCTCCAGATATTGAAAGAAGAAGGCATCGAGTATCTTTTCGGCAACCCGGGAACTACAGAGTTGCCGATCATGAGCGCGCTGGCAGACCATCCGGATTTGCACTATGTATTGGGCATGCACGAAAGCGTCGTCCTCGCCATGGCCGACGGTTTCTCGCGCTCCTCCGGCAAACTGGTAGCCTGTAATGTCCATGTCACGCCTGGCCTTGGCAATGCCATGGGCTCGCTCTACAACGCCTGGTTCACCGGTACTCCGATGATTCTCACCGCCGGTCAGCTCGAGCAGGGTTACGGCCTGATGGAGCCCTTACTTCATGGCCCGATGCTGGAAATGGCGAGACCGGTGGTCAAATGGGCTGTAGAAGTCACCCGCCTCGAGGACCTGCCACGGATCTTGCGTCGCGCCGCCAAGGTTGCCACGACACCTCCCACAGGCCCGGTGTTTATCGCCCTTCCAGGAGACATCCTCAACGCCGAAGGTATGCTCGATCTCGGTCACCCCACCCGCATCGATACCCGGGTAAGGCCCTCCGCCCAGGCACTGGCCGAGCTTGCCAGCCGGATACTCCAGGCTGAGAATCCAGTCCTGGTCTGCGGCGATGAAGTAGTCAAAAGCGATGCGCTGGAAGAAGTAGCAAAACTCGCAGAAATACTCGGCTGTCCGAGCTACCAGTCCTCGGCGCCCTACGGTGCGCACTTTCTTTCCGGGCATCCCTGCTACATGGGCGGCATGAGTCGTTTGCAGGCAGAGGCCCATAGCATATTGCTACAGCACGACCTGCTGATCGCCATCGGCGGGGACGTAATGCGCATGATGGTTTACACCGGTGCCGAGGCAATGCCAGAGTCGATGCAGATAGTCCAGGTCGGACTCTCGGACTGGGAGATTGGCAAGAATTATCCCACCAGTATCGGCATCAAGGCAGACGTCAGGGAAACCCTGCGGGAACTCAACCCGGTACTGCAGGAACTCGGCGGAAAGGCACTGCAGGAACGCGCCCGCCAATCACTGGAACAACTGCAGACGAACAACTGGACTGCCCGGCGCGAGTCACTGGTCCGGACAACCACGGAGACTGCCGACAGCGGCACGATCTCCAGTGACTTCCTGTGCATGACGGTAGCCGACTGTATTCCCGAGGACGGTATCGTCATCCAGGAAGGACTGACCACAACTGTCAACCTGACCCGGTTCTATCCCTTCCTTGATCGCTACAGCTACCACGGACTGGCCTCCGGCGGCATCGGCTGGGGACTACCGGCCGCTGTCGGTGCGCAACTGGCAAATCCGGATCGGCCTGTAACGGCAGTGATTGGCGATGGTTCAGCCATGTATTCAGTCCAGGCACTGTGGACGGCGGCCCACAAGAACCTTCCCATCACTTTTGTCATCTGTAACAACAGCGGCTACAAAATCCTCAAGCAACGACTGGTGACGATGCAGCAAAGCGACCGTTTTATCGGTATGGACCTCGATAATCCGGAAATCAACTGGGAGCGCCTGACCACTTCGCTGGGCGTCGGCTTTACCCGCGTTAGCGAGGCACAGGACCTGTTCCCGGTTCTCAATGAGCGATGCCGGCGGCGCGACGGCGGCCCCACGCTGGTGGAAGTCATACTGGAAAAAAATCCCTGAACCTCCACCATCGATGTGTTGATAGGAGTCTTACGTGTCATCCAGTGAAAAAATCCGCGGCTTGCTCTGCGGCATCAGCCAGACTATTGCCCACGAAGAGGCGTTCCAGGGCAATACCTCGGCATCGGCGGGATTGCCGCTGGCGAAAATCTACACCGCCAGTGCGAACAAAGGCGAGGTTGCCGGTGAATACCCGTTCACACGGGGCGTTACCAGCAACATGTACCACGATGGCCACTGGGTGATGGGGATGTATTCCGGTTATGGTTCGCCAACCGAGACCAAAAAACGCTTCAAGCTGCTGCTCGAAGCGGGACAAACCGGCCTGTCCGTCGCTCTCGACCTGCCGACCCAGACCGGCGTCGATTCTGACGACCCGCTGGCAAAGGGTGAGGTGGGCAAGGTAGGGGTGGCGTTGAACTCCGTCGACGATATGATCGCGATGCTGGACGGCTTGCCCCTGGAAAACCTCAGGCAGATGCGCACTACCGCCAACGCGATCTCGCCCATATTTACCGCGTTTACCCTGGTCGCCATGGAGGAGTTGGGGATCGACCCTTCCTCATTCAAACTGCTCCTGCAAAACGACCCGTTGAAGGAATTCACCTCCCGCGGGACCTGGATCTTTCCCCCGGCCGCGAGTATCAAGTTTTCGGTGGATGTCATCGAATACTTCCAGGAGTATTACCCCAGTTGGCAACCGATCCAGTTCTGTGGCTACCATATTCGCGACGCGGGGGGGACCGCCACCCAGGAGGTTGGCGTCAGCATACTCAATGGGCTGGCCTATCTCGACGCAGCCGAGGCGCGCGGCGTCGACATCAGCAAGATTTCGCCCACGCTATTCACCTTTCTTGCAGCCAGCGTGGATATTTTTGAAGAAGCAGCCAAATTCCGGGCGACACGCCGTCTCTGGGCGAAAATCCTCCACGAGCGCTATGGCGTACCCGAGGAAGCTGCCACCATCCGTATTTTTTCCTACACCCTCGGCGGCGCCCTGACTGCTCAGGAACCACACAATAATATTGCCCGCATTGCCTACGAAGCCCTCGCGGCTGTGCTCGGGGGCACCCAGACCCTGGCGACCAGTTCCTGGGATGAAGCACTTTCACTGCCCTCGGAAGATGCCGCCCACCTTTCCTTGCGAATACAGCAAATTATCGGCGCGGAGGCGGGAGCAGCCAAAGTGGTCGACCCCCTGGGGGGCTCCTACTACGTGGAAAACCTGACAGACCGCCTGGAGGCCGAAATTGCCGCCTATGTCGTCGAACTAATTGACGCCGGCGGCGCGGTAAAAGGCATTGAAGACGGCAGTATCAGCGCGCAACTCGGTGAATCCGCCTACCGCGAATACCGCGATATCGCCGAGGGCAGGAAACTGCTTGTCGGGGTCAACTACAAAACCCGTGCCGCAGAAAGCAATGCCCTTCCGGTTGCAACCCCGGCGTTTCCGGATGCCACCGATGAAGCCATGGCTTCGCTCGCGGCGACCCGCGAGAAACGCATACCGGAGCGGGTCGATGGGGCACTGCTGGCCGTCGAACTGGCAGCGCGCAACGACGAGAATACCATTCCAGCGATTATCGAAGCCGCGCGTGCGCGCGCCACCATCGGTGAAATCTGCACAACCCTGGCCAAGGTGTGGGGAAGGCATCCGGTGAGCCAGGAATCGATCTAGGGAGAAAGACCCGATTCAACGCGAGTTTTCAAAGCGTATTTCCGCCGCAGGGAACCTGTCGTCAATATGCTGGAGCGAATACAGCGCTTTCTTGTCGTGCTTTAGATAGGCGTTGAAAAAATCCAGCAACGCAGTGCGGGTAATTTCTCTCTGCACTTGTGGTTCGATAAGATCAACCGGTTGCTGGCATCCCGGCACCTGCATTGCGGGGGCACTCCTTGCGAAAAACAGGCAATCGGGATTCAGCCCGTCTGGATGTTTGTCGTCCCCATCGCGAAACCAGACATGGGTCCCGCCGGCAATGAGGACCTCCTGCTTGGGCGGTTCCACCCGCGAGTAGGCGGCAAACGGCCGACCGGTAAGGCTGGCGAAAACATCGTGCTGCGCAGAGAGAAACAGTGCCGGCACCGCAACCGGGGCATGCTGCACACCGACAAACCCGAAACCGAATGCCAGAACTGCCTGGACCGGGTCGCCGGCCCCGATCATGGCGTTGGCGCCGATCCGCGGATCCCGCAGCTGGGCGCCGTAGTTCAGGAAATACCCGGTGACTGCACCGAGGGAATGACCGACGACGCCGATTTCTTCCGGGTCAATGATCGCGCCCAGTTCCGGGTCGGCCAGCAACTGGTCGATGACAAAACTGACGTCCTTTGGCTGGTTGGGTGCGTCGGTGCCTACTGCCATGGGTATACCGGTGAACGATTCCCGCGAGGTCAGGGGGAAGGTTGGGGCGGCTACCACATAACCGTGCCGCACCAGGTGGTTGACGAAGTGCGAGGCGTTACTCGCATAACCATAGGTGCCATGACTGTAGATAATCAGGGGCAGCGAATGGGCGCCCTGCCCCGCAGCCCCCGCCGGGTACCAGACGGACACATCGATCCGGCGATCGGGCGTTCCGGGAAACTTGAACGCCTTTTTGATGGATCGGGACACATCGGTGAAGCTGCGCTTCTCGAACACCACATCTGGCGAGTCTTGCGCGTAGCCCGTTGAAGTCACAGCGGCGACCAATATAAAAACAAATAAACGGGAAACTCTGCACAGTACTGCAGGCATAGTTATTATCCTTGGGTTTCTATAATTATTTTGCGCGGTATCAGGCGACCTGCAATCCGCAATAGACCCCGAGCTTGTTGCCATCCGGGTCGCGCAGGTAGGCGCCGAAGGCGCCACGCGCCTGGGGCTTGGGCTCCGGCACGCCCTCGCAACTTCCGCCGTTGGCAAGACCCGCCGCATGCCAGGCCCGCACTGCGTCTTCACTGGTCGCGGTAAAGAGTACGGTGCCTCCGTTGGCATGGGTCACCGGGTTACCGTCCCGCGCCGGCCCGAGGATCAGCGAGGTGCCGTCGGGAAACTGATACATCACGATAGGATGCTCCTCGGGTGCAATGCCCGGGGCAGCCCCTAGAGCGCCTAATGTGGCATCGTAAAAAGCCCTGGCTTTGACCCGATTATCGGTTCCCAGGCGGACACTTTTTAACATGATGTATTCTCCAGTTCGATAAGGATTTGCAGCGCCAACTCCGGCGTCTGGCGCAATTCGTAGTTCATTGATCGCTCGTCTTCGGCAGCCAGGGGTAACACCACCGAGACCATGCAACATCGCATTTGACGCCAACAGTAAGAGCGCCAGGTTTGTTGCGAAAGGTTCTACCTTCAGAAATGACGGCATTGTTCATAGACACTCGCTGAACTGAACTCAGCTCATCACACCCAGGCGACGATAGGCATCACTACGGGTTACCGCAGCACCCAGCCGCTGGAAATTTTCCTTGGTCTTTGCCGGATCCACACGGGTGGTGATCGCCCACAGGTAGAGGCCGTAGGGCGTCGCACGGCAGTATTCGTCCCATGCCGTTTCTCTGTCTACAGACTGGCCACCGTGTCGATCGAGTGCGTCGCGGTAGTAATCCACCAGCTCTCGCTCATACTGCTCCGCCAGTGCAACCGGTAATACGCAGTTGATGTGGTAGGCCACGTCGATGGCCCAGTTGGCGGACTTGATCAGCTGCCAGTCGGCAAAGCCGGGACCATCCGCCGTGCGGTAGACATTGGCGATATGGGTGTCGCCGTGCAGCAGTGTCTGCGGACCCTCCCGGCTCTGGTCCGCGAGCACGCGCAGGCCGGCCAGCAGGTTGCCGCCATCCAGGGTCGATTCCGGCAGGCCCTTGCCGCGCCCGTCGTGCATCTGCTGGTGAATCCAGGACTGGGGGAAATGCTTCGATTCCGCCATCCAGTCCAGCCCCCGGGGAATCCAGGGATTGCTCTCCAGCAGATGGGACGAGGCATGTAACAAAGCTATCTGCTCCAGGGTTTCCCGGGCCTGTTCCACGGTGAAGGGCGAATGGGTATCACAGAAGCTGCCGCCGGTGGCGATCACGTCCTCCATGATCATGATCGCCTGGCCGCTGTCATCGGTTACCACGCTGGGGCATGCGGGTACCCGCATACTGAGGTGCGGCGCAATGCGGGTATAGAAATTCGACTCGCGGGTGGTGACCTCGCCAGTGCTCTGGCGGTCCTGGTCGGTATCCAGGAAACCCTTCACGCAGTAGTGGAGGACGGTCTCGGGATCATTGGCGAAGCGTACCCCAATGCGCACCTTGGCCGCCATTGCCTTTACCACCTCGGCAAGCTGCACTTCGATGACCGGCGAATTGCCACTCACGGAAGCAAGGGCTTCACCCAGCCAGGCCGGGTCAATCGCCTCCTGCAGCGTCTCGGGAATCATCAGGCCGGAACTTATTGTTTTATTTGCCTGCGCCATGCGGCTCTCCTTCAGTTATGCGGCGTGAGTTTCACCACGGGAATCAAGCGCTCGGTGCGCTCCGCGTACTGGTCGTAGTTCGGCCATACCTCCGTCGCCACTTTCCACAGATGATCGCGCTCCGCACCCTCGACGGTCACCGCCGTCGCCTTCATCACCTTGTCCAGTACCTGGATCTCGACTTCAGGGGTCTTGCTGATATTCAGGTACCAGGCGGGGTGCGTGGGCGCCCCCCCCTTGGAGGCGATGATGACGTAGTCGTCGCCTTCTTGCGCATAAATCAGCGGCGTGGTCCGCGGCTCGCCGGACTTGTTGCCGATGGTGGTCAGCAAAAGGGCGGTGGCGCCGTTCCATAGGTGTCCCACCTCGCCATTGGTTTCCCGGTAGCGCTTTACATGTTCCTGGTTGAGCAGGCTGATATCCGTCTGCACATAGCGGCTGGCATCGCTCATTTCATACTCTCCGACAACGGCCTATTCACCGATCTTGTAGAAACGTTTCGCCCGTTCGCAAACGATCGCGTTGATGTCCGCAGCGGGAATGCCCTCGAAATCACGTTCAATCACACCCAGTGAATTCGGGAAGGTGGTTTCCGAGTGCGGGTAGTCGGAGGACCACATGATGTTCCTGCCGCCCGGGAGGTTGCGATTGAGAATGCCCACGCGGTCGTGGATAAACGAGCCGTAGACATTCTGGTCCATGAACACGCTGGGCTTTTCCTTCAGCGGGCTATCGGTCCAGTAGCGCTGGCGCTCCCAGGTGCGGTCCATGTACTCCGCCATCCATGACATCCAGCCCACCCCGCTCTCGACGATGGCGAGGCGCAGCTTGGGGAAACGCTGGAATAATGCGCCGTAGATCATGATCGCCACCGGCTCGGCCATGGCGGTTTTGCTCATGACGAGGTCGGGCAGGAAGTGCTGCTTGTTACCGAAGCGCGGCACGCGGCCGCCCAGGTGCATGGTCAGGGAAATGTCCAGTTCGCTGACCGTTTCCCAGAGCTTGTCGAATTCCGCATCGATGTAGGAGCGCTCGCCATTGGGGTTGCCCGACAGGCCCAGGGCCTGGGCGCTGAAGCCACCGGCTTTCGGCACGTCCGGGTCCATGGGGAAGGCGGGAATATTGATGGTAGTGAAACCCAACTGCGCGAGATTGCGGATCATCGCACAGGATTCGTCCACGTCGCGCATGGGCACGTAGCCCACTGGCACCAGGCGCTTGCGATCGGCGCCGCAGAAATCCCACAGCCAGCGGTTGTAGGCCTCGAAGCTGGCGATGTAGAGGTCCGGGTTGGCGGTGCCCAGCGGGCCGCCGCCAAACAGGACCGCCGCATCCATGCCGTCGGTGGTCATGTCCTCGAGGCGGGTCTCCGGCAGCCAGACCGGACGCATCTCCGAGCGCCGCCCGACCATCTTGTAGTCCTTGCCCTGGCGACCGGCCTGGTTGGAAATCATCAGCACTGGCCGCTTGTTGCCCTCGAACACGATCCAGTCGTGTTCGTCACCGTGTTCGATCCGCGGTGCCAGGTCGGCGAGGTGGGCCGGCAGGTAGTCCTTCCACATCTCGTAGGGCGGATCCATATGGGAGTCCGCATCCACGATGTAGCGTTTCGCGGCAGTGCCGCGCTGGCTATCGTCGGTCTGTTTCAGTGCTGCTGTAGACATACCAAATCCTCCTCGTGATTTGATCCTTTACTTGTTCTGCGCCGGTCACCGGGTGAGCGGCCTGAACTGGGGGATGGTCAGGCCACTGTCGTGGGGCTGCAGGACCACGTCCAGTGGCATACCGATACTCACTGCGTCACAGGCACAATCGAGAATATTGCTGTGATAGAAAGGCCCTTCCTCCAACTGCACGACCGCAATCACGAAAGGCACCTTGTCGCGGGTATCCGGGGTATAGGCGCGATGCATCACCGTGTAGGTGTAGAGTGTTCCCCGCCCGGAGGCCTCCACCCACTGCATGTCGGCATCGCCGTGCTCGACGCAGCGACTGGCCGGCCAGTAGTGCTGCTGGCACAGGTTGCAGCGGTGCAGGAGGAACCTGCCCTCTCTGCACCCTTCCCAGAAGGGCACGTCGGCGGGGTCGCCACCGTAGCGGCGGATAGCTTCCATCAGCGGGTGTTGCGCAAGTTCTTGTAAGGTCTCGCTCATAGTCTGTCCTGCCCCTCAGGGATTGCTGCCGAGGATCATGCAGGCGTGGGCCCAGGTGTTCTGCACGCCGGCGTTCATGCCGTGACCGGAGACCAGCGAGGTTTCCGCCTTTTTCAGTTGGCCCGCGCCGGCCTCGCCGCGCAATTGCTGTACCGCCTCGGCGATGCCGGTAAACCCGGTGGAATAGTAGGCCGAGAGTTGCCCACCGCCGGTATTGGTAGGAATCAGGCCGTCGGGGCCCGCACCACCTTCGGCGTAGAGCGGCCCACCTTGCCCCTCTTTGACGAAGCCAAAGGCTTCCAGTTGCATCAGCGGCGAGATAGTGAAGGGGTCGTAAAGCTGGGCCATGTCGATATCCGCGACCGTCATACCCGCCTGCTGAAATGCACGGGCTTTCGCCGGGGCGATATTGTCGTGGTTCTCGAACACCTGCCCCTTGTGCCAGTTGACGATATTGTGGCCGGTGCCGGCACCGAGCACGTATACCGGCGTATTGCGCAGGCTGCGGGCGCGCTCCGCCGTCGTCACCAGCACCGCGATACCGCCGTCGGTATTGCGGGTGCAGTCGTAGCGGCGAAAGGGGTCGGTGATCATCGGCGAGGCCTGGTGTTCCGCCAGGGTCAGCGGCTTACCGTAGCCGAGGGTACCCGGGCGCTTCAGGGCATAGTCGCGCTGGGTAACCGCCACCGCGCCGAGGTGCCGGGAGGTCGTGCCGTAAAGGTGCATGTGGCGCCGGGCGTGAAAGGCGTGGGTCGCCGCCGCGCCCAGCAGGCCGTAGAGCATCGGGTAGCCGTAGCCGTAGGAACCGATATCCTGCTTGCCGCTGCTGGCGAAGGCCGTCTGGGCCTCGCCATAGACGCAGGCCACCACCTCCGCCTGCCCGGCCTCGATCATTGCCATCGCGGCGACGATGGAAAATACCGGGGTCGCACCGCCGGTCATCATCGACACCGAGAAGTTGGGCGACAGGCCCATGTAGCGCAGGTCCTCGCGGTCCACGTAGGCGCGGATATAGCCGTCGATGGCGTCGCGGGGAAGGCCCGCGTCCGCCAGTGCCAGGTCTACCGCCTGGGCGCGTAGCTCCCGGCCTTCAAGGCCGAGGCCGACACCCTGTTCGGTAACCCCGAGGCCGACGATGGCACACTCGCTTCCCATCTGCCCTGCCCCTAACCCATCGGCTTGCCGGCGGAGAGCCCGCCGTCCACCGGCAGGTTGACGCCGGTGATGTTGGAGGCGAGATCCGAGGCGAGGAACAGCGCGCCCGCGGCACACTCCTCGGGCTCGATCACCCGGCCCAGCGGGTGGTAGCCGGCCGTGTGCTGCCTGGCCATCTCGTTGGCTTTCAGCACACCGCCACCAAAGTTGGTCGGCATTGCCGCGGGGCAGACCGAGTTCACGCGAATACCTTTCTTGGCGACTTCCAGGGCGAGGCCGCGAGTGATACTGGTCACCGCGCCCTTGGAGGAACCGTAGACCACGCCACCGAAGCCGATCAGCCCGGCCACAGACGCGGTGATCACGATGCTGCCGCCCCCGCCCTGGGCTTCGAACTGGCGAATCGCGGACTTGCAGCCGTGGATCACACCGCCGACGTTGACCGAGGTGAGTTTCAGCAAATCTTCATCGGAGGCATCCATGAAGGTTTGTCCCGGCTGCGTGGTGATGCCCGCATTGTTGTACATGACGTCGAGACGGCCAAACCGGTCCACGGCTGCTGCGACCAGTGCGTTGACGGAATCGGCACTGGTGACGTCGCACTCGACCGCCAGGGCCTCGCCGCCTTGCGCGGCTACTTCCGCCGCCACTTCATCGACCGCGCCGAGGTTGATATCCGCCGCCACGACTTTCGCGCCGTGCTCGGCAAACAGCAGCACCGCGGCGCGACCGACGCCGGAACCGGCGCCGGTAATGATCGCGACTTTGTCCTGCAATAATCCTTGCATTGTTATACTCCCCCGATATTCAGGCAGCTGAGTTGTTGGTAGATCCGCAGCCCCTCGATGCCGCGCTCGCGGCCGATGCCGCTCATGCGCTGGCCGCCGGAGGAGGCATAGGCGCTCATCACACCGGCGTTGACGTTGACGGTACCGCTCTTGATTTTCAGGGCGACGTCCAGCGCCGCCTTGCGGTCCTTGCCGTGCACGTAGCCGGACAGGCCGAAGCGGGAATCGTTAGCCATCGCCACCGCGTGGTCGAGATCGCGGTAGCCGATGACCGAGACCACCGGGCCGAAGATTTCGTCCCGGGCGGCGGGGTTGCTGTTATCGGGCAGGTCCAGCACTGTCGGCTGGAAAAAGAAGCCGTCACCCAGCCACTCGGGACGCGCGCCACCGGCCACCACCGTACCGCCCTGCTCCAGCGCCGCTTTCACATAGTGTTCGCAGCGCGCCACCTGGGCGCGGCTTATCACCGGGCCCATCTGGGTGTCGGCGGCATCTGCCGGGCCGACCCTGATCGACGCAACCGCGCCAGCGATCTGCGGCAGCAGTTCGGCCTTGCTTTCCTCGGGAATAAAGATGCGCGTACCGAGCGCGCAACCCTGGCCGGCATGCGCCATGCACACGCCCATCACATTGGGCAGGACCTGGTCCAGCGCGTCCGGCAGGAAGACCTGCGCCGACTTGCCGCCGAGTTCCAGTTGCAAACGCTTCATGGTCGGCGCCGCCTGCACCATGATCTGCTCGCCCACCGCGGTCGAGCCGGTGAAGGCGACCATGTCCACGTCGGCGTGGGAACTCATCAGCTTGCCGCCTTCCAGGCCCGCTTCCACCACGATATTCAGCACACCCGGCGGCAGTCCCGCGGCTTCCGCCGCCTCGGCAAATACCAGCGCGGAAAGCGGCGTCAACGGGCTCGGCCGCAGGACCAAGGTGTTGCCTGTGATCAGCGCCGGCATGATCTTCCACAGGGCGGTATAGAAAGGGAAGTTATAGGCGGCGATGCCCGCGACCACGCCGATCGGCGTGTAGCGGCGCAGGCTCTGCACTACCTGCCCCATGGGATTGATCCGTTCGTCCAGGGGCAGCGGGTTCTCCTCGGTCTCGGGCAGGGAGAGGAACAGCTTGAGCGTGTCCCCGGCGTGTTTCAGCGGCGCCAGTACCTGGGCCATCATCACCCCGCTGTGCCGGGGGCAGCCCGCCTCGCGCACCACGATGTCAGTGATGCGCTCGCGCTGTGCCGCCAGCGCGGCAACGAACTTGCCCAGCGCGGCAGCGCGATCCTTCGCCGGCAGATCGCTCCAGACGCCGCTGTCGTAGGCGGAGCGGGCCGACGCTATCGCCGAGGCCACCTGCGCTGCATCCAGACCGGGGAAACGCTCGAACACCTCGCCGGTGGAGGGATCCTCGACCGCGATTTCCGCGCCCTTGCCCGCAACGCGTTCGCCGTGAATAAAACCTGCAAAGTCCATCGCTGCTCTCCCCTAGCGCAGAATAACCGGGATGACGGACATGCCGCGCTGCTCGAGACCACCGAGCAGCTGCGGCTCGGGGGCATCCGGATCCAGGCGCATAGTGGGGAAGCGATCCATCAACCCCTCGATCGCGGCGATCATTTCCTGCTTGGAGACTTCCATGCCGAGGCAGCGGTGCGGCCCCATGCCGAAGCCCAGGTGCGGCTGCTTGCCGCGCGGCCGGTGCAAGTCGAAGACGTCGGGGTTGTCCCAGATTTCCGGGTCGCGGTTGGCCGCGCCGAGGCACATGTCGACACGGGAGCCGGCGGGGATGGTCACGCCGTACACTTCCACGTCCTCTTTCACCAGGCGTGGGAAGGTCGGGTCCGTCGGCATCCAGCGGGCGCCCTCCTCGATGGCCGCCTCGATCAGGCTGCGGTCCGCCTTGCAGTCCTCCCAGTTCTGGTAGTCGCTGAGCAGCTGGTAGAGTGTGATACCGAGCTGGCGCCAGGTGGTGCCGCCGCCGGCGAGGATGATCAGGCGGCAGTAGGAGAATATCTCCTCGTCTTCCAGCAGGCGCGTGCTGCCGTCTTCCAGTTCCAGTTCGCACTGGATCAGCTCGGAGACCACATCGTCCTCGGGCTTTTCACGGCGGGCGGTAATCACTTCCTTGAGCATGCGCGAAACCTCGCCGGCCGCCTGCATCACCTCTTCCATGGGCAGGGTGCGCGCCATCATGCTCTTTTGCAGGTGCACGCGGAAAGTCAGCGCGTCGTCGCCCTTGAGGCCAATTCCCTGGGTCACGATACTCACTGGCAGGCGGGCGCAGAGGTCGAGGTTGAGGTCCGCCCGCGCCATGGTCTCCAGACGGTCGAGCAGCGAGGCGACGGAGTTGTCGATCCAGTTCTTGCGCCACCATTTGATGGCTTTCGGCCGGATGAACATCGGCTGCACCATGCGCCGGTAGCGCATGTGCTCGTCGCCCACCATTTTCAGGATCACCTTGCCCAACTGCCGCACGCCGGGGCTTTCCTCGTAGACTTCCGAGGAAAACAGCAGGTTCTCGCGCAGCGCGCGATTGCACAGTTCGTAGTTCAGCAGCGTGTAGTGCGGCCGCTCGTTTTCGTACATGGTGTGCGGCGCCGGGGGCAATTCGAGCAGTTCACGCAGGGAACCCTGCATCACCGGGTGCTTGTTACGCAGGGCGTTCATGCCGGGCGTCAGGTCACCGAATACCTCGCCACCGTGGGCCGTGGTCTCCTTGACGACGTCAAAGAGTTCCGAATAACGCTCGTCTTCAGCGGTGAGTGTCGCTGTCATGAAGTCTGCTCCTGTTATTGATTCCGGTGTATAGCGCTAATCGGCACCGCTGTTTCTGACGGCGACCACCGCCGCGCCGGTCAGGGCGACGTCGATGACTGCCTCGATGTATTGGGTCTCTACCTGCTCACCGAATGTCAGCAGGCGACGGAGAATGGGGGCGGAGCACATATCACCGACCAGTTCGGCGTTGACACTGCGCGGAAACTCGCCGCGCTCCACGGCGCGCGCGACCAGGCTGGTCCGGTACTCCCGTTCGCGCAGGTAGAGCTTGTGCGCAACCGCCTCGACCTCAGGATCGGAGCGCCCCGAGAGCGCCGTGAGAATACCTCGCCACATGGAAGTCTTGCTGAGGGTAACCATGTTGGTCAGGTAGGCCAGGAAATCGCCGCGCAGGCTACCGGTATCCGGCAGGGGGCGCTCCACCTGGAAGTGGGAGTCGAGGGTATCGGAGACCAGGATGGCCTTGGTGGGCCAGCGGCGGTAGATCGTGGTTTTGTTGACGCCCGCCCGCTCGGCGACCTCTTCGACCTTCAGGTTGGCATAACCGACGCGGTTGAGTTCTTCCCCGGTCGCCTTGAGCACACTGGCGACAACCTTCGCCGCCCTGCCGGTCTGCTGGACACCGCTGGTACGACGATCGCCGGTCGCAGCCCGGGGTTTTGCTGTCGCCTTTGCGTTCAAGGACATTTCACCTCGCCGCCCCGCTCAGGCCGGGCACACTGGTCGTTGTCGTTATCTGTCAGCCCCCCGGAGGCACTGCGAAACAGGGAGCATGCATTGCATCCTAGACAGGGCCTTTTTTATTGTCAACTTTTAGTTGCGTTTAGAATCCGGATAACCAATTCAACTTCAGTTTCATGCTTGGCCCGAAAATTCATAACACCGGATATTGTTATGATAATACGCAATATTTTGCCTGTTTTTCGCTAATATCTCTTGATAGCCCAGGCGTAGATATACGGCATCTATCCGTAATCTCTCCCCAAGCCACTCTCATTGACACAACTTTTTGTTGCCTTTAAAGTCGGAGCTCAAACATTGCCAGCGGCCCTGTTGCGGTCGTTTCGGCAGGAAAATAAAGACCAGGCAATCGCCGTGGAAACCACGCCCTCCATGAACAGCGATCACAGGAACACAGTGGATAACGACAACCAGCCGGTGTATCTCGTCACCGGCGGCAGCGGCGCCATCGGCAAGGAAATCTCCGCCCAGGCCGCCACTGCCGGCGTCCGGGTCGCAGTCCACGGCTCAACTCCGGAGAGCGCCGAAGTCACCGTTGCGGATCTACAACAGCGACATCCCGCCGCCGAACTGCTCGCGTGTAGTGGAAACTTTCTCGAGGCAGGAGCAATCGCCTCGCTTGTCGACCAGGCCGCTGCGCACTGGGGCCGCCTCGACGGCGTCATTCACTGTGCGATTACCGGCGCACCCGGCGTGACCGGCCCTTTTGCCGCCAGCGATCCCTCCGCCTACGGCGCCCACGCGGCGCGGGTTCTGGCCAGTTTCCAGCAACTGTGCTTCCACGCCCTGCCCCACCTTTCCCGCAGTGCAGGCGCGATCATCGGCTTTACCTCGGACGCGGGGCGCTTCGCGGCAGCGCGGCAATCGCTGATCGCCGGCGCCAACGGCGGTCTCATCAGCTTTGTCCGCAGTCTCGCCGTCGAGATCGCAGCGGATGGCGTGCGCGTGAACTGTATTTCCCCGGGATTTGTCGAGAACACACCCAGCTTCGAAAAATTCGGTGCCGGCGGCCGCGGTGATACGGCGCGCAAACGCGCGGGACTGGGGCTACCCCGAACCGAAGATATTGCGCCCCTGGCCCTGTTCCTGTGCTCCCCCGGAGCGGGAAAAATCACCGGACAGGTGATTAGCATCAACGGCGGAGTGAACGCGTGAGTATTTCGCGGCCAATTCAACCACTCTACAGGCAGGTTCCCTGCCGCGACTGAACCCAATGCAAGAGGATCGCTTCATGCAAGCCACAGCCGATATTTTCGAGGAGGTGCGCGTCGTCGAACTCGCCCAGTGGGTGTTTGTACCGGTAGCGGGCGCACTGCTCGCAGACTGGGGTGCCGACGTCGTCCGCATCGAACACCCGGATGGCGACCCCTACCGGGCGCTGGCCACACAGGGTATCGGCTCGGACAGCGGCGGCGTCAATCTCTCAGTCGCACTGGCCAATCGCGGCAAACGTTCACTGGCGCTGGACATCAAGAAACCGGAGGGCCTCGCGGTACTGCACACCCTGCTGGAATCCGCCGACGTGTTCCTGACCAGCCTGCGCCCGGACGCCCTGCACCGGCTCGGCCTGGATGCTGACCAGCTGCGTGAGCGCTACCCCGGACTGGTCTACGCGCGCGGCAATGGCTTCGGCATGCGCGGCCCCGACGCCAACCACGCCGGCTACGACGCCTCCGCGTTTTTCGCCCGCGGCGGCGTTGCCGATGCGCTGACGCCCCCGGAACGGGACTACCCCATCCAGCAACGGGGCGCCATGGGCGACCGCAACGGCGGCATGGCCATCGCCTTTGGCATCGCCGGCGCATTGCTGAAAAAAATGCGTACTGGCAAGGGCTCGGTCGTGGACGTTTCCCTGCTCGCCACCGCCATGTGGACCCTTTCCTCGGACCTGCTGACGGTGCTGCAGGGCAAGGAGATGCCGCGCCCCGGCGACCGCAGCGCGACGCCCAACCCGCTGACCAGCACCTACCGCAGCGCCGACGGCCGCTTTATCCAGTTGATGATGCTGCAGGGCGACCGCTACTGGCCCGACCTGTGCCGCGTGCTCGAGCGCGAGGACCTGGTTGCCGACCCGCGCTTCAATACGCTGGCGGCGCGCCGGGAAAACTGCGCGGCGTGTATCGCGGCCCTGGACGCAGAATTCGGCAAACGCAGTTTCAGTGACTGCAAGCAGGCGTTGGGTAGCATCGATGTCCCCTGGGCGCCGGTGCAGCGCGTCGATGAACTGCTCGAGGATCCACAAGTGATTGCCAACGGCTACATCGGCGAAGTGCCCGCCGAGGGCGACGCCCTGGGCTATCGGCTGCCCGCGGTACCGGTACAGTTTGATGAAAAGCCCCCCGCCCTGCGCCGGGCGCCGGAACTTGGCGAACACACCGAGACCCTGCTGCTGGAACTGGGCTACGACTGGGAAAGCATCGCGAAATTACAGGACGGCGGCATCATTCCCTGAATACCAGGGAAGCCAATGGGTCGCGCCCCCTGTACACCCCGAGACAACCCCAACCTGTCCGCGCCGCGGGTCATTGCGCTGCGGCCGGCGCAATAACTACTGGAATGTCAGTTTTATTTCGGGGATGATGACAGCATTGCGAAGCGCCCCGCCAGCCTGACGGTCCGGGCAGCGCCGGACCGTACAACGACTCGAATAAGACGACAGCAATGAGCGACATTCCCTCCCCGGCCCGCGAGGACGGCGACCAGCCCCCCGCGGCGGGTACCAATGCTTCCGCGGGACAGTCCCCGGCGTATGCCAACTACGTGCTTGGCGTACTGTTTATCGTCTATGTGCTGAATTTCATCGACCGCCAGGCCATGTCGGTATTCATCGGCCCGATCAAGGCGGAATTCGGCGCCTCCGATACCGCCATGGGACTGCTGGTGGGTTTCGCCTTCGCCCTGCTCTATACCTTTGCCGGCATCCCGATCGCCCGCTGGGCCGACCGCGCCAACCGCCGCAATATCATCGCCATCGGCCTCGCGGTGTGGAGCACCATGACCATCCTCACCGGGCTGGCTAAGAATTTCACCCACCTGCTGGTCGCCCGCCTCGGCGTGGGTATCGGCGAGGCCGCCGGCACCCCGCCCTCGCACTCGCTGATCGCGGACTACTTTCCCATGCACAAGCGTGCCACCGCACTGGGGATTTATTCCACGGGCGTCTTCGCCGGCTCCGCCATCGCCTATCTCGGCGGCGGCTACCTGCGGGAGAATTTCGACTGGCGCACCGCGTTCATCATTCTCGGCGCGCCGGGCCTGCTGTTTGTCCTGGTGTTGCTGCTCACCGTCCGGGAGCCTCCGCGCGGCATGTCCGACCAGCGCCGCGATAGCGGGCAGACCTCCACCCTCAGGGAAACACTGGCCTTCCTGGCCAGTTCACCTTCCTGGCTGTGCATGATGGCGGGCGCCGCCTGCCTGTCGATCATCGGCTACGGCATCCTGATGTGGGGCTACGAATTTTACGGCCGCGTCCACGGCATGAACCCGGTGGAAGTGGGCAAGTGGATGGCGATCATTGTCGGCGTCGGCGGCTGCACCGGCACCCTGCTGGGCGGTGTGCTCGCTGACCGCATCGCCCTGCGCAAGCCCTCGCACCTGGTGCGCTTTCCCGGGATGCTGACCCTGATCGGCATGCCGCTGGGCGCCGCCAGCCTGGCCATGGAATCCAGCAGCCTGTCCCTGCTGCTCCTGTTTCCCTTCTATATCCTGATGAACATGTACATCCCGGCCACCTACAGTGCCAACCAGAACCTGGCCCGGCTCGACATGCGCGCCACCGCCTCGGCCATCGTCCTGTTTGTCATGAACATCTTCGGCGCCGGCGCCGGGCCGTTTATCGTCGGCGCGCTGAGCGACTTTTTCGCCGCCGAGCACGGCGTCGACAGCCTGCGCTACGCCCTGTTGTGCACCGTGGGACTGGGCATCGTCGGCTGCCTGTTTTTCATGCTCAGCAGCCGCTGGCTGGGCCAGGACCTGGAAAGGGTCAACCGCTCGTCTGCCGCAACCACTGGCTGAGGAGCCTTTACTTGTCCACTACACCCAATCCCGGCAACTATTCCAACGCCTACCTGCGCTACGTCCTGGTCATCGCCTTCCTGGTGATAGCGGTCAGCCTGATGGATCGCTATATCGTCTCCATCCTGCTGGAACAGATCGGCACCGACCTCGGTCTCTCCGATACCCAGTTGGGACTGCTGGTGGGGCCCGCGTTTGTCGTCGTCCATATTCTCTGCCAGTTCCCGCTGGCGCGCTACGCGGACCGCAGTTCGCGCCGCACCCTGATCGGCTGGGCCATCGCCCTGTGGAGCCTGTTCACCATGGCCGGCGGCTTCGCCCGCAACTTCGCCCAGCTGTTTATCGCCCGCATGGGGGTCGGCATTACCGAGGCGGCCTCGTCGCCGGCGCTGGCCTCCCTGCTCTCCGACTACTTCCCCCCGCACAAACGCGGCCTGGCCATGTCGATGCTCTCCATTGGCGGGGTGGCGGGCATCGGTGCCGGCATGCTGCTCGGCGGTTTTGCGGGCCAGGCCTGGGGCTGGCGTACCGCGTTGATCGTCGCCGGCATTCCCGGTCTGTTGCTGGCGCTGCTGGTCTGGTTCACCATCGCCGAACCCCTGCGCGGCGGCAATGACGGCCCTACACCGGCCACCGGTCAACGCGGGACAAGGGAAACCCTCGGCTACCTGTGGGGCAACCGCACCTATTGCTGGATTATCGCCGGCGCCAGCCTGTCGATGGTCGCCGGCATCGGCCGCGGCGCCTGGGAACCGGTCTTCCTGATCCGGGTTTACGGCATGGAACAGGCCACCGCCGGGATGGTGTATTTCCTGATCAGCCCGCTGCCGGGAATGCTCGGCGCACTGCTCGGCGGCATGCTGGTGGACCGCCTGAGCAAGCGCGATATCCGCTGGAACCTGTGGCTGCCGACCGCCGCCCTGATGTCGAGCCTGCCGCTGCTGGCCGGCTTCCTGCTGTGGCCCCAGGACGACATGCTCTGGGGCACGCTCCTGCCGGTGGGCCTGGCCTGTTCGATCGTGGCCTCCCTGCTGGGCGGCGCGGTTTCACCGCCCCTGATCGCCACCAGCCAGTCGCTGGTAGACGCCTCGACCCGCGCGACCGCCCACGCCATGTGGACTATTGTCGGCAACCTGGTCGGCATGGGCCTGGGCCCGGTCGCCGCCGGCTGGCTGAGCGAATACTACGCACCCAGCTACGGCGCGGAATCCATCCGCTACGCGCTGCTCATCGTTTCCCTGGCGGTAGTCCCGGCCGGTCTCGCCCTGTACATGGGCTCGCGCCATATTGTCGCGGACTTCGACAGGCGCAACGCCGAAACGCAATCCACCACAACCGTACCGGAGAACAGCACCACAACCTGACCCTTCACCCACCCGACCTGAGGACCAACGGAATGCGAACACAATTCAAAAATCGCGCACTCTATATCCACGAAACGACATCGCTGGGCATTGGCGATATCGATAAATACAACACGGCATTTTCCGGCCTGTACCAGCCCCTGATGGAGGAGCACGGCGCGCGGCTCTTCGGGCACTGGCAGGGCAGCCATTTCAACTCCGACTGGCCGGAGATCACCACCATCTGGGAAATCGACGGCTACGACCACCTGGGCAAACTGGGCGCCCTGCGCAGCCGCGCCGGCGGCGACCAGAGCTTTACAGCCTGGGACAAGGTACTGGCGGAACTGCATGCGGAAGGCGAAGGCCGCCTGTGCTACGCCAACAGTGACATAAAGCTGCTCCCGGAGTTGGTGGCGGAGAACTACGACGCCTCCGTGGTCATCCAGGAAATCATGACCACCAAGCCGGGCCGCCAGGAGGACTATATCGAGCAGTTGCGCTACGCCTACGTTCCCTGGTCCGAGCGTACGGGCAAGAAATGGCTGGGTTCCTTCGTGCCGATCTTCCGCAACGAGGAGGTCATTCACTACTGGGCGCTGGACGGCGGCTGGGAGGGTTTCGGCAAGTGGTACCCGGCCTGGAAGGGCGACATCCCCGAGGACATCAAGAGCTGGATGAAACTGGCCCCGGCCCTGCGTGACAGCTGGGATGACTCGTTCCTTTCCGCGCTGCCCCAGCACCCACTGAAGGGCTGAAAAATCGAGCCGGGGGCTGCGTGACGCAGTCCCGGATCACCTCGCCACTAGCGCAGCCGGATGTTCAGGCCTACCTCCCACTAACGCAACTCTGACGCAACTGGCATTCAACACATACCCTCACGTCCACAGTACTCGCAAAAAAAAGGCGCCCGAAGGCGCCTTGAATGGCTTACCCGGCTCGCCGTGGCTCACCGGGATCTGCCTCGCACTAACTTCACTCGTAGTTCAGGACGAAATCGATACCGTAGCTGCGCTCTTCCTGGAAAGTACCGCTGGGGAACGCGCCAAAGTTGGTGATGAAGGTGATCTCGTCGTTGTCAGTCAGGTTGCGACCCCACAGGGAGATTTCCCCCACCCAATTATCGCCAAACGCGATACTCTTCAGTGACGCCCGGGCGTTCACCACCCAGGAGGCAGGTGTGAATTCAGCGACACCGAATGGGGTTGCTGCAGCCCGGCCCGGGTTGGAGTCGAGTCGCACGTCATCGCGCCAGGTACCGGTGATACCAAAGGTCATATAGGCTGAGCCGAACACTGGATTGGTTTCGTAGTTTGCAGACAGATTGCCATTCCATTCCGGTGTAAGAGTCGGCAGGTAATCCGAGTTGGGGAAAGCCTGCGGGCCAACTGCGAATACAGTTGATGCGACCAGATCAGTTACTTCGGCAAATTCTGCATCCTGATAACCAATGGTCGCGTTCAGGGTGAGGCCTTCGATTGGCAGGGCAGTAATTTCGAGTTCCATGCCCTGTGCTTCAAGCTTACCGCCGTCGACGACCAATACGGCGATATTTTCAGCGCCGGGGACGTTCACGCCGGCCTGTGCAGTCTGCAGGCTGTCGTAAGTCACATCAAACAATGCGACGTTGGTACGCAGGCGACCATCCAGGAAATCAGCCTTGGCGCCCACTTCCCAGGACTCCGCCTCTTCCGGATCAAATCCAAAACCCGCTACCGAACCACCGGACACAAAGGCGGTGGAGAACTTGGCGTAGGCCATCATGGAATCATTGAAACGATAGTTCACCCCCAGTAGGTAGCTGACGTTATCGTCATCGTAGTCGAAGTCCTGGTAAGTGAGGTTGCTCTGTGCATCACCGGTCACATAGTTACCAGTTTTGTCATCCTTGGTGTAACGCAGGCCCGCAAGCAGGTCCATGGCATCAGTCACGTGGAACTCAGCCTGCGAATAGGCCGCATAGGATTTGGCTTCATTGAGTGAATAGCTGTCGTTGCCACTGGGAACGACATTCCCCGGGAGGAACCCGAACAGGAAAGTATTGGTAGACCCGCGCGGGCCACCGGATTCATCTTCGGATTCGAAATACAGTAAACCAGCGGTGACAGTTGCAAAATCGCCATCGTAGTTCAGCTGCAGTTCGTTACTCCACTGGTCGCCCTCGGAGTTGGACTGGGAACAGGCATAGCAGAACGGGGTATCCGCAGGCAGCCCGGTACCGGCACCGACGGCCGGCCCGATTATCCAGCCGCTGGTTCCAGAAATATCCGCCGGCTGGAACACGTCGGATTTGCGATAGGCCAGCGTGTTCTTGAGCATAAACTCGTCATTGATTTCCCAACTCGCGGTCAGGTTATGTCCCTGCACTTCCTGGTCACGGTTGAGGGAGAAGGCATTGTTAAGGCTGTTAGGACGAGTAGTCTTGCCGTTCCACAGCAGATCCGGATTTGACTGCGCGAGCAACTGCAGGAAAATCGCACCCTGACCCGGGAGGGTACCGGTATATAAATCACTGACGATGGCATTACCACTGGGGCTACCTTCGTCGGTTGCGTAGTCATACTTGTAACTTACGGTGATGTCGTCAGTAGGTTCCCACAATGCCGCAAAGAAAATTGCTTCGGAGTCTGTGGCACCCAGAGTGTCGGGGGATTTCCCCTTTCCGTAACCAAAGCTGGTGCGATCCCAGACGGTGCCGCCACCCAGGTTATCGATATCCCCGTCCTGTTCTTCCTTGGAGTAGGTCAGGTAGGCACTGAAGTTTCCGATTGCAGGGAAATCAATCGTGGTATCGGAGCGGAAGTAGTCGCGGTTACCAAACCCGAGTTTCTGACGGAAAGCCAACTCGCCATGGGGATCGCGGGTGGCGATACTGATTGCGCCACCGGTTGCGTTACGGCCAAACAGGGTGCCCTGCGGCCCGCGCAGGACTTCCAGTCGCTCGATGTCCGGCAACTGGAAAATGGAGCCCTTGGGAGAGCCGATGTATACACCGTCCAGATAAATCGAGATTTGCTTGTCCGAGCCAGGCACTACGCCATAGCTGGTGATACCACGCATGTTAAACGCGGGGATGTTGGTACCGCCCGCTGCCGGCCGCACACTCAGGTTGGGGGCCAGACCACCAAGGTCGTTCACGTCGACGACACTGTTGACCTCGAGTGTTTCCTGGGTCAGCGCAGTCACCGCCACGGGAATGTCCTGCATGCTCTGTTCCCGTTTCTGGGCAGTCACGATAACTTCTTCCAGGGCCATGGTCCGCGATTGGGCGAGTGCCGAGGGAACCTGGGCCCCGGCCAGGATTGCCGACACCAGTACAACCTGGGTGCCGATCTGCGCATTGCTAATTTTTCGAGTAGGCATTACTTATTCTCCAAGGAAAATTTTTGGTTATCACCACCTACAGCCCGCACCCATAACTGATTATTAGTCAACAATAATGAGGGGCAGGTTAACGGATAGTGCGACATGCGTTTTGTTATATTTAATAGACTTATATTCAGCGCGACCGGGAGTTTTAGGGAGGCGCAACAATACTCTTAATGACGCAAAAGCTAACATAATGTCGGTTTTTTGCAAACAAATTTAGCTACAGCGGTAAAATTCCCGACACCTCGCCGCAAGAGCAGGTGTCCCCACCTGCCCGCCCTAATGCCCGGCGAAAGTGGCGTCCGCGCCGATGGCCGCATCTTCGGCAAAAATGGCTTCAGCCACCCGGGACTTGTGAAAGCCCGCATCGCCCCAGGTATTGGCAAGCGCCCAGGCCTTCTTCATGAAGATGTGCAGGTCGACTTCCCAGGTGTAGCCCATGGCGCCGTGCACCTGGATGCCTTTCTTCGCTCCCAGTGAGGCCGCTTCACAGGCGGCGAGCTTGGCGTGCGACACCGCCACGACCGCGCCCTGGACATTGTTTGCAAGCGCATAGGCCGCCCGATACACCGGCGCCTTCGCGTATTCCAGCCGCACCGCGACGTCGGCCAGGTGGTGTTTTACCGCCTGGAAACTGCCGATCGGCTTGCCGAACTGCGTGCGTTCGCTGGTATAGGTAACGGAAATATCGATCATCCGCTGGGCCAGGCCCAGCGCCTGGGCGGCGCAAGCCAGGGCGCCGCGATTCATTGCGGCCTGGATGAGCGGCTTTGCCTGGTCACCCGCCAACACCGGCGCAACGCCGGGGTTAATGGCAACCCGGAACAGGCGACGGGAGGGATCCACGGATTCGTTGGCTTCCGCGCTGAACTGTTCCGGTGTCAGCGCATAAATCGCGCCGCCCTGTTCCAGCAACAGCAGGTCGGCAACGTGGGCATCCTCGGCGACGAGGTTCTGCTCCAGGGCAACCAGCACCCGCGCTTCCCCGCCGGCAATCCTGGGGAGCCACTGTTCAGCCAGTTCTCCGCCCAACTCCACCAGCATCGGCACTGCAACCAGCGAGGTGTTCACCAGCGGTTCCGGCAGGGCGACATAGCCGCATTCCTGGGCCAGTAATACGAAATCCAGTTCGCTCATACCGAGGCCGCCGTGGATCTCGGGTACGGTGAGCCCGCTCAGACCCATTTCCGCCAGCTGCTGCCAGAGGTTGTCGTCGCGGCCGCTATCGGTTTCCCAGGACTGGCGGATGCGCTCCGGGGTGACTTCGTTAACAAGGAAATCGCGCACGCTTTCCTGGAACAGCAGCTGATCTTCGCTGAAAGTAAAATCCATCGACCTCGTCCCCCTTACTTGCGCGGCATACCGAGCATGCGCTCGGCGATGATATTGCGCTGGATTTCATTGCTGCCCGCGTAGATGGGCCCGGACTGGGCAAACAGGAAGTCGTCCAGCCAGGTACCCACCCCGGCAGCCGCCGGCGCGTGGGGCTGCAGCTCCGCCCGCGCCCCGAGAATGCTCATGGCCGCAGCGCACATGGCCTGGTCCAGTTCCGACCAGAATATCTTGTTGGTGGAGGATTCCGGCCCGATCTTGCCGCCGCGATTGAGGCGGCAGGCGGTCTGGTAGGTGGTCAGGCAATAGCTTTCGGCATCCAGGTAGGCGCGGATAACCGCGTCGCGAATCGCCGGGTCGCGGTCTGCGGATTCCCGGTTCGCCTTGTACAGTTCCACCAGGCGGCGCGCGGTCTCCTGGAAGCGGGCCGGCGCCCGCAGCATCAGGCCGCGTTCGAAGCCCGCCGTGGCCATCGCCACGCTCCAGCCCGCGCCTTCATCGCCGAGGCGGTTTTCCACCGGGACTTCGACATCGTCAAAGAAGATTTCGGCAAAGCCCGGCAGCCCGTCCAGCTGGGGTATCGGGCGCACGGTGATGCCGGGGGTATCCAGCGGCACCAGGATAAACGTCAGGCCGTGATGGCGCTCGGATTCCGGGTCCGTGCGAAACATGCCGAAGCACCAGTCCGCCCAGACCGCCCGGGTGGACCAGATTTTCTGGCCATTGATCACGTAATTGTCACCCTTGCGGTCCGCGCGCGCCCGGATCGCCGCCATATCGGAACCCGCGTTGGGCTCCGACCAGGCCTGGGCCCAGACCTCCTCGCCGCTGGCCATCTTCGGCAGGATCCGCGCTTTCTGTGCCTCGGTGCCGTACTCCATCAGGGTCGGGCCGAGCAGGCAGATGCCGTTCATGTTCACCCGCTTCGGCGCACCGGCGCGGTAGTACTCCTCCTCGAAGATCAGCCATTCGACCAGGTCACTGCCGCGACCGCCGAGTTCCTCGGGCCAGGTGACCATGGTCCAGCGCCCCTGGTGGAGGATCGCCTCCCACTCCCGGTGCTGGCGGAACCCTTCCTCGGTATCATAGGTTTGCAGCGGCTGCGCCGGCACATGGGCGGCCAGCCATTCGCGAACTTCGGCCCGGAAGGCCCGCTGTTTGTCGGTGTAGTCCAGATGCACGATTACTATCCTTCGGCTACCGACGCCGGGCTGCAGGGGCAACCCGGCGCAGTTTCTCGATTTATGCCGGCGCCTGTGCACCAGCCAACAGCCCGCAGTTTACCCGCCGGAGGTGAGTCCGGGCAATAATAATTGACGATGCGTTAATTATTATTGACTTGGGAAAGGCGCTGGGTAAAGATAGGTGACACTATAAACAGGCTGCCTCAAGGGCCCGGGTTACTGTCCGCGCAGCGAACCTGAATCGCCACTTACCGTGACCCCGTCCCCCGCCAGGCAAACCGACACCCGCCCCGCCCCCGCCACTGCGAGGACGGGCGGCGACACGAGGATTCGTACATGCCGGCAGATGCCAGAAACTTACGCTATATCATTATTGGAGCAGGCATGGCCGGCCTGCTCGCCGGCATTCGCCTGCGGGAACGCGGGGAAGATAACTTTGTCATCTACGAAAAAGGCGACAGCGTGGGCGGCACCTGGCGGGAAAACACCTATCCCGGCGTAGCCTGCGACACCCCGGCCCACTCCTACAGCTACTCCTTCGCCTTCAACCCGGAGTGGAGCGCCTTCTACGCGCCAGGCCCGGAGATTCGCAACTATTTCGAATCCATGGCCGAGCGCTACGGGATGCACCAGTTCATCCAGTTCAACACCGAAATCGGCAGCTGCCGCTGGGACGGAGAGCGCTGGCACGTAAAGACCAAAGACGGCCGCGAGGATGTCGCCGACGTACTGGTTGCCGCAACCGGCGTTCTGCACCACCCCAACACACCGGCCATTCCCGGACTGGAAAACTTCCAGGGGGCGAGCTTCCACAGCGCGCGCTGGGATCACTCCATCGACTACGCGGACAAGCGCGTCGGGGTTGTCGGCAACGGTTCCACCGGGGTACAGATCGTCGCCGCGCTGTCCGGCAATGTACAGAAACTGGTACATTTCCAGCGCTCCCCCCAGTGGATCATGCCCTGCCCCGATACCCGCTATTCAGACGAGGACAAAGCCGCGTTCCGCGACGATCCCGACCGCATCGAGGATGTGCGCAGCGGCCCCGAGGCGCAGGCCCGGCGCGGGCGCTTCCTGGCGGCGATCATCGACGCCGACTCACCGGAGTTGGCGGAGATCCAGTCGATCGTCGAAAAGAACCTGGAAGACAGTATCCGCGACCCGGAACTGCGGGAAAAACTGCGGCCCGATTATCGCGCCGCCTGCAAACGCATGGTGTTTTCGCCCAACTACTATGAAAAGGTGCAGGATCCCTCGGTGTATGTCGATACCAGTGGCATCGAGCGGGTCGAAGCCAACGGCGTGCTGATGCGCGACGGCACCTTCCACGAACTGGATGTCCTGGTGCTGGCTACCGGCTTCAAGGCCGATGCCTTTGTCCGCCCGATGACCATCACCGGCCGTGACGGCGTCGATCTCAACCAGCTCTGGGACGTGCATCCGAAGGCCTACTACGCGGTGACCATTCCCGACTTTCCCAATTTCTTCATGCTCAACGGCCCCACCGGCCCGGTGGGCAATTTCTCCCTGATCGATATAGCCGAGCGCCAGTGGAATTATATTGAACAGCTGGTGAGCCTGTTGCGCGAAGGCAAATACAGCGCGGTGGCGCCCACCCAGGCAGCCCTGCAGACCTACGAGCAGAAGCGCACGGAAGCGGCGAAGAAAACCGTCTTCGCCTCCGGCTGCAGCAGCTGGTACCTCGACGCCGACGGCGTGCCCCAGGTCTGGCCCTGGCCCTACGAGTACTTCATGGAAGTAATGGACAAGCCGAAGCTGGAAGACTACTCCCTGACACCCGCGGCCTGATTGACTTCAGGCCTCAAAAAACGCAAACACCCGCAGTTCGACACTGGCCCGGGGCCGGGTTCCCGGCGCCACTGCCGGCGCCTGGAAGGCGCCGTGCAGGCACCCCATGGGCTGGCTCGGATCGCTGTCGAAACCCTTGAACACGATGACCTCGTCGAGGTCGACGTCCGAGAAGTAATGCCAGCGCTGTTCCGGGTTATGCACGGAACTCAGGTAGGGCACGCCGTCGGGAAAATTCGGCTCCACCGTGCGCCCGATCACCCAGTCCGCCTCACTCACCGTGCGCTGGTCACACAGTGCCAGCGGCACGTCCTGCGGCGGCGGGGTAATACTGCGCCAGAGGTTGTACACCTGGTAGCGGGGGTAGCGCTGCTGGACTGACGGTTCCGCCGCCATATCGACAAAAGGCCCTATCGCCTCGCGGGTCTGGTCGAGGTGCACGAACTCCGCGGCGGCGGCGCGCTGGGGATTGCCGGTATCGCGAATCAGGATACCCCCGTGGTAAAAAGGGGCGACGTGCGCAGCCCCCGTCAGCTCAGCCACCAGCGCCAGGGCGCTCGGCAGGTACACCGACTTGACCCAGGGGTCATCCTCCCAGCAATCGCCCTCCAGGGGCATGCGGTGAATCTCGAAGCCCTCCTTTTCCAGGCTCGGCGCCACGGCCAGGTGCCGGGCATCCGCCAGGCTTACCGGCTCGGTGACCAGTTGCTGGGTAATCCGCTCGCGCCAGCTGTTGCTCCAGATACCGCCATCGCGGCGGTCGGCGGCGAAATTCAGGGACGAGCTTACGCTTGTTGCAGGCATGTTTTTATCCATTGGGCGGCTTCGCTCACCGCCTCCATCGCCAGGGGAATCGCGGCGGCCGAACTCAGGTAGCCGTGCAGCATACCGCTGTCACAGCGCGTTGCGACGGCGACACCGGCCTCGCGCAGGCGCCGGGCGTAGGCCAGGCCCTCGTCGCGCAGCGGATCCAGCTCGGCCACGTGAATCAGCGCCGGCGGCAGTCCCGCGGCATCCGCGACCCGCAGGGGAGAGACCAGTGGATTATCCCGGTCGACCGAAGGTGGGCAGTAGTGATCCCAGAACCAGCGCATGTCGGCCGCGGAGAGCAGGTAATTGCGATCGCCTACCTCGCGGTAGGAGCCGGTGTCGAAATCATGGTCGGTCACGGGATAGGCGAGGTACTGCCCGGCCAGTCGCACACCAAAATCGCGGGCGCGAATGGCACAGGCCGCGGCGAGGTTGCCGCCGGCACTTTCCCCGACCAGCAGGACCGGTCCCGGCAGTTCGGCTATAACCCATTGCAGCACAGCCCACAGGTCATCCAGCGGCGCCGGGAAGGGATATTCCGGCGCCAGGCGATAATCGACACTGATGACTTCACAGCCTGCCCCCGCGGCGATGCGGCGACACAGGGCGTCACCGGTATCCAGGTCGCCGATGACCCAGCCGCCGGCGTGGCAATAGATCGCCGTGCCGCAGGTCTCGCCCGGCGGCAGGTAGCGACGAATAGGGACAGGGTGATCCTCGCGTTCAACCTGCGCGTCGACCACCGACGCCATTTCCGGCAAACCCGACTGCGGGGGGGCCGCGGCGAGACTGCTGCGCAGCATCTCCCGGGCTTCCGCGGGACCGACCTGCCAGTAGTACGGCCTTCCCGAGTTTGCGTAGATGTCGAGAATCGACCGGTAATAGGGGTGGACGGGATCGGCTTCACTGCTCATTCGAGGTACCTCTTATTCTGTCAATGTAGTGTGGCGAGAACCGGTGCTCCTAGCTGGCGCCGACGGTCGCCAAGGCGGCACCGCCACCGTCCACCGGTAGGTCGGCGCCATTGATATAGCTGCACAGCTCACTGTTCAACAGCAGCAGCGGCCAGGCCTGCTCCAGCGAGGTACTGCAGCGCCCGATAGGCCGGGTAATCGCGTCCATCCCGGAAAAATTCGGCAGTTCCCGCTCGATCTCGTCGAGCATCGGCGTACGGGTGGCGCCCGGACTGGTACAGTTGATCCGGATTCCGCGCCGGATCAATTGTGTCGCCTGCTGTTTGGTCCAGACCACGATCGCCTCCTTGCTGAAGGAGTAGGCATTGGCAAACAAGGCACTGTTGGACTGGTACCACTGCAGAAAGTCCTCCTGCTGCTGTATTGCCAGGCAGTTGGACAGGGCCTCCAGGTGCGCAGGCCACGCAGCACCGCCGATGGAGGCGATGCTGGCAATCGCGGCACCGGGCTGCATGTTTGCCGCCAGTGCCGCGGTCAGGCAGCGGGTGGCAAGAAAATTGATCGTCAGGACATCCGCATCGGGATGTGAAGGACCGAGACCCGCGCAGTTGAACAGCGCATCCACCGGGCTCGCTATCTTTTCGGCTACCCGTGGGATAGCATCCAGCGCGCGTAAATCCAGCTGTGAAAACTCTGCCAGGGGCAGGTCCGGGGCGTGCAGGTCAACGCCATGCACCGTTGCCCCCAGGTCGATCAACAGGCCGGCCACGGCATTGCCGATGCCCGTATAGCAGCCTGTCACGACAACGTGTTTATTCTTGTAATTCAGAGCGTTCATGGCATTATCGCTGGCAGGTTTTCCGGGGCTGCAACCGGCAGACCGGCCCCTGCCCCGTTTACTTCCGGGGAATGGCCGGTATAATTCCCTATTACTGACGGGATGTCAATTTTGCAACCCGATCAGGGTGATGCGCAAGCCTCGCCCCCGAATACAATCAACCGTTATTGAAACAGACGCTCAAAGCGAGATACGAGGTAAGCATGGTCACCGTAAAATTCATTCAACCCGATGGCGTGGAAAAAGTTGTCGAGGTACCGGAAGGCACCAGCCTGATGACGGCTGCGCTGGAAAACGGTGTGGAAGGCATTCTCGGTGACTGCGGCGGCGCCTGCAGCTGTGCAACCTGCCACTGCTACATCGACGAGGCCTTCCTGCCACAGATTCCGGCGGCTGAGGATATCGAGCAATCAATGATCGAATTCGCCACCGATCCGAAAGAAAACAGCCGCCTGGGCTGCCAGGTTCAGGTTACCGAAGCTGTCTCCGGCATCGTTGTACGCATGCCTGAATCCCAGTACTGAGTATTGCGGAAAAAAACTGGCCCGGGTTGGCAACAGCCGCCCCGGGCCAACTCTTCGCAACCGCCGGATCAACCGCCGGTATTATTCTTCTTCAGCTTTGACACATCACGGGTAAGCACCGCGGACTTGCCGCCGGACAGTGCCAGGCACTGGGTATGCTGGAATTCGTGAATGTCGAAGGCTGCCTGCAGCGCAGCGGGCTGCCCCATGGTATCCATGGTCTGGTTGACCACCCGCTTGGCCATGATCAGTGAGAACAGGTCCTGCTGTGCAATTTTCTGCGCCATGGCCATTGCCGCATCGCGCAGTTCGTCGAGCGCCACCACCTCGTTGACCATGCCGAGTTTCTCCGCTTCCGCGGCAGTGATCCTGTCCGCCGTGAACAGCATCTGCTTGGCCTTGCGCGGACCCAGCTCCCAGGTGTGGCCGTGGTATTCCACGCCGGCGATACCCATCACGATGGTGGGGTCGCTGAACCAGGCGTTATCCGCTGCCATGATCAGGTCGCAGGGCCAGCACAGCATCAGGCCGGCGGCGATACAGGCTCCCTGTACCGCGGCAATGGAGGGCTTGGGGTTGTTACGCCAGCGGCGGCTGTACTCGAAGTAGTGGGACTGCTCCCACAGGTACTGGCCGGTGATACCGCGGGTCTCCCAGTCAAACGTTGCGAAAACGTCTTTCTCGTCTTCCTTTACTGACAGGTCGTGACCGGCGGAAAAGTTCTTGCCGTTGGCCTGCAGCAGGATGACCTTGACGTTGTTGTCCTTCGCCGCCCGGGTCCAGCACTCGTCCAGGTCATGCAGCAGGTCTGGATTCTGGGCATTGTGCACATTCGGGCGGTTAAGGGTAATGACCGCGACGTGGTCAACCACCTCGTACAGTACATTTTCACTCATGGTGGTATCTCCGGTTTGTTGGTTCGCCGTCACGGGGTCTCCTTGGGCATCATGGAGGCAAACATGGCGGTTACATGACCGGAAGTCACCACACCCTTGCCCTCACCGGGCTTCAGTCCGGAAGTGGACTTCACGCTGGTGTCGACGTGGGCCGCCTGGGCGCGCAGGGCGCCGACGGTGCAGTTCTCCCGGCCGAGGATGGAAATCGGGTCGAAGCTGTATTCGCGCATCACGTTTTCGTGGGTGATCTTGTTGATCACGTTCTCCGGCAGGTCCTTGAGCCCCTGCCACAGGCGCTCGGGCGCTTCCGGCCACAGGCAGTCGGAGTGCGGGTAATCGCACTCGTACATGATGATGTCCTCGCCCACGTCCTGGTAGTTCTTGAGGCCGAAGTTGTCCTCGATGAAGCAGCACAGGAAGTGCTCGCGGAACACCTCGGTGGGCGACTTGCCTTTCCAGTCGACGTTGGTCCAGATGTGCTGTTCGTTGGTGAACTCGGCGCGTTCCAGCAGGTAGGGAATCCAGCCGATACTGCCCTCGGACAGGGCCACTTTCATGTCCGGGTAGCGCAACAGGGGTTCCAGGTGCAGCCAGTCCGCCGCCGCGTTGGCGATGGAAATGGGCATGGCGGTGATCCAGGCGTTCATCGGCGACAGGTCCGAGGGGTGACGCGGTTCGGAGCCAGTGCCGATGTGGCAGTTGATCACCACCTTGTTGTCGTTACAGGCCTTCCACAGCGGCTCCCAGAACTTGTCGTGGATGGACGCGAAGCCCTTGTTGGCAGGATTGTCCGGGAAAGTGATCGCATGGCAGCCCTTCTTCGCCACCCGCTTGACCTCTTCCGCGGCCAGTTCCGCGTCCCACAGGGGCAGGATGGCCAGCGGGATGATGCGGCCGGGGAAGGCTCCCGCCCACTCGTCGATCTGCCAGTCGTTGTAGGCCTGGATGATGCGCAGGTTGAGCGTGCGGTCCGGCGAGCGGCTGAAAATACTGCCGTCCATGGTGCACACCGTGGGGAAGCAGATGCTCGCGAGGATACCGTTGACGCTCATATCGTCGATACGGGCCTTGATGTCGTAGTTGCCGGGACGCATTTCCGCGTAGCCCTGCGGCTCCATCCCGTACTCTTCCTTGGGCCGACCGACCACGGCGTTGAGGCCGGTGTTGGGCAGCACGATGCCCTCGTAGACCCAGTAGTCGGCTCCGTCCACACTTTTCAGTTTCGGCGCGCGGTCCTTCAATTCAGCCGGGAGGTGTTGGTCGAACATGTCGGCCGGTTCACTTACATGGTCGTCCACTGAGATGATGATCATGTCTTCCATTTGCATGGCATTCTCCTCGCTTGAGCAGCGCTACGCGCGCCGGGTTGTTGCTTTATTACTTTTTGATGTGAATGGGTACGTGGGAGTAACCGCGTACAGTACTGGTGCGGACGCGCTTGAGCTTGTCCACCTCCACGTCCCAGTCGCCGATGCGCGAGAGCACTTCTTCCAGCGCGATCTTCGACTCCAGGCGTGCTACCGAGGCCCCCAGGCAGGTGTGCGGGCCGTAGCCGAAGGTCACGTGGCGCTTCGGTGCGCGCTCGATGTCGAAGGTTTCCGGGTCGTCCCAGTGACGGTCGTCACGGGTGGCCGCGGCGGTCAGCAGCGCGACGTTGTCGCCCTTCTTCATGGTCACGCCATGCATTTCCACGTCGTTGAGCAGGCGGCGGAACTGGATCGGCGACGGCGGATCGTAGCGCAGCATTTCCTCGATCGCCCGGGGAATCAGCTTGGGGTTGTCGCGCAGTTTCTGGCGTTGCTCGGGGTGCCGGGCCAGCAGTACGCCGGCGTTGCTGAGCAGGCGCGCCACGGTCTCGTTACCCGCGGACGCAATCAGCACCATGAAGAACAGGCTCTCTTCCGCGCTGAAAGGACGGATGCTGCCATCTTCGAGCGTGATGTCGGCGTGGGACAGGTGTGACAGCAGGTCGCCACAGGGGTTTTCCTTGCGGTCGGCGAGGATGGTCTGGAAATAGCCCATCGCCTTGCCCATTGCATTGATGCCGGCCTCAGTCATGCTGCCGTCTTCGTTGCGCGCCAGGGAGTCGTCGGCCCACTGGTTGATCTGCCGGCGGCCCTCCTGGGGAATACCGAGGATGTGGCTGACCACGTCCATCGGGATCCAGCGGCCGAAGTCCTGGACAAAGTCGAAGGAGTCACGGCCTTCCAGCGGGCGCAGGTAACCGAGCACGATCTCGCGAATATCCGCTTCCAGTTTCGCCACCGCAACCGGGGTAAACCAGGCGGATACAACGGCGCGCAACTGGTCGTGGTAGGGCGGGTCCTGGTTGATCATCAGGGGAGTTTCGCCGGGTTTTTCCGACATCATTTCCAAAACCGTACCCCAGGCTGAACTGAAATTCTGCCAGTCCATGGACGCCTTGAGCACATCGTCGTAACGGCTCAGCACCCAGTAGTTGTATTTCTCGTTGTACCAGACCGGCGCTTCATCGCGCAGACGCCGCCAAATCTCGTAGGGGTTGTCGTCGATATCGTAACTGTATTGGTCGTAGTAAAGCTCTGGGGCACCCATGAATTTTCTCCAATTTCCTTAGTGCGTATTTTAGATGCTGACGCCGCCGTCGATCAGGTTATCGGTACCGGTGGTGGCACTGGATTCATCCGAGGCGAGGTAGACCATCAGCGATGATACCTGCTCGCGGCCGACAAATCGCTTCAGCGGAATGCTCTGGCGCACCCGTTCCTTGAGTTCTTCGTCAACCCGGCCGCTGAACAGGCCGGTCTCATCCACTGCGCCAGGCAAAATAGTGTTGACCCGGATATTCTGCGGCGCAAGTTCGACGGCCATGCTCTGGGTAAGGCCGCGAATCGCCCACTTGGAACAGGAATAAACACTGTAATCGTTCCAGCCCCGATAGGCGACTTGTGAAGAAATATTAATGATCGAGCCACCACCGCCCCGGGCCATCACCGGGCTTACCGTGCGGATACCCAGCCAGGTGCCGACCACGTTGACGTCCAGCACCTTGCGCAGCGAATCGGCGGTCTCGCTCTGGATACTCCCCTTGGTGAGGATGCCGGCGTTGTTCACCAGCACGTCGATTCGCCCAAACCGCTCGCTGGCGAGTGCCACCGCCTGCTGCCACTGGGCCTCGTCGGAAATATCCTGGCGCGTGAACAGCGCGCGCTCACCGAGTTCCTCGGCCAGGGCCGCACCGCCGTCGGCATCGATGTCCGTCATCAGCAGGTAGCCGCCCTCGGCGATCACGCGACGGGCGTGGGACTCGCCCATGCCGTTGGCGGCGCCGGTGAGGAATACCACTTTGTCCTTGAGTCTCATACGGCTGCTCCCTTAGCTCGAGTAGGGCATGTGCACGCGGGCTTCGGCGATTTTCCACACGCCATCGCGCCTGACCACGTCGAAGCGGTATTCCACGAAGATCACTTCCTTCGCGGGAATGGTCGCCCAATCCGCCACCGTGCCGTAGGCATTCGCCACCGCGCTCTCATCGGTAGCGCCCTCTTCCACGAACACGTTGGTGATCACATGCCGGTATTCGGTAGGTCCCGCCTTGAGCATGTCCGACTGGCCGACGAGGCCCGCCTTGCCGTTCAACTCGATATCGGCACCCACCAGGCGACCGTCGGGAAGAAACAGGTCCGCCCAGTCCTCCCCGCGATAATTATCGACACAGAACGAGTAACGGGCGATCAATTCGTAAATTGCGATGCGGTTTTCCAGTGAGATTCCTGACATGCTGCCACCTGCCTATTTATTGTCTGCGATTGCCTGGGCCATCTTGCGCAACTGGTCCTTGCGCACTTTCCCCGAGGGCACCCGGGGGAAGTCATCGACGATTTCCAGCCACTCCGGGTATTTCTGTTTCGCCAGCCCCGCCTGGTCGAGGAAGCGACGCATCTCCGCCATATCAAAGTTACTGCCCGCCGCGGGAATGACGAAGGCGCAGCCCATTTCACCGGTCACCTCGCTGGGCATGGCGACAATCGCAATGTCCGCGATACCGGGATGTTCCATCAACACGTCTTCCACTTCCTTGGGACTGATGTTTTCCCCGGAGCGGATAATGATATCTTTTTTACGGCCGGTAATTTCCAGGTAATTGCCATAGCGCCAGCGGCCGAGATCGCCCATGCGGAAGAAGTCGTCCTCGTCGAAGGCGGAGCTGTTGTCCGACGTATCCAGGTAACCGGCAAACTGTTCCGGGCCGAAGGCCAGGATCTCGCCTTCCACGCCCTCTTCGGTGACCAGTTTGCCGTCCTCGTCGACCAGGCGGACCTCGATGGGCGGCACCACGATGCCGTCGGTCTCCGCGCCGAACAGCGCCTGCTCGCGATCGCTGATTCCGAGAGTGACGGTCATCATTTCGGTCGAGCCATAGGCGCGGAAGAACAGGCAGCCCGGGAACTCCCGCGACACCTGCTTGATCAGTTCGGGTGAAACCGAGGTGCCACCGCAGAAAAAGGTGCGCAGCGAGGCCAGGGCACTGCGGTCGTTTGCGGTCGCCGCCAGCAACTGCTGCAGGAAGGGTGTCGCCCCCCCGCTTATCGTGCAGCCGTGCTCGCGGATCGCATCGATGCCGTCCTGCACGTTCCAGACATCCAGCAAGACCGCCGGCGCGCCGGCAATCCAGGGGATATCGAAGGCCCAGATGGCGCCGGTAATGTGGGTTACCGGCGAAGGCATGAAAATGACATCATCAGCATTCACGCCCCAGGCCTCGACCATCTGGCGCGCCTTGTAGCCGAAGCCGTAATGGGTCTGCAGGACGCCCTTGGCGCGGCCGGTGGTGCCGGAGGTGAACATCACCAGAAAGGCGTTGGCGGGATCGACTGCGGGCAGTTCGGCAAGCGCTGCGCCCGCTACCGCTTGCGACCACGGGGTATCGCTGCCGGCGTCGCCGCGAATCACCACCACATCCTGCAGGCGCGGCAGTTTGTCACGCAAATCCGCGACCATAGCCGGGTAGTCACACTTGCGGAACTCGCGGGGGATAAACAGGAATTTGGCGCCGGTTTCACCCAGCATGTAGGCGAGCTCGGCTTCCCGGTAGATCGGCGGAATCGGGTTAATGACCAGGCCCAGCATGCGCGCCGCCAGCGCAATCACCGCGCTCTCCGACCAGTTGGGCAACTGGAAGGCGACCACGTCGCCAGCGCTGGCACCGCGTTCGACAAAAAACCCGGCCAGCCGCAGGGCCGCATCGTAAATCTCGCCCCGGGTGAACTCGCGGTCACTCTCGATCAGCAGCACCTTGTCCGGATCTTCCGCCACCCGTTCGCGGGCGACATCCGCCAGGGTTTCCCGGCGCCAGTAACCGGCCTCGATCCATTGCCTGGCGTGTTCCTCGGACCAGCGCAGCGGAAAGCCGCCGATATCCCTGCGAATTTCAAAGGCCATGGTGAATCTCCGGGTTAACCTGCGACGCGCTCGGTAATGGGTTGGTAAACAGCGGCAAACATGCGCTGCGGATCGCTGTGGGGAATTGCCGCCAGGCGGTCCCCGGACTGTGACAGGGCGGCCACCAGCTGCGCGTCGTCCTCGGCTTCAAACATCACCAGGAAACGGTATTTCCGCGCACTGCCGCGCAATTGCGCATCCGTGGTTTTCCAGACACTCACCGCACCGGCTCCGGGCAGCGCGGCGAAAGTCTCAATCCCGGAGTGCAGCAGCGCATCCTCCAGCGCTATTTCCTCGCCCTCCACCGGGTTGATGAAGGCCAGCAGCAACGCGCCGCGGGTGGCCGCTGCCGGCGCGGCTTCCTCGCTGCCGACCAGGCGCCGCAGCAGCGCCATGGTCGGCGGCTGGACCGAGGACATATCGATGGCCGGGCTGATTGGCATCGCCTCGGTGTCGTGGCTGGCCAGCAGCGTTTCGATGGCCTTTGCCGGATCGCCCGCCAGCTCCCAGATCACCAGGTTGTCGTGGCGTCCCGCGGGCCAGGGTGAACCCACTGCACGCTGGAAGCGCTGCCCGGCGGAGACCACGGGCAGCTTGACCGAATGCTGCAGGTGGTCATTGCTGTACCAGCGCTGGAACTCCTCTTCCATGCCCTCGACCGGGCTGGAAAACGCGAACTGGAAAATACTTGTCATACTCACCTCTTGTTATTTCTCTCCCGGAGCCTAGCGGGCGCGGGGCAGTTCCAGCAGCTGGTCGGCGATGATCTCGCGCTGGATCTCCGAGGTACCGCCGGCGATGGTGTAGACCCAGCTCCACAGGTATTCGTAGGTCCAGGGGTGATCTTCACGGTCACCATTGAACTCCATGAATTCCCAGCCGAGGATTTCCGCGACCAGGTGGCTCAGCGCCTTGGAGGTACCGGTCACCATCAGCTTCATGATGGAACCCTTGGGACCGGGACCACCGGACTGCTCGATCTCGCTGATCTGGGCGAAGGTCATGGCGCGAATCGCCATGGTGTCCGCCTTGATCATGGCGAGGCGGCTGGCGATTCCGGCATCCTCGATAGCCAGTCCGCCGTCGGCAAGGCGCGTCCGGCCGGCCAGCGCGATGGCCTGGTTCACCCGCTCGAACAGCGCCAGCTGGTCGCCGATGAACCCGGTGCCGCGCTCGAATGAGAGCGTGGACATGGCGGTCTTCCAACCGCTGCCCAGCTCGCCGACCACGTTCGTCAGGGGAATTTTGACGTCGTCGTAGAATGTGGTGTTGACATGCTCGTCGCCGAGCATGGTCCGGATCGGACTGACAGTTATTCCCGGGGTACGCATGTCGCAGATCACCCAGGTAAGGCCCTTGTGGCGCTGTGAGCCGGGCTCGGTGCGAATCAGCAGTTCCTGGAAGTCCGCGTGCTGTCCGTCTGTGGTCCAGGTCTTGCTGCCGTTGACGACCAGGTAATCGCCATCCACGACGCCCGTGGTTTTCAGCGAGGCGAGGTCGGAGCCGGCATTGGGTTCGGAAAAGCCCTGGCACCAGAGATTTTCCCCGGAGAGAATCCGCGGCAGGTGGAACGCCTTCTGTTCATCGGTGCCGCAGGCGATGATCGTCGGACCCGCATGCATCAGCGCCACGTAGGTCGTGTTGATGTAGTTGGGCGCGCCGGCCCGGGCACACTCTTCGTACCAGATCACCTGCTGCACCGCGGACAGACCCAGGCCGCCGTATTCCTTCGGCCAGTTGACGCCGGCCCAGCCATGTTCGTAGAGTTTTTTCTGCCAGTCGCGATCGAACTGCGCCGATGCCTCGCCGTGGGCGGGGCGCCGTTCAGTGGGGATATTGTCCTTCAGCCAGGCACGGGCGCGGGCGCGAAAGTCCTGGTCTGCTTCGGTAAATACCAGATCCATTTCACACTCCTCCCTGGTCGGTGTCGAGATCGAGCAGGCTGCCGTACAGTTGCTTGCTGGAGCCGAACAGGCGCCCGAGCAGGTTGGCGCGCTTCAACAGCAGGTGCGCATCGAGTTCGTCGGTGACACCGATACCGCCGTGCAACTGGATATTGGCGTCGGTATTCAGCGTCGCTGCCTTGTCGGCCAGCAGTTTTGCCGCATCGACCTGCATCGCCGCGTCGGCGTGGCCTTCGCGCAGCGCGGTGGCCGCGTAAAAAAGCTGGCTGCGCGCCGCCTCGACCCGTACGGCCATGTCGGAACAGGGATGCCGGACGGCCTGGTAGGAGCCTATAGCCCTGCCGAAGGTCTCCCGCTCCTTCGCATAGGCGACAATCATCTGCAGTGCGCTGTCAGCCAGGCCCACCTGCATGGCGGCAACCGCGATCAGCGCCCGTTGCCACACAGCGCTACCGCCGACGGCAACCCGGCTCTCAAGGCAGGTTTCACTGCCCATGTACATGGCGACCGAGCGGTCGAGACAGGGCACCTTGCGCAACTCCGCCGCATTTACGCTGTAGAGCACCGCGCCATCGTGCTGCACCCGCAGGGCGAACTTCGCATCGGCGCTGCCAACGAGGCGAATCTCGCCAGCCGCGCCCTGCTGCACCAACAGTGCGGTAGTTGCCTCTCCGGCAATCAGGCTGGCGCAGAGCGCCTCGTCGTCCTGCGTCACGGCCACAGCGAGCACCTGGAAAAGGACTTCCATGGGGCCCGCTACCCGGCCGTGCTCCTGGAAAAACAGCATTTCCTCGACCACGGACAACGCACTGCCGCCCGCGCCCTCTGCCGCGGCCAGGCCCAACCAGCCGAGGCCGGCGAATGCTGCCAGGTTGTCGGGGTCTTCGGGCGTCTCGTGCAGGCGCCGCAGGGGGAATTCGTTGCCGAGAAAATCCGCCGCGGCATCGGCGATTTCCCGTTCGTCTGAATCAAGTGCCAGAAACATCGGTGGCGCTCCGGTATACGTGGTTTATCGTTCCTCCCGGGAAGTCAGGCTGTCACGCTCTACTGGTTTCTGGAGAGGCCTCGGGTGACGCCGGGAGGTGCTTGAACTCGACTTGTCGTTTTATCCAGGTATCGCCGTGGGCTGGTACGCGACCAGGCGCCACTCACCGGACTCGCGCGTCCACACGGACAGCGTCCGGTTGTCGATGAATTTTTCCTGCCCGCCGACCGTGACCTCGGCGCTGAGCCGGGACACCAACAGGGCGCTGTCCCCCAGGTCGACGACCCTGGGCTCACGTATTTGCAGGGTTTTATAGACAATGTTTCCGCTGCCCATTTTACCCAGCAGGCTTTCCTTGTCATCGTAGACTGCGTTGGCGTGGGCAAAGACAAGGCGCTCGGACAGCAGGCCCGCCAGCGCTTCCAGATCGCCAGCCAGCAGCGCGTCACAGCGCTGCTGCTCACGCGCCAGGATGCTGGCTTCCAGGTCGAGTTCCGTATTCATCTGCGTTGCAATCCGTTCCGCTAGCGGGTGCCACCGGCGGCCTCTCCGGCCTCTTCGTCCGGGAGACGGCGGCAGTGGTACTCGGCCAGGTCGATATCCGCGGTGAAGTGCCGGTAATCCGCCAGCTTCCAGGGGGAATTCATAATGACCCGCCCATTCTTGTTCTTGTACCAGCTGGTCACGCCCGGGTGGGACCAGACCAACTGCCGGTGTTCGTTATCCACCTGCTCATTATAGGCCTCGTAAGGCTCCTCACGGACCTCCAGTTCATCCCAGCCGTTTTCCAGCATTTCGCGCAGCGCTTCTCCGATGTAGCGCACCTGGCATTCGCTGTGGAAGAACGCACTGCCGCCGTGGGCGAGGTTGGTATTGGGGCCGTAGAGCACGAAGAAATTGGGGAACCCCGGCACCGTGATACCCAGGTGCGCGCGCGGATCGTCGTCGCCCCAGAGTTCGCGGATGGTAACCCCGTTGCGCCCGCGGATATTCATCGGCGAGAGCAGCTTCGAGGCGTGGAACCCGGTGGCAAAGACAATAACGTCTGCGGGGTACTTTTTGCCGCCGGCGACAATACCGTCTTCCTCGATGTGATCGATATCACCTGCGTACAGGTCGACATTCGGCTGGCGCAGCATGCGGAACCAGTTGTTGTCGCGCAACATGCGCTTGCCGAAGGGCGGGTACTCGGGCACCACTTTCTCCAGCAGGTCGGTGCGGTCGCCCAGTTCCGACTTGATGTACTCGATCAGCTCCTCGCGCATCTTCGCGTTTTCCGCGTTCAGAGAATGCTCCAGGTCGGTCCATTCGGGATCGATACGCAGGGTCGGGTGGAAACCGTCGGAGGCGGCCCAGAACAGCTGGAAGCGGAACCACTCCTGGTAGTAGGGGATATTCTTGGTCGCCCAGGTGACGGCCTCGGGCACGTGCTCGTGGTACATCGGGTGGCGGATGATCCAGTGACGTGAACGCTGGAAAATCGTCAGGTGGCCTACCTTGTCGGCGATCGCCGGCGCGATCTGGATGCCGGACGCGCCGGTACCGACCATGGCCACCCGCTTGCCGGTGATGTCGACGCTGTGGTCCCAGCGCGCGGAGTGGAAGCTGGCGCCCTTGAAGGAATCGATGCCCGGGATGTTCGGGATCGAGGGCCGGTTGAGGATGCCCACCGCGCTGACAAAGGCATTGGCGACCAGCGTCTCCTCGCTGCCATCGGACTTGCGGCTGTGGACGAGCCACTTACAGTTTTCCTCGTCGTATTCGGCTGCCGTGATTTCCTCGTTGAAGCGGATGTGCTCGCGCACGCCAAACTGGTCGGCAATACGGTTGATATAGGCATAGAGCTCCGGCCCCTTGCTGAAGAACTCGGGCCAGTCCGGGTTGGGCATCTGCGAGAACGAATAGAAATGGCAGGGTGTATCCACGCCGATACCGGGATAGGTATTTTCGTACCAGGTGCCGCCGACCTGGTCGTTTTTCTCAATAATGACGAAAGGAATACCCGCCTGCTTCAGCCGCGCGCCCATGACAATACCGGAGAAGCCGGCGCCCGCGATAACCACCTGGAACTGGTCCAGTTTTTCTTTCGCGACGGGCTTGCGCCACTCGACCGCACGGTAATCCTTACCGCCGAAGCAGGTTTCCTCGTAGAAAATCGGCAGGTACTTTTCCGGGACATCGGCGCCGCAGGCGACGTCCATCATCTCCTTCAGTTCTTCCCTGCTCGGCTCGCGATGTACCGCACCACCTTCGCTGGCCAGCCGTTCGATGGCATTCACCAGCGCTTCGCGAATCTCGGCCTGGAGTTCGGCAGGGATGTGCTGCTGGTAATCCCAGCCACCCTGGACATGGGGGCGAACGCGCTCGAAGAAGGACTTGTCACCAGTCAGGTGCACGTAGCTCATCAACAGGGGAACGATATGCGCTCCGGAGACCGCATTGCGTAACGCCGCCGGGTCTGCCGCGGCACGTTCTATCTGATTGCTGAGATCCATAATTTATTTCTCTGAAAATTTAGTACTGAAACCGGGCTTATACCGTTGCAACGGCTGTCACCGGCGAGCCGACCGCACCGGGCAGGCGCAGCGGCGGTGCAGTCAGGAGAAAGCGACTCCTGCCGGCATCGCGCAACCAGTCTGCCAGTTCACTCAACAGGAACAATTCGCCGAGGGGCACACCGAGCTTGAACAGGCAATGTTCGTGCAAGGGGAAAAATGCGCCTCGTTCCTGCGGCGGATTGGGCGTTGGCAGGAATTCGACGGCCTCGTTGTCGGAGAGAATTGCGGCGACGCCGGAATCGGTAATCCACTGCAGCAGCCGCGGGTCCGAGCCGTCCAGCCCGGTGCACACTTCGTGCTGGATGCCCTCCGGCGGTTGCCGTTCGTAACCCAGCAGCACGCGATCAAAACCGGTCCTGAGGCAGAGGATGTCCCCCTGCTCCACTTCCACCGAGTCCGCTTCCAGGATGCGCATCAGAGCGTCGTAGCCGACCGCCTCGCGCGCGTTACCGTAGTGGGCGAAGAGGTCGACCATCACTCCGCGGCCCTGCATGCAGGCCGCGGCCAGCGCGTCTATACCGAGGGGGCCTGCACCATAGGGAGGCTCCACGGCCCTGTCGCCATCCAGGTAGTCCTTTGGCCCGCGCACTTCCTGCCCGGCGCGATAGCCGTTGTAGAAGACCACTTCGTCCCTGCCGTCGCCGTTCGCATCAAACAGCGCGCCCATGTGCGCCAGGCTGTCCCACTGGGTGGAATACTGGGTGGAAAGGGTAACCCGGTCGTCACACACCACGTCAGTCTGCGCGGGATTCAACCGCGCCATCGGGTAGCACATGGCCGGATCGTCGCCGCGCATGGAGAACTGCATCTGCGGCGGAAAACGCCGCGGATTCAGGGCCGAGAGGCCCGGATAGTCCAGCGGCAACGAAAGGCAAAAGCTGACACCCTCTCTGACTTCCGCGACGCCCTGCAATACCTTGTCCGGCGTCAGCAGGTTGATCCGGCCGAGAGCGTCATCTTCGCCAAACTCCCCCCAATTGGAGCCTTCCGGCCTGTTGGACCAACGCTTCACGGGCTACCTGTCACTGCATGGAAAATTCATGGAAGAAATATACGCAAGGCAAAAACTGACGTCAATTCAATTTTCATAAGTTTTGCGCCCCTGCAGGCTTCGCTCAACGCTTCAGGATGACCGAAGAACCGTGTCCGAACAGCCCCTGGTTGGCGGTTATACCGACCCGCGCGCCAGCCACCTGCCGCTCGCCCGCCGCACCGCGCAATTGCAGGGTCAGCTCACAGACCTGGGCCAGCGCCTGGGCGGGCACCGCCTCGCCGAAACAGGCCAGCCCGCCGGAGGGATTGACCGGTATGCGCCCGCCGATACGGGTGTCACCCGCCCGCACCAGGCCCGCGGCTTCACCCCGGGCGCACAGCTGCAGGTCCTCGTACCAGTCCAGTTCCAGGGCGGTGGAGAGGTCGTAGACTTCGGCGACTGATACATCCCCGGGACCAATTCCCGCTTCCTCATAGGCCTTGGCGGGAATCGCCGCCCGGAACCGCTGGGCCTCGACCACGGCAGCGGAGTCCGTGGCGATATCCGGCATCTCCACCACCGCCGAGGCGAACGTCGGCGTCACCGTGGAAATGGCGGCGATGCGCACCGCGTCACCCCGGCCCAGCTTGCGGGCATACTCCACGGAGGAAACCACCAGCGCGGCGGCACCGTCAGAGGTGGCACAGATATCCATCAGTCGCAGGGGGTCGGCGACCATGGCGGATGCGGCCACGTCTTCGGCTGTAAACTTCTTGCGGTAGCGGGCATTGGGGTTGGCAAAGCCGTGCTCCGCGTTCTTGACCTTGACCTGGGCAAAGTCTTCCACCGTATCCCCGAAGATCTCCATGCGGCGACGGGCGTACAGGGCAAAATACGAGGGATTGGTGATCCCCAGGCGAAAACGCACCCAGTCCGGGTCGTCGGGCCGGTCGCCGGGCGCGGGCTTGAGGAAACCCTTGGGCGTGGTATCCGAGCCCACCACCAGCGCCACATCGCACTGGCCGGAGAGAATTTTGGTCCGCGCAGCCGCCAGGGCCTGGGAACCCGAGGCGCAGGCCGCGTAGGAGGTGTTGACCTCGGCGCCCTGCCACCCCAGCGCCTGGGCGAAGGTCGCCCCCGCCACATAACCCGGGTAGCCGCAGCGCATGGTGGCCGCCCCGGAGACAAACTGGACGTCCTGCCAGGCGATGCCGGCATCCCGGATGGCGTCACGACTGGCCTTTACGCCGTACTCCACGAAATTTTTCCCCCATTTTCCCCAGGGGTGCATACCGATACCGAGGACCGCGATGTCTTTTTCCATACTCATGCTTCTATCTCTTTCAAATTTCGGTGGTTGGTCCCGGGGGACATCAGGCCACGGGCGCCCATTTCCAGGTTATGGTTTCCTGCTCGTCGGTTTCGAACAGGGTGTCGAGCACCAGTTCCACGGTCATTCCCGCCTTCAGGTCCTCGCAACGCAGCCCCTTCACGCCCTGCCCCAGCACGATCATCTTTTCCCGCTCCAACTCGACGGCGAGGATGGTGTAGGGCACGTGGGGGTCCTCTGCGACGAAGGGCTCGGGGGGCTGGTACATGGCATTGGTGAACGACCACACGGTGCCGCGGGACGAGAGGGGCACCTCGGCAAAGGTCTCACCGTCACAGGCGGGGTTGCGGCAGTACACGCTCTGTTTGGGAAAATAGTAGGTCCCGCAGGACTCGCAGCGGGTGCCAATCAGGTGGGGCTGGCCGTTTTCAACGGCGAACCAGCCTTCGAGGACGGGGGCTTGTGGTTTGGACATGGTGGGTTCCGTTGGGGGTCGTTGGTTCCGGTTGGGTGATGCTAGGATTTTAACTGACTTGATGTCAATTTTATTGGTTTGATGGTGGTGGGCCATTTTGGGGTTGTTCCACGCATTTCCCCTGCTTTGTCAGCAATATTCGATATGCAGGTCGTTGCATATGTCGAGGGACTCATCTTGGATTTGTTAGTATCGCTCCTCAGCTGACTGGATGAGTCGTGCTTGGCAGCACGAGGTGGGGACGCTGTAGCTCGGCCCGAAGATGTGAATATGCCGCGCCGGGGCCGCCAAAAAGCGCACATCCCTGTGCAGGCTCGGCCTCGGACATCCATGTCCTCGGACGCCCCATCGCGGCATATTCACATCTTCGGTCCTGGTGTGGCGCTTACATCTACTGGCGTGTTTTACCCACATCACTATTCAGGGAGATGATGAGGGTACTTTCAGGCCGTTTAGCAAACTAACTGCTCGACGGATAATTACTCCAACTTTTTCTGAATTCCGCACTGTACCTACAGCAAACGCAGCGGCCGCAGGCCGCCACCCGAACCGAAGCACCAGCAAAACCGGAAAACCAGACAACCCAGCAAATACTGGACGCCCAGCCCACCCAGCCAATATAATTGGCTATCCGTCAGTTATTAACACAAGACCCGTGACCAGCACCTATTTTGACAAGCAACTGGCCAGTCACCCCGATGCACTGGCCGTTACCGACCTCAGCGAGGAGAGAAGCTGGCGCCAGCTGGACCGGAATATCTGCGCCCTCACCCACTACCTGCGCGACACCGCCGGACTGCAACCCGGCGAGCATATCGCCCTGCTGATCGGCAACCGCATTGAATATGTCGAGGCCATGCTCGCCGGCATGCTGGCGGGGCTCTGGGTGACCCCCATCAACACCCACCTGACGGCCGACGAAGTGGACTACATCCGCCGCAACTGCGAGGCGAAGCTCATTTTCCACGACGATGCCCTGGCGAAGTTGCTCCTCCCGGACAGCAGCGGTGTGCCCTGCAATATCCAGCAACTGCTGCCGGACCTGGATTGCCCGGAGGATTTCCAGCTGCCCGCGGACAGTCCTGCAGGCGGCAACATGCTGTATACCAGCGGCACCACCGGCCGTCCCAAGGGCGTCAAGCGCGCCAAGCCGGCGCGTATCGATGACATGGTCGAGCGTATGCGCGGGTTCGGCACCACCTTCGGCCTCACCGGTCGCGGACCTCACCTGGTGACCGGGCCGCTGTACCACGCGGCGCCGGGGATGTTCGCCCTGTACGACATGCTCAATGGGGCGCCGGTCTTCATCATGCCGAAATGGGATTGCGACACGTTCTTCCGCGTGGTCCGCGAACACCGGGTGATTACCACCCACCTGGTGCCGACCATGTTCGTGCGCCTGCTGCAGGCCCGCGACCAGGGCGCCGAAGGTATCGACGTCAGCTCCCTGGAGTACGTCCTGCACGGCGCTGCGCCGATCACGCGCAGCGTCAAGCAGCGCATGATCGACTGGTGGGGTCCGCTGCTCACCGAGTACTGGGGCGCCACTGAATCGGGCACGGTCACCCTGGTCAACAGCGCGGAATGGCTCTCGCACCCGGGCACTGTGGGCCGCGCTGTGCCCAATTACGAAGTGTATGTCGGCGATGAGCAGGGTAACCCGAGCGGCGCGGAGGAAGGTCTGTTGTTCTGCCGCAACAAGGCGCTGGCGGAGGTCTTCAGTTACCACAACGACCCGGAGAAAACCCGCAAGGCCCACCCCCAGCCCCACGTCATTTCCCTCGGCGATATCGGCCGCGTGGACAGAGAGGGATTTGTCTACCTCTCCGACCGGGAATCAAACATGATTATCTCCGGCGGGGTGAACATCTACCCGGCGGAAATCGAGAACGCCCTGCACGAGCATGCGGCGATCGTCGACGCCGCGGTCTTCGGCATCCCCAACGAAGAATGGGGCGAAGAGGTCAAAGCCGTTGTGCAATTGCAGCCGGGAATCACCGGCGACGCGGCACTGGTCGAGGACATTCGTATTTTTGCCCGCAGCCGGCTGGCGGGATTCAAGGTTCCGCGCAGTGTGGATTTCATCGACGAACTGCCGCGCAATCCCTCGGGCAAGGTGCTGGTGCGCGACCTCAAAGCCAACTACGCGGATCGCGCCACTGAAAAATAATCCGGCGACATTTTGCTCCCCGCGGAATCGCTGGGGTAGAGTAAGCGGCGGATAACCAAGAACAGCGCTATTCCGGGGGAGCAACTGGTGACGCTTACGCCATCCACGCCTGTCGCAGGCAACGTAACTTCTGCATCCATGGAGAAGCCCGCACCCGGGGCCTACTATGCCCTCGGCGTACTGCTGGCGGCCTATATCCTGTCGTTTATCGATCGCAACGTGATGGCGGTGCTGATCGGGCCGATCCGCGCCGACCTGCATATCTCCGACTTCCAGTACAGCCTGTTGCACGGTTTCGCCTTTTCCATGTTCTACATCGTGCTGGGCATTCCCATCGCCCGGCTGGCGGATCACGGCAACCGCAAGTGGATCGTCACCATCGGCATTTTTCTCTGGAGCATCATGTGCTGCCTGTGCGGGCTGGCGCGCACTGTCACCACCCTGTTCATTGCGCGTATCGGGGTCGGTGTCGGTGAAGCCGCCCTCTCCCCGCCGGCCTTCTCCATGCTCGCGGACCTGTTCCCGCCGCACCGGCAGGCGCGGGCCTTTGCGATCTACAGCCTCGGGGTCACCGTCGGCGGCGGACTTTCGGCGATTGTCGGCGGCTTCGTCTACCAGTTCTTCGCCGCCACCGGTGGCGCCGACCTGCCCCTGCTCGGCCATATTGGCCCCTGGCAGATGACCTTTATCAGTGTCGGCGCCCCCGGCATTATCCTGGTCGTGCTGCTGGGTTTCATACGCGAGCCCGCGCGACGCACCGACCGGGATCTCGTCGCGGCAAACACCGGTGTCAGCCTTGCTGAGTTCTGGGCCTGGTTGAAGCAAAACCGGCGCATCTACATCGGCGTCATGGGCGCCAATTCGCTGCTCACGGTGATGACCTACGGCATGCTCGCCTGGTTTATCGAATTCCTGATCCGCACCTACGGCGTACCCCGCGAAACCGCCGGCTTGCAGTTCGGGTTGATCAACATCATCGCGGGCAGCCTCGGCGCCCTCACCATCGGCTGGCTGGTACAACCCATGGTGCAGCGCGGTGTGGTCGATGCGCCGGCGCGCATGATGCTGATCATCGCCTGCCTGGTCGCCGTGCCCACGGCGCTGGCCCCACTGAGCCCGAGTCCCGCACTGGCGGTGGTGCTGGCCTGCCCGGCCATGTTCCTGCTGAACGGTTTCTACGGCCCTGGCGTCACCGCGTTACAGGCCATCACCCCGAACCGGATGAAAGCCCAGGTCACCGCACTGTCGCTGTTCTTCGCCAACCTGTTCGGCCTGGCGCTGGGCCCGACCATCGTGGCCATGCTGACCGACTTCCTGTTCGGGCGGGATGATTACCTGCGCTATTCGCTGGCGCTGCTGCCGATGGTGCTGTGCCCGCTGGCCGCGCTGCTTGCCTACCAGTCGCTGAAGCCTTACCGGGAATTGGTGGTGGCGGAGTAAAACACCGCCGCCGGAGGACCGGCGAGCGGATCAGACCTTGCTGATCAGCGCGCGGTAGAGGAGTTCGACGATGCCCGCACTGAGCTGCTTGCGGGTCTGCTTGGTGGCGCCGGCAACGCCGATATCGTGCTGGGCCGCCAGGGCGCCCATTGCCGCGTGGATAGCGATGGCGATCTGCTGGGGGTTTTCCAGGCTGGGGTTAATCTGGGCGATCTTCTTGCCCAGTGCCTGCAGCAGGCCGCGCGTGGTTTCGATGCGCATATTGAGGAAGCGCAGGTTGCCCTGGTCGGCCTCCAGGTTGCGTACCCGCAGCTCGATGCGGTATTTCTCCCACAGCTCACCGTAGATGTCGACGAACTTGCGGATGTTGGCCTCGAGGTTTTCCGGCGTCCACGGCACGTTGAACACTTCGTAGAGCGGATCGAGATTCAGTGCCGCAGCCTGGACGCAGGCAAACAGAACGTCCTCGATATCCTCGAAATAGACATAGAACGTGGAACTCGAAACGTCCGCCTCGAAGGCCACGTCGGAAACCGTCAGGTCCTTGTAGGAGCGACTCTTGAGCATTTCAAGTGTGACATCCATGATCCGCTGGCGGGTTTCGCGTCCCTTCCGGCCCATCTTCTGGCCATGCAGATTACGAATTTCTTTTTCCACTTGATGTTTTCCCACTGCTGTCATTAGCGGCATGGTATCCCAACACTGATAACGCATCAATTTTGACGGTGTGCCGTCTCACTACTCCGGCGTCAATTTTTGCCCGCGCTCATTTGCCGGCACCTGCGGCGGCAGATTCCGGCAGGGCAAACGCGATGATATCGGCGCTCGAGGGGCCGGGGATTCCGGAGTGGCCGCCCGCAGCGATGACCACGAACTGGCGCCCGCTCTGGCGCGAGCGATAGGTCATCGGCGTCGACCCGGCAACCGCGGGCAACCGGGCGCTCCACAGTTCAGCGCCGTTGCCGCTGTCGATGGCGCGCAGGCGCCGGTCCTGCGCCGCACCGATGAACACCAGACCGCCCGCGGTGGTAATCGCCCCACCGGAATTAGGTACGCCCATGGGCAGGGGCAGGCCCAGTTCCAGGCCCCAGGGCCCGGAGTGTTCCGCGGTGCCCAGACGCTTGCTCCAGAGCAGCTCTCGGCTGCCGATGTCGAAGGCCCAGAGCCGGCCGTAGGGCGGCTGCTGGCAGGGTACACCCAATGGCGAGAGGAATACCTTGCGCTTGAAAATAAAGGGGATTCTCTCCTGGGGGTAGATCAGGGTACTGGCGTCCCCGGCGAGCCCGCTGGCCTCGGCCCCCTCCCGGGGAATCAACTGCCCGGTCTCGGCGATGTGCAGGCTGCTGGCGATCAGCAATCCGCGCTGGAGGTCTACCGAGACGCTGCCCCAGTTGCTGCCGCCAGCGGCGCCCGGGTAGTTCAGCGACCGGTCCAGGCCCGGAGGATTGAACTCGCCGGCGTAGCGCAGCTGGCGAAACTGTATCCGGCACCAGAGCTGGTCCAGTGGTGTCAGGCCCCACATATCGCGCTCGCGCAAGGTGGCGCCGGCAATCGAGGGAAAACCCTCCGTGTAGGGCTGGGTGGGCGCGGTCCAGTCACCGGGCACATCACCCTGGGGTACCGGGCGCTCTACGACATTATCGATGGGCGTGCCGTCACGCCGGTCCAGCAGGAACAGCTGGCCGCGCTTGGTCGGCACCACCAGAGCAGGGACGGTGCGGCCCGCGGTCGTCAGGTCCAGGGTCACCGGTTGCGAGGCGACGTCATAATCCCATAGGTCGTGGTGCACCGTCTGGAATGTCCAGCGTACTGCGCCGCTGGCGACGTCCAGCGCCACCACCGAGGAGCTGTAGCGCTCGGAGGCATCGGAACGGTGGCCGCCGAAGTAGTCCGGGGGGCTGTTGCCGGTGGGGATGTAGACCAGGCCGAGCTCCGGGTCGGCGCTGAACACACTCCAGGCATTGGGCGTATCGCCGGTATAGCTCTCGCCTTCCGGCGGCGGCCCGTACTCGCCGGGTCGCCCGGCGTCCCAGGCCCAGCGCAATTCGCCAGTCATTGCGTCGTAACCGCGAATCACCCCGGAGGGCGTGTCGAAGAAGGACAGGTAGTCGTTGACGAACTGGCCGATGACCGCCACGCCGTTCACTATGGCGGGGGGCGAGGTTACCGACAGGGAACCGGGTGGTATCTCGCCCATATGCCGCCGCATGTCCACGGCGCCCTGCTCGCCAAACCCGGTACAGGCCTTGCCGGTGTCCGCGTTAACCGCCAGCAGTCGCCCGTCCGCAGTGCCGTAAAGCAGGCGGCGGGGACAGTCGTCGCTGCTTGCCGCGGATTCGAAGTAGGACACACCGCGGCAGGTGGTGACAAACACCCCGTCGAGGTTCAACTCGGGATCAAAGCGCCAACTCTCCCGACCGCTCTCCTGCTCGAGCGCGATGAGCACGTTGCGATCGACACAGAAGTAGAGGTGATCGTTCGCTGCCAGCGGTGTCGGCTGGAAACTGTGGGCGCCGAAACTTTCAAACAGGGGCACGTCGGAGCGGTAGTGCCAGGCAATTTCGAGCTGCTGCACGTTGCCGGTATCGATCTGGTTCAGGGGCGAGAAGCGGCCGCCGCCGGAGGTGCGCCCCCAGTGCCGCCACTCGTCGCCGTCAACTGCCGCGGCCGGCAGGCCCTGCGCACCCGGCAGGTTCGATACCGGCGCGTAGAGGCGAGCAACACCCACAGCGAATACCACCGCGCAGACGACCAGTGACAGGAACACCAGCGTGCCGCCACCGCGCAACTGCCGGCGCATACCGGGGAGCAGGAAACCGAGGCCCAGCAGCAGGAACAGCACCAGCCGGGAACACAGCGCCCAGGCATCGAGCCCCACCTCCCACACGCTCCAGGCAAGCGTGCCAATCAGGAGCACCGCGAAACAGTGTGCGGCCAGGGGACGGCGCTGCCACAGGGCAAACGCGCTGAGCAGCAGGAGCAGTCCCGCGGCGAGGTAATAGGGACTCCCGCCCTCGACCAGCAGCAGCGCGCCGCCAGCGGCCAACGCCAACCCGCAGGCCCCCAGAACCAACATCCAGACCCGTAATAAACCCTGCCCCGAAGAACCCATTATTCAACCTCGTAGTTTTTATTGTCGCGATCATACTGCGCGGACGTCGCCGGCAACTTATGATACCTTGTTTCCTAAGATACCCCCTTGGACGGCCCCTGCCAAAATCTTTTGCGCCGCGGCACAGGGGACTGTGCCCGCACCAATAACAACAGGCCACTACCGTGAGCAGACTGCAGCCATTTTCCCTCCACGTTCCGCAGGCGGCACGCGATGACCTCGACCAGCGGCTGCGCCATACCCGCTGGCTGGAAAACAGCTACCTGTCCGGCTGGCAGTACGGCGTGCCTGTAGATTTCACCCGCGAACTGTGTCGCTACTGGCAGGAGGAATTCGACTGGCATCAGCTGGAGGATGCGGTCAACGCCAACCAACAGTGCCTGATCCATACCGATGGCCTGCAGTTGCACGCGCTCTACCGCCGCTCGCAACAACCCGATGCTGTGCCGCTCCTGCTGCTGCACGGCTGGCCGAGCTCCTGCCTGGAATTTCTCGACCTGCTCGCACCCCTGGCCACTCCCCCGGAAGGCCAGCCCGCCTTCCACCCGGTAGCCGCCTCCCTGCCCGGCTACGGCTTTTCCACGACCCGCGAAGGCATCGGCCCCCAGGCCATCGCCCCGCTGCTGGTGGAACTGATGGACGCGCTGGGCTTCGAGCGTTTCATGGTCCAGGGCGGCGACTGGGGCAGCCTGGTCGGCACCGAAATCGCGCGCCAGTACCCGGACAGGGTCATCGGACTGCACCTCAACCTGGTCAACGGCAGCCGGCCCGCAAACTGCGAGCAGCTGCCGGTGAGCGCGGAAGAGCTGGCATGGATCGACGAACTGGACAACTGGCTGAGCTACCCCCACCTGCAGTTGCAGACCCAGCAACCCGCGAGTATCAGCCACGCCATGCACGACTCGCCCGCCGGACTGGCCGCGTGGATCGGTGAGAAATTTTTCGAATGGACCGACCGGCGCGCGGGCGATACCGTCAGCGCAGAGCAGATGCTGCGCAGCATCGCACTGTACTGGTTTTCCGGCTGCGCCGGCTCGGCGGCGCAGCTCTACTATGAAATGGCGCACAACCCGGTACAGGAGCGCTACGTCAAAGCGCCCACCGCCGCCGCGATCTTCCCGCTGGAGGTAGTCAAACTGCCCCGGAGCTGGGCGGAGCAGCACTACAACATCGTGCAATGGAATGTCTTTGCACAGGGTGGCCACTTTCCCGCGCTGGAGCAGCCTGCAGCCCTCCTCCAGGACCTGCGCCAGTTTGCCATCCTGCTGCAGGGAGCCAGGGACGCAGCGCCCTGACTGCGACGTTTTCAGCACTCAACCCGTGGAGTACATAACTTGAATAATCCCTACGCGAAACTGGACCTGACCGGCCGGGTCTTTACCATCACCGGCGGCACCGGCGGACTCGGCAAGGCCACTGCGCAGCTGTGCGCCGCCCGCGGCGCCAGCGTGGTACTGGCGGATCTCGATGCCGCCGCCGGGGAAGCGCTGGTCGCGGCCATCCGGGCCAGCGGCGGCAAAGCGGCCTTTATCCGCACCGACGTCACCCGGGAGGAAGACGTCATGGCCATGGTCGATTTTGCCGTGGACAGCTTCGGCGGACTGCACGGCGCCTTCAACAACGCCGGTATCGACAACGGCCACAAGACCGTGACCGAGGCGAGCCTGGCGGACTGGCAGCAGAATATCGGGGTGAACCTGACCGGGGTGTTCCTGTGCCTGAAATACCAGATCGCCTGCCTGCTGGAGCGCGGTATCCAGGGCAGTATCGTCAACACGTCGTCCACCGCGGGCGCGGTGGGCATGGCCAACGCGGTGGCCTACATCGCCGCCAAGCACGGGGTGGCGGGACTCACCCGCTCCACCGCGGTGGACTACAGCGCGCAGGGCATCCGCGTCAACGCCGTACTGCCCGGCGCCATCCACACGCCGATGCTGGAGAATGCGCTGCAGGACCAGGCGCTGGCGCAAATGATCGCCCGCAGCCATCCCATAGGCCGGATTGGCGAAGCACCGGAGGTTGCGGAGACGGTCGCCTGGCTGCTGTCGGACGCAGCGTCCTATGTGACTGGCGCCCTGCTGCCGGTGGACGGCGGTTTCACCACCCAGTAAGTGACCCGGATGCGGTTGGAAAAAGGGCGACGGAGGAAAGCGGCAAGGAAGGGGAAGTCCCGGCAACCGTGGCGGTTGCCGGGGCACGAGGCAACGGTTCAGACCATGGTGTCCTCGAGGACCTTGTCGCCCACGGCGTTGTCCTCGAAGCGGCCCAGGCCGTAATCGCCCTTGATCGTGGTGCGCTGCATGCGGCGCTTGATGGTCGGCTCGCAGCCGGTCACCCGGTGCAGCATGCGCCAGTTGTCCCAGATCAGCATGTCGGTATGCTTCCACTGGTGGTAGTAGGGCTGGATCACCCGGTACAGCTCCTGGCAGGCCTCCTCGAGCAGCGCGTCGCCCTCGGGGTTCTCGCGGCTTTCCAGCCCAACCGCCATCCACGGTGACACGTGCATCACTTTCTCGCCGCTCTCGCGGGTCCAGATTGCCGGGTGCAGGGCGCGGGGCATGGTCTTGGCGATTTCCAGGGTGGCGGCCATCTTGATGTCGCGGCGCACGTCGCGCAGGCCTTCGGGCTTACCGAAGCGCATGTGGTCATAGACGAGGTCGAGCGTGTAGATCACGTTGAGCCCGGCAATCCGGTCACGCAGTTCCGGCGACATATCGTTGTAGATCTGGATACCGTCGGCGAAACCGGTCAGGCCGCCCTCCGGCGCGATATCGATCGCGCGCAGCACACCGGCGCGGTTCAGTTCATTGTTGTAGCAGTGGTCGAAGTGCCAGGGCAGCCACGAGGACAGCTCCTGCCCTTCCACTTCCGCGATGCCGCAGGTGTTGGGGTCGTGATCCATGTCAATCACGCCGGGCATGAGGTCCTGGTCGACGCGGCCGACGGACTTCACCGGGTGGTCCTTCAACGGGCCGAAGATATTGCTGAGGGCCACGTGCATTTTCGAGGAGGGCTCCATGTCCTCAAACACGATCATGCCGCGGTCTTCAAAGATGTCGCGCAGCTGCTGCCCGACTTCCGGGTCTTCCACATTGCTCCAGTCCACGCCAGTGACGCGGGCGCCGAAAGAAACGTCATCGCTAAGCGGGCGTACGTTGATGCCTGTCATTTTTAACCTCCAGCCGGGATATGCTTACCGGCGTGTTACTTGATTTGATCTGTTGTATTACTTAGTAATACGATATATTATTAAGTAACCTAATACTAAAGTGAGTTTGGTATGTCGGTCAAGCGCAGCCGAAGCGGTTCCCGTGTCCTCGCAGTTCTCGAGGCTATTGCCCATTACCAGCCCGTTGGCGTCACCGAACTGGCGCGGCGGCTGAACGACGACAAGAGCGCGGTACAGCGGGCCATCATGACCCTGGCCGACGACGGCTGGCTGCGCCCGACAACCAGCAAGCCCACCCGCTGGCAGCTATCCGCGCACATCCTCACCCTCGCCTACAGCGCACACCTCAGCAACGATCTCGCCCAGCGGGCGCGACCCGTCCTGGAGGCGCTGCACTACGAGAGCGGTGAAACCGTGCTGATGAACATTCCCGACCGCCAGCGCTTTGTCGTGCTGGATGTACTGGAAAGCGCCCAGATGCTGCGCACCACGCCCTACCCCGGCATGGAAGTCCCGGTGCGCAAGAGCGCGACCAGCCGCGCGGTACTCGCCTACCTGACACCGGCGCAGCGGGAAGAATTTCTCGGCGAAGCGCCGAACGAAGAACAGTTGCAGGCGCTGGAAGAAACCCTCCAGCGCGGTTACGCCATCAGCGCGGGAGACGTGTTTTCCGGCACTACCCAGATTGCGGCGCCGGTATTCGACCAGCGCGGCATTCCCGAGGCGGCGATCGTACTGTCGGCGCCCAGCGCACGACTCAATGAGGCGCGCCACGACTGGGCCGGCGGACTGGTCAAGCAGGCGGCGCGCAAGCTGTCCCGCGGCCGCCCCCAGATCGCCGGCCTGACGGCACCCGCGGCGGAGAGCGCCGAAGAAGCCATCACCCCATAACCCAATAAGTAGACCCGCAAAGGAGACCCACGTGGCGACAATAAATATCAACGGCCTGAATATCGACTACCAGCTGATCGGCGATGCCGGGGCACCGGCCATTGCCCTCACCCCCGGCGGACGCTTCCCCAAGGAGAGCCCCGGCCTGCCGGAGCTGGCCCAAGCCCTCGCCGAGGGCGGCCGCCGCGTACTGCTGTGGGATCGCCCCAACTGTGGCGCCTCAGATATCTGCTTCGATGCGGAGAGTGAATCGGAACTGCACGGGCGCACCCTGACCAGCCTGATCCGCGAACTGGACCTCGGCCCCACGGCCCTGGCCGCCGGCTCCGCAGGCTCCCGGGTTTCCCTGATTGCCGCCTCCCGCGATCCGGAGATCGTCTCCCACCTCGCCCTGTGGTGGATCAGCGGCGGCACCCTCGGCCTGATCTCGCTGGCTTACTACTACTGCTGCGACTTCGGCATCGCCGCCAGCCACGGCGGCATGGAGGCGGTGGCGAGCATGCCCGGCTTCGCCGAGCAGATCGCGCGCAACCCGCGCAACCGGGACATCATTCTGTCCCAGGACGTGGACAAATTCATCGAGACCATGGAGCGCTGGGCGACCTTCTACCTGCCGCGGGAGGATTCACCGATCCCCGGCATGTCGCCGGCGGACTTCGCCAGGCTGACCATGCCGGTGCGCATCTACCGCAACGGCGTCAGCGACCTCAGCCACCCCCGCGCCACCAGCGACTGGGTGCGCGAGCTGATCCCCCACGCGGAATACCTGGAAGCGCCCTGGGCCGACACCGAGTGGAACGACCGCTGCGCGGCGCAGTTGAAGGATGGCAGCCCGCTGTTCATCGGCTGGCCGGCGCTGGCGCCGGGCCTGCTGGAGTTCACCGCCAGCTGATTTCGCGCAAGGGCGGCGAGGCGGCTCAGTCCGCCTCGTCGAAAACCTTATCCGCCAGGCGCAGGCTTTCCAGCCGGGAGGCCTCCATGCGGCGGGACAGGTCGCGAAACTCGCGCAGCAGTTGTTTGCGCCCGTCGATCTGCGCCGCATCCGTCACCCCCGCCAGCCCCATGTGCTCGGCCAGCCGGAAGCCGTTCTCGAACAGGACCTTGGCTATCGAGGCCTCGCTGGTAATACGCCCCATCATCAGCGCGAAGCGCCCCTCTTTGAGGGCCTGCTCGACGCAGTCCTTCTGCGCCATCTCCTCGCCCGGTTGCAGGCCGACCAGCACCAGCAGGATCACCGTGTAGGCCTCCACCAGCGGCAGGAAGACCGCGTGCCCGACCAGCGGCTGGCAGCGGTTGATCAAGCCCTGCAGCTGCACCCCGCCCTCCTCGAGCCGGCGCTCCCACTCGCTGTCGACCCGCCCCAGTTCGGCGCGCAGGTTGGCCAGGAAGGCGGGTTTCTCCGGGTAGAAGAACTCGAACTTGAACAGCTCCCGCAGGCGGATCGCCTCGGCCCAGAACACCTCGCCGGCGGGCAGCTTGAACTGCTCGCGGGCCTTCAGCAGGGCGAGGTCGATGATCGCCCGCTCGAGGAAGTGGTGGACGATGGTGTTGCGGTAGTAGCTCGCCGCGGCGTGTTTGGCCGGCTCGATGGAGAACACCGTCTGCGAGGCCTGGTCGTAGCGCAGGAACAGGCCGCTGCCCAGCAGGGTGCCCATCATGCGCTCGCGTTCGCCGGGGTCGTCGCTGGCCAGCGGGTCGGAGAGCCGGATGCCGCGCTCCCGTGCCCACTCGACGAAATAGGCGATGCTGCGTTGCAACTCCGTCGCGGTCATGCCCCGCGGCAGCGAGCCGAGCAGGATGAAGCAGATCAGCGCGCCGAGGGTGAAGGGCGTCACCCGGTTGGCCTGCACCGCCACCTCGAAGGCGATCTTGGCCAGCGCCAGGCGGTCCTCCGGGTCGGGGGCTTTCTCAACGATCACCGGCTGGCCGAAGTTGACGTAGATCTTGCCCCGCGGCTCCTTCAGCGAGCGCAGGTAGTGCATGAACCAGATCAGGCTCTCCGGCTTCTTCGACCTGCCCGCCTGCTCGGCGACGAAATCGTCGACATCGCGGATCAGGTCGAAGCTGGTGGCCACCGGCAGGAAGTGCAGGTCGCGGATGTCGTTGCTCGCGGCAGCGTCGATCACGTACTTCATCAGCCCGTAGCGCGGCGGCATCAGCTTGCCCAGGCGCGAGCGAGTGCCCTCGAAGGCCCAGGTCATGGGAAAGCGCTTCTCCAGCAGGTAGCTGATGTAGAAACGCAGCACCAGCTTGTACAGGGCGTTGTCGCGGAAACTGCGGCGGATGAAGATGCCGCCAGCGCCGCGCATCATGGTACTGAGGCCCGGCATGGCCATGTTCACCCCGCCGAAGGTGTGGATCAGCGGCATGTCGTTGCGGTAGGCGATGTCGGTGGCGGCGAGCCCGTCGAGGTAGGACTTGTGGGTGAACAGCACCAGCGTCGGGTGGTTGCGCAGCATCTGGCGGAAGCGCTCGATCTCGCCCGGCGCCACGGAAATCGTCCGCGCGTAGCCCAGTGAGAGCATCTTGCGCTCCAGCCGGGCCTTGAGGTCGATGAAGAAGGGGTTGGGGCGGGCGACCATCTCGCCCATGTAGGCCTCGGCCTCCTGCGCCAGGGTAGCGAGGGGCTGCCCGCTCTCATCGGCCAGTTCGCGCAGGGCCTGCTGGAAGCGGGCGTCGGCGTTGAGGCTCTCGGTGACGTGGCGCGGCACCTTGTAGCGGCTGCCGAGGACACCGCGCTCGGCGATATCCAGCGCCAGCCCGGCCTGGCGCAGGATGAATCGGGCCAGGCCTTCAGCGGAGCCGGGGTCGCCGCCGCGCTCGAGATAGCGTTCGCGCAGGGCCTCCACGGTGGCCGGCGCGCCGGCAATGCACTGGGCGCGGGTCTTGTCGCGCCAGAGTATCCAGCGGGCGCGCAGTGTCCCCGGGGCGCGCGGATCACCGAAGAGCAGTTGCCGCAGGCCCAGGGGCTGGCCCTGCACGAAGCCGGGGATGCGCCAGCTGACCCGGGCGGGAACGACGGTGACCGCGCCCGCCGCCGCGAGCTCGCGCACCAGTGGCTCGGTGTCTTCGGCACTGCGTTCATCCGCCAGCGGCAGGCTGAGCGAGGCAATCCGGCGGGTGCCCCCGACCGCGGCCTGCGCCGCGCCCACCCAGTCCCTGAGCAACTGTTCCTCGATACGATTGCGCGCGTCGAGAATGATCAGCAGGTCACTGGTTCCGGGCAATACCTGGGGAGGAGTTTGTTCTTCGATCGACATTATTCTGCAAACCCTCGTGGGCAACGCCTGTCAGCGTTCGGGTATTGCAGCGCTGCAGCGCTGTTATACTGCCAAGTGTAACACCGTAGCGGGCGCGAATGACCCGTCCCCCGCCGGATAATCCAGCGGTGACCGGTGCAGGGAACAGCCATGAACAACAGCAAGACACGCGCTTACGCCGAGCTGACAGCAGGCGTTGAGCAACTCCCGGACGGCCCTCAGGTGGGCGCCATGTTCGACTTTGACGGCACCATCATCGCCGGCTATTCGGCGACACCGCTGCTGCGCATGCAGATGAAACGCGGCGAACTCACACGCGAGCAGTTGCTGCGGACGGTCGGCGCCATGGCCCGCTTCGGTCTCGGCAACAGCAGCTTCTCCACCCTGATGATGGCCAGTGTCCAGTACCTCGAGGGCATCGAGGAGAGCGACTACGAGGCGCTGGGGGAAACCCTGTTCGAAAAAGCACTGGCGAAGCTGATCTACCCCGAGGCGCGGGCGCTGATCGAGGCGCACCAGCGCAAGGGCCACACCGTGGCGATCATCTCCTCGGCACTGCCCTACCAGGTCCTGCCGGCGGCGCGCAGCCTCGGCATCGAACATGTGCACTGCAGCCGGCTGCGGGTCGTCGACGGCGTGTTCACCGGGGAAGTTGAACCGCCGGTGTGCTTCGGCGAGGGCAAGCTGGCAGCCGCGCGGAAACTGGCGAGAAAGCACGGCGTCCACCTGCGCCAGTCCTGCTTCTACTCGGACAGCGACGACGATCTCATCCTGCTGGAAAAGGTCGGTCACCCGCGGCCGGTCAATCCCAACCGCGGCCTGGGCAGGATCGCCAGGGAACGGGACTGGCCGGTACAGCGTTTCACCAGCCGCGGCCGGCCCCGCGCCTCGGAGTGGATGCGCTCCCTGCTGGCCACCGGGGCGATCTTCTCCTCCGCCGCCTCGGCCCTGCCGATCTGGGCCCTGACCGGTTCCAAGCGGCAGGGGCAGAACTTCTCCAGTTCACTCTTCGCCGATGTCGCCAGCGCGCTGATCGGGCTGCGGCTCAACGTCAGGGGCGAGGAAAACCTGTGGCAGCAGCGCCCGGCGGTGTTTGTCTTCAACCACCAGAGCAAGGCGGACCTGATCATCATCGCCCGGCTGCTGCGGCGCAACTTCACCGGTGTGGCGCGCAAGCACGCGGGCGGCCTGCCGCTGTTCGAGAAAGCCATGGACCTGAGCGGCGTCCTGCTGATCGACCTGGAACAGCCGCGGGAAACCGTCGCCGCCCTGCGCGAGCTCGGCGAGCGGATCGTCAACGAGGGAATTTCCGTCGCCATTGCACCCGAGGGTACCCGCAGTACCTCCAAGCAGCCGGGTGAATTCAGGAAGGGCGCCTTCCAGGTGGCGATGGCGGCGGGGGTGCCGATCGTACCGATCGTCATCCACAACGCCATGGACGTCTCGCCCAAGGGAGATTTCATCTACCACCCGGCGACGGTCGAGGTGGATGTCCTGCCACCGGTCGCTACCAGCGGCTGGACGCGCGCCTCCATGGCGCAGGAGATTGCCGCCATCCGCGGCAGCTTCGAGAAAACCCTGGGCTTGTGAGCGCAGGGGCGGCAGGCACCGCCCCCGCCAGTTCGATCAGTCCAGCTTGCTGATGACTTCCTCGCCGAACTGCCGGGCGAGGTCGCACCACTCGGCGCGGGTCGCCGCCTCGATGCTGGCGCCGGAGGCATCCACCCCGAGTTCGCGCAGGCTCTGGTAGCCGTCCAGTGCTTCCTGGGCGCTGAAGCCCTGCTTGATGACGAAGGTGCTGGAGCAGATCACCTGGGGCGGCGTCGCCCGGCCGACTTTCTCGCAGTGCTCCTTCATGTACTCGATGGAACCGACGATGTCGTCGTCACCGGAAATCGCCGCGGTGCGCGCGGTATCGGTGACCATCTTGGGCACGATGAAGGGGTGCCAGGCATCGCCCAGCTCCACCGTGCGGCGCAGGGCGCGCTTGGAGTTGCCGCCGATCAGCAGCGGCGGGTGCGGCTTCTGCGCCGGCGTCGGCAGCACCCGGTTGCCCACGGCGGTGTAGCCGATGCCCTCGTAGGCGAAGTCCTCGCCGGTCCAGGCCAGTTTCATCGCCTTGATGTGGTCGTCCATGATGTCGTTGCGGTTGTCGAAATCCACCCCCAGGGCCTTGAACTCCGGCTTCAGGTAACCGGCGCCCATGCCGAGAATCACCCGGCCGTTGGAGAAGTGGTCCAGCGAGGAGACCGCGCGGGCGGTGATGAATGGGTTGCGGTAGGGCAGGACGATGATATTGGTCTGTACCCGCAGTGTCGTGGTCACCGCCGCCACCATGGAGAGCATGACGAAGGGGTCCTGGGCGTAGTGGCCGCCGCCGTCGAGCCAGCGGTAGGAGGGCACCGGGTGGTCGGTCACTGTGCCGGAGTAGAAACCGGCCTCCTCGACCGCTTTGGCGCACTCGTGCACCGCAGCCATGGTGGTGTACTCCTCGGGCTGCTGGATGTGGTCGAAGGGAAAGGTGACACTGAGATTAAAAGCCATTTTGTTGTCCTTATACTGGGTTGCGGGATCGGGTGTACAAAATTCAGCCGCCTAATATAGCGTCCAGCGCCCCTCCTGCGCACTGCGGGTCCAGCCACTGGAGGCGTAGGTACCACCATCCACCGACAGGGTCGTGCCGGTCACGTAGGCGGCCATGTCCGAGGCGAGGAACACCGCCGCCCCGGCGCAGTCGTCGAAATTGCCTGCGCGGCCGAGGGGAATGTAGCGCCGCTGGTTGGCCCTGGCCTGCTCCCCGCCGAGGTCCGGCATGAACCTGGCCATCAGTTCCGTGGGCACGAAATCCGGCGCGATCGCATTGACCCGGATGCCGTACTCGGAGAGCTCCAGCGCGGTGGTGCGGGTGAAGTTGACCATGCCCGCCTTGCAGGCGGCGTAGACCGAGTAACCCGGCGCCGCGCGCAGGGCCTCGATGCTGGCCACGTTGATGATCGAACCGGGCAGGCCCGCCGCCACCATCGCCGCGGCCGCGGCCTGGGTCATGGCGAACAGGCTGTTGAGGTTGAGGTCCACCTGCTTGTCCATCTGCGCGTCGGTCATTTGCAGCAGCGGCAGCTGGCGGGTACCGCCGACGTTGTTGACCAGGATCTGCGGCGTGCCCAGTTCGCTGATCACCTGCTGTACCGCCGCCCGGTCGCCCTCGCGGTCGCGTACATCGAGATTTATCGTCAGAACCCTTCGGCCTTTTTCCGCAATCAGGGCAGCGACGGTTTTCGCCGCCTCCTCGTCGCGGTCGATTATCGCCACGTCGGCACCGAACTCGGCGAGGCCGATGGCGATACCGCGGCCGATGCCGGCGCCGCCGCCGGTGACGATGGCGACTTTGCCGGTGAGGAGAATGGCGTCGCGGGTGAGCCTGGTTGCAGTGATTTCCGCAGTCATTGTTATGTTCTCCTTGGCCGTCTGGTTACACGTAAATGACCGGGAATTCTAGCAGCCACCTGTAAACGGGAACCAGTGCAAAGACAGTTGGCATCCGGCCACGCCCGATCGACCGGGCTGTCGTGAGCGCCCCGGGCCGCCCGCCTGCAGTCAGCTGATACCCAGGCGCGCGCAGGCCAGCGCCTTGACGTCGGTCGCCTTGACCTTCTCGTTGCCGGTCATCGGGAATTCTTCCTCGGAGAACACCAGCACTTCCCGCGGCACCTTGAAGCTGGCCAGTTGCTGCTTGAGGTAGCCGATCAGCTCCGCGCCCTTGATGGTCGCGCCGTCCACCGGCACCACGCAGGACACCACCATCTCGCTGAGGGTGTCGTGGGGCACACCGACAGTCTGGGTGCGGCGGATACCGGGGTAGAGGGAGATCGCCTTGTCCACTTCCTGGGGCGAGACGTTGGCGCCGCCAGTCTTGATGATGTCGTTGAGGCGCCCCTGCCAGAACAGCACGCCGCGCTCGTCGAGGAAGGCGCCGTCGCCGGTGCAGAAGAAGCCCTCGTCGTCGAAGGTTTCCTCCGGCGATTTGCCGATGTAGCGGCTCATCAGGGTCGGGCCCTTGATGCACAGCTCGCCGCTCTCGCCCCGCGGCATGACCTGGCGGGTGTGCGGGTCGACGATCTTGAGGATATTGCCCGGCAGCGCCAGGCCGTAGCTGCCCGGCTGCTGCTCGAAGTTGTCGTCGTCGATCGGGTTGGTGGAGAGGATGGTCATGGTCTCCGTGGTGCCGAAGGACATCGGCTCGCGCCAGTCGCAGCTGACCGTCGGGTGCTGCTTCATCAGGTCGCCATTGAAGATGTACTTCAGGCTGCTGAAATCCGCGCCGTCCCAGTCGGGCGACTCCTGGAAGCGCGCCCACTGGTGGGGGCGGCCGTTGACCAGGGTGGCTTTCTCCTGCTGGATCAGCTCGATGGCCGGCTCGGCGTCGAACAGCGGCTGCAGGATGATCGCGCCGCCGGTGGAGAAGGCGGTGCCGACGATGATGGAAATATTGCCGGACCAGAAGAAGCCGTTGCTGGTCCAGCTGCGCACCGGCTGCTTCATCAGGCAGATGCGCGGCCAGCGCCACCACTGGATGGTGAAGGCGCGCTGGGAGTGCAGGATGCCCTTGGGCAGGCTGGTGCTGCCAGAGGAGAAAAACAGGCCGCCGTTGTCGGTGGGCTGCACGCTGGTGGCACGCGCTTCCACCACCGCGTCGTCGATCCCCACACCCGCGGCGATGAACTCCGCATAGGATTCACAGGCGCCAGCGAGAGGCGCCGGTCCGTTGAGCGAGGTAACTCCCGGCAACTGCACCAGACGCTGCAGGAAAGGGAATTTAACCGATGAAAATGTCCCCGGTACACTGGCGGCTACCGCGGGCTCCAGCTCCGCCAGCATCGCGGCGAAGTCCTTTTTCAGCACCCGGTCCTCGTACAACAGTACCGAGACGTCGGATGCTTTCAACAAATGGTCCAGCTCCACCGGGGTGGAGAAGGTGCTGAGGGCGACGGCGACGCCGCCCGCCAGCGCGGTGCCGAACAGGCCGGTGAGGAATTCGGCGCGGTTGGTCATCAGGATGCCCACCCGCGCGTCCTTGCCCACTCCGGCGGCGACCAGCGCTTTGGCCACCGCCATGGACTGCTCCCAGAACTCCCGGTAGGTCCAGCGCAGCACGCCGTCGGGGCCGTGCATCACCAGCGCTTCGCTGTCCGCGTAGCGCGCAGTGACTTCCCGCAGGTAACCGGGGATGGTGTGGGCTCCCTGCCCCGGTTCGTCTGCCAGCGGGATGCCGTGGACGATGGAGAGTTGTTCCGCTGCAGTCATCTGGGCTGATGTTCCTTCAATCTTGCCTGTTCGCCCTGCCGCTCAGTCGAGCGACTTAACGGTTGACGTCGACCACGATACGGCCGCGCACCTTGCCTTCCAGCAGGCCCTTGGCCGCGTCGATCGCTTCAGCGAGGCTGATCTCCTGGGCGATCACGTCCAGGGCCGCGGTATCGAGGTCTTCCGCCAGACGCTTCCAGGCCGCCAGGCGCGGGGCGCGGGGCGCCATCACGCTGTCGACACCCAGCAGGGCGACGCCGCGCAGGATGAAGGGCATGACGGTGGTATTGAAGTCCGGGCCCTGGGCCAGGCCGCAGGCTGCTACCGCGCCGCGGTACTTGGTCTGGGCGCAGGCGTTGGCCAGGGTGAAGCTGCCGACGGAATCGACGACACCGGCCCAGCGCTCTTTCTGCAGGGGGCGGCCCTTTTCGGACAGCTCGGCGCGGTCGATGATGGTGTCGGCGCCCAGGCCTTTCAGGTAATCCGCTTCGGACGCTTTACCAGTGGAGGCCGCAACTGTGAAACCAGCTGCTTTCAGCAGAGAAACCGCGAAGCTGCCCACGCCGCCGCTGGCGCCGGTGACCAGGATTTCGCCCTGGTCCGGAGTGATACCGTAGTTGACCAGGGTGTCCACGCACAGTGCAGCGGTATAACCGGCAGTGCCAATGGCCATGGACTGCTTGGCAGTGAAGGCGGAGGGCAGCGCCACCAGCCAGTCGCCGTTCAGGCGGGCTTTCTGCGCCAGGCCGCCCCAGTGGCCTTCGCCCACGCCCCAGCCGTTCAGCACGACCTTGTCACCTACGGCCCAGTCGGGGTGGCTGGTTTCAGTGACGGTGCCGGCGAGGTCGATGCCGGGCACCATGGGGAAGCTGCGCACGACAGGTGAGCTGCCGGTGATGGCGAGGCCGTCCTTGTAATTGAGCGTGGAGTAGTCCACAGCGATGGTCACGTCGCCTTCGGGCAGTTGCGCCTCGTCGATCTGCGCCACTTCGACCGTCTGGCCGTTATCGTCCTTGTTGATCAGAATTCCGGAAAACATAGTCACCTACCGTTTCACACGTTGAAAAATGGGAGTGGCCCGGCTTCGAAACCGGACCACCGTCAGCTGATTAGCGCCGCGTAGTATACACCAGTGTTGAGCAGCTTACCGGGCCGTCGCCGCAAGCAGCTGGTCAGCCAGCAGGGCCGAATACGCGCCCTGTCCCCGGCCGAGGTGCTCGTCGAGCATGGCCCGCTTCAGGAACAGGTGGCAATCGTGCTCGGAGGTCATGCCGATGCCGCCGTGCAACTGCAGGGACTCGTCCGCGACCATGGTGTAGGTGCCCGCGGACAGTTCCTTCGCGGCACTGGCCAGCGCAACGGCGTCGCCGCCAGCGGCGAGCAAATCGAGGTTCGCCATCAGCAGTGCCTCAGCGGCCTCCACGTACACCTTGAGATCCGCGCAGCGGTGCTTCAACGCCTGGAACAGGGCCAGCGGGCGACCGTACTGGCGCCGGGTCTTGAGGTATTCCACGGTCATTTCCAGCAGCGCCGCGGCGCCGCCCACCGCGTCCGCCGCGAGGGCGAAATCCCGGTGCACCGCGAGTTTTTCCAGCAGGGCGCGGGCCGCGCCGCCGCGGGCCAGCACCAGTTGTTCGTCGATGGCGACGCCGTCCAGAGCCACGTCGAACAGGCGCCGTGTCTTGTCCCAGGTGGCCTGTTCAGTCAGTTGCACCGCATCCCTGGCCACCAGCGCCAGCAATTCGCCGTCGTCAGTCGCCACCAGGATGAAGTCGGCGCGGTCCGCCGAGGGCACGGCCTGCAGCGTCCCGCTGAGCTTGTCGCCGTCGACCCGGGTGACCGCAACGGCGGGTTCCGCCAGCGCCACGGCGATGAATTCCTCGCCAGTGATCACTCGCTCCAGATGGGTTTCCTTCAGTGCGGAATCGCTCCCGCTCAGGGCTTCGATACCCAGCAGGGCCGAGAGGCAAGGCACTGTGGCGAGACTTCGGCCCATCTCCAGGTGCAGGGCACAGGCCGCATCCAGGCCCATGCCGAGACCGCCCTGCTCTTCGGGAACGGTGACCATCAGCCAGCCCAGTTCCGCCACCAGCGGCCAGGTCTCCTGTTCCGCCGCCGCGAGGCCGGCGCCTTCCATCACCTGGCGCGCGGAGTCGCGCAGTTCATTGACTTCTGCATTCATCGCGCTTAACCCTCCAGCTTCCAGGTTTTCGGTTCACGGGGCATCTCCAGCATGCGCTCGGAGAGAATGTTGCGCTGGACCTCGTCACTGCCGCCGGCGATGGACCAGTTGTAGGAGTTCATGAAGTCCACCATCCAGTTGCCGGTCTCCTGGGTCGCGCCGCGCATGAAGCCGCGCTCGTACTGCCCTTGCAGGCCGGCAACCCGCTTGCCCAGGCGCACGAACTCACGCAGGGTGCGGGAGTAGTAAAGCTTGACGATGGAGGCGTCCCCCACCTGTTCGTTGTGGGTGATACGCTTTTGCAGGTAGCGGTCCGCCACCGCGCAGCAGGCGTCGACGCGGGCCATCACATGGCCGAGGTCACGGCGGATACCGCTGTCGTTCTCCAGCCCCGCCTCGCGGATGGCACTGGCGATGAGCGGCAGGCCGTAGCGCATGCGCTGGCTCAACTCCACCAGGGTCAGGCCGCGCTCGGAGGCGAGTGTTGTCTGCGCCACCGCCCAGCCGTTGCCCTCTTCCCCGACGAGGTCTTCCACAGGCACTTCCACGTCGTCGAAGAAAATCTCCGCGAACTCGTCGTCGCCGGTGATCTGGTCGATCGGGCGCACGGTGACGCCGGGGGATTTCATGTCCAGCAGCAGGTAGGTCAGGCCCGCCTGGGGCGGCCCGGAGCGGTCGGTGCGTGCCAGCAGCAGGCACTTGTCCGCGTACTGGGCCATGGTCGACCAGGTTTTCTGGCCGTTGATGACGTACTTGTCACCCACCCGCTCGGCGCGGGTGCGCAGGGAGGCGAGGTCGGAACCGGCGTTCGGTTCGGAAAAGCCCTGACACCAGATTTCACCTTTCAGGATGCCGGGCAGGTACTTGTCCTGCTGTTCCTTGCTGGCGCATTCGAATAGCGTGCAGGCGGCGTGGTAGAGGGAGACGAAATACATGATCAGCCGCGGCGCGTCGGCGCGGGCCACTTCCTCGAAGATCACCTTCTGCTCGGCCAGTGAACGGCCGCCACCGGGCCAGCCTTCCGGCCAGTGGGGCGTGGCATAACCCGCCGCGACCAGTTTGCCGAACCAGTCTCGCTGCAGGGCGACAAAGGCTTCCTGCTCGACACTGGTCATCGCCTCGCGCCAACCGGCGGGGACGTTCTCCGCCAGCCAGTTGCGCACTTCCCCGCGCAGGGATTCCGTGTTGTCTTGTTCGCTCATTGGCAACCCTTTTCTCGTTCGCTGGCCCCGACAAAGGGGCCGGCAGCGCTACGCCGATGGCTAACGGCGGGACGCGTTCAGATCTTGACTTCGACCCAGTCACCCATGATCCGCACCTCGTAGGTGGGGATGGGCTGGGTCGCGGGAAGGTCCAGGGCCTCGCCGGTTTTCAGGTCGAACCGCGCGCCGTGGACCGGGCAGGTGACTTTGCAATTGCGGATCCTGCCGTTGAACAGCGGCTTGTCCTGGTGGGAGCAGATTGCCGAGACGGCGAACAGCCCTTCCTTGGTATTGCAGACCATCACCCAGGTACCATCGATCTTGGCGGCTTTCTTGCCACCGACGGGCACGTCGGATACGGGGCAAAACTGGATAAATTCAGTCGACAAAATTCGATACCTTTTTTCTGAATCGGGGCTTTTCCAAGCCCGGTGGGTTTTTCAGAGCGCGTATTCAACCACTATCGGCAACAGTTATAAAGCCTGACATTTGCTGGGCAACGATAGATTCACAGGGTGTACCGCCACTATTCGGACGAGCGTGTCAGACCGGCATTCGCCCCGGGAAACCGTGCGGCGACAGGACGTCGCCGCCCGAGCCTGCACATGGATGTGCGCTTTTTGGCGTGTTTCCCGGGGCGAATGCCGGTTTGGCGCGCGCTACGCGACCAGGCATCGCGCACTGCCCCCGCGCCTCGCGGGAGCATTATCCAGAATTATCGCGAACAGCCGGACATCCCCGGTGGGACACGCCAAAAAGCACACATCCATGTGCAGGCTCGGTGGGCGACATCCATGTCGCCCAACGGTCCCACCGGGGATGTCCGGCTGTTCGCTCGCGAGATTCCTGCTACGGCAATATATCCGGACAAAAAGAACTGCAGTGCGAATGCGGGTGTTGCTTCAGGCAGAACCCCTGGGGAGTTCTACCTGAGAGGTCCAGACCTCAGTCCGCCATGTACTTGTCGATGGTCTGCTCGAAGTGGCGCACGCGGATCTCCTGGTAGTTGCCCAGGGTCAGGCCGTCCTTCGCGGTGGCCTCGAGACCCTGTTGCTGTGCCAGCAGGTTCTCGGTGTCCTGGTCCAGGATGTTACCGAAGCCCGGGTCCATGCCCTCGGCCTCAGTGAAGGACTGGTGGTCCTCCAGCCAGACGCACTCCGCCGGTTCCGGGCGCTCGCCGTCTTTGGGCACCGGGCGCATGAAGAACACCTCGTAGAAGCTCTTGCGGTGGTCCTCCGGATCCGGGCGGAAGCGGTAGACCATCGGCAGGGAGATGCCCGGGAACATGAAGGTGTTCGGGAAGATGGTGTAGGAGAAGCAGTCCAGCAGTTCGGAGTCGGAGACGCCGCTGAGGTCAGCTTTGGTGCCCTTCTCGAACATATCCCGCAGCATGTCCGCCATGCGCTGGCGGGCAGTTTCACCTTCCGCCAGTTTGCGGTCGGCGCCGGCGAGTACCGAGCTGTCGCCCACGGTGAACTGGTCTAGGATGTCCTGCTCGGTGTACTGGCCGCGCAGGTGAGGGCTGATCACGCCCAGCGGCGAGATAAAGCGGTCGACGTGGTCGCCGTAGAAATCGTACTGGGAGTTGGCGTCCGCGTTGGATACCGCCACCTGCGGGTGGGTCTCGATCACATGGTAGGCCTCCATGAAGGCCTCCATGTTGAGCTTCCAGTTGGCCGGGATGCGCTTGGCCACGTGGCAGTGGATGTAGCGGTTTTCCAGGCCCCAGGAATTGATGTGGGACATGAATTCCGGGCCGAAGTACTCTTCCAGCGGCAGCGCGTCGTGGTCCATGTTGATGAACACGAAGCCTGCCAGCAGCTCGACCCTGGCTTCCGGCAGGTTGAATTTCTCGGCCTCCACGTGGGGGAAGTCCCAGTGACAGGTAGCCTTCTGCAGGCTGCCGTCGAGGTTCCAGGTCCAGCCGTGGAAGGGGCAGGTGAACTCGCTGGCGCAGCCCTCGGTGCCGGAGGGGCGCAGCTTGGTGCCGCGGTGCAGGCAGGAGTTGTAGTAAGCCTTGACCTCGTTCTCGGCGACACGGGTCACGATAAACGAGCGACGGCCGAGGTCGTAGACGTAGTAGTCGCCCACCTCGGGGATGTGCTCTTCCCGGCAGGCGAATTGCCACGTGCGGGTCCAGAGCTTCTCATATTCTTTTTTGGCATATTCCGGATCAATATAACGACCTTTCGGAATATCTTCATCACCCAGGAAACGGTAGGACTCCGAGCGCACCCAGTCGGGCGCGGTCACCCGGTCCTTGGCGATAATGTCCTGAGTGCTGGGCTCATTGGGGCAGCGGGCTTCACCCGGTGCAAGTTGTTGTGCGTTATCGAGCACTTGTTCGCTCATACGTCACCTCCAGGCCTTTACGTGGCGCGTCTCATGGACGCCTTATTTGACAGTGGCGCCATTATGCCACCGGCACAATCACCCCCAAAATGACTGAGAGTGCATATCCATTTGTCTGATATGACAACAGCCGGACGGCACAGTTGTCCTTCAGATCGAATTTCCCTACTGTTGGCTCTGGTGAAATTCCGGAGGAACATCCAATGATAAGAGGTGTACACCACTTCGCAGTTCACGTGCATGACATGGACAAGATGCGTGCCTTCTATAAGGAAGCGTTTGGTTTCGAGCTGGTCGGCGAGGAATTCAGCTGGGAGAACGACGAGTTCATCGACAGGATCGTCGACGTCCCCAACTCCGCCGCCCGCGGTTGCATGTTGCGTGCAGGCACCTGCTATATCGAGATGTTCCAGTACAGCGCCCCGGCGCCCGCGGTGACCGGAGCCCTGAACCCGCAGGACAAGGGTTATACCCACTTCTGCGTGGACGTGGTCGGTATCCAGGAGGAATTCGAGCGCCTGAAGGGCCTCGGTATGACCTTCAGCCAGCCGGCGCCGATCGAGATGGGCCACGTGACGTCCATCTATGGCCGCGACCCGGAAGGCAATATCATCGAGCTGCAGGAAACCATCAACTGCGATTTCCCGCTCGAGAACCTCAAGCCGGTCACCGGCTGAAGGGTACAGGAATCCCGGGCGGCGGTTGCAAACCCGCCGCCAGTCCACGGATGAAGACACACACAGAGCCAGACACCCGCGACACCTGCTCGCGGGATTTGCGCTGAACACAGCGCCCCGACAACCCGCCGTCCGCCGGCGCCCAATGTAATTCGCTGATGACCAAATCCGTAGTAACACTCGACGACAAGTACCTGCAGGCCGGTGGCCAGGTCTTCATGTCCTCCAACCAGGCCCTGGTGCGCCTGCCGCTGGACCAGGCCCGCCGCGACCGCGCCGCGGGACTGAAGACCGGCGGGTTCATCTCCGGCTACCGGGGTTCGCCACTGGGCGTTTACGATTCCGCCCTGTGGGGTGCGCAGAAACTGCTCGACGAGTACAACATCGTGTTCCGCGCGGGCCTCAACGAGGAACTGGCGGTCAGCTCGATCCGCGGCACCCAGGAGCTGAAGTGGTTCGGCAACTCCGACTACGACGGCATCTTCGGCCTGTGGTATGGCAAGGGCATCGGCGTCGACCGGGCCTGTGAGTCGATCAAGCTGGGCAACTTCGAGGGCAGCTCCGCCAACGGCGGCTTCCTGGTGGTGGCCGGCGACGACCACGGCGGCAAGTCCTCGGACAGCGCCCACCAGTCGGAGCACACCCTGATGGCGGCGATGGTGCCGGTGCTCTACCCCGCCAACATCGCCGAGATCATCGAGTACGGCCTGTTCGGCTGGGCCATGTCGCGCTACAGCGGCTGCTACGTGGGCCTGAAGACGATTACCGACACCCTGGACCTGACTGCCTGTATCGAGTTGCCGGATCCCTACCGGGACTATGTCACCCCCACGGATGCCATCATCCCGCCCGAGGGCCTCAACGCCCGGCAGAACCTGCCGCCGCTGGTGGAAGAGGAATGGCTGGTCAATTACCGCCTGCCCGCCGCCACCGCCTTTGCCCGCGCCAATGGCATCGACCGCACTGTGATCGGCGGCGACCAGCGCGGCCTGGGCATCGTCAGCGCCGGCAAGGCCTACCTCGACGTGCGCCAGGCCCTGGACGACCTCGGCCTCGACGAGGCCGCCTGCGCGCGCCTCGGCATCCGCCTGTACAAGCCGGGACTGGTCTGGCCGATGGACGCCGAGGGTCTCAATGCCTTCGCCCGCGGCCACAAGGCTATCCTGGTGGTGGAGGAAAAACGCCCGGTTATGGAGGACCAGGTCGCCCGGCACCTCTACGCCCTGGCAAGCAGCGAGCGCCCCGGCCTCGCCGGCAAGCTGGACCTCGAGGGCAAGCCGCTGCTGCCCTCGGTGGGTGAACTCACCGTGGGCAAGGCCCGCGAGGCGATTGTCCGCCTGCTGGCGCAACTGGGTATGCAGGACGACGGCGTGGCCAGCGCCTTCGCGCGTTTCCAGCAACTCGAAGGCAAAGCCGCGGACTACGGCAGCGGCGTCATGCGCCCGGCCTATTTCTGTTCCGGCTGCCCGCACAACACCAGTACCAAACTGCCTGAGGGCTCCCGCGCCATGGGCGGCATCGGCTGCCACGGCCTCGCCGCGGTGGTCATGGACCGCGATACCATGCAGTTCATGCCCATGGGCCACGAGGGTTCGCCGTGGACCTCGGTAAGCCAGTTCGTCGACACCCCGCACATGTTCCAGAACATGGGCGACGGCACTTACTCCCATTCCGGGGTGCTGGCGATTCGCGCGGCGGTCGCGGCAAAGGCCAACATCACCTACAAGGTCCTCTACAACGACGCCGTGGCAATGACCGGCGGCCAGCCGGTGGAGCAGTCCATCTCCCCGGTGGACATGGTCAACCAGTTGCTGTCCGAGGGCGTGCGCCCGGTCTACCTGGTGTCGGACAACCCCGAGCAGTACCGCGGCATCTCCCTGCCCGCCAATTCCGCGGTCTACCACCGGGATGAACTGGACCACCTGCAGAAAGAACTGCGCAAAATGAAGGGCGTCACCGGCATCGTCTACGAGCAGACCTGCGCCACCGAGAAACGCCGGCGGCGCAAGCGCGGCCTGATGGACGACCCGGACAAGCGCCTGTTCATCAACCCGGAGGTCTGCGAGGGCTGTGGCGACTGCTCGGTGCAGTCCAACTGCATCAGCATCACGCCGCTGGAAACCGAACTGGGGCGCAAGCGCAGGATCGACCAGAGCACCTGCAACAAGGACTACAGCTGCGTGAAGGGCTTCTGCCCCTCCTTCGTCAACGTCACCGGGGCGAAGATCGCCGTGCACACCCGCGGCGAGGAGAGCGAGCTGGAGCGGCTGGTCGCGGCACTGCCGGAACCGGCGCTCCTGCCCCTGGAGCAGTCCGGCTACAACATCCTGGTCGGCGGTATCGGCGGCACCGGCGTGCTGACTATCGGCGCCCTGCTGGGCATGGCCGCCAACCTCGACGGCAAGGGCGCCACCATCCTCGACATGACCGGCATGGCGCAAAAGGGTGGCGCGGTGACCAGCCACATACGCATCGGCCCCGACCCCAAAGGGATTTACACCTCGCGCCTGTCCGAGGGCATGTGCGACCTGATGCTGGCCTGCGACCTGATCGTCGGCGCCAGCGCCCCGGTGCTGAAAACCGTCAAGCCTGGCAGCACCGCCGCCATCCTCAATACCGATGTCGCCCCCACCGGGGATTTCCAGAGCAACAAGCACCTCGACCTCGGCGAGGCGCGGCTGCGCTCGGCCATCCTCAAGGCTCTCGACGGCGGCCCCAGCTTCGACCTGCACGCCAGCAAGCTGGCCACCGACCTCACCGGCGACAGCATCGGCACCAACATGCTGATGCTCGGCTACGCCGCCCAGAAGGGCCTGCTGCCGATCAGTATCGCTTCCATCAAGGAGGCCATCCGCCTCAACGGTACCTTCGTCAAGGGCAACCTGCGCACCTTCGACCTCGGCCGGCTGGCCGCCCACGACCCGGCGGCGCTGGTGCAGCAACTGGACGACACCCCGGAATTGCCGAGCCTCGACACCGTGGACGAGGTCCTGGCCAGTCGCACAGCACTGCTGGTCAAGTACCAGGACGCGTCCTACGCGAAGACCTACAGCGATTTCGTGGCGGCGGTCCGCCAGCGCGTGGCCGCCAAAGGCCTCGACGGCGAGGAATTCGTCCGCCAGGTCGCCCTGAGCCTCGCCCGCCTGATGGCCTACAAGGACGAGTACGAGGTGGCGCGCCTGTACAGCGACCCGAAGTTCATGGAACGGCTGAAAGCCCAGTTCAGCGGCGACTTCCGCATCGAGTTCAACCTGGCCTCGGCAATGCTGCTCTCCGGTACCGACCCGGCCACCGGGCGGCCGAAGAAACGCACCTTCGGCCCCTGGATGCTCAAGGCCTTCGGCCTGCTGGCGAAATTCAAGTTCCTGCGCGGCACCGCCTTCGATCCGATCGGCTACCTGCCAGAGCGGCGCATGGAACGCAGGCTGATCACCGAGTACCGCGAATTGATCGAGGACATCAGCCAGCGCCTCACCGCGGACAATCTGGCCAAGGGCACCGAAATTGCCGCGGCCGCGTTCGAGATTGCGGGTTACGGGCCGGTGAAGGACGCCGCGGTGGAAACCTGGAGGGAACGCCTGCCGTTCCTGATGGCGGAATTCGCCAATCCTTTGACCGAAACGCCCACCCCCGAGCTATTGGAAGTCCGGCAGGTATAAATGTAAGATCAGCAGCCCTTTTATTCCCGGCCGTCCGCGGCAACTGCGAGCGCAACGAAGCGCCCACCCCCAAGGCTACCTACCCTGGGGCGCAGCCCTGCGGCGGCCTTACAATTATTACGCACTGGAGAATAGAACAGAGATGACACTGAAAACACGGTTTAGCGAACTTCTGGGGATCGAGTACCCCATCGTACAGGGTGGCATGATGTGGGTGGGCCGCGCGGAACTGGCGGCTGCCGTTTCCAACGCCGGCGGCCTCGGCATCCTCACCGCCCTCACCCAGCCCACCCCGGATGACCTGCGCAAGGAAATCGAGCGCTGCCGGGAAATGACCGACAAGCCCTTCGGTGTGAACCTCACCATCCTGCCTTCCGTGAACCCGCCCCCCTACGCCGAGTACCGCAAGGCGATCATCGACATGGGTGTGAAGATCGTCGAAACCGCAGGCCACAACCCGGGCGAGCACGTCGAGGACTTCAAAAACAACGGCATCATCGTCGTGCACAAGTGCACCGCGGTGCGCCACGCCCTGTCCGCCGAACGCATGGGCGTCGACGCGATCTCCATCGACGGCTTCGAGTGTGCCGGCCACCCCGGTGAAGACGACATCCCCGGCCTGATCCTGATTCCGGCGGCTGCCGACAAGGTGAAGATCCCGATGATCGCCTCCGGCGGCTTCGGCGACGGCCGCGGCCTGGTGGCCGCGCTGGCCCTGGGCGCCGACGGCATCAACATGGGCACCCGTTTCTGCGCGACGAAAGAAGCGCCGATCCACGACAATATCAAGCAGTTGCTGGTGGACAACGACGAGCGCGACACCAATCTGATCTTCCGCTCCCTGCGCAACACCGGCCGCGTCGCCAAGACCAGCCGCTCCAGCGAAGTGGTGGAAATCCTCCGCAACCCGGAAGCCGAGTTCAAGGACGTGGCGCACCTGGTGAAAGGCGCCGACGGCCGCGTCGCGCTGGAAACCGGTAACGTCGACGCGGGCCTGGTCTGGGCTGGCCAGATCCAGGGCCTGATCCACGACATCCCGAGCTGTGAAGAACTGATCAAGCGCATCGTCGATGACGCGACCGCGATCATCAACAGCCGCCTGCCTGGCTTTACTGGCTGATAGCGCCCCCTTCCGGGTTCGTCCCAATGACGAACCCGGATTATCCCCCCGCTTACATCTCCCCCTGCCCCAGGCTCCCGGTGAGCTCCGCCAGGATCCGGTATGCCGCGCCAATGCGCGCCGCGTTCGGGTAATTGCGGTTCGCCAGTATCACGATGCCCACGGCCTCCCCTGGCACGAAAACCACGTAGGCGCCGAAGCCGTTGGTGGACCCCGTCTTGTTGTACAGCGCGCTGGCCGCAGGCGGCAGCGGCGGCTCGAGCGCAACCGCCGGCTGCGCCTCCATGGCCATCTCGCGCGAATTGCCCGCCAGCAGGCGGTCCAGCGACACCGGGTAGGGATAGCGCTCCCAGGCCAGCCCCTGGACCGTCTCGCCCGCCCTGAAATAGCCCGTGTGGGTGGTCTCGATGGCCTGGCGCATCGCGGCCCCGAACTGTAGCGGGTTCATATTGGCTTCCACAAAGCGGATCAGGTCGCGGGCGCTGGTCTTGATGCCGTAGGCCTCGGCGTCGAACATCCCGGGGTTCACGCGAATCGGCTGGTTGTCCGCGTTGTGGCCCCAGGCGTACAGCTCCGCAGCGGAATCGGGCACGTGGAGAAAGGTATTGCGCAGGCCCAGTGCAGCGAGCACACGGGTCTCCATCGCCGCAGTAAACTCCGGGCCCAGGGCAATGCCGGCGAGATATCCGGCAAGGCCGATACTCGGGTTGGAATACCTGCGCAACGCACCGGGAGCGGCAAGTGGCTGCCACTGCTGGAAATAGTCGATCATCTGAGCCGTATCGACGACGCTGTCGGGCATCTGCAGGGGCAGCCCGCCGGCGGTGTAGGTGGCCAGGTGGAGGAGGCTCGCACGGTTGATGGGCGCATCCCGCAACCCGGGCAGGTACTGACCCGGGTGGTCACCGAGCGACAGGCTTCCCGCTGCCTGCGCGTAGGCGAGCAGCGTCGCGGTAAAGGTTTTGCTGACCGAGCCCACCTCGAACAGCGTGTCCGGTGTCACCGGCCGGGCGCTTTCCAGGGAGGCAACACCAAAACTGAAAAACCGGGTCTCGCCGTGATAGCTGACGGCTACGGCCACTCCCGGAACCGCGTATTCGCGCATCACGGGAGTGATCGCGGCGTCGACGATGCTCTCCAGGGAGGCTCCCGCACCGGCCGCTGATCCCCCGCTGGATGCAATGCCCGAGAACAAGCCAATCACCAGGGCCAGGCAGGCTCGCCTGCCATGAGCTGCGGAGCGCGCCACACAGGCTTGTGTCGAATTCAACATGGGGGTCCTTACACCGGGAAAACAGGCAGATTGCAGGGTATCACAGCGGTATCCCGACCAGCATTGGGCCGCGCCATGGCAGCAAACGGCAACGCCGATGGCTACCCGAACAGCAATTCATTGACTGTCCCGGCGTGCACGCAGCAACCGGCGTGGGCCGGGAATTGCGGTTGAACTATTCGTCGCTGATGGAGATCGCATTGGCCGGACACTGCCCGACCGCTGCGCGCACCGCTTCCTCGAACTCCTCCGGCACCTCTGCGACCAGCACGACGGCGTAACCGTCGTCGTGCAGTTCGAACACCTCGGGGCAGAGGCCGAGGCAGACGCCGAAACCGGCGCAGATATCCGCATCCACACGGACTTTCATTGGGCAGCCTCCGGCGCCACATCGAACTCCAGGACGAGGTGAGTGAGGCCGCGCAGGATGAAGGTGGGCAGGTAGCTGTAGTTGCGCGCCCCGGGCGGCCCGTGGACTTTCTCGGAGACGCGAATGTCGGTGGTGCGGTCGAACATGCGGTTGAGGCTGACCACCGCCTCGGCCCGTGCCAGCGGGGTGCCCGGACAGGCGTGGCGGCCGCGGCCGAAGGCCACGTGCAAGCGGGCGTTTTGCCGGTCCACCTGGAACTCCGCGGGATTCTCGAACTGGCGGGCGTCGCGGTTGGCGGCGCTGTTGGCGATATACAGGAAGCTGCCCGCGGGAATATCGACGCCGCCGACCCGGGTCGGCTTTTTCGCCAGGCGGAAGTCACCCTTGACCGGGCCCTCGAAGCGCAGGGGGAACTCCCCTGCACGTACCGTAGCAGGGCGGGCGGAGTGGGGGGAGCGCCGGCTTTCCAGGCCGCGGTAGCCGAGTCGTTACTCTGCCGGGCCTGCGTCCCCGAAGACCTTGTCCTTCCAGTCCGCCCCCAGTGCCTGTTCGATGTATTCGCGCATGAACTGGCGGATTTTCTGCGACGGGGTGACGTCTTCCTGCGCGCACAGTTGTTCAAATGCCGCTTTCTTTTGTGGATCAACCAGCACGGTCAGTCGTGCGGTGCGCTTTTCCATGATTTTACTCGCTGTCCGACGATCGGGGTGCGCCTGCCTGAGGCGGGAGTGTACCCGGGGAGTGCGCCCGGCCCAAACCGGAGCTTCCGGCTGGCGAAAGCACTCTGTTGCCCCGATTGCATGTCCTGCGTGTCACAGGGAGGCTCCGGGCTGCCAGCTGGCTGCATCGAATTCCTGGCATCCAGCCTGAAATCCAATTTAATGTTAATTGTATTATAATACAACACACACCGGCCCCCCCTGAGCCAGGCACCGGTACGGCGGCCCCACGCAGCTGGTAGCGCCGGATACAGGCAGCAGGCAAGGCCTGCCCATACACCCCTGAATTGGAGCGCGGATTCCCACAATGCCCCAGCGTAAACACCTGATCTCACTGCGCCCGGGGCATGCGCTGCGCGAGGTACTGGCAGAGGGCTACGGCCGCAGCGACCTGCGCAGGGACCTGCTGGCCGGAGTCACCGTCGGGGTGATCGCAATCCCCCTGGCAATGGCCCTGGCGATTGCCAGCGGCGTGGCACCACAGCACGGCCTGTATACAGCGATAATCGCCGGGGCGATTATCGCGCTGGCCGGTGGCAGCCGGTTCAGCATTTCCGGGCCGACCGCGGCTTTCGTGGTTATCCTGCAGCCGCTGACCGCGAAGTACGGGCTCGGCGGCCTGCTGCTGGCCTCCCTCATGGCCGGCGCCATCCTCATGGCCATGGCCTATGCCCGGCTCGGCCGCTTCATCGAGTACATCCCCGCATCGGTAACCCTGGGCTTTACCGGTGGTATCGCGATCGTCATCGCGGTATTGCAGGTCCCCGACTTCACCGGGCTCGCCATCACCGGGATGCCCGATGACTTCATCGGCAAACTGGCCGCGATTGCCGGCAACCTGCACCGGTTCGATCTCGCGAGCACCGGTCTGGCACTGTTTACCCTTGCGCTAATGCTGGCCTGGCCTCGACTGCGCACGCCGGTTCCGCCTCACCTGCCGGCACTGGTGCTGTCCTCCGTGCTGGGTATCGTCCTGGCGCACTTTGGCAATGAAGTGGACACCATCGGCTCGCGCTTCCACTACCTGCTGGCCGACGGCACTACAGCCGGCGGGATTCCGCCCTTCCTGCCGGAGCTCGACTGGCCGTGGCGCCATCCCGGCGCAGGCGGGGAGCCCCTGCAACTGTCCTTCGCGCTGTTTTCAGAACTGCTGCCGGCGGCCTTTGCCATTGCTGTGCTGGGGGCCATCGAATCGCTGCTCTGCGCGGTGGTCCTGGACGGTATGTCGGGCAAGCGCCACAGCGCCAACAGCGAACTGCTGGCGCAGGGGCTGGCCAACGTGGTGACACCGTTTTTCGGCGGGATTACCGCGACCGCAGCGCTCGCGCGCTCGGCCTCCAACTTCCGCGCCGGGGCGGTTTCTCCGCTGGCGGCCCTCATCCACTCTGTTGTCGTATTATCCGGCTTGCTGGTGTTCGCCGGCACGCTGGCCTTCGTGCCAATGCCGGCCATGGCGGCGATGCTGATGGTGGTGGCCTGGCAGATGAGCGAAGCCGACAAAATTGTCCGCCTGGTCCGCAAGTCTCCGGCCAGCGACGTCGCGGTATTGCTCACCTGTCTTTCACTGACGGTCCTGTTCGACATGGTGATCGCCATCACCGCCGGTATCCTGCTGGCGTCAGTACTGTTCATGAAGGAAATCGCCACCCTCACCCAGGTGGTGGAGATAACCGATAACCGCGAGCTGCTGCCCCGCCCCCCGCCCGCCAACTGGCGTGTATTCAAGGTCAACGGCCCGCTGTTTTTCGCCGCCGCGGATCGCATTCTCGGTGAACTGGTGCAGCGTACAGAGGGCGCCCGGGGCCTCGTCCTGCACATGCGCTACAGCGCCTATCTCGATGCGGGCGGACTCGCGGCAATAGAAAAGCTGCTCACCCACTGTGAACGACAGGGGGTTTCCATCCGCTTTTCCGACTGGCAGTTCCAGCCCCTGAAGACACTGGCCAGGGCCCGCGACGAAAACCGCGGACCACTGGACCTCTCACATCCCACCCTGGCAGATGCACTCGATAACCTGGAGGAGACCCAAAAGCCCCATGAAACTGGATAACGCAATCGATCTCGGCGCACAGGGCGCATGGAAGGAAGCCCAGGTCATGGTCAATCCATCGCTGCCGACGGAATGGTTCGTGATGCTGCGCGACGCCCACTACAAGTCGTTTATCCTCGCCGATAACGACGACAGCCCGATCTCGACGGATGACCTCAACGCACTGGCGCAACTCATCCGCGCGATTGGGCTGAAAGACTTCACTGTTATTTTTTAATCCCGGAAAAAGGAACCAGCTATGAGCGGCTATCCCCCCTGCCCCCAATGCCAGTCGACATTCACCTATGAGGACCGCGACCAGCTGGTCTGCCCGGAGTGCGGCCACGAATGGCAGGCCGGCACGGAACAAGGCGACGCTGTCGCCACGGTCAAGGATGCCAACGGCAACGACCTTGTCGAAGGCGACAACGCGACGCTGATCAAGGACCTCAAGGTCAAGGGCACCTCGACCGTGCTGAAAGTGGGCACGAAAATCCGGATCAACCGGATCGTCGACGGCGATCACAATATCGATTGCCGGGTCGACAAGGCCGGAGCGATGATGCTGAAGTCGGAGTTCGTCAAGAAATCCAACCCCTGAACAGGGAGAGAGGCAGCGGGTCCGGCCGGACCCGGCGCCCCCCTCACCGCGAAAGGATCAGGGCTCAGGATTTCCGGCTGCTGGGAAACACCGGCGCCCGCTTCTCCTGCAGCGCCTTCACCCCCTCCTGGTGATCCGGGGTGCGCACCGACACCGCCTCGTAGGCGATACCGGCCTCCAGCACGCTGCTGGCCATGCGCTTGAGTTCCATGTTGGTCAGCACCTTGGTCCAGCGGATCGCGTTCTGGGCGCCGTTCAGGAGCTTCTCACACAGCGCGTCGACGGCGGCGTCGAGTTCCTCGGCGGGCAGGCACTTGTTGACCAGGCCGATCTCCGCCGCGCGCTGGGCGCTGAGCAGTTCACCGGTGAGCAGGAACTCCTTGGCCAGGGTGAGGCCGATGCGCTGGGGCCAGATCAGCGCCCCGCCGTCGCCGGCCACCAGGCCGAGGGCCACGTGGGGGTCGCCGATCTTCGCTTTCTCGCTGGCGTAGATGATGTCGCAGAACAGGGCCAGGGTGGCGCCGAGGCCCACCGCGTGGCCGTTCATGCGGCAGATCAGCGGCTTTTCCAGGTCGAGGATGGCGCCGAGGATGCGCTTGGCCTGCTGCAGGTCCTTCTCGAACAGGTGCGGGTTGGCCGCGTTGTTGGCGAGGTGGTCGAGGTTACCGCCCGCGGAGAACGCCTTGCCGGCGCCGGTCAGCACGATCACGTCCGAGCCCTCGTCCATAGCGGCCACGGTAAATACTTCCGCCAGCTCCTCGTGCATGAGCGCGTTCACTGCGTTCATCGACTCGGGCATGTTCATGGTGATCGTCAGCCGCCGGCCCTCGCGGGTCAGGGCGAGGGTCTCGTACTGGGGTAACTGCTTTGCCATCGGGTTCCTCTACACGCTATTCGGCGGCTTCCGGCGCCTGCAGTTTGCCGGCGCGCACGGCGATGTCTTCCGCCGCCACATAACCAAAGGTCATCGCGGGGCCGATTGTACCCCCAGCACCGGGGTAACGGTTACCGAAAGGTGTACCGGAGTTGTTGCCGGCGGCGTAGAGGCCGACTATCGGCTGGTCCTTGCCATCCAGTACCCGGGCGCTGGCGTCCGCCTTGAGGCCGCCCTTGGTACCGAGGTCGCCGGCGTTGATCGGCACCGCGTAGTACGGGGCCTTGTCGATCGACCCGAGGCAGGGATTGGGCGCGATGTTGGCGTCGCCGAACATGCGGTCGTAGTCGTTGCCGCCGCGGCCGAACTCCTCATCGGTCCCGCTGCGGGCGTACTGGTTCATGTTGTTGACGGTCTGGCGCAGGGCCTGCACCGGGATATTGATCTTGGCGGCCAGCGCGTCGATGCTGTCGGCCTTGAAGATGTAGTGGTCCCACCAGTCCACCGGGATGCTGCAGTCGGGCATGATGATGCTCGGCAGCAGGCCGCCGGCGGTCCATTTCTTGCGGAACTTGGCGTCGAACACCAGCCAGCAGGGGTTGTTCGCCCCGGTCGCCAGGTGATCCGCCACCATGGCGCAGCCGAATTCGTCATAGCCGCAGGCCTCGTTGACGAAACGCACGCCGAGCCGGTTCACGCAGACGCTGTGGGGACGGCCCACGTCGAAGGCCGCCTGATGAATTTCCTCGAAGTTGGAGGCTTTCGGCATCGGCAGGTGCATGGTGGGCATCCACCAGGCGTCGTCGGTGTGCTCGGTGGCGGCGCCGACCTGCACGCCGGCCAGCAGGGCCTCGCCGCGGTTGGCATCTTCCGGAGTACTGCTGTGGCGGGTCAGGCCGGGCACCGGCAGGTAGCGGTCGCGCAGTTCCTGGTTCCACTCGAAACCACCGGCGGCCAGCACCACGCCGTGGCGCGCCTCGATTTCATAACAGCGGCCGAAGTTGCTGACTTTCACACCCTTCACTTCACCGCCGGTCATCACCAGTTCGTCCAGTTTCGTTTCCAGGCGGATTTCCACGCCGCGATCGAAAAGCTGCTTGAATACATAGCCCATCAGCGCCCCGCCCTGGGTAAAGCGACGATCGCGCTTGCCGATCAGGCGGGTGGAGAGATCGCTCCAGTAGGTCCAGGCCATTTTCAGGAAAACCTTGATCCAGCCTGGCGACTGGGTAGAAATGGCGAAGAACTGCGGCAGGTCGATGGCATAGCGGCCGAGCACCTTGAAGCGGTTGTACTGCTCGCGCATGAAGGGAAAGCGGTCGCCCAGGTCGCGGCCATCGAAGGTGTCGCAGACGATGGAGCGGTCGGCGCGAGCGCCGGGCAGGCTGTGGAAGTAGTCTGGCCAGGCGGCGACGAACAGGGGCACGCCCATGCCCTTGAGGAACTTCGCCATCTCCGGCGCCTTGTCGAGGAATGCCGCCAGGCGGTCCTTCTGGATCGGCACTTCAATCAGGCTGTCGAGGTAGGTCTCCACTTCCTCGCGGCTGTCGCCATTGGCTTCCAGCTGGTGGTTGGGAATCCACATCACACCGCCGGAGGTGGCGGAGGTGCCGCCAAACTTGTGGGCTTTCTCCACGACCAGCACGGAAAGACCGAGGTCCGCCGCCCGCAGCGCGGCCATGGCACCGGCGGAACCGGAGCCGACAACGATCACGTCATACACTTCTTTATTGCTCATCAATTACTCCGCTATTGGGCTTTCCTGTTGTTTGGCGTTACTTCAGTCGCTGGGGGCTACCGTCACCCGCAACCCGTCGAGGTCCGGGGAAATCCTGATCTGGCAGCTCAGCCGGCTGTTGTCCCTGGTGACGTGGGAGACCATGTCCAGGGTCATTTCCTCGATCTCGTCGGGCTTGCCCACGGCATCTTCCCAGGCCGGATCGACGTAGACATGGCAGGTCGCACAGGCGCAGCCGCCACCGCAATCGCCGAGAATGCCATCGACACCGCGGGAGCGCGCGACCTCCATCAGGGATTCGCCGAGCGGGGCGTCGTCGATAACGACTTCCTGGCCATCCACCTGCACCAGTGTGACAGTAACTGTACTCATAACTTCCCTTTCTCCGCCCGGAATCTCACGTACCGGGGGCCTGCTATCCAAAGTTGATAAAACACGACCGGGTCCAAGGGGCCCGGTCGTGGTCGCCGATCAGAACTGGTAACTCAGTTCCATCGCGTACATACGCGGTGCACCGACGACCGTCGCGTTGTGGCCCAGCGAGGCGCCCAGTGGCATACCGCCGACAAAGTGCTCCTCGTCCGTCAGGTTGCGGCCGATCAGGGCGGCGCCGAGGCCGGAACCCATGATGCCTTTCCACTCGAGGCGGGCGTTGACCAGCTCGTAGCCGTCGATCTCGGTGTCGGGTCCGATGGAGTCGCCGGTGTTGGAGAACCACATGTCATCCTGCGCGTAGATTTCCGCGTAGAGGCTGATATCACCCGCATTGCCGTCGGCGGTGAAATCGATGCGGCCCCACAGGGTACCGGCATACTCCGGCGTGTTGGCCACTGGGCTGTAGCTGTAGTCGACACCAAACAGGCGCACGTCGCCATCGGTGAACTCCGCGTCGGTATAGGCGCCGGAAACACCCAGCTCCAGCCAGTCGGTGGCGCCGATGCTGGCATCCAGTTCCACGCCCTTCACTTCCATCTCCGGCACGTTGGCGGTGACCGCGATGGAGGCGAGGCCGCCGGGGCCGTCCGGATCGGGGAACTCGATGCGCTGTACGTCCTCGACCCACATCTGGTAGACCGCCAGGTTCATGGTGGCGGGCATATCGCCCAGCGTGCCGCGGAACTTCAGGCCGGCCTCCACGTCTTCCACGGTTTCGACATCGAACAGGTTGCCGCCCTCGGTGGCGAGACCGTCCATGGGCGGGAAGGCGGAACCGTTGAAGCCGCCGCTGCGGAAGCTGCCGCGGTACTTGATGTAGGAGAACAGGTCGTCGGTGAGGGCGTAGCTCAGGCCCAGCTCCCAGGACGGCTCATCGAAAGTCTCGTCCTGTTTCGGGTAACCGAAGGCGTCGCCGCCCGCGAGATGTTCGATTTCCACATCCTCGGAGGTATAGCGGGCACCGGCAGTCAGGCTGAGCGCATCAGTCAGGCTGTAGTCAGCCTGGAAATACGCCGCCATGGTTTCCGTGGTAATGCGGAAGGCGTTGGTGGCGGTGACCGGCGGCGCCAGCGGCGTCAGGTCGAAGTAGGTCTGCGGCCACAGGGTTTCGGTTTCCTGGTTCTGGTAATACAGGCCAGCGACATAGGTCAGCTTGTCGCCAAAGGCGTTGCCGTTAAGCTGGATTTCGTCGGAGATTGAATCCACCTCGGTCTCGTTGCCGCTGACGCCCGTCACTACATTCGCCGTGAGGATCGTAATGAAGGGCGCGCCGAGCTGGGGCTGGGTGGAATCGGTCTTGGCGTTGGAGGCGCCGAAGATATTCTTGATCTGCAGGTTGTCGCTGATCTCGTAGGTGGTGTGGTTGGTCACGATCCAGTCCTTGCCGTCGTGATCCGCACTCCAGGGGTGCTGGGTCTTGTAGTAGCCCAGGCGTTTCTGCTCTTCCACGTAGGCGACGATACCGGGCGCGTAGGCCTCCGGGTGCGCGGAGAGGTAGATATCCCAGGCGCCGGGGAACTGGAAGGTCTGGTCCATGACCGGCCCGTACAGGGAGCCGGCGGCGCAGTTCAGCGCGAAACCGTTATTGGTCTGGCCGCACTCGTAGACGCTGTACGTATAGGAGGCGCCGGTGTTGGTGCCGCCGACATCCGAGTAGGCGAATACTGTGGTGTTGTCGAATTTGTCGCCGGGGCTGAAGGTCAGGGACACACGACCGCTGTCGCGTTCCAGCTCGCCGAGCTGGTCGCCGGTAAGGATGTTGTCGATATAGCCATCGCGGTCCAGGGTGTCGAAGGCGCCGCGCAACAGGATGCTGTCGGTGATCGGGATGTTGATCATGCCTTCGACTTCGCGCAGGTCGTAGTTGCCGACGCGCACGGTGACCTTGCCCTCGAACTCATCGGTGGGCTTGGCGGAGGTATAGAGCACCGCGCCACCCGTGGTGTTGCGCCCGAACAGGGTACCCTGGGGGCCCTTCAGTACCTGGATGGAGTCGAGGTCGTAAAAGGTGGAGGCGCCGCTGATGGTCAGCGGGACTTCATTGAAATAGGCCACCACCGCCGAGGGCGAACCGCTGAAGGTGTCCGCCGACTGGCCGCGAATGGAGTAGGTCAGCGAGTTATTGCCCTGGGTCTGCCGGATGGTCAGGCCCGGTACTGCGGATTGCAGGTCGGCGTCGGTGAAGACATTGCGCTCGAGCATCTGCTGGGAGTTGATCGCGCTGACCGAGATCGGCACGCGGGACAGGCCCTCACTGCGGCGCCGTGCGGTAACCACCACTTCTTCCAGTGCCCCGCCGTCCATCGCGCCGCTATCCTGGGCGATCGCCACACCCGGCAGTGCGAGGCTGCCGAGCGCCAGCAGACTGCAGGACAAACCGGCTTGTGGGAGCAACGGGAGACGTCTGTTTCTTGCGAGTCGTTTCATTGTTGTAATCCTCGTTGTTGTGTTTAGTGCTTGCGAGTAATACGGGTACTGCCGGATGGGAATTATACGTTAGTGTCAGTCTGTGACTCCAATACACAGAACCCCTGTCGCGAAATTTCCGCCGTCTGGTTTTCCTTGACCGGAAACGACAAAAAGCCGCTCACTCCCCGGAGCAAGCAACCCTGTAATCCTTCGTGGCGCCGGGCGTAAAACGCCCAGGCGCCTAGCGTTTGCTGAAGGTCAGCGGCAGGCGCTCGATCGAGCGCGTCGCCACCGTCGGCAGGTAACGCACATCTTCGACTGGCATATCCAGCCTGATATCCCTGAGGCGGCGAACGAACTCCCTCGCCGCGACCTTCACCTCCATGCGCGCCAGCGACAACCCCACACAGCGGTGCACCCCGCCGCCGAAGGCCAGCTGTCGCCCGAGGTTCCTGCGGGTCATATCAAACTTGCGCGGGCACTCGAAGACGGTTTCATCGTCGTTGGCCGAGGCGTAGAGCAACAGCATATGTGCCCCCGCCGGCAAGGTTGTCCCGCCCAGTTCCACTTCCCTGATCGTGGTGCGGGCCAGTCCGCGTACCGGCGGTTCCAGGCGCAGCAGTTCCTCGACAAACCGCGTGCAGTAGCGATCGTCGTCGAGATTGTCGTACATCGCCTGGGCCATCTCCGGCCGCGTGGCGAAAAAGAACAGCAGGTTGCCGAGCGCCGTCGCCGTGGTCTCGTTGCCGGCGATCATCAGGGCCCGCGCCAGGGAAACCACCTCCCGGAAGGTCAGCGTGTTGTGGGTCGCATCGTCGGACCTGGCGTGAATCAGGTCTGAGAGCAGGTCGTCCTGCGGAGTTTCCTGGCGCTTTTGAATCTCCGCGATCAGGAAATTCTGCAGGTCGCAGATGTCCCGCGCATTCCTGACCATGGCGTCGTGGTCCTGCATCTGGCTGATCTGCGCGGTGACCGCCAGCGACCAGCGCTGGATTTTTTCCGGGTCGAATTCCTTTATGCCGAGCTGGGCGCAGATGATCTCGATGGTCATCGGCACCGCGAAATCGAGCACCCCGTCGGCGCGGCCCTGGTCGGCGAACCGGTCGATCAGGCGCGACACCACCGCGGTGATTTCCGGCTCCAGCTGTTTGACCCGGTGGGCGGTGAAGGCCTGCTCCATGAGCTTGCGCACCCGGGTGTGCTCGGGCGGGTCGGTCATGATCGCGTCGGGGAAGTAGCCTCCGCCGTCGCGCTCCAGGATTTCCTTGAATTCGTCGAAATAGCCCTTGGCATAGCTGTCCAGAAAGCCTACCTCGGACGAGTAGGTAATCGGGTCGGCCAGCACTGTTTGCAGGTCCTCGTATCGCGACACCAGCCACATGCCGATGCCTTTGTCGAAGTGCACCGGGTCTTCATGGCGCATGGTCCAGTAGAACTCGTTGGGATGGGCGCGTAATTCCGAGTCCTGCAAAGTGGCCGACTTCAGGTCGACCGCATGTCCCGCAATCGGACAGCTGTCCATCCGCGGATTTTCGCCTGTACTGCTCATTGCTACTGCCTCCCTGTCACCAGGTTGGATTTATTTTATTATTGCAGTGTGCTGCTGGCGCCACCCGCATAGTACTCGCGGCTGACTTCCGACAGGTTTTCCATTTGCAGGGCCTGGTTTTCCAGGCAGGCTGCACGGTACTCCCGCGGACCCAGGTCATTCACCCGTTTGAACATGCGACTGAAATGGGCCGGGCTCTTGAAGCCCACGCGAAATGCGATTTCAGCAATCGACACCTCGTTGGGCCGTGACGAAGCCAGCCAGCGCTTGGCGATCTTCAGCCGTTTGTCCCAGACCAGGTCAGAAAATGGTGTGCCGTTCTGTTTCAGCAGGAACGACAGGTAGCGCTGGGAGATACCACAGGCCTCCGCCACCGCCGCGGTGCTCAGGCTGGGATCGGAAAGGTGGATATCGATATAGCGCAGGACTTCCTGCAGGCGCTTGTCCGGCAGTGACTGGCGCACCAGCGTGCAGTCCTCGCGATCCTTGACCGCTTCGGCGACCACCTGCAGTGCGCTCTCCACCAGCAGTTGCTGCACGTGCTCGGAAAGCTCGCCATCATCGGCAAACACGTCGGTGAGCATGCGCTCGGCAATACTGAACGCGCGGCCGGTACCCGGCACCGCGAAGCCTGACTTCACTTCCTGCGGAATGAAGCGCCGCAGCAAATGCGCGGGGACGATAACGTGCAGCACTTCGTGCACCGATTCGTCGTCGGTCTGGCAATCGATGGAAAACGGCGTCATCGACTTGGTGATGGCGAAATCACCCGCCTCCGCCACACTGGTACCGCTCTGGTGGGATATGCGCATGCGGCCGCGCTTGACGAACCACAGGACGATAACGTCCGTGGCATCCTCACGTATATGCGACCAGGAGCGCATGAACGACTGCCGGGTCTTCGAGGTGATGTGGATGATAGAACACGAACCCACAGCCTTTTTCTCGGCCCGCACATCGATGACCGATCCCGAATCGATGGAGTACTCACCGAGGTAGTATTCCTGCTGGTTGTCGCCCCGATAGGCGTCCTGGCAATCGAGATAATTGCGTTTATCCAGTACGAAAAGCGTTTCCGACATTATCAAGCCTCCGCTCGGGTAATTCCCGAATTAAGCCAGCACTGGCTTGTGCCTGGGTCCATCCATCTTTTTGTGGTCGGCCAAGTCTATCCACCTCGGGTGGAGAATTCCCCGCATTAAATGCGGATTGATCCACCTTTGGTGCAGTGCAAATTCCCGCCGGGGTCTTGCCTCAGCGGGTTATTCCAGCGGCTTCCAGCCGCTGTTGTTCTTCTTCTGAGAGCCCGAGCAGTTCGCCGAAGACATAGGCGTTGTGCTGGCCCAGCGCGGGCGCCGCGTCCAGGGCTTCCGCCGCCCGGGACATCGACCAGGACGGCCCCAGGGTAGTCTTGGAACGCCCCGCATGATCGACGACGTCGCGGTAGAAACCGCGCATCCACAGGTGCGGGTCCGCCACCAGGTCGAGGGAGCTCTGGCTCTTGGCGACCGCGATACCGCGTTTCTGTAACTTGGCAACGATGTCCATGGCGCTCAGCGATGCCGTCCACTGTGCCATCAGCGCATCCAACTCAGCTTCGTTGGCCTTGCGCTGCGCCAGGCTCGCGAAGCGCGAATCCCGTGCCAGTTCCGGCCGGCCCATGGCCTCGGCGAGAGCGGCCCATTGTGCATCGGTGCGCACGGCAATACTCACCCACTCGCTGCTGCGCACCGGGTAGACGCCGTGGGGCGCCATATCCGGGTGATGGTTGCCGTTGCAGTCCTGCACCACGCCGTTGAGTGCGTAATCCATGATACTGTCGCCGATCATGGTGCTCATGCACTCCACCGCGGAGACGTCGATGAACTGGCCGACACCGGTACGCCGCTTGTGCAACAGCGCCACCAGCGCAGCGTAGCTCGCGGCGGCACCGAAGGTGGAATCCGCGTAGCGGGTATTCATGCCGGCTGGCGCGCCCGGCTCGTGGCCCACCAGCGCGCTGACACCGCCAAGTGCAGCGAAGCAGGGCGCATAACCGGTCTGGTAGCTCAGCGGCCCCTCGCTGCCCCACATGCCCATGGAGACATAGACGATACCAGGATTGGCCTCGCGCACGCGCTCGTAACCGAGGCCGAGGCGACCGATGGCGCCGGGGCGCAGGTTTTCCACCAGCACGTCGCTCTTCGCCGCAAGGTCGAGGATCAGCTGGATACCCTCCTCGCTTTTCATGTTCACCTGGGCGCTGAGTTTTTGCGGATTGACCGACTGCCAACCCGGGGCGTTGTCGATGTCATCCACACCGAAAGTGCGGGTAACATCGAGGGAACCCTCGCTTTCCACCCGGATCACTTCGGCGCCGAGGTAGGCAAACATCTTGCCCACCGCGGGCCCGGCCCAGACCTTGGTCAGTTCCAGTACCCGCACGCCCTGCAGGGGGCCGCCGCGTTGTTTCAGGCTCATGCCGCGCCCTCCTTCACCAGGTCCAGTTCAACGAGGGAATGTTCGCCCAGCAGCGGCGCCGGGCGATTGATCTTCGCCGGCGTTTCACTGAGCCGGTAGGGTACGGTGGGATACAGCGCCCTGCCCTGCACCGGGTGATTCACCTCCGCAAAAAACTCGCGGTACTGGTATTGCGGGGATTCCTGCAGGTCGCGGCCGTTGTTCACCGCCACCAGCGTCAGACCGATTTTCTGCGCCGCGGCGGCAACCTCGTGCTTGTCCTGGGTGGCGAGCCAGCGGGTAACGTGCTGGCGGCACAACGCGACCCGTTCCGGGGTACAGCCGCGTTCCAGCCAGTTCTCCGGGAACTCGTTCATCCAGCCGGTATCGTCCAGCAGTTCGCGCAGGGCGGCCCAGTGCTGCGGCGTGGACATCCAGATGTAAGCGTAGCCCTCGCGGCAGGGGAAAATGCCCGCGGGCCCGGTGAGGTCATAGGCGCTGCGCTCCTGGCCCACCGGCATGTCCCCGGCCACCATCTGCGCGACCACGTAGTCGCAACGGGAGGTCAACACCTGCTGCATGGAGATATCGATAAAGCGGCCCAACTGGTTTTCGTCGCGCTCGTACATCGCAGCGACAATACACACGGCGGCATCCATCGCCGCTTCGTAGCTGGGCAGGAAACGCCCGGCGGCGTTGAGCGGCGGCAGGCTGATATCCGGGGCGCTGGGCGTGTGATAGCCCCAGCCACTGCTGTGGAAAACAGTGAGTTCCTCGGCGTACACCCGGTCTTCCGGCAGGTCGGTGCCGAAGGGTGTTATGGAGCACAGCACCAGCGCGGGCCACTGCGCATCCAGTGTTTCCGGATCGAGGCCAACCGTCGCCAGCCAGCCGGCGCGGTGATCGTCGATGACCACGTCCACCCTGTCGAGCAGCAGGGCCAGAGCCGCCTTGCCGGACTCGCTCTCGACATCGAGTTCAACGGAATGCTTGTTGGTGTTGAGGTAGGCGAACAGGCCGCTGCGCTCGGGGTCGGCGCCGGTCGGCGCAAACGGCCCCATGCGGCGGGTCGGGCTGCCGCAACCGGGTTTTTCCAGCTTGATCACCTCGGCGCCGAAATCGGCCAGAAGCTTGCCGCAGTACTCGCCCGCAACATTCTCCGCCAGTTCCAGCACCTTAACGCCACTCAGCGCCGACATACCGCTCTCCCCGCTTCGTGCATCGTATTCATGTCCGCCGTCATCCGCATTCAGGCGCCTTCCTGGATACGGGTGAGTTCGTAATCCCCGGAATCGTCCACCGTCGCCTTCCAACCGGGGTAGACCACGATGGTGGTAAAGGTTTCCTCAATAATCGCCGGCCCGGTGACCTCGAAGCCAGGCTCCAGTTCGGGACCGGAGATGATCGCGGTCTCCTGGAAGCCCTGGCCGAGGTTGGCGCGGCGGGTCTTGGCGACCGGCGCCGGACGTTTCGGCGCGGTGAAACCGACACCCACTGTCGGCGAGGCAGTGGCGGCACTGGTCGCCAGGCGCACCCCGGTGATCTCCGGGACTTCGTGCTCGCGGATGTGACCGTACTCTTCCATGTGACGGGCGTTGAATGCCTCGATCGCGCGCTGGCCGATGTTGGCGTCGATAAAGCCCATATCGCTCATGCCTTCGCTGACCTCGATATCGAAGCTCAGCGCCCAGTTCTGGCCAGGGTAGCGCATGTTCATCTGGTAGCGGAAAGTGACCTTGTCCTGGGGGAAACTGGCGTCGGTGAAATACCGGCTGGCGCGCTCGGCCAGTTCGCTCCACAGGGCGCGCAGCTTTTCCTGGTCGGCCTGGTCGGCGGGAATCAGGTAGGAGCGCTCTTCGTCGATCTTCGGGTCCGCCACCAGGGTGCCGAGTGCGGAGAAGGTCGGGGAGGCCTTGGGCACCAGTACCTTGTCGATACCCAGTTCCTGGGCCTGGATGCCGGCAAACGCCGCGCCGTTGCCGCCGTAGGCGAGCATGCACATGTCCTTCGGATCGACACCCTTGCCCGCGGTGATGCGGCGCACGCCCATCGACATGTTGGCATTGACCACGCGGAAGCAGTCAAAGGCGGCGTCTTCCGCGCTGTAGCCCATCTCGTCGCCGATCGCCTGGAAGGCTTCGACAACACCGTCTTTAGTCAGGGAGAAACTGCCACCCGCGAACTGCATGTCGGCGGAGAGGATGCCCAGCATCAGCAGCGCGTCGGTGATGGTCGGCTGGGTGCCGCCGCGGCCGTAGCAGATGGGGCCGGGCTCGGAGCCCGCGGAAGCGGGGCCGACCTCGACCATGCCGTTGTGCACGTGACAGATGGAACCGCCGCCGGCGCCGAGGGTTTCCACCTGCACCATCGGCACGCCGACCAGGTAGCGGTGGTGCATGTTCCAGCCGGCGACCGCGGGCGCGGCGCCGTCGAGCACCATGGAAATGTCGTAGGAGGTGCCACCCATGTCCACGCAAAGCAGGTTCTTGAAGCCCTTGGCCACACCCACGTGGGCAGAGCCGATAACGCCGCCGGCGGGGCCCGAGGCGAGCACGCGAATCGGCGCGCCCTCGATGTATTCGCGGGTCATCACGCCGCCGCTGGCCTGCATCACCATCAGCTGGTTGCGGTAACCGGCGTCGCGCACCCGGTCGACCAGGCGCTGCAGGTAGGAGTTCACCCGCGGCGCGACATAGGCGTTCACAACCGTCGTGCTGGTGCGGTCGAACTCCGGCGCCCGCGGCAGTACCTTGTGGGAACAGGAGACCTGCACATCGGGCATCTCCTCGGCAACGATCTCCGCGACCCGTTTTTCGTGGGCCGGGTTGACGAAGGAGAACAGCAGGGAAATCGCCACGGATTCCACCCCCTGCTTTTTCAGCCGGTGACAGGCGGCGCGCACGGCGTCCTCGTCGAGGGCTTTGTGCACGGAACCGTCATGCAGGATACGCTCCGGCACGGTCAGGCGCCGGCGGCGCGGGGTGATCTGCTTGGGCGGCGCCAGGCGCACGTCCCAGATGTTCTCCTTGTAGCCGCGGCGATATTCCATCTCGTCGCGAAAACCCTCGGTGGTGATCAGGCCGGTGAGGGCCCCGTTCATCTCGATCAGCGTGTTGTCGGCGACGGTAGTGCCGTGCACGATCGCGTCGCACTGGCCCATGAAGTCGCCAAGGGTGAGCCCCTCCATTTCCGCCAGCTTTTCCAGCCCGCTCATCACCCCGAGGGAGCGATCTTCCGGCGTACTCAGGTTCTTGTAGAGGACGACTTCGTCGCCTTTCAACATCGCGAAATCGGTGAATGTCCCGCCGATATCAATCCCAACTCGATAAGCCATCAACTCTTCCCCGATTCCTTAGGCGGCGCGTTCCGCAGCCATTTCTTCCCGCAGTGCTGCGGTCGCCGCGACATCCACGGCCAGGTCAAACTCTTCCACGGTGCCGGTAAACACCACACCGTACTTCAGTCGCGCCCGCTCGACGCTGACGATCTCGTCCAGCACGTCTTCCTTCACCGCTTCCGGGTCGCGCTGTACCGCCAGTTCGAAACCGGCGCCACCGCCGTACTGGTAGGCGATAACGGATTCCGCCGGCAGGACTTCACTGGCGGACACTTCCACCCGGTGCTCCTGCGGCGTGCCCACCTTGAAGTAGTTGGTGTAGGGGCTGGCGTCGTCGCCGCCGCACATGCCGCGCAGCGGGTGCTCGTAGGTCACCATCCAGGCCATCGCCGTGGTCGGCGCCAGCACCTTTTTCACGTTGAGGCTACCGGGCTGGCCGCGCCAGCGTCCCGCGCCCTCGGAATCCTGGGTCATTTCCCGGCTGATGTTGAGCACCGGGAAACGCGGTTCCGCGTCTTCCACCTGCGACAGCAGCAGGTTGCCCAGGGCCGCCGGGCAGGAGCCCCAGCCGTCCATGCCCTCGATGGCGGAGGCGTCGTGGGTGCGCGAGTCCACGCCCTGGTCCATCCACATGCGGCCCAGTTCGTCGAGGCCGATCACCGCGTTGGGCATACCCATCTTGTAGACCTGGGGCGCGGAGCGCTCCGGCACGATGGCGGAGAGCGCCACACAGACCGCCTCGGTGATTTCGCAGGCTGGGTGGAAGGAACCCAGCGCGGCGGGCTTGTTGGGCGGCGGCTGGGCGATGCAGCCCTCGGGCACGATAATGTCCACCGCGTTGAAAAAGCCCTCGTTTTTCACGATGTCCGGGTCCATGGCGGCAACCACCTGGGTCATGACATAGCTGAGCGTGTTGCCGTAGGTGTTCCAGACACCGACCAGTTCCTGGCGGTCGTCGGTACCGGTGAGGTCCACGGTGAGTTTGTCGCCCACGATCCTGCAGGCCACGTGCACGCGGATGTCCTTGTTCTGGCCAATCGCATCGTGATCGATAAATACATCCGCCTCATAGGTGCCGTCAGGCCAACTGGCAACCACCTCGCGCACGCATTTCTCGGTGTGCTCGATGTTGTAGTTGATCGCAGCGCGGACCATGTCCGCTCCCCACTTGGCGACCAGGTTGTCGAGCAGGCGCACGGCGTGCTGGACGCCGCCGATCATCGCCGCGAGGTCCCCGGCGAACGAGGGAAAGCGGTTATTGCGCACCACCATGTCAAACAGGTCCTTGCGCAGCTTGCCGCGCTCCACCAGCTTGACGCTGGGGAAGGCCATCCCCTCGGTAAAGATGTCGGTGGCTTCCAGGGTGAAGCCGCCCGGGTCCTTGCCCCCGGTGTCGCCCTGGTGGGCCTGCAGGCACTGCACCATCAGCAGTTCGCCGCTGGCATCGAACACCGGCGCGTAGACGTTGTAGTCCGGCAGGTGGCCACCGCCGGCATCGGGGTCGTTGCCGAGGAAGACGTCGCCGGGCCCCCACTCGTAATCATCGTAGTGCTCCAGCCCGTAGCGCACGGTGAACTGGCTGACAAAGCTGAGGTGCGGCGTGCCGATGGCGGACCCCGCCAGGCGTCCGTGGGCATCGACGATGCTGGCGTTGCGCTCGTTGGACTGGTTGATAATGGCTGAAGACGCCGCGCGCCCCAGGTAGGTGGCCGCCTCGAAGGACACGGTTTCCATCGCCCCGCGAATAATGCTCGCGGACACCGGGTCGATGCTTGCGCTGGTGGCAAGTGGTTCGCGCCGTGCGGCGAGCTTGCGATTCAATTCAAATGACATAGTGACACTCCTCCCTCGGAGATTCCGGAGTCCGCCCAGAATGCGGGTGCAACCTTACACCAGCCCGGGCGGCACCACGGCAACATCTGGCGTAGCCTTTTTGACATTAGGTGCAAACCCTCAGCGGGATGCACGCTTGCGCCCCCGCGCGACCGTCATCGGCGGGCTCAGGCGCTTGAAACTGCGATCGATGTAATAGGACAGGTAGGGATAGGGCGGGCGGGTCGCGCTCGCCTCGTCCAGCCGCTCGACCTGCTCCGGCGTGAGCTCCCAGCCCACCGCGCCGAGGTTGTCGCGCAATTGCTCCTCGGTGCGCGCGCCGATCACCACGCTGGCCACTGTCGGCCGGCGCAGCAACCAGTTCAGTGAGATCTGCGCCAGGGTCTTGCCGGTCTCCTCAGCCAGTTCATCCAGCACGTCGATCACGTTGTACATTTGCTCCTCGTCCACCGGCAGCCCCCAGTGAGCCACCTGGTCCAGGCGACTGCCCTCCGGCGCCGCCTGTCCCCGCCGCACCTTGCCGGCGAGCCGGCCCCAGGCCAGCGGGCTCCAGACGATGGCACCCACGTTCTGGTCGTGGGCCAGGGGCATCAGGTCCCACTCGTAGTCCCGGGTCAGCAGCGAATAGTGCACCTGGTGGCTGATATAGCGCGGCCAGCCGTGGCGATCGGCGATACCCAGGGACTTCATCAACTGCCAGCCGGTGAAATTGGACACGCCCACGTAACGGACCTTGCCGTCGCGCACCAGCGCATCCATGGTGGAGAGGACCTCTTCTATCGGGGTGAAGGCGTCGAAGCCATGCAGCTGCAGGACATCGATATAGTCGGTATCCAGGCGCCTGAGGGAGGCCTCGACCCCGCGGTGCAGGCGCAGGCGGGAAGAACCGGACTGGTTGGGCCCCGGCCCGAGGGCGAGACTCATCTTGGTGGTTACCAGGACCTGATCGCGGCGGCCCTTGATGGCGCCACCCAGGACTTCCTCGCTGGCCCCGTCGGAATAGACATCGGCGGTATCGAAGAGATTGACGCCCGCCTCCAGGCAGATATCCACCATGCGCCGGGCCTCGTCGACCCCGCTACTACCCATGGCGGCGAAAAACTCGCCGCGACCACCAAAGGTGGCAGAACCAAAGCTAAGCACCGGGACCTGCAGCCCTGAGGCACCAAGGTACCGGTATTCCATATCCGCCATCGGGTAAATATCTCCACACCGCACTTTATTATTGGACGTCGGGACCGGCAGTTTGCTCCTCAGGCCCGGCAAAGAGGCATATTAGGCCACAGGCCTCTGGTTTCTTACCCGACAAATCGTGTGTTAGTATCGACAATTGATGCAGACGTGAGGACCTGTTAACCCCGCACTGACCATGCTAACAGCCTCAGATTGCCCCCTGCCTGCCCGGCAAGGAGACCATAACGATGGGTGAGAAAGTGTTTTTTGGGATCGAGGGCCCGCTCGACTCCACCCCGGCTGAAGGGCAGATGCGTGTCGCCAACCTCTACGCATTCCCCGGCCTGATCCGCCGTCTCGGCGCCGACCCCACGGCCCTGCTGGAGCGCCACAATATCGACCCGGCCATGCTGTCGGACCCCGAGCATTTCGTGGACTGCAAGTCCTTCGTCGACCTGTTTGAATACTGTAGCAGCACATTCAACGATTCACTGTTCGGCCTGCAGCTGGCCCAGTTGCAGAACCCCGACGTGTTCGGCTGCGTCGCCGCCCTGTGCCGCTCGGCCTCCACGGTACGCGAATCACTGACCAGCTTTATGGATTACATCCCGGTGATCCACTCTCCCGCCACCATGCTGGAACTGATCGAAGGTGACAAGATCGCGGAAATTCGCTGGGGCGTGAACGCAGATCTCGGCATCAACCAGCAGGCCAACTACCAGGCCGTACTGCTGGACATGAAACTGCTGCGCCTGGTGGCCGGCGACGACTTCCGTCCCAGCTACGCCAACCTGGCCGTGGATGCCCGACAAAAGGACATCCCCGAACTGGAGCGCACCCTCGGTTGCCGCTTCAACGCCACACCGACGGAAAACGCCATCGCCTTCCCCTCCGCCATCCTCGACAAGCCCGTGGCCAGCGCCAACCGCACCGTGTTCAAGCTGCTCGGCGGCTACCTGGAGCAGGTGAAGAACGCCGCCCGGGTCTCGCTCTCCCACCGGGTGGAGGACTACATCCGCGGCAGCCTCGCCTCCGGGAACTGCTCCATCGAGCACTGCGCGCGCAAGCTCGGCCTGTCCGTGCGCACCCTGCAGGCCCACCTGGCGGAGGAAAACCTGGTGTTCTCGGACCTGCTGGAGCGCCAGCGGCACGAGATAGCCCGGCGCTACCTTGCGCTGGAACACGTCTCGCTGGACGACATCGCCGCCCTGCTCGGCTACGCGGAACAGTCCAGCTTCGGCCGCGCCTTCAAGCGCTGGAGCGGGCTCACTCCCAAGCAGTTCCGCCAGCGGGCCCGGGCGCATATCGTCGATTCCTCGATGCATCCGTTTCCGGGGCAGTAGCCCGGCGCCAGAATCCGCCCCGACAGCCAGCGGGATTGAACGCTGCCTTCCTCGGTCCGGGCGCCTGGAGTGTTGCCCCGCGCAGGAAGCACGGCTCGCGACCTTCGGCGATTCCATCCCTGCTCCCCGGCCCACGGCGATTTACGCAATAACACTTTACTCCGCGCGTAACTCCCCGCGGATTTACCGACGGCCATTTCTGCCCAACTTGCCCGGTTCCGGGCGATTGCGTATAACTTGCAATCCCGGCGGGACCGCCACTGTCCGGCAGTTTGCCACCCGGACCCGAACAATAAACCCGCGGTGATTCCGCTGCCGCCAGCGGATTCCCGAACCACCCATTACGGAGACACTTCAATGCAGGATTCCTCGCAAAAACCCGTCGCCCTGGTCACCGGCGCCAGCTCGGGCATCGGCGACGCCATCGCCCGCAAACTGGCCGCCAACGGTTTCGACCTGGTGGTCGTCGCACGGCGCAAGGAGCGCCTGCAAGCGCTCGCCGCCGACCTCGAAGGCCAGGCCCGGGTGGAAGTGGTCGTGGGCGACGTCACCGATCCGTCGACTTCCGAAGCCGCGGTGCAACGCGCCATGGACGTCTTCGGCAAGCTCGATTGCCTGGTGAACAACGCCGGTTCCGGTATCTGGGCCCCGGTGGGTGACACTACCGACGAGATGATGAACGACGTTATCGACATCAGCCTCAAAGGCCCCTTCTGGTTCTGCCGCGCGGCGGTGAAGGTGATGCAGCCCGGCTCCTCCATCATCAATATCGGCTCAGTATTCGGCGTCATCGGCGGCATGACCGGCGGCATCTACTGCGCCATCAAGGCGGGCCTGATCGGCCTGACCCATGCACTTGCGGCAGACTACGGTGCCCAGGGTATCCGCAGCAACGTGGTGGCACCGGGCGTGATCCGCACCGAGATGACCGATGCATTCTGGGACGCCGAGCCCTTCCAGCGCAGCAATCAGGAGCAGACCCCCTTCAACCGCGACGGCACGATGGAAGATGTCGCTGCGACGGTGCTGTTCCTCGCATCAGAGGGCGGCAGCTATATCAACGGCCAGACCATAGCCCTGGATGGCGGCTGGTCGACCACCAAGTTCCTGTGCAAGGATGCCCTGCTGGCGGAACGCAAGCCCTACGAGGGCTGATTGAAAGCGGGCTTTGCGAGTAAACCCGAGTGGGTTGACAGCAAAGTCCGCTTTTACAGTCGAAAGCGTGTAGCGCGTAGGGAGCAAAAAGCCCCGGAACAGACAGAAATGGAAGTCAACGACCTATACAGTCTTCCAGGGCGTATACAAGGCATCAATCCATCACGGTACGTATTCTTCCGTAACATCCAGTGCCGCCGATTCGCGCATCGCACGACCACCCACGAGGCCGAGTCTTGGCGTCGGCATATCAGCGCCGGTTGACCATTGATCAGTGAAGGGGTCGTAGATTGCTATAGCAGCCGTAGATTCCGTATCCCAGAAAATTCTGGAGGCTCCGCCAACCACATAGATTTTCTGACCAACGACAGCACTTCCGGCCATTCCTCTTTCTTCAGGCAAAGCTGCTCTGGTTCGCCAGGTGTTTTTCACGGGATCGTACTCCTCCACCACCGATAGCGCTGGAGGGCGTACAAAGCCACCGCTGGATGCTCCACCTATCACGTAGCACTTGTTACGCACGGCACTCACCGCACCGGGTACTCGTGGTGTAGGCAGGGATGCCCGCTTTCTCCAACTGTCGTCGATCGGGTTGTATTCCGCACTTCCGTCGAGACCAACCTGTGGAGACACTCCCCACCCCAGACCCATCACATACAGCTTGCCCCCCGTGGCGCAGGCAAATGAATAAATTGCCCGTTTTTCCACTAAAAGTCTTTTTTTGCACGCAGGTTGCGGGATAGAGACTTCCGTGCCCGAGGGAGTCGCCGGAGTAAAGTTCTATATTTTTGGAAGCTTCAGCCCTAGCCCTCAATCGAGTACTTTTCGCTTTGATCCTGCCACCAACCACTGGCGCGAATTTTCATGGCCTACGCCAGGTGTGACACCAGCGCGGAACGGGTCGGTGGAGAGCTTATTATCCCCGGTGGTCGAGTACCAGATTACAATGGCGTGGCATCCTGGCTGGAAGAATCGTACCTAGCCTTTTCAAACTGACAGGATAGGTGGCTGTCGCCAGCCACCTGCAAATACGCTGTAAACTCGCGCTGCTGTATTCCGTGGCAACGTCACCAGCCAAGGGATTCACATCAGAAAATCAATGCCAAGGTAGGCACCGTAATAATATCCATATCGATAATCACCTCGCGCTTCAACAGTTTGAACGAGCCGTCCACTGCCTTGAGCACGTCGCGACGGCCACCGGTAATGGTGTGGTTGTCCTTCCCCAGGTGACTGTAGAACATCATGAAATTGGAGTAAGCCCGGTATTCGTCATTCTCCAGCGGGGTAACCTCGACATTGGAAATCATCCGCCGGGTGCGCGGTGCGGGGGCCTCCGACCAACCGTTGGTCTTGTAGGGCCGGAAGGTGCGGGCAAAGATACCCAGGAAGGTATCATGCCGAATGGGCGAGCCCTTCGGCCCGTCCGCACGGTCCAGTTCCCGCTCCACCGAAAGAAACGCCTCCGTATCCTGCAGCTTGGGATCGGGCTGCGGCACAAACCGGGTTGGCATGCTGTACTCGATGGATTCATCGACAATCGTGAGCCATTGCTGCAGGCAGCGCTCATCCAGCAGGCGGGCCTCCCGGTAGTAGAACTGCTCGACGCGCGCAATCAGTTCCATATCAAAATCGACAGCGACCGTATTCATCAGACATTCTCCTCGCCAAACATGTCTTCCCGCCAGCGCATATACAGACGGCGAGCGTAATGCTCGTTGTAGCACTTGCCGACCATACCCGGCAGTTCCGGGTGAGCCTTTTCCTCGCCCACACCGAGGCCGTAGAAATAGGGTCGGTCGTTCAGGTAATCGATGGCGGAACCTTCATACTGCAGGCGCCAGGCATAGGAATCCTCCTGCTCGAGGATGCCGCCGGGACCGAAGGCCATGCAGTAGCCCGCGCGGATCTCCTCCTTGAGATTGTCCGGGGCATCCGCCGGCAGCAACAACCAGGACCAGTACTCGATCAGGCCCGGTGCGCGCGGATGGCTGACGCGCAGTGTATTCTGCCCCCACAGCAGTGACATGTTGGGGTAGATACCCTGTGCCATACCCTTGATGCGCGCCTGCACTGGCGAGAGCCGCTCCGCCACGGTGCGTTCGACTTCCGTAAGGTACTCCTGCAGTTCCGGCGATGAATGCGGGCTGTGCACGCCGCGCTGCTCGAAGGTTGAATCCTCCGGCATCAGGCGGAATACCGCCGCATGCCCGTCCCTAGCCACTGCAGTAACCGCGTAGTCCTCGATTTCAATGTTCTGTGGGCTGTCCACCGCCACGAACGACCCATGTAGATAGGCGGCGTGGCCGACGTCGCCGTGCATGTTCTCCACCGGCAGTTTCCAGTTACATTTGAGGTCCCATTTGTGCGCCGGACCTGCAATCTCCAGGCCGCCCGGGAAACGGTCAAAATAGGCTTCCAGGTAGAATTTCTGCTCGCCGAGGTACTCATCAAGAGAAACCATTTCCGGGTTGAAGGTCGCAAAAATCAGGCCGAACACAGACTCGACCTTGGCCGCCTGTTTTAATCCCCACTTGCTTTTATCCACCTCGGGCCCCATTTTGCGCGCCTGGGGAATACCCACCAGTTCACCGGTCGGTTTGAAGGACCAGGTGTGATAGGGGCAAATAAAACGCGATGCGTTGCCCTGGTCGGCGCGGCACACCCGCAGGCCGCGGTGAGGACAACTGTTGACGCTGACGGAGATCTTGCCGTCGCCGCCCTTGGCGACGATCACCGGCACCTCGCCCATGTAGGCGGAGACGAAGTCGCCCGGGTTTTTCAGCTGGCTTTCATGGGCCACATAGAGCCAGCTCTTATCAAAGATACGCCTTTGCTCGAGCTGGTAAAGTTCTTCACTGGTAAAAACCTGCCGGCTTACCTCCGAGCAGTCTTCATTGAGAAACTGGCGGGAGTCGAGGGGCTCCCTGCCGTTGGGGCGTGTAAAGCTGTTCATGGTCCTGACTCCGTGAGTTAGCTGGAACTGTATTCAGTCCGTGAAATTCTGCTGCCCTTCGTACGCTTCGAGTAGCGCACGCAGGCGGCGGATGTCGTTGGTTATCTGCTCGCACTTCTTGAGATCGCGCCCGGACACAATGCCATCGACGATCTCGTCGAAGGTGGAGCTGAGCTTTTTTTCATACTTGATGCCCTCTTTCGTCGGCTCCAGCAGGGGCGCGGTCTTATGATCCGGGTTATGCAACTTGCGGACAAAACCCAGTTCCTCCAACCGCTTGGCAGCCCTGCCGATCACTTGCCGCGAGTTGCCCAGGGTCCGGCCTATCTGGGGGGCAGTCTGGGGATGATCGGCGCCGACAATTGAGACCAGAACCAGGCCTTCCAGCCGGGTAAGCGAGGGGCCGCTGAGCTCTCGCGACAGAATGCGCTGGGCGCTGTCCTTGAGCAGGATGGACTCCTCGATCATGGCGACCAGGGGGTTGGTTTTCAGGGTCATTGCTTGCTGGTTCTCCGGGGCGATCTGCAACCGGACGATGGCTGTTTGTCCTTACTATGCCACCGGCCAATAACGTAACATTAGTTCCACTTTGTCATACATGATCCGGGTTTGCAAGATGAGGGTTGGATGGGGGTGAAGCGGTGGGCCGAGCGCCACTACCAGGCTACTGCGCGACACTCACTGGCCGGCCAATCGAGCCGAAAGGGGCGATTCGAAATAACCTGGCAGGGGCAGATTTTTAACAGTACACCAGAAACTTCAGGTCAGGACCCGGGGAGATAAGCGACATTGGCACGCGCCGGAACTGGCGCCCTGGCAAGGCTCTTTTTTTATTTTTGAAAAACGGCCCTGCCCCCTTATCGTACCAGGCCGTGAAGAGTCTTATTTCACCAAACCGTAACATCCGCGAGAAGGGGATACTCTCTATCGCCGCTCCATCCGGCCGGAGAAATCCCAGGAGTTCAGTGCGACCGGAGATATTTTTATGGCGTACTCATCCTTCTGCCTGCTCAGCAGCCAGGCCGCGAGCTTTTTATTGCCTCCTTGCAGGTATTTATCTATGACCTTTTCGAGAATATTTTCCGTACTGTCTTCGTGCAGGGTTACGTCTGCCTTTCCCCGCACCCCATGATAAGGGTATTCGTTGGTCGCGACCTCAAAACCAATTTTCGGGTTGCGCCTGAGCATTTTTATGATGTGGGAATTTTTGTGGGACGCCGCCCACAGCACTCCATCCCGGTAAACAAACCATAGCGAACAAATTAGAGGGTAACCGTCACTGCCCGCGGTGGATATTCTTATCGGGGTGTTGGCCTCTTCAAGATACTTTGCAATTTCACTTTCCGACCAGGCACTACCGGGATGGATTTTCATCTTCAATTACCTTCGGGGCATGTCAGCTGAACCAGATACCGCCCGTGATCAGGAACACACACGGCGCGGGAGCACCTGGCACTGGGGTACGAAGCCTGCAGGCGGACAGTCATATCGGCAGTGTAGATCAGAAATGGCGGGGCGCGGGCAAAAGCCGCGAGGGCGGGTCCTGCGGCTGCGTCATTGTGTGCTGGCCGCTAGCCCGGGTTAGCGAGGAAAGATCGCCGGAGAGCCCCGGCGACCAGGCTTTCATCAGATCAGGCAGCGTCGAAACAGTACTGACCAACCGCGGCGGCATTTCCCGCCCGCCCGCCGAGCTCGGACATCAGCGCCTTCATGCGGTAGGTCCACAGGTGCAGGTCCATCTCCAGGGTCATACCCATGGCGCCGCTCATCTGGTGCATGTCGTAGATCAGGCGGGTCGCGCTGTCCTGGGCGTGCAGGGCCGCGAGAGCCGCGTCGCCGGCATCGCCGGACCAGGCGGCTTTCAGGGCCAGCCAGCGGACGCCGCCGGTAAGTACCGCGCACTCGGCGAGACGATGGCGCAGGGCCTGGAAAGTGCCGAGGGGACGTCCGAACTGCTTGCGCACGCTGACGTGCTCGACGGTTGAGTCGAGCGCTGCCTGCATCAGGCCGGCGATCTCCGCGGCGCAGGCCACGCGCAGCCAGGTGCGCACGGTGTCCGCCTGTTCGGCATTGAGCGGGGTGACTTCGGGGCTGCCAAGCAGCTTGCCCATGGGGTAGGCAAACAGGGAATCCGGCAGGGCCACTACCTCGCCCTCGCCCGGGTGGGCAATGCCTACCTTGTCGCCATCGATGATGATCAGGGTTTTCGCCGTGGTGGCGAAACGGCCGGGGCGACCGTTCTCGATCACCGACAGCGGGCGCGGCAGCTCGATATCCAGGTGCGGGCGTACCAGCATGGACAGCGCGATTTCCGCGGTATAGGGCAGGCGCGCCAGGCGCTCCACGGAATCCGCGGCGGACAGCGGGCCCATCTCGGGAATCGTGGCGATGTCGAAGTACTGGCTCTCTTCCAGTTCCCGGTCGAGTTCGTCGCTGACCAGGGCGAAGCCGTGAAAGTCCACCGGCGAGCTGGCAAAACGTTCGGCCAGCTTGTCCAGGGCCCCGGCGACGGCGAGTTGATCGTCGTTCAGTGCAAAATCCATCAGCGAGGCTCCCTTGGCAATTCGAGGAACTGGGTGGCAATCAGGTTGAGCTGGATCTCCGCGGCGCCGGAGGCGATGCCGGCGACAATACCGCGCTGGTGGTGGGCCAGCAGCATGGGGTGGACGCCACTGATCGCCTCGGGCACGTGCTCGACGACGAACTCGCTGACCAAACGCTCACAGATCACGGTGGCGAAACGACCGACGCTGGCCTCGGGGCCGGTGGTGATGTTCTTCACCCGCTGGTCGATGATGCTGTAGCTGAAGAGGCGCGCGGCCTCGCAGGCAGCGTGAGCCTTGGCAGCCTGTTCCACCGCGCCGGCCGTGAAGCGGCCTTCGGCTTTCAACAACTCAACGGAATCCTTCAGGGTCTTGGAGGCCAGGGCGAAACGCGGGATGCCCACGCGCTCCAGCGACAGCGCCTTGCCGACGATCTCCCAGGCCTGGCCTTCTTCACCGAGTCGCGCACTCTCCGGCACTATGACGTCGTCGAAAAAGACCTCGTGGATATCCCCCTCGCCGATGATGCTGGGAATATCGCGGACGGTAATGCCGGGGGTATCCATGGGGATCAGGAAGATGGAGATCCCGCCCTTACCCTGGGAAGTGCGTGCGAGGCAGAAACAGGTATCGGCGTCACCGGCGTAGGAGGTCCAGATTTTCTGGCCGTTGATCTTGTAGCTGTCGCCCTCGCGTTCCGCCCGCGTGCGCAGGGAGGCAAGGTCGGAACCGGATTCGGGTTCGGAAAAGCCCTGGCACCAGAGGGTTTCGCCGCGAGCCATGGGCGGCACGTAGCGCTCCTGTTGCTCCTTGGAGCCGTACAGCATCAGGGTCGGGCCAATCCAGTTCACATTCATGTACTGGCCGCCGCGGGGTTCCCCCGCCATCCACATTTCCTCGGCCAGGATAAACGCCATCCAGGGGTCGGCGTCGGCGCCGCCCCACTCGCTGGGCCAGTGCGGCACCAGCAGGCCGGCTGCCGCCAGTTCGCCACAGAATTTCTTGGCAAACACGGTCTGCTCTTTTGAGGCCGGGCCGTGGGCAATGTGCTCCCAGTCTTCCGGCAGCTTGTCTTTGATGACTTGGCGGACAGTAGCGCGAAACGCTTCCTGCTCGCTGTTCCAGGCAAATTCCATCAGCTATTCCACTCTTCCACGTGAGGTGGGTTAATCCTGTCGGCGCCCGCCAAACAAGCGGGCGCCGCAAACACAATCTGCGGCAGCCTCAGCTGTCCGACTTGCCCTTGCTGCCGATACCGGCGATATATTTCTCGATGCCCGCGAGGTAATCCGGGTTCAGCATCAGCGTGCTGTTGGCCATGCGCTCGACGTGACGAGCCTGGTCGCGGCCCAGCTCCCAGCACATCTCGATAGCCAGTTTCGCGGCACCCATCTGCTCGCCGTGCTGCTTGGCGAGGTGGCGGCAGAAGTTAAGCGCGTCTTCCTCGAAGCTCTCGTCGGGGAATACCTCGTGCACCAGGCCCATGGTATAGGCGCGGTCGGCATCCGCCGGCAGGTTGGCCATGATCAGGTAGCGCGCCCAGTGGGGGCCGACCAGGCGGGTCAGGCGGCTGACGCCGTTGGAGGCCGGCAGTACGCCGAACTTGCCTTCGGGGAAGGCGTAGCTGGCGCTCTTCGCCGCGAGGCGGAAATCGCAGGACAGCGACATTTCCAGACCACCGCCAACGCAGGTGCTGTGGTGGGCGACGACGATCGGCTTCTCGATGTGCTCCATCTCGTCGTAGATGCGGTGCATACCGTGCAGTTGCAAGCGGTGGCGTTCGCGCACGGCGACGCCGGTGCGATCGATGGTCGGCGGCTCATTGCTTTTGGCGCCGTCGCGCAGGTCTGCGCCGGAGCAGAAATAGCGCCCGGTCGAGCGGATCAGCATGACTTTCAGTTCCGGGGTGTCGCGGAAACGGATCAGCGCCTCGTCGAACAGGCCCATCATCTGGCCGGTGATGGCGTTGAGCTTGTCGGGGCGGTTCAGGGTGGCAATCAGGATGCCATCATTTTCCTCGACCAGCAGGTGCGGTGCTTCAGACATTGCTTTCTCCTTATCCCCTGTAATTATCCGCGGGTACGCGGCAGGCCGAGTGCGCGCTCGGCAATCATGCTGCGGTGAACTTCGCTGGTGCCACCGTAAATAGTGGTGCCGTGGGCGTGGCGGTAGGCCAGGTTGATTTCCCCGGCGGCGCCCGCGCGCTTGGACAGCGATTCCGGCGCAGTCAGCTCCAGCAGGTCGCGGGAGTCGGACTGGAATTTCTCCGAGGAGAACATCTTGGTCATCGGGCCGAAGGCCAGGTTGGGCAGCTTGTTGACGCCGACCCACAGCGAGCGGTTCGCCAGCACCTCGGAAATCCACGCGTGGGTCCGGCTGCGCGCCAGGCGCTTCTGCGCATCGGGGTTTTCGATCAGGGCCTTGCCGCCGCGCTGTATCTCGCGGCACAGTTCTTCCGCCGCGACGGACATGGCGATCTGGGACTTGGTAAAACCGCCGCCGTGTTCCATTTCCAGCGCCGCGGCCATCACCTTGACGCCACCGTCGACCGGGCCGAGGCGGTACTTGTCGTCGATGATCACGCCATCATAGAAGGTCGCGTTGGTGCGCTCGTCCTGGAAGGTGTAGACCGGTTGGATCTCGATGCCGGGAGTATCCAGCGGCACCACGAACATGGTCAGGCCCTTGTGCTTGGGCACGTCGGGGTTGGTGCGGGTCAGCATCAGCACGTACTGGGCGATGTTGGCGCCGGAGGTCCACATCTTGGCGCCGTCGATGCGCCAGCGGCCGTCTTCCAGCTGGGTGGCCTTGGTTTTCGCGGCGAAGACGTCGGAACCGCAGCCCGGCTCGCTGTAACCCAGCGAGCAGATCGCGTCGCCGCTCATGATGCGGGACAGGACTTCCTCTTTCAGGTCGTCGTTGCCGACCTTGCGGATCATGGTGCCCACGAGGTCCGTGGTGCCCACTGGGTGGCTGGTCCAGCCCTGGTCTTCCCACACCTGGCGCAGGGCGTTCAGGGCATAGGGCTCGGCCTCGCGACCGCCGAACTCTTTCGGCCAGGCCGGGAACAGCAGTTTCGCCTCGGCCAGTTGCTTGTGCACACCGCGGTCGAAACCGTCGAAGGAATAGTGCGCCTTGGCGCGCAGTTCCGGGGTCAGGATGGCGTTGAACAGGTCGTCCAGTTCCTTCGCCATGGCGCGGGCGTCGTCGCCGAGGTCGAAGTCGATCTCGATCGCGCCGACGTCGGGCAGCGCGGCAGCTTCACCCGCGTACAGGCGGCGGCCGGCTTCTTCCAGGAAGGTCGCCGGATCGCCGGCAATCAGCGGCCACTGTTTGGCGCGCAGGTTGTACAGGTGCACGTCATACTCGGTAGCGAGGCCATAGCCACCGAAGGTGTGCAGCGCCTGGGTAACGGCGCGACCGGCGGTCTCGGCGTTCCACCAGAAGGCCGCGGAAATTTCCGCGCCGGCGTTTGCCGGTACGCGGGCACAATCGTGGATCGCTTTCCAGGCCAGGTACTTGCCGCCGTCGACGTCGGTGATCAGGTCCGCCAGCGGGTGGGAGATGCCCTGGTAGGCGCCGATGGGCTGGCCGAAGGCCTCGCGTTCGCAGGCGTATTCGGAGGCGAGGCGAATCGCTTCGCGGGAGAGGCCGGACAGCGCGATGGCCATCAGCAGCTTCCATTCCTCGACCGCCTGGGCGAAGACCTTGAGTGCATCAGCGCCGTTCGCGAGTACCGTTGCGGGGGCCGCCGCCAGATCGAGTTCCGCAATCGGGGTGCTCGCCAGGCTTTCCTCGGCACGCTCACCGGCATCCGCCAGGGAGACCAGCACCACGTCGTCGCCGGAGCGGGCAATGACTGCATCCGCTACTGCGCCACCCGCTACCCATTGACGAGGCTCCCGGGCGACGTCGCGCAAGGCGATCGAGATGACTTTGGAACCCATACTGGCCGCTTCCAGCAGCTCCGCCTGGGCTTCACCCGCCAGCAGCGCCAGCACGCGCAGCGCAACCAGGGTTTCCGCGATCGGGCCTGAGGCCAGGGTGCGTCCCACTTCTTCCATCAGCACCGCGGCATCCATGGTGCCGAGGCCAAGACCGCCGGCTTCCTCGGGGACCCGCAGGGAAAACGCGCCCAGTTCGGCAAGGCCCTGCCACAGCTGGGTGTCGAACCCGCCCTGTTCCGCGGCGGCGCGGATGCGCTCGCTGCTGCTCTGCTCGTCAAGGAATCGCGCGAAGGACTCGCGCATCATCCGTTGATCTTCGGAAAGATCGAAATTCATATTGGGTGACTCCGACTACGGGGGCTTACTGAAATGGCTGGTGGACTCGTGCGACGGCGTAAATTCTGGCCTGTACCGGCTTTATCGAGCTCTTACCCGGGCCTGCAAATTACCCGTGGCTCCGCGCCGCACCCAGCCCCGTAATGAGTATTGTGGGGCTGCAGTTCCGCTCCGCCTGAAACCGGCACAGGGTACTATGCACCCTGTGGAGGGTCAATATAATCACCAGCCCTGTTGATTACGGGATCGTCACTGGACAATTGCCAGTACAGCTGCAAACAATACCCCCAAACAACTGTGGAGAGCCCCGTCCGGGACCTCCTTCCGGCGCCCGCAAGCCCGATAATTAACAGGAATCCCGCTGTAAACAGGAAGCCCGCCATGCAGAAAAATCAACGAGTTGCGTTCGTAATCTTCAGGGAGGCCACGGCATGATCGGCAAGGACCCCCTCGATCTCGACGGCCAGGTCGCCCTGGTAACCGGCGCCGGGCAGGGCGCCGGTCGCGGCATCGCCCTGGCCCTCGCCCACCACAATGCCGGCGGGGTAGCCGTCAATGACTTCGTCCTCGAGCGTGCCGAGGCCGTGGCTGGGGAGATTCGCGAACTGGGCGTACCGGCGGTTGCTGTACAGGCGGATGTGGGCGAGCGCAGCTCGGTCGCCGCTGCCTTTGGCAAGGCTACTGCAGCACTGGGCCCCATCACACTGCTGGTCAACAACGCCGGCAACGCCGGGCCGCAGAGGGACATGGGCTTTTCCCCGCCCTTCTGGGAAGCCGATCCCGAGGAGTGGGACCGTTTCATGCGCACCAACCTGTTCGGCGTTATGAACTGCTGCCACATCGCCATCCCGGCGATGATCGAGCAGGGGCGCGGCCGCGTGGTGACCGTGGTGTCCGACTCCGGGCGCGTGGGCGAAGCGCGCCTTGCCGCCTACTCCGCCGCCAAGGCCGGTGCCGCGGCGCTGATGCGCTCGCTGGCCAAGGAAACCGGCAAGCACAACATCACCTGCAACGCGATCTCCCTGTCCACCCTTGAACCCGCGATGGATGCGGAGCAACTTGAACAGCTGTACGCCAATGAACGGGTAAAGGCGCAACTTTCCCGCTACACCATCCGCCGTTTCGGCCAGCCGGAAGACGTGGCCAACATGGCCCTGTTCCTGTGTTCCGAAGCCGCGGCGTGGATCACCGGCCAGACCTACCCGGTAAACGGCGGCTATTCCTTCGCACAGTGACTATCCAGCCCCCGGAACCTGCTCCGGGGCATCTGCAACCACAATAACCGGTATTCAAGATGACTGATCAAAGCGCCCTGCGGGCCCTGCTCGACAAGGAAGCCATACGCGAACTGGGCCTGTTGTATTCCCGCGGCGTCGACCGCAAGGACGGCGGCCTGCTGCGCACGCTCTACACCGAAGACGCCACCGACACCCACGGCGACACCTTTGACGGTCCCGCCGACAAGTACGTGGATTTCCTGGAGGCCTCGTTTCCCTACATGCGCTACAGCGGGCACCACGTCTGCAACCACCTGGTGTCCGTGGACGGCGACAGCGGTGAAGGCGAGATTTACGCCCTCGCCTACCACATCATCCCGGACGGCAATGGCGGCTGGCTGGAGGACTTTATGGCGGTGCGCTATATCGATCGCTATGCCCGCGGCGAGGACGGCCGCTGGCGCTTTGCCCAGCGCGTGGTGACCTACGACCTGCGCAGCCGGCGCCCGCTGCAGACACCGGAAGACGCAGAGCCGCGCCCCTCCGAGCCGAGTTTCGAGATACTCGGCAGCCGGCTGTTCCAGCGCGGGCCGCGAATCTAGAAATCCTGCGGCAGGTCTTCAGGATTTGCCGTCGGCGTCGGCGGAGTAACGGTCCACCAGTTCCGGGTAATGCTCTTTGTTGAGACTGCCGAACAGAGTGAGCCTGTTCATCTCCTCGACAAAGCGCGCCTGCATTTTTTTCTGCGACCTGCCGCCCTTGGTGTGGGCGCCGACCCAGATCGGCCACAGCAGCGCGCTGGACAAGCTGATGAACGCGAATACCTCGACATCCATATCTTTGCGGCCGTAGCCGCTGTTGACGAACTCGCCGAGTTCGCGGACATACTTTTTCCAGAAACGGTCGGTCACCACGCCCTGGGTCGACATCACGTCGAACAGCCAGGCGCGGCTGAGTTCCGGGTTTTCCATGGCGAAATTGCACAGGCGCTCCAGCGCCACGTCGGGCGGCAATGCCTTGCCCATGTCGGGCGTATTCGACAGGTCCCCGTAGAATTCCTCGTAGATTCGCTCGCTCACCCAACTGGCGGTGGCGTGGGCGAGATCCTCGCGGGTGGGAAAGTGCTGGTAGGCGGTCCCGCGGTTTACCCCGGCGCGACGCGCCACCTCGGTGACGCTCAGGCTCTCCGGGCCGTCCTTCGCCAGCACTTCCAGCGCCGCCTGCAGAATCTCCCGGCGTGTCGATTCCGGGTTGGTGTTGTTGCGTCGCTTGGTGGATTGTCCCTGCGCCATGTCATTTTCCCCTGGAGTTATGCGATAAACATACATGTTGATCAGTACTCTCGCAACTGCGCGAAGCGGCGAGCCGCCGGCCATTGAACGCCCCGGGGAAATCCAGTAGCGTGCAGGGAACCGCGCGGCCCGACCAGCGCCGCCAGCGACAAGCCTGCAACCCATAATTCGAAACGAGGTATACGCATGTCTCTCAAGGGAAAAACCGCCGTAGTCACCGGTGGCGGCAGTGGCATCGGCCGCGCCATCAGCCTGCAACTCGCCCGCGACGGCGCCGCCGTCGCCGTCTGGGACCTCAACCCGGAGGGCGCTGCAGAGACGGTCGCGCTGATCGAGGCGGCGGGGGGTACCGCCCTCGCCTGCCCTGGCGACGCGGCCAGTGCGGCAGGCATTGCCCGCAGTGCGGCGCTCACCCGGGAAACCCTCGGCCCGATCACCATCCTGGTCAATAACGCCGGCATCACCGGATTCACGCCCTTCCTGGAAATCAGCGAGGACCACTGGGACCGGATGATGGCGATCAACCTGAAAGGCCCCTTCCTGTGCTGCCAGCAGGTGATTCCGGACATGCTCGCGGCGGGCTGGGGCCGCATCGTCAACATTTCCTCATCCTCGGCGCAGACCGGGGCCAACGTGATGGCCCACTACTCCGCTTCCAAGGGTGGCGTGGTTACGCTGACCAAGTCACTGGCGCTGGAATTCGCGACGAAGGGCATCACCGTGAACAACATCCCGCCGGGTTTCGTCGACACGCCCATGCTGCGCGCGTCCCCGGTTGACGTGGAAGCGGAGGCCGCCTCGGTCAAGTCGCCGATGCACCGGCCGGGACGCCCGGAGGACATCGCCGCCGCCTGCTCATTCCTGGTGTCGGAGGCGGCGGGCTATATCACCGGCCACACGCTGGGCGTCAACGGTGGCCGAGTCATGCCCTGACAGGCGCGGAAAGCATGGCTGTAACAGGCTCAGCCGGCGGTGATGCCGTTGTCGAGGTTGATACAGGCACCGTGGTAGCCGCGGGCGGCGTCGGTGGCGAGGAACGCGACCATTGCCGCCACGTCCTCGATTTCCACCAGTCCGCGCAGGGGTACGATGCGCGACAATAGCGATGAGTCCGCGTCCTGGAGGTCGGCCAGGCCGGCGGCCAGCGCGGTCATCATGCCGCCCGGCGCCACCGCGTTGATACGGATGGTCCGGTGCATGTACTCCATGGCAAGGGAACGGGTCATGTGGGTCAGGCCGGCCTTGGTGCTCGAGTAGGCCGCGAGATAGGCCTGGCCCATGAACGCCGCACAGGAGGTAACGTTGACCACCGCGCCGTGGGTTTCCAGCAGATGCGGTATCGCGGCGCGGATCAGCTTGAACGGCGCGGTGAGGTTGACCGCCATCGTGGTCTCCCATTCGCGGTCGGTCATCTCGGTGGCGTGCCGCGGGAAGAAGACAGCCGCGACGTTGCACAGGGCGTCGAGGCGACCGAACTCCGCCACTGCGGCGGCCACTGCCGGCCCGCAGTTGTCGGTCGCGGCGAGATCGACGACCTGCACCTGCGCAGCAACCCCCAGCGCCCGCACTTCCGCCGCGACTGACTGCAGGGCTTCCCCATTGATATCCAGCAGGCTGATATCCGCACCCGCGCGCGCGAGACTGAGGGCGGTAGCGCGTCCCAGGCCTGCGGCAGCACCGGTTACCAGCGCGGTTTTGCCGCGCATGTCGGATGGTTTGAGCATCTCTTGTTATCCTCTTGAGTGAATGAGCCGAAAGTGAGTCGAACCAGTTCCAGCGCCAAAGATCACGCGGTAGGGCGATTCACCACCAGCCTGTGGACCTGGTAGCAACCGGTATTTTTATTCGGCGCCGATCGCGGTATCGGCCTATGCCGGCTGGCTATCGGCTAACGGGACGCTTTCACCAGCGGTAATCCTGTCGAGCAATGTCCCGTCTTCCAGCAGTCTCTCCAGGTGCGGGAATGCCTCGGCGCGCATCACGCCGTGCAGCATGAGGCGCAGGACTTCCCGGCGCATGCGCCCGGCCATAGCGAGGCGATCCTGCTTGTTGTGGGCCCGCGCGCGCACCCACACAGGCCAGAGGAAATAGCCCGCGAGGATCAACACCGACAGGGCTTCGGCATCGATGCCGTCCTCGCTGACCTCGCTGTCGGCAAGGCCCTGGCTGGCTGCGACGAAACGCTGGAAAAATACATCTTCGCCGGGATCGTCCGCGGCGAGAATCTCGAACAGCCAGATGCGGCCGAGGTCGGGGTTCTCCACGGCGAAATCGACCAGGCCGGAGATCACCTCGTAAATCGGTCGCTGGTTGGAATCGCTGGGGTAACCCGCCGGGTCGATAGAGCCAAACACCCTGGTGAGGAGGTGTTCGCTCACCGACTGCACCGTCGCCTTGATCAGTTCTTCGCGGGTTTCAAAGTGCTGGTACGCAGTGCCGCGGTTGACCCCGGCGACGTGCGCCACCTTGCTCAGGCTGAGGCCATCGGGGCCGTCGGAGGCCAGCACCTTGCGTGCAGCGGCGAGTATTGCTTCCCGGGTGGCTTCCGGGTTGCGCGGCCGGCGCGTACTGCCCGGGGCTGGGGACCTTTCCGCCATAATGAACACCATTGTCGTCTATTAGGCGATTGTGTGCCGCGCATGGCAGCCTGTCAACCGCAGCGCTCAGTTGCGCGGAAACTTGTCCCGCAGGTAGGACTGCAGCAGGGCGTGGCTGTCGGCGTGGATGACGCCGTGCATGTTCAGGCGCAGGATCTCGCTGGCAAAGCGCCGCGCCATCTGCGTGCGCGCCCGCTTGCCCCTGGCGTGGGCGCCAACCCAAACCGGCCAGAGGAAAAACCCGGACAGCATCAACACGCTGATCACCTCGACATCGATATCCGGTTCCGCCGCGTCGCCCTCGATCAACTCCTGCAGGGACAGTTCAAAACGCTGGAAGAAAACGTCCTCCCGGGGGTTATCGCGGGAGAGCAGGTCGAACAGCCAGATGCGGCCGATCTCCGGGTTATCGATGGCGAAATCCGCAAGCTGCAGGTTGAACTCGGCCATGCTGCTGATGACATTGGTCAGACGCTGGCCGCGGGTCGCCGCAGGCGTACGCCGCGCCTCCTCCGCCGCCGTGGGGAAAACCGCTTTTAGCAACTGGCTGCTCACCCAGTCCAGCGTGGCGCGCACCAGGTCCTCGCGCTGCTCGAAATACTGGTAGGCGGTGCCGCGATTGATGCCGGCCAGTTTCGCCACAGCGGAGACACTGAGCCCTTCCTGGCCGTCCTGGGCAAGAATGGTTTTCGCGGCCTCGAGGATCGCCGCCCGGGTTTTTTGCGGGTTGCGGCGCCGCTTGGGCCGTGGAATTTCGCGAGGCATGCACTGTTCCCCTGGTAGGTGCCTGACTGTCGGTGCAGGGTTTCTTATTGGTTACGGCGCGTTATATCAGCTGGCGATTGCAAGCGCCAACCCCGGCCTGCAGTGGATATCCATCGGGATGCCGGCACTCCCGTATCACGGCGTCGGTTGCGACTCACCAAGCATGTTTATATCCTAGCGCCCTCACTCCATCCGCTAAGGAACCATACCATGCTCGATAGTCACCGCATCGTCATTACCGGCGCCGCCGGCACACTCGGCCAGGCCGCTGCCGAAAAAGCCCGCGCCTCCGGTGCCTATGTCATCGGCCTCGATATCGTCGACACCGACAGTGTCCCCAACACCGATGAGTACTACCAGCTGAACCTGATGGATCGGGACGCCACCAAAGCCCGTTTCGACACTTTCGGCAGCATCGACGCGCTGTTCAACATCGCCGGCGGTTTCACCATGGGCGACACCGCGTTTGATCCCACTTCCGAGCAATGGGACAAGCTGTTCGCCCTTAATGTGAACACCATGCGCAACGCGACCATGGCCGCGGTGCCGCTGCTGACCCGGAAGCCGAAAAGCGCGATCGTCAACATCGGCGCGATGGGTGCGCTCAAAGGTATCGGCACCATGAGTGCCTACTGCTGTTCCAAGGGCTCGGTCATGAAACTCACCGAGAGCCTCTCCGACGAGTTGCGCGAGAGCGGCGTCAACGTCAACGCGGTTCTGCCCAGCGTCATCGACACCGCGCCCAACCGGGAGAGCATGCCCGACGCGGATTTCTCCAAGTGGGTTTCCCCGGCACAGCTGGCTGAGGTGATCTGCTTCCTCGCCTCCCCCGCTGCCAGCGGCATCCACGGCGCCCTGCTGCCGGTCCGCGGCCTCTCCTGAGCCAACCGGTCAGCCGCCCGACAGGGCGCCGACCACCAGGAAAGGCTCCTCCCCGGAGACCACGGCCGCCGGCAGTGGTTCGTCCGGGGAGGCATCCGACAGGTCCCGCTTGCAGGCGAAGAAACGCACATAGGCCCGACGCCTGCCGGAATGCGGATCGCGCATGGTGCCCCGCAGCATCGGGTAGCGCGATTCGACCTCGCCCAGCAGCGCACGCTGGGTAACTTCTCCCTTCAATTCGACAAGCACCGGCCCGCTGATTTTCGCCAGCCGGTACAGCGGAGTCGGCAGCACAACCTCGATCACGGCAGGTACTGCACTTCCAGCGACAGCACCGGGGGCAGGTCGCGGGCGAGGGTCTGCCAGCTGTCACCGCTGTCCGTCGAGGCGTAGACCTGGCCGCCGGTGGTCCCGAAATAGATCCCGCAGGGATCGATTGCATCCACCGTCATCGCGTCCCTGAGCACATTCACGTAACAGTGGGACTGCGGCAGGCCATTGCCCAGGGCCTCCCAGTCGTTGCCGCCGCTGCGGCTGCGGAATACCTGCAGGCGCCCGTCCACGGGGAAGCGCTGGTCGTCACCGGTGAGGGGTACCACGTAGATGGTTTCCGGTTCCTGGGCGTGCACGGCGATGGGGAAACCGAAATCGCTGGGCAGGTTGCCACTGATCCTGTACCAGTTGTCACCGGCGTCGTCGCTGCGCATGACATCCCAGTGCTTCTGCATGTAGAGCACGTCGGGCTGGGCGGGATGGGCGGCGAGGCGGTGCACACAGTGCCCCACTTCCGCATCCGGCACCGGCATCTGCGCGGAGTGCAGGCCGCGGTTGATCGGCTTCCAGGTCTCGCCGTAGTCGTCGCTGCGGAAGGCCCCTGCAGCGGAAATCGCCACCGTGATGCGGCCGGGATGGGCGGGGTTCAGCAGGATCGTGTGCAGGCACATACCGCCGGCGCCGGGCATCCAGTCGGGCCCGGTGCCATGGCCGCGCAGGCCGGGCAATTCCCGCCAGTTCTGCCCCCCGTCCTCGGACAGGAACAGGGCCGCGTCCTCGATGCCGGCGTATATTTTATCGGGGTCGTCCGGCGCCGGTTCGAGGTGCCAGACCCGCTTGAACTGCCAGGGTTTCAGGGAGCCGTCGAACCACTGGTGGGTACCGACGTCGCCCTCGTAGTCGAAGGCATTGCCCACCGCATCCCAGGTCTTGCCGCCGTCATCAGAACGCTGGATAACCTGGCCGAACCAGTCGCTGACCTGGGAGGCGTAGATACGCTGCGGATCGGCGGGAGAGCCCGCCATATGGTAGATTTCCCAGCCTGCGAAATGCGGGCCGTCGATACGCCAGTCATTGCGATCCTCCGCGGCGGTAAGAATAAAACCGCCCTTGCGGGTACCCACCAGTAATCTCACGCCAGCCATGCCAACCTCCCAGCCGCTTCGCGGGCCTGCGCCCATCACACCGACTATAATCTTAGTCGGGCTCACCCGCGCCGCAACTGCGCCAGAAAACCGGAGTTTGTTGTCCCCATGCCTGAGCTGAACAAGGCGGAATACCTGCGCTACAGCCGTCACCTGGTCATGCCCGAGATCGGCCCCGCGGGCCAGCAGCGCCTGAAGGCCGCCCGCGTACTCTGTGTCGGTGCCGGCGGGCTGGGTTCCCCGGCGGCGCTCTACCTTGCCGCCGCTGGTATCGGGCACCTGGGCATTGCCGAGTTCGACACCCTCGACCTGAGCAACCTGCAACGGCAGGTGCTCTACGCCAGCGACGAGGTTGGCCAGCCCAAACTTGACGCAGCATGCGCGCGTCTCGCGGCGCTCAACCCGGAAATCACCATCCAGCCCCACCCGATGCGACTCGAGGCCGACAACGTCATGGCGCTGATCGAAGGCTATGACGTGATCATCGACGGCAGCGACAACTTTGCCACCCGCTACCTGCTCAACGCCGCCTGTATCGCCGCAGGAAAACCCGACGTGCACGCCAGCGTGCTGCGTTTCGAAGGCCAGCTGACAGTGTTCGACGCACGCCAGGGCCCCTGCCTGCGCTGCCTGTTCCCCGAACCGCCGCCAGCGGAACTGGTCCCCTCCTGTTCAGAGGGCGGCGTACTGGGGGTCATACCCGGCATCCTCGGCAGCCTGCAGGCACTGGAAGCCATCAAGCTGGTGCTGGGTATCGGCGAACCCCTTATCGGCAGGCTCCTGCTGGTTGACGGCCTGGGCATGCACTTTCGCGAACTGGAACTGCGCAGGGACCCACAATGTCCGGGCTGCGGCCCGCACAGGGAAAGCAGCGGCAGTTACGAGGTTTTCAGCGCCAGCTGGGCGGCGCACAACGGTGGTTCTGCCCAGCCCGCTGCCAGCACCATCAGCCCTGCGGCACTGGCGGTGCGGCTGGCCGGGGGAGACCCGCCGCGGGTACTCGACGTCCGCCAGGCGCAGGAGTACGCCATCGCCCATATCGAAGGCTCCCTGCTGCTGCCACTGGATGAACTGGAACAGGGCCTCCGGCAACTGGACCCCACTGCACACTATGTGCTCACCTGCCACCACGGCGGGCGCAGCGAACGCGCCTGGCAGCAGTTGCGGATGGCGGGCTTTGAGCGAATCAGTGTGCTGGAGGGCGGGATTGACGCCTGGGCGCTGACCGTCGACAGGGAACTGCCCCGCTACTGAGCGCAATTCCCGGGGGTATCAGTCGCGCTCCGCTGGCGCCCCGGATAACAGCGAATGCCCCGCAGTTTCCGCGGGCGTTTCCTCATCGCGGCGGAACACGCCGCGCAACAGCGGGGTATCCCAGTTCTGCCAGATCCACAGCGCTATCGGCGCGATGGTCGGGATGATCAGGACGTTCAGCTGGTAGAACAGCGCGATCAGGTTGCTGTTGGGCACCAGCACCCCGGGCTGGTCCAGGAACAGGGGACCGAGGTTGACCATCAACTGCTTCAGGCAAAGGCTGACGACACCCAGCAGGAACAGTGGATACAGCACCATGACCCCGGTGAGAAAGCTCCACAGGTACTCTTTTTTCTGGGTGGCGAAATGCAGCGCAGCATAGAACGCGAAGGAGTAGGACAGGATGCCCGGGTTGATGGTGAAACCCAGCTGGTACTCGGACTGGGAGGGCGGAACCGGGGTGCCGTTCAACTCCCCGAAACGGGTGAGCAGCACAGTGTCGGCGCCATGAAACTGCAACTGCTCCACAATCGTCGGAAACCAGGTCTTGAGGATCAGATCGACGAGCCCCACCACCGGCATGGCCAGTGGCTGCGCCGCCACGGTCCACAGGGCGAAGCAGGGCAGGATCAGGACGAATGCGAACAGCAGGAACTGGCGCAGCGCCCGGTCAGGCTGCATGGACCGCTTCCATCTGCGACTTCGACAGGTGGCGCAGGTAGAGGATAAACACGATCAATACGTCCAGCATGATCAATGCCGGCCACAGGTAGAGGTGCACCCAGGAGAAGACTTCCAGGTTCCAGTCGCCGAGATAGAACAGGCTGATGATGCGCACCAGGTTCAGCGCCTGGATGGCGAAAAAACCCACCAGGATCGCCACCAGGCGCTGCTTCCAGCTGGCGGGGAAGGCCAGCACGGCGGCGACCAGGACAATGGTGGCTTCTACGCCATTACAGCCCGCCTCAATGGATACGGCGAAGCCGGTATCGCGGAATTGCAGGACCTTGCCATAGGCCATGACATTGGGATCGAAGGGGGACACCAGGGCGGCGCTGATTTTCGCCAGCATACCGGTAAACGGCACGACCACGTGCTCCTGCACCGGATTGAGCATCTCCAGGGTGAACAGCGCCACCAGCACCACGGAAAAAATCACGAAAAAACGTTTCAAGCCTGCGACCCTGACATTTATTTACCGCGCATGGTATCACGCCCTACCGGTCAGCAGCAGTGGGTCACGCGGCCGGAAAAACTGCTCCAGCATCTCGCGCTGGCTGAGTGCGTCGCGGTAACCGGTGTCGATCAGCTCGCGGCAGAATTCCCCCTGGAACAGCAGGTAACTGGCAAGGCTGGTACCGCCACCGCGCGGGGTAGCGCCGGTGATATTCAGCAGGGTACGCATCGCCGGTGGCAGGCTGTGCAGGTGGTGTGAGGCGATCTCGTCAATCTCGATCGTCGGGTTGATGCACAGGAAATCCACCTCGCGCAATCCGCCGGCGTAACTGTGCGGATTTTCGTTGTGCATCATGCCGACCAGTTCGTTGATGCGCTCGAGGTGTTCCATGTCATTTTCCAGCGCATCGATGAACGCACTGTTGAATACGTGGCCGAGCATGCGCGCCAGCGAGGGCGTTCGGTTCTGCATGCGCGCCACCGCGGGCCGGGTCCGGTTGCCGCTGACACCCACGACCATGATCCGCTGCGCGCCCAGGTGCAGGGCCGGACTGATCGGCGAAAGCTGGCGCAGGGCGCCGTCGCCGAAATAGGTATCGCCGATGCGCGCGGCGGGCAGCAGCGTGGGAATGGCCGACGAGGCCAGCAGGTGCGCGACCGAGAGTTCCGCGGGAACCCCCTTGCGGCGATGGCGATTCCAGGGCGGCAGCATCTCCCGGTCGAGGCCACTCTGGAAAAAGGTTATCGACTCGCCGGTATCGTAACTGGAGGCGGTGACGCCGATGGCGTCGAGTTGGCCGCTGTCGAGGCGGCGCTTGAGGTCGCCAAAATCGATCGTCCGGTGCAACAGTTCCGCCAGCGGCGCCGTATCCAGCAGGGCCAGCGGCTTGCCGACACCGGTGCCGCGGTGAAACAGCGACACCAGCAGGCGCAACATGCTTCCCGCCAGGTCGCGATAACCCGCACGGTAAACGTGTTCCACGCACAGGTTACTCCAGATGCGTTCGACCTTTTTGACCGCGAGGCGGAAATTATTGGCGGAGGCACCCAGGGCCACGGCGTTGATCGCACCCGCCGATGTGCCGGTGATAATGGAAAACGGGTTGTGAGCGTGTTTCGGCAGGATTTCCGCCGCGGCCTTGAGCACGCCGACCTGGTACGCCGCCCGCGCACCACCACCGGTCAATACCAGGGCGGTGCGATCGATGGCGGGTGGATGGGGCGGATTCATCTCGTCATTATGGACAAAACACAACGAGGATTGCCAGCGGTTGAGGCCTTGTGAACCACGACGTTGTAAACCGGGGACTGGTAACTTGTGCCAAAGGTAAGGCGTGTGACGGAAACTGCCCGCTGGAAGCGGGTGGCGACATGAATGTCGCCACCCAAGCCTGCACATGGATGTGCGCTTTTTGGCGTGTCCCTGCGGGCAGATTCTGTCTCGCGCTCGGCGGGCACACTACCGTCATGTAACTAAACTGACCCTATAGCTTCGCTGATAATAAAGTACGATTCAGGAACCGAACCCCGTTTCCACTAAACTCTGGTGGGCTACATCCATGACCGCCTACGCAGGGCTACCAGCAGGAAAGCTTGCTCAGTATTATCTGTGCTGCATAAACGCGACAATAACGCGAAGACCAGGGCGAGGACTACATCAGCATGATTAGTGCAGGGGAAAATTCCCGATGTCGGCGACACCGCCGCAGGGCAGTGGCGGGGTCGCCCGGAAACCTTGTACTGCTGGCACCTGCGCTGGCACTGCTGGCCGTACTGGCGGGCTGCAGTTCGTCCCCGGGCGGTCGCGAGGCCACCGGCTCACGCGCTGAAAACGACCTGCAGTCCGGCGTCTGCCCACCCTCGATCATCGATTCCCGCGGCCGCAATGCCGAGGGCGACTACCGCTACGGCAAGGGGCAGGATACCGCCACCCTCGCCCGACTGAGGGACCGCGAGGTGGCCAACTGCGCGCGGGCAGCGTCCTCCGGGGACACCCGTTCACTGTCTCTGGTCGCGGCCTTTTACCGCGACAGCCAGCGTACCGGTGAACTGCTCCCGATACTGGAGGCTTACGTGGAGAATGGCAGCGACCGCGCCACTCTCGCCAACAGCGGCACCTTTCTCTACCGGGCCTACGCCAGCGGCAGGCAGGGCGTACCGGCCGACCCGGCCAAAGCCTTTCGCTACCTCAGCGTCGCCGTCAACAACGGCGCCCCGGACCTCGAGATGACCTACGCCCAGGCCCTGGTGACCCGCGGACTCTACGACGACGCCCTGCGCGCACTGGAAAAACTCGCCGGCACGCAGGATCCGGAATTGCGCTGCGAGGCGGAACTGAGCCTTGCGGAACTGTATTTCGGGGCCAGCCCGCGCCACGAGAACTGGAATATCGGCTATTACTACTGGCGCCGGGGCCTGGAACTGGCGCAGAGCCCGGACTGGGGTTCCTGTGCCAAGGACAACTTCGTTTACGGCGAACGCTATTCCTATGAGTCGAACCGCAAGCGCTATGTCGACGAGCGCATCGCACTGATGAGTTCGGCCCAGCGCCAGGTGATCGATGAGGCTCGCCGCAACCCATCGCGGGGCTACCCTTTTGTCGCCGCGCTGAGCTTCCAGCGACCCGCGGGCGCAGCGGCGCGCGGCAGTGCTGAGAGCGTCGCGGCCAGGCCCGCCGGCCTCGGCGGCTGGCCCGCCTGGCGCCCCCTGTCATCATCCCTGTGCGGCCTGTACGCGGTGAACCGCTACGGCGACTGGAGCAATGTCTTCGAGATCAACTCGCCGGCAGTGTGGGGCGTGGACTCCCGCAACGGCAACAGCCAGGTCCAGGGTTCCGCGATCGCCGTGGGGCCACAGGAACTGGTCACCAATTGCCACGTGATTGAAAATCCCGGCAACATTACGCTGCGCCGCATCGGGCAAAATTTGCCGGCAAAAGTCGCGGCAGCGGATCGCGAGGGGGACCGCTGCATATTGTCGGTGGATCGCCCGCTGCCGTCGTTCGTGCAGAACGCGCGTGCCCACAATGGCCTGAGGGTGGGTGAGGATGTCGCCGCCATCGGCAATCCCAGGGGGCTGGAAACCTCGCTGTCGCGCGGCATCGTGGCGCAGAAGCGCAGCCGGGATAACCTGCAACTCATCCAGACCGACACGGCCATCTCCGCCGGCTCCTCCGGTGGTGGCCTGTTTGACCGCTCCGGCAACCTGGTCGGCATCACCACCTTCACCATATCCAGCGGCCAGAGCCTCAATTTCGCCATTGCCATCGACGAGTTCTGCCACTGAAGCGGCAACCGGGGCAGGACCGCGAAGCGGGAGGCCCATTCCTGCCGGCATTACCCGACACAAACAGAAAGGGCGCCCTCAGGCGCCCTCTCGAACCGGTGCAATACCGGCATTAGCGGTACAGATTACTTCACAACGTCCATCACCATTTCCACGCGACGGTTCTTCGCCCGCCCTTCAACGGTGTCATTGCTGGCAATCGGCTGGGTCTGGCCGTGGCCGATAGCTACCAGTTGTTCCGCCGGGATGCCGTGTTCGTTGATCAACATGGTACGCACCGCGTTGGCGCGACGCTCGGAAAGCCACAGGTTGTATTCCGGCGTACCGGTGGTATCGGTGTGGCCTTCCACGGTGGCGCGAACACTGGGATTTTCACGCAGCACTGCCGCGGCCCTGGCGATCTCGCTGTCGTAGGCTGAGCGAATCACCGAGGAATTGTGCTCGAACTGAACGTCGAGATCGAGAGAGACCATGTCGCCCACGTCGCGGTAGCGCTCGTTGCCCGCCGCCAGCCCGGCCAGCGCCGTCGCTGCGGTCGGGTCGGCCTTGGCGTTGAGGCGCTCGAACAGCGCGTCGCGATCGACCGAGGCGGGCATCGGTGCCGCCTGCGGACACAGGGCCTGGGCATTCTCGTCATCCGCGTCGCGGGAGAAATCCAGGTCCAGGGTGGCGAGTTTGTCGGCGTTCAGGCCGTTGACGTCCAGGGATGCCAGCAGCAGGCCCATGTTCGACAGGGTGCGCGCCTGGGCGGCAGCGAGGTCGGTCTGGGCACTGATGTTGGCGCGCTGGGTATCAAAGAATTCGTTCTGCGAGTCAAGCAGGTCGAGCAGGGTGCGCTGGCCGATATCAAACTGGTCGCGATAGGCGCGCCGGGTCTTGTCCTGGGCCATCATGTTGCGCTGGGTGAGCTCCACCTGCTGTTCCAGGGACTGGATATCGTTGAAGGCGATGGACACTTCCTGGCGCACGTTCAGGCAGGCCTGCTTGCGCTCCTCGATAGCGGCGTTGTACAGGTTGTAGTACTCGCGCTTGCGGGCGCTGTCGGCGCCGCCGCGGAACAGGTTGTACTGGACCACCAGCTCCACCGCTTCCTCGTCGTAGCGTCCCTCTACACCGTCGGTATCGTGCTCGACCTCGTTGCGGTAGCGCAGGTCGAGACGGGGCATGAAGGGCGCGTTGGTGGCGTTCAGGGCTTCCTGGGTGGAGCGCAGGTTCTCGATGGCGGCATTGATCACCGGGCTGCGCTGGTAAGCCATCTGCAGGGCGGCTTCACGCAACTCGGGGATATTGGTATCCGGTACCGCCGGCAGCTGCAGGTCATCGGCCGGCATGGCGTGCACCACACGCTCAAAGCGGGTGATCACGTCGTGCAGGTTGGTAATCTCGGTGACCACGTTGGATTCCGCCAGCGCGATACGGGCTGCGGCCTGTTCGAGGTCGACACCCTGGCTGACACCACCGCCGGTACGCTCCTCGATCTTTTTGAAGACCTCGCGGTGCACCAGGTAGTTGTCCTGGGCGAACTTCACCAGATTCTGGTACTTGACCGTATCCAGGTAGGCAATCACGGCTTCCAGCGCCGCTTCTTCCGAGGAGCGCTTGAAATCGTAGTAACGGGAAAGCTTGGCGTAACCCAGGCGGGCCACCTCGTCGCGGGTGGCGAAGCCGTCGAAGAGCATCTGGGTGATGCTGAAGCGGGTGGCGTCGCGGCTGTAATCACCGAAATCTACCAGCGGGGTCTCGCGGTCTTCCCTGCCCCACTCGGAATACAGGTCAGCGCTGGGGAAGTAACCACCGCGCGCACCGCGCTCCGCTTCGCGGCTGGCTTCAAAGTTGTACCAGTCCGCGTTGACCCTGGGGCTGCGCATGACCCCACGGGTAACGGCAGTGTTGAAATCGCCAACGATGCCGGTTTCTGCGGGCGCCTCGCTTTGTCCCCATACGCCCGTAGCAAGCCCCATGGTGGCTGCCAGAACAGCCACCCTCATACGATTCAGTTTCATTCTAATATCCTGTAATTGCCCCGATTCACCAGCCAGGCATGGGTAATAGGCGTGGCTGTACTAATTTCGCACACAAGTTGTTCAGTTTAATATAAGTTGGATGCCCCTTTAGACGTGCTAAAGGTCAGTAAATCTATGAACTACGTCACATTTTGAACTCCCGAACCCACTTCTCCCGGCTGATTTCGGGCTGCCCTGACCTTTTGTATCCTATAAAGTAGTCTAATATTCTCACGCGTCCAGCCCACATTACAGGCGCTGACAGGAAGTCACTTACCCCATCTGAGGCCTTGGTGTTGGCATTGATCGTGCAGGCAAGATATTTCCCACGACCGGTTCTTGCGCTGCTGGCATCCCTTCTCGCCGCCACGCTGGTCTGGGGACAGCTCGACTTCGACCGGATGCGCAGTATTGCCCAGCAGCGCTATGGCACTTCCACCGTAGCGCTGGTGGACGAATGGCACGCCACCATAGACGCCATGCAGTCCATGCCCGAAGCGCAGAAACTGAAAACCGCCAATGACTTTTTCAACCGGCGCATCCGCTGGGTACAGGACCCGGAAGCCTGGGGCCAGGCGGATTACTGGGCAACACCGCTGGAGACCATGGGCAACGGCATGGGCGACTGCGAGGATTTCGCGATTGCCAAGTACACCATGCTCATACTCGGTGGCGTAGACGTCGACCGCCTGCGCATCACCTACGTCAAGGCCCAGATGGGCGGGCCCCAGAGCAGCATTCACGCCGCGCACATGGTGCTGGCCTACTACCCGACACCGAGCGCGGTTCCCGAGATTCTCGACAACCTGATAACCGATATCTACCCGGCCACCAAACGCACTGACCTGACCCCGGTTTACGGCTTTAACAGCAAGGGCCTCTGGGTTGGCGGCAGGGCGGCGCCCGCCACCACCGACCCCGGTGCCAAACTCTCCCGCTGGCGGGACCTGCTGCAGCGCGCGGCCGCCGAAGGGCTGGGTTAAACGATGAGAAACGGAGCCTGAACATGTCTCTACATTCAAAACTCTGGCTGGCGATCATCGGCCTTCTGCTGATTGTTTTCAGTGGCAGCTTCCTGGTGTCCACACTTTCGGCAAAGTCCTATTTACAGCAGCAGATTACGATGAAAAATGCCGACAACGCCGCAGCTCTCGCGCTCTCCCTGACCCAGCAGGGGGCGGACGACGTACTGCTGGAACTGACCCTGTCGGCGCAGTTTGACACCGGCTTCTATGAACTCATCGAGCTGCGCGACCCCGAGGGCAAACTGAAAATCCTGCGCCAGGATGAACATCCCGTCGAAGGCGTACCCGTATGGTTCATGTCCCTGTTCCCGATCAACGTCGAGGACGGCGTGGCCAGCGTGCAGTCCGGCTGGCAACAGGTCGGCACCCTCACCCTGCGCAGCCACTCGAAATTTGCCTATCAGCGGCTGTGGGAAAGCGCGCAGATTCTCGCCGCCATTTTTCTCGCCGCGATGATCGTCTCCGGGCTGATCGGTGGCCAGGTGCTGAAACGCATCCTCAAACCCCTGGATGACGTCGTCAACCAGGCGCGCGCCATCGGCGAGCGCCGCTTCATCAGCATCCCGGAGCCGAGCACCCTGGAATTCAGGCAGGTGGTGCAGGCGATGAACGAGCTCTCCGCGCGCATCAAGCAAATGCTCTCACAGGAGGCCAAGCGCCTGCAGAAATGGCAGCAGGAAGCCCACGTGGACAAGGTAACCGGCCTGAACAACCGCGAACCGTTCATGAAATCAGTAGAAGCTGCACTGGAAAGCGACGACGTCAACGCCACCGGCAGTCTCAGCCTGATACGCCTGACCCGGCTGGCGGAACTCAACCAGCTGTTCGGCCGCGCCACCATGGACAGCGTACTGCGGGCGATCGGCCAGGAACTCAACCGCATTACCATGGCCCACAGCCGCTGGGCCGCCTCGCGCCTGAACGGTTCGGACTTCGCCGTACTGGCGCCCCGTGCCATGGACCCGCTGGATGCCGCCACCCAGGCCCGCGACGCCATTCGCGGGGTACTCGAAAAACACAGTATCGATGACCGGGAAATCCTGCTGCCGACGGCGACCACGATTTACGCCCACGGCGATACCATCCGCAAGATCCTGACGCGCCTGGACGGCGCGCTGCTGTCCAATGAACGCGAAGGCGCCACCAGCATCAGCATCGCCTACGAAGGTGATATCCAGGTGCAGCCGATACGCCAGCAGCTGGAGGACTGGCGTGGCATCCTGACCCAGTCCTTCCGCGAGCGTAATTTCTACCTGGAGTTTTTCCCCCTCGTGGGCCTGAACAACCAGCTGATCCACCAGGAAGGCCTGGCGCGACTCAACTGGAAAGGTAACCATCTCGCGGCCGGGCTCTTCCTGCCCTGGATCAACCGGCTGGAACTGTCCGCCGATCTCGACAAGCAGGTCGTGGAACTCGCCCTGCAGGCCATCCAGTCGCAGGACCAGCCGGTCTGTATCAACCTGTCGGTGGCCGCGGTGGTGGAAGCGGACTTTGTCCCCTGGCTCAACGACCGCCTGGCCGTCAACCGCGACAATGCCCAGCGGCTCTGGCTGGAAGTCCCGGAGGCCATGGCCTTCCGCCATCTCGAGATGTTCAAGCTGCTGTGCACACGGATCAGGAGCCACGGCTGCAAGATTGGTATCGAGCACGTCGGGCACCAGTTAGCCGACCTCGGCAAACTCCACGATATCGGTGTCGACTACCTGAAGATCGATGCCAGCTTCGTGCGTGACCTCGATGCCAACGTGGCCAACCAGACCCTGCTGCGCACCCTGTGCACTGTTGGCCACTCTATCGGCCTGGAGGTCTACGCCGAGGGCGTGCGCTCAGAGGCCGAAAAAGCCAGCCTGCGGGAAGTGGGCGTAGACGGCCTGTCGGGACCGGGCGTCAGTCGCGGCTGATAACACCGCTCGCCTGACTGGAAAGCGAGACCGGATTCGGAACCGGTCTCGTCGAGCTGGCGAAATCGATTAATCGTCGCCCAGCAGGTTGAGGCTGCCCGCGCTGCCGCGGCGCAGTTTCTGGCGCTTGAGAATCTTTTCCTGCGCGGACCCGGGCAATTCGGTGAACAGGAAAACCCCCTTGTCGATCAGCAGGTCCACCACGTCCTCGAGTACACGGATAAAATCCTGGTCGGTGTCTGCCAGCGAGTCATCTGCACTGGCATGACCCAGCAGGGTTACCAGCTCCACTGAGCCCGCCGGCAATTCCTCATCAAAGTCCGCAGCCCACTCCAGGCTCACCGCGACCACCTCTCCCTGGCTGTTGCGTTTCACAAACGGCATGTGTGTTCTCCCTTCGAACGCTGCAATCCATGGTTTCCCGACTGCGATTCAAGTTCCGGCTACTGACACCGGAAAGCAAAAATCCCCGCCACCTTCCGGTGACGGGGATTGATCATACCGCGTAAGCGACTCAATCGGTAATCAGCTGACCGCTGTCCAGCATCTGCTGGATAACTGCGCTGAGTTCGTCCGAGCCCACCAGGTCCACACCTTCGAGGGTAATGGTCTGGTCGACCAGGTCGACGTCGCTGGCCTCGCCGGTGAAAGCGCCGGTGGAGCTGACTTCGATCACCGTGTTGGCACCGTCATAGGTGACATGCAGGTAGCTGGAGATATCCGCATCTGCCGCCTCCTCGCCCACCAGCAGGTCGCGCAGGTCGAGGCTGTCGTTGCCGGACTCGCCGAAGCCGCTGATGGTGACATCCTCCGGTGCCTCGCCGCCCTCGCTGAGCGAGAAGGCGAAGACATCGTCGCCCTCGCTGGCCAGCAGCGGAGTCGGGTCATCGACATGCTCGTCGAATTCAGTGACGCCAGCGTGCTCCATGATCATGTCCTTGACGTGCTGCATGGCGTCCGCTTCGGCAACCGGCGTGTAGCCGTTTTCCAGCAGGATACTCTGCAGTTCTTCTTCGGACACGGTCGCCAGGTCGAAGCTCTCGTCAGAGAAGGCCTCGTGGATACCCTGGGTGATCACGATGCCATTGTAGGCATCGCCATCGCTGTCGAGGGACTGCAGGAACACGGCCATGTTCTCCACGTACTCGTCGTTGAGGTCGCTCAGGCCGACACCGGCGATTTCCTGGAGGAATACCTTGCCGTCGCTCATGGCCTCCGCGGAGAAGGTTCCAATGATCACCGCACCAACGGTAAAGGTGATCATGTCGCCCAGGCGATAGGCGAAACTGCCGTTCTGGTCGGTCATTCCCGACAGGCCGGAGCTGGTGTAATAGCCCATCCCTTCGACAATGCCGTCAACGACCACACCGGTGACGATGTCATCGCCATTCTGGTCGATGCCGATCGTGATGGTGCCAGACGCGGCATCGCCGTCGCCATCGGTACCCGTTACCGGTACCTCCAGGGCGATGTCACTTGGCGTGAACTCGCTGAAGCCCTGCAGGGACACACCGAAGTTCTTGCCGCTGGCATCACCACCGACAGCGATAATCTCGACTTCGTGGTAATTGTCTGGCGTGCTCACCGTAAACGGCTGGTTCACGAAGGTCGCGACATCCCAGTTCCCCCCGTACTGGACCCCATCGACCCACACGGTGAAACTTGCATCACCAGGCTGCAGGTTGTTATCCACACTCGCACCGGGGATGGTGAAGGTGAAATTGTTGATGGAGGTCGGCTCGGGAGTACCGTTAAAACTGGTGCTGTCCACGCTGCCAAACGTCGTCGAGTTCGTATAGAACTGGAGCAAGAGACTTTCACCGGTGTTAATGGACTGGCCGGTGCCCACCCCGTATTCGGAAGTATCAGTATTCACAGTACTTCCGGGAGCGGAAATCACCACGTCTACATCGCTCGCACCACCACCGAGATCGGGAATACCGAAATAGACCTTGTTGCCTCCGGATACAGCCCCACTGCCCGAGGTGAAGTTCACGTTGTCGCCCTGGATCGAGAAGACATCGTCGGCAACCGCGACATCATAGGTACCGTCGTTATTCAGGGTGACGGTCATCGCCACGTTACTGTCGCCATCGACGGCCTGGATCAGGGTATCGCTAACCACATCCCAGCTCAGTGGGCTGAAGCCGGTCGTGAACAGTACCTGGTCACCGCCAATCGTGAGCACGGGCGCACCATCGGTGACATTGAACGAGAAGCCGCTGAGGTTGGCCCCGTCGGCACCCGGGTTGTCGAAGTTGAGCAGAATACCGCTCAATGTATTCTCACCCGGTGCGAGGATGACCTGGTCCGGGTTGAAATCTTCCGGCGTGTCATCATTGATCGCCACGGTGAAGCTCTGGCTGGCATCGAAGCTGCCATCCGCATCCTCAACCCGTACCGTTACAGCGAAAGTCGGGGTGTTGGTCTCGACATCATCTGCATTTACGTCGGCATGGTGACGTACCGGCTGCAGCAACTCCATGGTGTAGTCCGCATCCGTATTGGTCACGTCACCGTCCAGAATGGTGATGGTAAAGACCCTGTCGGCATTCGTCAGGTTGCCAGGATCTGCCGCATCCGCGCGATAACCGGTCAACACACCGCCCTTGCCGTTGTCGTCCCAGCGCGTGAGAACGGCTACGCCATCCAGTGTGACCAGGCCGGTCGCGCCAGTGGAAAGCGTGACACTCGAAACCGGGATATCGCCCATCGTGTACGTCACCGTACCGGACAGTGTGGGGTCGACATCACCATCACCGCCCGGGTTACCGTTGGCACCGACGATGTCATCCTCGTCAGCCACCAGGTCAGACGGATCATTGACCGTCACACCCGAATCCGTCACGGTAATCGTGTGCGAATCTGTCGCCACGTCACCGTCGGTATCGGTGACGGTCGCAGTGAAGGTGAATGTGCCATCAGCGGAGGTGTTGGGCGCCGGGTCGAAGCTCCAGCTGGCATTGCTGCCATCCCAGGCGATCGTCAGCGCGCCGATTACCACACCACCGGAGGTGACGTCCTCGGTGACCGAGGCCGGCGCCGCGCCCAGCGCGAAGCTGATCACAGTCATGGCGTCGTCGCCGCCAACCGTGACCGACAGGGTCGCATCCTGGTCCGCGCCTTCCACGATGGTGATGGCTGCGCCGATCGCAGCATCGACTTCGCCCACTGTATCGAGGTTGTCCGCACCGGCGTCCGCCTCGGCAATCGCCAGGGAAGGCACATCGTCGATGACCGCCAGGTTCACCGTGCCGGTGACAAATTCGCTGTCGCCCGGCTGTTCAGAGGCGATCACGGTCACGTTGCCCAGCGCAATGGTCTGCTCGCCATCGTTGCCAAACAGGTTGTCGAAGTTCTCCGACAGCACCATCTGCACTGTCACCTGGCCGGTGGTTTCCGCCGCAATCGAGGCCGGCGCCACCAGGTTCAGGGTCACTGCCAGCACACCGCCAACCGTACCCGTGATCTGGGTATCGGTGACGCGGGTCCAGACAATGTCGTTGCCCGCTTCGATGCCATTGAGGTCCGTGAGCAGGTTGCCCAGCGGGGCATCCTGGAAGCGGAACGTGGTCAGCGGGTCGGTACCGGCAGTGAAGTCCAGGGTATCCGAGGTGGTCAGCGGTTCCTTGACCGTATCCGAACCGTCGGCCAGGTCGTCCTCGTCCAGGGTCAGGGTAATTGAATTGCCGCCCTGCGGAGCGACATCCTGGGTCACCGTCACGGTGTGGCTGTCGCTCGCCACGTCGCCGTCGGCGTCCGTCACCGTCGCGGTGAAGGTGAAGGTGCCGTCAGCGGAGGTGTTGGGCGCCGGGTCGAAGCTCCAGTTGGCGGTGCTGCCATTCCAGGCGATCGTCAGCGCGCCGATCACTTCGCCACCGGAGGTGACGTCCTCGGTGACCGAGGCCGGCGCCGCGCCCAGCGCGAAGCTGATCTCGGTCATGGCGTCGTCGCCGCCAACCGTGACCGACAGGGTCGCATCCTGGTCCGCGCCTTCGACGATGGTGATGGCGGCGCCGATCGCAGCCGCGTCCTCGCGCACCGTATCGAGGTTGTCCGCACCGGCGTCCGCCTCGGCAATCGCCACGGAGGGCACATCGTCGATGACCGCCAGGTTCACCGTGCCGGTGGCAAATTCGCTGTCGCCCGGCTGTTCAGAGGCGATCACGGTCACGTTGCCCAGCGCAATGGTCTGCTCGCCATCGTTGCCAAACAGGTTGTCGAAGTTCTCCGACAGCACCATCTGCACTGTCACCTGGCCGGTGGTTTCCGCCGCAATCGAGGCCGGCGCCACCAGGTTCAGGGTCACTGCCAGCACACCGCCAACCGTACCCGTGATCTGGGTATCGGTGACGCGGGTCCAGACAATGTCGTTGCCCGCTTCGATGCCATTGAGGTCCGTGAGCAGGTTGCCCAGCGGGGCATCCTGGAAGCGGAACGTGGTCAGCGGGTCGGTACCGGCAGTGAAGTCCAGGGTATCTGAGGTGGTCAGCGGTTCCTTGACCGTATCCGAACCGTCGGCCAGGTCGTCCTCATCCAGGGTCAGGGTAATCGAATTGCCGCCCTGCGGAGCGACATCCTGGGTCACCGTCACGGTGTGGCTGTCGCTCGCCACGTCGCCATCGGCGTCCGTCACCGTCGCGGTGAAGGTGAAGGTGCCGTCAGCGGAGGTGTTGGGCGCCGGGTCGAAGCTCCAGCTGGCGGTGCTGCCATTCCAGGCGATCGTCAGCGCGCCGATCACTTCGCCACCGGAGGTGACGTCCTCGGTGACCGAGGCCGGCGCGGCGCCCAGCGCGAAGCTGATCTCGGTCATTGAGTCGTCGCCGCCAACCGTGACGGACAGGGTGCCATTCTGGTCCGCGCCTTCGACGATAGTGAGCGCGGCGCCGATCGCAGCCGCGTCCTCGCGCACCGTATCGAGGTTGTCGAAACCGGCATCGGCTTCAACGATGGTGATCGAGGGGACGTCGTCGAGCATGCCGAGGCTGACAAGCCCGGTGGCGGTGGAACCATCGATATCCGTGGCAACCACATTCACCGAACCCAGCGCCAGCGTGGTCTCGATGTTGTCGCCATACAGGTTCATCAGGTTGTCGGTCAGGGTCATCCGCACATCGGCGGTACCCGCGGGCACGTTGATGTTTTCCAGGTCCAGCGTGACCGCTTCCTGGGTCAGGCCCGCGTCGAGGTAACCCTTGATCTGGGTCGCGCTCTCGTAGTTCCACCAGATTTCCTGGCCAGCCAGGGTGTCCGTACTGGTCTCCAGGTTGGTCAGGACAGTGGAGAAAGCGATCGAGGCGAATGGATCGGAACCCGCCACGAAGGCCAGGCTCTGTACCGTGGTCACAGGAACAGCCGGGCTGGAGCCGTCCGGCAGGTCGTCCTCGTCCAGGTTCAGCACCACACCCGCGGAGTTCCCGGGAGGCGTGCCATCGTTGACTGTGACGGTGTGTGTATCGACCGCCACATCGCCGTCCGCATCGGTCACGGTGGCAACCATCTGGAAGCTGTCGTCGAGGTCGTTATCCACCGCGATCGGGTCGAAGGACCAGGTCACCGCGCCAGTGCCGCCATCATAGGTGACGGTCAGTGCGCCCAGGTCCTGCACGCCGTTGTTCACGGTGGCCGACTGCTGATCGTCCACGCCATCCAGGTTGAAGGCGATCGGCTGGCTCAGGCTGCCGGTGGTCAGGGTAATAACCAGCGTGCCACCCTGGTCCGCCCCCTCGACCACGGCGATCGAACCGGTTATCGGGCTCACCGCATCCTCGGCAACCGCAGCCGGATCGGCAAGGCCGAAATCGACCGAGGGGCCATCATCGGAGAAGTTGAAGGCGTACACCACGCCACCTTCCTGGCCGGTATCCACACCGGAGGCGAGGTCGACTGTTTCGCTGTCATTGTCGCCCTCGGAATCGAAGACGGTCTGGGTCAGGTTGATCTGGTAGAACACTGAACTCTCGCCTTCCCCAACGCCTTCGCCGGTCAGTGACACGACCTCGTCGAAGTTGTCCGGCGCATCCGGGTGGGCGATAGAGCCGATGCCGGTCTGGGTCAGGGTGACAATGCCGGTGGCGCCATCGACGGCGATGGTGAAGTAGACGTTCGCGCCGACACGCCCCTCGATCACACCGCCGTTGTTGTACAGGCTGATCTGCTGGCCGGCGTCGGCACCGGGGCCGTAGGCTACGAACAGGCCGGACTCGACACCCACGCTGCCGTCAGCGGGCAGGTCACTGCCGCCGGTCGCCAGGCTGACAGAGTAAACGACACTACCGGGGCCATCGGCGCCGAATATCACGTCGTCTTCAGCACCGCCCACGCTGCCGTCAATGTCGTTGGCAAAGAAGGCGCTGAAATCGGCGCTGGACTGGCGGTCGGCGTCAGTATCTTCGGGATTGTCATCCTGTCCGGAGGTTTCGTCCACGATCAGGGTCGGGAATTCACCTTCGAAGATTTCGCTGTTGTTGAGCGCCTCGCCCAGGGCACTGAGCTGTGCATCGGGCACGTCGTCGATCAGGGTAACGGTGTGGACGGCCGAAGCGGTATCGCCCTGGACATCACTGACAACAATCTGGACACCCGCGACAATGGTATCGAGACCGGCCACATCACCGGGCTCACCGCTGGTAACCAGGGTGTTTGACACAGTGCCGGTGAGGGTCGCTGTGTAATTTATCGTGTACTCTCCAGCCGCGTTGGGGCCGGAAATACCGGTAAAGGTGATCACTAGGGGGCCGAGGATCACCGAGTTGCCAGTGAGTGCGGCGTTATCGACAATCGTCACCGGGGCGCCCACTTGCAGTGCTCCGGCAACAATGGCGCCCGCCTGGATGGTAATGGCATCCAGGCCGTCCTCGGCGGTAACGGTGAAGGAACCGTCGCGGGCCAGGAAGTCCGCCTTGTTCGGCAGGAGCGACCGGCCAGTGGGCAGGAACTGCTCGTCACCTTCCGACGCACTGCCCTCGACACCGATGGCGCCGGGTTCCGGGGGCGGCGGCGGCGGGGGCGGGGGCGGCGGCGGGGGTGGCGGCGCATCGTCATCGATGATGGTCACCACGCCCTGCTGATCGGCAATGGTCGCGTTGTTCGCGTTGCTCAGGTTGAGGAACATGTTCTCATCGGGCTCATCTTCCGCGTCATCGAGCGTGACCACGGTAATGATGAGTTCGGTCTGGCCGGGCGCAAAGGTCAATGTGCCGGATGTCCCCAGGTAGTCGCCGTTGACTTCAATTGCGGTGCCATCGGCACTGACAAAATCAACGGTAACCGTTTCTTCCACAGCGCGGGACAGGCTAACCGTGACCTCGGCAGTCTCGCCCTCGAAAACGACGTCGTCGCCAATACTGATGGTGGGTTCTTCATAATCGTCGATGATTTCGACAATGCCCTGCCCATCGGCGATGCCGGCGTTGACCGGGTTGCTCAGGTTGACGTTGAAGAATTCGGTACCTTCGCGCAGGTTGTCCACGTTGGTAGTGAAGGTGATCTGGATTTCAGTGGTACCGGGCGGGAAAGTCACCGTATTGGTGTCGGGGTCGTAGTCACCGCCGACTACCGTGGCGGTGCCGTCCTCGCTTTCAAAGGTAACGGATACGGGCTGGTCCCAGGGCTTGTCCAGGCTGATGGTAACCGTGGCGGTCTCGCCTTCGATAACGATATCGTCGCCGATGCTGATGAGCGGCGGCACGGGTTCTACCACCGGGTTGCCGGTGACCACAACGGTAACCACAGCAACGTCGCCCTGGGAGCCGTCCGGATTGATGGCGAAGTAGGTAAAGGTATCGGTACCGGTGAACCCGGGATTCGGGGTGTAGGTCACCGTATCGTCATCGTTGAGCACCGCGATGCCGTTGCTGGGCTGGGTGATGGAAATGACATCCTCGCCCTCGGCAAAGATGTCATTCTGCTCGATATTGATGGTAACCGGCGTGCCTTCCTCGGTCTCGGCGCTGTCGTCGATAGCGTCGACCGAAGGCAGGGCCTCCTCGAAGGGGGCAACGAGTTCCGTACCCTGGCTTCCGAGCACGCCGCTGAATTCAGAGGTGTTTTCCACAATGCGGCCGAGGCGGATAAAACTGTGTCCGTCATCGGAGAGGCCGGGGGCGGTGCCGGGACCGGCTGCGGTCGGTGCGAGGACATTGCCGAGGTCTTCGCCACTTTCCAGCGCGGCCAGCACCTTGTCTACGGTCTCATCCTGGACCGCGCTTTCGTCGGCGCCCGGTGCGCGGTCGGCAACCATATCGGCGGTCAGCAGCAGTTCCGGAACGTCAGTGACAATCATCGGATTGCCATCGGACATGGACAGTTCAACCCTGGCCCCGTCCGGGGTCACCACGGTTTCCCCTTCCAGCAGTATATCGCCCTGTTGCAGTTCCCGGAGTTCTCCATCAGCGTTGCGGGCATAGGCTTTGCCTGTCACCGCTACCACTGTCGCTATCGCAGTACCTTCCATTGTCTTTCTCCCTACTGGTTCGCCACTTGCCGCGGCGGATTCTGATTGTTGTGAAACTTGGGAGTCTTGATACTAGAACTGCTGCCGGCTACGCACATTGTACCTTTGGACAGGTTTTGCACAGGAATCAGCCAGAAAGCGTGACCCGCCTCACAATTTTGTCGAATAGCGCCCGGAGCGGCCCCGGGGACATGCGCATCACGCTTCCAGCTGGAGCTGTCGCGTCAGCCGGTCCCAGCGGGCTGGTCCGGAACCTCAGTTGACGGTGGTGTAGGTGGGAATATTGTTCATCGCCAGGGCCAGCTGCACGCGATCGCGCACCCCGAGCTTTTCGAAAATCGCGGACAGGTGCGCTTTTACCGTGCGCTCGGTGATCTTCAGCGTGGCAGCGATCTCGCGATTGCTGGCTCCGTGAGCCACCTGTTCCGCGACCATCAGCTCCCGCGAGGTCAGTTCATTCAGCTCGTTGTCGACGGCGACCGGCGGCGGCACCACGCGCAATGACAGCGCCAGGTAACGCTGCATCAGCTCCGGCGGCATCCAGAATCCACCGTGCTCGACGACCAGGGCGATTTCCCGCAGCTGTTCCGGCGCTGCTTCCACGTGGCAGTATCCCCGCGCGCCTTCATTCAGCAACTGGAAAGCCTCCGCCTCCCCCGGCGTCGCCGCCATGATGACTACCGGCCAGCCAAACGCGACCGCGGCACGCACCTCGGCTATGCGCTGTGCCGGCGGCGTGGCGGCCAGGTCCAGCCAGACAATGCCCCGGGGCCCCGCAGTGGAAGCGCCAATGGACGATACTGCTGCGGCAAAACCGGCACGCGGGAACGCCTGGCGCCAGCGCTCCCGCAGTTCGCCACGAGGGCTAACGAATAGCTGTTCCATCAACGCTCCGACAATGCGTACTGCTTGGCCCTGAGCACCGGCTTCATCAGGTAGGCCAGAATGGTTTTCTTGCCGGTCAGGATATCCACTTCCACGGTCATCCCGGGGATGATGGGCTTGTCATCGGCGAGCCCCGCCTCATAGGTACGCACCAGCACTTCGTAGAAGGGATTGCCCTCCTCGTCCATCACCGTGTCCGCCCCGATATGCTCCACTTCCCCGTCGAGGCCGCCATACACCACGAAGTCGTAGGCGGTGAATTTCACCAGCGCTTTCTGCCCAGGCACCAGGAAGGCAATGTCCTTGGGACGGATGCGCACCTCCAGCAGCAGGGTATCGTCCGAGGGCACTACCTCGACGATTTCCTTGCCCGGTAGAACCACGCCGCCGATGGTGTGGAAGTACAACTGCTTGATGGTGCCGTTCACCGGCGAGCGCACCTCGGTCTGCTTGACCCGGTCGGAAAGCCCGGTGCCCGCTTCGCGCAGGCCGTTAATGCGGGTGATGGTTTCGGTGAGTTGCTCGCGCATATCGTTGACGAACTGCAGGTCGACTTCCGACACCTTGCGCTGGGCTTCCTGGATTGCCGACTGCAACCGGTTGATTTGCGCGGCGGCCTGCTTGCGCTCCCCGCTCAGTCGGTTGACCTCGCGCTCCAGGCGCAGTATTTCCACTTCCGAGACAGCACCGGACGCAACCATGGGGCGAGTCAGGTTCATTTCCTGCTGCGCCAGTTGCAGGGAGCGTGCCGCCTGGGCCTCGCGCGCCTGCACCTCGCTCAACTCCTCCCTGCGCTGGCTGAGTTGCTCCGTAGCAATCTGCTGCTCCAGGTTCCACTGTTCGAGGCTGGAATCGTAGAGCGCCTTTTCCTGGGCGATAATACCGGGGACGTATTGCTCCATGTCCGGGTCGGGTTCGAAGGGTGTTTTATCTGCCAGGGCGCGCAACCGCTGCGCCTTGACCGTGAGCGCGCGATACTCGGTCTGGTTCTCGCGCAGCGAAGACTGGGAGCGCGTCTGGTCCAGGCTCACCAGCAGCTGGCCTTTCCTGACCTTGTCGCCCTCCTTCACAAGAATTTCGGTGACCTGGCCGCCGTCCTGGGACTGGATGACTTGCACCTGTTGCGAGGGAATCACCTTGCCCTGCCCGCGGGTAACTTCATCGATACGCGCAAAAGCGGCCCACACCAACAGGCAGACGACTGTCAGCGCAACCACGTAGAGCAGTGCCCGCGCGCGCAGGGGCTGCTGTTCGATATAGGCGTGGTGGGCGTCCTGCCGCCATTCGACCGGCGAGGTATCAACCTCCTTCATCCAAGGCGCAAAAAGTGCATCGACCATGCGCCGGCCGAACCAGCGGCGAGGCCTGGGCTGGTCGACCAGTTCCGGCGGCAGTTGCTTGTTCATTTGGCTTTGCCTATGCGACCCTGCTGCAGGGCCTGGATAACACTGTCACGCGGCCCATCCGCCACCAGTTTGCCGTTGTCGACGACGATAATACGGTCGACCAGTTCCAGCAGCGCATTACGGTGGGTTACCACCAGCCAGGTGCGGCCTTCGACAAACCCTTTCAGGTGCTGCTTGACCGCGACCTCCGTCGAGTGATCCATCGAACCGGTGGGTTCGTCCATCAGCAGGATCGGCGGTTCATGCACGATCGCACGAGCCAGCGCCACCGATTTGCGCTGGCCGCCGGACAGCGATTCACCGCGCTCCCCGATCTGCATGTCGAAACCCTGGGGGTGGCGGTTCACGTATTCGGACAGGTTGGCGATTTCCACAGCCCGTACCAGCGCGCTGTCACTGACATGCGGGTTAGCCAGGGTCAGGTTCTCGCGCAGGCTGCCGAAGAACAGGGTGACGTCCTGCGGCACGTAGCCCACCCGGGAGCGCAGTTCACTGGGGTCGAGCTGGCGCAGGTCGATGCCGTCGATCATGATCGCCCCCCCGGTGGGCTGGTACAGGCCCATGGCGAGCTTGAGCAGGGTCGATTTGCCTGACCCCACCCGCCCCATGATCGCCACCTTCTCGCCCGGGCTGATCTTGAAGGAGACATCGGAGAGCGACTCCAGCCCGCCGTTCGGGTAGCCGAAGGAAACGTTCCTGAACTCGATCTCGCCCTTGAACATCTCCCGCGAAAGGAACTGGGCGCCATCCGGCCGCTCCAGCGGCTTGGCCATCACGTCATCGAGCGTTTTCAGGGCAATCTCTGCGTTGTGATACTGGGTAATCAGGCCGGCGAGCTGGCCGAAGGGGGCCATGACCCGGCTGGTCAGCATCGAGCAGGCAATCAGGCCACCCATACTGAGATCGCCGTTGGTGATCAGGTAGACGCCGGTAATCACCACGAACAGGGTGGCCAGCTGCTGGCCGGACTGGGTCACGTTGACTGTCGACGTGGACAGCATGCGCAACTGGATGCCCACCCGGGCGAGAAAGGCGGTGGTCTCCTCCCAGCGCCGCTGGGTGCGCGATTCTGCGCCCATGGCCTTGATGGTATCCAGACCCACCAGGGATTCGATCAGCGTGGAGTTGCGCAGCGCACCGGCGCGATAGGTGGTTTCCGCCAGCTCCTTGAGTTTGCCCTGAATGGACAGGGCAAAGCCGATGACCAGCAGCAGGCAGAGGAAAATCGGGATCAGCACCGGCCAGGCGATCCAGCCGATCACCAGGATAAATATAAGGGCAAAGGGAATGTCGATAATGGTAGTGATCGAGGCGGAGGTAATGAAGTCCCGCACGGTCTCGAAGGAGCGCAGGGTTACTGCGTAGGAACCGACGGACACCGGCCGGTGTTCCAGGCGGATTCCCAGCACCCGTTCCATGATGCGCGCGGAGAGCCTGATATCCACCCGGCGACTGGCCAGGTCGAGAAAGTACCCGCGCATGCTGCGCAGGGAGATGTCGGCGACGATGATCACGATCACCCCCGCCGCCAGCATCCACAGGGTCTCAACGGCGTAGTTGGGCACCACCCGGTCATAGACATTCATCGTGAACAGCGGCAGTGCGAGGGCGAAAATGTTGATGAAAAACGCCGCCAGCAGGACATCCCGGTAAATGGGCATGTTGGCGCGAATCGCATCCCAGAACCAGTGGCCGCGCTCGGTCGTACCGGTGCGCGGTGCCCGCGCGTCAAAGCGAAAGCGCGGTCGGCAGACAATCGCGTGCCCGGAGTAGGCGCTGCGCAGCTGTTCCAGGGGCACATCCACAACCGCGTCATTGAGTTCCGGATAGATTATCCGCGCGGTGGTCCCGTCCTCCTCCCAGCCCATCAGCAGGCAGGCCCGCTCGCCCTTCAGCAACAGCACGGCGGGCAGCAAGGCAGGCGAGATGTCGGCTATGTCGCGGGGCATCAGGCGGCTGCTGAGCCCCACCCGGCTGGCCGCGCGCTCGAACAGCGAGGGAGTGAGCCTGCCGTCGCTGATCGGCAGGCCGCTGACCAACGCTTCCGCAGTCGACGTCGTGCCGTGGTAGCGGCACAGCGCCAACAGGCACTGCAGGAGCGGGTCTTCCGCGCGGTTTACGGTATTCATCGCCTGTCGAGTATCTCGTTTGTGTCCTTCGTTTCAGGGGGGGCCGGTGGGGACATACACCCCCGCGAACAGAACACTGCCCCACCCGGACCTCCAGAATAGGCCGGGACAAGGAAATAAACTATGCTGGTTATGTGCTTTCCGTCACAAAGCCGGCGCAAGACCGGGGCGAGACAGTGTGCGACGCGCCCCGCTGGAAGGATTTTTCCCAGGCCAATTCTGCCAGGTAAGGCAATGCTGCCGCCTGCAGGCGGTGGGCTCAATAGAGTTGAAGGCACATTCTGTGAAGCAGTTCACATCCCGGGACGAATATAGACGATACAGGGTTATCTGGCACTAACATAGAGAGAAATACCCGGACGGCACACAGATGCCGGGCAAGGATAATTTAGGCAAATGATGGACCACGCAAGCTCGAGAGGATACGGACATGGGTGACAAGGCCATATTCGAGGTCAGGGACCTGGATCCCGGCACCAGTAGCGCTGAAGTCAAGGATGGCAAGAAATACATGGGGATCGAACGCCGCAAGCAGAATCGCCGCAGCGGCATGGATCGGCGTACTGATGTTCGCTACGAACCGGGCAAGGACGACCGGCGCAAGGACCACGGGCGTCGCCACGACGACAACGGCCCGCAGTTCTGGTAACCCTCAGCGGGGAGACTCACGCAGCGCGTGCGCTGTAAACAGCACCGCACTCAGCAACAACACCGCGCCGCCCTGGTGGGCGGCCGCCAGCCAAACCGGCACATGCAACAGCAAGGTACTGATCCCCAGGCAGACCTGCAGCCACAGTGCCGCCAGCATCAACCCGAGTCCAAGCAACGCACGTGGGCTGACTCCCTTGCGCCAGGCCTGGAAGGCGAATCCATGCAGCAGGGCAAACAGGGTGTAGGCGAATATCCGGTGGTTGAACTGGATCGTCGTTATATCCTCGAACGCCGCCAGCCAGGCCGGGTCTGTGGCGTAGAGTCCGGGCGGCACAAATGAGCTGCCCATCAGTGGCCAGGTGCTGAAGGCGAAACCGGCCCGGGTACCCGCAACCAGCCCGCCACTCAGGATCATCAGGTAAACAAGGCCGGCCATTGCCGCGCCCGCGCGCGCCGGACGCCCGGCACCGCGCCGCGGGAACAGCAGGTCCAGCGCCACCCAGAGCAGCGCCCCATAGATCAGCACCGCCAGGCCGAGGTGCGCGGTCAGGCGGTACTGGCTGACCCGCGGGTTATCCACCAGCCCGCTCTTGACCATGAACCAGCCGAGCAGGCCCTGCATGCCGCCGAGCACGAACAGCATCCAGAGTTTGGGCATGACGCCCGCCCGGACCCAGCCGCGGAAGGCGAAAAACACCATGGGGAAGAAAAACAGCACGCCGATCATGCGGCCGAGCAGCCGGTGCAGGTACTCGAACATGAAAATGGCCTTGAAGCCGTCCAGGTCCATGCCCCGGTTGACCTTCTGGTATTCCGGGAACTGCTTGTACTTGCTGAAGGTTTCCTGCCAGGCCTCCTCGGTGATGGGAGGTATGGCTCCCATCAGCGGTTTCCACTCCACCATCGACAGGCCCGAGTTGGTCAGGCGGGTCACACCGCCGAGAATGATCATCCCGAAGACTACGGCGGCACAGAGCAATAGCCAGGTGGCGATGGCGCGGTCGTGGCCGCGGTCCCTGTCCCTGGTCAGCGGCATGTGTTTACCCTCACTGCGCGGTTCCTGTTGTAATCCTGCTTCATTATTGACTGGCTCCAGACCGGGTCTCCCGGGCAACTCGCGGGAGCGCAACTCTACCAGAAGGCAGCGGCGAGGTCAGGCGCTGGCGAGTCAGGGACGCTTGGCGTAGACTGCGCCCCCTCCCACCACAGAACCTTGCACCATGCCACTGTTTCGACTTGACCGCGCCAGCCTGCACTACGGCCCCCAGGTGCTTCTCGACGGTGTCGACCTGCAACTGGGCCGCGGCGAGCGCCTCGGCCTGCTCGGCCGCAACGGCGCCGGTAAAAGCACCCTGATGCGGATCATCGCCGGCGAACAGTCGCTCGACAGCGGCGAGCGCTGGCTGCGCCCGGGCGTGAAGATCGCCCGCCTGGAACAGGACCTGCCGGAAGCCGGCGAGCAAAGTGTGTTCGAGGTCGTCGCCAGCGGCCTGGCCGAGGCCGGCACCCTGCTGGCCCGCTACCACGAACTGGTCCGCGGCGAGGACATGGCGGCGCTGGCCGCGGTCCAGCAGCAGCTGGAGGCCGTGGACGGCTGGAACCTGCAGACCCGGGTGGAAACCACCCTCAGCCAGTTACAGCTGCCCGCGGACACCCCGATGTCCGAACTCTCCGGCGGCTGGCGCCGGCGGGTCGCTCTGGCCCGGGCCCTGGTCAGCGACCCGGACATCCTCCTCCTCGACGAACCCACCAACCACCTCGACCTGCCGACCATCAGCTGGCTGGAGTCCCAGATCGCAACTTTCCGCGGTTCTGTCGTGCTGATCACCCACGACCGGCGCTTCCTGCAGAACGTGGTCAACCACATCGCCGAACTGGACCGCGGCAAGCTGCGCCTGTGGCGTGGTGATTACCGCGGCTACCTGAACTTCCGCGAGGAAGCGCTGGCCGCCGAACAACGCGCCAACGAACTGTTCGACAAGAAGCTCTCCGAGGAGGAGGCCTGGATCCGCCAGGGCATCAAGGCCCGGCGCACCCGCAATGAAGGTCGCGTAAGGGCCCTGAAAGCGCTGCGCGAGGAGCGCAGCCAGCGGCGCGAAGTCCAGGGGCGGGCCAACTTCAATATCGACGACGCCGACCGCTCCGGCAAACTGGTCGCCGAGGTGGAGCATGTCAGCCAGCGCTTCGGCGATCGCGACATCCTGCGCGACTTCTCGACCATCATCCAGCGCGGTGATCGCATCGGCATTGTCGGCCCCAACGGCGCCGGCAAATCGACCCTGGTGAAAATCCTGCTGGGTGAACTCACGCCGGACAGCGGCAAAGTCACCCTGGGCACCAAACTGGAAATCGCCTACTCCGACCAGCTGCGCGGCCAGCTCGACCCGGAGAAAAACCTGATCGACAACATCTGCGGCGGCCAGGACTTCATCGAGATCGGCGGCAAGCGCCGCCACGCCATCAGCTACCTCGGGGATTTCCTGTTCAGTCCCGAGCGCGCCCGCACGCCGGCGAAAGCGCTCTCCGGGGGCGAGCAGAACCGGGCCATCCTGGCGCGCCTGTTCAGCAAGCCCGCCAACCTGCTGGTGCTGGACGAACCCACCAATGACCTCGACATCGAGACCCTCGAGCTGCTGGAGGAAATCCTGCTGGATTTCGCCGGCACGGTATTATTGGTCAGCCACGACCGCGAATTCATGGACAACGTGGTCACCAGCCTGCTGGTCATTCGCGGCGACGGCACGGTCGAGGAACAGGCCGGCAGCTACAGCGACTGGGAGGCCCGCGGCGGTCGCCTCAGCCCCCCCGCCCGCGAGTCGGGCAAAAGTGGCGGCAAGCCGGCGGAGACTGCGCCAATACCGGAAAAGGACGCCGCCGCCAAGGCCCCCGCGGCCAAACCGCGCAAGCTGTCCTACAAGGACCAGCGTGAGCTGGAAGCGCTGCCGGCAAAAATTGAAACCCTGGAAACCCGGATCGGAGAGCTGGAGACCCGCGTCTCAGACCCCGGCTTTTACCAGGGCGAGCGCGCGGAAATAGAAAAAACCACAGCCGAGCTGGCGCGACTGCACGGGGAACTGGAGAGCGCCTTCGAGCGCTGGTCCGAGCTCGAAGGCGAGTAGGCGCCGCGCCGGGTCAATCGCCGAGAACGGCGGCGACAGAAGCTGCCAGATATTCCACGTTGCCCGCGTTCACCCCGGCCACATTGATACGCGACGAGTCGAGCATGTAGACGCTGTGCTCGCGGCGCAGTCGCTGGGCCTGCTCCGCGCTCAGGCCGAGGAAGGAAAACATGCCCTTTTCCCTTTCGATAAAGGCGTAGTCGCGGCCGGTCGCGGATTCCAGGGCGCTGCGCAGGGACACCCGCAGGCCGTTGATACGCGTACACATCCCCTCCAGTTCGGCCCGCCAGGCAGACTCCAGTCGCGTATCAGCGAGGATTCGCCCGCCGATCAGGGCGCCGTGGGCCGGCGGCATGGAGTAGCAACGGCGCGCCGCCGCGAGTGCGTGTCCGGTGCTGTTGGCGGCGTGGCTGGCATCCTCGCAGACGAACAGCACGGCGCCGGTGCGCTCGCGGTAGAGCCCCATATTCTTCGAGCTCGAAGCCGCGATGATCACTTCCGGCAGGCGCTCCACCAGCAGGCGCAGGCCCGCCGCATCGTTTTCCAGGCCGTCGCCGAGCCCCTGGTAGGCGATATCCACCATTGGGGTAAAACCCTGCAAGTCCGCCATGCGGGCGATTTCCGCCCACTGCGCCAGGGACAGGTCGGCGCCGCAGGGATTATGGCAGCAGCCGTGCAACAGCACGACGTCACCGGGCCGGGCCTTTTTCAGGTCCGCCGTCATCGCGTCGAAGTCGACGTCGTGGCTGGCGGGGTCGTAATAGCGGTAAGTGGCGAACTCCAGCCCGACACTGCCGAGCAGGGGAATGTGCACCGGCCAGGTGGGGTCGCTGACCCAGACCCGCGCCCCGGGTGACGCCGCGCGCACCACTTCCGAACCCAGGCGCAGCGCGCCACAACCGCCCGGTGTCTGTACCGTGCTGACGCGTCCCTCTGCCAGGACGCGGCTATCCCCGCCGAGCAGCAGCCTGCGCATGCCCGTGTTATAGGCCTCGTCTCCCGCTGGCGGCATATACACCTTGGTCTGCTCTTCCGCGACCAGCGCCTGCTGGGCCTCGCGCACCGCGGCAAATACCGGGCACAGGCCATCCTCGTCCATGTAGACGCCCAGGGTCAGGTCAACTTTTTCGGGATTGCTATCGGCACGTGCCTCGGCGGCCAGTCCCAGGACCGGGTCGGTCGGCAGCGCTTGCAAATGTTCCAGCATGGTATTTACCTCGTATCAGATTTCCGCGAGCAGGGCTGTCAGGAATTGCCAGAAGGGTGCGACAGTATCAATTTTCAGGCGCTCGGTGGGGGAATGCGCGCCGCGTATGGTAGGCCCGAATGAGAGGATATCCAAATCCGGTTTGGCGCCCTTGAGAATGCCGCATTCGAGGCCCGCGTGAATGGCCTTCACCGCAGGCACCGAGGCGAACAGGCGTTCGTGCAGCGCGCTGGCCCGGGCCAGCAGGGCGCTGTCGAAATCCGGTTTCCAGCCGGGGTAGCCCACGGTTTCCTCGACGTCGAGGGCAAAGGCACGGGTCAGCGCCATCAGGGTATGGCGCAGGGGAAGGGACTGGCCGGCGTCGAAAAAGCGGAAGCTGGTCTCGACGAACAGCGTGCCCTGCGTCAGTTGCAGCACCGCGAGGTTGATACTGAGGTCCACCAGTTCAGCCCGCTGCTCCAGGTTGTAGGCCTGTGCGCCGTGGGGCAGCGCGGCAATCAGGTCCAGCACCTGGCGCGAATCGCGCGCCTCCAGCGCGCTGTCCGTGGCGACCGCCTGCAGCGTGAGTTCCAGCTGCGCATCCACCGCGGGCAGGTAGTCCAGCCAGCGCTGGCGAATTACGGGCAGGCGCTGTGCCAGCGCCTCCGCCTGTTCCGGTGAACAGGAAAAGCTCACCCTGCCCTCACGGGGGATCACGTTATGCGCGAGGCCCGCGTCGAAAGCCTGCAGGCGCAGTCCCTGGACATCCTCCAGGCATTCGCCGAGCAGTTTGATTGCATTGCCCAGTTGTTCGTGGATCTGGATGCCGGAATGCCCGCCGCTCAAGCCACCGATACGCAATTCCCAGCTGCCGGCGCCGCTGTCCACCGGGGCGGTGCTGTAGGATTTGGTAAACTCCATCCCGGCACCGCCCGCGCAACCCACATAGAGCTCGTTCCAGTCCTCGGTATCGAGGTTGAGCATCAGCGAGCCGCTGAGCATGCCGGCGTCGAGGTTGAGGGCACCACCAAGGCCGGTTTCCTCGTCGACCGTAAACAGCAGTTCCAGGGGCGGGTGATCCACGCCGGAGGCCGTCATCAGCGCCGCGGCGGCAGCGCAGCCGATACCGTTATCCGCGCCCAGGGTCGTGCCGGTCGCACCCAGCCAGCCATCGCGCACCGCCAGTTGCAGGGGATCGACCAGGAAATCGTGGGGGCTGTCGGCCTTCTTTACCGTGACCATGTCCAGGTGGTTCTGGATCACCACCGTGGGGTGCCCCTCGCGGCCCGGGCTGGCGGGCACCCGGACCAGCAGATTGCCGGCCTCATCACAGGTATGGCCAAAACCCCGGGCATCGGCCTGGCCTATCAGGTAATCGCGTACCGCTGCCTCGTGCTTCGAGGGCCGGGGAATCTGGGTAATGCGGTAGAAGTGTTCCCAGAGGTCGGCGGGCTGCTGTGGGTAATCGTGTGGTTTCATCGGTCGCTCGGGAAGCCTGGAAGCTCGGCAAAGTGGCAGAGTCGGGAGCCGCGCATTATAGCGCCGCGGGTGATATTTCACATAAATCGCAGGCATTTTTTACGCCCAATCGCCCAGGGCGAAGCCTAGACTGGAAGCGAGTCGATACACCTCCCCATAGTCAATTCGGGTGACCGCAGTATGAAGCGTAAAGACGATGGCAAGACCAGCCTGGTGGAGTTCCTGTCCAGCATCAGGTTTTCGCGCAAATCCAGCCGGACGGATGAAGGTGCCGGCCTGGGGCAGTTCGCCGCATTCGACCAGCAGGTGTGCCCGGCGCGCCTGCGCAACCACGAAGACCAGTTCCTGGTGCGCAGCGCCAACTGATCCGCCCCACCATCGCGGGTGATCGTATTCGCCCGCGCGCAACACCGGCGTGGTAGAATCCGGGCCCGCAGCATACCTCTGCCTGGATTCCTGCCATGAGCGATTCCCGCGATACCATCTACGCCAACCCCCTGCAAACTGCCGGCCTGTTCAGCTTTGACGCCCGGGTTGCCGAGGTATTCCCGGACATGATCCAGCGCTCGGTACCGGGCTATACCAATATCGTCGCCATGACCGGACTACTGGCCCAGCGTTTCGCCACACCCGGCAGCAATCTCTACGACCTCGGCTGCTCCCTCGGCGCCTCCTCCCTGGCAATGCGCAGGAATATCGACAGCGACGACTGCCGGATCATCGGCGTGGACAATTCGCCGGCGATGCTCGCACGCTGCCGGGAAATCGTCGATGCGGATGATACGGCGACCCCGGTGGAACTGCTCTGCGCGGACCTCGCCGACGTGGCTATCGAGAACGCCTCGGTGGTAGTGCTCAACTTCACCCTGCAGTTCGTACCGCAGGGCCAGCGCAACGCCGTGATCGAGCGCATCTACCAGGGCCTGCGCCCCGGAGGCATCCTGGTGCTCTCGGAGAAGGTGGTTTTCGAGAATCCGCACCTGGATGCGCTCAACATCGAGCTGCACCACGAGTTCAAGCGCGCCAACGGCTACAGCGACCTGGAAATCGCGCAAAAGCGCGCCGCGCTGGAAAACGTGCTGGTTCCCGAAAGCCTCGCTCACCACAAACAGCGCATGCAGGGCGCGGGCTTCGGCGCCTGCGATGTCTGGTTCCAGTGCTTCAACTTCGCGTCCATGATCGCCCTGAAATGATCGACTACCAGCCCCTGATCGACAGCTGGCGGGACACCGCGCTGGCCGCGTGGGCGGAGCGCCTGCCAGGGCAACTGCAGCGCGGCATGTCCCTCGAGCGCTACGGCGACCTGCCGCGCTGGCTCAGGGTGCTGGACGCCCTGCCGGATATCCCGGTGACCACGACCGACATGGCTACTTCCAGGGTCGGCGCGCATACCAGCCCCCCCCTGCCCGCCGCGGAGCGCGAGCACCTCAGGGAAACGCTGATGGGACTGCACCCCTGGCGCAAGGGCCCCTTCGACCTGTTCGGCGTACACATCGACACCGAGTGGCGTTCGGACTGGAAATGGGACCGCCTCGTCAAGGACATTGCCCCACTCGAAGGCCGCCGGGTATTGGACGTGGGTTGCGGCAATGGCTACCACTGCTGGCGGATGACCGGCGCCGGCGCGGCCGAGGTCATCGGCATCGACCCGACCCCGCTGTTCGTGGTGCAATTCTGGGCCCTGCAGCGCTACCTGCGCCAGCCGGACACCTGGGTGCTGCCCTTGGGCATCGAAGCCGTACCCGAGAAGCTGCAGGCCTTCGACAGCGTTTTTTCCATGGGCGTCCTCTATCACCGGCGCTCGCCGATGGACCACCTGATCGCCCTGCGCGACTGCCTGCGCCCGGGTGGCCAGCTGGTACTGGAAACCCTGGTCATAGAGGGCAGCGCCGGCGCAGTGCTGGTTCCCGAGGGGCGCTATGCGCGTATGGGCAACGTATGGTTCCTGCCCAGCTGCGACACCCTGCTCAGCTGGTTGCGCAAGGTCGGATTTTGCCATCCGCGGGTGATCTCGGACGCCGTCACCGGCACCGATGAGCAGCGCGCCACGGACTGGATGACCTTCCACTCCCTGGCCCAGTTCCTCGACCCCGACGACAGGAGCCGGACCATCGAGGGTTATCCCGCGCCGCGACGCGCCGTGGTCCTGGCGGAAACCCCGGGGGCGTGAACTCTCCCCTAATCTGACTGTACTCGCCTGTGGGCCGGGGCTAAACTTGTCCGCGCCCACACGCATATCGCGGGAGCCCGACGCCTGGCGGGCCACGCCACCGCACTACCCGACAAGGAGCTCGAATTGGCTTCCCGATTGCAACAGCAGCTCGCGGCACTGGTCGCGCCACAACATCAACACCTTTTGCGCGATATCTGCCGCGGTATTGAAAAGGAGAGCCTGCGGGTCAGCCCCGCGGGGCGGCTGGCGCAGACCCCGCACCCGCAGGTGCTCGGTTCCGCCCTGACCCACAACTGGATCACCACCGACTTCTCCGAGGCGTTGCTGGAATTCATCACCCCGGTCAACAACGTGGTCGGCCAGAGCCTGCAGAAACTCGAGGACATCCACCGCTTCGTCTACAGCCAGCTGGGCGAGGAGATGCTGTGGACCACTTCCATGCCCTGCGTCATGGGTATCGACGATGAAATCCCGGTTGCGCTCTACGGCTCATCGAATGTCGCCCGGATGAAAACCACCTATCGCCACGGCCTGAGCCATCGTTACGGCCGGGTGATGCAGACCATCGCCGGTATTCACTACAATTTTTCCATGCCGCTGGAGTTCTGGGACCAGGCCTGGGCGGCGGACGGCCACCAGCAGGAACTGGTGGACTACATTACCGAGCGCTACCTCGGCCTGATCCGCAATTTCCGTCGCCACGTATGGCTGCTGGTCTACCTGTTCGGCGCCTCTCCGGCACTCTGCGCCAGCTTCCTCCGCGGTCGCGACAACCACAACCTGGAACAATTCGACAACAGCGGCAAAACGCTCTACCTGCCCCACGCGACCTCACTGCGCATGGGCGACCTCGGCTACAACAGCGCCGCGCAGAAAAACCTCCGCGTCTGCTATAACTCGCTGGCCAGCTACGTGGAAGCACTGCGCAGCGCCATCATGCGCCCGCACCCCGACTACGCCGCGTTTTCCCATGGGGAAAACGGCGAATACCAGCAGTTGAACGACAGCCTGCTGCAAATCGAAAACGAGTTCTACAGCCCGATTCGGCCCAAGCGCGTGACCCGTTCCGGCGAGACCCCGCTGCACGCACTCACCGAACGCGGTATCGAATACATCGAAGTCCGCTGTATCGACGTCAGCCCCTTTAGCCCCCTGGGCATCGACAGCGAGCAGATCAGGTTCATGGATTGCTTCCTGCTGCACTGCCTGTTATCCGACAGCCCGGCCTGCGATGAACACGAGCAGGACAGCATCGCCGCAAACCTGGCGTCCGTGGTGAACCGCGGCCGGGAGCCCGGACTGCAGTTGCAGCGCAATGGCGGGGAAGTCCCGTTCAGCACATGGGCGGAACAGCTCATAGGTGAGATAGCCGGGGTAGCGGAGGCCTTTGACAGGGCCCAGGGCTGCCGGGATTACAGCGCCAGTGTAGAGCTGCAACGACAGAAAATTGCCGACCCGGAGCGCACACCTTCGGCCAGGGTGCTGCGGGAGATGCGCGAGCAGGACCAGTCCTTCTTCCAGTTCGGGCTTGGCTACAGCACCCGCTGGGCCGAGCAGTTCCGCGCGAAGCCCCTGCCCCGCGACAAGCAAGCGGTCTTCCAGCACGAGGCGCAGCGCTCCCTGCAGGCGCAGCGGGACATCGAGGCCGCCGACCAGGTCAGCTTCGAGCAGTACCTCGCCGATTTCTACGGCCAGTACGACTCGCTGCCGGTGAATTGAATTATCTCGCGCACTTCCACCTGGCCTGGCCGGACCCGGGACTAATTGCCGGCGCCCTCGAGGGCGACTATCGCAAGGGTCCCCTGCGCGGCGAACTGCCCGCCCCGGTGGAACGCGGGATACGCCTGCACCGGGCGGTTGACGCCTATACCGACAGTCACCCGCTGATTGAGACGCTGCGCCGCCAGTTCCCCGACGGCCTGCGCCGCTACGCCGGCATCCTGATAGACCTCAGCTTCGACCACTTCCTGTGCCGGCACTGGCAGCGCTTTAACGACCTGCCCCGCGCCAGCTTTAACCAGTTGGTATACCGGGAACTGGCCGGCGCGCAGGCCGATCTCAGCCCACCGGCCCGGCGCATGGCGCAACGGATGAGCGACATCGACCTGCTGGATCACTACGCCCGCTGGGACACCATTCCCGCCAGCGCGGCGCGCATTGGCGAGCGACTGAAGCGCGGCAACCCCTTCCTCGACGCCGAACGGGACCTGGCGCCACACCGGGACGCCATCGAACAGGCGTTCCTGGCGTTCTACCCGCAACTGTTCGAATTCGCCCGCAGTCATCACCTGCCTTGAACTTCTGTACTCGCGCAGGCTCCAATACCCGGCATTGCGCCAGCTATCGGTCGCGCCCACTGCGCCGCGGCGGGCAGATGCGTTAAACTGGACGGCGACCCGGGGCGACAGGATTGCCCGGACCCTGACCCGACAATCAAAAAATGCGGACCACCCGACACTCCGCCAAGGAACAAGCTACATGCTCAAGGCTCTCTCCCCCCGCACGGTTTTCGCTGGACTGGTTGCCCTCGCAGCCGTTTCCATGCTGTTCGCCGTGTTTTACCTGCAACGGCACCTGAACCTGCCACCCTGTCCGCTGTGCATGACCCAGCGGGTGTTTGTGGTCGGCTGGGGGCTGATCGCGCTGATTGCGGTGATCCATAACCCGGCGGGCGTGGGGAGACGGATATATGGCGCACTCTGCGCCATCAGTGCCGTACTCGGCGGAGCGGTGGCGGCGCGCCATGTCTGGTTGCAGTACCTGCCGGAAGACCAGGTCCCCGCCTGCGGCCCGAGCCTGGAATACATGCTGCAAACCCTGCCATTCAGCGAGACCCTGGAACTGGTGCTGATGGGGGACGGCAACTGTGCCGACGTGCAGTGGACCTTCCTCGGGCTCAGCATTCCCGAACAGACACTCGCCGTTTTCGTCGTGGCGGCCCTTGTCAGCCTGTGGCAAACTCTGCGGAGCTACCCGCCGAGGACCTGAAATGCCGCAAAGCCATCGCGACACGACGCAGCAGTTTGACGATGTAGAGGATTTACTCGGCCGCTGGCTGAAGGAACGTCGCGTACTGCTGGCGCGCTACACCCAGGTGGCGACCATTGTGAGCGCTCAGCTCAGCCTGGACGGCCTGGCGCGCAGCCAGCGCGAGTTCTGTGAAGTGCTGGTGGATTACATTTCCGCGGGGCATTTCGAGGTCTACCTGAAACTGCTCGACGAGGCGGAAAGCTACGGGGACGGCAGCGACGCCCTGGCCGTTGCACTGATACCGGCGATTACCGATACCACGGAATTCATACTCGCCTACGAAGAGAAATACGCGCCGGACTTCGATGACACGATCAACCTGGATCGCGACCTGTCCGCGCTGGGTGAGATGCTGGAATCGCGCTTCACCCTGGAAGACCAGCTGATCGCCGGCCTGCACAACAGCCACCGGCGCCAGTCAGGTAACTGACGCCGGGGCTACAGCCTTACTTGCCGGCAGCGTCGTCCGCGCCTTCAGCTTTTTCCTGGCTGGGGATAGACACCAGCTCGACATCAAACACCAGCGCCGCGTTGGGGCCGATCATCTGGCCTGCACCGCCTGCGCCATAGCCGAGTTCCGGCGGAATGAACAGCTTCCACTTGGAACCCACCGGCATCAGTTGCAGGGCTTCGGTCCAGCCGGGAATGACCTGGCCGACACCAAAAGTCACGGTCTCACCGCGCTTGTAGGATGAATCGAATTCGGTGCCATCGATCAGCGTACCGGTGTAGTGAACCTCGACCGTGTCATCGGGACCGGGAACCGGGCCTTCACCCGCTTCGACGATTTCATACTGCAGGCCGCTGTCGGTGACGACAACGCCTTCGCGGGCCTTGTTCTGCTCGAGGAACTCGGTGGCAGCGGCGAGATTCGTATCCGCCAGCGCCTTTTGCTCGGCCTGCTGCTTGGCAATCATGTTTTCCTGGAAGGCCTGGATTTCGGCGGCGATCTCTTCGTCGGTCAGGCGTCCATCCTGCCCGGACACGCCGTCGCGGAAACCAGCAGTGAAAGCATCGATATCCACATTCATGCCGTCGGTACTCATGCGAGCACCCAGGTTATAGGCGATGCCGTAGCTCAGGCGTTGTTCGGAGGACTCCAGTGCAACCGGTGCTGCTGATTGCGCGTCTCCACCCGTTGACGACTGCTGGTTACATGCCTGCAGCCCCAATACGCCGACGAGGGCAAGCGGCAAAGCTAACTTCTTCATAGAATCAGTTCCATTATTGATTGCAAATGTGTGAATTTGGCCTTCCGCCAAATACTGCGATAAGCCCCGGCCTTGTCTGCCCGGGACACGATGCCGTAGCGCCGCGTGCACGGCCGACAGGACCAGCCTCCGCAAACGCGCCTCAGTGTACTATCCGTCCGAAGCGGTTGCTACCCCGCCCCGGCACTCAACAACGGGCCATTCGGCGCTGGTTATGACCACAACGGCAGCGTAAAATTCGCCGCCTCATGATTATTCTTCGCGACATCGAACTCCGCCGGGGCAGCAAACTCCTGTTGCAGGAAGCCGACCTCACCATCCAGCCAGGGCAGCGCATCGCCCTGATCGGCGCCAATGGTTCCGGCAAATCCAGCCTGCTCGCACTCCTGCTCGGCCAGCTGCCCCCGGATACCGGCGACATCGAGGGGCTGGAGGGGCTGCGACTGGCGCACATGGCACAGGAGGTGGAAACGACCCACCTGCCCGCAGCCGAATATGTGTGGCGGGGCGACAGCCAGCTCGCTAGACTCAGCGATGAACTGCAAGCGGCGGAAGCCAGCGGCGCCTTCGAGACCGCGGCGGCACTGCATTCACAGCTCGAAGCCATCGACGGCTACGATGGACCGCGCCGCGCGGAAGTCCTGCTCGACGGTCTCGGCTTTGCCCCCGGCGCGGGGCAGCGGCCGGTCAGCGACTTTTCCGGCGGCTGGCGCATCCGCCTGAACCTGGCCCGCGCCCTGATGGCGCCCTCCGACCTGTTGCTGCTCGACGAACCGACCAACCACCTCGACCTCGATGCCACCGTGTGGCTGCAGCAGTGGCTGCAGCAATACGCCGGCACCCTGCTGATGATCTCCCACGACCGCGATTTCATCGACGCCACCTGCGAGCGCATCGTACATATCGAGGGCCGGCAGCTGGTGAGTTACCGCGGCAACTACAGCGAGTTCGAGACCCAGCGCGCCGAGCGCTTCGCCCAGCAGCAGGCCGCCTTCGACAAGCAGCAACGGCGCATCGCGGAGATCGACAGTTTCGTCCGGCGCTTCCGCTACAAGGCCAGCAAGGCCAAGCAGGCACAGAGCCGGCTCAAGGAACTGGAACGCATGCAGGCGGTGGCCCCGGCGCACTTCGACTCCAGCTTCGATTTCAGTTTTCCCCCGCCGGAAAAAACCAGCGATCCGCTGCTGCAACTCAGCCAGGCGACCCTCGGCTACAGCGGCAGCCCGATCCTCAGCGGGGTCGACGTCATCCTCCGGCCGGGCAGCCGGATCGGCCTGCTGGGCCGCAACGGCGCCGGCAAGTCCACCCTGCTGAAATCCCTGGTCGGCGAACTCCCCCTGCTGGGGGGCAGCCGCACACCGGGCGAGCACTGCCATATCGGTTATTTCGACCAGCAACAGATGGAGGCACTGGACCTCGACGCCAGTCCCCTGCTGATGCTGCAGCGCCTGCGACCCCAGGCTCGCGAGCAGGAAATCCTCAACTTCCTCGGCGGTTTCGATTTCCGCGGCGAGGTCACCAGCAGCGCCGTGCGCCCGCTGTCCGGCGGTGAAAAAGCCCGCCTGGCGCTGTCGATGGTGGTCTGGCAGCGCCCCAACCTGCTGGTACTCGACGAACCCACCAACCACCTCGACCTGGAGATGCGCCACGCCATCGAACTGGCCCTGCAGGATTATCCCGGCGCCGTGGTACTGGTCAGCCATGACCGGCACCTGCTGCGCAACACCATCGACGACCTGCTGCTGGTTCACGATGGCCGGGTCGAAGAATACCGCGACGACCTCTCCGCCTATGAAAAATGGGTGGCCTCGCGCTTCCGCGGCACCCAGCCTGCTGCCGAGACAGCGGCACCGGAGTCCTCGCGCAAGGCCCAGCGCCAGCAGGCGGCGGCGGATCGCGAGCGCCTGCGGCCCCTGAAAAAATCCATCGCGAATACCGAACAGGCCATGGAAAAACTCCAGGCAACGCTCGCCGCGCTGCAGGAACGCCTCGGTGACACCGATCTCTACAGCGAAGGCCGCAAGGAGGAACTGGCCAGCCTGTTGCGGCAAGAGGGCGAACTGCGCCAGCAGCTGGAGCAGCTCGAGGAGCAGTGGCTGGAAATGCAGGATGAACTGGAGGCCCTGAGCACCGCAACCAGCGCCAACTGAGCAAGATTCGGGTTGCCGGTGGTCTTCCCTGCGCCGGAAAATAGCTCCACCTACTCCCATTACGGTACAGCAGCGTGGCAATGAGTGATTACCAGCGGGTAGAGAAAGCCATCGACTACCTCGCGACCCACTGTGAACAGCAGCCCTCCCTCGATCAGGTTGCGGCTCACCTGAACCTGAGCCCCTTTCACTTCCAGCGCCTGTTCAGCCGCTGGGCGGGCACCACCCCCAAGCGCTTCCTGCAGGCACTCACTGTCGAGCGCGGCAAGGCGTTGCTGCAACAATCCCGCAACCTGGCAGAGACATCCGCCGCGCTCGGCCTGTCCGGCAGTTCCCGCCTGCACGATCACTTTGTGCAACTGGAAGCCCTCACCCCCGGGGAACTGCGTGCCGGCGGCGCCAATCTCACCGTCCGTTACGGCGTGCAGGACAGCCCCTTCGGCCCACTGTTCCTGGCGGTAACGGAGCGCGGTATCTGCAAGGCGGGGTTTGCCGACCACACGCCGCCCGAGCAGCAACTGCTGGAACTGTCGCGCAGCCAGCCGCATGCGGTATTGACCGAGGACCCGGCGTACACGGCGCAACTGGCGCGCACGCTGTTCAATCCCGCCCCCCGCCACGCGCAGCCCATCTCACTGCAGGTCAGCGGCACCAATTTCCAGATTGCGGTCTGGCGGGCATTGCTGGAAATTCCCGAAGGCTGCCTGCAAAGTTATGGCGACCTCGCCAGGCGCATTGGCCGGCAGGGCGCTGAACGCGCCGTGGGAAACGCCGTCGGCGCCAATCCCGTCGCCTATTTCATTCCCTGCCACCGGGTGATTCGCGAGAGCGGCGCGCTGGGCGGCTACCGCTGGGGTACCAGCCGCAAACGGGTAGTCCTGGCCTGGGAGCAGGCGCGCACTCCGGAGCCTGCTGCATAACAGGGCGAGCAACCGATCACTGTGCGGGCGCACCCTGCAGCAAACGCAGTTTCTGCGGCCGTGAGAGGCGCTTGATCGCCGCCTCGCGCTGCAGCGCCGCGCTGCGATTAGCAGCGGGCTCACGCCAGACACAGCGCACCGGCCGCCGCCCGCGGGTATAGCGGGGGCCGCCGGCGAGTTCCCCGTTGTGCTGTAACAGGCGCCGCTCGGGGTCGCGGGCGATACCGGTATACAGGGTACCGTCCGCACATTCGAGGATGTACACCCACCACCCGGGCTCACCCATTCAACTCCCTCCGCAAGCCGCCGCCTGTTGCCTGCCGCCGATCATTGCCCATTTTCCCGCATACATATAGCCCCGGGTTAGCCGGCTATTCCGAAAAACTCTAGCCCCTCGCTTGTACCAGCACCGGCCGGTGGTATCATGGCCTGCTTCAAACAGTGCGGCCTGCCGGCCGCGGAGCAAGCGGAGAGCAACATGTCAGACAATATCGTACACGTCAGCGATGCAACCTTTGACGCCGAAGTCCTCAGTTCAGACCTGCCGGTACTGGTGGATTTCTGGGCAGAGTGGTGCGGCCCCTGCAAAATGATTGCACCGGTACTGGACGAAATCGCCGATGAGTACGCGGGCAAACTGAAAGTGGTCAAGGTCGACGTCGACGCCAACCCCGAAATTCCGCCGAAGTTCGGCATTCGCGGCATCCCCACCCTGATCATCTTCAAGGGCGGCAGCGCCGAGGCCACCAAAGTGGGTGCCCTGTCCAAAACCCAACTCGCGGATTTCGTCAAAGAGGTCGTTTGACCCGTCCTTCCTTTCGCCGGCCGCGCCTGGCCGGCGAATACCAGCTTTTTCGCTGCGCCTGGTTCACTGCGGACGTGGCGAAAAATCTCCAGGAAAAAACTTCGGAAACACCCCTGGCGCAGCTGCAAAACCGGCACAGCAAGCGGTTCCGCCCCGTCATTGCCGGGGTCCGGCCAAAATCCGGAATTGCGGAAATGATGAAATTACCGGTAGACGGCCCCCTGAGGGCGTGCTAAATTCGCCGAAGTTGCACACCCCTGTGCACCGATAATAACACTGTACTCCAAAGAAACAGCTTCACCCTGCCGGCAGGTGCTCGTGCGCCGCGCCAGTTGAATATTTCCCCTGCAAATCCGGAACCACATCCGAAACCTATATATCTATGAATCTTACCGACCTGAAAACCAAATCCACCCAGGAACTGATCGATCTCGCAAGGGAAGGCGGCCTCGAAAACATGGCCCGCTCCCGCAAGCAGGACATCATCTTCGCCATCCTGAAACGCCACGCGAAAAGTGGCGAAGACATTTACGGCGATGGTGTACTGGAGATTCTCCAGGACGGATTCGGATTCCTGAGAAGCGCGGACAGCTCCTACCTTGCAGGGCCCGACGACATCTATGTGTCACCCAGCCAGATTCGCCGCTTCAACCTGCGCACCGGCGACACCATCTCCGGCAAGATCCGTCCGCCCAAGGACAGCGAGCGCTATTTCGCACTGCTCAAGGTCGGTGAAGTCAACTTCAACCGCCCGGAAAACTCCAAGAGCAAGATCCTCTTCGAAAACCTGACGCCGCTGTTCCCCAACGAGCGCCTGGTACTGGAAAAAGGCAACGGCTCTACCGAAGACCTCACCGGCCGCATCATCGACCTCGTCGCACCCATCGGCAAGGGCCAGCGCGGCCTGCTGGTGGCACCGCCCAAGGCGGGCAAGACCATCATGATGCAGAACATCGCCCAGGCGATCATCACCAACAACCCCGAGTGCTACGTGATCGTCCTGCTGATCGACGAGCGCCCGGAGGAAGTGACCGAGATGCAGCGCTCCGTCGGCATCCGCGGCGCCGAGGTAGTGGCATCCACCTTCGACGAACCGCCCTCGCGCCACGTGCAGGTCGCGGACATGGTCATCGAAAAGGCCAAGCGCCTGGTCGAACACAAGAAAGACGTGGTGATCCTGCTGGACTCCATCACCCGCCTCGCGCGCGCCTACAACACCGTTATCCCCTCCTCCGGCAAGGTACTGACCGGTGGTGTGGACGCCCACGCCCTGGAACGCCCCAAGCGCTTCTTCGGCGCGGCGCGGAACATCGAGGAAGGCGGCAGCCTGTCGATCATCGCAACCGCGCTGATCAACACGGGTTCCAAGATGGACGAGGTGATCTACGAGGAATTCAAGGGCACCGGTAACATGGAATTGCACCTCGACCGCAAGGTAGCGGAAAAACGCGTCTACCCGGCGATCAACATCCGCTCTTCCGGTACCCGTCGCGAGGAACTGCTCACCGGCGAGGAGGAACTGCAACGTATGTGGATCCTGCGCAAGCTGCTGCACGGTATGGAAGACCTGCCCGCGATCGAGTTCCTGATCGACAAGCTCAAGGACACGAAGACCAACGACGAGTTCTTCATGTCGATGAAGCGGAAGTAAGTATTCCGTTTTCTCTTCGGGGCAATCCTGTTCAGGATTTCCCCAACAGGGTGGAAGACTTTTGGTTTGGGTCTTCGATGTTGATCGACTCCGATAGCCGGCTTGCTGGCCAGCCCTGCCCTCGCCGGGTACGCCAAAAAGCGCACGTCCGTGTGCAGGCTCGGCCGCGGACATCCATGTCCGCGGACGCCCCGTCGAGGACAGGGCTGGCCTGCAATCCTCCCACCGAGTGAATTTCAGCTTAAAGTTCCTGATCACAATGCGTGACATCTTTGTCTGCTCTGAAAGTGCCTGCATTTTCTGGTTTTCGGTTTTTGTCGCCATGGTTGGCACTGGGCTGGTGAGGTTGCGCTACAGGGCCATACGAAAACGTCCGAGGCCATGGATGGCCGAAGCCGAGCTGCCATGGATGGCGCTTTTGCGTTTTTCGGATGGCCCTGTAGCGTGACCTCGCCGGACGCAATCACCCATACTCCCAGCCCGATATTTGCAGCAGCGCCCCACTAGCTGTACTGTCACCGCATCCAACCACAGGTGGAACCAAGTGAAATACCGCGACCTCAGAGACTTCATCGCCGAACTGGAAAAACGCGGCGACCTGGTACGCATCAAGACCGAAGTCGACCCCAACCTGGAGATGACAGAAATCGCCGACCGCACCCTGCGCGCCGGCGGCCCCGCCCTGCTGTTCGAAAATCCCAAAGGCCACAAGGTACCCGTGCTCGCCAACCTGTTCGGCACGGAGCAGCGCGTCGCGCTGGGTATGGGCGCGGAGTCCACCGAGGCGCTCAGCGAGATCGGCGAACTGCTGGCCTACCTGCGCCAGCCGGATCCGCCCAAAGGGATGCGCGACCTGATGGACAAGGCGCCGGCGCTCAAGCAGGTGCTGAACATGGCGCCGAAGCTGGTGCGCAATCCGCCCTGCCAGTACCACGCGCGGCAGGGCGACGAGGTGGACCTGTACCAACTGCCGATCCAGACCTGCTGGCCCGGTGATGCGGGGCCATTGGTGACCTGGCCGCTGGTGATCACCCGGGGGCCAGAGAAAGAACGCCAGAACCTCGGGATATACCGCATGCAGTTGATCGGCAGGAACAAGCTGATCATGCGCTGGCTGTCGCACCGCGGCGGCGCGCTGGATTTTCGCGACTGGCAGAAGAAACATCCGGGAGAACCCTACCCGGTGGCGGTGGCGCTGGGCGCCGATCCGGCGACCACGCTGGGGGCGGTGACGCCGGTGCCGGATACGCTGTCCGAATACGCTTTCGCCGGCTTGCTGCGCGGCGACAGGACCGAGGTCGCGGAATGTTTTACCGCGCGCTGTCGCGACCACGGACTGCAGGTGCCGGCCACGGCGGAGTACATTCTCGAGGGTTACCTCGCGCCGGGTGAAATGGCCGACGAGGGTCCTTTCGGCGATCACACCGGTTACTACAACGAGGTGGAGCGCTTTCCTGTGTTCACGGTGGAAGCGATTACCCACCGGGAAGACCCGATCTATCACAGCACCTACACCGGGCGGCCGCCGGACGAGCCGGCTATTCTCGGGCTTGCCCTGAACGAGGTGGTGGTGCCACTGCTGAAAAAACAGTTCCCGGAGATCGTCGATTTCTACCTGCCGCCGGAAGGCTGTTCCTACCGCATGGCGGTAGTCACCATGCGCAAGGAATATCCCGGTCACGCCAAGCGGGTGATGCTCGGTGTGTGGTCCTTCCTGCGCCAGTTCATGTACACCAAGTTCGTGATCGTCACCGATGACGACGTCAATGCCCGCGACTGGAAGGATGTGATCTGGGCGATCACCACGCGTATGGACCCGCGCCGCGACTGCGTGTTTATCGACAATACGCCGATCGATTACCTGGACTTCGCCTCGCCGGTTTCCGGCCTCGGTTCAAAGCTGGGTTTCGACGCCACCTCCAAGTGGCCGGGAGAAACCGACCGCGAATGGGGCGAGCCGATCGTGATGGACGCGAGGGTAAAGCGGCGGGTCGACGAGATATGGAATGAATTCGGCATCCCGGACGCCGACTGAATCCGCCCGCCAGGGTCCGGATTGAGGCTGCCGTCGCGCGCTTCACGGCAGCGGGCACAGCAGCGATTTTCCCCCTGGTCAGGCCTTCCGGGACGGTAGTGTCGCCGCCTGGGGCAGCGGCAGTTCCGGCAGGCCCGGTTCCTGCAGTTCGAGGCCTTCACGGTAGTAAGCGCCTGCTACCCGCGGTTCGCCGAGCGCCAGCAGCAGGCGCCCCAGTTCGGCGCAGACTTCAGGGGTGATTTTCAGTTCGTGGGCGGCTTCGAAATAGTCGCGCGCCTTGCCCCACAGCTTGTTGCGCGCCGCCAGCCTGCCCAGGCACACCTGCAATTCCGGGTCCTCGTGATGCTCCGGCAGCCAGCGTTCGGCATGCGCCAGCTGAGCTGCGATGTCGCCGCTGTCAACAAACGCATACTGGCGAACCAGCTGGCTGTCCCACTGCTGTTTCAGCGCCCGCCGGATCACCTTGTCCGCGCCGCTGTGGAAACCCTCCTGGATCAGCAGCTGAACATAACAGCGCAGCACATCGCCATCCTGCTTCAGGGCTGCGGGCACTTGCGCCCAGGCCTGGCGCAGGGTTTCCCCGCTACCGTCGGCGTCGCTGCCGGCGCTGCCGGTCAGCAATCCGGTATAGACTTCGCGCTCCAGTCTCGCCAGTTCATCCGCGGGCAGGACCCGGTACTTTTTCAGGTCCGGCAGTAACTGCACGAGTGCCGGCCAGTCCTTCAGGCCGACATAAGCCTGGTGCAACAGGTCCAGCACATGGGGATGGCGTCCGGCATTGCGCCGGGCACGCACCAGCGTTGCCAGCGCTTCCTCGTACTGGCCGGAACGCAGGCGCAGTTCGGCATGGGTGAGCTCCACCGCTATGCCTGCCTCGGACTCCGCCTCTTCGGCTGCCCCCAGGTATTCGCGCACCCGGTCGGTTTCACCGAGACGGTAGCTGGCGCGCGCCGCCATCAGGTAATTCGGCAGCGGCGCTTCACTGGCTGCAGCGCCACGCAATAACTGCTTGCGCGCGCGCTCCCAGTTGCCCTCGGTATAGCTGATCAGCCCGCGGGTGGTCAGGCGCGAAGCGGCGCGTGTACGCCGGGTATCGATCCAGCCCGCCAGTGAGGCCTGCCCGCCCACCAGGCGTCGCACCAGGCGCAGCACCAGGTAGAACAGCAGGGTAAACAGGACCACCAGCAGTATCCCGACCCACAGGCTGGTTTCCACCGTGTAATTGCCATAGGCGACGAGTACATAGCCGGGGTCTCCCTCGATTACCGCGACCAGTCCGACGCCCGCAAGCAGGGCCAGGAGAATCAGCAGGAATACTCTGCGCATGAATTACTCCGCGTCTGCCGCGGCGGGAAGCTGGCGAATGACCCCATCCAGTTCCCGCACCGATCGTGACAGGTCGGGCATCTCCACCGCCACGACCTCCTGCTGCAGGACACTGATCTCCCGGTCCATCGCCGCCGCAGCCGCTTCATCGGTATCGGCGAATTGCGCCACCCAGTGGCGGGCGCGCTCGAGACTCTCGTGGTACAGCACCTGGTTGCCATTCAGCAGGGCGACCTGTGACTGTTCGAGCAGCATGCGCAGGTTCTGCCGCACCAGGCCTTCCCACTGCGGGTCCATCAGGGCCTGCATCGGGACATCCCGACGCCGGATGACAATGTACTGCGACAGCTTCTCCACCGCCTGTTCGTAACCCCGGCGCAGGCGAACTTTCCAGTCGTCGGCGGGCTCGACCGCAGAACCCTGGACTATCTCGGGCGCTTCGAAAATTTTCAGTTTGCCGGCCTGCTCAATGAGCGCCGAGAGCCTCAGGTAGATGCCCTCGACATCGACCCGGGGTACGGCATTCAGGGCGGCGATTTCCGCCGCCACGGCGGCGCGCACTCCGTGCAGCCCGGGATCCTGCAGTTCGCGCAGGATGTTATCCGCACTTTGCAGCAGTGCAACGGCGGATTGCGGGTCGCGTGCCATCAGCACCCGCTGGTTGGCCAGGCGGAGCAGGTACTGGGCCTCCGCGCGCAACCAGCTGTCCTTGTCATTGGCGGTGAAACTGTCCAGCAGCTGCTGTTGTTGTTCGAGACGCTGGGCAAAGCCACTCATCGCGGTTTCGCGCCCCGCGGCGGCACTCTCCAGCTTGCCGACCGACTGCTGCAGCGATGCCTGCAACCGGGTCTCCGCCGCGGCAATGTCCTGCCGCTCGGTTTGCGCGGCGTTTTCCAGGCTGGTGAGCCGCTGTTGCAGGACCTGCTCCCGGGCCTGGCCCTGCATCACGATCCACGACCCGGCGGCGCCGAGGGCGACGGCCAGCAACAGTGCCAGCCAGCCGATAAAGCCCCCGGAACGCTTTGCCTGAGGGGCAGGCGCGGCAGCAGCGGGAGCGCTCACAGTGGCGCCGGGGACAGTGGGTGACGGGGCCGGCGTCTCGCTTTGCGCCGCCGGGCTGACAGCGCCTGCGCTGTCACTGGCGGCTTGTGTGTCAGGATCACTGTTATTTTCCTTGTCACTCACTCACTTGTCTCCGGCTCGCCATCGCCGCAATGCTTCCAGCATCGCCGCATCGGAGGCGTTGTCCGCGGTCATCACCCGCGGAAACCCCGCCTGTTGCGCCAGCGCCGCCACTCGCGGTGACGGCACTATCAGCTCAATGTCTCTAAACTTAGTGGTTTCTGCAGCGCTAAGCAACGACAGCATGTTCTCCAGTCCTTCACCGCTGCTGATCAATACCACATTGATACTTTCCTGCCCCAGGGTCGCGGCCAATTGCCCCGGCACCAGTGTCGGGCAATAGCGCCGGTAGCAGGGTAACTCGTCCACCTGGGCACCGCGCTGCGCGAGTACTTCGGCTATCTTGCCGCGGCCGCCGATGCCCTTGACGATAAGGACGCGATCGCCCGCCACCTGCTGCAGGGATTCCATCGCGAGCAGGCCCTCGCTGTCCATCTGCAGTGGCGGGCTGATGGGGTCGAGGCCGAACTCGCGCAACAGGGTAGCCGTGGTGACACCTACGCCATACCAGGCTAGCCCCACCGGTAACTGCGGCCAGTAGTTGCCAATCAGTTCCATACCGAAGTGCACCGCGTTGGCGCTGACAAAAATGACGTGCTGGTAGCGGTCGAGGTCGATCACGGCCTGGCGCGCTTGTGGCGCCAGCTCCGGCAGCGGCTCCAGGGTGAGAAGCGGCTGGTGCACCGCGCGCAGGCCCGCCCCGGCCAGGGCCTCGAGCAATGCGTCAGCCTGCCCCGCGGGACGGGTGACCAGTACGCCGGGCTCAGTTGCCATGGAGCGCCGCGAGAATTTCGTCGGCCCCCTGGGCCAGCAGTGCTTCGGCGACGCGGACACCGAGTTCCTCCGCTGCGGCGGTCGTACCAGTGGCTTCCGCGCGCAGGATTTCACTGCCGTCAGCGCGGCCCACCAGGCCGCGCAGGCGCAGTTCGCCACTGGACAGGAGTTCGGCATAGCAGGCTATCGGCACCTCGCAACTGCCCTGCAAGCGCCGGTTCATCGCCCGCTCGGCAGTTACCCGGGTGGCCGTCGGTGCGTGGTGCAGGGGCGCCAGCAGTTGCAGCAATTCGCGGTCATCCTCGCGCAGTTCTATACCCACGGCACCCTGGCCACCGGCGGGCAGGGATTCCTCCGGGCTGATTTGCGCCGCGATACGCGACTCCAGCCCAAGCCGCTTGAGGCCCGCACTGGCCAGGATGATGGCGTCGTACTCGCCGTCGTCGAGCTTGCGCAGGCGCGTGTTGACGTTGCCGCGCAGGAACTTGACCTGCAGGTCCGGGTGCCGGGCGCGCAACTGGCACTCGCGGCGCAGGCTGGAGGTTCCCACCACGGCACCCGCCGGCATTGCAGCGAGGCTGGCGTAGTGGTTGCTGACGAAGGCGTCGGTGGGGTCTTCCCGCTCGCAGATCACACCGAGGCACAGGCCCGGGGGAAACTCCATGGGCACGTCTTTCATCGAATGCACCGCGATATCCGCGCTGTGCTCCAGCAGTGCGGTCTCCAGTTCCTTGACGAACAGCCCCTTGCCGCCGACCTTGGCCAGCGGGACGTCGAGCAACTGGTCGCCGCGCGAGGTCATACCCAGCAGTTCCACCGCCAGCCCGGGGTGGGCCCGCTGCAACGCATCGCGCACGAATTCCGCCTGCCACAGGGCCAGCGGGCTCTCCCGGGTGGCGATAACCAGTTTGCGCTGCTGCATGTGCGATGTCCTCGGATGGCCTGCAAATCGAAAGCGGCGCCATCATACCACTCGACGCGGCTGCCTTCAGCGCTGTCCCAGCCGGCGCTTTACCTGGGTCAGCAAGCGCCGGCTCACCAGCGGCGCGGTAGCGGTGCCCTCCAGCAGTACCCGCCACTGGCCGTCGTCTGTCCGCTCCAGCCCGCGCACGAAGGCCACCCCGACCAGGGCATTGCGGTGCACGCGCAGGAAGCGCTCACCGAACTCTTCCTCGAGGTCCTTGAGGGTATCCGGAAGTAACAGTTCGCCGCGGTCGGAAATCGCAGTGACGTATTTCTGTTCGGCGACGAAACAGCGCACCTGGTCCACCGGCAGGGTTTCCAGGCCGCGATGGGTATGGCAGCTGATCACACTGCGGCAGCTGTCCTGGTCGCTGCGCAGGCTGGCCAGTTGCAGGCGATTCACCCGCCCCGCCGCCGCCAGCGCTTTTTCCAGCTCCGCCTCGCGCACCGGTTTGAGCAGATAGGCTACCGCGTGGTTTTCCAGGGCCTGCATCGCATACTCGTCGTAGGCAGTGCAGAAGATGATGGCCGGCGGCTCGGCCAGTTCGGCACTGCGCGCGGCGACCTCGATGCCGTCGAGACCGGGCATGCGGATATCCAGCAACAGCAGGTCCGGCTCGGCATCCCGCAGCGCAGCCAGCGCGGCTTCCCCGTCGTGCGCTTCGATGGCCTGGTCTTGCGGCCGCAGGCGCGCCAGCAGGCGGATGAGGCGCTGCCGCGCCAGGGGCTCGTCGTCGACGACCAGGATCTTCACGGCCGCACCACCGGGGAATATTCGAGCTCCACGCGAAAGCGGTCGTCCTCGCGCACGGCCCGAAGAGCCGCGTCGGCGCCAAACGTGGCGCGCAAGCGTTCGGCGATATTTGCCAGGGCCATGCGGTTGCCGGCGGCGCCATCAGTATTTCCGGCGACCGGGTTCTCAACAACGACCCGGACCCGGTCGTCCTGGCGCGCCAGGGCAATACGGATACAGCCCCCCGCGGGAATCCGGGCGACACCGTGATAGACCGCGTTTTCGACCAGCGGCTGCAAGAGCAGGCTGGGCATCAGCGCATCGACAACATCGCCCTCCACCTGCCAGTCCACCTGCAAGCGCTCGCCCAGGCGCAATTCCTCGATGTCCAGGTAGATCTGGCACAGGCGCAATTCGTCGGCCACGGTGGTATCGCTCTCCGCCTCCTTGAGACTGGCGCGAAACAGCTCCGCAAGGTCCTCCACGGAGCGCTCCGCTTTCACCGGCTGCGAGTCAATCAGGCTGGCGATGGTATTGAGGGTATTGAAGAGGAAATGCGGGCGGATGCGCGCCCGCAGGGAATCCAGCCTGGACTGTATTTCCAGTTTTTCCTGGTGGCGCAGCTGTTGCTGGAGATAGAAATACCTGAGGGCTATACCGGCGCAGACCGTGGCCAGCAGGATATTGCGCAGCAGCCACCAGCCACCCAGGCCGAAACCCTGCAACCAGGGCAGCCAGCGAATACTGGCAAGGCTGACCAGCGCGGTCACCAGGGCGACCACCGCCATGCTGGCGACCGTGACCAGCGCCACTGAAAAACGGCTGAAACTGCGCCGTGCAAGACACAGCACCATCGCGCTACCCAGGCTGATCCACTGCACGATCAGCGAGGTGGTGGCGAGCAAGCCCCAGTCGAACCGGGGCAGGCCGCTCTCGGCCAGGACATAGGCCAGCACCAACAGCTCGGACAGCAGCACCAGCATGAACACCGGCCGCGGACCGCACAGATCGGGAATGAAAAAGTCGCCGGTGGCAGTCTCGCCGCCCCGCCGTTTATCCTTATGCGGAGACCCCATGTATTCGTTTCCGCGCCCACATAGCTGATATACTTGCACCCCTTTCCGGCCCGGACAAGCCCAAAAAGTCACCGTCCAGCGGCCAGCGATCAACAACAGGATTTCAAATGAGTAAAGACGGGCAGACCAGCAAACTCTGGGGCGGCCGGTTCAGCGAGGCTACCGACAGTTTCGTCCAGCGCTTCACCGCATCCGTGACCTTTGACCAGCGCATGGCAATGGAGGATATCCGCGGCTCCCTGGCCCACGCGGCGATGCTCTGCAAGGTCGGGGTTCTCAGCGGCGAGGAGCTGGCGCAGATCGAGGAGGGCCTGGCCCAGGTCCGCGGTGAAATCGAGCGCGGTGAATTCCAGTGGTCCGTGGAACTGGAAGACGTGCACATGAACATCGAGGCCCGCCTCACCCAGCTGATCGGCATCACCGGCAAGAAGCTGCACACCGGACGCTCGCGCAACGACCAGGTAGCGACGGACATCCGCCTCTACCTGCGCGGCGCCTGCGACGCCATCGGCACCGAGCTCACCCGCCTGCAATCCGGCGTCGTGTCGCTGGCGGCACAGCACAGCGACACCATCATGCCCGGCTTCACCCACCTGCAGACCGCGCAGCCGGTGACCTTCGGCCATCACCTGCTGGCCTGGAACGAAATGCTCGAACGCGATCACGGCCGCCTGCTCGACTGCCGCGCGCGGATGAACCAGTCACCGCTGGGCGCCGCGGCGCTGGCCGGCACAACCTACCCGATCGACCGGGCGCATACCGCGGCGGCCCTGGATTTCGAGCGCCCGACGGAAAACTCCCTGGACTCGGTCTCCGACCGCGACTTCGCCATCGAATTCTGCGCCTTTGGCGCGCTGCTGCTGACGCACCTGTCGCGGATGTCGGAGGAACTGGTGATCTGGACTTCCGCGCAATTCAAATTCATCGACCTGCCGGATCGCTTCTGCACCGGTTCCTCCATCATGCCGCAGAAGAAAAACCCCGACGTACCGGAACTGGTGCGCGGCAAGGTCGGTCGGGTCAACGGGCACCTCGTCGCCCTGCTCACCCTGATGAAAAGCCAGCCGCTGGCCTACAACAAGGACAACCAGGAAGACAAGGAGCCGCTGTTCGACACCGTTGATACCGTGCTCGACTGCCTGCGCGCCTTCGCCGACATGGTGCCGGCGATCCAGCCCCGCCAGGCGGAGATGCGCGAGGCGGCGCGCAGCGGGTTCTCCACCGCCACCGACCTCGCCGACTACCTGGTGCGCAAGGGCCTGCCCTTCCGCGACGCCCACGAGGTGGTGGGCAAGGCAGTGGGCCACGGCGTGGCGCACGATTGCGACCTCGCGGAAATGGACCTCGACACGCTGCGCGGTTTCAGTGACCTGATTGGCGAAGATGTCTACGACGTGCTGACCCTGGAGGGCAGCGTCGCCGCGCGCAATCACCTCGGCGGCACGGCGCCGCAACAGGTGCTGGCGGCGGCGGAGCGGGCGCGGCAGCGCCTGCAGGCACGCTAGTCCCGGGAGCTGCCGCCGGCAGCGCCGCCGGGCCGGTAGCGCAGGCCCAGCTGGAAGGTGACGTCGGGGGCAGTTTCCACCCGGATGTCCTCAACAACACTGAACTCCAGCGCCCAATCAGGCGCTGGTCGCCAGCGCACCCCGCCACTCAACATCACACTGTCGTCACCCAGTGCGGGAATTTCGCTGTCCGCGACTGCCGCGTGGGAATCGAGCTGCCCGAGGAGTGCCCAGGCGGGAGCCAGCCGCCACTCCAGGCCGAGGCCGGCAAACCACAGGTCGCGCTGCTGGATGCGCTCGATCATGGCGCTGTTTCCCGCGTAGAGGTAGCCCCCCTGGCCGTACCAGTGGAGCATGCCCGCGCTCCCCAGCACTCCATCCACCTGCACTGCCAGGTAGATGTCATCGCTGCCGCTGCCGAGAAATTCGTCGTCATCAGCCAGGCTGAATTTGTAGCCCAGTGACAGCAGCGCGCCCAGATTTTCGCCGGCAATGAGCTGTCGGCTGACCGACAGCGTGGGATCACCCGGGCCGGCAGCGTCGTCCTCGAGGAGAAACCCGCCCTGCCCCTGGTAGCCATAGAGCAACTCATCGCGCGGCGCGACGGAGCGCCCGCCGTCGCTCATGCCCCAGAAGTCGTGCCAGCCATCAATGCTGCTGTCGAGGAAGCCGCCGCTGTGGCGCAGCCACGGCAATTCCAGCCGCAGGTCCCAGTCGCGATAGAAGCCGTATTGCAGCGTTAGCGCCAGGCGGTCTGTCTCGCCGTCGAGATGCAGTCGCTCGCCGCCGTGTCCGTCATCGATATAGTGGCTGGCGATGGCGCCGAAAAGGCCCAGTTCCAACTGCCCTTCCGGGAGGACCAGGGCAGCGCGTTGCACGGGCAGGCCAAACAGGCCGGATACCGGCCCCAGATCCCTGACATACAGGGGTTCGGCCGCCAGCGGACACGCCATACACCCCAGCGTGACCAGCAGTACGCGCGCGCGCCCGTTCATAGCCAGCGGAACTCGACGCCACCCTGGGTTTGCATTTCCAGCACCACGAAGGGGCGGAACAGTGTGCCGTCACGGGTGTTGCGCCAGTCGCCCGCGGTCTCGTCGAACTCGAAGTGGTAACCGCCGGAACGTGTGGCCAGCCACAACTGCTGTACCGGCGGCTGGCGGCTGAACACCATGCTGGTGCCGTTCTCGAAGGTCACGTTGAGTACGCCGCCTCCGGTCTCGTAATCGAGATCGCTGTCCAGCGCGTCCAGCGCCTCCTCGATGGCCGTGTAGACCGCTTCCACCCGCTCGTCGTAGGTGCTGTTGTCACTCACCGATTCTACCCCCTGCTTAACAAGGTGATGATCATAAGGGCTGCTCGCACCGCTGACTACCGGCGGGTATAATCGCCGCTTTGTCATTTCCGGGAGCCCGCATGCGCACGCTCATTCCACTGATGCTTCTGATCCCGCTCGCCGGTTGCGGCCAGACCGGGGCACTGTACATGCCGGGAGAGGCGCCCAGCGCACAGGTACCGGGCGAGGAAACGCCGAGCCTGGAAACCCTGGAAGCCGAAAACACGGAAGCTCTCGACGTGGAGAACGTTGGCGCACCCGAGACTACCGACCAGCAGGATTGAACCCCGACCATGGACTGTTTTAGTTATCGCGGCGCTGAACTTTACGCCGAGGACACGCCGGTTGAAGCCATCGTGGAACGCTTTGGCACACCCTGTTACATCTACTCCCGCAAGGCGCTGGAAACCGCGCTGGCGGAATACCAGTCGGCGCTCGCCGGCTGCGACCACCTGGTCTGCTATGCAGTGAAGGCCAATTCCAACCTGGCCGTGCTGGATATCCTGGCCCGCCAGGGCGCCGGTTTCGACATCGTTTCCCGCGGCGAGTTGGAGCGCGTCATCGCCGCCGGCGGTGACCCGGCAAAGGTGGTGTTCTCCGGTGTCGGCAAGCGTCCGGAGGAAATGGCCTTTGCCCTCGAACAGGACATTGCCTGCTTCAACGTCGAATCCGCTGCTGAACTGGAAGTGCTGGCCGCGGTGGCAGCAGAAATGGGCAAGGTTGCGCCGGTGTCGGTGCGGGTCAACCCGGATGTGGACGCCAAAACGCACCCCTACATTTCCACTGGCCTCAAGGAAAACAAGTTCGGGGTCACCGTGGAAGAGGCGCGCCAGGTCTACCGCCGGGCGGCGCAACTGGACAGCATCGCGGTGGTGGGTATCGACTGCCATATTGGTTCCCAGCTCACCGAGATCAGCCCCTTCATCGATGCCCTGCGCCGCCTGCTGGCCCTGGTGGACGAACTCGCCGGGGACGGTATCGAACTGCGGCACCTCGATCTCGGCGGCGGTCTCGGCGTCCGCTACGCGGATGAAACCCCGCCTGCGGTGGCCGATTACATCGCGGCAATTCGCCGGGAACTCGGTGAGCGCCAGGTCAAGCTGGTGTTCGAACCGGGCCGCTCGATCGCCGCCAACGCCGGCCTGCTGGTAACCCGGGTGGAATACCTGAAGCCCACGCCGGCGCACAATTTCGCCCTGGTCGACGCCGCCATGAACGACCTCCTGCGCCCCTCGCTGTACCAGGCGTGGATGGATATCCAGCCGGTCCGGCACAGGGACGGCAGCGAGGACGCCAGCTGGGACGTGGTCGGCCCGGTGTGCGAGACCGGGGATTTCCTCGGCAAGGCGCGGCAACTGCGACTCGAAGCGGGCGACCTGCTCGCGGTGTCCGGCGCCGGCGCCTACGGCTTTACCATGAGCTCCAATTACAACAGCCGCCCCCGCGCGCCGGAAATCATCGTCGATGGCGCGTCGATCCACTGTGCCCGCGAACGCGAAACCATCGCCGATCTCATGCGCGGTGAACACCGGCTACCCGACTGAGCGCGACCATGTTGCTGAAATTCACCAAAATGCACGGGGCGGGCAACGACTTTGTCGTTATCGACCTGGTCACCCAGCGCTGCAAACTGCGCTCCCAGGACATCCGCAAGCTCGCGGACCGTCACCTCGGGGTGGGCTGCGACCAGGTGCTGATCGTCGAGCCGCCGGGCAGTCCCGATGTCGATTTCCGCTACCGCATCTTCAATGCCGATGGCAAGGAAGTGGAACAGTGCGGCAACGGCGCACGCTGTTTCGCCCGTTTTGTGCGTGAGAAAAAACTCACCCGCAAGCGGGTGATCTCGGTGGAAACCAGCGCCGGGGTGATTGAACTGCGCGTGCGCGACAACCACCAGGTCGAAGTGGACATGGGCGTGCCGATTTTCGAACCCGGCCGGGTGCCCTTTCAGGCCGGGGAACGCGCGGATAGCTATCCCCTGAAAATCAACGACGACACACTGGAATTCGGCGTCCTGTCCATGGGCAATCCGCACGCCGTACTGACCGTGGACAATGTCGATACCGTCGATATCCAGCGCCTGGGACCGCTCATCGAGAACCACCCGCGCTTCCCGCGCCGGGTCAATGCCGGATTCATGCAGCTGGTCTCGGAGAGTGAGATCCGCCTGCGGGTGTTCGAGCGTGGCGCCGGGGAAACCCTCGCCTGCGGTACCGGGGCCTGCGCCGCGGTCGTGCACGGTATTTCCCGCGGTTGGCTCAAAGGTACCGTGACAGTCCACCTCCCGGGCGGTAAGCTTTCCATATCCTGGGCAGGCGAAGGACAATCGGTGAAGATGACCGGCCCCACTGCCCTTGTCTTCGAGGGGACGATAAAAATCTGAGGGCTGCGAACCAGCACTCATCACACCATTGGAGTGGACGATGGCAGCAGGAAACGAGCAGGCCCAGGCCACTGACGCGATGTCAGGCCTGAACGAAGAGACCGTGCGCGAGTACCTCAAGGAAAACCCGGATTTTCTCCAGCGCAATCCGGACATGCTCGACCACCTGCACATCTCCCACGCCTCCGGTAGCGCCATCTCCCTGGTGGAGAAACAGGTCAGTGTGTTGCGCGAGCGCAACGTGGAAATGCGCCACCGGCTCAGCCACCTGACCGCCAACGCGCGGGAAAACGATCGCCTCTACGCCCACACCCGCGCCACGGTGCTGGCCATGCTAGACGCCCGGGACATCGCCGGCCTCAATGGCGCCTTCAACCGGGCGATGAAAAATGACTTCAAGGTCGAGCACGCCAGCCTGATCCTGTTCGGTGATCCGCCGGGTGCCGACGGATGCCGCCTGGACACCCTGGAGCGCGCGCGCATCGAGGTCGGCGCCCTGATCCGCAGCCACAAACCGGTCTGCGGGGTGCTGCGCGAGGAGGAACTGCGCTACCTCTTTCCCAACGCCGAAGGCGTGGGCTCAGCGGCCCTGATGCCGCTGGTGGACGGCGAGGAAATGGGCCTGATCGCGGTCGGCAGTTCCGATCCACACCGCTACACCACCAGTACCGGCACCCTGTTCCTGGCGCACCTTGCCGATATCATCGTACGGTTGCTGCCCAGGCTGCAGCGCTGCGACTGACATGTCCCCGGCGCTGCAGCAATCCCGCGACGCCTTTCTCGACTACCTGCGGGATGTACGCCAGGTTTCGCCACATACCCGGGAGGGCTACCGCCGGGACCTGCAATCCCTGCAGTCCCACTGTGAGCAACTCGGCCGCGACCGGCCCGGCGCCATCATCGAAGCTGACATTCGCAGCTGGGTGAGCCAGATGCACCGGCGCGGCGTCGCCGCGACCAGCATCCAGCGCGCGCTGTCAGCCGCCCGTTCCTGGTTCAATTACCTGGGCCGCAGCGAGGGCGAGAAACACAATCCCGCAGCCGCGGTCCAGGCGCCGCGCAAGCCGCGCAAGCTGCCGAAAACCCTCGATGCGGACCAGGTGGACCGCTATCTCGAATTCAACCGCAAGGACCCACTCGCCCTGCGCGACCGGGCGATTGCGGAACTCTTCTACTCCTCCGGGTTGCGCCTGGCGGAGCTCACGGCGATCAATATCGATGACCTCGACCGCCACTCCCAGTTGGTGACCGTGACCGGCAAGGGCCGCAAGACCCGCACGGTACCCGTTGGCCGCACCGCCCTGGGCGCTATCGATGACTGGCTCGCGGTGCGCAATCCCGCGGCGGATGACCCCGACGCGGCGCGGGCACTGTTCCTCAGCCACCGCGGCGCGCGCATCAGCCGCCGCAGTGTGCAGGATCGCCTGCGCATCCAGGGCCTGCGCTCCGGGATGCACCAGAATGTACACCCCCACATGCTGCGCCATTCCTTTGCCAGCCACATGCTGGAATCCTCGGGCGACCTGCGGGCAGTGCAGGAAATGCTCGGGCACGCAAACATCTCCACCACCCAGATCTACACCCACCTGGACTTCCAGCACCTGGCCAAAGTCTACGACAGCGCCCACCCGCGGGCCCGGCGCAAGGGCGGCAAGTAATGGGTATACGGGTCATCACCTTCGACCTGGACAACACGCTGTGGGACGTCGACCCGGTGCTGTTGCGCGCGGAACAGGCCCAGCGCGAGTGGTTGCTGCAACACCGCCCCGGCGCGATCGACGCTTACGACCACCAGCGCCTGTGGGAATTCAAGCAGTCAGTCTGGCGCCGCCATCCGGGCCTGTTGCACGATGTTTCCGCCATGCGCCGGCAGATGTTACTGGAATTGCAACTGGCGGCGGGCTTCTCCACCAGCGAGGCCCAGGCGGGTTCCGAGCAGGCCTTTGCGATTTTCCTGGAGGAACGCCAGCGGGTTGAGCTGTATGCGGAGGCCCTGGACATTCTCAGGGCGCTCGCCGGGCGCTATACCCTGGGCGCCCTGACTAACGGCAACGCGGACGTCTTCAAGACCGATGCCGCCGAGTATTTCGATTTCGCCTTCCTGGCGGAACAGGTCGGCGCCAGCAAACCGGCGCCGGACATGTTCCTGGCCGCGCTGGAAACCAGCGGGGTAAATGCGGAAGAAGTAGTACATGTGGGCGACAACCCCGAACACGACATCGCCGGGGCCCGGGCCATGGGCATGTACACGGTCTGGATCAACACCCAGGGCGAAGACTGGCCGGGCGGCCGGCGCGCAGACCGTGAAATCACCTCACTGACCGAGCTTCCCGCGGCCATAGACAGCCTCGACAGTCGCGACGCCGTAACCTGAATCCCGATTCCGCGCCTGTTCAGCCCCGAACGGCCAGGCCAGCCCGGCTAGATGGCGTTCTCACCGGTCTCGCCGGTGCGGATACGCACGACCTGCTCAAGAGGCATGACGAAAATCTTGCCGTCGCCGATCTTGCCACTGTTGGCGGTCTCGGTAATGGCCTCGATGACCTTGTCCACATCCTCGTCGGCGAGCGCTATTTCCAGCTTCACCTTGGGCAGGAAATCCACGACGTATTCAGCGCCTCGGTACAACTCGGTATGCCCCTTCTGGCGGCCAAAGCCCTTGACCTCGGTGACGGACATGCCCTGCACACCGATCTGGGACAGCGCGGCGCGCACGTCATCCAGTTTGAAGGGTTTGATGATGGCGGTAACCAGTTTCATTTATTGATCTCCTTGCTTGAGGCGCCCTCATCATAGGGGGAAACCCACGGAGAGTAAATTCACCTGGTTTGCGACAATTGATCGCCTGAAAAAAAAGGGGGCCAAAAGGCCCCCAAGTACACGCATTTAACAATGCGCCCGCAAGATGGTTCAGATACCGCTGCCTTTGGACCCGGTGAACTCGGGGTAGGCTTCCATGCCGCACTCGGCAACGTCCACCCCTTCGTACTCTTCCTCTTCGCCGACACGGATGCCCATGACTGCCTTGAGAATGCCCCAGACGATCAGGCTGGTGACGAATACCCAGACGAAGATGACCAGTGCGCCGACCAGCTGACCCATGAAGGTCGCATCGCTGTCGGACAGCAGTACCGCGAAGATACCCCACAGACCGACCACGCCGTGCACGGAGATGGCACCGACCGGATCGTCGATTTTCAGCTTGTCCAGGGTCACGATGGAGAACACCACGATCACACCACCGATAGCGCCGATGATGGTCGCCAGCAGCGGCGAGGGATCGGCCGGTTCTGCAGTAATGGCTACCAGGCCAGCCAGGGCGCCGTTCAGGGCCATGGTCAGGTCGGCCTTGCCGAACATGATGCGCGCCACGATCAGGGCGGAGAGCAGGCCGCCAGCTGCAGCAGCATTGGTGTTCAGGAATACGCTGGCCACTTCGTTGGCCACCGCGATACCGGACAGCTGCAGGGTGGAGCCACCGTTGAAGCCGAACCAGCCCATCCACAGAATGAAGGTGCCGAGGGTTGCCAGCGGCAGGTTGGCGCCGGGGATGGCGTTGACCTGGCCTTCGGGACCGTATTTGCCTTTACGTGCGCCCAGCAGGAGCACACCCGCCAGCGCCGCAGCGGCACCCGCCAGGTGGACGATACCGGAACCAGCATAGTCGCTGTAGCTCAGCTCACCGATGAAGGGAACGGCGTTGCCACCCCAGGTCCAGCTGCCTTCCATCGGGTAGATGAAGCCAGTCATGACGACCGCGAACAGCAGGAAGGCCCAGAGCTTCATACGCTCGGCCACGGCGCCGGAAACGATCGACATCGCAGTCGCGACGAACACGACCTGGAAGAAGAAGTCCGATGCACTGGAGTAAGGCAGGGACGCGTCTTCAGCGCCTGCGCGATAGGCTTCCTGGGCCGCCAGGACACCGGCGATTGCGTCGTCACCCATGGACGCGACGCTGTCGGTGCCGGACAGGAAGAAACCGCCACCATACATGAATTCGTACCCGCAAATCAGGTACATGGTACAGGCCACTGCAAACAGGGAGATGTTCTTCAGCAGAATTTCCGTGGTGTTCTTGGCACGGACCAGACCAGCCTCCAGCATTGCGAAGCCCGCTGCCATCCACATCACCAATGCACCGGTCACCAGGAAATAAAAGGTGTCCACGGCGTACTGGAGTTCAAAAATATTGTTTTCCATAGGAATAGCTCTCTAATCAGTCGTATAGGGTTTAGATAGCGTCTTCGCCAGTCTCACCAGTGCGGATACGTACCACCTGCTCCAGCGGTGAAACGAACACCTTACCGTCACCAATCTTGCCGGTATTGGCGGCCTTGGTAATCGCTTCGATGGTCTGGTCTACAGAACCGTCAGCCACTGCCACCTCAATTTTTACCTTGGGCAGGAAGTCGACGACGTATTCGGCACCACGGTACAGCTCGGTGTGCCCTTTCTGGCGACCAAAACCCTTTACTTCAGTTACGGTGATACCCTGTACGCCGATCTCCGACAGCGCTTCTCGCACGTCGTCCAGCTTGAAGGGCTTCACAATAGCCGTTATCAGTTTCATGTAGTTCTCCTGGTGTCAGCGTCAGGGCGCCTCGCGGCGCCCGTAGTCAGGTTCTTAAGTGTTGATTACATGCTCTTGGAGACGGTGAACACGACGGTGTCGTCGCCCCAGTCAGTACCGAACACTTCTTCGTCGTCCAGATCGGTGCCTACCCAGGCCAGTGACCAGTCAACGGCCAGCCAGGAAGCAGATACGCCGATGGAGTAATCGGTGTAGTCGGTAGCGCCGTCAGAGAGGAAGCCCTCTTCGTCCAGGTCGTTGTAACCAACGTGGAAATCGACGGTGAACATGCCGAGGCCGAGGCTGTAGCCGGCCTGGTAGTACATGAAGTTGCCAGTCTCACCGTAGTAATCGTCGGAGTAGGCCAGGCCCAGGCTGAAGTCCCACAGGGACAGGCTGCCATAGATCTCCTGGTAGTCGCCTTCTGCGCCGTCGTCACCGGGGTAGTCGTAGTAGACATAGCCGACGTCGATGCCGATGTTGTCGTTGATGGGTACCGCCCAGCCGACGTAGTAGTCCAGCTCGAGGGAGCCGTCAAAACCGTCGTTGCTGTCGAAATCAACAGAGGAGCCCCAGGTGCCGACGTAGATACCGTTGTCAAAGCCGAGATCGAAACCGCCCTGGATGGCGGGGGATTCGTCTGACTGGGAAATACCACGGAATTTGTAATCGGTGGTCAGTGCGACGTTACCGCTGATCTCAACAGCTTGTGCAGAAGCCGCGGCGCCAGCAAGCAATGCGGTAGCGATGGCGGCGGGAAGTGCTTTTTTCAACATGTTGTCATTCTCCATGAGTTGAACCAGGTGTCAGAAATGTATTGCAACGTCTAATTACTTTGTGGGCACAGAATGCGCGCTATACAAATCTGCCCGACTAAGTGCAGGGCATGTGCCAGATGGCCTTATTTTCTTTAATATCAATAGCCTATGATATAAATACTCATAAACTGCACATTTCTTGCGCACCATTAACGCACCACCCATGCACCACTATGGAATATATCACCATTTTGGTGCGCCAAAATGGCGCGTTATATTAGTCATGGCTAGGTACCCCCTCGTGCGGGTTTGCGGCAGCGGGCGTTTCTGATCTTCGCCTGGCGGCGCAAATACCCTAGAATCCGCTTTTGAACAGGTTCAGACAGGTCCTCGCAATGGCTGTAAAACCACCTCCGGCTCCCTGGGACTTACTCCAGCAAATGAGCCAGCTGGCCAGTGAATCCGGGCTCAAGGGCGAAGTCGACAAGGGCGTGCGCAGCCTCGCCCAGTCCGCACTGGGCAAACTCGACCTTGTCAGCCGGGAAGAATTTGACGCCCAGAGCGAGGTACTGCGCCGCACCCGGGCCCGGGTCGAGGAGCTGGAAGCGGAACTGGAGGCACTGGGCAAGCAACTCGATCAGCTCGCGGACAGGGATTGATTTAACCGCAGCGCTACGCTCACGGACGAGCCATGGAACTTTCTGTACTGCACAGCCGCGCAATCTCCGGACTCAGCGCGCCACCGGTGCGCGTCGAAACCCATCTCTCCAACGGACTGCCGGCATTCAATATCGTCGGTATGCCCGCCACCGCCGTACGCGAGAGCAAGGACCGCGTACGCAGTGCCATCCTCAACTCCTGGTTTGAATTTCCCGACCGGCGGATCACCGTCAACCTCGCGCCCGCCGACCTGCCCAAGGAGGGCGGCCGTTTCGACCTGCCGATCGCCCTCAGCATCCTGGTTGCCTCGGGCCAGTTGCAGGCGCCGCAACTCGCAGAGCTCGAGTTCCTCGGCGAACTCGCGCTCGATGGCAGCCTGCAGCAGGTGCCCGGCGTGGTCTGCGCCGCACTGGCCGCGGCGGCCTGCGGCAGGACCCTGGTCATCCCCCGGGACAGTGCCGCGCATGCCTGCCGGATACCCGAAGCTACAGTCCTCGCGGCACCTGACCTGCTGACCCTGTGCGCCCACCTCAACGGCAGCCAGGCTTTGCCCGAGCCACCTCGCGCTCCCCCCAGGGCGACCCCCTCCTACCCCGACCTCAGTGAGGTCGTCGGCCAGCACGCGGCGCGGCGGGCACTGGAGATCGCCGCAGCCGGGGCCCACAATCTCCTGCTGGTGGGTCCACCGGGGACCGGCAAGACCCTGCTCGCCAGCCGCCTGCCCGGTATCCTGCCGCCACCCAGCCGCGAAGAGTCCCTGGTGGCACTCGCGCTGCGCGACTTCGACGGCTGCACAGCACCTGAAGATACCCTGCAGCGACCGTTTCGCGCGCCCCACCACAGCGCCAGCCCCGCCGCACTGATCGGGGGCGGCAGCCACCCGAGGCCCGGAGAAATCTCCCTGGCCCACGGCGGCGTGCTGTTCCTGGACGAGCTACCGGAATTCAGCCGGATGTGTCTGGAAGCACTGCGCGAGCCACTGGAATCAGGCGAAGTCACCATCTCCCGGGCCCGCCACAAGTTGCGCTATCCCGCCGGTTTCCAACTGGTGGCGGCCATGAATCCCTGCCCCTGCGGTTACCTGGGCGACAGCCAGCGGCACTGCCGTTGCACGCCGGAACAGATCCAGCGCTACCAGGGAAGGCTGTCCGGGCCGCTGCTGGACCGTATCGACCTGCACGTCAGTGTGCCGCGGGTGGCGCCCGGCCTGTTGCTGCAAAACACGTGTACCGGCGAACCCTCCTCGGCGGTGCGCAGCCGCGTCGCGCAGTCCCGCCAGCGGCAGCTGGAACGCCAGTCCTGCCTGAATTCGCAACTGTCCCCGAAGCGGCTCTTCGACTACTGCGTACTGGACGCCGATACACGCCTGCTGCTGGAAAAATCCGCGGAAGAACTGCACCTGTCGGGCCGGGCCCTGCACCGGATCCTGCGAGTGACGCGGACCATCGCCGACCTCGAAGGCGCCCCAACCATCAACAGCGCTCACCTCGCCGAAGCCCTGGCCTATCGCGGACATTAATATCCAAGCCGGGTAACTGCCGCTATCATCCCTGTGGATCGCCGCAATCTGACCCGCGGGCGGACCGGCAGCACGCAGCCCAGGCAGGGCCCCCGTGCGAACATCCAGCCGCTGCCAGTTGGGCGCGGCACAGGGCAAGGCGCAGGAGAAACAGCATGATGCAGGCAGTGAGCGATGTTCTGGCCAGCGTGGGCAATTACGGCTCACTGATTGCCAGTATCGTCGCGGTGATGTTCGGCGGCATGATCGTGGTCTACCTCCTGTACCGCCTGTTGCATTCAGTCATCAAGCCCAAGGGTACCTTCGCCCGGGTGATGAAAGTGTTTTTCGGTGCGCTCTACGTACTGATTCTTGTCGTCACGGTCCTGCTGGCCGCCGAACGGGTAGGCCTGCCGGTCAAGGGACTCGGCGCGATCGCCATTCTCGCGGTAATTGTCGGGGCGGTCATTGTGTTCTTCCTGTTGCCCTTCCTGCCCAGGGTGCCCTTCATGCCCGGGCACATGGTGGAGATTCGCGGTGAGCTCGGCATCGTCGAAGCGGTCACCGCCTACCAGGTAGTACTGCGCACCTTTGACGGCCAGACGCTCTACCTGCCCACCCCGCTGGTGATGGCGGGGCCGATCCGCAATTTCACGGACCAGCCCCGGCGGCGGATTGCACTGGAGGTCGAACTGCAACCCGGCGGCGACCTGCGCCGCGGCCGGGCGGTATTGGCGCAATTGATGAAGACCAATCCGAAGGTCCTCGATGAGCCGCCACCTATGGTCTATATCACCGGCATTTCAGCGGAAAAGGTCGGTGTTGTAGCCTATTGCTGGGTAGCGACCGCAGACTGGCTGGCGACCCGCGATGCGCTGTGGGAGTCGATCAACCAGGCTTTCCAGCAGGAAACCTCGGTACAACTGGCAGTACCCCGGTTGTTCGTCAGCGGAAACAACGGCTAGGGTCGCCGTGGCACAGCAACTGTTTGGCACCGGGCTTCGCTACCTGCCCCATGTCGCCGACGGGGAAATCCTGCACATGGGCCTCTCCCGGCCGGAGAATGCACCGTGGTTCGAAACGGACAGCGACATCGGCCGCTACCATCGCCACAAGTTGCAACTGCGCAGCGAACGCGGTGACGCGGTCTACCGTACCAGTCCGGAGTCACTGCCGGCGCAACAGGAACTGGCCGCGGTACTGCGCCAGTACCTGCTGGGCGAGCAGGCTGCTAACTACAGCGCTCAGGACAACCTGCTGCATTGCCTACCCGGCGATTTCCATGCGCCCCTGGCGGCGGATGAAATCCTCTGGAACTGCTCCCTGTTGGTTGCGGATGACCTGGTGCTGATGCAGGAGCGTGCGGGACAGTACCATCTCACAGCAGCCAGCCTGTGCAGCCCGAGCCACTGGTCCCTCGCAGAGAAATTCGGACTTCCGCTGCGGGACATCCACGACCCGATACCCGGCTTCCACGCGCGACTAACACCGCGGGTGGAGCGGTTTTTTTCCGGGCTTCGCGCGGGGCCGCCCTTCGTACGATTCAACTGGTCCCTGCAGGCCGGAGACGCGCTGGCCCAGTTTCCCGGGGAGGAATCACCGGCAGCGGCGGATACGGAGTTGTATTACCGGGTCGAGCGGCAGAGCCTGAAGCGCCTGCCGGAAAGCGGGGCGATTGTATTCACCATCCGGGTTTACCTGCATCCGCTGGAAGCCCTCGACGCGATCGAAGGTGCGCTTCCGGCACTGCTGGATACCATCGGGAGTACGCCGGATGAACTTCTCCACTACAAGGGCCTGGACCGGCTGGCGCCGGCACTGGGCAAGTATCGGGGCGGCTAGAAGTGTGTCTGGTGGCCCTGGTCCGGTGTTTCCACCTGCAGGTTCTGCTCCTGTAACAGGCGCTGTGCCAGCACGTCCTGGGCTTCCGGCTCGCCGTGCACGAGATAGACCCGCGGCGGCGGCTGGAACTCGCCGATCCAGTTGACCAGCGTACTCTGCCCGGCATGGGCCGACAGGCCGCCGAGGGTCTCCACCCGGGCCTTGACGATATATTCGTCGCCGAACATGCGGATATGTTTGGCGCCATCAACGATCAGGCGACCGAGTGTGCCCCGCGCCTGGTAACCGGCAAACAGGATGGTATTCCTGGAATCCCAGATGCGATGCTTGAAATGATGGCGAATGCGCCCGCCGGTACACATCCCGCTGCCGGCTATGATGATCGCGCCTTTTTTGACCCGGTTGATGGCCATGGATTCCTCGACTTCCCGGGTCAGCTGCAAGGTTGGCAGAAACTGTTCCAGTGATTGCCGGTGGTGTTCACTGAGTTCGCGCACCTCCTCACAGTGGTCCAGCTTTATCCAGCGGTCATACACCTTGGTCACCGCTATCGCCATCGGGCTGTCGAGGAATATCTGCCAGTTGTCGAGTTCCCCGCGATGCAGCAGGCAGCCGAGGTGGAAGAGAATATCCTGGGTGCGACCGACAGCGAAGGCGGGAATCATCACATTGCCGCCGGCGCTCCAGGTCTCATGCAAAATTTCCCGCAGTTGCTCGATGGAGTTATCCTCGCTGCGGTGTTCGCGGTCGCCATAGGTGCTCTCCACCAGCAATACGTCGGCGTGCTGAAGCCGGCATGGCGGGTTCATCAGCACGGAATCCTGCTTGCCGAGGTCTCCGGAAAACACCAGGGTCTTGGCCGCGCCTTCCTCGTTCAGGCGTACTTCGACGATCGAGGATCCCAGGATATGACCCGCGTCATGGAAGATCACAGTGGCCGCGGTGCCCATGGATACGTGTTTGCCATAGGGCTCAGGCCGGCACAGACCCAGCACTCCGTCGACGTCCTGTTGCCCGTACAGGGGCTCGGACTGCTCCCGCCCGCGACGGGCATTGCGCAGGTTTTCTCGCTCGAGGTCGCGAAGGTAGAGCCCCACCGCGTCTTTCAGCAGAATCTCGAGCAATTCGTAGGTAGCCGCCGTACACAGGATCTCGCCGCGAAAACCTTCGCGATACAGGCGGGGGAGCAAACCCGAATGGTCGAGGTGCGCGTGGGAGAGAAGCACCGTATCAATCCGCGCCGGGTCAAACTCAAACTCCTCCTGGCGCAGGCGTTTGACTGCATCACCTCCCTGGTGCATACCGCAGTCGAGGAGAACACGCCCTGTGGCGGGGGACTGCAGCAGGTGACAGGAGCCGGTAACCTCACGGGCCGCGCCAAGAAAGGTAAGTTTCGCCATTGTTATTGCCCTTTTGTGACCTGGTCAAAGGATAGGCGATCGAAAAGTATTTTGCCTGCCGGAACACCCCTTCAGCGCTGTCACAAACAAGGGTGTACGAACAACGACCCATTCGGCGCTAGAGCACTTCAGAATAATGTTCGTGGCTGAAACCGCGGTACTGCAGAAAGCGGATGCGACGGGCCTTTTCACGCAGGTCACCATCCTCCCGCACGGACTCGCTGCCGCGAAAACCGAACTTGCGTTCCAGCGCGGAGATCGCCAGTTCGCGCCAGTCGACATTCTCTTCGGCGAATACGATCTCGATTGTGTCGTTGTCTATCCCACGCTGGCGCAGTTCCTGGCGGATACGCAGGGGACCATAGCCTCGCGACACGCGCTGCCGGAGAAAACTGCCGGCAAACCGGGCATCGCTCTGCAGGTTCTCAGCGCGCAAACCTTCTATAGCTTCTTCTAGCAGGGGGGTTGTGCCAAACCTGCGCGCCAGCTTCTCGCGCAGTTCCCTGGCGCTTTGCTCGCGGCGGGCGAGCAGATCCATTGCCGCAATACGCACATCGGCGAGGGTGACGGGATTATCTGATGATCGTCTGTGCATGAGGAAAAGAGACGCCGGGGCAGAGAGTGGGGATAGTGGAACCCCGGCGTCTCATAAAAGTGGTGAAGCCGGAATTACTCTTCGGCAGGCGTCTCTGCCGCGACATCGGACTTCTGCCTCGGCGGATCCACATTCAGCATCTGGCTGCGGATTGCGCTCTCGATTTCACTGGCGACAGCGGGATTGTCATCCAGGAACTTTGAGGCGTTGGCCTTGCCCTGGCCGATCTTGTCGCCCTTGTAGGAATACCAGGCGCCGGACTTGTCGACGAGGTTGAGTTTCACACCCCAGTCGATGACTTCACCCATGTGGTAGATACCCTTGCCGTACATGATCTGGAATTCCGCCTGCTTGAAGGGCGGTGACACCTTGTTCTTGACCACCTTGACCCGGGTCTCGTTCCCGACGATCTCATCGCCTTCCTTCACCGCACCGATGCGACGGATATCCAGGCGTACGGAGGAGTAGAACTTGAGGGCGTTACCACCGGTGGTGGTCTCCGGCGAGCCGAACATCACACCGATCTTCATGCGGATCTGGTTGATGAAAATCACCAGGCAGTTGGTCTGCTTGATGCTGGCGGTAAGCTTGCGCATGGCCTGGCTGAGCAGGCGCGCCTGCAGGCCAACGTGGGAATCACCCATCTCACCCTCGATTTCCGCCTTCGGCGTCAACGCGGCGACCGAGTCCACTACCAGCACGTCAACCGCACCGGAGCGCACCAGCATCTCGGCGACTTCCAGCGCCTGCTCGCCGGTATCCGGCTGGGAGACGATAAGGTCGTCCATTTGCACGCCGAGTTTTTCCGCGTAGCTCGGGTCGAGCGCATGCTCGGCGTCAATGAAGGCGGCGGTGCCACCCAGCTTCTGCGCCTCGGCAATCACCTGCAGGGTCAGGGTCGTTTTACCAGAGGATTCCGGCCCGTAGATTTCACAGATCCGGCCGCGCGGCAGGCCGCCGATACCGAGGGCGATATCCAGGCCCAGCGAACCGGTGGAAATGGCGGGTATGGCTTCGAGTTCCTTGTCGCCCATGCGCATGACGGTACCCTTGCCGAACTGGCGCTCGATCTGGGCCAGTGCTGCTTCCAGTGCTTTTTCCTTGTTTGCATCCATTGTCGTGTTCCCCAACTCAACTGTGAAAGTACTGTATATATACTCAGTGCTTTGAAATCGAATTGCAAGACTTTAAACGCATTAAATTCGGTCGGTGGAAAAACCTGCCTGATTGGGCGACAGGTCATCCCCCGGGGTAAGCTGGCGTGTCCCACAGCGGTCCGGGGACTGTCGCCTGGCATGCAGGCGTGAAGGTGCTTTTGCCCCGTTTATGGGGCATTGGGGTGCGTGAAGGTCGTGGGGCGGCCTGGCGGCCGCTGCGTGGCCTGCGGGCGGGAGTGAACCCGGGCAATCGCACACTGGTCTGGTTTGCGGTTTGCTGTTTGCGGTTTACTAAAGCTTGGTTTAGGCCTTCGCATTTCACCCGCTTCGAGGAGCAAGCCAGCCCGGAGTTCCGTCAGCTGTCGTTTGGCACCCGCATTGGCGTCGGGTGGTGCATGTCTTTTGCGGACTTGGAGGGCGTCGGTGCGAACTCGATCCCCATGCGGAACCGCCACCGCAACGCGATGCGCCATGCCACCACACCAGCTACCGTGGACTGCAGTAACATGTAATCTCAAGACCCATTCAAAACCCCGCAGCCACGCGGCAATTCCGGGCACCCAAAGGCCAACGCGCCGCAAGCGCCCGCAATGGAGCAAAAGACGTGCACCACCCGGCGCCAATGCAGCGGCCGCCAGGCCGCCAGGCCGCCAGGCCGCCAGGCCGCCACTCATGGGAATAAAAAAGACGCGTCCCAAATCAACGCAGCGGCACCAAGGCCGCTGCGAATGAACAGGCAATCAGCAGATCAACAGCGAATGGTGATTACTTCTGGTACTGCTCCAGAGCCGCGGAAAAGTCCCGCTGCCCCTGCCCGTCCGCCTGCAGGCCTTCGTAGATGGCCCGCGCGAGTTTGCCCATGCGGTTGTCGACACCGGCGGCGTCGGCGATACCGCCCGCCAGGCCGAGATCCTTGGCCATCAGGTCGATCATGAAGCCCGGCTGGTAGCCCTTGCTGGCGGGAGCGTTTTCCATGACCCCCGGATAGGGGTTGTAGACCTCCAGCGACCAGTTGCGACCGGAACTGGCGAGCATGATCTCGGAGAGCACTTTCGGGTCGAGGCCGTTGCGCGCGCCCATCTCCAGGGCCTCGCAGGTACCCAGCATGTGGATGGCGAGCAGCATGTTGTTGCAGCCCTTGGCCACTTGCCCGGCGCCGGGGGGGCCGGCGTGGAAGATGTTCTTGCCCATGTTGGCGAGAATCAGTTTCGCCTTCTCGAAGGTTTCCGCACTGCCGCCACACATGAAGGCCAGGGTGCCGGCGGCCGCCGCGGCGACACCGCCGGAGACTGGCGAATCCATGAAGCCGATACCCGCCTCTGCCGCGGCCTCGCCGACCTCACGGGCGGTGGCCGCGTCGATGGTGCTGCAGTCGAGTACGGTGGTGCCGGCGTCGAGCAGGGCGAGCAGGCCGCTGTCACCGAGGTAGGTGCCGGCGACATGCTTGCCGGCGGGCAGCATGGAGATGATGTAATCCTTGCCGGGCGCTGCCTCCGCCGCGGAGTCGGCGACTCCGGCGCCGGCCGCGCGCAGTTGCGCACAGGCTTCGGCCGAAAGGTCGAACACGGTGACCTCGTGGCCGGCCTTGATGAGGTTGGTAGCCATGGGGCCGCCCATGTTGCCGAGACCGATAAAAAGAACTGAAGCCATTGGAATCTCCGTTTATTGTTTGCGGTCACCTGCGGCAATCGCGACGCGATCAGCCGGGCGGGAGCCCCGCGATAGGAATTGTTTGTCAGTAACCGCCGCGGTCGACCGCACGCCGGCGATCTCCCGCACAGGGACCGGTGCTCAGGCCAGTCCCGCCAGCGGGTTTTCGGGCCAGGGCGCCCGGAAGAAGCTCTCCAGCACTTGCGCCGGTACTTCCCGGGATTTGCCGTACTGCCAGGCCGGGTTGCGATCCTTGTCGATCAGCAGGGCGCGCACGCCCTCCGCGAATTCCGGGTGGCGAACGATATTGGTCGCCAGTTGCAGCTCCGCCGGGAAAATTTCCGCCAGGCCCATGTGCCGGGTTTCCTGCAACTGACGGTGAATCCACAGGGCCGCCAGCGGCGAGCCGTGGGCCAGGCTGTCGCGGGCCTTCGCCAGCCAGGGATCGTCGGTTTCCAGCCCGCTGATCTGGTCGATCACAGCGTGGATATCGTCGCCATCGAGCAACTGGGCGATGGTCGCCGCGTGCGGCTCCACCTGGCCCGCCGGCGACGCGGCGAGGCTCTGTTCGGCAAAGGGCCGCAGCACCCGGCGCACCAGGGCGTGATTCTGTTCGCTATCCGCCGTCCACTCCTTGCGCAACAGGCCGCTGATTACCGCGTCCTTGTGTTCGCTCAGGATGAAACGGTCGGCAATGCCGACGAATATGGCGTCCGCCGCGTTGACCGAGGCACCGGTCAGCGCGAGGAATTCACCGGTCTTGCCCGGCGCGTGGTTGAGGAACCAGCTGCCGCCGACATCGGGAAACAGGGCAATGGTCACTTCGGGCATGGCGATGCGGGTGCGCTCGGTCACCACCCGGTGGGAACAGCCCGCCATCACCCCGAGGCCGCCGCCCATGACGATGCCGTGGCCCCAGCAGATCACCGGCTTGGGGTAGGTATGCAGGGTGTAGTTCATGCGGTATTCGCGCTCGAAAAACGCCTCCGCATATTCGCAGGGTCCGCCCGGCTGCTCCACCGCGGAGCGGTGCAGGGCCTGGACGTCGCCGCCCGCGCAGAAAGCCTTTTCCCCTGCCCCCTCGATAAATACCGCCGCTATGTTGGCGTCACCTGCCCAGGCATCGAGCTTGTCCTGCAGCAGGTCGACCATCTCCAGGGTCAGTGAATTGAGGGTCGCCTCGACATTCAGCGTGATCCGGCCAATCGCGCCATTGGCGGCCGGCAACTCCTCGAACAGTACCGCGTCACTCATCAGGCGTTCTTCCATTCGGGCTTGCGTTTCTCGAGGAAGGCATTGACGCCCTCGCGCTGGTCCTCGGTGGAGAACAGGTCGACAAACTCCCGGCGCTCCTCTTCCAGGCCGCGGGCCAGGGCGATATCCCGGCCGCTGTGGATCAGGCGCTTGCAAGCGGCTACCGCCAGCGGGCTCTGCTCGCCCACCTGTTCGGCCAGGGCCAGGGCGGTTTCCAGCGCCTTGCCGGTGGCAACGACTTCCTCGACGATGCCGATTTCCAGCGCTTTTTGCGCCTTCACCCGCTCGCCGCAGAGAATCATCCGCTTGGCCCAGCCTTCACCGGCCAGCCAGGCCAGGCGCTGGGTGCCGCCGGCGCAGGGCAGCAGGCCGACCTTGGCTTCCGGCAGCGCCAGCGCCGCCTGTTCCTCGGCGATACGGATATCGCAGGCCAGTGCCACTTCCAGGCCGCCGCCCATGGCAAAGCCGTTGATCGCGGCGATGGATACGCCGCGAAAATCCGCCAGCGCCTCGAAGGCCTCGCCGAACAGGCGGCCCATCAGGCCGGCGTTTTCGGGGTCGCCATCGGCGAACAGTTTGAGGTCCGCTCCGGCGGAGAAGAACTTCTCCCCAGCCCCGGTCAGCACCAGGGCATACACGGATTTCTCCGCGTTGAGCTTTTCCACCAGGTCTTTCAGCGCCGGCAGGCTCTCGGTATCCCAGGTATTCGCCGCGGGGTTGTCGATGGTGACCAACGCCGTGTGGCCGCGAATTTCCAGCTTGAGCTTGTCCGAAGTGCTCAGACTCATTTGATGACCTCCAGCGCGCCTTCCATCAACAGGCGGCGCGAGACGATGACTTTCATGATTTCGTTGGTACCCTCAAGGATCTGGTGCACCCGGGTGTCGCGCACATGGCGCTCCATCGGGTATTCCTTGATGTAACCGTAGCCGCCGAACAACTGCAGGGCCTCGTTGCAGATTTCGAAACCCTTGTCGGTGGCGAAGCGCTTGGCCATGGCACAGTAGGTGGTTGCCTGGGCGTCTTTCGTGTCCAGTTTCCACGCCGCCAGCCGCACCATCTGGCGCGCCGCCACCAGGTCGGTGAGCATGTCCGCGAGACGGAACTGGGTGGCCTGGAAGTCGGCGATCGCGCTGTCGAACTGCTTGCGCTCCTGCACGTACTGCACGGCCTCTTCCAGCGCCTGCTGGGCAGTGCCGATGGAACAGGTGGCGATATTGATGCGGCCGCCGTCCAGTCCTTCCATGGCGATGGCAAAGCCCTGGCCTTCCTCGCCGAGGCGATAGGCGACCGGTACGCGCACATTATCGAAGCTGATCAGGCGGGTGGGCTGGCACTTCCAACCCATCTTTTCCTCGTTCTTGCCGTAGCTCACGCCTTCGGCATCCGCCGGGATCAACAGGGCGGTAATCCCCTTGGGACCCGCGCCCCCGGTGCGCAGCATGACCACCAGCGCATCGGTTTCCCCGGCGCCGGAGATGAACACCTTGGAGCCGTTGACCACGTACTCATCGCCTTCGCGCACGGCAGTAGTACGCAGGGAGCCTGCGTCGGAACCGGCGCCCGGCTCGGTCAGGCAGTAGGAGGCGAGCTTCACTCCCATGGTCAGGTCGTGGCACCACTCCTCGATCACGGTGTCGGAGCCATACTTGCCCACCATGCTGGTGGCCATGTTGTGAATGGTGAGAAAGGCGGTGGTCGCGGTGCAACCCTTGGCCAGTTCCTCGACGATCAGGCTCGCGTCGAGGCGCGACATACCGAGGCCGCCGGCGGCTTCGGGGGTATACATGCCCATGAACCCGAGTTCACCGGCCTGCTTGAGTTCAGCCACCGGGAAGTGGGACGTGGCGTCCCACTCGGCGGCGTTGGGGGCGAGCACCCCCTCGGCGAAAGCCCTTGCGCTTTCCGCAAAGGCCTTCTGGTCTTCGCTGAGGGCGAAATCCATGGTCTTACTGGAATTTGTCCAGGACCTTGCCGAACAGCACCTCGTCGGCGGGGATCACCTTGGTTTCCGCCAGCGGCTTGGACACCCAGGTCTCGTTGATCAGGTCGCGCCAGGTGATGTTGTGGTTCACCGAGTTGCCACCCCATGAGCCACAACCCAGGGAGAAGGTCTGGCGCATGCCGTTCCACAGGTTGCCGCTGTTGGAGGGCGCCTGCGGCTGGTTAACCATCACCCGCGAGGTGCGGGTGTTGAGCGCCAGCTTCATGATGTTGTCGTCGTTGTAGGAGTAGATACCACAGCTGTGGCCCTGCCCCTGGTAGGCCTGGATACGGTTGGTCAGGTCGATGGCTTCATCGATGTCCTTGACCTTGTAGAGCGCCATGGTGACGGACAGCTTCTCGCCGGAGAAGGGGTAGTCGACGCCGGTGCCGGATTCCGGCACGATCAGGAAGGTCTTGCCTTCCGGCAGGTCGATACCGGCCATGCCGCAGATGTTGGCCGCGGACTGGGCCACCGCCTTGGCGTTCAGGTGATCGTCTTCCCACAGGGTGTTGCGCAGCTTTTCCTTGTCGTCGCCCTGGATGATGTAGCCGCCTTCGGCCAGCAGCTTTTCCAGGAACTCATCGAAAACCGATTCGAAAACCACCACGGAGTTGTCCGAGGAACAGGAGGCCGCGAGGTCCAGGGTCTTGGAGATGCGAATTTTCTCCGCCGCCTCGTCGAGGTTCGCGGTATCGTCAACGGTGATTACCGCGTTACCCACGCCCACACCCAGGGCCGGGGTGCCAGAGGAGTAGGCCGCGGTCACCATGGCTTCACCACCGGTCGCCAGTACGCGGTCGCACTGGGCCATCAGTTCGTTGGTTTTCTCGATAGAGGGAACGTCGATGCTCTGCACCAGGTCTGCCGGCGCGCCCATCTTGACGATCGCTTCGCGCATATAGTCGCAGATCATCTTGTTGGTCAGCTTGGCGCGGGGGTGCGGGGCGACGATGATCGCGTTGCGGCCCTTCACTGCGGAGATCGCCTTGATCACCGGAGTGGCCTCCGGGTTGGTGGAGGGAGACAGCGCGCCGACCACGCCCACGGGCTTGGCAATCTTGACGATATTGCGCTCGGGCAGTTCCTCGATCACGCCCACGGACTTGTCGTTGATGATGTCCAGGAGCGTGGCGCGGGTCTTGCGGTGGATCTTCAGGTACTTGCCTTCGTAGTTGCCGAGTTGGGTTTCCTCGACGGTGAAGCGGGCAATTTCCTCGGCACGATCGTCACGCGCGACGGCGTATACCATGGCAGTGATCAGTTCATCGACCTGCTCCTGGGTGTAATTCTCGATCTGGGCCTGCGCCGCCCGGGCGCGCTCGATCATCTCGGCAATTTCCTGCTGGGCGGTTTTTTCTTCTGACATGGTCACTTCCTCACGGGGTTTGTCACTTCGTGGGCGGGGATTCTAGCACGCGGCAACCCCACCGGCATTGACGAAATTGGGATTTTTATGGACTATATTGCGAATGAGCACGCCGTCGAAATGGCCCCTGCCGGAGTCCGGGGTACGCTTTCTCACCCCCTCCTTCATGGTGGAAAAGCTGGCCCGTCACCCGCTAACCAAGGACTGTTACCCCACGGCAATGGGCTACTACCCGAGCGCCACGGGGCACCGCATGGTGCGCGAGCGGCACGACGACAACCTGATCCTTTATTGCACTGCGGGCAGGGCCCACCTGCGCGCCGGGCAGTGGTCCGGCCACCTCGGCCCGGGCCAGATCGCCCTGCTGCCCCAGGGGCTGACACACCGCTACGAGGCGGATCCGGCAGAACCCTGGACTCTCTTCTGGGTTCACTTCCAGGGCGCCAGCACCCGGGTCTTTTTGCAGCACACGGGATACCGGGATGGCAGTCCCGTGGTCAATGCCGGGGTATCGCCGGCCCTGATCGGCAGCTTTAGCAGCCTGCTGGAAGTGCGCCGCACCGGCTATTCGACCCGCGCCTTCATCCACGCCGCCAACCAGCTGCGCTATCTGCTGACCCAGATCGCCCAGGAGGTAAGCGCACACCAGGTACAACAGCACGGGGGATTGCCGCTGGAGCAGGTGCAGGCTTACATGCTGGAGCATCTCGACCAGCCGGTAACCCTCGATGACCTGGCCGCGGTGGCCAACATGTCGAAGTACCACTTTTCCAACCGCTACAAGCAACTCACTGGCTATTCGCCGATCAAGCACTTCCTGCACATGAAAATGGAGCAGGCCTGTCACCTGCTGGATGTCACTGAACTGGGCGTGGGGGAAATCGCGCGGCAGCTGGGTTACGAGGATCCGCTGTACTTTTCCCGACTGTTCAGCAAGACGATCGGCAGTTCACCGCGCGGGTACCGGGCGTCCCAGCGCAAATAGGCGCGGGTCCCCGCAGCGTGCGCTACCGGCGGCGGGACGGGCAAACAGGCCTAGGTCGCGGCGGGCTCGCCGGCCGCGCCAGCAAGACTGTCGCACAGCGGGGGGCGCTCGCTCTGCTGCTCGCAAACACCCTGCAACCGGGCCTGGAAGTGAGCGAGCACTTGCGCCCGGCCAGCGCTGTCGCCTGAATCTCCGCCGGGTTGCGCCACCCACTCCTGCAGCGCGGTGTTGATCCTCTCCATGCGCCGGGTATTGCGCTGGTGCAGGGCATCAGCCTGAACGGTCATCTCCCCCAGGATCGCATCGCCCGTGGCTTCGATGCCCGCCAGGTCGTCCGCTGCCAGGTCGATCAGTGCCAGCAGGTAGATGGTACCCCACTGGACCCGGGTAGCCGGGCCGCGGGCGGCTTCCCAGGCCTTGCGGTACCAGTTCAGGGCCTGCTCCGTATTGCCTTCGTCGCGCTCGATATCCGCCAGTACCACCATGAAATAATAGGGCTGTTTGGACACCGCCATGCCCGCGTCGAGGGTGGCGCGGGTTTCGGCGTCCGCGTGTATCAGGTGATAGGTTTCTGCCAGGGAATAGAGGCCGGCGTGCTGCTGGTAGGCGCCCAGTTCCGCGCGCAGTGCCGCGCCCTTTGCGACCAGGGCGGATTTTTGCTCCGCCGGCAACCCGGGGGACAGGGTCTGCAGCACGTCCGCTTCTCCATACAGGGCATTGAGGCGGGTGAGCACATTGACTTCACTGTCGGACAGTACCCGGTCCAGTGCCGCGTAGATGGCTCCCCCGATGGCCTCCTGCTCCTGGTCTGACTCACTGAGCGCGACGACCAGTTTCTCGCTCGACCAGGCAAAGGTATTGAGATTCGCCCTGCTCAGGGCATCATCCCCGAGCACCGCCAGCACCCAGCCACGAAAGCGTTCGCGCTGCGCCGGGTCGCGGCCTTCCTCGCCCGCCCAGCTTTCCACCGCCAGCATCTGCAGCAGGCTCTTTTCCAGGCTGAATTCCGCAGGGCAGGCCTCGGCCATCTGCAGTGACACCTCCGCCAGCGAACGCTCGCCCAGCGCCCGGCCGCGATCCTGTCCCCAGGAGTAAAACGCCAGCAGTCGCCAGTCCTCCCGTGACAGGGGCTCCCCCCGGTTGAGCGCGTCCACCAGGCCGGAGACCGGGTGCAGGCTGTCGAGGGCGAGGTCCATCACCCCCACATACTGCTGGATGTCCATGCCGCCGGGAATACGGGTGATCTCGGCGCCGTCGGGCGAGAAGATAATCACCGTCGGGTAGCCCATCACCCCGAAGCGCTCGCCGTATTGCTGGGCGCGCTCGGTGTCGCCGTCGAGATAGACGGGCACGAACAGTCGCGACTGGCGAATGAATTCCGGGCGTTTGAAGATTGTCGCCTTCAGTTCATGGCAGGGGGGGCACCACTCGGCGCCCCAGTAAAGGAATATCGGCTTGCCGGATTCTTTCGCCGCGCGAAAGGCGGCGTCCACGTTACCCTCGAACCAGGCGATGTGGTCCGCGCTGGTTTCTGGGCTGGACTGGGGCTGCGCGGCACTGGTACTACTGTCTTGCGGGTCGGGAGAGCAGCCAGCCAGGACGAACAGCAGCAGGCTGAGCGCCACCCACAGCCCGACGTGAGCCTTACGGCCTGCAGCATACCCCGGTGGGAGCTGTATGTTCATCGGCGGCCTTTCCTGTCGCTGTGTAAAACCTGCGCATTATACCCGCCCCCGGGTAAAGACAAGTCCCCCCGACGGGGTAAGCCCCTTTCGTTCTACTGCGATAGAATTCCGCGCCAGACCTGTCACCAACAAGGATATTGCCCATGCCCAGAACTGCCGTGGCTCTCGCAGCCCTCCTGATCACCGCCACGCCCGCGCTTGCAGCAGCGGAGATCGAACGCAGGGAAGCGAATAACGGCCAGTTGCTCATGGAGGATGTGCCGGCCATACCGGAGAGCGTGGCCCAGGATCTCAATCGCTACCAGAACGTACGCTCCGCGGCCTTCCTAGACTGGACTGCGGATAGCCAGTCCATGTATATCGCCACCCGTTTCGCCGAGGTACCCCAGATCCACCGGGTCGACCAGCCCGGTGGTGCGCGCCGGCAACTGACCTTTTTTAACGAACCGGTGGGCGAGGTCGCACGCCAGCCCGGGGGCCGGCAACTCGCGTTTACCCGCGACGCGGGCGGCAGCGAGTTTGCGCAGATATTCCTGCTGGAACCCGGCACCGGCGCAGACCCGGTTCTGCTGACCGACGGTGAATCGCGCAACGGGGGAGTCGTCTGGGACCGGGCGGGCAAGCAGATCGCCTACTACAGCACCCGCCGCAACGGCGCCTCCAATGACATCTGGCTGATGGACACCGCGCAGCCCGGAAATGCCCGGATGGTCATGCAGGCCGGGGACGGCAGCCAGTGGGCCGCGATGGATTTTTCCGCGGACAACAAGTCCCTGCTGCTGCAGCAATACCTCGGCAACTCCGAATCCCGCATTTATGCGCTGGATATCGCCTCCGGCACACTGCGCCGCCTCGCCGGCAGCGACACCCGGCCGAGCAGCAACACCCCGATCGCCTTCGACGACGCTGGCAATGGCTTCTGGTATGTCAGTGACGCCGCGGGCGATTACCAGCAGCTGGTCTGGCAATCTATGGAGGAAAATGCACAGCCTGAAATCGTCAGCGGCGCTATCGACTGGGACGTGGAAGAGATGATCCTGAGTGCAGACCGCAAGCGGGGCGCCTTTGCGGTCAACGAGAACGGTTTTTCCCGTCTCTACCTGCTCGACACGGCCACGCGCAAGTTCGCTCCGGTAAAAGGCCTACCCACCGGTGTTGCCATCACCGCCGGTTTCAGCCCCGACGGCCGCAAGCTCGCCATCACCCTCAATACACCGCAAACCCCCTCGGATGCTTTTGTCCTGTCCCTCGGCAGCAAACCGCTGCAAGCCGGCGAACTCACCCGCTGGACCTATAGCGAAGTCGGCGGGCTGGACAGCAATACGTTCATCGAGCCGGAGCTGGTGCGCTTCCCCACCTTTGACTCCGACAGCGGCGGCCCCGCCTCAATCCCCGCCTGGGTCTACAAACCCAGGGGCCCCGGCCCGCACCCGGTGGTCATCTCCATTCACGGCGGTCCCGAAGCGCAGTCGCGGCCCTATTTCAGCTCGACCTACCAGATGTGGCTGGAAAAGCTGGGGGTCGCCGTGGTCGTCCCCAACGTACGCGGATCGACCGGCTACGGCAAAGCCTACAAGAACCTCGACAACGGTTTCCTGCGGGAAAATTCAGTGAAGGACATCGGCGCGCTGCTGGACTGGATCGCCACCCGCGATGACCTCGACCAGAACCGGGTCGCGGTATTTGGCGGCAGCTATGGCGGCTACATGGTGCTGGCAAGTTCGGTGCACTACAGCGACCGCCTGCAGGCGGCGGTGGACGTTGTCGGCATCAGCCACTTCGTCACGTTCCTGGAAAACACCCAGAACTACCGCCGCGACCTGCGCCGCGCGGAATACGGCGACGAGCGGGACCCGGCCATGCGCGCCCATTTCGAAAAAATCAGCCCGCTCAATCGCGTGGCTGACATCGCCATTCCGCTGTTTGTCATCCAGGGCCAGAACGACCCCCGGGTGCCGGTAACCGAGGCGGAACAGATCGTCGCCGAACTGCGCAGGCACGGGCAGCCCGTGTGGTATATGAATGCCCTCAACGAGGGGCACGGTTACGCCAAGAAGGAAAACGTCGACATCTACCAGCAGGCCACACTGCTGTTCCTGCAGGAATACCTGGTGAACAACTAGGTCCATCTTTCTAAACGTGCCACAGTGTGGTGCATGCGCCTGATGCAGGCAAAAAAAGGGCGGGGAATACCCGCCCTTTTTCCTGTTACCGGCTGATCAACCGAACTGGTTCATCGTGTTGTCCTTGCCCGCCGCTTTCAGCGCCGCTTCCCCGGCGAAGTACTCCTTGTGGTCGTCGCCCATGTCCGAACCGGCCATGTTCTGGTGCTTGACGCAGGCGATACCCTGGCGGATTTCCTTGCGCTGCACGCCAGCCACGTAGCCCAGCATGCCCTGCTCGCCGAAGTACTCCTTGGCCAGGTTGTCGGTAGACAGGGCCGCGGTGTGGTAGGTCGGCAGGGTGATCAGGTGGTGGAAGATCCCCGCGTCGCGTGCCGCGTCCGCCTGGAAGGTACGGATTCGCTCATCCGCCTCGGCGGCCAGTGCAGTCGCGTCGTACTCTTCGCTCATCAGGTTGCCACGGTTGTAGGCAGAGACATCCTTGCCGGCTTCACTCCAGGCGTCGAAGACCTGCTGGCGGAAGTTGAGGGTCCAGTTGAAGGACGGGCTGTTGTTGTACACCAGCTTGGCGTTGGGCACGACTTCGCGGATACGGTTGACCATGCTGGCGATCTGGCCGACGTGGGGCTTCTCGGTCTCGATCCACAGCAGGTCGGCGCCCTCCTGGAGGGAAGTGATGCAGTCGAGAACCACGCGGTCCTCACCGGTGCCCTTGCGGAACTGGTAGAGGTTGGACGGCAGGCGCTTGGGACGCACCAGCTTGCCGTGGTAGTTGATGATCACATCGCCGTGGTTCATGTCGGCGGCGTCCAGTTCTTCCATGTCGAGGAAGCTGTTGTACTGGTCGCCCAGGTCGCCCACCTCGTGGGTGATGGCGATCTGCTTGGTCAGGCCGGCGCCCAGGGAGTCGGTGCGCGCAACAATGATACCGTCGTCGACACCCAGTTCGAGGAAGGCGTAGCGCACGGCACGAATCTTGGCGAGGAAGTCCTCGTGGGGCACGGTGACCTTGCCGTCCTGGTGGCCGCACTGCTTCTCGTCGGAAACCTGGTTCTCGATCTGGATGGCGCAGGCGCCCGCCTCGATCATTTTCTTCGCCAGCAGGTAGGTCGCTTCGGCGTTGCCGAAACCGGCGTCGATGTCGGCGATGATCGGGACGACGTGGGTCTGGAAGTTGTCGACCTGGTTTTGCAGGTCCTTGGCCTTGACTTCATCGCCCGCGGCGCGCGCGGCGTCGAGAGCGCGGAACAGGCCACCCAGTTCGCGGGCGTCGGCCTGGCGCAGGAAGGTGTAGAGCTCTTCAATCAACGCCGGTACCGAGGTCTTTTCATGCATGCTCTGGTCGGGCAGCGGACCGAACTCGGAACGCAGGGCGGCGATCATCCAGCCGGACAGGTAGAGGTAACGCTTGTCGGTGCTGTTGAAGTGCTTCTTGATGGAAATCAGTTTCTGCTGGCCGATGAAGCCGTGCCAGCAGCCCAGTGACTGGGTGTACTGGGCGCTGTCAGCGTCATACTCAGCCATGTCCTTGCGCATGATGGCCGCGGTGTAACGGGCAATATCCAGCCCGGTGCGGAAACGGTTCTGGGCGCGCATGCGGGCGGCGTACTCGGGGCTGATAGCTTCCCAGGGGCTGCCCTGCTGGTCGCGCAGGCGGGTGATCTCGGCGATATCGTTCTGGTAAAGAGACATGGTCTTGCTCCGTTAAGACTGTGTGACTCGGTGCCCGCGCCGGAAGCAGGTCCCGGCTGGAGTTCGGGGCGAATCATAGAACTGCGACCTGCATAAATGAAATATATGGGAATCATACCTGCTATTCATTTGGGGAATTTAGGGTCGAAATCTTCCAAGGTCCCGTTTTACTTGACCTTTTGCCCAACACTGCGAGGATATGCAGCGACTATAAGTCTCACAAATACTGATAATTAGACTGGGAGTTGTCTGGATGAGTGCACTTTCGGGTATCCGGATCGTCGAACTGAGTGAACGCCCCTGCGGGGAATACTGTGGCAAGTTACTGGCGGATTTCGGCGCGGAGGTGGTGAAAATCGAGCGCCCCGGCCGCGGCAGCCCGACCCGCCAGTTCGGCCCGTTTGCCACCGCGGGCGGCGGAAGCCTGCTGTTCAGCTACCTCAACACCAATAAATCGTCACTGCCGCTGGACCTCGACGACGAGGCCGGCGTCCGGCAACTGCACGCGCTGGTGGCCGCTGCCGATATCGTCATCGACGACCACCCCGGCCAGTGGCTGCGGCAACGCGGGCTGGATGCCGCAACCCTCGCCCGCGACTATCCGTCGCTGGTGTTCTGCCACATCACCCCCTACGGTAGCGAAGCCCCGGAGGCGTGGCTGCCCGCCCACAGCCTGAACGTGTTTCACAGCAGCGGCTGGGGTTACCACACGCCGGGCAACGCCGATGCCGATGAACCGCCCCTGCAGGCCGCCGGGCGCTTCCTGGTGGACTACGAGGCCGGCCTGGACGCGGCGCTGTGCACCGCCGCTGCCCTGCTGCGCCAGCTGGAAAGTGGCACCGGCGAGTTCATAGACATCGCCGAGCGGGATGTGATGGTCTCCCGCGCGGATACCGTGCTGGGGCGCAACCTGGCCGGGGAAGAGCCGCTCTCCGAGCGCCGCGATGCCTTCGAGATGGGCGGTCCCGCCGCCTCCTTCGCGTGCCGCGATGGCTACCTGTTCCTGTTCATGACCACCGCCCAGCACTGGCGCGCGCTCGGCCAGCTGATGGACCAGCCCCGCTGGATGGAGGACTTCCCCGAGGACTGGCTGGAGTTCGGCCTCAGCGACGAGCGGGTGGCCTGCTTTCGCGAGAATTTCGCCCGCTGGATCGCCGACAAGGGCAAGGAGGAAACCTACCAGGAGGCCCAGCGACTGGGCATCCCTTTCGCCCCGCTCAACCACGCCGAGGACGTTCTCCACTCGGTGCAGTTCCGCCACCGCGGGTTTTTCCAGCCGCTGGCGCTGCCCGGTACAGGCGTAGTCGATTTTCCCACCGCACCCTACCGGATGAGCGCAACGCCGGTCGCACTGCGGCATCCGGCGCCCGCGCTGGGGGAGCTGCGCTGCGACCCGTCGGCCTGGCAGCGCGAGCCGGGACGACAGGCCTTGCGGGAAACCGCCGCACCTGGCCGGGATACCTGCTGCCACCGCCGCGGCGGCCCCCTGGCGGGGGTCCGGGTGCTCGAACTGACCAAGGTCTGGGCGGGCCCCTATGCCGGCAAACTGCTGGCCCTGCTCGGTGCGGAGGTAATCAAGGTCGAGAGCGAAAGCAAGCTCGACGAGATGCGCGCCTACGGCGGCACCGACATCAATAGCGCACCCTACTTCCTCTGCCTCAACCCGGAAGTCCTCAGCGTCCAGATCAACATGAAAACCGCCGAGGGCCTCGACCACCTGCGTGCGCTGGTCGCCCGCAGCGACATCGTCCTCGACAACCTGCGCCCCGGCGTCATGGCCGGCATGGGTCTGGACTTCGACAGCCTGCGCGCCATCCGCCCCGACATCGTCGCCGCCTCGATCAAGATGTTCGGCAACGACGGCCCACTGGGCTTCCAGACCGGCTTCGCCCCCTCCTTCGCGGCCCTCGGCGGCCTCTCGCAGATGGTCGGCTACGAGGGCCAGCCGCCCTGCGGTATGAACATGCGCTACGGGGATGCCACCGTCGGTGCGGCGGCGGCCTTTGGCGCGGTGATCGCACTGGTACACGCCCGGCGCAGCGGCGAGGGTCAATTCGTGGATCTCTCTGCCGTCGAAGTGATGTCGAGCATGATCGGCGACAGCCTGCTCGCCTTCGCCGTGTCCGGCGACTTCCCGACCTCGCCCGGGAATTATCACCCGGACATGGCCCCCCACGGCTGCTACCCCTGCCGCGACGGCGCCTGGCTCAGCCTGGCCGTGGACAGCGACGCCGCCTGGAACAGCCTCTGTGCACTGCTCGGTGCACAGGACCTCGCCGCGGAGCCGCAATTCAAGTCCCTCGCCGGCAGGCAGCAGGCGCGCAAGGCCATCGACGCGGCACTCGGGGAGTACACCCGGGAATGGAACGCAGGCGAACTGGCTGGCGCGTTACGCGCCGCAGGCGTGGCCGCCGCTGCGAGCCTGGACACGCGGGCGCTGGTCGGGGAGGACTGGCTGTGGCAGCGCGGCACCTACTGCCAGGTCAGTCACCGCGATGGCCGACAGCGCCCGGTGATCGCCGCCCCCTGGCGACTGCTGCGCCACCCGGTCACTGTCTGCCACGGCGCGCCCGACCTGGGGGAACACAACGGCTACGTTTTCAGGGAATTGCTGGGAATGTCGGATGAGCAACTGGAACAGCAGGTTGCCCTGGGCGTCGTGAAATAGGCGGGAGCTTGCGGGAAACTAGAGCACCCGCAGGACACCGAGGATCTTCACCAGCCCGAGGCCCAAGGTGACCAGCACGACCACCGCCCCGGCGAGGTTGCTGGGCCAGCCGTTGCGATAGCGTCCCAGTGCCGGGGAGCGGTTCATCACCCAGAGCAGGAAAATCGCGCAGACCGGCAGCAGCAGGCCGTTGGCCGCCTGGGCGAACAGGATCGCGGCAATCGGGCTGGTGCCCAGCAGTGCAAACAGCAGCCCGCTGGCGAGGACGGCCATCCATACCGCGCGAAACCGCCGCGACCTGAGCTGCGTTCCCCAGCCCAGCACACCGCAGACCGCATAGGCGGCAGCCAGCGGTGCGGTCACTGCACTGCTCAGCCCCGCGGCAAACAGGCCCACCGCGAAGCAGTAGCGGGCCGCGGGGCCCAGCAGGGGTTCCAGTTGCTGTGCCATGCTCGCGGCGCTGACCGCCGCGCCAGTGCCGTAGAACGCCGCGGCAGCGGTGCCCATCACAGCCAGCGTCACCGCCCCGCCGACCATCACCGACAGGCCCGTATCCTGGCGCGCCGCGCGCAGCGCGGCATCGGTGTCGGCCGCATCACCCCACTTCGCATGGACGGCGCTGGCGTGCAGGAAAAGGTTGTAGGGAACGACCGTGGTCCCGATCAGCGCCAGCACGGTCAGGGTCGCGCCCGCGGGCAGCGTCGGTGTGACGGCCGCGCGCAGCATGTCGCCGAGGTCCGGGGAGAGCATCAGGAACGTGGTAATGAATACCGCGCTCATCGCCAGCACCAGGACAACCAGCGCTTTCTCAATCAGCTGGTAGCGGCCGCTGGCCAGCAACAGCGCGGCGAGAATACCGACCAGCACAATCCACAGGCGGCTGTCCCAGCTGCCGAGCCCCTGCAGGCCGAGCGCTGCGCCGGTCAGGTTGCCCGCCTGGTAGGCCGCGTTGCCAAAACCGACCGCCGCGACCACCAGCGCGATGGCCGGGCCGGCGAGCCAGCTTCCGGAGAGGCTGTCGCGCAGCGCCTGGCCCAGTCCCCGACCGCTCACCAGGCCGACCCGCGCGGCCATCTCCTGCAGCACAATGGTCGCAATCACCGAAAACACCAGGGCCCAGAGCAGGGCGTAACCGAAACTCGCACCGGCCACGCTGGCGGTGGTCACCGTACCCGGGCCGATGAACGCGGCCGCGACCAGCAGCCCGGGGCCGAAACGGCCCCGCCGGGGAGACGGCGCGGGAGACGGCTCAGATTTCAAATCGATAGCGCCGCAACCATACCGCAGCGGCCAGTGTCGCCGCAGCAAATACCAGGCCGAGCAGCAGCCCCAGCCAGTCAAATGCCGCCCAGTAGGCCGCATCGAAGACGAAGTCCGCCTGGCTCTCGCCGCCGACAAACCCGGGCAGGTGACGCTGCACCGCGCCCGCGACCACGACGCTGCCAAACAGCATCAGCTCGCCGATCACCACCACCGCCAGCGGGACTATGGCGACAAACGAAGGAGTGCGCTTCGCCCAGCTCGAGGCGAGCAGCAGCCAGCCGTAGCAGGGAGCGATCCACAGGGCGGTCAGGATCCAGCCGCCCACCTGCTGCACGAACAGCTGCAAGAACTGGATATTGTTGAGGACATCGCCCCAGGGGTCGGCGCCGACCCGCCAGGCCAACAGCATACCCAGCAGGACCAGCACGATCTGCAGGACCATGGAGATGCCGATATAGATCGCCGGCGCCACCAGCATGGCAATCGCGAAACGGGTCAGCACTTCCTCCCATTCGGACACCGGCATCGATTTCCAGAACAGGATGCTGCGGTCCTTGCGGTCGTTGAACAGCGAGCCCAGCAGGTAGTTGACCGAGACGACGACCAGCACCACCAGCAGCACCAGGTGCGGCAGGCCCAGCAGGCGATGCACACCACTGAACTCGGTCTGGTACTGCTCGCTGCTGCTACTGATATCCGGCTTGAAGTGCCATTCCCGGGAGAAGTTCCACTCGTCGTCGGGGATCGGGGCTGGCGGCGCCACCATCTCCAGTTCCCGGTCCTCATCGACGGGCAGCGGCGGCGCGGGCGCATCCGGGACGACGTGGATCACTTCGTCGTCATCGAGGTGGATAGTGATTGCCGGATGGATAGAGTCACCCTGGGTCACCATCATCTCGAACACGCCGTCACCGACGGCCGCCACCCGGGTGCCTATGACAATGGCGACCAGCATCAGGAGCGTGAACAGGCCGGCGACGATCAACGGCGTCCACAGCAGCGAGACGCGGTATTCCTGCAATTCACGCATGACGAGTGTGAAGAGCCGCTGGTTGCGAGTCACTGGCATTAGTTGTCACCTCCCACCATGGCGACGAACAGGTCGGAGATCGACGGCGTGCGCAATTCACCCAGGGGGGCCAGCGTCGACCGCTCGAGCCCTTCGAAGATAATGGCCCGGCCGCCCAGGATGCTGTGCGAACCCAGGTGGGGCAGCGACAGGGCCTTGTCCACCGCCCCGCCGACCGCGTTGAGCTGGACGAAGTTTTCCTCGATATCCTGCATCGAGCGCGACAGTACCAGCTTGCCGCGATTGATGAACATGACATCGGTGAGGATGTGCTGGACTTCATCCACCTGGTGGGTGGAAATCACGATAGTGCGCTCCTCGTCGTAGTAGTCGGTCATCAGTTGCTCGTAAAAGCGCTTACGGAACAGCAGGTCGAGGCCCAGGGTGGGCTCGTCCAGCACCAGCAGGCGGGCGTCGATCGACATCACCAGGGCGAGGTGCAGCTGCACCATCATGCCCTTGGAGAGATCGCGAACCCTGCGCTTCGGCGTGACGTCGGTGGTGCTGAGGAAACGCTCGGCGCGTTGCCGGTCGAACTGCGGGTGAACCCCCTCGGTATAGTCGAGCAATTCGCCGACCCGGGCCCAGCGCGGCAGCACCGCGGTATCGGCGATAAAGCTGACCTCCTGCATCAGCCGTGCCCGCTCGCGCCGCGGCACCAGCCCCAATACCTCGAGATCGCCCTGGTAATCGGCCAGCCCGAGCAGGGAGCGCAGCAGCGTGGTCTTGCCCGCGCCGTTGGGGCCGATCAGTCCCACCACCGCGCCGGCGGGGATGCTGAAATCCACGTGATCGACGGCGAGCAGATCTCCGAAGCGTCGCGTCAGTCCTTTCGCTTCGACAATATTACCCATCAGTCCTCTCCACTATCCTGTTGCACCAGTTCCACCAGTTCCCGCCTGCCAATGCCGAGGACGCTGGCCCGCTGCAGGAATGCCGGCAGTTCCTCCTCGATGAATCGCTGTTTTTCATCACTGGTCAGTGCGTTGCGTGCGCCACCGCGCACGAACATGCCCAGGCCGCGGCGCTTCTCCAGCAGACCCGCATCGACCAGTTCCTGGTAGGCCTTGCCCACGGTGAGGTGGTTGATCTGGTAGTCTGCCGCCACCTGGCGCACCGATGGCACCGCCTCTCCCTCGGGGAAAGTGCCGTCCATGATGCGCCGGGCGACCAGGTCGCGCAGTTGGCGATAGATCGGCTGGCTGTCGTTCCATTCCACGCTCAAGCGGAAATCCCCCGGCTCAGTCGCGACGCTTGAGGTCGCCGGAACCGATGACCGTCTGGTCGATATCCGGCTTGCCAGCGTAGTAGACATCGCCGCTGCCGACGATGGACACTTCGAGCTGACCCACCGCACCGACCCGCACATCGCCGGAACCGATAATCTTGATTTCCGCGACCTCGCCATCCAGCGGCGACAGGTCCGCATCGCCGCCGCCGATGATCTTGATCTCCAGGTCCTTCGCCGCACGGGTCGCACTCTTGATACTGATATCCCCGGAACCGGTAATGGTAGCCTCGACCCGGTTGACAGCGACTTCGCCCAGTGCGATGTCGCCGGAGCCGGAAATCAGCATTTCCAGGTCCCCGAGCTCCGCTTCGGCGAGTTGCACGTTACCGGAGCCCGAGACAAACAGGTTGGCGGAATCCGCGTTCAGGGCGAACAGGCGGACGTCGCCGGACCCGTCGATGCGCACATCGAGATCGTCGACAGTGAAGGGCCGCACATAGACATCGCCGCTGCCCGCAATACGGATTTCCCGCAACTGTGGCACGGTCAGCTTGTATTTCACCCCGGCGAAACTGCTGTCGGGGTATTGCCGGGAAACTCCCAGTACCAGGGTGTCGCCGCGCACATAGAAGGGTTCCTTCTGCAGCGCGTCGTCACTGCCCCTGATCAGCATCTCCGCGCTGTCGCCCTGGCTGATTTCGACCTCGACACCGCCAAAAACCTGCACCTCGTGGACGCCATCCAGCCTGTCCACCTGCAGTGTTCCAGCCTGGGAAGCGACACTTGCCAGCGCAACGCACATCCCGACAATCCACTTCTTCATAGTTGATTCCTTGTTTGAAAGCTCAGGCATCCGCCTCGCCGGCAGACTTGTCACTGCGGCGACGCATGCCCCAGTCCGCCAGCAGGGCGGTGGGTGCGATAAAAGCGGCAGTCAGCAGCCCGGTGCCCAGGACCCCGAACACCGCGCGCAGCGAGAACAGGCGCTCTACCTGGGGCGCTACCATGGACGCGGAGAGATAGGCCGATTCCCCGCCCAGCCGGCCGAAGCTGCCAAAGCACTCGACCACCTGTGCCAGCAGTTGCTCCACGACGATGGGAGAACCCGTCGCCGCCTGCCCCGCCACGGGGGCACCGAGCAGCAGGCACACTACCGCGAACCTCATGACTCCAGCCACCGTCACAGCCTCCACGCCGTCCCGTGGGGCGACACCAGTGAAAGCAATTCAACCAGTCCCGCTGCCGGCACCAGGCACCACAGGGCCGAAAGTCCCAGCCCCAGAACGCCGAGCATCAGGCAAAGCACGAACAGGCCCACATGCACCACGACACGATCACTGCGATGAAACAGCACCTGTCTTCTCGGTTTGATGTACATTGTCCCTACCCTGTTGATCTAGTGTTATACATAACTATAACACCATATCCAAAGAGCGCAAGCAATCCCCGGGAAATATTTTATTTCCCCTTAAAATCAGAGAGTTAAAATTAAATCGCGGACCCCTGCCGGCGCCCGCAGGTGTTATTTCTTCTTGTTCTTCTTCACGTGGGCCATCATGCGCCGTTTGCGCTGTACCTGGCGCTGGGTGAGCTTGTTGCGTTTCTCGGCGTAGGGGTTTTCCGACGTCCGGAACTCGATACGCACGGGAGTGCCGCTGAGCTTGAGCTCGCGGCGGAAGGTCTTTTCCAGGTAGCGATGGTAACTGGCCGGCACCTTGCCGGTCTGGTTGCCGTGGATGATGATCAGCGGCGGGTTCTGGCCTCCGGCGTGGGCATAGCGCAGCTTGATCCGCCGGCCATTGGACATCGGCGGCGCATGTTCCGCCACCGCGCCCTCAAGGATGCGGGTCAGCAGGTTGGTGGAGAGCTTGCGGGTTGCCGCCTGGTAAGCGGCATCGATCGACTTGTACAGGTTGCCGACGCCACTGCCGTGAAGGGCGGAAATAAAGTGCAGGTCCGCGTAGTCGGCGAATACCAGGCGCCGCTCCAGTTCGCTGCGAATCCAGTCCCGCTGGTCCGGTTGCAACCCGTCCCACTTGTTTACCGCGATAACCAGCGCCCGGCCGGCCTCCACACAGTGACCCAGCAGGTGCAGGTCCTGGTCGACCAGGCCCTCGTGGGCATCCATCACCAGTATCACGACGTTGGCGTCGTCAATCGCCTTCAGGGTTTTGACGATGGAGAACTTCTCCACCGTCTCCTTGACGTTTTTGCGCCGGCGCACACCCGCCGTATCGATCAGGGTGTATTCGCGCCCGTCGCGCTGGTAATCGATATAGATGCTGTCGCGGGTGGTGCCGGGCTGGTCGTAGACCACCACCCGTTCCTCGCCCAGCAGGCGGTTCACCAGGGTGGACTTGCCGACATTCGGCCGCCCGACGATTGCCACCCGGGTGCTGGCGAAGCGGTCCTTCTGCTCCTCCTCGTCACTCTCGGGGAGCGGGAACGCGGCGAGCACGCTGTCGATCATCGCGCGGACGCCGCGGCCGTGGCTGGCGGCAATGGCGAACATCGAATCGACGCCCAGGGAGTAGAAATCCCCCAGTGCCAGGGTTTCGTCGATGCCGTCGATCTTGTTCACCACCAGGTGAAAGGACTTGTTGCGCTGGCGCAGGTGCCGGGCGAGCGCCGCGTCCGTGGCGCTCAGGCCGTCCCGCGCATCCACCATGAACAGGACGGCATCGGCTTCCTCGATGGCTTGCAGGGACTGCCCCGCCATCTGCGAATCGATGCCCTCCTCCTCGCCGCTGATACCGCCGGTGTCGATGACCACGAAGGGGCGTTCGCCGATGCGCGCCTCGCCGTACTTGCGGTCCCGGGTCAGGCCGGGGTAGTCCGCAACCAGGGCGTCGCGACTGCGGGTAAGCTGGTTGAACAGTGTGGACTTGCCGACATTGGGGCGCCCTACCAGGGCGATAACCGGTAGCATCAGTTGCGTGCGCTGACCTCGTAAGCCGCCAACGTGCCCTTGTTGGTGAACACGTAGAGTACATTGCCGTCGGAGAGCATGTCGGCACGGGCGCCGTCGCCGCCGATGTGGTCCCTGCCGACGAATTCACCGTCCACCTGGGAGACCAGGTGCAGGTAACCGTCAAAATCCACCACCGCCACGTAACTGCTCACCGGCGTGGGCCGGGAGAGGCCGCGATAGGCCAGGGCGCCCTGCTGCCAGCGCAGGCCCTGTCCGTTGCGGTAGAACGCGTTCAGGGTACCATCCTCGTCGGCCACATAGACATTGTTGAAGCCCTGGGAAACTCCGGACCAGGAGGAGATGTCCTTCTGCCAGGTGCGCCGCCCGGAAGCCACGTCGATAGCCACCAGCCTGCCGTGGTAGCTGGCGGCAAACAGTTCGCTGCCGACCAGCGCCATACTGCCGTCGATATCCACCATGCGGTCGATTTCCGAGCGGCCCTGGGGTATCGCCACCCGGGCTTCCCACAGAATGCCGCCACTGTCGATATCAAAGGCGACCACCCGGCCGTTGGCAAAGCCCGCGTAGACCGCATCGCCGTTGATGACCGGCGTGCTGGTGCCGCGAATGGTCAGCACCGGTACATCGCTGTCGTAAGTCCACAGGCGTTCGCCGCTGTCGAAGTCCAGACCCTGCAGTTTGCCGTCGTAGGTCTGCACCACGACCACCCGGCCGTTGCTCTGCGGCGGGGCCAGGACTTCACCGTGCAGGCGCGCGCTCCAGAGGATGTCGCCGCCGTCTGCGGACAGCTTCAGCACCGTGCCATCGCTGCTGCCGACAAACAGCGCATCGCCGGAGACACCGACGCCACCGGACAGCGACATGTCGAGGTCGGCGTCCCAGAGCTTTTTCCCGCGCTCCCGGCTGATGGCGTAGACCTCACCGTCGGTGGAGGCCGCGTAGATCCGGTCGCCGTCGATTACCGGTTGCAGCTTGTACAGGCCATCGCCCTGGCCATCGCCAATACCGACCGACCAGAGTTTGCGAATCTTGACTGTCTCGTCGATGTCGACCAGTTCCGCCGGGGCGGTGGGGTCTTCGTCGTCGCTGCTGAACCAGCCGCCGATGGTGCTACAGGCCGCAAGCTGGCTGAGCAGCACCAGGCCGAGAAAAACGCGGAGCATCTGCTTCACTCAGGGCTCCTCCGCGCTGCTGGATTCGCCATCGGCCGCCGGAGACTCTGCGGGGAGCGCTGCCTCCATACCGCCAGTCACAGACACCGGCTGCGGCGGCTCGGGGCTCAGGGCCTGCAGCTTCTCCTGCAGCAGCGCGGTATTCACCGGCTCACCACCAGCGGAAGAGAGCATCAGGGCGCTGCTATAGGCCTCTTTCGCCGCGGCCTTGTCGCCCTGCTGCATCAGGATGTCGCCGCGCACCGCCTGGTAGGCGGCCTGGAAACTGCCGGGGCTGGTGCTGTCGAGTATGCCCAGCGCGCCCTCGGCGTCACCCCGCGCTGCCACCACACGGGCCAGCCGGAGCTGGGCGACACGGTAGACTTCACTGTCCTTGTCCGCCTTGTCGGCAGCCCAGCGCAATTCGGATTCCGCCGCCACCAGGTCGCCGCCCTCGACCGCGGCACGGGCCAGGTGCAGGGCCGCAAACTGCGCGTAGGTTGAACCGGCGTAGTCGGTCTTGATCTGGTTGGCGAGTTCGTCGGCACCGGCGACGTCCGCCTGGGAATACTTCTGCAACATGCCCTGGTAGGCGTTGGAGGCCGCCTGGGCCTTCTCTATTCCATACTTCTGCCAGCCCTGCCAACCGAAGCCCACGGCCAGCGCGAAAATGATGGCAGTGATGGTCGAGCGGCCGTTTTCGACCCACCAGCGCTTGAGCGCCTCGACCTGCTCCTCTTCGGTACGATAAGTTTCCACTTCGCTGTATTCCTCTTTATTGATTCCCGTCCGCCAGCAAGCCGGCCAGCGTCTGCGCCAGCTCGGCTGCGGCGACCGTCAGTTGCCCCGGCCGGCCTTCTGCGCTGTCGTCGCGCAGGTGTTTCAGCGTAACGTTGCCGGCGGCAACTTCATCCTCACCCCAGATCAGCGCGATTCGCGCGCCACTGCGGTCGGCTTTTTTCATCTGGCTTTTAAAACTGCCGCCGCCAGCGTGCTGCACGATTCTGAGGCCCGGGAAGAGCTCGCGCAAGTTTTCCCCGGCCACCAGCGCGGCGCACTCCGCGGCGGGACCGAAACTGACCAGGTAGATATCCGCTTCCGGCGGCGCGGGCGGCTGCACACCCACCGCTTCCAGCAACAGGGTGAGGCGCTCCACCCCCATCGCGAAGCCGACGCCGGGCACCGGTTTACCGCCCAGCTGCTCCACCAGGCCATCGTAGCGGCCGCCGGCACAGACCGTGCCCTGGGCGCCAAGGCTCTCGGTGACCCACTCGAACACCGTGTTGTTGTAGTAGTCGAGTCCACGCACCAGCCGCGGATTCACCCTGTAACTGACGCCAGCGGCGTCCAGCAGTTCCCGCAGGCGGGCAAAGTCCGCCGCGGAGCTCTCGTCGAGGTAGTCCGCCAGCGACGGCGCCCCGTCCAGCAGCGACTGGGTCTGGGGGTTCTTGCTGTCGAGTATACGCAGGGGATTGCTGTCCATGCGGCGCTGGCTGTCCTCGTCCAGCTCGTCGAAGCGCGCCCGCAGATAGCCCACCAGGGCTTCGCGGTAGGCGCTGCGGGACTGCGAGCTGCCAATGGAGTTGAGCTCCAGCCGCACGTTGTCGGCGATGCCGAGGCGCTGCCAGAGGCGCGCGCTCATCAGGATGACCTCGGCGTCCATATCCGGCGTCGCGATGCCGAAGGACTCCACGCCAATCTGGTGGAACTGCCGCTGGCGGCCCTTCTGCGGACGCTCGTAGCGGAACATCGGGCCGCAATACCACAGGCGCCGCGGGGTGTTCAGCAGGCCGTTCTGGATGGCTGCGCGCACGCAGCCCGCGGTGCCCTCGGGCCGCAGGGTCAGGCTCTCGCCGTTGCGGTCGGGAAACGTGTACATTTCCTTTTCGACGATATCGGTGACTTCACCGATCGAGCGCTTGAACAGGTCGGTCTGTTCGACGATGGGCATGCGGATTTCGCCGTAGCCGTAACTGCCCAGCACGCTGGCGACGGTGCTTTCCAGGTAGCGCCAGGTCACTGTCTCATCCGGCAGGATGTCGTTCATCCCGCGGATTGCTCGAATCTCGCTCACAATTTCTCCACAGTCCGGCGCGTTCAGGCCTTTTTCAGGATGATGTTCTCGTCATCCCGGGCGCGCTGCTCCTCGAGCCGCGCCGCTTTTTCGCGAATCAACTGCTCGAGGTGATCGATAAAATCTTCGTTGCTGATCTTGTGGTCGGGTTTGCCGTCCACGTAAATCAGGTTGTTGGGCGTCGCCCCGGTCATGCCGATATCGGCTTCGCGCGCCTCGCCCGGCCCGTTGACCACACAGCCGATGACCGCCACGTCCATCGGCGTGCGAATATCCTCCAGCCGCTGCTCGAGGAGGTTCATGGCGCCGATCACGTCAAAATTCTGCCGCGAGCAGCTCGGGCAGGCGATGAAGTTGATGCCATTGGTGCGCAGCTTGAGGCTCTTGAGGATCTCGAAGCCGACCTTGACCTCCTCGACGGGATCAGCGGCGAGGGAGATGCGGATGGTGTCGCCGATGCCATCCATCAACAGCATACCCAGTCCCACGGCGGACTTGACCGTACCGCCGCGCAGGCCGCCAGCCTCGGTGATACCCAGGTGCAGCGGCTGCTCGATCTGCGTCGCCAGCAGGCGGTAGGCTTCCACGGCCATGAACACCTCGGAGGCTTTCACGCTGACCTTGAAGTCCTGGAAATCGTGCTTGTCGAGAATGTCGACGTGGCGCAGGGCGGATTCAACCAGGGCCTCAGCCGTCGGCTCACCGTACTTGCGCTGCAGTTCCTTGCCCAACGAGCCGGCGTTGACCCCGATGCGGATGGGGATGCCCTTGTCGCGGGCACTGGCGATGACTTCGCGGACCTTTTCGTCGCGGCCGATGTTGCCGGGGTTGATGCGCAGGCAATCCACGCCGTATTCGGCCACTTTCAGGGCGATGCGGTGGTCGAAGTGAATATCCGCCACCAGCGGCACCTCGACCCGCGCGCGGATGGCCCGGAAAGCCTCCGCAGCCTCCATGCTCGGCACCGAGACACGGACGATATCGCCGCCGGCATCGGCAATCGCCTGTACCTGCGCGACGGTCGCATCGACGTCACAGGTATCGGTATTGGTCATGCTCTGCACGCTGATGGGCGCATCGCCGCCCACCGCCACATTGCCTACGTGGATTTGCCGAGATTTGCGTCGTTTGATCGGGGATTCAGTTTTCATGGTCTACCAACCGGCATGGCGCCACCGGGGGCGTGCCTGGAAGTCTCGTCACTTGTCCCGCTGGTAAGCGGCGTATTCCGCGGAATCGGGGTACAGGTTGGACAGCGCCAGGCCGTAACTTGCTTCCGCGTCCGGGTCATCGGTAGCGCGCGCCAGGCGCACGCCCAGCCACAGGCCGCGGGCGGACTGCTGGCGCACCGCGGTACGGTAGGTGCCATAGTAGCGCCCTGAGGTCGCGTAATCGCCCGCATCGTAGCGCAGCTGCGCCAGTTCCAGCAGGGCAATCGGGTTGCCGCGATCCATGGTCAGCGCCCGCTGGAAGGCCTCCTCGGCACCCGGGCGGTCAAACAGTTGCTCGCGGCACAGGCCGAGGTTCACGAATGCCTGTGGCCGGGCCTTGTAAAGTGTGTCCTTGACCACGTACTCCAGTTGTTCCTCGGCCTCGGCGTAGCGCTCCTGGGAATAGAGGAACGCCGCGTAATTGTTGCGCGCGCGGGAAAAATTGCGATCGAGGCGGATGGCGTCCTTGTAGCTTTTCTCGGCGAGCTCGAATTCGCCGGTGCTCTGGTAGACCAGCGCAAACGCCTCGTGCACCTCGGCGTTGTCCGGGTTCATGTCGTAGGCCATCTGCAGGTTGCGCTTGGCGTTATCCCAGTTGCCCTCGCCAATGTACTTGCGCGCCAGTTCCACCCGCAGCTCCAGGGCTTCCGTGGGATCCGCCTTGTCGGTGAAGCCGCCCTCGGTCGTGGTGACACAACCGGCCAGCAGCAGCCCGAGGAATACCAGGAATACTGTTCCTGCAAATTTCATGTTCCGTCCCTGCACCAAAGCTGCCATCACCCCACCCTGTTTTCGTCTTGTTGTGCCGCGTCGCGGTAGCGCTGGCTGCGCCGGGTGCGATCCACCACCTGGCCGACCAGCTGGCCGCAGGCGGCGTCGATATCATCCCCGCGCGTGGTGCGCACGGTGACAATATATCCCGCATCCACCAGCACTTGCCAGAAACGCGACACCGCATTGCCACTGGGGCGGCAGTAATCCGACTGCGGGAAGGGGTTGAAAGGGATCAGGTTGATCTTGCAGGGGAAACCCTTGAGCAGCGCCGCCAGTTCGCGGGCGTGCTCGAGCTGGTCGTTGACCCCGGCGATCAGGGTGTATTCGACGGTCACAACGCGCTTGGTGTCCTTCTGCGCATCGATGTAATTGCGGCAGCTCTCCAGCAGGCGGGCGATCGGGTACTTGCGGTTGATCGGCACCAGTTCGTTGCGCAGGGCGTCATTCGGGGCGTGCAGCGACACCGCGAGCGATACCTCGCTGACTTTCGCCAGTTCATCCAGGGCAGGCACGACACCCGAGGTACTGAGGGTAACCCGGCGCTTGGAGATGCCGTAGGCGTTGTCCTCCATCATCAGGTCCATGGCCGCAACCACGTTGTCGAAGTTGAGCAGCGGCTCGCCCATGCCCATCATCACCACGTTGGTCACCACCCGGCCCTTGCCGGACTGGAAGCCGTTGTAGGATTTGATCGCCAGCCACACCTGGCCGATGATCTCCGCGGCGCTCAGGTCGCGCTGGAAGCCCTGCTTGCCGGTGGAACAGAAACTGCAGTCGAGGCTGCAACCCACCTGGGAGGATACGCAGAGCGTGGCGCGGCTGCCGTCGGGAATCAGGACCGTTTCCACCAGGCCGCCGCCGTCTACGCGGATCGCCCACTTGCGGGTGCCGTCGGTGGAGTCGGACTGGCTGACGATTTCCGGCGGGCGAATCTCGGCGCTGGCGGCGAGTTTTTCCCGCAGCGCCTTGCCGAGATTGCTCATCTGCTCAAAATCGGTCACGCCGTGATGGTGAATCCACTTCAGCACCTGCTGGGCACGGAACTTCTTCTCCCCCAGTTCGAGAAAGAAAGCCTCCATGGCGGCCAGCGGCAGTCCGAGCAGGTTGACCCTGTCGGCCTGCCCGGGGTTACTGGCAGAAGTGGCGATCACGGCGCTCACGACGGTTCTCAGCGCTCGCAGATCTCGCTGGCAGCGAAGAAATAGGCGATTTCGCGGGCAGCGGATTCAGGGGAGTCGGAACCGTGTACGGCATTGGCGTCGATGCTGGAAGCGAAATCGGCGCGGATGGTGCCCTCGGCGGCTTCCTTGGGGTTGGTTGCGCCCATCAGTTCACGGTTCTTGGCGATGGCGTTCTCGCCTTCCAGCACCTGGACCACAACCGGGCCGGAGGTCATGAATTCCACCAGGTCCTTGAAGAAGGGACGCTCGCGGTGCTCGGCGTAGAAACCGCCGGCGACCACGTCGGACAGGCGCAGCATCTTCGCGGCGACGATCTGCAGGCCGTTGCTCTCGAAACGGGAGTAGATTTTGCCGATGATGTTCTTGCCGACGGCGTCAGGCTTGATAATGGACAGGGTGCGTTCAACTGCCATGGGGACTTCTCCAGGATGTCATTTTTCAGGGTGTGCGCGTCAAATTGGTACCGTGTGTAGCCACGGCTTGCGGGAGCGCGGTTAAAAGCCGCGCAATTATACGGATTTTGGGCCGCCGTTTCACCCTGCCGGGGTGCTTTTGGGACCTTCCGATTCTGTGAAAAAACAACAGCTTAAGACTGTGAAATAGCCGGTCTCAGGCCACCAGCCAGAGCGGCGCGTGGCGCGGAGGCGGCATTTCCGGCCCGCTGCCACCGCTGTTTATTCGGCTTCCTCGATCCAGGCCGCCTGGATCGCCTCGAGGATTTTCTCGCCGCAGTGATTGGGGTCGCCGTCGAAATCCGGCAGGGCGAGGATTTTATCCCGCAGGTCGACAAAATTGAGCGTCAGCGGGTCGGTATCGGGATAGGTGTCCGCCAGTTCGATGGCGATGTCGTTTACATCCGTCCAGCGCATGGGCAAGTTCCTCTCAGTGCCGCTCGGAGACCATGTTGATGGTATAGCGGGGAATCTCCACGACCAGGTCCTCGTCGGTGACGATCGCCTGGCAAGACAGGCGCGAATCCGGCTCCAGGCCCCAGGCCTTGTCCAGGTAATCGTCTTCCAGTTCGTCCGGCGGCTCCATCGAGTCGTAGCCTTCGCGCACGATCACGTGACAGGTGGTACAGGCGCAGGACATTTCACAGGCGTGCTCTATCTCGATACCGTTGCGCAACAGGGCCTTGCAGACGCTTTCACCGGCCTCGGCTTCCACCACGGCCCCCTCGGGACACAGGTTTTCATTGGGCAGGACGACAATCCGGGTCATTGGCCCACCTCCTTGTCGAGTGAATTGTCGAGCGAATCGAGACTGACGCCGGACAGGGCCTCGCGGATACTGCGGTCCATGCGCCGGGCGGCGAAGGCTTCGCTGGCGCGGCCCAGGGTATCCGTGGCGGCGCGTATCGCGGACAGGTCGTCACCGCCCAGCAGTCCGGCGAGCTGTTGCATCTGGCCGTGCAGGGCCTCGCATTCGTGGGCGCTGAGCAGTGCGCTGCCGTCGGCGGCCAGCGCGGCGTCGAGCCCCTGCAGCAACTGTTCCGCCTCCACCTTCTGCTCGGCCAGCTGCCGCGCCTGCTTGTCCTGTTCGGCGTGGCTGTAGGAGGCCTGCAGCATATCGGTCACCTCGTCCTCGCTCAGGCCGAAGGAGGGTTTCACGGTGACCCTGCTCTCCACGCCGGTGGTTTCCTCGCGGGCGGAGACCTGCAGCAGGCCGTCCGCGTCGACCTGGAAGGTCACGATGATCCGGGCGGCGCCGGCGACCATCGGCGGGATACCGTGCAGCTCGAAGCGCGCCAGCGAGCGCAGGTCGGAAACCAGCTCGCGCTCACCCTGGACGATGTGCAGGGCCAGGGCGGTCTGGCCGTCCTTGAAGGTGGTGAATTCCTGCGCCCGGGTCACCGGGATCGTGGTGTTGCGCGGAATGATTTTCTCGGCGAGCCCGCCCATCGTTTCCAGGCCCAGCGACAGGGGGATCACGTCCAGCAGCAGCAGGTCGCCGTCCGGCCGGTTGCCGATGAGGATGTCGGCCTGGATGGCGGCGCCGATCGCTACCACCTTGTCCGGGTCGATGTTGGCCAGCGGCTCGCGGCCGAAACTCTCGGCGACTGCCTCGCGTACCAGGGGCACCCGGGTGGAGCCACCCACCAGCACCACGCTATCGACCGCGTCGATGCCGGCGTCGCGCAGGCAGCGGCGACAGGCGCGCAGGGTGCGCTTGACCAGCGGCTGGATCAACAGCTCGAACTGCTCGCGGTCCAGCGTCACGGCTCCCACACCCGAGGCGATCGCGCCGAGGTCGATAGATACACGGGTGTCGCGGGAAAGTGCTTCCTTGGCACTGCGCGCCAGGGCCAGCAGGGCCCGGTAGGGACCACCGGCAAGATTGGCCAGGGAAGCCTGCTCCAGTACCCAGTGGGCAATGGCGGCATCGAAATCATCGCCGCCGAGGGCGGTATCGCCGCCGGTGGCGAGCACTTCGAACACGCCGCGGTGGAGGCGCAGGATGGAAATATCAAAGGTTCCGCCGCCGAGGTCGTAAACCGCGACCAGGCCCTCTTCCTGCGAATCCAGGCCATAGGCCACCGCTGCCGCGGTGGGCTCGTTGAGCAGGCGCAGCACCGGGATGCCGGCGAGCGTGGCCGCGTCCTTGGTCGCCTGGCGCTGGGCCTCATCGAAATAGGCGGGCACGGTAATCACCGCGCCCTCAATGTTGCCGCCCAGGCTCTCGCGGGCGCGCGCTTCCAGCACCCCAAGTATTGCCGCCGAGGCCTCGACCGGGCTGATCTCGCCGGCTGTGGTCACGAAACGCACCATGCCTTCGGTATTGTCGGCCAGGCGGTAATGGGAGCGCTCGGCCTCCTGCTCGGCATCGGCACGGCCGCGCCCCATGAAGCGCTTGACCGAGACCAGTGTGTCCGCCGGGTAGCGGTCCGCCTGTGCGCGGGCCTCGAGACCGACCAGCGGGCTTTCCGCGCTGGCGTAGCTCACCACCGAGGGCAGCATGAAATCGCCGGCCGCATCCAGCAGGACTTCCGCACGCCCGCCGCGCACGGTCGCCACCAGGGAATTGGTGGTACCGAGATCAATTCCCACGGCGCGCTTTACCTGGTGCGGCAGGGGTGATTGGCCGGGTTCAGCAATTTTCAACAGTGCCATTGCGGGTCCTGTCCGGTTAATGGGTTGTTCGGCATTCAGCCATCGAGCAGGTCAGCCTCGGCCTGCTCCGCCTCGCTCAGCAACTTGCCGAGGTACTGCATTTTCACACAGGCGCTGGCGGCGGCAGCGAGGTTGCCGGCCCCGTAGGCCGCCTCGAATTCGACCTGGTGCTGGCGGATATCCGCGCTTATCTCGTCCACCAGGTGCTCCAGCACCGGTTCGGGGTCGACCAGCCCCGGCAGGGACTCGAGTTTCTCCCGCAGCTCCATCTGCTCGATCAGGAAGCCGCCATCCACCTGTTGGGCGCTGACCTCCTCGGCACCCATGCCCGCCAGTTGCAGCAGGTACTCCGCGCGTTTTTGCGGCACCTTCAGCGTGGAATAGGCCTCGTTGACGAAGGACGAGTACTGGATGGCCAGGCGTCGTTCATGGGCCGCGGCGCTGGCAAAGCGGTCCGGGTGCAGGTCGCGCTGCAAATGCCGGTAGCGCTCGGCGAGCGCCCCGGCGTCAATACGGAACGCCGGCGCCAGTCCGAAGAGTTCGAAGTAGTTCTGTTTGAAGTCGGGAGACGGCATACCGATGAGGAAGGCCCGCGAGTGATCGCCGGTCAGACAGTGAAGCTCTCGCCGCAACCACACTCCCCGGTGACATTGGGGTTACGAAATTGCAGGCCCTCGTTGAGGCCTTCGCGGACGAAGTCCAGCTCGGTGCCCTCGAGGTACACCAGGCTCTTGGGGTCGATAAACAGCTTTACCCCGTGGTCCTCGAAGACCTGGTCCTCGGGGGACTCTTCATCGACGAACTCCAGCACATAGGCCATCCCCGAGCAGCCGGAGGTGGTTACGCCGAGGCGGATGCCCAGGCCCTTGCCGCGCCCCTCGAGCTGGGAGGCGATATGGCGGGCCGCCGATTCCGTGAGACTGATGCCCATCAGGTCTCACCCCGCTTGGCGCGGAGGTCCTTGATCGCGGCCTTGATGGCATCTTCGGCCAGCACGCTGCAGTGGATTTTCACCGGCGGCAAGGCCAGTTCCTCGGCGATGGCGGTATTCTTGATCTGCTCCGCCTCTTCCAGCTTCTTGCCCTTCACCCACTCGGTGAGCAGGGAGCTGGAGGCGATCGCCGAGCCGCAACCGTAGGTCTTGAACTTGGCATCCTCGATCACGCCCTCGTCGTTGACCTTGATCTGCAGGCGCATCACGTCGCCACAGGCGGGGGCGCCGACCATGCCGGTGCCGACGCTGTTGTCAGCGGCGTCCAGCTTGCCCACGTTGCGGGGGTTTTCGTAGTGGTCCAGTACTTTGTCACTGTATGCCATGATAATTCTCCTCTGCTTCTCTAGTGAGCAGCCCACTCGATGGTGTTGAGATCGACACCATCCTGATACATATCCCAAAGCGGCGACAGTTCGCGCAATTTGCCGACCGCGCCGCGCAGCTGTTCAATCGCCCTGTCGACGTCTTCCTCGGTGGTGAAGCGGCCGAAGCTGAAGCGCAGCGAGCTGTGCGCAAGCTCGTCGTTGAGCCCCAGTGCACGCAGCACGTAGGACGGCTCCAGGCTGGCGGAAGTACAGGCCGAACCACTGGAAATCGCCAGGTCCTTCAGCGACATGATCAGCGATTCGCCCTCGACGAAAGCGATACTGACGTTGATGGCACCGGGCAGGTGGTGCGCCATGTCGCCGTTGATGTGCACTTCCTCGATGTCCTTGATGCCGTTCCAGAAACGGTCGCGCAGGGCCTGCACACGCAGGGCCTCTTCGGCCATACCTTCGCGGGCAATGCGGGCCGCCTCGCCCATGCCGACGATCTGGTGCGTCGCCAGGGTGCCGGAGCGCATGCCGCGCTCGTGGCCGCCGCCGTGCATCTGCGCTTCCAGGCGGACCCGCGGCTTGCGCCGTACATAGAGCACACCGATGCCCTTGGGACCGTACATCTTGTGCGCCGACAGCGACATCAGGTCCACTTTCAGGGTCTCGAGGTCGATGGGTATCTTGCCCGCGCTCTGGGCGGCGTCGACGTGGAACAGGACACCGGCCGCACGGGTCACTTCGCCGATGCCGGCGATGTCATTGATCACGCCGATCTCGTTGTTGGCATGCATGATGCTGACCAGGATGGTGTCGTCGCGCAGCGCGGCTTTTACCATGTCGGCGGTGGTCAGGCCGTTTTCATCGGGATCAAGATAGGTGACCTCGAAGCCCTCGCGCTCGAGGTGCCGGCAGGTGTCCAGCACCGCCTTGTGCTCGATTTTCGAGGTGATGATGTGCTTGCCCTTCTTCTGGTAGAAGTGGGCGACCCCCTTGATCGCGAGGTTATCGGATTCGGTCGCGCCGGAGGTCCAGACGATTTCCCGCGGGTCGGCGCCGATCAGGTCCGCCACCTGGCGCCGGGCGTTCTCAACGGCTTCCTCCGCCTTCCAGCCGTACAGGTGGGAGCGGGAGGCCGGGTTGCCAAAGTTACCCTCGATCGTCAGGCACTCGACCATTTTCTCCACCACCCGCAGGTCTACCGGGGTGGTCGCCTGATAATCAAAATAAATCGGTTTCTGCATCTTCCAAACAACTCCGTTAACCGGATCAGGCCTCGCTCAACACCAGTGTGGTGGTATTGCCGCTGCGGGCATCCTGCCGGGCTGACACCTGCTGCACCTCACGGCGCTCCACCAGGTTGGCCAGGCTGATCTGGCTGAGAAAACTGTGAATCTGGTCGCTCAGGTCACACCACAGGTGATGGGTGAGGCAGACCTCGCCCTGCTGGCAGGTGCTGGTTCCGCCGCAGCCGGTGGCGTCGACAGCCTCATTGACCGCATCGACGATCTGCGCGACATAGATCTCGTCCAGGGCACGACTCAGGCAATAACCGCCACCGGGGCCGCGCACGCTGGTCACCAGGTCGTTGCGGCGCAACTTGGCGAACAGTTGCTCCAGGTAGGACAGGGAGATATCCTGCCGCCCCGAGATATCCGCCAGGCTGACGGGACCCTCGCCACCGTGCAGCGCGAGATCGAGCATCGCGGTCACCGCGTACCGCCCTTTGGTTGTCAGTCGCATACGTCCGACCCTGGTTAGTCCGTCAGCAAAGTATGCAATAACCTAGTGTTTTGGTCAACTATAAGACCTAGTAATTTGCTGGGTTTTTATCGCCCGGAACCCTGCTTGCCCCGCTCCACCCACTTCTGGGTTTCGGTCAGGATGCCGCGCAGGATATTCAGCTCCATCTCGTCCAGGCGGACCCTGGCATAGAGCCGGCGCAGGCGCGCCATCAACTGGCGCGGCGCCGCCGGATCGAGAAATTCGATGCCGACCAGGGTCTCTTCGAGGTGCTGGTAGAAACGCTCCATGTTCTCACGGGTGGCAAAGGGCGCATCCCATTCGGCATCCGCCTCCGCGGGCAGCTGCGGCGCCGCCTGGCGCATGCGCAGTTCGTAGGCCACCACCTGTACCGCCATGGCCAGGTTGAGCGAACTGTAATCTTCCGAGGTGGGAATATGCAGGTGCAGGTTGCACAGCTGCAGCTCCTCGTTGGTCAGGCCGCGGTCCTCGCGGCCGAACAGGATGGCGACCTGCTCGTTATCGGCGCGCTGGTCGATATGTTCGGCACAGGTGCGCGGATCGAGCACCGGCCAGGGGATGCGCCGGCCGCGGGCGCTGGTGCCGACCACGAACTGGCAGTCGGCAATGGCCTCGTCGAGGGTCGCGGTCACCACCGCGGATTCCAGCAGGTCACCCGCCGAAACCGCCCGCCATTCCGCCTCTTCGTGGGGAAATAGCCGCGGTTCGACCAGGTAAAGCCGCGACAGCCCCATGTTTTTCATGGCACGGGCAACAGCACCAATATTTCCCGGATGGGTGGTGTTTACCAGTACAATGCGGATATTGTCGAAATTCATGGCTACGCGGGCGTTTTCGGGGCGCGAAGTCTAGCAGATTTTTGCCGGCAGTTGCTCTATAATCGCGCGCCCCGTTGAAACCCCAGGAATACCGATATGGAACCGATGGTCACCATCGCACTGCGCGCCGCCCGCAAAGCGGGTGAAGCGATTGTCCGCGCCTCGGACAATCTCGAGCACGTCGACGTTCTCAGCAAGGACGTCAACGACTTCGTCAGCGAGGTGGACCTGGCGGCTGAAAAGGAGATTGTCTACCAGCTGCGCAAGGCCTATCCGAAACACGCCATCCTCGGCGAGGAGTCCGGGCTTACCGGTGACGAGGACGCCGAATACCGCTGGATCATCGATCCCCTCGACGGCACCACCAACTTCGTCCGCGGCATTCCCCACTACGCCATTTCCATCGCCTGCCTGCACAAGGGCAAGCTGGAGCACGCGGTGATCGTCGACCCGGTGCGCCGGGAGGAATTCACCGCGTCCCGGGGCCGCGGCGCCCAGCTCAACGGCCGCCGTATCCGGGTGAGCAAGCGACCCTCCCTCGACGGCGCCCTCCTCGGCACCGGCATTCCGTTCAAGAACCACTGCGACGACAAGCTCGAAGCCTATGCCAAATCGCTGGAATCCCTGGCCGGCCAGTGCGCCGGTATCCGCCGCGCGGGGGCGGCATCCCTGGACCTCGCCTATGTGGCAGCCGGGCGCTTCGACGGTTTCTGGGAAATCGGCCTGTCCGCCTGGGATATCGCCGCGGGGGCCCTGCTGGTGAAGGAAGCCGGTGGACTGGTGGCAGACGTGGACGCCAGTGAAAACTACCTCGACTCCGGCAATATCGTTGCCGGTAACCCGAAGGTCTTCAAGGCGGTGCTGCAGGTCACCAAGCCGCTCCTCGGCTAGTCCGTATATCGCCAGCAGTACGCCGCAGGGCCTCTCGGCTTGCGGCGCTTCCCCTGTCGGTTAGCCGACCATTCCATTGCTTCGCTGCCGGGCGCTGCATGTGTTGTCTTGCGTTAGTGGCAGTCTTTCGGTTGGCGGCCTTGAGGCCGCTGCATTGCCGCCGGGCCGCCACCCGACCAGAGCACAGCCAAAAACACCAAGGCTAGTGCAACTTGAGGCGCGGCCGGATCACCTTGTTGATGCTGTCGCTCAACATGCACAGGCCGGTGCGGAACCAGCCGTGCAGCGCCACCTGGTGCATGCGGTACAGCGAAACGTACATCACCCGGGCGATGCGCCCCTCGATTTTCATACTGCCGCTGGTCAGGTTGCCCATCAGGCTGCCGACGGTGGAATAGCGCGCCAGGTTGACCAGCGAGCCGTGGTCGACATAGCGGTAGTCCTGCAGTTCCTCGTCGCCGGCGATCTGCCGCAGGATGTTGCGATAGACATGGGTGGCCATCTGGTGCGCGGACTGGGCGCGCGGCGGTACGCGCTGGCCATCGGGCATGGTGCAGGCGGCGCAGTCGCCGATGGCGTAGACGAAATCGTCCTCGCTGGCCTGCAGTGTGGCGCGGACCAGCCACTGGTTGATGCGGTTGGTTTCCAGGCCGGCCATGTTGGCGAAATGGTCCGGCACCTTCACCCCCGCGGCCCAGACCAGCATGTCCGCCTCGATGACCTCGCCCTCGCGAGTCAGGAAGCGGCCGTGGTGGGCTTCGGCCACGGCGGTGTTGGTCATCACGTTCACCCCCAGTTGCACCAGTTCCTGGTGCGCAGCCCCCGCAATGCGCTCGGGCAGGGCCGGCAGGATGCGCGGCCCCGCCTCGACCAGGCTGATCTGTAACTGTTCCGGCCGGAGGCCCTCCAGGCCGTAGGCTTTCATAGCGGTAAAGGTGTTGTGCAGCTCCGCCGAGAGCTCGACCCCGGTCGCCCCGCCGCCGACAATCGCGACGCGGTAGACCGCGCCGTCCTCATCCTCGGCGCGCCGGTTGAGGCGCAGCAGGTCGTTGAGCAGCTTGGCGTGAAAGCGTTCCGCCTGGGCCGGGGCATCGAGGAAGAAGGCGTTCTCGCGGACGCCGGGCGTGCCGAAGTCGTTGGTCACGCTGCCCAGGGCCAGCACCAGGATGTCGTAGTGCAGGGTCCGGCGCGGCAATACCTCGATGCCGTCCTCGTCCAGCAGGGGGGCCAGGGTAACGGTTTTCGCCGTGCGGTCGACCGAGTTGAGGCTGCCGATCTTGAAGCGGAAGTGGTGGTTGTAGGCGTGCGCGCGGTAACTCAGCGCGTCGACGCCGGAATCCAGGCTGCCGCTGGCGACTTCGTGCAGCAGGGGCTTCCAGAGATGGGTATTGTTGCGGTCGACCAGGGTGATGGTTGCCCTCTTGCGACGCCCCAGCTTGCGACCCAGGCGGGTGGCCAGTTCAAGGCCTCCGGCACCGCCGCCGACAATCACTATGTCCATGCCTATCTACCTGGCTTGTGGGGGAAGGCTGGCGAAACTCGCCAGCCAGGTTACAGGGTGGGCAGGGTAAATCCGACCCCTGCGATCAGGGGGTGTCCTGCTCCAGGTCCGCGCCTTCCTTCACCGGAATCATCAGGTCTTCCTTGCTCACCTTCATCATCATCAGGATATTCGCCGCGACATAGATGGAGGAGTAGGTACCGATGCCGACACCGACCAGCAGCGCCATGGCGAAGCCGTGGATCATTTCACCGCCAAAATAGGCCAGTGCGAGCAGCACGAAAATGGTTGTCAGCGAGGTCAGCAGGGTCCGCTCGAGGGTTTCGGTGAGCGAGAGGTTGATGATCTCCTCCGGGTTCATGGCCCGCACCTTGCGGAAGTTCTCCCGAATCCTGTCCGCCACCACAATCGTGTCGTTCAGCGAGTAACCGATCACCGCGAGTACCGCCGCCAGCACCGTCAGGTCAAACTCTGCCTGGGTGATGGAGAAAAAACCCAGCACGATGATGACGTCGTGGATCAGGGCCAGCACCGCACCTACCGCGAATTTGAACTGGAAGCGGAAGGCGATATAAAGCATGACCAGGCCGAGCGCGACCAGCATCGCCAACCCGCCCTGCTCGCGCAGTTCGTCACCCACCTGCGGACCGACAAACTCGATTCGGCGCAGTTCAACCTCGCCCTCGTAGTGAGCCTGCAGCTTTTCCAGCAGGCGTCCGCCCTCCTTGTCGGAGTAACCCTGGGGCAGGCGGATCAGGACGTCCTGGTCAGTACCGAAACTGACCACCACGGCGCCCTCGTAGCCCTCGGATTCCAGGGCTGAACGCACTGCACCGAGGTCGGCGCTATCGTCGTAGTGAATTTCCACCAGGGTGCCGCCGGTAAAATCCAGCCCCCAGTTCAGTTGTTTGGTCGCCAGGGAGAACAGCGAGCCCAGCAGCAGCACGACGGAAAACAGCGTGGCCAGCTTGCGCTGCCCCATGAAGTTGATCACTTTCACGACAGGCGCCCTCCGATGGACAGTTTCTCGACACGGCGGCCACCGTAGATGAGGTTGATAATGGCGCGGCTGCCCATGATCGCGGTAAACATGGAGAAGACGATGCCCAGGGAAAGCGTCACCGCGAAGCCTTTCACCGGACCGGTGCCGATGGCATAGAGAATCACCGCGACGATCAGGGTGGTGATGTTGGCGTCGAGAATGGTCGACAGGGCCTGCTCATAGCCGGAATGGATCGCCATCTGCGGCGATTTTCGCGCCCGTAGCTCCTCCCGTATTCGCGAGAAGATCAGCACGTTGGCGTCAACCGCCATGCCCACGGTCAGCACGATACCGGCAATGCCCGGCAGGGTCAGGGTGGCGCCGATGAGCGACATCGCCGCCAGCAGCAGGATCAGGTTGCCCGCCAGCGCGATCACTGCCGCGACACCGAACACCCGGTAGTAGACGATCATGAACACCACCACCATGGCGAGGCCGATCTGCACCGACTTGACACCGAGACGGATGTTTTCCGCACCCAGCGACGGTCCCACTGTGCGCTCCTCGACGAAACTGATCGGCGCCGCCAGGGCGCCCGCGCGCAGCATCAGGGCCAGTTCCGAGGCCTCGATCGGACTGTCCAGGCCAGTGATCTGGAATTGGGCGCCGAGGGCGGACTGGATGGTGGGCGCAGTCAGCAGCTTTTTCTCGTCGTAGGGAATCTTGACCGCGATTTCCGAGCCGTCGGCCTGCTGCTCGTAGCGGGTGCGGTACTTGCGCTCGATGAACAGCACACCCATGCGCCGCTTGATATTGTTGCGGGTGGCGCGGGACATCATGGTGCCGCCCTCGCTGTCGAGGTAGATCATGACGTTGGGCCGGCCATTCTGGTCGAAGCTGGCCTGGGCGTTCGCCACCCGCTCACCGGTGATAATGACATCGCGCTCCAGCCACTCGCTCATACCGGCGCGGTCGGGGCTGCGGTAGTCGAAGCGCTGCTTTTCGGACTCGGAAGCATCGAGGCTCGCCACCAGGCGGAATTCGAGGTTCGCCACCTTGCCGAGAATCCGCTTCGCCTCCGCCGTGTCCTGGATACCGGCCAGTTCGACCACGATGCGGTTGGCGCCCTGGCGCTGTACCAGGGGTTCGGAGACGCCCAGTTCATTGACCCGGTTGCGCAGGGTGGTCAGGTTCTGGCTCACCGCGTACTCGGCGATCTCCTTGCGGGTCGCCTCGGACATGGCGGCGTAGATCTTCCAGGTATCGCCGCTCTCCTCGCGGTCGAGCACCAGTTCCGGGTGGGCATCGGCAATGGCGGCGCGGGCCTGCTCACGCAGGTCCTCGGTGCGGAAACGCCCCTCCAGGCGGCCCTGGTCGTCGAGGCCGACGAAACCGCGAACCCGCGCCTCGCGCAGGGCCTTCTTGGTGGAATTGACGTAGAACTCCATACGCCGCTCGATGGCCGCGTCGACGTCCACCTCGAGCATGAAATGCACGCCGCCGCGCAAATCCAGGCCGAGGCGCATGGGCTGCGCGCCGATATCCCGGAGCCACTGGGGGGTGGTCGGCGCCAGGTTCAGGGCCACGATGAAGCCATCACCCAGCGCCCGCGAGACTCGCGCCTGCGCCTGCAACTGCTTGTCGGCATCGCGCAGGCGAACCAGCGCGGTGCGCCCCCGTTCATCAATGGTCTCACCGAAATATTCGATGCCGGCGGTGTCGAGCGCCCCGAGCGCCCGGTCGAGAATAGCCTGGTCTACCCCTTGGGCGCTGCTTTCGCCCGTAATCTGCAGTGCCGGGTCGGGTTCATAGATGTTGGGCGCGGCGTAGAGAATACCGAAGACCAGTACAAACAGTACCAGCAGGTATTTCCACAGGGGGTACTTGTTCAGCATGTAGCGTGCTCACGGTTGTGCCGGGGCTGCGCCCGGGGCGAAAAAAATGGCGACATTATTCAGTAATCGACCCTGTGCCACAAGGCCGCATCCGGAGGTCAATGGGGACGGATGCGGCCGGTTTCAAGGGAAGGGAGGTTTTTAGCCAAGCCAGCGCCGGGCGTTGCGGAACAGGCGCATCCAGCCGCCGTCCTCGGGCCAGTCCGCGGGCGCCCAGGAGTACTGCACCGTGCGGAACACCCGTTCCGGGTGCGGCATCATGATAGTGGCGCGTCCATCGCTGCTGGTCAGGCCGGAGATGCCGGCCGGCGAGCCGTTGGGGTTGGCCGGGTAGCTTTCGGCCACGCCCAGGTCGTTGTCGATATAGCGCAGGGCCACGGCGCCGGCGGCTTCACACTCGGCGCGGGCCGCCTCGCTGGCAAACTCCGCCCGGCCCTCGCCGTGGGCCACCGCGATCGGCAGGTGGGAACCCGCCATGCCGTCGAGCAGGATGGACGCACTGCGCTCCACCCGCACCAGCGCCAGGCGCGCCTCGAACTGCTCCGAGCGGTTGCGCACGAAGCGCGGCCAGTGCCCGGCGCCGGGAATCAGGTCCTTCAGCGTGGACACCATCTGGCAACCGTTACACACGCCGAGGGTAAAGCTGTCGTCGCGGTGGAAGAAGGCCGCGAACTGCTCGCGCAGGGCGGCGTTGAAGCGCACGCTCTTGGCCCAGCCCTCGCCGGCCCCCAGCACGTCGCCATAGGAGAACCCGCCACAGGCCACCAGGCCCTTGAAATCCGCCAGGTCATGGCGGCCCGCCAGCAGGTCGCTCATGTGGACATCCACTGCGGAGAATCCGGCGCGGTGGAAGGCCGCCGCCATTTCCACGTGGCCGTTGACGCCCTGCTCGCGCAACACCGCCAGGCGGGGGCGGACACCGGTGTTGATATAGGGAGCGGCGACATCCTCGGCGGGATCGAAAGCCAGGCTCGCCGACAGACCCGGGGCCTGTGCCGAGATGCGCTCGTATTCTTCCCGCGCGCAATCCGGGTTGTCGCGCAGGGACTGGATTTCATAGCTGGTGCGGGCCCACAGGCGCTGCAGGCGAGCCCGGGAGTCGTTCAGCAGTTCGCCGCTGGCGTCGCGCAGGACCACGCCATCCCCGGCCACCGGGCGACCGATATCGTGCAGGCAGTCCGCGAGGCCGAGGGCCTGCGCGCGCTCCAGCAACGCAGGCACATCCGCGCTCGCCACCTGCAACACCGCGCCGATTTCCTCGGCAAACAGTGCCGCCAGGGGCTCTGCCTGCAGGGAGGAGAGATCGATCTCGAGGCCGCAGTGACCCGCGAAAGCCATCTCCACCAGGGTGGTGAAGAGGCCGCCATCGGAGCGGTCGTGGTAGGCCAGCAGGCGGCCCGCCTGCAACTGCTCCTGAACCAGTTTGAACAGCGCCAGCAGGTCCGGGGCCGAGGTGATGTCGGGCACCGTGTCGCCGAGTTGCCCGCAGCTCTGTGCCAGCGCCGAGCCGCCGAGCCGATTGGCGCCGCGGCCAAGGTCGACCAGCAGCAGCCGGGAGTCGACGTCCGGGAGCAACTGCGGCGTCACCGACAGGCGGGCGTCGGTCACTGGTGAGAATGCAGACACGATCAGCGAGACCGGCGCCGTCACCGCCTTGTCATCGCCGCCGTCGCGCCAGGTGGTGCGCATGGACATGGAGTCCTTGCCCACCGGAATGGTAATGCCCAGCGCGGGACAGAATTCCATCCCCACCGCCTTGACCGTCTCGTAGAGGGCCGCATCCTCGTTGCCATAACCCGCGGCGCACATCCAGTTGGCGGAGAGCTTGATATCGCGGATGTCGGCGATGCTGGCGGCGGCGATATTGGTGATCGATTCCGCGACCGCCATGCGCCCGGAGGCGGGGCCGTCGACCAGCGCCAGCGGCGTGCGCTCGCCCATGGCCATGGCCTCACCGGCAAAGGAATCGTAGGAGACCGTGGTCACCGCGCAGTCCGCCACCGGGACCTGCCAGGGACCGACCATCTGGTCCCGCGCCACCATGCCGGTCACCGTGCGGTCGCCGATAGTGATCAGGAAGTTTTTGCTCGCCACCGCCGGCAACTGCAGGACCCGTTCCGCCGCCGCGGCGACATCCAGCGACAGGGCCAGCGGACGCAATGTTACCGGCTGGCGATTCACCACGCGGTGCATGCGCGGGGGCTTGCCGAACAGCACCGACATCGGCAGGTCCACCGGGGCGTTGCCGAAGTGGCTGTCGCTGAGGGACAGGTGCAACTCCTCGGTAGCCTCGCCGACCACCGCATAGGGACAGCGCTCGCGCTCACAGATGGCCTCGAAGGTCGCCAGGTTTTCCGGCTCGACCGCCAGCACATAGCGCTCCTGGGATTCGTTGCACCAGATTTCCAGCGGCGACATGCCGGGCTCGTCATTGGGCACATCGCGCAGGGCGAAACGGCCGCCGCGGCCGCCGTCCTTCACCAGTTCGGGCAGGGCATTGGACAGGCCGCCGGCGCCGACATCGTGGATGAAGGCAATCGGGTTGGCCGCACCCAGCTGCCAGCAGCGGTCGATAACTTCCTGGCAGCGGCGCTCGATTTCCGGGTTCTGGCGCTGCACCGAGGCGAAGTCCAGGTCCTCGGCGCTCTCCCCGCTGGCCATCGACGAGGCGGCGCCGCCGCCGAGTCCGATCAGCATGCTGGGGCCGCCGAGGACGATCAGTTTGGCGCCGGCACGGTACTCGCCCTTGTCGACATGTTCCTCGCGGATATTGCCATAGCCGCCGGCGATCATGATCGGCTTGTGATAGCCGCGCACTTCGTCCCCCGCCACGCCGGGCGCGGTGAGCTCGAAGCTGCGGAAATAGCCGCACAGATTGGGACGGCCGTATTCGTTGTTGAACGCGGCGCCGCCGATGGGCCCCTCGATCATGATATCCAGCGCGGAGACGATACGCGCAGGCTTGCCGTAGTCACTCTCCCAGGGGTGGGTGTAGCCCGGGATCTGCAGGTTGGAGACCGAGAAACCGGTCAAGCCGACCTTGGGCTTGGACCCCCGCCCCACCGCGCCCTCGTCGCGAATCTCGCCGCCCGAGCCGGTGCCGGCACCGGGGAAGGGCGCGATCGCGGTGGGATGGTTGTGGGTCTCCACCTTCATCAGCAGGTGGATATTCTCGCGGGAAAAACCGTACTCGCCCGATGCGGGGTCGGGGTAGAAACGGCCCGCCTCATGACCGACCACCACCGCAGCGTTGTCGGAATAGGCCGACAGCACATTCTCGCCGCCGCACTGGTAGGTATTGCGGATCATGCCGAACAGGGAGTGCTCGCGATCCTCGCCGTCGATGGTCCAGGTGGCGTTGAAAATCTTGTGCCGGCAGTGCTCGGAGTTGGCCTGGGCGAACATCATCAGTTCGACGTCGCTGGGATTGCGGCCGAGCCCGGTGAAGCTCGCCACCAGGTAGTCGATTTCATCCTCGGCCAGGGCCAGGCCCAGGTCGCCATTGGCCTGCACCAGCGCCTCGCGGCCGCCGGAGAGTATATCGACGCTGCCCATCGGCGCGGGCTCCGCGCTCTGGAACAGCGCCGCGGCCGCCTCCAGGGTGTCGAACACGGTTTCGGTCATCCGGTCGTGGAGCTGGGCGAGGACCTGCCGCCGCCCTGCAGCATCGAGTTCCGCCGGGACCACGAGCTGGTAGGCGATGCCGCGCTCGATCCTGTGCACCGCAGCCAGGCCGCAATTGTGGGCTATATCGGATGCCTTGCTCGACCAGGGGGATATCGTTCCCGGGCGCGGCACCACCAGTGCCAGCAGCGGCGATTGCCCGGTTGCCGCGTCGGCGGGGGGGTAGCTGGGACCGTATTCCAGCAGCTGCCGGAGCACTTCCTCTTCCTGTGCAGCGAGAGGCCGCTCGAGGTCGGCAAAATGCACAAACTCTGCGCGCAGGAGGCGAACGCCGGGATCAATGGCCGCGAGATTGTCCGCGAGCTTGTTCAGGCGAAAGGGCGAGAGCGCCGCAGCGCCATGCAGGATCAGCATGCTGGGGAGTGGCTCCGGAGGGGTAGCTGAAAGAGGCGGCCATTGTACTGCATCGTCCCCTTCGGGTTAACCGCGCGAAGCGGCCTGATCCCGGTGATATTTAACGCCCCCGCGGCCCCCACCGGGCGCACCGGCCAGCCGCAGGAAAACCGGACCCGGCTGGCAGTTTCGGCGAATAAAGCTTGTGTCGCGGCAGGGGACTGCCGAAAAATAGCCCCATGCACACCCGAATCCTGACACTGGTGGCTTTGCTGGCAGTGGCCGTGAGCGGCTGCGCCAGGCGCGACAGCCTGGACCAGATACTGGAGCGCGGCGAATTGCGCGTCGTCAGCCGCAACAGCCCGACCACCTGGTATACCGACAAGTCCGGCGCCACCGGCTTCGAATACGCGCTGGCCAGCGAATTCGCCGCCAGCCTCGGCGTCGAGCTGGTCATGGTGCCCGCCTACAGCATCCCCGACATCTTCCAGCGTCTGGATCGCGACGACGCCGACCTGGCCGCCGCCGGCCTCAGCCTGGCGGACCATCGCGCCGTGCATTTCCCCCACAGCGTCAGCTACGCCGCGGACCAGCCCCAGGTCGTCTACGTCTCCGGTACCTTCCGCCCCCGCAAGGCGGAAGCCATGACCGGCATGTCACTGGTGACGCTCGCCGGCGCCGTCAACAACCAGTACCTCGAGACCCTGCGCGCCGAGCAGATACCGGAGCTGCAATGGCGCGAGGTAAACGCCCCGGATGCCATGGAACTGCTCGACATGGTGAACTTTGGCAAGGCCCAGCTGGCCGCAGTCAACGCCAGTGAATTCAATGTCCAGAAGGGTCTCTACCCCCGCCTCAAGGTCGCCTTCGACCTGGGCCCGCCGAGCGAACTGGTCTGGTACCTGCAGCCGCGCGGCGACCAGCAGCGCCTGCAGCAGCGGATCGACGAATTCCTCACCGCCAGACTCGAGGCCGGGGAAATCAGCGCGCTGCGCAAGCAGGAATTCAGCCAGGGCCAGAACGTGGCGAGCATCAGCTCCCGCCGCTTCAGCCGCAAAATGCGCGATACCCTCCCCGACTACCAGGAACTGATTCGCAAGGTGGCCGCTGAATACATGATGGACTGGACCCTGCTGGCCGCCATCGCCTACCAGGAATCCCACTGGGACCCGCACGCGGAATCCCCTACCGGGGTCCGCGGCATGATGATGCTTACGGCCCCCACCGCGGAGGAACTGGGCGTCAGGGACCGCCTCGATGCGGCGGAGAGCCTGCGCGGCGGCGCCCGCTACCTGAACATCCTCAAGCGCCGTCTGCCGGCGCGCATCAGGGAGCCCGACCGCACCTTCCTGGCGCTGGCCGCCTACAACATCGGCCGCGCCCACCTGGAGGACGCCCGGGTACTCACCCAGCGCCAGGGCGGCAACCCGGACCTGTGGAACGATGTCATGCTGCGGCTGCCCCTGCTGGAGAGCAGCAAGTATTACAACGATCTCAAATACGGTTATGCGCGGGGCCAGGAAGCGGCCACCTACGTGCGCAACATCCGCCACTACCGCAGCATTCTCGAGTGGCAGGACATCGCCAGCAACCGGCTGGTACCACCGGTCCAGGTGAGCGAGTACCTGCCGGAGGTATTGCGCGGCACGGCGTTGCGTTCTCTCTAGTCGCGGTGACGAGATAATTGTTTCAGAGGTGCGCGTGGCGGCCTGACGGCCGCAGGAAATGGAGTAAAACCGATGTCCCGGCCCGCGGATCAGCCCCACTAGCGCCGGGCGCGAAAGAACTCCCGTAGCCGGCGGCCGCTCTCCTGGGCCAGAACCCCTTCCTGCCACGCTACCCGGTGGTTGTAGCGCGGCTCGTCGAGCATGGCGCAAGTACTGCAGACCACCCCCGCGCGGGGTTCGCGGGCGGCGAAGACCAGGCGCTCGATACGCGCATGGATCATGGCGCCGGCGCACATGGTACAGGGCTCCAGGGTGACATAGAGCGTCGCGCCCGGCAGGCGGTAGTTGCCCACCGCGCTGGCGGCATCGCGCAGGGCGGCAATCTCGGCGTGGGCGCTCGGGTCATTGCAGGCGATCACCGAATTCCAGCCCTCGCCGATCAGTTGCCCGTCGCGCACGACCACAGCGCCGATCGGCACTTCGCCTTCCAGTTCCGCCCGGTCGGCCAGCGCGAGGGCGCGGCGCATCCACATTTCGTGTTCGGCGAGGGAGGTGGAATTCTGGTCCTGTGACATGTGGCCGGCTCCCGTTTCAGGCGGTGCGCGGGAAGGCTGCCAGTGGCACGCCGGAATCCAGGCTCAGCGCGACCCGGTCACCCGGCTGGGCGAGAATCTCGTGGCCGACGCGGACAGTGAGGTCATGGCCGTCATCCAGCTGCACGGCAAACAGGCGGCTGCCACCTTCGTAACGCACCCAGGTCACCTGGCCGTTGGGGGCGCCGGCGGTATCCAGGCGCAGGTCGTCGGGCCGCACCAGGACGTCCACATTGCCCTCCCCGCCGTAGATCGCCTTGCAGGCCGCGGTGCCGAGCGCGGTGGAGACCTGCTCGCCCTGCAGGCGGCCCGGCAGGAAGCCGGCCTCGCCGAGGAAACGCGCGACGAAGCGATTGGCGGGCTCGGAGAAACAGGCCTCCGGGGTGTCCACCTGTTCCAGGTGGCCGTGATTGAGGATGCCGACGCGATCCCCCACCGACAGCGCCTCCTGCTGGTCGTGGGTTACCCAGATCGCCGGTACGCCGGCCGCTTTCAGGGCGTTCCTGATCTCCCAGCGCAGGCTGTCCTTGAGCGCCGCGTCGAGGTTGGAGAGCGGCTCGTCGAGAAGGATGAAAGCCGGCTGGTGGGCCAGCGTTCGCGCCAGCGCCACTCGCTGCTTTTGCCCCCCGGAGAGCGTCGCCGGTTTGGCCTTGCGCAGGGCTTCGAGCCCGAGCAGCTGCAGCCAGTGATCCACAGGCGCCGTGTCCCTGAGGCGGAAACCGACGTTTTGCTCCACGCTCAGGTGCGGGAACAGGGCGAAATCCTGGAACACCATCCCCACGTTGCGCTTTTCCGGCGGGACGTGGTCGCCGGGCGTGGCGCGCCAGGCGCCGAGGCGAATCTCGCCGCTGGCGATCGGCACCAGCCCCGCCAGCGCCTGCAATATGGTGGTCTTGCCGCAGCCGGTCGGGCCGACCAGCATGAGTATCTCGTCGGCGCCCAGCGCCAGGTCGAGGGCATTGACGACACGCTTGGCGCCATAGTCCACGGAAAGATTGGTGACTGTCAGCATCAGCGCTGATAATCCTCGCTTACATCGAATTCGGCCCGGCGTTCTCCGGACAGCATCAGGGCCAGGCCCAGGCCGGACATCAACACCAGCAGCAGGCCGGGAATTGCGGCGCGGCCAAAATAACCCGCTTCGTACACTCGCCACAAGTAGGTCGCCAGGGTTTCAAAGCCGGTCGGCCCGAGCATCAGGGTTGCCGGCAGCTCGCGCATCGCCTCGAGGAATACCAGTGCAGCCCCCGCCACCATACCGCGCAGGGTCAGCGGCAGGGTAACCCGGCGAAAGGCTTCCGCCGGCGAGGCACCCAGTACCCGCGCCGCCCGCACCAGGCTGCCGTCGAGGCCCTCCGCCGAGGAGCGGATCGAACCCACCGCCAGCGGCAGGAAGCGCATGACATAGGCGATCACCAGCAGCGCCAGGGTCTGGTAGAGGAAGGGCAGCTGCAAGCCGATATACACCAGCGCGGTGCCCATCACGATGCCGGGAACACCGAAACCGAGGTAGGTCACCCGCTCCATCAGGCGCCCGAGGCGGCCGGAAATTGCCGCGTGCGCCACCGGCACCGCGACCAACACCGCCACCAGCGCCGCCAGCAGGGAGGCGTAGGTGGAATTCCAGGCGTAGGCGAGTTCGAAGCCGCCGGCGCCGTCGCGCACCAGCCACAGGGTGAACACTGCCAGCGGCAGCAGGATGGCCAGCAGGATCACCGGCAGTACCAGCAATCCCATCAGCGCTACCTGTGCCCGCCCCGGCCACAGCACCAGGCGCCGCCCGGGGCGCTCCTGGGTACTGGTAAGACGTGACTCGATGAACAGCACCAGGCCGGCAACCGCCATCAACTGCAGCGAGAGCATCGCAGCCTGGCTGAGGCCGAAGGCGTTGTACTCGACATAGATGGCGCGGGTAAAGGTATCCAGGCGCATGATCGACGGTGTGCCGAAATCCGACAGGGCGTAGAGCGCCGCCAGCAGGCCGCCCGCGGCGATACCGGTAACCACCCGCGGCAGGACCACTCGCAGCAGGCACATCGGCAGCGGCATGCCCAGGGTGCGGGCCGCGTTGACCAGGCTGGCATCGAGGCTGCACAGGGAGGCCCGTGTGGTGAGCATGACAAAGGGATAGGTGTAGAGCGCCATCACCAGCGAGGCGCCGAACAGCCCGTCGATACGCGGCGTGGGCAGGCCCAGCAGGTTCTCGATTTCTCCACCGGGGCCAAAGGCGGCATAGAGCGTGAACGCCCCGATATAACTGGGAATGGCCAGCGGCGCGGCCAGCACGATCAGCCAGAGGCGATGCCAGGGCAACTGCACGTAGGCGGTCACCAGCGCCAGCGGCACCCCGATCAACACGGCCCCCAGTACCGTGAACCACATGAGCAGCAGGGTGTTGCCGATGATTTTCAGGTTGTGGGTATCGAAGAAGCTGGCCGCTTCATAGGCCATGCCGAACAGCACGATCACCGGGATAACCGCGAGCAGGGCCACCAGCCCCGCCGGCAGGTAGGAAAGCGGCCAGCGGGTCATAACACGCCGACGCTGCGCATCAGGTCCAGGGTCGGCCGCATGTCCGCCAGGCGGGTCAGGTCCATATCAGGGGGGGAGATCTCGCTCAGTGGCGGCAGGCCCTCGGGCATCGGTACTCCGGCCACCAGGGGTATTTCATAGGCCTCGGTGGCGAGGTAGGTCTGCACTTCGCGCGTCAGCAGGTAGCGGATGAAGTTCACCGGCAGGTCGCCTTCGCTGAGCGCCATCACCCCGGAGGCATTGACCAGGCACCCTGCGTCGTCCCGGGTAAATGCCAGCCCGACCCGGGCGTCCGGTTTGCCCGAGCGCAGGCGCAGGGTGTAATAGTGGTTGGCGAAGCCCAGGTCCACCTCCCCGCGCTCCACGGCCATCACCACGCCGAGTTCACCCGCGTAGCTGGTGGCGCGCTTGCTGACTCCGCGCAGCCAGTTGGCAGTGGCCTGCTCGCCCTCCAGCAGGCGCATCGCCGTCACGAAGGACTGGAACGAGGCATAGGCGGGCGCCCAGCCCAGGCGCAGGTCGGAATCCGCGAGCGCCATGATATGTTCCGGCACCTGCGCGGCGGTGAGCTTGTCGAGATTATAGGGCAGGGTGCGGATACGCCCGGTAACCGGCGACCAGTTCCGGTACTGGAACCCCGGCTTCAACTGGGCGCTCAAATCTTCCGGCAGCGGCTTGGCCATGCCGGATTCGGTGACCATGGCTATCGCCCCGGCGTCCACCGCCCAGAAGACATCGGTGCGCTGCACCCCCGCCTTGCCTTCAGCGACGATGGCGTTGGCCAGCGCCGCAGTGGAACCGCGGCGGATACCCAGTTGCAGTTTCGGATTGCGCTTCTCGATCGCCGCCAGCACGTTTTCATACAGGCCGCCCTCGCCCCTGCCAAGGTACAGCGTGAGCTTGCCTTCCAGCGGCGGCAGGTCCTCCACGGACACAGCGCCATTGCCGGCGGCGAACACCCCCGGTATGAACGACGAAAAGCCGCCGAAAACCCCGGCGGCCCCCAAAGCCCGTACAAAGCCCCTGCGTTGCACCTAGAACACGTCCCCGCGATTTTTCCCGGCGTCTTCCAACAGCGCCTTGCAGGTATCCAGCTTGGCCTGCATCGCCACCACTATGCCGCGCACGTCATCGACACTGGCAGCGTTCTTGATTGCCAGCGGCAGGGTCACGTTGAAATCCTTTTCCAGGTCCTCGACGATTGCCGCATCCTGTTCGATCAGCGCGCCCTCGATGCCTTCAAACAGGTGCAGGTAGGTATCCTGAACAATGCTGATCGCAGCGTCGGGCAACTGCTCCGCGTACTTGGCTACCACCCGCTCGAGCTGATGCTTGACCTCATCGACCGTCGCGGCCGGCGTGGTCGGCGCGGTCAGGGAGGTATCGATGGGTTTCAGCAGACCCTTTTCCTGGAACTGGGCCGCCAGCCGCACGGCGCCCAGACCCTGCCACAGGGCTCGCTCCAGCAGGGCCTGCTGCCGGTGTACTTCCGCAACCGGCTGGCCGGCATCCATGGCGCCCTTGAGGCCGAAAATACCCTGCCAGACCTCGGCGTAGACCGGGATGAAATGCGACTCGAGGGCCGGGTGAAAATCCACCTGCTCCCAGAGTTCGGCCAGTTCGTCGGTATTCACTGCGGCCTTGCCGCCCTTCGCGTAGGCATCGACCATGGCGCCCACCTGCTCGCTGAGCCAGTTTACGTCCCGGGTGTAGCCGGCAATATTATCCTGCAGATGGTTTACATGTTCGCCGATGCTGCCGTTGGCGAATACGGGGCGGGCGACGAACACCGCAACAAACCCCAGCACCAGAACAGCCTTCCCCATTATCCGCGGAACATATTGCATAACGATGTCCAAATTATAAAAGAGTCGCAAATGATACTTATTATCAGCTACAGCGTAAAGTAGAGGGAGCCAGGCTTGGTCTAGAACGGAAACAGCAGCGGCGTTACCGCGAGAGTGACCGCGTAGGTCAGGAGCAGCAGGGGCAGGCCGACCTTGAGGAAGTCGGCAAACACATAGTGCCCCGGCTCTACCACCAGGGTGACCACCGGCGTGGCCACCGGGGTGGAAAATGACGAGGACGCGGCAATCACCACGGCTACCGCGAAGGGGTAAGGCGATGCGCCAATCGCCGCCGCCGCGGCAATTGCGATGGGCGCGACCAGTACCGCCGCGGCGGTATTCGACAGGACCAGACCGATGCTGGCGGTGAGGAAAAACACCAGCGTCATCAGCATGTAGGGACCGGCATCCGCGGACAGGCGCATGAGGGTGGCGGCAACCAGGTCGATGCCCCCAGTTTTCTCCAGCGCGTAGGCCAGCGGCAGCATGCCGGCGATCAGCACCAGGCTGCTCCAGGGAATTGCCCGGTAGGCCTCCTCCATACTCAGGCAACGGGTAAAGACCGCCGCCAGCGCGGCGATCATCACCGCCGGGATCAGGGGTACGATGTTGAACAGGGTCAGCGCCACCATTCCCGCCAGTATCAGCAGGGACAGGCGGATCTTGTTGTATTGTGGCACCGACTCGCGATGCTCCCGCGGCAGGTCGGTCACCACGAAATCGTGGGCGTGCTGCGACAGTTGCTGCACCCGGGCCCAGGCACCGACCACGAACAGGCTGTCTCCCGTATGCAGCAGTGCGTCCTCGAAGTCCTCCAGCGCCTTGCCGTTGCGCCGGATGCCCAGCACATGGATGCCGTACTTGCTGCGAAAACCGCACTCGCGCAGGGATTCGCCCAGCAACTGGGAGTCCGGGTGAATGAGCACCGCCGCGCCGCTGATGTCCCAGCGCCAGCGCTCGCGATCCGCCGGGCTGTAGGGCACTTTCACCAGCACCTGGTCGCGCGCCAGACGATCCACCTGTTCCGGCCGGCCGAACACCAGCAGCGTCGTGCCGGGCGACAGTTCCGTATCCGCAGCGGGCGAGGCAATCCGCCGCCGGCCAGTCCCGGAGCGCCGCAGCACCCCGATCACCCGGACCTTGTATTCAGTATCGAGCCTCGCATCCTCCAGGCTTTTACCCGCCAGCAGCGAGTGCTCGCCGACACAGACCTTCTGGTAACGACCCCAGGGGTTGTGCTGCCCCCAGAGGTCCCGCAGGCTTTTGCCCCGGTCGTCGCGGGTCGGTTCGGACACTGGCGCGCCCAGCATATGACGCCCCGCGAGCAGGATGTAGAGGATGCAGATTGCCAGCACCGCCAGACCCACCGGGCTGAAACTGAAAAAACCGAAACCGTCGTAGCCGGCGCTGCGCAATTGCTCGTGCACCACGATGTTCGGCGTGGTGCCGATCAGGGTCAGCATCCCGGAAATCAGCGCGGCATAGGACAGGGGGATCAACAGGCGCGAGGCGTTGAGCCGGGTCTGTGCGGCGATACGCAGTACCACCGGAATAAACAGTGCCACCACCACGGTTGAGCTCATGACCGAGCCCAGCAGCGCGGCGCAACCCATCAGCAGCACCAGCACGCGCGCTTCACTTTCGCCGCCGCGCTTCAGCACCCAGTCGCCGACCACGCGGGCAACCCCCGTGCGCGAGAGCATTTCCCCGACGACCAGCAGTCCCGCCACCAGCGCCACTACCGGGCTGCCGAATCCGGCAATCGCCTCCTCCACGGTGAGCACACCACTCAGGCTCAGCGCGAGGACCACCAGCAGCGCGACCACGTCGAATCGCACCCTGTTGCTGGCCATCAGGACGCCGGCGACGCCGATCAGGATGAACACGAAGAGGGTATCGTTTTGCATGGAACTCCAGGGGTTGCGCGGGCGGGGCCAGGTGGAGATCGACTCACCACCGCTGCGATTATACGGAATTCTCCCTCGGCCTGTGACGCCGGATACCCCGGCAGCCGCGAAAAGCCGGGGGATTGTCCGCGTGAATATTACCGCAGCGTACCCGGGGAACCCTCCCCGCCCCATTTGCTCGAAGTAACTGCTTTTGTCACTATCGACTGACCTGAACATACGCCTGACAGACCCTATGCGCCTGCCCTTTACTGCATTTGCTATCGTTTGCGCCCTGCTGCTGGCGCCACTGGCCCGCGCCGCCACCTACGACATCCAGTACGAGGTGGAGGTCGACCCGGAGCGGGGTGTGGCGCTGGTGGACATACAGCTTGCGGGAAAACAGCTGCCGTCCAGGCTGCGCCTGCATATCGATCCGGAGCGCCACCGCGCCTTCGACAGCAGGGACCCGTTTACCGTGAAAAGCGGCGAAGTGACCTGGCGCCCGGAGGGAAAACGCGCCCACCTGCGCTACGAGTTCGTGGTCGACGGCAAGCGCAGTAACGGGCGCTACGACTCGATGATGACCCCGGACTGGGCCATCCTGCGCAGCGACAAACTGGTCCCCCCGATCAGCGTGACCGCGAAAAAGGGACTCACCTCCCGGGCCAGGCTGGATTTTGACCTGCCGGATGGCTGGAGCGCCGCCGCCCCGTATGAAAGTGATGTGAAAGGCACCAACCGGTTCCACCTCACCGACCCCGGACGCAGCCTGGTCCGGCCCAAGGGCTGGCTGATTCTCGGCGACTTCACCAGCCGCCAGGACATGATCGACGGCAGCGAGGTACGCATTGCCGCGCCCAGCGGCCAGGACGCCCGCCTGCAGGATACGCTCGCCTTCGTCAGCTGGACCCTGCCGGCACTGCAACAGGTATTCCCCGATTTTCCCCAGCGCCTGCTCATCGTCATGGCGCGCGACCCGATGTGGCGCGGCGGGCTCTCCGGCACCCGTTCCCTGTTCATGCACGCCGACCGTCCGCTGATCAGCGGCAACCGTACCAGCAGCATGATTCATGAACTGGTCCACGTCGGCACCGGCATTCACGGCGACGCCGAAAGCGACTGGATTGTCGAGGGCATCGCCGAGTATTACGCGGCAGAGATCCTGCGCCGCACCGGGGGTATCAGCGACACCCGCTACCGGCAAACCCTGGCGGACCTGGAGGCCTGGGGGAAAAAGGCGCCGAGCCTGCTGGTGAAGCGCTCCTCGGGGCCGACGACAGCTCGCGCCGTGGGGGTCATGACCGAGCTGGACGCGGCGATTCGCCGGGCCAGCAAGGGCCGGGCCAGCCTCGATAATGTCGCCACCGCGCTGGCCAGCCAGCGAGGTGAAATCACCCTGGCGAAATTTACCGAACTCGTTGATGCCGCCGCCGGCAGGGAACTCGGGCTACTGGAGCGCTCGCGGCTTGGCAGCCCGCCCTGACGCTCACTCTGCCGGCACGCCCTCTGCGATCTCGACCTCATAGGTTTGCGGCGACCAGTCCGGCGTGCTGGTGACCCGGGGCGCGTGGCGCACCAGGGCCGCAAGGTCCGCCCCGCCAGCGAGGACGGGCATGGGTAATCCCGCCTCGGCAACAGTCACCGCCGTCACCCGCCCCGGATCGAGCCGTGCAGCGTGCCCGGCATTGCCCTGAGCCAGGGCTTCCTCCGCCAGTTGGATACTGCGATCCGCCGAGCGCCCGTCCTCCGCGAGGGGAACGTGTGCCTCGAGGTACAACATCCCCTTGCGCCATCCCAGCAGGTAGGGCTCGTTGAGGATACGCACCGGCGTGCCGAGCGGTACTTCAGGGAACAGCCTGGCGATATCCTCGGGATAGAGCCGGACGCAACCATGGCTGACGCGCATGCCGACTCCCCAGGGTTTGTTGGTACCGTGAATCAGGTAACTGGGCAGGCTGAGGCGCATCGCGAATTCCCCCAGCGGGTTATCCGGCCCCGGGGGTACGACGGCGGGCAGCGGGTCGCCGAGTTCCGCGTGCTCGCGGCGCACTGAAGCGGGCACAGTCCAGGAGGGGTTTGCAGTTTTCTGGGTGATAGTGAATTCCCCCAGCGGTGTTTCCCAACCCTCGCGACCGATGCCAATGGGATAGGTCACCACCTCGGCAGGCTTGCCCTCCTCCGGCACGGGATAGTAGTACAGGCGCATGGCGGGCAGGTTGAGGACTACACCCTCGCGCGGACCGGGGGGCAGGACAAACACCGTGGGCAACAGGATTTCCGTGCCTTCCCGGGGGAGCCAGGGATCGACGCCGGGGTTGGCGGCAACGATTTCATCAAAGCCGAGATTGTAGCGACGGGCAATATCCGCCAGCGTGTCTTCGTTATTGGCGATCGCGACCTGCAGGGTGCCGATCACATCGACACCTTCCTCGGGCAGCGGAAAGCGCACACTCGCCTGTGGCGCCGCCTTCGAGCCCGGGTGCGGGAAGGATTCCAGCAGGCCCGCACAACCGGACAGCAGGAGGGCTGGAACAAACAGGATAACAACGAGATAGCGATACATACTGCAGGGGAAAATTTGCCGGAGACTCATGGGTCAAGCATGCGGTGCCGGCCCCCGCTTGTAAAGCCATTGACGCCGCCGCGGACCTGCCACTGCCGGTGCCGCGGGCCAATATCAGGTTTCCGCCCAGCGCCGCAGCAGGTTGTGATAGATCCCGGTCAGCGAGACCACTTCAGGTGTGTCGCCCTGTGCCTGGCGCAGGCGAATGATGTTCATGTCGAGGTCAAACAGCAGGGTGCGCTGGCCGTCGTCGCGCACCAGGCTCTGCAGCCAGAAAAAGGATGCCACCCGCGCCCCACTGGTCACGGGAGTGACCCGATGCAGGCTGGTCGACGGGTAGAGAATCATATGGCCCGCCGGCAGCTTGACCCGGTGGACGCCGTAGGTATCGTCGATGACCAGTTCCCCGCCTTCGTATTCCTCCGGCCCGGAAAAAAACAGGGTAGCGGAGAGATCGGTGCGAATACGCTGACCGGTCACACGGGACTCGCGGATCGCGTTGTCCACGTGATTGCCGAAGGTCTGGTTGACGCTGTAGCGGTTGAACAGCGGCGGGAAAATTTCCGCCGGCAGCGCGGCGGAATTGAACAGCAGGTTCTGGCGCAGGGCGCCGAGAATGATATCGCCAAGTTGCCGGGCCGCTGGTGAATCCTCCGCCAGCTGTTCATTGCGTTTGACCTGTCCGGACTGGAAACCCGCGGTTACCGCGCCATCGATCCAGGCGGCACTGTCCAGTACCTGGCGGCACTGGGCGACAACTTCCGGGGACAGGACATCGGGTAGCTGGATCAGCATGGTGAAACTTCGCTCCGGCTGGTAAAAAAACGCATTATGCGTTCCCGGCGCGGAATCACAAGGCGGTGATCCCGCGGCGGAAACCCGGGGGAAACAGCTACATGCTGTAGGTCAGGGTCAGAACCGTGGAACGGCCGGGACCGATTTCCGCGTAGTGCGCCGCAAACGGCCGGGTAAAATAGGCCTCGTCGGTCAGGTTCTGCACGTTCAGCTGCAGCCCCAGCGACCCGCTGACCTGCCAGGTGGCCATCATGTCGTAGGTGGTGTAATCCGGTACCCAGACGGTGTTTGCCGTGTTGCCATAGCGCTTGTCGACATAGGTGGCACCCGCCCCCAGGACCACCGTGTCGCCAAGCGCATACGTCGTCCACAGGTCGAAGCTGTTTTCCGGGGTGTTGGGGAAGACATTGCCGGAGTAGCCGAATTCACCGTCATCGGTCAGCTCACTGTCGAGGTAGGTATAGCCTGCCGTCACCGCCCAGTTGCGGGTGATCTGGCCATTGATGCCAAAATCGAAACCACTGACCTCCTGCTCGCCCACGGTGTCCTGGGGCGCTCCGCGGCCCGCTTCGGTGGCGACGCGCGCGTTGTCCTTGACGGTCTGGAAGATCGACGATTGCAGCGCAAGGCGGCCATTGAACAGCAGCCACTTGGTGCCAATCTCATAGGTCCGGGTTTCCTCCGGCTCGAGATTCGCGGTACTGCTGCTCAGGCTGTCGGTGCCGTCTGCCGCATTGCCCGAGGGGCGGGAGGATGTGCCGGTGGAGATATAGATGCTGCCGTCGGGGCTCGGCTTGTAGACCAGGCCCAACTGGTAGTTCCAGAAGTCGCTGTCGTTTTCGTTGCTCTCGTAGACACCCCGGCTGAGGCCTTCCTGGGTAGTCCGGTAGTCGTCATAGCGCAGGCCGGCGTTAACCTGCCACTGCTCGCTCAGGGTCACGGTGTCGAAGAAATATGCCGACCAGGTGTCGGTTTCCGCGATCGTGGGAATCTCCGTCGGAGTGATCGTGCCAACCCAGGGGTCGTTCGGATTGGGATTATCCAGGGTCGTGCACTCGTAGCCGGATACCGCGCCGGCATTGCCCGGGTAACTGCAACTGGCGGGGTCGGTGACGCCGTCGCGGCCGCCGAAACTGGAGGACACGTCGTAGCCGGTGCGGACCAGTTCCTCCTTGCTGAATTCCACCCCGGTGGCGAAGCTGTGTTCCAGGCCCGCCAGGGTGAAGGCACCGCGCAGGTTGGTCAGGTTGGCGGTTGTCTCGGTCTCGGCATCACGGCTCTTGGTACCGCGCCATACATAGCCATTGGCAACGTTGCCGTGGCTGTCATCCGGGTTGGTCACCACGTAGTCGTTGGAGGTCTTGCCGTAGCGCGTGGTGTTGGTGATGCTCAGGTCGGGACCGAAGCGGTGGCGCAATTCCAGCGTGGCGATATCCGCCCCGGTTTTCTCGAAATCGCGATCCAGCAGGCCGTAGAAATTGTCCCGGTCGACGCTGGCGGGTGCCGACCCGTCGTAGGGAATGCTGTAGTCCGGCACGTCGTCGGTGCGGTAATAATAGTAGTCGAGGTGAACCTGGGTATCGCCATCGAGGCCAAAGGCCAGCGAGGGAGCCACACCGGTGTGCTCGTAGCTGACCGAGTCGCGGCCAGGCACGTCACCTTCGTGGTAGAGCAGGTTGAGCCGGCCGGCGATACCGTCGCTGAACTGGTAATTGCCGTCGACTGCGACGCGCCCATAGTCGTCGGTGCCCGCGCCCAGGCGCATGGACAGCGAGTCTTCCAGCTGCGGGCGCTTGGTCGCCAGGTTGACGCTGCCGCCGGCGGAACCGCGGCCGCTGTAGGCCGAGGCCGGCCCCATCATGACTTCCACCTGCTCCAGGGCAAAGACATCCCGGCTCTGGGAACCCGGATCGCGTACGCCGTCGATAAAGACGTCTGCGCCGGCGTCGAAACCGCGAATTTTCAGGTTATCGCCCGCCGGCGTACCGCCCTCCCCGGCATTGAAGGTAATACCGGGCACGGATTTCAGGGCATCGACCAGGGAGGTCGCGCCGCGCTGCTCGATCAACTCGGATGAAATGATGGTAATGCTCTTCGGCGTATCCAGGATCGGCGCCGTCAGTTTTTCCCCGATCCCGCGGGATTCCATCTTCTGGCCGACGACAGTCATGGTTTCCAGCGGGCTCGGGCTCGCCTCTTCGGCCTGGGCCAGTGCACCGGAACACAGTGCCAGACTGATCGCGCTCGCCAGCAGGTTGCAGGATGGAAAGTCAGCCACGCCGGGCTGGGTAGTCTTCTTGATGGACACGCTCGTTACCCCCTTGGTATTTTTCAAAGATGCGTATTGTAACGATTATGATACGCAAACATCAATGAGAATCGTTATTATTTAAGAAGTGACCCACAGGGGCCCGACAGGCAATTGCCGGGAAGCGGGGAAGGAATCCGGATCAGTTCAGTAAAGGTGCCGGCGCACGCGGTTGGGCGGGCTGGCCATACCGCGTGCCAGGTACCGGTAGACTGCGGGCCCCGCTGGCTATTCCTGGCTTAATTTCAGGCCGACGGAAGTGATTCGCCCCTCCCGGATCTCCAAAACCACAAACTGGACACTGCCCAGGGTGACCCGGTCCCCAACGACGGGCTTGCCGTGGAACCGGGCATGCAGGAAGTCGCCTATCGCGTAATCGGAATGGCGCTGCGGCAGGGGGAAGGCATAAAACTGCGCCAGGTCTTCCAGTGTCGAGGCCGGATCGACACTGAACTCCCCGAGGAAATAAGGCGCCGCCGCCTTACTTTCACTGAGCGCTGGTGGGGCAAACAACGGCCCAATCTGGTGCGTCGAATCCTCGCCCAGGAGGATCACCTGGTCACCGGGCCGAATATTCAGCGCCAGGGGAGGCGAAAAGGCAGCAGGGAGATGACCACGGCGATTGGCCTGGCGAGAAAAATCAGGACCAGCGCCACAGCGACTGCCGGCAGGATGATCGGCAGCGGCTTGCTCGTGCTGGAACTGCGGCATGGCCCAGGTCGCCGCCACACTGCCAGTTTCGGTATCAGCCGGCAGGCAACCTGCCGGGCGAATTCGCTATACTGCGCACCCCCGTTTGCAACCCGGTCCGCACCATGGCCCTGAAATCCACGATCTACAAGGTAATGCTCAACGTCGCCGATACCAACCGGCAGGTCTATGGCGACTACGCCCTGACCATTGCCCGCCACCCCTCGGAAACTGACCGCCGCATGATGCTGCGCATACTCGCCTTCGCCCTGCACGCGGATGCAGCGCTGGCGTTTGGACGCGGGATCAGCACCGATGACGAGCCGGACCTGTGGTTGAAGGACGACACCGGGCAGGTGCGCCTCTGGGTGGAGTTGGGCAACCCCGACCCGGACCGGCTGCGCAAGGCCTGCGCCAAAGCAGACGACGTCGTGCTCTACGCCTACGGTGATCGCGCAACACCGGTGTGGTGGCGCAAACACGAGGACTACCTGTCCCGCTTCGACAACCTGCAGATATATACGGTTGCGGATGCCGAAGCCGCCGACCTGGAAAAACTCGCCGGACAGAACCTCGGCCTGCAATGCACCGTGACGGACAATACGGTCTGGGTGAGCAACGACGCCGGCAACGTGACGGTCAGCCTGCACACACTGAAACGCGAGGCCTGATCAACCCGCCTCGCGGCAGCGCAACTCCCCGGGGGCTTCAGGACCCCCGCCGCTGCAATCCCAGCGGCGAGCGCAGCAACAGGCTCACCAGCTCGTTCTGCCGGCCGGTATTGGTCTTGGCAAACACCCGCTTGAGGAGATTGCGCGACGTGGACACTGAATGTCCCAGGCTCGCCGCGCAGTTTTCCAGGGAATTACCCAGCATCACCAGGTGGGCGACCCTGGATTCGGCCGCGGTCAGGTCGTAGAGCGCGCGCATCCGTTCCAGCTGGGCTTCACTGGCATGCTCGTGATCCTGCAGGATGACGATCGCGGCCGGGTAAATGCCGCCGCAATAGGCACTGGAGGTCAGCGGGCTGACCATGACACTGTACGGCCGCTTGCCGGAGGGCCGGGTGACCAGCATATCGCCCCCTTCCAGCGGGACCGCGGGATCGCGGGTGGACTCGACCGCATTGCGCAGCAACTGGCGCAGGCGCTTGTTCTCCGAACTGATGTGCGCACTCAGGTGCGAGGTATGCAGCCCGAGACCATCGTTGTCAAAGGTCATGCTTTCCGCCTGCGGGTTCAGGTACATCACCTCCTGCTCGCTGCTGAACACCACCACTCCGTAGGGCAGCATGTCAAACATTTCCCATGCGGGCATGTAGCCCAGGGGAATGTCCCGGGTATGCCGCTTGAGCCGGAAGCTGCGCTGCAGGTGGGGCATTACCCGGCGGAACAGGAGTTTGTCCGCTTCGGCGTAGGCTCCCTGTGATGACTCGCGCATAAAGGATGCCGTCAGGGAGAAGCAGTCGTCGTGCTCGATGTAGAGGCAGGTCGCCTGCTCCATACCCTGGGGTTTGAGAAAGCGGCTATACAGCTTTTCCGTATGCAGGCGCTTGCCCGGTAAAAGGTCCTGGGTGTAGCTGATACTGCCGGTGCGCGGTGGCGGTGTCATGTGGCGGCACACCTCGCGATGGAACTCCGCGTCCCGCTCCAGTTCGTTCATCTGGTTAACCGGTATCCCGAAGCTGGAAACAAACCCGCCCTGGGTTGCGTTCTCATCTCGCTGAAACAGTCCTCCGGCAGCACTGTGAGTCAGCTCGGACATCTTCTCCAGGAAGCGGTCCAGCTGGGACTGGTCCAGAGTCGATTCATAAAGTGTGTCGATCAGGTTTACATACTGTCGATTCATTGTGCGGCTCCCCTGCAACGCGACGTCAGTCAATCGAAGAGACTTCGATCAAGTGGGTTTCGGCAAAGTCAAAAATGGTCTTCAAGGGGTGTGGCACTTCTAAAATGTGCTCTGGTTCACACTCTAGACTATTCGCTGTAAAAAAACTTCTAAATTCTATTGTTTTACAAAATTCTTCATGTTTAGGGAACTAAAAGGAAAGCGCGGCGTCGCGCCTTCCGAACCCCACAGAATCATGCAAGAATCTGGCTCAGAAATATGCCGTGACAGCGAAGATCACCCGAACGGGTGAAGGATTGATCCCCTAGATTGGCAGGGAACCCGGCCCGCTCAGGACCAGCTTGACCAGGTCCGACTGGCGATTGGTATTGGTCTTCTGAAACACGCGCTTCAACTGCGAACGCAGGGTCTCCCGGCTCATGCAATTGGTTTCCGCCAGCTCCTTGATAGTCTTGCCGGAGGCGAGATTGGTGGCCAGCATGGCCTCGCTCTCGGTGAGGTTATACAGCTCCTCCAGCACATAGCGTCGCGCGGTCCGGCGTCGCTCGACATCAAAGAGCAACAGCATTACGCAGCTCTGGCGCGCCAGCAGTGTCATTGACTCGAGATTGCCCACGTAACTGCTGACGCTGACTGCGAGAGGGGGTTTGTTCTGCGCGCCACGGGATACCGAAAGGTAACCGTCATTGATCACGCCTTTCATATGGGCGGTGCGGATACAGTGCTCGATCAGTTGATCCAGCTTGTCATTCTGCTCTGTGGCAGCGACCACCAGGCGGCCATCCTCGCAGTTGATCCCGCCGGGTTCGCGAAACAGGCGCCGGGCCCAGGCATTGCTGAAAACGACCCGGCCGGACTGGTCGAGCAGGACAACGCCTGTCGACAGCTGGTCAAAGCGCTCCTGCATAACATCGTGCAATACAGAGCGTTCCTGGAGCTGGCGGTTGATCTCGATGGCCTGGCGGACATGCGGCAGGAGCGATTCGAGCAATCCCCTGTCCTCGTCAGAAAACCGCGGCGATCCCGGTGCCCGGCAGAAAGCCAGGTAGCCAAACCCGGACTTTTTCAGGAGAAAGCTGCCATACAAACCGCCCTGGAAATCAAAAACGTCCCGGGCGCCGTTAAGCTGTGACAGGGCAAATGCATTACCGGGGATTTCCCCGTGGCGGTAGAACCTGCCCGGATCCTGGTCGAGCACCAGGTTCATCCAGGATGGGGAAAGTAGCGATTCCGCGCGCAAGTCACCCGGGGAACTCACCTGATAGTGAATACCGCCGGATTGCCGGTCACCAAGGGCAAACACCGCGTACCGTGCATCTATCTGGCTTGCGACCGCGGCCAGCACCTGCTGGAGACTGCCCACATCCATGGCAGCATCGTAAATCCTGCTAATAAGTTGGCCAATTTCTGTCTTGGTATCTCTGGACACGACCCGCCTTTCCTGAAACATGAGCCCGGCCCCTTCCCCTGTTCGGGAAACGGCATTTGATCCAATCAGACTATGCTTCACTCATGCAGTGGTCATGAACCATTTGGGATATGGGGATCAGGACACGCCCTCGCGAAACCGTGCGGATACGCTGATAACACCCAGCGCCATGATCACGACGAACAACGCGGCATTAGCGGGGATTTGCAGGTTAAAATCCGCCAGCGAGTGGACCAGTAATGCCAGCAGGCCCATGACACTTGCGAAGGCTGTACCGAGCATCAGTGGATCCTTGCGCTGGAACATTGCCTGCACGCCACAGAACAGGCACCAGGCCACCGCTGCGCCGAGCAGGGCGAAGCCGACCAGCCCCCACTCGCTCGCGAATTCGACAAAGTCGTTGTGGGTGTGGTCGTAATTCTGGCTGACCTCTCCCCTGGCATAGGACGGATAGGTACTGTAGTAGGTCCCGGCCCCTGTCCCGGCCAGGGGGTAGTCCGCGATTATTTGCAGGGATTCACGCACAACCTCATCGCGATGCTCCGTGGTTGTCGACGTTGTTTGCAGTCGTTGCACGACCTCCTCCACACCGAAAAAATTACCCACGATAAGAAGATCGATCACCAGCAAACTGGAAAAGAATAGGATGCTGCCGCGCGTCAATCGCTTTTGTGCGACCAGGTACAGCAAACCTGTCAGCGCAAGCGCGGTAAAAAATGCCGTATTGCCCATTCTTGAATGGGTAAGAACCAGCGCGATCACCATGACTGCCAGCGACAGCCGCAGGAATCCCTTGCGACCCAGCATGGAATTCAGGAACCGCCGCACCGCCTCCCTCAGGGAGGGAGTGCGATCACGGGCGAGGTCACTGAGCAACAGGCCGATGCCGACAGCCAGGCAGAGCTCGAGATAGCCCGCAAGGTGATTCCGATTGACGAAAGTACCGGTTGCCACCCCACGATAGGACTCCTTCTCTACCAGGAAACCGTACTCCAGTCCCGACAGTGTCATCAGCGAGCCATAGGCCGCCTGCATAACGCCGCTGATCACCAGCACACCCGCCAACTGCCGCAACCGCCGCCGAGAGGTTACCAGCAGCAGTGTCAGGGAAAACACCACGATCAGGGCAAGGGTTTCGAAAACCATCTCGCGAGTCGCGCTGACGTTCAGGGACAGGCTGCTCTGGGCACCTGTCAGCGACTGGACCTGGGCAGCGTTGGGCGACATCAGGGAAACCAGCACTGGCGGCAGTGCCGCAGCCTGCAGGATGATCCAGCACAGCCCGAGACACAGCAGTAAGAGAACCGGGGCGGCGCGTGCGAATGTTTCTCCTGGAGTGACGCGGCCGCGCGCGTAGAGCGCCAACCAGCCCATCGCGAGACCCATGGCTGCCAATTCGAAAATCGCCACGGCCCACCAGCGATTACTGCCCAGCGGCAGGGGCATCCAGAGCAGGAGCGCAAGATAGAGATAAAATAACAATCCATCGGGATTGCGACGGGAAAAAGAGTTCAGACGATTTGCCATGGCAAGCCGGCCCTGTGCGTTCTGGAAGCGGGGAAACGGGAAAATAGCGCAGGCGAAAAGCCACGACCTGGTGGGAGGTCGTGGCTTGAGCGATTGTTAAAAATCAGTGAGGGCTGGGACAGACTTTAGTCACCACAGCACGATACAGTGGATAGCCAAAGACCGGGTGTTTCTTGAACTCCACGTAGCGCTTGACGCTACGACAGCCCTTGCCATGGTCACTCCAGGCGCCACTCCAGCCACCGTGCCCCATGCTGCCTCCAGCATAGCTGCCGCTGTAGTCCTGCCACTTGCCACCGCGGTAGTTGGTGGTTGGCAGACTGGCTGGATGCCGATCCGACTCGAACAATGACTGATCCTTCAGGATCACCTCTGCACTGGCCTGCCCAAAGGGCAGAGCTAGTAGCGCTGCAATTGCAAGATAGCGTTTCTTCATCAGGTTGCCTCCCTGTTTCGATGAGAACGGGTGTTGCGAGACCTATACTGGAACATACCGCCAGTGATCGCCATTCGAGCGCGATCCAATCCGAACCCATTTGGGTTTATGCCAATCAATTCTCACCAAAAAGCGGATTTTTTTATTTTTCTGCACCGAATTCCCCGATTTTTCCTGCGTACTCGACCTCGCCATCCGGCGCACCCATTCGGGTCTGCCAGTGAATATTCTGGCGCTGAATCCGTTCACGTGTCCCACATGGTACACGCCCGCACCTGTGAAAAAGCAACAATGCCTTGAGGCGGGATTGAACTCGCTATTCGGATATTCGACGGAACGAAATTATGGGCATCGGCACTATCAATCTCTCGGCAGTCGCGAGAGGGCAATCTACTCTCAGCACCGCTGGCCGGATTCCCGTCAAACAACTGTTCCGCCCCCACGATACCCTCATCATGGGCGGACAGTTGTTCGTATCGATTTTTGTCTCGGTCACCACATTGCTGGCCCTGACATGGTGGCGCAACGAGGCAATCACAGCGCCCTATATCCAGCTTGCTGCATTCACCGCCATCGCCATGTGGATCACCTATCGCCTGATGGGCGTATTCAGCCACACCGGCGGAGAATTGCACGGCATCGCACAATTAACGAAAGCCTGGGCGATTACCACGGCGGCAACACTTGCTCTGGGCTTTGTCACCAAGTCCACGAACGATTTTTCCCGGCTGGCAATGGGCGGCTGGTTTCTCCTGGCCTATTCACTGCAAGTACTTTGCTACCTGGGATCGCTGTTTCTGGTTCGCCGCTACCAGTTGCACTACGGCGCCCCTGTGCGTACTGCTATCGTCGGCTCCCACTGGCTCGCCAGGCACCTGGTGGAAAGTTTTGAAGAGAACCCCTGGCTTCCCGACAGGATCATTGGCGTGATCGATAACAGCACCAAGGGGCGCAACGAATGGGATCACTCGCTTGCGCCCTGGCTTGGCAGCACCAACGAACTGGAAAAACTGGTTCTGCAACACGGCATCCGGCGGGTTTACATAGCACTGCCTTTGTCCTGCTCGGACATGATCGAGACGATCTACGCGAAACTGGTCGACAAGAACCTGGATATCATCTGGGCTCCCGACATCTTTGCACTGAAGCTCCTCAATCACGGGGTCAAGGAAGTAGCGGGAGTACCGCTACTCAGCCTGTCGGAGTCCCCGATGGCCCGCGAGAGCCAGGTACTGGTGAAATCGCTGATGGATATCAGCGTGGCCAGCATCGCCCTGCTGTTGCTCAGCCCACTGATGATCGGCGTAGCCGCAGCCGTCAAGTTGACCTCCCCGGGCCCCGTGTTCTTTCGCCAACAGCGTCATGGCTGGGATGGACGCATCATAGAAGTGCTCAAGTTCCGCAGTATGCATGTGCATAGCGAGGATACCGGCAACCTGACCCAGGCGTGTCGCGGAGATTCACGCGTAACGCCAGTCGGCCGGTTTATACGCCGCACATCCATCGACGAGTTGCCTCAGTTATTCAACGTCCTGGGGGGATCCATGTCACTGGTGGGCCCGCGGCCGCACGCGCTCCAGCACAACGAATACTACGCCTCGCTGATCCAGTCCTACATGGTGCGACACCGTATCAAACCAGGCATTACCGGACTTGCCCAGGTCAACGGATGTCGCGGTGAAACCGAACAGGTAGAAAAGATGATGCGGCGCGTCGAGTACGACATCGACTACATCAATCGCTGGTCGGTATGGCTCGACATCAAGGTACTGGTGAAAACACCCTTCACGCTCTTTTCCAAGGACATCTACTGAGGGACATGCAGACGCCATGACCTTGCTGTATCAAGGAAGCGCAGCTCCGCAAAGGGGCCTGTGGACCACCAAGCCCGGCTTGATGGGAGCTATTCTGTTTGGCCTTTTATACCTGAAGCTGATCATTTCATTCGATGTCGAACTCGGGATGCTTGGGCCCCTGAATTATGTCCTCGACATCCTGATCATGCCGCTTATCGCCCTGGTTCTTTTCTGCTACCACGGCCGTTTGAGCGACAGTGCGCGCCTGAGTGTCGCCGCCCTTCTCGGCTTCACCCTCTATCTCGTAATCCAGGGTGGCCTGTACGGCCAACCCGGAGCAACGACCATCTATTACACCCGGTTTGTTTTACCGCTCCTGTTGTACTACAGCCTGCTGCTTTGTTCGGTAAACCATCGCGCGCGCACTAACTGGCTGACTGAAAACCTCGTGCTGCTGGTATTTCTCCTCGGCCTGGTCGGCCTCTGGTTCATGCCGGAAACCAGCAACCACGACGAGGCAAAGCTACCCACCTATTTCGGCAACCTGCATAAATCCGCGTACATATTTTCCGTCGCACTGATCGTCGGCAGCATCTGCCTCCGAAACTTGTCGGGCAGTCGACGACTGGCACTGGCGGCAATGATGGTGTTCGCGATTTACATGTTGATCGACGGATGGTCGATCAGAACCCCCCTCGTACTGATCGCCGTGTACGCGGGCGTATTGGTGATGTCGCGCTTCGGGGCTACCGGGAAATCCGTACTTTACCTGCTGGTCCCGGTCCTGGTGATCGCACTGGCGGCATTGTCGGCAGACAGCATCAACTGGAATCGCGTGTCCTCGGGAAGACTGAACATGTGGCAGATAAAACTGCAGATGCTGTCCGGAGCGGAACTTCACCAGTTCATCTTTGGCCGTGGTTTTGGCAGCGACCATATCCGCGTGGACAACTGGATGGGCGAGAAGGACTCCCACAACAACTTCCTGCAAACCATTACCGAACTCGGCCTGGTGGGACTGATTTTCCTCGTTGCGAACATAACGCTGCTTTACAGGACACAGCCCAATCTCTACGGCAGGGCGCTGGTCCTGGGTTATACCGCCACGGGGCTGTTCAGCAACGGAATTATCTATCGCCTGCTTCCAGGATACATGTTCGCTATCGCACTCGCCTATATCACCCTGGCCGCAAGCGAGCAACGGCGAAAGATCCCGATGCGCAATGGAGGATTCCAGGGTGTATAAACGAAGGCCCATCCGCTTCGCCCATGGCAAGGGATTCACGACAGGCTGCAGGTCAGCAGGACAACTGACCCCGCAGCACAACCTCCCCGGGGGTGCGCCATGAGTTTCCTGATCATCGGCGGCACCGAAAAAGCCGGCACGACATCCGTCTTCGAGTACCTTGCCGTGCACCCGCAAGTTCGTCCTTCAATCCGTAAGGAAACCGACTATTTCCGGCAGGCGGAATGTAACAAGCAGGAATATTGCGGTTTATTTTTCCAGGGCGCCCCAGAAAACATCTGCGTAGAGGCGTCCCCGGGCTATCTCGGACTCGCCAGTGAAGTCGCGCCGAGGATTCATACGACGCTGACCGAGTGCCAGCTGGTGTTCATCCTGCGCGACCCGGTGGAGCGCTTCCAGTCGAGCTATCGCTTTCACCGCAGTAAATTCTTTATTCCGGACTGGCTGTCAATCGACGCCTATACCGATATGTGCCTGTCCTATGACCGGGGCGACATATCGCTATCCGATACGCCCTTCACCAATGCCTGGTTCATGCAGGTTCTCCCGGCCGGCCGTTACGCACGACATCTCAAGCATTATTTCGAACGCTTCGATGAGCAGGTCACTCTGGTGGACTTCGATCAACTGAACAGTGATCCCGGCAGAGTCATGCAGCGAATTTGCCGCAATTCCGGCATCGACGCGAGTTTCTACCAGGACTTTGACTACTTTCGCTCCAACTCAACCTTCCACGGAAAGGTCAAGGCAGTGCATGCACTGGGCATGAAAGTGAACGACGCACTCGAGCCGGTACTTCGCCGTCATCCACGGCTCAAGCGGCAGATAGTCTCGATGTACCGGACGTTGAACGGCGCGGGCATGCCCGAAGGTGCAACGCTTTCCACGAATAGCGTTGCGAAGCTCACTGACTATTACCGCAGCGACGTAGACCAGGTCACAAGTCTTTTTCAACAGACCCAACAACAGCCAGTGAAATGGAGACATTTTCATGCCGCGTAGCATTATCACAATCAGCACAAAGGAACCTGGCGGCATCCGCGCCGTGGTCGAAAATTACCAGCAAAGCGATGTATTTTCCGGGTACGAATCCTACTGGCTGGGATCACACCAGCAAGGCAGTCTCATCTTCCGCATATGGACCTACGTCCGATGCCTGTGCCAAGTCCTGTGTCTGAGAATACAAGGTCATCGCCTGTACCACCTGCACATGGCCATGAACGGCAGCTTTTTTCGCAAGATGATCCTGGTGTTTCTGCTCAAATTGAGTCGGGCACGCGTCATCCTCCATCTGCATGGCTCAGAGTTTGACTACTACCACGAGCACACCTCCCGCCCGGTGAAATGGCTGTTTCGGCACACGCTGAAAGCGACGGATGTCGTCGTAGTGCTATCAAAAAAGTGGCAGGACACGGTTACGGGTATAGATACCAACATCCGTTCCCGCGTGATTTACAACTATGTGGAACCGGTACCAAAAGCACCCACAATCCCTACTACAACGGCAAGGAATGGCGATTCCAAGCTTGTCCGGTACGTCTACATGGGAGAGGTAGGCCAACGCAAGGGTATTTACGATCTCCTACCAGCGTTTGCAGAGCTGAGGCGAGTCAATGCAAACGTTGAACTCGTTGTGTGTGGCAGCGGAGAGCTAGACCAGGCAAGACAAACCGCACAAAAATGCGGACTAAACGGCGAAGTGACTTTCGCGGGATGGATATCAGGCACGGAAAAACACGCGATGCTAAACAGCGCCGATGTACTGGTACTTCCGTCGTACCACGAAGGATTACCCATGGCAATTCTGGAAGCCATGAGTCTCGGAAAATGCGTCATCGCGTCGACGGTTGGTGGAATACCCGAAGCATTGGCACAAGGAGAGAGCGGACTCCTGCACGGGCCTGGCGACCTTCCTGCACTCGTGGAATTACTGACTTGCGCTACGGACGCCAGGACACGCCAGACACTTGGCCAGAATGGTCGTAACAGCTACTTCGCTAACTTCACACCAGAAATTATCGTGCCTCAAATCCGGGAGATGTATCATGAGCTCACCTAAACTACTCGCGGTTTGCTCAGGAGGTGGCCACCTGATTGAACTGTTACGCCTGACTCCTGCATTTGACGACCACACGGTAGTGCTGGTCTCTACTTCCCCGGAGGCACCGGACGGCATTTCTCTCGCGCGCTACTACCGAGTCTCGGACAGTAATGCGGGGCAATTGCTCTGCGTCTTGCGCACCGCATTGCAAACGGCTCATATCGTATTCAGGGAACGTCCCACGGCGGTTATTTCTACTGGTGCCGCACCCGGCTTGCTGGCTATCGCATGGGCCCGCCTGCTTCGTCGAAAGCTCATCTGGATCGATAGCATCGCAAATCCGGAACGCATGTCCCTGTCGGGCAGGATCGCCCGACGCATCACCCCACATTGTTTCACCCAGTGGCGTCACCTCAGCAGTGCCGAGGGTATAGCCTATATCGGCTGCTCGCTGCCGACCCAACCGGAGGCCGCGCTTTGATCTTTGTCACGGTGGGCACACAGCTGCCTTTCGATCGCATGGTTGCAATGGTTGACGAATACTGCGACGCACACGCAGGGCTCGAGGTATTTGCCCAGGTCGGGAATGGAGCGCGCTACATACCCCGAAATTTCGAATCGGTTGGCATGCTGAGCCTTGCTGAAAGCCGGCGTTGTTTTGAACAGTCAGATGTCATCATTTCGCATGTAGGTATTGGATCGATTCTGACCGCCCTCGGCCTCGGCAAGCCCATCCTGATGATGGCGCGACTGGCCGAACTCCAGGAGCACCGCGACAATCACCAGGAACAAACCCTGCGCCACTTCCAGGCGTTTCAGCAGTGCTTTCCTTTCGCCACCCCCGACGAACTGGAAGACGCGCTCGCCCGCACGCTCAGGGCACCACAGGACCTACCCCCACTGTCACCGTATGCACCCGAAAACATGTTGATGGAAATCAGGAGGCTATTGAACTGATATGACCAATCTCGGCACCGGGCCAGCGCACCTCGACTTCCAGCAGCCCATCACTTTCATCACCGGTTATCCACGCTCCGGTACGACACTACTCGCCAACCAGTTGAACCAGTTGCAGGATGTCTGTGTGGGCCCGGAAACCCAGTATTACTGCAAAGCCTTCAAACAGCTCAAGACAGCGCGCTCCGGACGACAGTTCATGCAGGTCCTGAGCGGAGACAACCGGCTGCAGGACTTCGGCCTCGACCCCTCCGAGTTGGTGGATGCCGCCCGCGACAGCGGCTTTGACCGCAATCGCCTGCTGTCAGCGTTCCTGCGTCGCCACGCTGCGCTGCAGGGAGTCGAGGCACCGGCCATACTGGTCGAGAAGTCACCCGCGCACATACTCCACACCAGGAAAATCCTCGAATGCCACCCGCTGGCGACCTTCATCTACCTGGTCAAGGACCCGCGTGATGTAGTGAGTTCAAACCTGCGCATGGACTGGACTCACTCCAATGTGCCGAAACACTGCGCTGCCTGGAATATGTACAACGATGCGTTTATGCGACTCCATCGCCAGTATCCCGATCGCGTACACCTGCTGCGATTCGAGGATCTGGTGACGGCACTGCGGCTGCAGATTCGCCAGATCTGCCAGTTCCTCGATATTCCCTACTCGCCGGTTGAAGGCAAAGCCGCCAGCGCCGTGCCCGACTGGGAAAGCGCGTGGAAGGCGACTTCCGCTGGCGAAATCGACCCTGGCAAAGCCTACAGCTGGCAACGCGATAACTGCCAGAAACAACACCAACTGGTAAGTGCCATGACCCGCAAGTATCGGGCGATATTCCGCTACGATCGTGAACCCGAAGGTTCTAAACTGCGCTTTCTTCCACGCGCGTGGGCCTACAACAGCCCCGCCTACCGCTCGATTCTGCGCTTTCGCCGCGTATACCTGTGATGTCGCGCTCCCCAGGCATTCGCCTGTTCCTGGCTAACCGGGGCCTGCTGGTCAACAGCGCTTTCGCCATGGGGCTGAAGGTGCTCTCTTCAGTGTGCCTGCTCGGCTTCAATCTGCTCGTGGTACACCACTTCCAGCCCGAGGTAGCAGGAGAATTTTTCCTCTGCATTACCCTGGTACTGGTGGCCAGTCATATCGCCCGCTTCGGAGTCGACAACGTGGCGGTTCGCCACGTCTCGGTAAAATCCCGGGAGCAATCCCGGCACGAACTCGATTCACTCTATTCAAGTGCCTTCCTGGTAACTCTCTGTACCAGTGCCCTGATAGCCGCATTGCTTTATGTTTGCGCAGCACCCATCGCCGAACTGCTCTTTTCCAATCCGCGGATGACCTCCATGATTGCGATCATGGGGATGGCGGTTCCTTTCTACGCAATCTGCCTGCTCAACAGCTACGTAAACCAGGGACTCAAACGCATCTTTGTGCACATCATCAGTCTCAATCTCGGGCAGGTCACCCTGGCTTCACTGGTTCTCGTCATTGCATTGAGGATCGTTGGCCTGGAAGCCAGCAAGGAGCTGCTGGCGGCGTGCTATGTGTCAGGCTGCGCGCTGATGATGGCGCTCAGCACCCTTTCAACCACGGGCCGGATCTCCCTGAGTATCCGCGCCGTAAGCCTTGGCACCGCGATGAGCCTGGTAAGGGAATCCCTACCCCTGTATGTGGTCGCCCTCACCCAGTTGGTCATTGTCTGGAGTAGCCAGGTCTTTCTCGGCGCCTGGGTGGCCCCGGAGGAGGTTGCTGTCTACACTATCGCCCAGCGAGTCGCCATGCTCACGAGTTTCGCACTCGTCGCAGTAAACAGTGTTGTTGCACCGCGCTACGCAGTTCTCTACCACGAGGGGAGACTCACCGAACTTGAACGGATATCGAAAAGGTCCGTCCGCTTGATGCTCGCGATCGCAACACCACTGTTACTGCTGATGCTGGTCTTTCCCGGTTTGATCCTGGGAATATTCGGTCCGGCCTACACAGCTGGCACACTGGTCCTGTCGGTACTGGCACTCGGGCAGTTTGTGAATGTCGTAACAGGCTCCGTCGGTTACCTGCTGCAGATGTCCGGACACTATCGCGAGGTGCGCAACAACACGCTGTTCGCGGCGCTGGTCGCCGTCAGCCTGAACGTTCTGCTGACGCCGCAGTTTGGCTCCCTGGGGGCAGCTGTCGCAGCCGCCATTGCGATGTCCATCGTCAATTTGCTCGGTGTCTGGCAGGTCAACCGACTCCTCGGATTTTATACCCTGAAATTGTCGTGACAGGCCCACAGGGCAGTCACGACAGTCGCTACCAGTGCACTCTCCCGTTCACCTCAACAGCTTGCAGACGAGATGAAACGAAAATTATCCAGCATCCTTTTTCCTCTGGCGAGCTCCCTGGCAATTACCGCCTGTGCTACAAACGCCAGGGATTACTACCAGCGGCCTTTCTCGGACAATTCGCCCTGGAACAGGACCCTGGAAAGCTACGGAACCAGTTCCGGGAGCTTGCTCGCACCGGATTTCGGCAAACCCCCACATATCCACATCAACAGTAACGCCTGGTCGATTCCCTTCTATCTCGCCGACGCCACGGATAACACCCGCTCGATCCAATTGCGCAAGGCAGACGGGGAAGTCGCAATACCTTTCCCCTTAGACAGCCAACCCGCCGTCGGAACCGACGCGCACCTGAGCATCATGTCTGCCGACCAATCCACGATCCATGAATTTTTCCGATTCGACCTGCCCAACCGGGCAAATATCTACCGGGAAGTCGATGCCAGGGGGATCGGCGTGGCGGAACAATCCGGGCAGAACATTGGCTCGCGCGCTTACGGGGGTTCATCGGTCGGCGGCCTGATCCGCCAGTGGGAGCTGGAATCGGGTTCCATCGACCATGCCCTCGCCATCGCTCTCAGCGTCCGCTACCTCAAACCCGGCTATGTGTATCCGGCGACCAGCGAGGACGGGTTCAGCGAAGAACGCTATTCAGGCTCCATACCGATGGGCTCGCTGTTAACAATCCCTCCCGGGCTGGACATCGACACGCTGGTCGAGAGCAGGCTGGCCAGGTTGATAGCGAGAGCGCTGCAGAAATACGGTGCCTACGTGGTTGATTCCGGCGGCGATGACGCAATCCTGTTCTACGTCGAACCCGGACTGGACCCGGATCTGGCCATGGCAAATGCGCGTGAACTCGACAGTATCATCCCCTACCTGCGTATCATCCGGCGCCCGGTTCAGGGATCCAGCGAAAGCGGCGACGGTGACGTGCGCAAATCCGGATCTGCACAATAGACGGGTAAAGTAGGCAGTTGCGGCGCCAATCCTTCCGCCTGCTGGCAGAGCATGTCCCAGGCGTCATAGGCGGCGATAATGTCGGGAACAAACTCCGGACTGCGCACGAGAGCCCGGTCGAAATTGGCAAGCGCGAGCTGGCGGGATTCCGTGCCAAGGGTGTCCCAGTGTTCGAGCGCAAGGTCTGCCGAAAACAACTGTACGTCCCTCAGCCAGGGACCGAAGCGCACTCCGTTGTCCAGCGCCCTGCGGAAATCCGCCAGGTGCGAGCGCTGTAACACGTATTCAGTGCGGGCAATATCCCACCAGTGATAGGGCCATGTCGGGCGCAGTCTGGCAGCCATGTTGAATGCCGTTGATGCCTCGTGGGCGCTCGCATCGATGTCCTCCAGCGGCAGGCTGTTGTCCTCGAACTTGAACTGGTACAGGCGACCAAGATTGGCGTAGAGTTCCGGATTGCCCGGCGCGAGATTGATCGCTCGCTGGAGCGCGGCATAGGCCAGTTGCCACTCTGCCTCATCCGGGGAAAAACTGGCAATGGGAGCGTCGCCCCCTGGACCACCTGCCGATGCGCCTGGAGGCGCAATGTCTCCTGCCTGGGGCTGTACCACGTTCGCCAGGTCCCACTCCTGCATCAACTGCAGCGCCGGCACCGCATAGAGTGATGCCAGGGTGTCGCGTATCACGGACAACGTGGCATAGCCGAGCCCTGCAATCAGTACCAGCGCAAGGCAGCGCTCAACGGTTGAAATCCGCTGCAGTTTCTCCGCGCGCGGAAAATTCCGCTCACCCGCGTTCATGGTCCGACCTTCCGGTCATTGCCACCGGTGTGGCCTGGTATCGAAGCATCGAGTCCTAACTCCCTGAGCACCTCGCGCCGCACACGCCGGTAGATTTCACCGCCCAACCGACGCACGATTTCCCTGTGGTATTGTTGCGCTCGCCCTGCTCCCGACCCGTCGGCGTCGGCCCCTCTTTCCACCGCCAGCAACACACGCAGCCGCTCATCGACCAGTCCCAGGAGCAACTCATCCAGTCCTGTCGCAGCCGTCGATTCACCCGGTGAATTGTCACTGCGGCGCTTGCCAGGCGAAGGCGCTGGACGTTCGCGTTGTTGAACAGCGGAATTGTCCCGTGCAGGATCCTCCGCCTGTCCCACCGCGACTGTGGATACGGCCACGTCCACACCTTGCGCAGAGGCCGACGGCAGATTCCCTGCAAACTGGCTGGCGACGATCTGTTGTGGCAGCAGGCAGGTCATTCTATGGGCTGCTGCTTCTCCCACGATCCGCGCCGCCGCTGCCCTGCCCTCGGCAAGGATCGGCGGGCGGGACTCCGTGTTATGGGCATCGGTAGCAAGCACTATGTCGGCGTCGGTTTCCAGCAAAAGCCTGGCCGCCCGCTGGGCCCGCTCGCCAAAGCGGCCACAAACCGACGCAGCGGTAAGCTGGAGAATGCAGCCCATCTCGACAAACGGACTGATTTTCCCCGGTTCGCGCATCACATCCTTGTTGCGTTCAGGGTGTGCGATCACCGGACGAACCTTCATCTGCAGCAAGCGCCACACAAGCTTGTCTGCGCCAAGGGGGATATGACCGTGGGGAAATTCCAGCAGCATCAGCTGGTAGCCGTCCATTTCCCCGAGGAAGGGTACGTGACCCCGTTCAATCAGCAGCGGGATCTCCGGCGACATCCTGACTTCAGCAGCGAACGCAATGTCGAGATCGACGCCTGCCTCCTCGAGGGCCCGCCGGAACAGGGCGGTCTGGCGGGCAATTTCGCCGGCGAAGTTCTCCCAGCGTCCCGGGTGCAGGTGCGGCGTCATCACGGCACAGAATACGCCGTTGGCTACCGAATCGCGGGCGAGCTGCAGCGCCTCGTCCAGGCTGCGGGCCCCGTCGTCGATGCCCGGGAGGAAATGACAGTGCAGGTCAATCATGGGAATGGATTGCGGCCCGGGGAATAAACGTCAGGCCGTCTGCGTCTCATAACTCTCATAGTAGCCGCCATAACCATAATCACTGTATTTTTCGGCCTTTTTCATATCCAGCCAATTGAGCACGATTCCGGTAATCGGGGCCCGTGTCTGGGCGAGGTGACCGAGGCCGATGGTCACCTTGTTCACGGAGGTCGCATCCGCCTTTACGACGTAGACTACGGAATCCACATAAGTGGCGATGACCCGTGCATCACTCACAGGCAGCAGGGGCGGGCAGTCCACCACTACGCGGTCATATTGCTGTCCCAGGGAGTCGAGCAATTCGACAAAGCGGCGCGAAGACAGCAATTCCAGCGGATTCGGGGGGATAACACCGGCGCCGATGATATCGATCCCCTGGTCTTTCATTCGCACCACCGCATCCTCGAGCGATGCTGTCCCCGCGACCAGTTCAGCGAGTCCGGCTCGGGCCCGCGGCAGTTCCAGTTGCTTGACGATGCCCGGGCGGCGCATATCTGCCTCTACCAGCAGTACACGCTCCATCCGCGAAAACGCGACAGCGAGGTTGATTGCCGTAGTGGTTTTACCCTCACCGGCCACCGACGACGTCACCATGACTGTACGGTAGGGATCATCCAGGCTGGAAAGGGCGATTCCGGTACGCACCGTGCGCATGGCCTCGGCGTAACTGTTGTGGTTTTTGTCGAGAAACAGCGGAAGATTCCGGTCGACGCCCTCCGGCATAGCAACCAGGGGCAACATACCCAACAGGGGTTGGTCCAGTTTGTTTTCCACGTCTTCAGCACTTTTTACCGTATTATCCAGCGCATCGAGCAGGAACGCCGCTACCACACCGAGGATAAGGCTGACAAAGAATGCCAGGGCGACAAACAGCTTCTTGTTGGGCTTGACCGGCTTCTGGGGCACGATGGCTGGCGAGATGATCCGCGCATTGACCGGCTGCATATCATCCGTCTGCGAGGTCTCCTTCACGCGGTTGTAAAACATATCGTAGAGCTGGCGATTACTTTCCACTTCCTGTTGCAGGGCGCGCAGTTCCGACCCCTTGCGCCCGACCACATGATAGCGCCCCTTGGCCTGTTCCAGCGCCTCGGCTATAGCCTGCTCTTCCTGTTGCGCGTCGGCATAACGGGTGCGAATACTGTCAGCAACGCTGTCTATATGGCGCGCAAGACTCTCGTTGGCAGCGGCCAGTTCGGACTGGGCGGCAATCATTTTGGGGTGCCGCGGTCCGTAGCGTTTACCCAGTTCTGCTACCTGTATCTCTGCTTCCGCGGTAGCCTGGCGAAAGGTCTGGACCAGGGAATCGTTGAGGACCCCCGGGAGTGCGCTGAGTTCACGCACCGAGACGGGCGATCCGCGCAACTGCTGGACCTGTAAATATGCGGTCTTGGCCTGCGATACCTGCCTGCGCACTTCGATCAGCCGGCTCGACAGTTCGTCGATTTCCTTGGCGGGAAGTGACTGCAGACCATCGACATCGACCAACTGTTCGCGCTCGCGAAATGACTGCAAACGCGCTTCGGATGCCTGGAGATTGTCCCGCAGTTCGTCCAACCGGCGTTTCATCCAGCTCGCCGCCATCTGGGTCATATCCAGGCGGGCGTCCAGCATACTGTCGATATAGGCCTCCGCATGGGCGTTGGCTACATCAGCCGCGAGACCCGGGTTGGTCGCTTCGAAAAGTACGTGCACCAGCTGGGTATCGCGAACCGGTTCGATGTGCAGGCGTTTCTGGTAGGGTTCGGTGAGTTCGGTCACGGGGTCGACTGTGCCTGCCGCTTCGCCGGCACCGAGGAAAGGCAACCAGCGCGCCAGGCCTCCGCCCCCCTCGGCCTCCTCTTGCTCGCTGGCGAACTCGGGATTTTCGACGAGGTCCAGGCGTTCGATCACACGTTCCGCCAGGGGCCGCGAGGCCAGGATTTCGAATTGGGTATCGTAGTACTGCCGGGCACTGGTATCGAAACCGTAGACTTCCTCGATCGACACCAGGTTGGTTTCCTTGGATTCGATGAGCAGCGTTGCATCGGCCTGGTACACCGGTGTAATCGCGAGGGTTACCAGCAATGTAATCAGGCTGACAATACTCGCCAACAGCAGGATCGCCCATTTCTTGCGATCGATCACGCTCCAGTAGTGCCGGAGGTCGATATCGTCACCCCGACTCCAGACTTCCTGCACCGGCATCGCCGCAATTTCACGCATATTGTTCATCAGAAAAAGCTTCTCTTCACAGTGATGATGTCGCCAGGCATAACCGTGACGTCAGGTCCCACAGCCTGGTCATCCTCCGGGTTGTCGGAACGCTGTAGTTTGAAATTCTTGCGCTGGGCGCGCTCGGTGAAACCGCCGGCAAGCGCAACCGCTTTCTGTACGGTCAGGCCCGGCTGATAGGGAAAGCCCCCCGGTTGTTTCACCTCGCCGTGGATAAAAATCGGACGGTACTCCTCAATCGAAACCGTGACATCGGGATTTACCAGGTATCCGTCCAGCAGTCCGCCGGTAATACGCTGCTCCAGTTCATTGACCGTCAGGCCCGCGACAAGCACCTCGCCCAACAGCGGATAGTTCACCATTCCCGAATCGTTCAGGCGGAAGTTCATACTCAGGTCAGGCTCATCAAATACCTGAATAGTGATATGGTCACCGGCGCCGAGGCGATAGGCCACCGGCGTGTCCGCGGCCAAGGCGGCTGGTGGCAACAGGCCGGCCAACACCAGTAAAGCCGTGATAAAAAGGGAATTCGATAATCGGTTCATGCAATTTCTCGTTGCTCAGAGGCTCAGGGTGGCGCCGAGGCGAATGATATTCTGGTCATAGACAAGCCAGTCGACGTTGCTGTCGCTGTCGGAGTAATCAGCGCCGAGCTCGAACGCGAGCCAATGACGCCACTGGTAGGAAAGACCCAGGCTGTAATCCACCACATCCTGGTCACGATCGATCCCGTGATAGGTTTCCTGGCTGTAGCTCACGCTGATATTCGACTGCAGCAGGTCACTCCACCCGTGATTCCACCCCAGTGAGTAGGTCATGGTGTCGATAAAATCGCCCTCGCCGTAGGTCTCCTCCTCCGAGCGCCCGGCGCTGAACTCAAACTGCGAATAACTCCGGGGCTCCCAGTTCAGGTCAATCTCCCAGTCGAGCCCGGAAAAGTTTTCGCGACTTTCGGCGGAAAAATTCTTCTGTACCTGGCCAAATTTGACCGTGCCGCTGGTGGTGCCGGTTATATCCCAGATCGCCCCTGCCAGGTAGCGCACTTCCCTGCTGTCCAGCGTCGCGGTATCCGGGTAGGTATCGCCGTAGGAAATATCGTTTCCGCGAACTTCCAGCAACAGGGAGGTAGCGGGCATGACCTGGTGATAGAACGTAAGTCCCGCGCCCATATTCTCGTGGTCCCGGTAGCGGGTGCGGCTGCGGTGGTTGGTGTATTCGCTCTGGCGTCCCGACAGGGAGAACTTGAGGCGGTTGCCCGAATCCAGGGCGCCGAAGTAGTAGTCCGCCGCAACGCGCGAGACATTGAATTTGTCCGGCGAGGAGACAGGCTCTCCATCGGGATCGAAACCCTGGAAATCGCCGGTCTCCGGGTCGAATCCCTGGGTCAGGCCTTCACCCCGGCCCTGGTGTTTCAACGCATAGGATCCACTGAGCATCAAACGATGACGGTGGGCAAGCGCCAGGTTTGCGGTAGCGTCGAACGTGTGATCTTCATAGTTGTCATCACTGCTCTCGAGAAAGCGCCCATACTCTCCCTGGTAACCGAGGGTGTATTCCGCATCGGGAAGTTTGATCACACCCTCGACCGAGGGCATCACCCGGCTGACCCAGGAATCAACCGTATTCTCCGGGCTGTAGTACAGGTTGTCGTCGTAGGCAGCTTCGCTCCGCAGGAGCGGTTCCAGCGAGAGCGGACCGTAGAACAACCTGTCGTCGGAGGCATCCCCCGCGGCAAATCCGTGGGCAGCCGGCAAACTTCCCGCCAGAAAAAAAGCCCTGCGCAGAGCGTCCCGTTGCGACAAACCTGTTCCTCCTGGAGCTGATGTTTACCGATACCAGGAACAGATGTTTTGCCCTGGAATTTACCCGGTTTGCGCCGAGTCTATCCCAGGGATTTGGCCAATCCGTGTCCCAAATGGGCTATCGGAAATAGCCTAGCTTCCACAATTTTTACCCGCCGGGTGAACGGCTGCCCGACCTCGCCCAGAAAGGCAATACACAGCGGGTGAAACTCCAGGGCAGCGCACAAACGGGATTCGCCGGCCCGGGAACATGGCCAAACCCGCATGACTACACGCTTTTCCACCCCGTTTCGCCGGCTCTCTACCTACCCTGCAGCCGGGGCTCGGCGGTAACGCGCGCCGACCTTCGTCCTTCGCACAGCCGCCAATAACTCTGGTAACATGGCCAGCCTCGCCCTTCGACGGCACATAATTCACCGCAGGAAATTTCCGCCGCTTCACCCGTTCAGGTCATACCTGCCAGGTTGCGGTGAAAACGACATCGCGGCATGTTGATGCGAACTCCAACGCCAGAGCAGACCAAGACCACGCTATGAAAATCACCTCCTGGAATGTCAACGGACTGCGGGCCGTTATGAAAAAGGACTTTGCCGACTCACTGGCGGCACTGAACACGGACATCCTCTGCCTGCAGGAAACCAAGGCACAGGACGACCAGGTCGTCGCCGCACTCGACGGTCTGGACGGATACCACGTCTACAGCAATTCAGCCGTGCGCAAGGGCTATTCGGGAGTGGCCATACTCAGCCGCGAGCGGCCCCTGGCGGTACAGGCCGACATCGGCATCGAGGAGCACGACCAGGAAGGCAGGGTGTTGACGGCTGAATTCGAGGATTACTTCCTGGTCACTGTCTACACCCCCAACTCGGGCAATGAGCTTGCGCGCCTGCCCTACCGGGAGACCTGGGATCGCGACTTCCTCGCTTTCATCGCAAGCCTTGGCAAAGGCAAGCCCGTGCTGATGTGCGGGGACTTCAACGTCGCCCACCGGGAAATCGACATTGCCCGGCCGAAGCCGAATTACAACAAGAGTGCCGGCTATACCCAGAAGGAAATCGACGGTATGGACAGGATCATCGGCGCGGGCTTCGTCGATACCTACCGGCACCTGCACCCGGATACGGTGAAGTACAGCTGGTGGAGTTATCGCGCCGGCGCCCGCGCCAAAAATGTCGGTTGGCGGATAGATTATTTTCTCGGCAGTGAAGACTTTGTCCGCCAGCGCGTTACCGGCGCGGACATTCACAACGATATCTTCGGTTCGGATCACTGCCCGGTCAGTGTGACCATCAGCCAGGAATAAAGGGGACCGCAACGACACGGTGATCCAGTGAAGCAGGCAGTCCGTCAGCTGACAAACACCACACTGCCAGCCCGGATCAATACTGAAACGCTAGGACGACGAACTGAAACCCAGTTCCGCCAGTGCGGTATCCATGCGCTGGCGTTGACGGGGATCGCGAATGGGAAATGACCGGAAGAAATCCGCCCGGGTGATGCCGGGCATCCGCCGCTGGACGTCCTCCACCCATGCCTGCGCCCGGCCCTTCTGCCCGGCAAGCTGGCAGGCAACTGCCGCGATGACGGCTATCAGTACATGGGCGCCGGGAGAACGTGCACCGCGATCCGCCCAGTCCGCGGCCTTCTCGTCTTCCCCCACGGTGATATGGGCCAGGCCCCGCGCCGACAACATCGCATAGTAAAGCGGATCCAGCGGGCTGAGACGCATCGAGAGATCGAGGTGCGCCATCGCATCCGGAGCAGCGCCCGACATGGTCTCGGTCCAGGCCTTGGCATAGATGCCCTGGGCATAGTTCGGACTCAGCGAAGTCGCCCGCTCCAGCCAGGCATAGGCACGCTCCAGGTCGGATTCAAGCCAGTAGGTACGGCCCATGTTGAAGTTGACAAAGGGATCCAGCGGATCGAGATCAACACCCTGCTGCGCACACTGCCTCGCCCGAGCCACCTCCGCCTTGAGGTCGCTGGTCTGTCCCAGGAAGGCATTCTGGAAATGCACGAAGGAGAGACCGGCGTGGGCACGGGCGAAACCCGGGTCCTGCCCGACCGCGCGCGTAAACAGTGCCGCTGCGGCTTCGTTGTCCTGGCGATTGAAGCGGTAAATATGCTGCAGACCCAGGTGGTAGGCCGACCAGGCGTCGAGGTTTTCGGTCACCTTGAGGCGGGCCCTCGACGCTTCGTGCAGGGAAATCTGGACTTCCAGCTGGCTGAGAATATTCGAGCTGATCTGCTCGCGCATGCTGTGGATGTCGTCGACTTCCCCGCTGTAGCGCTCCGCCCAGATCACATCACCCGCGGCGGTATGGGCCAGTTCCGCGGTCACTGTCAGGCGCCCCCGTGACACCTCCACGGTGCCGGAGAGACAGTATTGAACCCCGAGCAGCCGGCGCACCTCGCCCAGGTCGACATCTTCGCCGCGCAGGCGGAAGGAAGATGCCCTGGCGACCACGAACAGCCAGCGCAGGCGGGACAGCTCCATGATGAGTTCATGCGGCAGTCCATCGGCAATGGTATGCCAGTCACCGGCCTCTCCCAACAGGCGGAAGGGCAGGACGGCAATCGAGGGCCTGGAATCTGCCACCAGGGGATTCGACTCCGTAGCGGAAACCTGCGGTTCGGTAACCGTCACACTGGCGGGCGCCTGCTGGATCTGCGCAGAGGCGATGAAACGCAAGCCCTTGCCGTGAACGGTCTTGATGAAGCGCTGGGTCTTGCCGTCATCACCGAGCGCCCTGCGAGCGGACTTGATCCGGCTGGTTAGCGCCGAATCGCTGACGATACGGCCGTCCCAGATCCGGTCGAGGATTTCCTCCCGCGTGACCAGGCGGTCACGATTCTCCACCAGCAGCGCGATCAGTGAGAAGACCTGGGGTTCGATGGCACAGACCTCTCCAGAGCAGCGCAACTCAGCCCGGGCGAGATCCAGTTCGAATTCGTCGAAGGAAAAGATCATCCCGCTAGCTTAGTCCAGCCGGACCCAAAGTATCCGGGAAAAATCCACGAAATATCCATGTCTTCTTCATGTTCTCCAGGCCGCATTTGGCAACAATGCACCTGTCAGCGTCATTGAGGGCGCGACCAGAGAAACCCTCTCAGGACTAGTAAAGGAGCATTATCATGCCACTCGTAACTATCGATGTAATCAAAAACGTATTCACCCCCGACCAGAAGGAAGCCCTGATCGAGAAGGTCACGGAAGCCATGATCGCGGTTGAAGGGGAAAACATGCGCCCCGTAACCTGGGTTCGTATCCAGGAATTCGAAGGCGGTG